>JACKIB010000003.1 GCA_020638695.1 Planctomycetota bacterium
AGGCACCCCGGTGGCGCGCCTTGACCGCCATGAACCAGCGACACACCGGATACAGCGAACACACAACTCCCGCCCAGGTCATGTAGATCGCCGGCAGGCTCGCTTGCGTCCCGGGCGGGGGAGCGGCGGTGAACACGCTGCTGTGCCACGCCCCGGTCGTGGCCCGCAGGAACACGACCCCCACCGCGTGTGCCACGAACAGGTGGAGCACGTAGAAGAACAGCGGCACCCGACCGAACGTCGCCAACCACCTGGTGACGCGCGCCTCCGGCAGCCGGTCGAGCAGGGCCAGTCCCACCAGTGCGGGCCCGAGCGTCATCAGCAAGAACATGACCGAGGGCGGGTACTTGGAGCAGTTGAGGAACTCGATCCACGGCGCTGCCGCCACCGGAGTGCGATCCGGGTCGAGCGGCCCGCGGCGCAGCAACACGAACGCCGCGATCAGCACCATGCCGAGACCGAGCGCCACGCGCCGGCGAGCACCCCCCGCCAGCGCCGGAGCCAGTGCGTACCCGAACCCCATCAGCGCACACCAAGGCACGACGGTGTAGAGCACCAAGACGTTGCCGCGGAGCACGGGTCGAAACTCGACGTGGAGGATCGACCACAGCACGGCCCCGGGCTCTGTGAGGACACCCGAAGTGGATCGGACCGCCTGCTCGATCGCGGTGTGCGCCAACTGCTCGTGGAACGCGAGCAAGGGCAGGCAGAGCACGAGGATCGCCCCGCGACCCAGCCAGACCAGACCCGCCAGCAGCACCATCGACCAGCCCAGCGCCCAGATGACCTGCAACGCGACCAACCCGTTCGACGGCAGTGCGAAGTTCCACGCCACGTGGACGAGGGTCAGCTCGAGCAGGACCAGCCACAGTCCCCGAGTCACCAGGAAGCGCGCCAGCGCGCCGCGCGATTCGACCCGCGAGCCGTACAACCCGGCACCCACGCCGGCCAACAGCACGAACACCGGCGCGCAGAAGTGCGTGACCCAGCGGGTCAGGAACAACGGGGCGTCGACGTGCGGAATCAGCTCGGGTGCCGCGGACCTTCCCATGAAGTCACGGACGTGGTCGAGCACCATCAGCACCATCGCGACGCCGCGCAACGCGTCGATCCCCGCCAGTCGTGACTTGCTCCCGGTCAGCATTCGCCACCCGAGAGCGGGCCAAGACCGCGCAGTTGCCTACGGATCAGGACAAACGACCGAACGCACCCTTGCGTGGGGTCCGGCAACCGGGCCCGACGCGGCAGTCCCAGGGAGTCGTGGCCCCGCCGTCGTCGGTTGACGAACGAGGGCCTGGCGAGCGAGCGGGACACTCCCGCCGCACCGGCCCACCCACCCGCGACCTGGGACGACTCCCGGACCGCGTCGCGAATCCCTGCGTGCACGTCGTGGTGCGGTGAACGAGCGCTGCCACGCAAACCCCTGGGGCCGGAGCGCCGGGCGGTCCGACTCCACGCCCGACGAGGTCGGCAACTCACTCGCGCACTGGCACCGGGTCCGCCGCCCACGCGATGCACTACTGCGAAGAGTTCTTGCCGCACCAACCCGGCAGTCCGCCCTTCTTCGCCTTGACCGCCTCGGCGCCGAGCACGATCGCCCACGATGCGGTGGTCCACACCTCACCCATGCTGACGTCGGTGTTGCTCTCCATCAGCAAGCTCTCGTGCCACGGCCGCGACTGCAGCGAACCATCCGGGGCGCGGGCCAGGGTCATGTCGCGTTGCATCACCTTCCAGTACGCGGCCTCGGCATCGCTGCCGAGCGCTTTGGCGGCGACCCCCGCCAGCGTGATGTGCTGCATCAGCGACGCGTGGCCGTGCATCACGTCTGCGACGTGTGCGCGCACGTATCCCTCCATCTTCTTGGTCCAGGGGTCCGCACGACGTCCCAACCCCACCGCACCGAGCCACGCCGCCGCGGTGCGACCGATGTTCCCCATGCCCTTCTGCCCCGGACCATCTGCATAGCCGACGCCACCGTCCTCACCGGCGGAGGCCTGGAGGTACGCATCGAGCTTCTGGATCGCCGGGTCCGCGATCTTGCACCCGGCCTGCTTCGCCTGCCCCAGTCCGCTCATCACCAGGGCGCCGAGGATGTTCAGCTCGATGTAGCCGAGGGCGTTCTTGCCGCCCGGCCCGTGGCCGTAGCCACCGGAGACCTCCTGCCGCGCGGCCAGCTCATCGGCGATCTTCTGCAGGGTCGCGCGCAGTTTCGGGTTCTTGCCGGTCTGTAGCAACTCGCCGAGGAACAGCGACGCGTAGGCGAGCCTCCAAGTCGACTGGTCCCAGTTCGCGCCAGCACCGGAGGGGGTCGACGTGTCCTTGGCCCACAGGCCGCGCACCACGAATTCCTCGGCCTTGTGGATATTCGTCCGGTACTTGCCCGCGCGCGCCGTGCTGCCGCCAGCCAACCACGCCAAGCCTGCCAGACAGGCGTTGACCACCCGGCCGTTCATCCCGCCGAGGGTAGCCGGATAGCCACCATCACCCTCTTGGTGTTCGGCCAACCACTGCAGCGCCGCCGCGAGGATCTTGTCCCGCGCCTTGCCCTTGGTGGGTTCCGAGAACTCCTTGCCACCCTTCTTCAGCTTGACCGTCACCGCGATCTGCTTGCCGGCCCGCAGCACGTCGAGCACCACCACCCCGGTCTCGGCTTCGGCCTTCGTCAGGGCGTCGGCGAACGGCTGGAAGCAACCCTTGTCGAACTTCTGCTGACCGATCCCGACGATCTCGTCGCCGAGCTGCAGTCCGGCACGCTGGGCCGGCGCACCCCCGAGCAAGGCACGGACCACCAGCTTGGTCGGCCCGGCGTCCCCGTCCGACTTCGAGTCGTTGCGGAACTGCCGCCGCCCGCTGGAGCGAAGCGCCGCCGGTTCCTTGCGTGTGGCATCCCACGCTTTGGCCCCGATCATCCCCAAGTTGAACAGGTCGCGCTTCTGCACCATGGGGTCCGAGGCCTGCGCCGGGCTCAGCCCGAACGGCCAGTTCTCGCTCTTCGCACCGCGGCGTCGCTGTGCCGCGAGTTCGGAGGGCGAGCAAGCGAGCAGGGCCGCGGTGAGAACCCAACAGGCGCGGAGGCGCGGTGCGTGCGCGTTCGAATTCGGCATGGCTGCGCGAATCCTATCATCCACGCACCGCGCCGCGCGCCCTCGCGGGCACGGCAAGTGGATGGTGCGGCTATTCCGCGGACCAGACGTTGTTGCGCCGGCTGATGTCGAGCGTGATCCGCCGCGGGTCGAGGACGACGCCGACCACGTCCTTGCCCAACTGCAGCTTCTTGGTGCGCTTGCCGCTCAACCAGTGCTCGACCGGGATCTTCAGGGTCTCCTTGCGACCGCCACGGTAGGTCACTTCGATCTCGGTCGGATACGTAGCGTACCCCTTGTCCTCGACCACGAGCTGCGTGCCTTCCGCGTTGGGCTGGACCGACTCGATCGCCTGATCGAGCGTCCAGGTCTCGTAGAACCAAGTGCGGAAGTACCAGCCGAGATCGCGCTTGGCGACCCGGTCGAAGGTGTGGAACAAGTCCTGCGGGTACGGATGTTTGAACGCCCAGTCGGTGACGTACTCGCGCATCGCGGCGAAGAACACCTCGTCACCGAGCATGCCGCGCAGCTGGTGCAGGATCGCCGCGGTCTTGGCGTACGAGGTGAAGCCGTAGGCGCTGCCCCCGGGGTAGAGATCGCCATGGGTCATGCAGGGCGCGGACTCGCCGCCAGCTGCCATCAGCATGTACATGCTGTTGTCGCGGCGGCCCGCCGCGACGCTCTCGTCCGCCTTGCGGAATGCCGCCGTGCACAAGGTGGTGAAGAAAGACGTGAGCCCCTCGTCCTGCCAGGCGTGCGCCTTCTCGTTGCTGCCGACCAGCATCGGGAACCACATGTGGATCAGCTCGTGCGCGGTGACCCCCAACCCGCCACTGGAGCCGATGATCGTCATCATCGGAAACTCCATACCGCCACCGATCACCCCTTCGCAGACCGTCATGTGCGGCCACTGGTACGGGTAGACCTTGGCCGACATGTACTCGATGGTGTGGCGGGCCCACTCCGCCGCTCCCCGGTGCCCGCGCATGCGCGGTCGATACACCGCGTGGATCATCGCCACGCCGTCCTTGCCTGGGCCGTCGCGGTCCTTGATCACCGCGTGGGTGGCATCCCAGACGTACTGGTTGGACACGCTGACCGCCAGGTCGCGCACGTGCTTGGCCACGAAGTGCCAGGTCAGCTTCTCCGCGTCGGTCGGTCGGGTGACCTTGCCGGACTCCAGGTCCTCCTGGGCGATCACGTGGACGATGTCGCGACCCTTGCGCGCCTCGTCCAGGCGCTGCAGCGCGGTGTCGGTAAGCACGTCCTTCGCGTTCTCGAGCTCACCGGTGGCCCGCACCAACCAGCCCTTCGGCGCGGTGAAGCGGAGGTCGTAGTCGGCGTAGCCCATGTAGAACTCGGCGTTCGCCATGTACTGCTCGGCCACCCACCCGTCGACGTCCTCGTGCACGGCGAACTGCGGATACCAGTAGCCGAGGTAGAACAAGTTGTTGTTCTCGTGCCCGTTGCGCGGCGCGCCGCGCTTGGGCACCCGGTAGCTCCACCGGATGGTCAGCGTACCCTTGGCCCCGCTGCGGATGCGCTCCGGCAACCGCACCGACATCACGGTGCCGCGGATCGCGTAGCCGACCCCACGACCGTTGGTCGACTTCAGGGGCTCGCCACCGAACTCGACGCCATCGATCTTCACGCCGCCGGTGATCTCGACGAACGTGTTGCGCAGGCTCCCGGACTTGTGCACGTTCTGCCGCAGGTGGACGAGAACCGAGCGCACGGAGGAGGGCGACCGGTTGTGGTAGGTCATCTCCGCACGACCGCTCACCTGGGCCCGCTCCGGCTCGAGCTCGGCTTCGATCTTGTAGCTGGCGTAGTCGGTCCAGTATTTCGCCCCCGGCTTGCCCGTCATGGTGCGGGTCTCCTTCTTGACCGCGCGTTCCCACGCACGGTCGTGCGGGATGGGGTAGGGCACCGGACGCTCGAGCTGTGCGGCAGCAGCCGAGCCCAGCCAGACAGTGGCAACGGTCGTGAGAACGAGGAAGCGAGGGCGGAGTACAGACATTCTCTGGTTGGTCACGGTAGGGCGCAACGCACGCGATACGTGCAACCCTGGCCCGGGCGCAAGTCCAATCGACGAACCGCGCCGAAAAGCGCAGCGTTGCCTCGCCACGCAACGAGACCCCAGACGCACGGGGAACTGCCAGCCAGGCCGAGATCCCAGCGGGGTCGCGGGATCGTACCGGTCAGGCTGCGCGGCGGGGCGTCGCCCGTCGAGCAGCCGGATTCCCGGCGACTGCGGGAGCTCGATCAGGCGGCCCGAGGCCCGGGAGACCAGCGGATCCGGAACGCCGCCGTCACCCACGAGTCGGGCCACCCGAACGGAGGATTCTCGGTGTCAGTGGGGCGAGGCCACCTCGGCCACCTTGTCGCGCACCAGCAGATAGTCGACCGAGACGTCATATGCCTCGGCCAGCTGGAACAGCTGGCGCGTATTGGGGATGCGTTGATTCTCCCGGGACTCGTACTTCTCCAGCACGGACTTGGAGATGTGGGCCTTCGTTGCGGCCTCTCTTTGTGAAATATTGAGTTCACGTCGGACCAAGCGCAGACGACGCTTGATCTCCTCGATATCCAACTGTGCGACCATGATGTTGCGGAGGTCTGGGGGAACGAGGGGACAGGCTTTGTCGGGCGCGGTGGTGCGCGCCTGACCGGGACAGTTTGGTACGACTCGCGAGGGGTTGCAATACCCACGCGGTCGTACGGGTGCACCCCGCGGGGCCGTCCTTGCACCCGGGTCCGCAGCTGCGTATTCGCGCGGGCAGCCCTTGACACCGCACCCGCGACCACTTCGATCCACAAGCGGAAGCGAGGAAAATAAGGCGCCGCTGTCGGTTGGTGGGACAGACAGCGGCGCGGCCACCTACGCCCCCGGAGGTGGTGGCGCTCTCGATCCGAGCGGACCTCGTTGGCTCGCAGGCCGAGCAGATCGAAAGCGAAAGGGCACGTACCAGCCCTTTCACGGGGCGCGCTCCGCTCAGTCGCGCAGGCGCCTCGCGCCCGACCCTACGCGCGGGAGCCAGACCGGGGCTCGCGAACCTCCGCGAAAAACCCCCGGGGCCACTCGACTCAGCGCAAGCGGTGTTCGCACCGGAGTCGCGCGCATTCAGCGGCGATCGACGCGGGTGCGCCATGTGCCCCACGCTATGGTCGCTGACCGCCGATGCACATCCTCTCTCTGGACCAGGGCACCACGTCGAGCCGAGCGATCGTATTCGACGCCAGCGCCCGCACCGTCGCCGTGGCACAGCGCGAGCACCCGCAGCTGTTCCCCGCCCCGGGGCATGTCGAACACGACCCCGAGCAGATCTGGAAGACCCAGCTCGGCACCGCCCGACAGGCGCTGCGGCGCGCCGGAGTGCACGCCGCGGGTCTCGCCGCGCTGGGGATCACCAACCAGCGCGAGACCATCGTGTTGTGGGAGCGGTCGAGCGGCACTCCGCTGGGCAACGCGATCGTCTGGCAGAGCCGCATCACCGCGCCACTGTGCGAGCGCCTCGAGCGCAGCGGGCTCGGCACCGAAGTGCGCGAGCGCACCGGTTTGCGGCTCGACCCGTACTTCTCCGGCACCAAGATCAAACACCTGCTCGATGCCGACCGAGGCCTGCGGCGGCGGGCGCGGCGCGGCGAGATCCTGTGCGGGACGATCGACTGCTTCCTGCTGTGGCGGTTGACCGGCGGCCGCGTGCACGCAACCGACTTCAGCAACGCCAGCCGCACGCTGCTGTTCAACATCCACACGCTCGACTGGGACCCGGTGCTGCTCGACGCGCTCGACGTCCCGCGCGAGATGCTGCCGGAGGTGCGCGACTCCAGCGGCGTGTTCGGTGAGACCGACCGCAAGCTGCTCGGCCACTCGGTGCCGATCGCCGGGATCGCGGGCGACCAACAGGCCGCGACCTTCGGGCAGGGCTGTTTTCGCCGCGGTGCGGCGAAGAACACCTACGGCACGGGTTGCTTTCTGTTGATGAACACCGGCACGCAGCCGGTGGCATCGCGACACGGCCTGCTGACCACCATCGGCTGGGGCCTCGACGGCCGGGCGACCTACTGCCTCGAGGGCTCGGTGTTCGTCGCTGGCGCTGCGGTGCAGTGGTTGCGCGACGGCTTGGGCCTGATCCGCCGCTCGTCGGATATCGAAGCGCTGGCCGCCTCGGTCGAGGACAACGGCGGGGTCTACTTCGTTCCCGCGTTCGTCGGGCTCGGTTCGCCGCACTGGGACCCCTACGCCCGGGGCACGATCGTCGGCCTGACGCGCGGCAGCACCGTGGGCCACCTCGCCCGCGCTGCGATCGAAGCGATGGCGTTCCAGTCCGCCGATCTGGTCACCGCCATGGAGGGCGATGCAGGCACCAAGATCCGGCGGTTGCGGGTCGACGGCGGAGCCTCGACCAACGACGCGCTCATGCAGTTCCAGGCCGATGTTCTGGGCACGACCGTCGAGCGACCCCGGCACCACGAGAGCACTGCCCTGGGCGCGGCGTTCCTCGCAGGCCTCGCGACCGGCGTGTTCCGCAGCACCGCAGCGCTCTCCGAGCTGCAGCCGGTCGAACGGACATTCCGCCCAGCCCTCGCCCGCCGGGAGCGCACCGCACTGCTCCGCTGCTGGCGCCACGCGGTCGAACGATCTCGGGGCTGGGCGCGCTGAACGCGCGGCTCACGGGCGAGAAAGCACCAGGAAACGCGTGCCGGTACGGACCACGCGGTAGTCCGCGAGCGCGTCGCGCAGCACGGCCTGACTCCGCACGAAGTTCGCGAGTTCGAACCCATCGGGCGCGTACGCCGGAGTACCCCGACGCACCAGCACGAGGCGTGGACGGTGGTGCCGCAGGTCGGCGGCGATTTCGGACGCGAACTCGGGCAGTCGCCGGGGGTCGCGCAGTGCTGCCGGGAGCCGCCACAGGCAGGCGTAGCGCGAAGCCCACCGCAGTCGCCGCTCGGCCATCCAACCGAAGAACACGTGCATGTCGGTGTCGAGCAGCAACAGCGCGTCACCCGGAGCGAGGCGCTGCAGCACCATCGTCTCGGCATCGAGCCCGGTGAACGGCGGAGCCCGCCGCAGCGCGCCAGTTCCGGGGTCGCGCTGCAGAGCGTGCTGCGCGATGCGAACCCCCGACAACCCAGCGACCAACACCGCGAACACGGGCCCGAGCAGACGCAGTCGCGGCATTGCGCACAGCCGGGCCAACAGCAGCGCGACACCGAGCAGTCCGACCAGCTCGGCGGGAAGCAGGTGGTAGCTCCATCCCTTCCCCTGCCAGAGCGCGGCGAGGAACAGCCCCGACCAGGCGAGTGCCAGCACGCGGAGGGGTCGGCGCAGCTGCGACGACCACAGCAGCGACACGCCGAGCCCGACCCCGAGCCCAGCCGCACGCAGGGTCCACGATTGGGCGAACAGCACCCCGAGCGGCGTCGAATAGGCGGAGTAGTCCTGGCGCACCAGTGCGATCGTGGCCAGCAACCCGTCGCGGAACGGCACGCACAGCAGGTGCACCGCGTAGCCCGACACCCCTAGCAGCAGTCCGAAGTCCTCCAACGGGAACCGCCACCGCCGCACGGCCCACACTTCGCCGAGACGCACCAGCAGCGGCGCGAGCAGGAAGTACGGCTTGAGGGACACCCCCACCGCCGCGAACAGCCCGATGCCGAGCGCCAGACCCGGCGGCATGACGCGCGCCTCCGCGGTTGCGGTGCGAGCCGCGGCGGCCACGAGCCACGGCAACAAGGTCACCACCATGCAGTGTTCGCGCTGGCCGAAATCACCGCCGGGCCACACGACCAACACCACCACCCCGGCCACCCAGAGCGTTGCCCGGTCGATTCGATCGCACTCCCGATCATGCAGGACGCGGCGGCACAACCACAGGCTCACCGCGATCAGGCCCAGCACGCAAGTGTGGAACACCGCCCCGAGCGGCCAGCCGGTGCGCAGCGCGACCAGCGCGGGCAGCGTCGAGAGGTAGACCACCAGCGGCGGATTGACCTCGACCAGATCGATGTAGAGCCGATCGCCGGCCAACCACCTGGTGGCGACGAACAGATACCACCCGCAGTCGTGGTTGAGCTCGAAGGGCGGCGTGAGCCGGAGTAACACGGCGGCGGCGGCGGCCGACCACGCCCCGAGCCCCCGGCGCACCGACGTCATCACACCTCGAACTTCTCGCGCTTGACCGGCACGTCGACCTTGGTGAAGCCCGCGTCGAGCAGCTTGTCGGCGAACTTGAGGGTGGCGTCCTCCTCGCCGTGCACCACGAACACCCTGGCCCGCGGGGCAAGGTGGCGGAAGCTCGACAGGAGCTCGCCGTAGTCGGCGTGCGCCGACAGTCCGCTGATACTGCGCACCTTGCAGCGCACCGCGTAGCGCTCGCCGAGGATGTTCACATGCTCGTAGCCGTCGATCAGCTTGCGACCCAGCGTGCCTTGGGCCATGTAGCCGACCGCCAGCACGCAGTCCTCGGGTCGGGTCACCGACTGCTTGAGGTGATGCAGGATCCGCCCCGCCTCGCACATACCGGAGGCAGCCAGAATGATCCCTTGCCGCAGGTCGTTCAGCGACTTGCTCTCCTCGACGTCGGCGACGTAGCGCACGCCCTCGAAGAAGAACGGGTCATGGCCGCTGCGCAGCAGCTCCTGCATGTCCGCATCGAACAGCTCCGGGTAGCGCGCGGTGAGCTGGGTCACCTTCTTGCTCATCGGCGAATCGATGTAGATCGGCTGCGGGCGGATCCGCTTCTCCCGTAGCAGCTTGCCGAGGTACATCAGCACGTTCTGCGTCCGGCCGACCGAGAACGCCGGAATCAGAATGCGACCACCGTCGCGTTCCTCCTCGTTGACCACCTGCTCGAGACTGGACTCGAGGTCCACGCGCTTGGCGTGCAGCCGATCACCGTAGGTCGCCTCGGTGATCAACACGTCGCATTCCGGCAGCCGCTCCGGATCGCGGAGGATCGGGATCCCGCGCCGGCCGTGGTCACCGGTGAACACGATGCGCTGCTGCCGCTGTCCATCGTCGACGTCGATCACCACGAACGCGGAGCCGAGGATGTGTCCGGAATCGAGGAACTGCACCTTCACCCCCGGCACGACATCGAACGGCTCGTGGTAGCCGTGGGTCCGGGTCCGCTTCACGGTCTTCTCGACGTCGTCCAGGTCGTACGGCGGGTCGAACGCGTGACCTCGGCGGCGTAGGTGCTTGGCGTCTTGCGCTTGGATGTGCGCCGAGTCGGTCAGCAGGATCTCCATCAAGTCCTTGGTCGCCGGGGTGCAGTGGATCTCGCCGGAGAAACCGAGCTTGACCAACCGCGGCAGCGAGCCGGAATGGTCGATGTGGGCGTGCGACAGCACCACGGCATCAACCCGCGTGTCGCGCAACCCCAGGTCCTGGTTGGCCTTGTTGGCGATCTTGCGCGGCCCTTGGACCATGCCGCAGTCGAGCAGCACGTTCTTGCCGTTGACGGTGAGGAGGTGCTTGCTGCCGGTGACGAAGCGCGCGGCACCGATGAACTGCAGGGTGATGGTCATGGGGCTCGTGGGATGCGCGGTCGTTGGCGGTTCGGCGGGGTACGATCGGGCTACATCCTCGTGTGGGTCGGACCGTCACGAAAGCCGTAGCTCGGATTTGCGGCCCCCTCCGCACCGGCGCACCGGGCCGGACTGTTCAAGAGGAGCGTCGCGAGATCGTGCGAGGTGCAGCTTCTGCCCGGAGTCGGGGTGGCGCCCCGACGAGGAGCGTGTTCTGACATTCGACGCAGCCAGCAGCGCCCTTGCGCGGTCGCAACATCTCGGCGCGACTGCGCCGGGCGAGGAGTCTGCGCCACAGCAGGGCGATTCAGCAGGCTCGTGATTTCGGCTCAGGTCGCTCTCGGAGGAGTGACGGGTGCTGGAAGGCGCGGACCTCATGGGTTGTCAGTCTGTGGCGCAGACTCCTGGGGCGGCTGCGCCGTTCAACCGAGCGAGATCTCGAGCTCCGCGAGCAGCTGCCTGATCCGCTCGGCTTCGAGCTCCGGGCGATGGAACGGCTGCCGCGCCACGACCGCTTCCTGCAGGGCCCCGAACCACGCGCGGTCGGTCTCCGCACGCACCATCAGGCCGGCCAACGCCGCGGCATCGCCGACCGGGAACACGCCGGGATAGTCGGCGCCGAGCAGCCCCAGGTTGCCGTCGACCGCGGTGGCCAACACCGGCACACCGTGCACGATCGCTTCGGCAACCGCATTCGCCCCACCCTCCATCGACGAACTCACCACCAGGGCACGGCTGTGTGCCAGCAGCTGCTCCGCCCCGGCGGCGTCCAGCTCGCCGAGCCAACGAAAGCGTGGGTTGCGGCCTGCCTCCTCCGTCGCCGCCACCCCGAGCGCCGTGTCGATCACCGCTCCGGCGAGCGACACCCGGATCCGCGAGGTGGCCGGCAGCAGCGCCGCCGCACGCGCGGCCAACAACGGATCCTTGACCGCGCGCAAGTGCGCGAGCACGCAGATTCCGAAGGTGTCGTTGGCCGGCTGCCAAGCGATGTGCGCGACCGCCGGCTGGGGGATCACGCGAACACGGGCGCGCACCGTCGCAGGCAGCCGCTCCGCGCCCCGCTCCTGCAACACCACGATCCGATCGGCAGACGCTACCGATCGCCGAGCGGTCGGGTCGTCCGGCAGGTCGGCGTAGAGGTCGGTGCCGGTCAGGACCAAGACCACGGGATGCCCGGGCCAGCGCTGCTGGAACGCTGCCAACGCAGCGCCACTCTTGCGCGCGTGCAGCGCGACCAGCACGTCCGCTTCGACGATCTCCTCAGCGCTGTGCCGGAGCACGACATCGTGCCCCTGGCCGCGCAGCACCGCGGACCACCGCACCGCGGTGCGGGCGTTGCCGTGGTTGGAGTCCGGCGGCACGGGGGTGACCAGCAGGATCCGCACAGGCTTCACTCCCGAACCGCCCGGCAGCCGTGCCCGGGCGATCCGGTGCTACTTGGTGCGCTTGATGATGTGGAAGCCGAACTCGGTCTCCACCACGTCGGTGATCTGGCCGACCTCGAGCTTGAACGCCGCCTCGGAGAACGGCTTGGTCATCTGCCCGAACGGGAACACGCCGAGGTCGCCACCCTTGTCCTTGGAGGAGCAGGTCGAGTTGGCCTTGGCCAAGTCGGCGAACTTCTCGGGCGACTTCTTCAGCTCGACCAGCAGCTCCTCGGCCTTCTTCTTGGCCTCTTCCTTGGTCATGGTCGCGGACTCCGCGCGCGATGCACCCTTGTAGCTGATCAAGATGTGCGAAGCGCCGATCTTCTCCGGCCGCGCATTCGCGTCGGCCAGCAGGCTGTCGAAGTCCCGCGCCATGTTGGGCAGCGCGTGGTGGTCGCAGGCGTACACGTTCTTGCCGTGCCGCTCGTTGAACTTCGCCACCGCGTCGCGCGCGACCACCGACTCGGTGTCCTTGGCGTCCTTGTCGCCGACGAACGCCGCCGACACCTTTACCCAGCGCCGGTTCGGGTTGTCGTCCTTCTCCTTCTTGGCGATCTCGAAGGTGAACTGCGCCTTGTTGCGCAGCGTCATCTTGTAGACGGTGTCGAACTTCAGGCCCTTGGTCTTCTCAGCGAAGTCCTTGTCGTCTGGCTTGTGCCGCTCGGCCCACTGCAGCTGCGTGCCGGCGGTGAACACCAGCTGATGGTCGAAGCCCTTCGCCTTCTTGCCCTTCGGCACGTCGACCAGGTTCACCTCGCCGTCCTTCGGGCTCTCGATCGCATACGGCGGCTTGCCGGCGACCGTCAGCTCGACCCGCTGTACGGCGTTGTCCTTGACCCGCAGGAAGCTCTTGTCCTCCTCGACCAGATCGTCGAACGACCGGGTGAGCTGATCGCCGTTCCACGAGTCGATCTTGTACACCCAGCTCTGGTGGCGAATGTTGAACAGCTCCGCCTTGCGCGGCGCCTGCATCATCGCCTCGTTCTTCTTCTGGATCTTCTCGTCCTTCTTGCCGGCCTCGACATCCTTCGGGTCGAGGGTCTTCGGGCCCTCGTAGCGGGCGCTGGCTTTGCAGTAGTAGTCCTTGTCCTTCTTGGCCACCTCCACTTGGTAGACCTCGTGGACGTCGGTGGTCAGTTTGTACGAGTGCTTGAACTCGAGGTCCTTGGCCTCCGCCTCCGACTTGAAGTCGGAGAAGTTGAGGTTCGTCAGCGTGTTGAACACCTGGTCGTACACGCTTCCCTTGACCACCTTTCCTTCGGGGATGCCCTGCAGCTTCGGGCCGTCCTTCTCCCGCTGGATCAGCACCGGCTTGCCGGCCCCGGTCAGCTCCACCTTCTGGATCCGCTCGGACTCGATCTTCGTCAAGGTGCGGTCGACGTAGTCGAGGCCCTCGCTGTCGATGAACAGCTTCGCCTCGCTCAGGTACACGCGGTCGTCGCTGGTGACGCGCACGTATTCACCCTTGTCCTGCTCCTTGCCGGTGATGACTCCGACCAGTTCCTTGTCGTTGGCGAACAGGCGGATGGTCTGCGAGTCCTTGCCACCGTCCACACCGAGCTCCTGGTGGGCACTCTTGTTGTCCGACACCAGCTGCATGCACTTGATCTGCATCAGCTTCTGCACCAGGTTGTTGACGCGGCCGTTGTCGGCGACGTAGTTGCTGCGCGTCTCGACCAGGAACGGCGCCTTCTCGCCGGCGCCGCGCTTGACCAACACAACCTTCTTGTCGCCCTTCTCGACCGTGATCTTGGTCACCTGACCGATGTCGATCATGTCGATCAGTTCGCTGCCGCGGACGAAGTCGATCTTGACCTCGCGAGAACGGGTCGCGCGCATGAACGCGAGCACGACCAGCACCACGGCCAAGACCACTACGAAACTGAAGTTCTTGGAGCTCATGCCATGTCCTCCCGCATCTTGTTGCTTCGCTTGAACAAGCTGCCGAGCCACAGCACCAACCCGATCAGGAACACCAGCAGCGGCATCCCCATCACGTTGGCTACCTCGGCAGCCCGCTTCACCGACTCGACTTCGTCACGCGCCTTGGCCTGCACGTCGCGCAGCTCCTTCTTCTTCTTCGCGATGACGCGCTGGGTTTCGCGCTCCTGCTGGAGTGCTTCGCCGCGCAGCTGGCCGACGTTCTTCTCGGTGGCCTTGTCCTGCAGCTCGCGCATCTTCTTCTGCAGGGTCTCGATCTCCCGGTTGATCTGCGACACCTTGTCGGAGGTCCGGTCGGCGGCGCGCCGCTCGATCTCCTTGATGCGATCGAATTCGCGGCGCCCGGCGCTCCGTGAGCGAATGCTCATCAGGTCACCGGAACCGTTCAGGAAATCGAGCGCGTTGAGCACCACCGCGGTGTTGGCGTAGGGGCTGCCGAAGAACGACTGTGGCTGCACCACCATGTTGTTGGAGATCATGTCGACGTCGGCGATCACCACCACCGCCGCGGCGTCCGAGGACTCCTTCCGGTGCTCGGACTTCTTGTCCTTCTTGTCCGCCTTGTCGTCCTTCTTGGGGTCGGAGCCGTTGGTGTCCGCCAGCGACTTCGGTTTGCCATCGGCGAACGCACTGGGCATCTTGCCGCGCATCCGCATCGCCACGACCACCGGCTTGCCCGCCAGCTCGAAGCCATCAGGGTTGCCTTCACCAGGCGGCAGCCAGAGCTTCTCGGGTTGGGCCTGCAGCGACATCATGTCCATGTTGCCGAACTTGCGGGTCCCCCCGGTCGACGATGTCTGGATCAGCGGCTGCACGTCGACCTTGGTGCCGTCGACCTTCTCGAGCTGCCCGACGTAGCCGGTCAGCACCTTGGACTCCTTCTCGGCCGACAGCGGCTCGCTCACCACTTCGTTCTTGTTGAAGCAGTCTTCCGTCTGCGTGAAGATGTTGTAGGGCATCAGCTTGGTGTTGCCCCGCATCCCGGCGATCGCGCGGTCACCGACGATCTTGCCCGGCGTCATTTTGACGCCCCATGCCGACAGCAGGCGGTTGAGGTCGCTGCCGTGCGGGTGGCTGAACCGCGCGTACGGATTCCCCGGCGTGTTCGGTGGGGTGTCCACCTCGCAGAACGGATCGACGAACACCAGCAGCTTGCCGCCGCGCATCACGTACTGATCGATCGCGTAGAGGATGCCCTCGCCGAAGTTCTTCGGGTGCACCACGATCAGCGAATCGAGATCGGCGGGGATCTCCTTCGCCGTGGCGTCGACCTTCACCACTTCGTAGTCGCGCTTCAGCCATTCGACGATGTGCCACGGCTCGCCGCCGGACTGCTGCTGGAAGCGACGCAACCGCTTCATCTCCGGCGACAGGTCCTGGCCGACCACGTCGAGGCTGGACACCACGCCGACCTTCTTCTTGGTCGGGTGGGCGACCCGCTCGATCATCTTGCTGACCTTGTATTCGAACAGGTTCTCCTCGTTGTAGTTGATCAACGGGATCACCTCCTTCGGTCCGAGGTCCGACGAGACCACCAAGCCGAAGAAGAACAGCTGGTCGCCGGGCAGCTCGAACTGCCGGACCCCGAGTTCGATCGCCTCCTCGGCCGTGTCGGTGAACGGCTTCGGATCGAACTCCAGGAACTGCACCTTGCCGCCGCTCTTGCGCTGGTAGGCGCGTAGCAGGTCGCGTGCGTGGTAATAGGCCCGCACGTAGCGCTTGAGCTGGTCGGTGCCGACCTTCTGGACCGCGGTGTTGGAGAAGTACAACCGGGCCTTGAGCGGCCGGTTGACCTTCTCCAGCACCTTCATGGTGCCTTCGGTCAGGGTGTAGCGACTGTTGGAGGTGGTATCGAGCCAGCCCCAGGACTCGGTGACGTCGCCGAGCACGAAAGCGGCGCACAGCGTGCAGACGATGATCAGCGCCGCGCCGAGAAGGGAACGTAGTTTGGCAGACATGTCGATCTCTGGGCTAGGCGGCCTTGCGGTCCTCGAGCATCACGGTCGAGGCGACCAGGAAACCAACCGTCATGGTGACCATGAACAGGATGTTGCGGAGCTCGACCATGCCGCGCTCCATCACGTCGAACTGGGTGGTGAAGCTGAGGGAAGCGAGCAGGCGGTTGACCGATTCGGGCAGGAAGCCGGCGATCTTCAGGAACGCCGGGTCACCCACCATCAGCAGGCCGCCGCACACCACCAGCGACAGCACGAACGCGATCACCTGGCTCTTGGTCAGGGTCGAGAAGAACGTGCTGATCGCCAGATAACTGCCCCCCATCAAGAACGCCCCGAGGTAGCCGGTGAAGATCGGCCCGTACTCCGGGTCGCCCAGGAACTCGAGCGTGAACACCACCGGCAGGGTCAGCAGCAGGCTGATCCCCATGAACAACCAGGCAGCAAAGAACTTGCCGAGCACCGCCTGCGAGGTGGTGATCGGCAGGGTGAGCAGCATCTCGATCGTGCCGGTGCGGCGTTCCTCGGACCACAACCGCATCGCCATCAGCGGGGCGTACACCGCGAACAGCGCCGGGATGTTGGAGAAGAACACCCGGAGGCTCGCTTCCCCCTGCAGGAAGAAGTCGCCCCGGAACATGAAGTACGCGCTGCAGCCGAGGAATATGGCGAGGAACACGTAGGCCAGCGGCGTGCCGAAGTAGCTCTTCAGCTCGCGCTTGAACACGGACATCATGGCGCTCATGCGGCGGACCCTCCGGTGGTGATCTGACGGAAGTAGGCGTCGAGGGTGCCCCCGCCGCGGCTCTTGAGTTCGGCGGGCGTGCCATCGGCGAGAACCCGGCCCCGCGCGATGATGATCGCCCGGCTGCACACCGCGTCGACTTCTTCGAGGATGTGGGTCGAGATGACGATGCACTTGTTCTGCGCCATCTGGCTGATCAAGTTGCGCACATCCATCTTCTGGTTCGGATCGAGCCCGTCAGTCGGCTCGTCGAGGATCAGGATCTCCGGGTCGTGTAGGAACGCCTGCGCGAGACCGACCCGGCGCTTGTACCCCTTCGACAGCGTGGCGATGATCTGGTGGAACACGTTGCCGATCGCGCACTGCTCGACCACTCGCTCGATCGCGCTGCCGGCGCCCGAGCCCAGCCCGCGCATGTCGCACATGAAGCGGAGGAACGACTCGACCGACATCTCGTCGTACAGCGGCGCGTTCTCCGGCACGTAGCCGATCCGCTGCCGCACACCGACCGGGTCGCGGATGATGTCGCAGCCACCCAGCGTCGCCGTCCCGCTGTCGGGCCGGAGGAAGCAAGTCAGCATCTTCATGGTGGTCGACTTGCCGGCGCCATTGGGCCCGAGGAATCCGAGCACCTCACCCTTGGCGACCTTGAACGAGATGCCGTCCACGGCCCGGATGGTGCCGAACTGTTTGACCAGGTTGTCTACTGTGATCATCGCAGCCAGGGTTCTTGGCGTGATTTCGAGGAGTCCAGGGTGTCGAAGGGTCGCGGTCCGAGCCGGTGGTGCCGGGCCTCTTCGCCCCGGAGGGGGGCAAGAGTGATACCCGGGGACCAGCCAGGTGCAAGGGTGGCCGTGCTCGGAACGACTGGCCCGGCCGATTCACGGGTGGCGCATCGCGCGCACGACTCGTGGAGGGTCGGGTCTGGGGGGGCCGTCGACCGACAACCACCCGGATAACTCCGAGAATTCTGCCGACCCTATCCCGACCGATCGGCGTCGAACGGAGGGGTCGCGAGGCCGTGCAACGCTGTGGCAGGCAACGAGAACGGCGGTTCAGGCCACCGGCTGGTCCCTGTTCGAGGCGCAACAGAACCGAGAGCCTCGCCGAATCCACCAATTCGGTTGCGCTTTCGGGCGGCGACCTGGGCCGAAATCCAGAGGGACGGTGCGCCCACGCCGCGGCCGGCATCGCAGTGTGGCCCGAGCCGGCCAGCGACGCTACGAACTACCGCATGCCCAGAGCCGTGTGGAGGAGCGCCAGCACCGTGTACGGCCTGGCGATCGTGGTCGGCGCGATCGGCGGTGCCGGCGCGGTGGCATTCGAGTACCTCGCCCAACTCGTGTCGTGGGCGGTGATGCACCAGCTGGTCGGCTACGTCCCGAACGGACCGCGGGGCGAACCCGCGCTGTTCCCGCACCGCGGCCACAGCATCGGATGGCTCCCCGGACTGGTGATCGCGCCCGCGCTCGGCGGGCTGGTGAGCGGCTGGCTGTGCCGGAAGTTCGCCCCGGAGGCCGCGGGTCACGGCACCGACGCGGTGATCGACGCCTACCACAACCGCGACGGGGCGGTGCGGGCGCGGGTGCCATTGGTGAAGGCGCTGGCGACCGCGCTGTCGCTCGGCACCGGGGGCAGCGGCGGACGCGAGGGCCCGATCGCGCAGATCGGCGCCGGCTTCGGCTCGCTGCTGGGCGGGATGCTCAACCTGACGCCCCGCCAGCGCCGGATCCTGCTGGCCGTCGGAATGGGAGCCGGGGTGGGGGCGATCTTCCGCGCCCCGCTGGCCGGCGCGCTGTTCGCCGCGGAGATCCTGTACCGGGAGGCCGAATTCGAGGCAGAAGTGCTGATCCCGTCGGTGATCGCCAGCGCGATCGCCTACTGCGTCTACTGCGGCTGGTTCGACGACTTCGGCAACCTGTTCCACAGCACCGAGGGGTTCGTGTTCGAGGATCTGCGCGAATTGGTGCCGTACACCGCGCTGGCGCTGCTGCTGACGCCGGCGGTGTTCCTCTACACCGAGATGTTCTTCCGCATGGAGCAGCTGAGCAAACGCGTCCGGCTGCCCAGGCCGATCGTCGCCGCGCTCGGCGCGCTGCTGTGTGGAGCGGTCGGGGTGGCGGCGTGCGTGTGGTCCGGAGAAGAACGCGCCCTGTCGGTGCTGAGCTACGGCTACGGGGTGATCCAGGACGCGCTGGACCAGCAGATCACGGGGTGGACCGGGGTACGGCTGCTGGTACTGATCGCGGTGCTGAAGATGCTGACGACCTCGCTGACCATCACGTCCGGCGGCAGCGGCGGCGTGTTCGGGCCGTCGATGGTGATCGGCGCCTGCCTCGGCGGCGCGGTGGGTGTAGCCAGCCAGGAGCTCGGCATGACCGGGATCAACCCCGGCTGCTTCGTGATCGTCGGGATGGCCGGGTTCTTCTCCGGTGCCGCCCATACACCGATCTCGACGCTGATCATGGTCAGCGAGATGACCGGCAGCTACGAGCTGCTGCTGCCCTCGATGTGGGTGTGCGGGATCACTTTCCTGTTGTGCCAGCGGTGGACGATCTACACCAAGCAGGTGCCGAATCGCGCGTTCTCCAACGCGCACCGCGGCGAGTTCCTGGTGCCGCTGTTGCAGAAGCTGTCCGTGGCCGACGTGTTCGAGTCCGGCCGCAGCATGACCACGGTGCCGAGCAACGCCCCGCTGGCCGAGGTAGTGCGCCTGATCGCGCGGACCCACGACGACTACTTTCCGGTGCTGGATGACGACGGTCGCTTCGTCGGCATCTTCTCGGCCCACGACGTGCGGGAGTTCACCTTCGACGACACCGTGCACCACTTGGCGATCGCCGCCGACCTGATGACCGTCGACCCGATCGTGCTGACCATGGACATGGACCTGCACGCTGCCCTTGCCGAATTCGACCGCAAGAACCTCGACGAGCTGCCGGTGGTCGAAAGCGCGGATCCGCGGCGGCTCCTCGGCATGCTGCGCCGACGCGCGGTGTTGCGCGCCTACAACGCCGAGCTCACCAAGTTGAAGGAACTGCAGCGCGAACACTGACCGGGAACGCCCGCGGCCGAGTTGTTGCG
The DNA here is from genome assembly GCA_020638695.1 of Planctomycetota bacterium. Taxonomy (GTDB): domain Bacteria; phylum Planctomycetota; class UBA1135; order UBA1135; family UBA2386; genus JACKIB01. The sequence goes on from JACKIB010000003.1 coordinate 19,778, forward strand.
ATGGCGACACGCTCACGCGGGTCCGCGCCAGCGCGGCGGACGCGGACACCTCGGTTCAGCGCAGCGATTCCAGGTAGCTCCAGATCGCTTCGAGCTGCGCCGCGCCGTCCCCGTCGAGCACATCACCGAGCCCGGTGCGCCCTTCCGCGTCGACGAATCGCGTCATCTTGGTGGTCGGGTCGATTCGCGGCGGGTTCCACATCCAGCGGAAGAAGTACTCCTTGCGCAACCGCACGGTGGCCTGCTCGAGACCGATGCCCGGGGCCTCGAACACCTGCTCGGCTGCCTGCGCCCCCACCGCATGACACTGCGTGCAGCCGAACCCTCCGTCCTGCGGCAGCAGCTGGCGCCCGATCCCGCGCAGTTCGGCGACCGGCGGTGCGCCCGCCGGCAGGGACCGGGGAACCGTGTCGGCGCGCAGCGCGGTGCCGTCCTGCCAGCCCGGCACGCCCGGCAAACCACTCGGGGCGAAGCCGTGGGCCGCGGCCAGGCCGCGCGCGACGCGTTCCGCATCGAGCGCGAAGCGCGGCATCGACACGGCTAGCCAGGGTCGCGGCCGTGCTGACACCCCGCCAGCCAACCAGCGCACCAACCACTCGGTCCGCAGCTTCGCGCCGGTGTGCGTCAGCGACGGGATGGAATGCGCCGGTCCGGCGTCCGGATCGGGCTGCACCCGGGCCGCCAACTCGTGCGCGGCAGTGCTGCGGGTCGCTGCCCGCCCGTCGCGCTCGTGGCAGGCGTGGCACCGCTGGGCTTGCAGTGTGCGTTCGGCGTGCTCGAGGTCGGTGTGAACGCCGGGCAGATCGCGGCCGAAGAACTCGCGCAACGCCGCCCGGTCCGCGCCATCGAGCGCGTAGTCGGCCTTGCCGCAGACGATCGAATCGCCGCGGATCGGTCGCGCCGGGGCGCGCAATCGGCTGGGCACGCCGAATCCGTGGCAGCTGGCGCACCCGTGCTGCGCCACCAACTCCTGGCCGCGCACCGGATCGCCCACCGAACTCGATTCGATCTGCATCGCACCCGGTGAGCCCAGCACGAAGGCCGCGAGCTGCCGCGCTTGCTCGGCGGTGAAGCCGAAGGTCGGCATGCGGACCTTGGGGTAGTGCTCGGTTGGCCTCATCAGGAAGTCGACCAGCGCCGCCGGGTGCCACTTCGCCTTCACCTGCGCCAGGGGAACGCGATCACCCACCGACTTGGCATCGACGTGGCCGGGCAGGGTGTGGCACCCGATACACCCGGCGCTGGCGAACAGTCGACCGCCAGCCGCCGCCGCACCCGCGGGGAAGGCGAGCGCCGCAGGCGCCGCACCTCGAGTGGCGAGGAATGCCGCCATGTCGCGCGCATCGACCTCCGCCGACGCACCGCGCAACAGCTTCGGCATGGTCGCACCGTGTCGCAGCGACCTGGGATCAGCGATCCACTTCGCCATCCAGTCACGCTGCAGCCGCGACCCGACACCCACCAGGCTCGGGGCCCCGGCTCGTTCGCCGGCCGCCTCGTGGCAGCCGCCACAACGCAACTCGAAACCCAGCTCGCGGCCTCGCCGCAGGCGCCCGTAGGCGAGCAGCGCGGGCGAACTCGCGTGGCGAAGCGCGGCTGCGGGCACCGGCTCGCGGGCGAGGTCCTCGGCCTGCCAGTAGACCCGCATCGTCGCCACGCCGGTGTTCGGGCTGCGGTAGCGCGCGACCAGCGGGTGCGACCCCTTGCTCAGCTCGACCTCGGTGTCGCCCGTCACCGCCACCTCGCGGCCGTCGATGCGCAGCGCGAGTGCGCCGGTGCCGACGAACGAGAACCGGTAGCGGTCCCGGCTCGGCACGGCCAGCGTGCCCCGGAACGTCGCGATGAATGGACCGGCGGGGAGGAAGTCCGAAGCCGGCTGGCCGGCGGGTACGAACAGCGCCAAGTGCGCGAACGGGCGCACGTCCTGCCGGTCCGCGTCGCTCTGCAGCGCGAAGGTCAACCCCGGTCCGGCGTCGCCGGTGGGCAGCGGTTGCGGCCGCCACGTGGGGGCGGGGGGCCGCATCGGCGGCGCCGCTCTGGAGGCCAACCACCACGTGATCCCGGCCGGCACGGCGAGGATCGCCGCGACCCCGATGACGCGCCCGAGGTGCTTCATCGCCGCGACCCCGGCACGCCGCGCACGGCAACACCACCCTGGCCCTGCACGGCACCGCGCGACCCCACGTCGACCCGCCGCGTCGCGCCCACCCGCTACTTGCCCTTCGGCAGCCGGTGGATCGACGCGTGCACCTGCGACTTGATGCGCACCCCTGCCGAATCGGCCAGATCGAACTTCACCTGGATCTGCATCACCGGCTGGATCTCCGGCAGTGACAGGAACACCGTCTTGCCGTCAGCCTGCAGCTTGGCGGCGGCGACCTTCCACGGGTCGTGCTTCTTGGTGTACGGCTTGGCGGTGCGGTCCGGATGGCGCGGCGAGATCTCCGGTGACCCGTAGGTCTGCGCCCACACGTAGTCCCACACCTCGACTTCGTAGTTCTGCGGATCTTCCGCACGCGCCTTGTCGAGCGGGCAGGTGAACGTCAGGAAGACTCCGTCGGGCGCGGTCTTCCAACCGGTCAACATCCGCACCGGTTCGCCGGTGTAGCGCACCCGGTCGAAGCCGGTCAGCCGCGCGGCGTTGGTCTGCCAGCCCTTGAGGCCGACCACGAACAGCTGCCCGGTCTTGGGGTGGAAACGACCCCGCATGCAGCTCGAGGTGAACTTGAGTGGGAAGCGCACCACGCCGCCCTGCGTCACGCCGTCGACTTCCTCGCGCACCACCTTGAACAGCGAAGACGTGCCGTACGACAGGTGCAACATCTCACCCTGGAACGGCCCCCACTTGCCGGTGGTGACCCACGCCTGGCCGCCACCCGAGTTGTCGACGCTCATCGGCAGGAAGCACAGCGGCGGGTCGTAGGCGGTGGGCTTGGGATCGCGGTGCGCGGTGTCCACGCAGCCGTTGAAGGTGCCCTGCTTCATCCAGTTGAGCCGGCACACCGGGGTCCACGTGCCCTCGTTGTCACCCGAGGTCACCTGGCCCTGCGGTCCGACGCCGATGCCGTTGGGTGCCCGCAGCCCGGTGGCGTAGACCTCGAGCTTGCGGCCGTCCTTGTCGACCTTCAGCACGCAACCGTGGTGCGGCACGATCTTGTCGAAGCCGCGACCGCCGGGCCGCACCGGTCCCGCCTTGGAGAAATAGAAGTTCCCCTGCGGATCGGTCTGCAGGTCGAACGCGAACTCGTGGAAGTTCTTGGTGATCAACACATCGTTGTTGAAGCACTCGTAGAAGTCCGCCTCGCCGTCGCCGTTCAGGTCGTGCAGCTTGGTGATCTGATCGCGCCCCAGCGTGTGCACCACGTCGTTCACGATCTTCAGGCCGAGCGGATCGAACAACCCGGTGGCGAAGCGCTTCCAGCGCAGGTCGGCAAGCGTGTCGTCGATGCCGGACAGCACCCAGACGTCGCCGTTCCAGGTCGACAACGCCGCGCGCCCGTCGCTGAAGAAGTCGAACGCCGCGAACCGCAGGTAAGAGTGCGCATCGTCGTGGCGCGGCACCCGCAGTGAGTCGACCACGTACGCGTCGTGCTCGCGCGGCTTGCCGACCACGCCCTTGGTCGCCACCGCTTCGCCCCACTGCGCCGGACCACCATGCGTCCAGGTCTCCAGCCGCGCGGCCGGGCGCGCCTTGGCGACCAGCGCGCGGAACCCGTCCAGCGCATCGAGCGACAGGTCGCAGAACAGCAGCTTGACGGCACGGCTGCGGTCGTGGGCGGGGAACTTGACGCGGATCTCACCTTCGGCGCCGACATCGAGCGAGGCCCCGCCACCGATCAACGCCACCGCGGTGGCCCGGGTCGACACCGGCGTGACGATGACCGGCATGTCGTCGACGGTGTACTTCAGCACCGCGATGCCACGCTGCAGCACGGTCGCTTCGCCACCCTTGCGCACCGCCACCCGCAGCACGAGTTCGCGGTCCGACTTGCCTACCTCCAGGGTGCGCGCGAGCACCCGGGCCTTGCCGTCCGCCGCGGTCCCTTCGAGATCGAACGTCTCGAGAACCGCACAGGACCCGACGCGGTACGACAGCACGGTGCGGTCGCCGTGCAGGTAGAGCCCGGAATAGCGACCCCAATGGCGCGGCAGCGGCCCGTGCGGAATCGGCCGCGGATCGGTGAAGCTCCCGGCACACGCCCAGCCCGGCGCGACCGGGGTGCCGACGATTTGGTTGCCGCCGAGCGCGGGACTCGGCCCGTGCTTGCCGTCGTAGGCGGTGCCGGTCAGGTCGCGCCGGAAGTCGGTGGCCATCGCCGCGACGCGCAGCAGTTCGGTGTCGAACACCACGTGTGCGCCACCCTCGCCACCGACTCGCAGCGACAGACCCTTCAGGGAGATGTTGTCGGTCGGCCACCGAGCCTTCCACGTGGCGGCGAGGCACGGACCGAACTCCATCGCCGCGTGCGGGCGCGGCCGCTTCGGCTTCTGCCCTGGTTTCTGCGCTGCCGCCGGAGCGACCAACGCGGACAGGAACGCGAGCAGGAACGGCAGGGCAGTGTGGGTCAAGGTCGCTCGGGGGTTGGTCGATCCGGAGCGGATCGAGGCCGTCGCATGGTAGGCCGCCGCCACCCGCGAGTCACCCGCGAGTCACCCGCGCTGCGGCGCACGGACGCGAACGACCGGAGCCGACGCGGCGCACTGCCACCGCTGACGCACCGGGCAGTGTTCGGGTGGCGCGCAAATTGGCCGCAGGCTCGCAACCGACGCGCCAGCGCGGTGTGATGCCGGCATGCGCATCGTGTCGATCGGTGGCGGGCCAGCCGGGTTGTTCTTCGCCATCTTGATGAAGAAGCTCCACCCCGAGGCGGACATCGAAGTGCTCGAGCGCAACCGCCACGACGACACGTTCGGCTGGGGCGTGGTGTTCTCCGACGAGACGCTCGGCAACATCGAAGCCGCCGATCCCCCGAGCCTGTTGCGGGTACGGCAGAACTTCGCCTACTGGGACACCATCGAAACCCACTACCGCGGCACCTGCGTGACCTCGACCGGCCACGGGTTCTGCGGACTGAGCCGCAAGCAGCTGCTGCTGATCCTGCAGGACCGCTGCCGCGAGCTGGGCGTGCGCCTCGAGTTCGAGGTGGAGATCGGGCCGGACGTCGCGCGGCAGTTCGGCGACGCGGACCTCATCCTGGCCGCAGACGGGGTCAACAGTGCGATCCGCGGCCACTACGCCGAGCACTTCGGCCCGACGATCGACTGGCGCAAATGCAAGTTCGCGTGGTTCGGCACCACCAAGCACCTGGATGCGTTCACCTTCGTGTTCAAGGAGACCGAGTGGGGCCTGTTCCAGGTGCACGCCTACCCGTTCCAGAGCGACTGCAGCACGTGGATCGTCGAGTGCCACGAGGACGTGTGGCGACGCGCCGGGCTCGAGGGAATGGACGAGACAGCCTCCGCGGCGTTCTGCCAGGAGCTGTTCGCCGAGGAACTCGCCGGGGCCGAGCTGCTGACCAATCGATCGATGTGGCGTACCTTCCCGACGGTGAAGAACGCCACCTGGCGGCACGGCAACATCGTGCTGATGGGCGACGCGGCACACACCGCACACTTCTCGATCGGTTCCGGCACCAAACTGGCGATGGAGGACGCGATCGCGCTGGTCGAGGCGTTCGCCGAGCACGGGACCGACGACGTTCCACGGGTGCTCGAGGCGTACGAGGCGGCTCGCGCGGTCGAGGTGCTGAAGACCCAGAAAGCGGCGCAGACCAGCCTGGAGTGGTTCGAGAACTCAGCGCGCTACATGCAGCAGGACCCGGTGCTGCTGAGTTTCAACTTGATGAGCCGTTCGAAGCGGATCACCTGGGACAACCTGGCGGTGCGCGACCCGGAACTCGTGGCCAGGACTCGCGAGGTGTTCGCGGAGCGCAGCGGCGCGCAGCGGGCCAGCGACGGCAGCGTTCCGGTGCCGATGTTCACGCCGTTCGCGTTGCGCGGCATGACTCTGGCGAACCGGGTCGTGGTGTCTCCGATGTGCCAGTACACGGCGCACGACGGCACCCCGGGCGACTGGCACCTGGTGCACCTCGGGAGCCGGGCGATCGGCGGCGCCGGCCTGGTGATCACCGAGATGACCAACGTCACACCGGACGGCCGCATCACGCCCGGATGCGCCGGAATGTACGACCCGGCGCACGCCGCCGCGTGGCAACGCATCGTCGAATTCGTGCACGACAACAGCAGCGCGAGAATCGGCGTGCAACTCGCCCACGCCGGCCGCAAGGGTTCGGTCGCACACGCGTGGCAGGGCGACGATGTGCCGCTGCGCGAAGGTGGCTGGGCCACCCTTGCGCCATCCGCGCACGCGTTCTATCCCGAATGGCCGGTGCCGCGCGAGATGACCCGCGACGACATGGACCGCGTGCGCGACGCGTTCGTCGCCAGTGTGCGTATGGCCGAGCGCGCCGGGTTCGATCTGGTCGAATTGCACATGGCGCACGGCTACCTGCTGTCGAGCTTTCTCTCGCCGCTGTCCAACCGGCGTGACGACGAGTACGGCGGTAGTCTCGACCGTCGGATGCGCTACCCGCTGGAGGTGTTCGCCGCGGCGCGCGCCGCGTGGCCCGGGGACAAGCCGATGGTGGTGCGCATCTCGGCAACCGACTGGCTCGGCGACGAAGGCATGACCGACAGCGACGCCGTGGTGCTCGCGCGCGAGTTGCAGCGGTTGGGTTGCGACGCGATCGACGTGTCCACCGCGGGTAACTCACCGCGCTCGCGACCGGAGTACGGGCGGATGTACCAGGTACCATTCGCCGAGCGGATCCGCTACGAGGTCGGCATCCCGGTGATGGCGGTCGGCGCGATCCAAGGCGCTGACCACTGCAACACGATCCTCGCCGCGGAGCGCGCCGATCTCTGTTGCCTGGCGCGGCCGCACCTCGCCGATCCCTACTTGACGTTGCACGCCGCGTCGCACTACGGCTTCCCCGACCAAGCGTGGCCCGGCCAGTACCTGCTCGGCAAGCCGCGCTGAGCACTCGACCACACGATGTTGTTCCTGCTGCTCGCGACCGCGGTCCTGGCGACCGGAACGGCGGTACTGTTGTTCGTGGTCCAGGGCGGGCTGCGGCGGGCGAGTCGCCGCAAGGAGGGGTTCTGGCGGCGATTCCTGCTTCGCCAACTGTTGCTGCTCCCGCTGCTCTACTTCGGCGTGCTGCCGTGCCTCTTGGGAGTGGTCGGCTCGCGCATGGTCCGCACCCGTCACGACGAAGCGTCGTACGGTGGCCCCGCGTTCGACGGGAAGGGCAACTGGATCGTGCAGGACCGCACCTCGCTGCGCAGCGGTCCACCGCAGCACGCTGTCGCACCGAGCCTGGCCAAGACGCTGCGCTTGGCGTCGCTGGACGGCACAGCGCTGCGCGCCTTCCTGGTCCCCACCCTCGAGGGTCGGCCGCACGCCGTCGCGGTGCTGGTGCACGGCCTGTTCCGCTCGGCGATGGAAGTCGAGCCGGTCGCAGTGATGCTGCGCGAACTCGACGTCGAGGTGCTGTTGCTCGAACTCGCCAACCACGGTGGCAGCGGGCGGCGCCGCTGCACGTTCGGCAAGCGGGAAAAGGACGACGTGTTGGCAGCGGTGGCGTACCTGCGGCAGCGCAAGGGCGGGTTCGGTGCACCGCTGCTGTTGTTCGGGGTCAGTCTCGGGGGCGTCGCGGCTGCGCTCGCCGCGCCGGAGATCCCGGAGCTCGGTGGGCTGGTGCTCGACGCGCCGATGACGGCGATGTCGGACACCGCGTACCGCCAACTGGCGCGCTTCGGCTTTCCCCGCGTGTTCAGCCACGTCGCCCTGTGGAGTCTCGAATGCGCATCCGGGGTCGACCTCGACGCCATTCGACCGGTCGACGCTCTACGCGCGCTGCCGCCGACGCTGCCCTCCCTGCTGGTCGGCGCGGGGCACGACTACCGGGTGCCGCCCGAGGTGGTGCGGGCCGCCTTCGCCGCGCTGCGTGCGCCGGAGGGCCGTAAGGAGCTGTGGGTCGCACCGGAGTCACGCCACGGACAGGTCTGGCTCGACCGACCCGCCGAGTATCGGCAGCGGCTCACGGCGCTGCTGGCGCGCATGCGGTAGTGGGGTGGGTCGAAGGATCTGCGACGCTGCGAGCGGGCCGTAGGGCCGGCGACATCTCCGCTCGCCCGGACGATTCGGGAGCAGTGTCGCGAGATCGCGCGAGGTTGTCGCTTGCAGGGAGAACGGCAGGTTCTGCCCGGAGGAGGCGTGCCGCCCCGTCGAGAAGCGGGTTCTGACGTGCGACGGAGCCAGCAGCGACCTTGCGCAGTCGCACCTGCTCAGTCACGAACAGTCCGAGATCGAGGCCCCCGGGCCCGGACGCACCCGATCGTTGCGCCAGGGGTTGCGGCAGCGAGAATCGAGCCATCCAAACCTCTCGAACCACGGAGTCACCGATGATCACCCCGGGAACCCCGGCGCCGGACTTCCGGCTGACCGACCACTTCGGTCGCAGCGTCTCGCTCGCGCAGTTCCGCGGCACCTGCAACGTGCTGCTGCTGTTCTACCCCTTGGACTGGACGCCCACTTGAAGCCATGAAGTGCCGGAGATGGAAGCGCTGCTCGATCGCTTCCGCGCGGCAGGCACCCAGGTCTTGGGGGCCAGCGTCGACAGTGTCTACTGCCACGCCAACTGGGCCAGCAGCCTCGGCGGCATCTCCTTTCCGCTGCTCGCGGACTTCCAACCGAAGGGTGCCGCGGCCCAGAGCCTCGGGCTCTACCTCGCCGACAAGGGAATCACCGATCGGGCAACCGTGCTGATCGACCGCGAGGGAATCGTCCGCTACGCCCACTCGGTCGGTCCCGGCGGGCGGCGCGACATCGCGGCACTGGCAGCGGAATGCGAGAGGATCGGGGGGCCGGTGCTACCCGGACCTGGGACGGTGGCTGGCACGCTGTTCGTGAAGAGCAAGTGCGGGCCGAGCCGGGCGGCCAGGCTCGCGGTCGACAACCTCCACCTCGCGGCGACCATCACGGTGCGCAACGTGAACGACGACCCGGCGGCGCGCGCGGACTTGGCGGGGCACGGAAAGGACCAGGCGCCGTGCTTGGTGGTCGGCACGAAGGCGCTCTACGAGTCGGCGGAGATCATCGGCGAGTTGGCCCGGCGCACCGCGCCGCTGCCTGGCTGACCGGCCGACTGCCTCTCGATCGTCGGGGAGCGCGCTCGGGACGGGGCCACACCCGTCAACCGCGCACCCCGTCCCACCGCGCGTACGCCGCTGGGACATCTCGAGTGCCTCCCAACGGTACGGCGGCAGTATCGAGAAGATCCGGTTAGGATATTGGAGTTGCGGCACCCTGCCGCGCTTTCGCCACCTCGCCTCGCGCCCAACTCAACGCCGGGCGAGCCCCCAACCTCAGAAAGGTATCCATGTTCAAGCAAACTCTCCTCGCTGCTTCCGCAGCCGCTCTTCTCGCGGTGCCCGCGTTCGCGCAGAACACCGTCTACGTCCCTGACAACGCCGTGTCCGGCGGCTGCAACGTGATCCCGTTCGGCCTCTCCACGCTGTCCACCACCTGGGCCAACCAGCACTACCAGACGATGGCCACGCTGGCTGACCTCGGCAACCCGACCGCGCCGATCGAGGTCTGCAACATCGGCTTCCTGCACTGCGGCACCGGTGACTTCATCACCCACCACGACACGATCGTCGTGCAGATGGGTCAGACGACTGCCACAGGGCTGTCGAGCACCTTCGCCGCCAACCTGGTCAGCAACGTGCAGGTCGTGCTGAAGTGCAGCGATTTCCAGTGGAAGAGCACCGGTGGCGTGTGGTCGCGGCTCGGCCTCGACTCCAACTACAAGCTCGACCCGAAGCTCGGCAACCTGGTCGTCGACATCTGCGTGACCGGCAACAAGCAGGTGCTCGGCACGACGTCCGGCTTCTACACCGGCGCCCGCCAGCGCCTCTACAACTTCGGTTGGACCGCGTCCACCGGCTGCCCGACCACCGGGACCATCGGTTCGAGCGCGGCACTGAAGTGGTGCATCGACATCGGCGCCTGGTCGACCAGTGAGCACGGCCTCGGCTGCCAGGGTCTCGACCTGAGCTTCAGTGGCTCGGCCGACCTGGGCAACACCATCGCCTGGACCGCCAGCGGCCAGCCGAGCACCGCCGCCTGTGGCTGGGTGTTCGGTCTTCGCTGCTTCAACCCCGGTATCGACCTCTGGGGTAACGGCTGCCGGGTCTACTGCGACCCGCTGGTCTACGGCGCGGGCGCCGGGTTCAGGGTCCAGGTTCCGCAAGACAAGGGGCTGATCTGCCAGCGATTCTGCCTCCAGTTCTACTGCACCGACTCGAGCTACAAGGGCGGCATCGCCACCAGCGATCGCGGCCTGCTGATCACCGGTCTGCCCCAGTAGCGTCACCACATCCCTGCCTCCCGGTCGAGCCGAGCTGCGCCGCACGCAGCTCGGCTCGCTGTGTTTTTCGTGATCGCGCAACGGGGGACCGCACTGCCGTGGGCCGCGCGCGGCTGGTGAAGATCGGGTTAGGTTACCCTGTGTTCCCGCGGCTTCTGCCGCGCTTTCGCCACCTCGCCTCGCGCCCAACTCAACGCCGGGCGAGCCCCCAACCTCAGAAAGGTATCCATGTTCAAGCAAACTCTCCTCGCTGCTTCCGCAGCCGCTCTTCTCGCGGTGCCCGCGTTCGCGCAGAACACCGTCTACGTCCCTGACAACGCCGTGTCCGGCGGCTGCAACGTGATCCCGTTCGGCCTCTCCACGCTGTCCACCACCTGGGCCAACCAGCACTACCAGACGATGGCCACGCTGGCTGACCTCGGCAACCCGACCGCGCCGATCGAGGTCTGCAACATCGGCTTCCTGCACTGCGGCACCGGTGACTTCATCACCCACCACGACACGATCGTCGTGCAGATGGGTCAGACGACTGCCACGGGGCTGTCGAGCACCTTCGCCGCCAACCTGGTCAGCAACGTGCAGGTCGTGCTGAAGTGCAGCGATTTCCAGTGGAAGAGCACCGGTGGCGTGTGGTCGCGGCTCGGCCTCGACTCCAACTACAAGCTCGACCCGAAGCTCGGCAACCTGGTCGTCGACATCTGCGTGACCGGCAACAAGCAGGTGCTCGGCACGACGTCCGGCTTCTACACCGGCGCCCGCCAGCGCCTCTACAACTTCGGTTGGACCGCGTCCACCGGCTGCCCGACCACCGGGACCATCGGTTCGAGCGCGGCACTGAAGTGGTGCATCGACATCGGCGCCTGGTCGACCAGTGAGCACGGCCTCGGCTGCCAGGGTCTCGACCTGAGCTTTGCCGGATCCGCCGACCTGGGCAACACCATCGCCTGGACCGCCAGCGGCCAGCCGACCACCGCCGCCTGCGGCTGGATTCTCGGCCTGCGCTGCTTCAACCCGGGTATCGACCTCTGGGGTAACGGTTGCCGGGTGTACTGCGATCCACTGGTCTTCGCCTCGGGAACCGCGTTCAAGGTCCAGGTTCCGCAAGACAGAAACCTGATCTGCCAGCGATTCTGCCTGCAGTTCTTCTGCCGGGACTCGAGCTACAAGGGCGGCATCGCCACCAGCGATCGCGGCCTGCTGATCACCGGTCTCCCCCAGTAGAAGCACCGGGTCCAGTTCCCCAGTCGAGCCGAGCTGCATTGCACGCAGCCCGGCTCGCTGTGTCTTGGGGTGGAGCCCGACTGGGCCAGCTGAGCGGCTCTCGTTCCTCCGACGCAGCCACGCGGCGGGTTCGGACCCAGGTTGCAGGGTTAGAATCGCGGGTGCCGGTCGCTGCAACGAGCTGAGGCTCCGAGGACGAACCCGGCTGCAACTCGAATTCCCCACACCTCCCGAGGCATCCATGCTCCGATCCACCGTCGCGCTGCTGCTTACCACCGCGCTGCTCACTACCGCGGCGCGGGCGCAGAACACCCGCTACATCCCCGACAACCTCCCCTCCGGCGGCTGCAACGTGATCCCGTTCGGCAACAACGTGGTCAACACCACGTGGTCGAACCAACGCTACCAGGTGATGGCGACACTCGCCGACCTGGGCAACCCGACGGCACCGATCGACATCTGCAACATCGGTTTCCTGGCGTGCGGCACCGGCGACCAGATCTCGCACCACGACACCATCGTGCTGCAGCTCGGCCAGACCAGCGCGTCGACGCTGGCCACCACGACCTTTGCGGCGAACCTGGTCAGCAACGTGCAGACCGTGCTGCAGGCTACGGACTTCCAGTGGAAGTACGTGGGCAGTCAATGGAGCCGCATTGGCATCCAGCGACCCTACCGGTTCGATCCGGCGCTCGGCAACCTCGTGCTCGACGTCTGCGTCACGGGCACGTTCAAGCCCCTCGGTGCGGGCAGCGGCCTCTACACCGGCAGCCGGCAGCGGGTCTACAACCGCAGCTGGCCGACCTCGAGCGGTTGTCCCTCGACCATCACCTCGAGCGGCTCGACGGCGGCGATCAAGTGGTGCGTCGACTTCGGCGCGTGGTCGACCAGCGAGAACGGGCTCGGCTGTCAGGGCCTCGACCTCGCGTTCTCGGGCACCGCCGAGCTGGGTCAGAGCCTGACGATCGCCGCGGGTGGCGCCCCGAACAGCGCCGGATGCACGCTGGTGCTGGGGCTGCAGGCGTTCACTCCGGGCCTCGACCTGTTCGGCAACGGGTGCCGGATCTACTGCAACCCGATCCTGTACGTGCCGGGCAAGACGTTGACCGCCACCGTGCCCAACGACCGCAACTTGATCTGCCGGCAGATCTACACCCAGTTCTACTGCATCGACGCGAGCTACACCGGTCTCATCGCCACCAGCGATCGGGGGCTGGTCATCCCGGGTCTGCCGCAGTAGCCACACCGCACCGGGCGCGCACGCGCGCGCCCGGTGCGCCGCCGACTCAGCGCGTGCCGGCGCGAATCTCCAGGCCGGCAGTGAGCGACCAACCCTGCGGCGCCGCCGCGTCGAGCTGACCGACCTGCAGGTAGAACGGCTTGCCGACCAGCGACGAGTCGTTCGGCACGGGCAATGCCAGGCTGGCCTTCGGCGTGGGGATCGCGAGCGTCGCGATCAGGTCCGGCGACGCCAGCAAGGTCCCGCCGAGCAGCGGCACCGCGATCTTGGCGATGCCGAGCACGACCACCCCGGAGGTGGCGGCACCGGCGGAGTTGCCGATCTCCACGGTCGCGGTCTTGCCGAGCACCGGACGGCTCACCGCAGTCAGCGACGGCACTCCACTGGCGCCGGCGAGTCCGCTGCCGTAGGCGAACGCCTCGTAGCCGAACCGGGTGATGCGCGTCCGCCAGACGTTGGCCTGGTAGATGTACTCCTGCGTCGACCAGAACCCGACGTCATCGATCGGGTCGACGTTGATGTGGCTGTAGTCGCCGAACCGGTTGCGCCCGGCACTGTCGACGCGGTTCCACGCCGCTTCACCCGCCTTGACGAACACCGGATCGGACAGCCCGCCGAGCGGATCACCGGCCCGGCGTCCGGCCAGGAACACCGAGCAGTAGGCGCCGGCGTGGCTCCCGGAGAAGCCGATGCCGACGTCGCCGTTCTTGTCGACCGTGACCGCGGGGTAGTAGTAGTGCCACAACGGGTCACCGACCACGCCCGACTGCCGGAGGCCGAGCGGGGCGACGCGGATCTCGTACCACGTGAATCCGGCGCGACCGCCGACGCTCATCTCGAGCGCGGTCCAGATCGAGCCGCTGCGGTACACCGCGTTCTGCGGCCGGGTGTCGAGCGTGGAGATGTTCACCGTGCTGCCGAGCGCCGGGGCGTTCGGTGCGCTGGAGAACGACGGCACGCTGACGGTCCCCAGCTCGGTGAGCGTCGGCGCGGTCATCGCGCCGTCGATCCGGCGCACCCGCAGTGACGAACTCGAGCGTCGCGACACCAGGTACTGCGGGTCGGTGCCATAGGTGGTGCAGGGCTGGATCGCGCCCTCGAACGGCAGCGAGCGGAACGCCGTGATCGTCCCCACGCTCGGGGGGTTGGCGAGCAGCGGCGCCTTGTCGATCGCCCAGATCGTCATCAACGCGCTTCCGGTCACCATGTAGGCGGCGGAGTAGATTCCTCGCGCGTCGACGCCGAGCGTCGGGTAGTCCGGCCAACGCGAGGCGTCCGAGCCCTGGTTGGTCGCGAACGAGAACTTGTACCAGGAGCCGGACGGGTCGGCGGTCTGCGAGATCGCGTAGAAGAAGGTCCGGGTGCGGGAGAAGTCGGTCGCCAGCACGATGAACCGGTTGGCGTGCGGATCCCACACGACGCGTGGATCCCCGACCACGCCGCTGGCGCCCCAGAATGCGTTCAAACTGGTGTTGAGCACCCGCTGCTGCGTCGTCTTGGTCCATGCCGAGAGGTTGGCATTGACGATCGCCACGAAGTGGTCGGGGCCGACCGCACCGTTGGTGTCCGGCGGGATCAGCGTCGCACCCGGATCGCCCTGGGTGACGCCGATGAAGTCGTCCCACACCGTGGGCGTGGTGCCACCGGCCAGCGACGACACGGTGGATGTGCTCTGCGGCGCCTCATCACCCGCCGAGCTGCGCGGCGCCGGCACCACGTCCGAGGGATCCTTCTGCTGACCCGCCTTGGCGCGGCGGAACCCGCTGCCGCCTTCCCAGCGGAGCCCCGCATAGGCCGTGCCGGTGAGCACCTGTCGGGGATGCAAGTTCTCGAAGTCGAGCACGGTCTCGGTCGCACCGACGCGGAAGCGCAGGTCGTCGACGGCGAAGAACCCGCGGCCGTCGACGAACGGTGTCGCTTCGAACTCGATGCGATCGACACCCTTCAAGTCGAGCTTCAAGCGGATGTGAGTCCCGGAGAGCGCGACCCATGCGCTGCGCCCGATCTCGACGCCGCGGGCGGAACCGATCACCCGAACGGCGCGCGCCGGTGCGACGCCGTGTCCGGCGACCCACACATCCACCACGTCGACGGCACGGCCGAAGCCGATGCCGATCCGCGGATCACCCCACTCGTTCACGATCGCCCGTTGGCCCGAATGCACCGGGGTCTTCGCGGTCCCGGGTGGCACGAACCAGCGGCCCTCCTGTCCGGTCCAGATGCCCTTCGCGGGGGGAGTGGGGAACTTGTCGGCGCGAGCGCGAACGACGTCCATCGACTCGAGCACGAGCGGGCTGATGGCCGACGCGGGGACGCGTTCGCCCTGCACCCCCTGTGCAGCAGCCGGGATGACGATCAGGAGCGGCAGCAGGGCGCCGCCGACGGAGAGGAATGGGTGCATGCAGGAATCCGAGGAGTCAGAGTCGGGGCGGGTCACCGGACGTTTTCGTGCATCCCCGTTCGCCCGTCAACGGCTTCGCGCAGTCCGAGCGCGGACCGCCCCATGCCAACCTCGCTTCGCGTCGGCCCGGGGCGCGAAACCGCACCCGAGCCCGGACGATCCCTGAGCCGCGTCGCGGGATCGTGCGCGGTGGCGCAGACTCGTGGCCCGCGGCTCGTCCGGGTCTGCTGGACACGTGCCGTCCCCGGCGATCTGATGCGGACCATGCGCAGCCCCGTCCTCGGTGTCCTGCTCCTCGGAGCTTCGCTGGTCGCAGCGTGCACGAGTGAGTCCGTCCCGTCACCCGCCGCCGCGGCGACGAAGCCGGCGGACGACGCTGATTGCAACTTCGAAACGCCGTTGGTCCCCGGCGTTCCCGGCAGCCCCGGACACCTGATCAAGTCGGCACGCAACCCCAACGGCGCCAGCGAACTCGCGGTCCTCATGCGGCGGTTCGTCGACGACCTGGAGGAGGCACGCCGCCTGCTGGGCGCTGGCAAACCCACGCGAGCGCTGTTCGCCACCCACCGCAAGATGCGATGCGCGTGGCCGACCGATCCCAGCGAGCGAACTCGCGCATTCGATGACCGGGCTCGAGCCTACCTCGCGCAGGTCCAGGCGTTCGACGCGCACCCGACCAAGCAGACCTACAACGCGGTGCTATCGGCGTGCAAGGCGTGCCACGAGGTCTCGTGCCCGGGACCACTCGACCTGATCGGCAAGCTGCGGATGTAGCTTGCTGCAGGATCCGGAAGCAACGCCGTGGTCCAGACGGACTACTCGCCGCGGCGAGAGCAACAGGTGCCCTCGCGACGCGACGAGTCAGCGCAGGCGCTCGAACTCGTCGCCCGGCGCCCAGCGCGGCGGCGCGTCCGCATCCGCCGTGGTCAGCAGGCACTCGAGCAGCAGCCGCGTGTCCTCGACCGCGCCGCGCAGGTCCCACTTCGGCGAGTACTCGTCGTTCGGCTGGTGGTACCGCGTCCGCGTGTAGGCGTTCTTCACCAGCGCCTTGCCGTGCGCGTTCTCCACGAAGTCGTTGCCGGCCTTGAAGTACGCCGAGGGGATCCCGTTGCGGGCGAAGGAGAAGTGGTCGGAGCGGTAGAACAGCCCCAGCGACACGTCAGGGTTGGGCACAAGCCGACGACCGCGACGCCTGGCGACCGCCTCGGCGAGCGCGGTCAGGCTGTTCTTGCCGTGGCCGACCATCGCGATGTCGCGGGTCATGCCCCAGATGTTGATGCTGTCGAGGTTGTAGTTGGCGACGATCTGCTTGCGCGGGATGGTCGGGTGGCGGGCGAAGTACAGCGAACCGAGCAGCCCGGACTCCTCCGCGGTCACCGCGACGAACAGCAGCGTGCGCTTGGGTGCCTTGGGTAGCGCGCCACAGGCGCGGGCCAGCGCCAGCATGGCCGCGCATCCCGACGCGTTGTCGAGCGCGCCGTTGTAGATCTCGTCGCCGTTCTTCGGCTCGCGGATCCCGAGGTGATCGAAGTGGGCGGTGATCACCACCGCTTCGTCGCGCAGCTTCGGATCCGATCCCTCGAGCTTGCCGACCACGTTCGCCGACTCGATCTCCCGACTGCGGTTGTCGGTTGCGAGCTTGGCGCGCACGCCGAGCGGCACCGGTCTGAAGTCGCGGTGCTCGGCAGCGGCCCGCAGCTTGTCGAGGTCGTGACCGGCGAGCGCGACGATCCGCCGCGCCGCGTCCTCCGAGCACCAGGAGCGCACTGCCATCGTCGGCTCGTCCTTGCCGAACGGCAGCCAGAAGTCTTCACGCCCGTGGCTGTTCTGGATGACGTGGAACGGATAGCCGGCCGAAGCATCGGTGTGGATCACGACGCACGCCGCCGCACCGCGCCGTGCCGCCTCCTCGAACTTGTACGACCAGCGGCCGTAGTAGAGCCGCTTCGGGCCGGCGAACAGCTTGGGATCACCGGCTGGATCGTTGTTCATCACGAGCAGCACCTTGCCCCGCACGTCGACGCCCTTGAAGTCGTCCCACCGTTGCTCCGGAGCGCTGATGCCGTAGCCGACGAAGACCACTTCGCCATCGACCGAGGACTTCTCCCCCGGGTGCCCCGCCTCGGCCGTGTAGTCGCGCGGCGCCTGGAACGCCAACGTGTCACCGCTCGCGGACACCACCGTCAGCGGGGTGGTCACCTTGGCGGTGATCCCGCGCAGGGCTACCGGCTGCTCCCACCCGTCCTTCGCCCCGGGAAGCAACCCGAACAGCTGCATCTGCGTGGCGATGTAGCGCCGCGCCAGCCGGTCGCCGCGCGTACCCACCCCCCGCCCTTCGAGCAGGTCGTCGGCGAGGAAACGCACCATCCCGCGCAGCGCCGCCTGGTCGATCAGGTGCTCCACCGCCGCGCCGGGGTGGTTGGCCGCGGTGCCATCGCCGCCCTGTGGCGCGGCGGCCACTGGTCGCGCCCCGGCCACACACACGGCGGCGAACAGCAATGCGGAGAGACGGGGATGTGGAGGCTGCTGCATGCCGGAGTTCTATCCGACTTTCTGGTCGGATCGCTGCTGCGCGGCGATCCGCGGCTGAACTACACTCCGCGCCCCGAAACGCCCACCGCCATGGCAAGCCACGAACTACCCGTCTCGATCCGTACCGACGCGTTTGCTCCCCGCCACCTCGGCCCTCGCCCCGCTGACGTGCAGTCGATGCTGGAGTCGCTCGGCGTCGCGTCGTTGGATCAGCTGATGGAACGGGTCATTCCCGCCGCGATCCGCAGCGAGTGCGACTTCGACCTGCCGAAGGCCGCGGGCGAAGCGGAGGTGCTGGCCGAGCTGCGCGGATTGGCCGACATGAACCGGGTGTTCCGGTCGTACCTCGGCATGGGGTACTCCGACTGCCTGACGCCGCCGGTGATCCTCCGCAACATCCTGGAGAACCCCGGGTGGTACACCCAGTACACGCCCTACCAGGCGGAGATCTCGCAGGGTCGCATGGAGGCGCTGCTCAACTACCAGACGATGGTCATCGACCTCACCGCGATGGAGGTCGCCAACTGCTCGCTGCTCGACGAGGCCACCGCCGCCGCCGAGGCGATGACGTTGAGCCGCCGCGTGCTCGGCAAGCAAGCCGATGACCGTCCGAAGTTCTTCGTCGCCGCGAGTTGCCACCCGCAGACCATCGAGGTCGTGCAGACCCGCGCCGAGCCGCTCGGCATCGAGGTGGTGGTCGGTGACCCGTCGACCGCGGCACTCGACGACAAGACGTTCGGCGCGCTGATCCAGTACCCCGCCACCGACGGCAGCATTCCCGACCTCTCAGCGTTCATCCGCAAGGCACACGACGCCGGCGCACTGGTGACCGTCGCCACCGACTTGTTGGCGCTGACGCTGCTGGTCCCACCGGGTGAACTCGGCGCCGACGTGGTGGTCGGCAGCAGCCAGCGGTTCGGTGTGCCGCTCGGCTACGGCGGCCCACACGCGGCGTTCATGTCGGCCCGCGCCGACTACAAGCGACAGTTGCCGGGGCGGATCATCGGCATGTCGGTGGATGCCTCCGGCCGACCGGCGCTGCGCATGGCGCTGCAGACGCGCGAACAGCACATTCGCCGCGACAAGGCGACGAGCAACATCTGCACCGCCCAGGTGCTGCTCGCGATCACGGCATCGATGTACGGCGTCTACCACGGCCCCGAGGGCCTCCGCCACATCGCGCGCCGCGTACGGCGCTACACCGGTGCGTTGGCGAATGCGCTGACCGCGCTCGGCTGCGACGTGCTGACCGCGACCTACTTCGACACCATCCGGGTGCGCCCGGTCGACGCTCGCGCGGTGCTCCAGGCGGCGCGGGCCCTGCAGATCAATCTGCGCGACTTCGGCGACGGTACGCTCGGCATCGCACTCGACGAGACGGTGACCCGCAAGGACCTGCGGGCGCTGTGCCAGGCGTTCGGTGGCCGGGGTGAAGACTTCGACGCCGAGGGGCTCGCCGCATCCCTGCCCGAGCTGCCCGCGGGCTTGGCGCGCACCAGCGACTACATGACCCACCCGGTGTTCCACGGCAACCGGTCGGAGACCGAACTGCTGCGCTACATGCACCGGCTGCAGGCCAAGGACCTCAGCCTGACGACTTCGATGATCCCGCTCGGGTCGTGCACGATGAAGCTCAACGCCACCGCGGAGATGATTCCGGTGACGTGGGAGGAGTTCGGGCGCATCCATCCGTTCGCCCCGTTCGATCAGGCCAGTGGCTACGCCGAGTTGCACCGGCGGCTCGAGCGCTGGCTGTGTTCGATCACCGGCTTCTCCGGCTGCTCGCTGCAACCGAACGCCGGGTCGCAGGGCGAGTATGCCGGACTGCTGACGATCCGCGCCTTCCACCGGGCCAACGGACACGAGCAACGCGACGTTTGCCTGATCCCGAGTTCCGCCCACGGCACCAACCCGGCGAGCGCGGTGATGGCCGGCATGCGCGTGGTGGTGGTCAAGTGCGACGATCACGGCAACATCGATGTGGCCGACCTGCGCGCGCGCGCCGCGGAGCACCAGGAGCGCCTGGCCGCGATCATGGTCACCTATCCGTCGACCCACGGCGTGTTCGAGTCGACCATCAAGGACATCTGCGCGATCGTGCACCAGCACGGCGGACAGGTGTACCTCGACGGTGCGAACATGAACGCGATGGTCGGCCTGTGTCGGCCGGGCGACCTCGGCGGCGACGTGTGCCACCTAAACCTGCACAAGACCTTCTGCATCCCGCACGGCGGTGGTGGCCCGGGCATGGGGCCGATCTGCGTCGCCGAGCACCTGGTGCCGTTCCTCCCCGGCCACAAAGTCGTGGGACTCGGCACGAAGCAGGCGGTCGGCGCGGTCTCCGCGGCACCGTGGGGCAGCCCGTCGATCCTGCCGATCAGCTACGCGTACATCGCGATGATGGGCGCCGAGGGGCTGAAGGAAGCGACCAAGATCGCGATCCTCAACGCCAACTACATCGCCAAGCGGTTGGAGCCGTACTACCCGGTGCTCTACAAGGGTCAGGACGGCCGGGTTGCACACGAGTGCATCCTCGACTGCCGGCCGCTGGCGCACCGCGCCCACATCCAGGTCGTCGACATCGCCAAGCGGCTGATGGACTTCGGTTTCCACGCCCCGACCATGTCTTGGCCGGTCGCCGGGACGCTGATGGTCGAGCCGACCGAGAGCGAATCGAAGGCGGAACTCGATCGCTTCTGTGACGCGATGATCGCGATCCACGCCGAAGCCGAGGCGATCGTCGCAGGCAAGTTCGACGCCGAGGACAACCCGCTCAAGAACGCGCCGCACACCGCGCACGCCGTCACGGCGACCGAGTGGACGCACGGCTACACCCGCGAGCAGGCTGCCTACCCGGCACCCTGGACCAGAGAGCACAAGTACTGGCCGCCGGTCGCCCGACTCGACGACGCGTACGGCGACCGCAATCTGGTGTGCATCTGTCCGCCGCTCGACGCGTACGCGTGAGCGGGGCGGCCGACGCCCCGCTCAAGAAGACCGAGCACCGCGGCATGGAGCTGTGCCTGGTGCTGTTCCTGGCGTTGTTCGGCACCGCGCGCGTGGCGGTCAACGCGCTGTCGTTCCCGTTCTTCGGCCACATCGACGAAGTTCAGCACATCGACACGCTGCTGAAGTACGCCGCGCTGCGCCCGCCGTCGGTGCGCGATGACGCGTACCTCCCGGAGACCACCCGACTGAAGGTCTACTTCGCCTCGCCGGAGTACCTCCCCGCGGGCGCGTTGCCGATCCCCCCCGTACTCTGGCCGGACGAAGTGCGGCGGACGCACTTCGCTGCCTACTTGAAGTCTCGCCAGGTTCCAGCGCACCAGGACCACAACTACGAGGCGATGCAGCCACCGACCTACTACCTGCTGGCCGGCGCGTGGCTGCGGTTCGGTCGCTGGCTCGGCATGCACGACATCGATGCGCTGTACTTCGCGCGGCTGTTCGGCGCGCTGTGCCTGGGCGCCACGGTGCTGCTCGCCTGGCTCGTCCCGCGCTGCTTTGCCCCCGAGCACCGATTCGTGCGGCTCGCGGCCCCGACGCTGCTCGCGGTCCTGCCCCAGGACTGCTTCTACTTCATCACCAACGACCCCGCAGGCGCCCCACTCGGCGGCCTCAGTCTGCTGCTGTTGCTGTGGCTACGCCGGCGCGGCAGCTTCTCACTCGGGCTGGCGGCCGGCATCTCGGTCGGAGCGACCGCGCTGGTGAAGGTGAACAACCTGCTGGTGTTCTTCGCAGCCGGCGCCATCGCGGCGGCGCACACGGCAGCGCAGCTGCGCGCCGACCGACCGGCGCTCGACCGACGTGTCGCCGGGTTCGCGCTCGGTGCGGGAACCCTGTTCTTCGGCTGGATCGCATGGGCCTTCCACGCCTCCGGGGAGTTCTACGGCACACGCCACAAGACCACGATCCTCGGCTATCAGGCGCAGACCTGGGATGGTCTGCGCAACCACCCGATGTGGTCGCTCGACGGCTTGTGGACCTTCGTGTCGCACACCTGCGGCAACTTCTGGCGCGGCGAAGTGTACTGGCACGGGGTCCCGATGCGATTCGCATGGTTCGACACCGCGCTGCTGGTGCTGACGGCCATCTGCTTGGGTGCGTCGCTCGGTGCCGTCCTGTTGCGCCGGCCCACCCGTCTGCCGTGGCCACTGGCGCTACCGAGCTACACGCTGCTGGTCGGCGGGCTGCTGATGTTGTTCGGGCTGTCGCTCTACTGGGACTTCGCGCGCGCCTACTACCCGTCTACCCAGTTTCCGTTCGCGGTGTCCGGCCGGCTGCTGACCTTGGCACTGGTGCCGTTCGCCGTGTGCTTCTGCGACGGCTTGTCGCGCATCGCCTCACGAGGCCGCACGGCACTGCTGGTGCTGCTGGCCCTCGCCCTGCTCGGCACCGAGCTACTGTGGATGTTTCCGGTGATCGAAAGCGATTACAACTTCTGGCATCTCCCCCGGCAGGCTGTCCCTTGGTGATCGACTGCGGAACCTTCGTACTGCGTCCCTTCCACGCTGCGGACCGTGACGCACTGGTCCAGATTGCGGACGACCCCAGCGTCGCCGCCAACCTGCGCGACCGCTTCCCGCACCCGTACACGCCGGCCGACGCCGACGCATGGCTGGCCCACGTCGACAGCGAGCAACCGACGCGTCACTTCGCAATCGCACGGGATCACACCCTGCTCGGCAGCATCGGGCTCGAAGTGCAGTCCGACGTCAATCGACTCTGCGCCGAGGTCGGCTACTACGTCGGTCGCCAGCACCGGGGACAGGGGATCGCCACCGCCGCCACCGTCGCAGCCACCGACTATGCGTTCGCCACGCTGGGGATGCAGCGCGTGTTCGCAATCGTGTTCGAGAGCAACCCCGGCTCGGCGCGGGTACTGGAGCGAGCCGGATTCGTGCTCGAAGGCCGGCTACGCCGTGCGATCCTCAAGGCAGGCCGAGTGATGGACGCGCTACTGTACGCGCGGGTCCAATGAGCTGCAGGCATGGTGCGGCCTCGCCCGCACTACCGACGAGCCGACGGTTGCGACGTCCGGACTAACCGAGTTCCACCGTCCGCCCGCTGCGGAACGCTTCATCGGCGGCGAGCACGATCCGGGTCGCGTTGACGGCGTCGCGCAGGTGCTCGGTCAGGTCCTCGTCACCGAGGATCGCCCGCGCGAACCGCTGCTGCTCCAGCCGACACAGCCCGTCGTGGTCGGGCTCGTCGCCGGTGTCGATCACCTGGTCGGCGCGGGCGAACATGCCCGCCGCGTCGCGCTCCGCCCAGTGCACGCGCAAGCTGCTGGTCGCGGTGTGCGAGGCGACGTCCGCCGAGCCCGCCGCGCGCTCACCGGCGCTCTGGTCGACGATGCTGACACAGCCGCGCGGGCCGACCACGTCTTTGACGAAGAACGCCACCTCGCTCATCATCGGACCCCATCCCGCCTCGTACCAGCCGACCGAGCCGTCGTCGAAGGTCACCTGCAGCTGGCCGTAGTTGTACATCTCGGGCACGAGTTCGTCGCTGAGTCGGGCGCCGATCGCGCTGACGCGCAATGGCCGCGCGCCGGTCATCTGGCACATCACGTCGACGTAGTGCACCCCGCAGTCGACGATCGGCGAAATCGAGTTCATCAGTGCCTTGTGCGTCTCCCAGTCCTTGCCGCGGCTCTGCTGGTTGAGGTTCATCCGCATCACCAGCGGCTTGCCGAGTGTGCGCGCCTGCTCGATGAACCGCTGCCAAGCCGGGTGAACGCGCAGGATGTAGCCGACCATCAGCTTGCGGCCGCGCTCCCGGGCCATGGCCACCAGTTCCTCGGCCTGCGCGACCGTGTTGGCCAGCGGCTTCTCGGCGAACACGTGCGCCCCGGCCGACAAGCTCTGCCTACACAGCGCAAAGTGGGTGTCCGGGTAGGTGTTGATCGAGACGCAGTCCGGGGCTGTCTCGCGCAGTGCGGCGGCGAAGTCGCCGAACGTCGGCGCCCCGCCGAGTTCGGCCGCCAGCCGCTCGCGGCTCTGCGGGCCGCGACTCACCAACCCAACCAACTCGAACTCGTCGAGCGACCGATAGGCGCGGGCATGGGACGTCCCCATGTTGCCGCAGCCGACCACCAACACGCGCAGCTTCGCCATGCACCTGAGTTTGCCCGCCCGGCCGGGCAAATGCGCGCGGCGAGAACCACGACGCGCCGCCGCGACGCGCGACGCACACTGGATCGCACCGCGGCCCGGCCGTACGATCGCCCCGCGTGGAGTGCATCCGAACTCGCGCCACTGGCGCGCGGGGCCCGACGGTCACGGGCCTTCTCCTGCTCCTGGCTGGCACGACGTGGTGGTGCACGGCATGCGGCGGTAGCGGCGGAACCAGCCAACCGAGCGTGTCGATCGGCAGCATCGTCAAGCTTGCGGAAGCCCAGGTCGATTTGCCCGGCCGCATCAGCATGTTCTTCCAAGTGCGCTCGCCGGAGGGCAAGCCGGTACCCGGCCTGGATGCGTCCAGCTTCGTCCTGGAAGAGAACCAGCAACTGGTGTCGACCACCGAGTCTTCGCAGCGCCTGCTCGCCCGACCGCAGACCTTCCGATCGATCTCTCTACTGCTGCTCGACCGCAGCAACAGCGTCGCCACCAGCGAGCAGGGCCGGGCGGCCGAGATCACCGCGGCCAAGGAGTACATCCGCCAGGCGACCACCTCGCCCAACACCTTCGTCGGGCTGGCGTGGTTCGACGGGCGGCGGGGTATCCACTGGGTGCTGGACGGGCAGTTCCAACCCACCACCTTCAGCAACGACGCCGAATACCTGCTCGCCGCGATCGAGAACCTGCACACCGAGCCGGTCGGTAGCGGCTCGACCAACCTCTACGGTGCGATCCTCGCCGGGCTCGACGAACTCGACACGGCCGACCAGGCAGCTCAGGCAGCCGGTGTGGCGTACCGCAGCCTGACGCTGGTCACGTTCACCGACGGTACCGACCAGGCGGGTATCGAACAGCTGGCGAATGCGCAGGCGCGGGTCGACAACGTCAAGTACAGCTCGTTCACGATCGGCTTGGGACTGGAGATCTCGCCGGCCACGCTGCAGTCACTCGGCAAGGACGGCTTCGTCACCGCGGAGCGCCTGGAAGACCTTGCAGCGCGCTTCCGGGAGACCGCCACCACCGTGCGCGACCTGGCGAACAGCTTCTACGTGCTGGCCTACTGTTCCCCGAAGCAGGATGGCTCGGGCACCCACACGCTCACGCTGCGTGCGTATGCGGCGGAAGGTCCGGCGCTGGTCAGCTACGAGTTCTCCGCCGACTACTTCTCCGGCGGGTGCGGTTTCGTCGACACCGCGTTCGTCGATCCGGTGCCTGGTCGACGGCACGTGCCGGTCGGTCTGGTCGAAGACGACAGCGGCGCGTTCTACGTGCTCGGTTCGCACAACCTGCCCGAGGAGCCGCCGGGGAACCCCCGTCAGGCGGTGTTCCTCGCCCGGTTCGGTGCCGACGGGCGGCGCGACGACACGTTCGGGCGCGCCGGCGTGGTGACCTTCGAGACGCTGGGCAGCTACGACTACTTGACCGCTGCCGGATTGGCGAAGGAAACCGGTGGCAGCCTGGTGATCGGCTTGAACGCGAACACCGACTCGATGCTCGCCACCAGCCACGCCGCAGTACTGCGCGTCTCGCCGGCCGGGGTGGTGCTCGCCAGCACGGTGTTGCCCCAGGCTTCGAACCGCGGCGACTTCGTGCGCGACCTCGCGGTCGACCACCTCGGACGGATCGTGCTGTCGGGCGATGGCGCCCTCGACACCGGTCCGCGGACCACGATCTGGCGGTTGGCCGGCGACCTCACCGTCGATGCGGGGTTCGCCACCGGCGGCGTGTTCCACCACGCAGTCGTACCCTCCAAGGCGCTGGACACCGGCCTCGCGGTCGCGATCGACACCGACGACTCGATCGTCTGCATCGGCACCGGGACCCATCCCACCACCGGCCTGCCGGACGGCAAGGTAGTCCGCCTGCTGCCGAGCGGCGCGCTGGACCCGGTGTTCGGCAACACGGGCCTGGTGTTGTTGAGCAACGCGTTCCTGTCGCGCCTGTCGAGCCAGCCGAGGTGTCTGGGGATCGACGCGCTGGGACGGATCGTGGTCGGCGGCACGACGTCCACGTCACCGACGCCGACCCCTCCGTTCTCGCCATCGCTGTGGCGCATGAGCCGGACCGGACAGCCGGACACGTCGTTCGCCGGCCTCGCCACCACCGGCACCGGGCGCGTCGGTTTGCCGGTGAGTCTCACCGACGAGGAGCGCAAGGTGTTCGGCGGCAGCGCGGTGCTCAACCACCTGGTGGTGCACAAGGACGGCAACATCCTGGCGACCGGCAACCGAACCAACGGCCAGAACCACACCGACATGGTGGTCTGGAACTTCAGCGACCTCGGCCGATTGGTGCCCGCCTACAACAGCACCGGGTTCCTGATCGAGGACGGGTCGATCGTCGACGACGGGAACGAGAACGCGCTGCGCATCGCGGTCGGCGCGAGCGGCCGCATCTTCGCCGTCGGAACCTCGACCAGTCCGGCCGACCCCAGTGGTGTCACCACGTGCCTGTGGGTCGATGCGGAACCGCGTCGGGTATTCGCGCCGTTCGGCGCCCGGTAGCCCGGAGCGCTCTCGAGCAGCGCGGTCGGCTGGTCGCGCAGTGCGCGGCCCGACTCACCCGGCGTTGCGGCGCACCAGTGTGTAGTACGCGGCCTCGTGCAGTAGCGGCGTGCCGTCGCGCGCCTTCAGCCCGCGGACTCGCAGCTCGTGCACGTAGCCGGGCCGCAGCGGACGCACGGTGACCCGCAGGCTACGACCGTCCTCGGACAATGCGCCCGTGGCAACGGACAGGCTGCGCTTGTCGGCCTCGGGACCGCCGTAGCGACTCTCCAGTCGATAGGTGTAGCTGTCGATCGCGAAGCGGGCAGCCGCCACACCATCGGCATCGAGTGGCTTGGTGAACGACAGCAGAAAGCCGTCCCCCTGCAGCTGCATGGTCAGGATCTCGAGCGGCACCTCGCGGGTCCACACCAGGCGTTGCAGACCCTGCCGCTTGTTGCCCTTGCTGCCCCATCCGGCGTTGGTCATCCCACAGAACAACGACCCGTCCTCACCCTGGCACAGTCGAGTGATGCCGCACTGGAAGCCCTCCCGGAACGGGAAGCACGCACCCTGCCAGTGGCCCCCGATCTTCTCCAGGAACACCCGCATCACGCTGGCGTGGTGCTGGTCGCCCACCAACAACTGGCCGCCGAACGGACCGAACGCGCCGCGCGACAGGTCCCACAGCATCCCGCTGGGGCTCTTGCCCATCTTGTCGTACGGAAACCACACCGCCGGCATCTTGAACTGCGGAACGGTCTGTTTCAGGTCCTTCATGAAGGTCCCGGAGCGCGGCTTCGGGATCGAAGCGAACGGCTCGCCCGCCAGTTGCTTGCTGACCAACCCGTGTGGATGGCCGTGGAAGTCCCCGTGCTCGAGATGCGCCAGCTTGCTGGCGTTGCACCACTCGCCCTGGTTGTCGGTGTAGAACACGTCGCCCCACGGGCTGACCTCCACGCCGGCGGGCGAACGCAGCCCGGCACACATCGGCTCCATCGTTCCGGTCGCGGGATCGATGCGCAGGGCCCAGCCGCGCCAGTGCGCCTTGCCCAGCGGCTCCTCCCCGAATGGCTTGTTGGTCGTGACCCACAGCTTGCCGTCGCGATCGACGCGCGGGCCGAAGTTGTACTCGTGGTAGTTGCCGCTGATACCCCAGCCGTCGTACACCGTCTCGAACACGTCGGCGCGACCATCGCCGTCGCGATCCTTCATGCGCGTCAGCTCGCCGCGCTGGGCGGTGTAGATCCAGCCGTCCAACGCCAAGAGGCCGAGCGGCTGCGCCAGCCCGCTGGCCCACAGCGTGAACTTGGCCGACTTCGGATCGTCGAGATACGGGTCGTGCAGCAACCAGATGCTGCCGGTGCGGGTCGCGATCAGCAGCGTGCCATCGCGGTTGCGCAGCATCGCGCTGACCTCCAGGCGCCGAGCCGAATCCTCCGGAAAGGTCACGATCCGGTAGTAGGTCGCCTCCTGGCTGCGGGGATCCGCTCGCATCGCGCGCGGTTGTCGCGCCGTGGAGCGCGTTCGGACCGCGGGTGGGACCTCCTCCTCACCCTGCGCGGCGAGACTCGACAGCAACACGCAACCCGCCACACTCGTCCACGGCTTCACCAACGCACCTCCACCTCGCAGCGCACTCTGCTCCCACGCAGTGCGATCCCGAGCCGGAGCTCGTCGCCGCCCGGCCCCTTGCACACTCGCGGCGCTCCGGCCGCGGGGGTCTTCCAGGAGATCCGCACCGCGCCGCTACGCCACCCACCCTGGACAGCTTCGATTCGGCCACCGCGCCACAACAAGAGCTGAAGCTCCTGGGATCGTGCCGCGTCGAGCTCGAACACTCGCCGCAAGATCGCCCCCCCGCTGTCGAGCACCGGCAACGGCTGCTCGCGTATCGCCACACTCCCCACCCGGTAGAGGAACACCGGCCGTCGCCCCTGCTCCAAGGTGTAACCGCGGAACGCGGCACTGCGCGCCCCTGACTCGGACCGCGGCCAGGGCGCATCGGGCCGCGGCAGGACGGCGAACGACGGTCCCGGCAGGTCCAGTACGTCTCCACCGAGCGGACCGAGGAACTTCCCGGTGCGGCCGCTCGCCACTCCGCCCGCGTCGAAGAACCGCCCCCGCCAGGCCTTCGCCAACCACACCCCCTGCGCGTCGAACGCCACGTGCAGACGCTCGGGAAAACCGACCAAGATCGCGCGCCCTCCCACGTCCTTCATGAACGTGCGGTGGACGATCGGCTCGTCCTTGGGCACCAGCTCGAACTCCGGCCCACCCTCGGAGCGCGCCATGCCCACCGGGGCACGGATCGAGCGTCCGAGCGACAGGTAGCTCCACACCGCGTCGATCTGCCGCGCCGACGAGCCGCCGAGCAGGTCGGTGAACAGCGAGGTATCGCTGCTCCAGTATCCCGGCATGCGGGTGCCGTCGCGAAACTTCGACGGGGCGCGCAAGAAGCGGCGGAACCAATCGGAGTTGAGCCGCTTGTGGGCGCCGGCGAGGTCGACACCCTGGATCGCCGGAGAACGCGCTCCGTTGACGTTGTGGCAGGTCACACAGGCAAACCCCGTCATCCCGACCAGACGACGCCCCACCTCCGCCGTCTCCGGCGAGAACACCGGAGGAGCCCCGGCTGGTGCACTCCGGTCGACGGCGACCAAGTCGCGGGTGATCTGCTGCGCCACCGCCACTGGGAACCCCGGCATGCGCACGTTCATGAACCGCCGCCGCACGTGATGGTCGCCGCGCGCCAGGATGCCCTGCAGGGCTTCGGGGCGCAGCTTGTCACCGGCGCCGACGAGCGTGGGTGGCAGGCGCCCCTCGTCGCCGAGGTCGATGTTGGTGCGGGTGGTGAACAGTTCGCCGCGCGCTTCGTCCGGACCACCGACCCCGTCGCGCACATGGCACGCGAGGCAGTTGAAGGACGCGAATCGGTGGCGCAGCCGCACCGTCGCGGTCGTCTCGGCCGCCCACACCCGCGCCGTGAGCGCGGCGCGCAGCTCCGTTCGTTGCAGCTCGCTGAGCCCGAACGAGACGCCCCGGCTGGTGCGGGACAGGCAGCCGCGGGCCGCTGTCGGATCGAGGTCCGCCAAGTCGGCTGCCGACGGGGCGCGTTCCCGTGGCTCGTGGCACGCGACACATCGCAACCGTTTGAACAACTCCCGACCGCGCTCGCGGGACGCCGGATCGTCGAGCTCCTCCGGCGGCTGGCCGGGCCCCACGGGCACCATGGCCCGGCCCAGCCGGTTGGACCAGTACTTGTTCGCGACCTCGGTTCGCCCGAACCCGGGCCCCGACCAGCGCAACCGCAACAGCTCGGCCTTCGGCTTCTTGGCCCGCGGCGCGGACTTGCCTGCCGCGTCCTTCTCCCCGCCGTCACTCCCCTTGGCTCGCTCGCGGTTTTCCGACCGGCGCGTTCGGTGGCGCGACACCAACTCCACGCGGTGCTTGCCAAGGGTCAGCTCGAGCTGCGCGGTCGACTCCCCGCCGCGATCGGTCGCCAGCACCACCTCACCATCGAGCGAGAAGCGCGCGGGCCCCTCGGTGGTCCAGTAGAACGTGTACGCCCCGGTCTCGGGCACCCACAGGTCGCCGCCGAGCCACAGCGCCAGCGCACGCGGGTCCGACGCTTCGGGCTCGGGAAGCCGAACCCTCTCGGCCACGCCGGCGCGCACCGCCGTCCCGCCGCCGCCCACCACCGGAAGCGAGCCTCCCTCGGCGGTGTGGATCGCGAACCGCAACCCCGCGCGCGGCGGGGGTCGAACACCCGAGGTGTGCGGGGCCGTGGCCTGCGCACGCAGCAGGTACATCGCGAGCGCCTGCGCTTCGTCCTCTTCGAGCCACAGCTTGGGCATTCGCCCCGCCGGCCGGATCCGCTGCGGGTCACGTAGGAACGCCGCCAACGAATCGACCGTGGTCTTCGCCGCGAGTTCGCCCAGCGGAATGCTCGGCACCGCCGTCGCGCGGCCATCCTCCGGGGCGTGGCAGGCGACGCAGCCGACGCTGTGGTAGAGCTCGCGGCCGCGCTCGATCCAGATGGCACGCGCTCCGGTGGTCGCCGGCTGCAGGGGGCCGCCACGCGATGCCAGGTAGCGCACGAGGTCGTCGACGTGGCCGGCGCGCGTCGCGGCGCCTTCCTCCGGCATGCACTGCGGCATCGTGGTGCCCGGCTTGACCCGATTCGGCTCGGTCAGGAAGCGTCGCAACCACGCCGGCGACACCCGAGCGCCGACCTCCGTGAGGTCCGGCCCTCGCTGCACCCGCTGACCCGCACCGGGCGAGGCGTGGCAAGCGGTGCACGCCAGCTCGTCGAGCAGCACCGCACCACGCTCCGCCGGCGTCGATCCCGGCACCTTGCGAAGGCGCTCGACACCGGGCACCACCGGGTGCTGCGCGCGCGCAGCGAACCCCAGCGCACCGAGGATGGCGGCGGCCAACGCACCACGACGCAACAGACCTGGCCCGCCCGACGCCGGCCGCGCGGCAACCATCGACGACGCCCCCGTTGCAGGACCGGCGCATGAGGCCCCGTAGCGGGGCCGAGGGGCTTGCTCTCTCATGGCTCGTATCCCGCGATTCGGGGCCTCCCAGAGACAACTCACCAACGCCGCGGCGGCGGCGCTGGTCAGAGCGAAATGACCGTGCGCAACGCGTTCGACGTGATGGCGCCTGCCGAGTTGCCGCGCGGGTCGCGCACGAACGCCTGACTGAAGAAGTAGCGGTCGATCAAGCTGACATCGTTGGGCACGTTCCAGGTCAACTTCAGGTAGCCGGTCACGTCGACCTGCAGCGGCGCCAGCACCGGGAAGTCGATCTCGAGAGTGCAGCCGGGCGCCCCGATCGCACCGAGGTCCAACGGCTGGCACTTGGTGCCCAAGGCCATGATGAAGTTGGCGAGGATCGGAAAGCGCTCGCACTCGACGTAGTACGGGTTGCCGATCTGCGCGAACTGATCGTCAGCGTGCAGCTTCGGCACCTGCCCGTGCGAGCCGAGGCAGCCAGTGCCGAACGACACGGTTCGGCCGGTCGACGGCGTCACCAACCACAGGCGCACCTGGCCGTTCGGTGCCTGCCCGGGCGACGGCTTGTCGTTCTTGCCGTACACCAACCACGCGGCCTGCCCCACCGACCCGGTGCTGCGCATGCTGACCAGCCGCTCGAACATGTACGGCTCGGTGTCCGGCCAGAAGCTGATCTCCTTCGTGGGAATCGGCAGGTTCACGCCGTACTGCCACACCTGGATGTACTTGTTCTGGAAGTCCTCGTGAGCCTTGCTGTAGACGACGATCAGCGACCCTTGGTAGCCGGCGGAGACCGTGTAGTTGAAGTACTCCGTGTCGCCACCCTGGAGCAGCGGATACGCCGGATCCGGGTTGGACACGCCGCGCGGGTTCATGCCGAGCCGCGTGTCGTGCGCCAGGACCTCGAGGTCCTGCCAGTCGGCGTTCTTGCTGCCGTTCCCGGGCGCCGCGTACGCCATGCGCATCTTGTTGTTGCTGGCGATCCCCCCGGCACTGCCGGTGACGTAGAGGATGTAGCGCCCACCGCGCGTGTCGGCGGTGATCACCGCGTTGTGCCCGGCGTTGATCCCCTGGGTCTGCGAGGTGCCGTTGTTTCCGGGACCCACCGGTACGTGGGCGGTTTCTCGCCAAGTGGAACTCGACGCGTCGAACGAACGGTAGCAGATCCCTCCCGCCCCCCAGGAGTTCTTGAAGGCGCAGTGCACCACCTCGTCGACCGCCACGATCGAAGCATTGCGCGACCACGCGGCACCGCCGGAGCGCATCGGCTGCGGTGCTCCGAACGCGGTCGCGCCGGCCGGGCGCACCACCAGCGCACTGTCCCACGCTCCCATGCCGAGTCCGCCATTCGCCCCCACGCCGACCGCCACCGCGAGGCTACCCCGCGGTGTCACGGTGATGTCATGGGTGTAGATCCGCTGCAGCTTGGTCGGGTCGGCCGCGGCGAGTAGCAACGGCTGACCGACCCAGGTGCGGGTCGTGGTGTCGAACGCCTGGTAGAACGCCGAGTGGTAGGTCGCGTCCAGCGATCGATCGGCCCAGACGACGTGCACGATGTTGCACTCTCGCCCGGCGCACAGGACACCCGAATCGGGGTCGTGCAGCTGATGGGCGGTGTTGTGCGGAAGCGGGTAGAAGGCGTTCCAGGTCTGCGCGTTTCCGGTCGACACCGCGAGCGCGAGGTGACCACCGGTGGTGCTGCTGGTCTGCCGGTACAGCAGCACCACGATCGAGCCGTCGCCGAGCGACGCCATCGAGTTGTGGGTGCTCGGCATGCTCCTGACGTCACCCGAAGGCGCCGTCCCCTTGAGGACCACGGGTGGGTTGAGCTGCGCAGCGGCAGGAACCGCCAGGAGCAGAGCGAAGGCCAACAGTGTCGGGTTCGGCATGGTTGTGAACGGCGATCGAAGCGGCTTCTGCGGTGTCGGCTGACCCGGACCGAATAGTCCGGGCTAGGAGTCTGCGCCACAGAAGGGTGACTCAGGAGGTTCGTGGATTTCGGCGCAGGTCGCCACCCGAAAACACAGCCGAATTGGTGGATTCGGCGAGGATTTCGGGGGGTGACAGGTGCTGGAAGGCGCGGATCTCATGGGTTGTCATTCTGTGGCGCAGACTCCTAGCCGAGCGAGGACCGGCCGAGTGTACCCCTGGCCCGCGCGATTCATCAGCGCCGTCGCGAATCGTGCAGCGCCGCCGACGAGGAGAACCCGCCATCCGGCGGTGGCGAGGCACCATCGTGGACTTCCCCACCGATACGCGTTTGCCCCCCGCGCCGCTCGGGCCGATGATCGTCGGCGATGGCCGACCCATCCGCGTTCGACCGCGCCTACTACCAGCGCTATTACCACGACCCGCGGACCCGGGTCGGCTCGCCGCAGAGCGTGCAGGTGCTGGCCGACTTCGTGTGTGCCTTCCTTCGTCACGTGGGCCAGCCGGTCCGCCGCGTGCTCGACATGGGCTGCGGCCTGGGGCACTGGCGCGACGCGGTGCTGCGGCACTACCCCAAGGCCCGCTACACCGGCGTCGAGTACAGCGAGTACCTGTGCGACGAGTTGGGTTGGACCCACGGTTCGGCGGTCGACTTCTCGATGCGCGGCCAGGCGGATCTGGTGATCTGCCAGGGAGTGCTGCAGTACCTCGAACGCGCCGACTGCCGGCGCGCGATCGACAACCTCGCCACGTTGACCCGCGGCGCGCTGTATCTCGAGGTGCTGACCGAACGGGACTGGCAGGAGAACTGCGACCGTGAGGCCACCGACGGCAACGTGCACCTGCGCAGCGGGGCGTGGTACCGCGGGCTGCTGGCCCGTCACTTCGTCAACTGCGGCGGCGGGATGTTCCTGGCGCACGGGTCGCCGGCGACCCTGTTCGAGCTGGAGCACCTCGAAGGGCGCTGAACCGGGGATCGCGCCTCACAGGGCCACGCGCTCACCGCGGCGCGCCACGCGGAACCCGCGCCGCTCGAGGTCGCGCACCAGCGCCGCGTCGTGCAACGCGGGGTTGGTGTGGTTGAGGTGGATGAAGCGCAACGCACCGGGGTGTGCCTTCGCCCTGGTGGCGAGGCGCCGCATGGTGTCGACCATCAGCGGATGGCGGATCTTGGTCAGATCGCGGTCCGGCAACTCGCGGCCGTCATAGAACGTCGCGTCGAGATACGCGACATCGACCCCGTCGAGCAGCTCGTCGAGTAGGCCCGGCCGCTGCTGCCACGAATCGATGTCCGGGACGAACAGCACCGTCTTGTTCGGACCGCGCAGCTTGAAAGCCATGGTGTCGGAATACTCGTCGCGGTGCGGCACCGGCACCGCCGTGACCGTGAGTCCTTGCAGCGGGGAGAAGGCGACCCGCGGCGCGACCTCGTGCAGGGCGATCTGCCGGGTCTTCACCAGCTGCCCCCACGGCCCGTGCGCCCGCAGGAAGCCCGCCAGCCGTGGGCTGCAGAACACCGGCAGGGAGTCGGTCGACGCCACTTCCTTGCCGAAGTGCGCGAGCCCGAGGTAGTGGCCGATGTGGGCGTGGGTCAGCAACACGCAGTCGACCGGCCGGCGCCCACGATCGTGAGCACCGGCGAGCTCGTGCAACAGCGCCAGCTGCGGCTCTATGCGCGGAGTGGCCTCGATCAGCAACAGCGCTCCGGTGGCCGGATCGTGCACCGCGAGACATGCGGGGTAGAGCTCGCGACCCTGCCGCCGCGCGCGAGCACAGCACGGTCGCTCGCACCCGACGTGCGGCAGGCCGCCGTCTTGCGCGGTGCCGAGCACCACGAGCTCCATGGACCGACCGGGCCGGGCGACTGTGGAATCGTTGGACACCCCGGCACAGCCGGCCAGGACGACGGTGACGAGGGGTGTCAGCCAGCGGTGGCAACGGGTGATCGGAGCGGCGGGAAGCATGGTCAGCCAGACTACTCGACGAATCCCCGTCCGGCCGAATTGGCGTTCACCTGCGGGTTGCCGAATCCCGATGAGGTGATGAGTCGCAGCGGGCTTTCCACACGGGTAGGGGGAAACCGAAGGCTCCGCCGCACGCCAATTTCGAGTTCTCGCCTCCGTTGAGTCCGACCCACAAGCTCACCCTGTTCGCGCTGCTGCTGGTGACCGGCACCGGTTGGCTGGTGTTGAGCCTTTGCAGCGGTCGGGCGAGCCGCGACACGCGCTCGCGCTTCATCGCCAGTTGTGAGCAGCAGGCGGCCCAACTGATCGACATCTTCGGAACCGACCTGCTCGCCGACCCCGACAGCCGGGCCCCACAACAAGCCGAAGCCGGAGTGCGGGTTCGCGAGGCGTTCCACCGGATCCTCGGCCGCGGCGAGGGCCACGCCGGCATCACCGCCGCCGCGGACCACGACGGTCAGGCGATCATCGTGCAGGAACTGCGCAACCACGGCGCGCCGCGGCCACAGGGCACGCCACTGCTCCTCAGCCACGAGGGGCACCGCGCGATGCGCACCGGCACCGTGCAGAGCCAGCTGGTCGACGGCGACAGCGCGCTGCGGGTGTTCGCTCCGATCCGCGGCGAAGACCAAGTGAGTCTCGGACTGCTGGTACTCGAATCCAACGCGGAGCTCGGGCTCGCGTTGGGTTCGACGACCCTGGCCGGCACGGCGATCGCGCTGCTCGCCGGATTGCTCGGCGTGTCGTTCCTGGTGGTGCGCTACGCCCGACCTCTGGAGCGGCTCCAGGACCAGCTGATCGCCAAGGAGAACCTGACCGCCGCGGACGTGCGGACGCCCTCGGACTTGCTGCGCGAGGTCACCAAGGCGATCGACAAGGCGCACACCGACCGCAACCACTTCCGCGCGCGACTCACCCAGCAGGAACAGGAGGCCGAGTCGCGCGTGCGGATGAAGGACGAGATGATCGCCAACACGGTGCACGAATTGCGCACCCCGCTGACCTCGATCATCGCCTCGTTGGAGATCGTGATGGACCACCGCGCGTGCATGTCGGCGGAGGAACAGTCGGAGTTCCTGTCGCAGGCGAGCATCGCCGGCAAGCACATGATGTTCGTGGTCAACGACCTGCTCGACTCGGCGGCGATCGAAGCCGGGAAGATCAGCATGGAGATCGA
Source organism: Planctomycetota bacterium (assembly GCA_020638695.1). Taxonomy (GTDB): domain Bacteria; phylum Planctomycetota; class UBA1135; order UBA1135; family UBA2386; genus JACKIB01. Next base: position 55,806 of record JACKIB010000003.1, read on the forward strand.
GTGCTGCAACTTGCAGAAGTTGCTGCTGGACGCCAAGCGCTCGATGGACATGGTGGCCGCGGCCAAGGGCATGGAGCTGGTCGTGCCGCCGATCAACCCACAGCTGCACGTCACCGCCGACTACGCCCGCTCGATGCAGGTGATCTTCAACCTGGTCAGCAACGCCGTGAAGTACTCGCCGGAAGGCAGCCGCATCACCCTGCGCGCCTGGGCCAACACCGACGCCGTGGTGTTCGAGATCGAGGACCAAGGCGAAGGTATCCCCGCAGCGATGCGCGCGCGGCTGTTCACCAAGTTCAGCAAGCTGAGCCAGGCCACCGGCCCCCAGGTGCAGAGCAGCGGCATCGGCCTGTACCTGTCGAAGAAGCTGGTCGAGCTGATGCACGGGACGATCGGCTACCGCGAGTCGGAGAACCACGGGTCGATCTTCTGGTTCACGCTGCCGCTCGGTCCGGTGCGAGAGCCGGCCCAGGTCGCAAAGTTCTGAGCCGATCCGCCCGCGGGCGGGTCGCCCCCTACCTCGACAGCCCCACAGGTGTGGCCCGGGAGTTCCGCCATGGCCTCGGCAGCGCCGTGCGCGCGACGTAGCCTTTCGGCCATGGTCCTTCGACCCGCTCTTCTGGTCCTACTGGTCGTCACCGGCGCGGAACCGCTCCGGGCCCAACACATGCACCTGGTGCCGAACCTCTACAAGTTCGAGCTGCCGGCCGGCTGGCGCCAGATGACCCCGGACGAGGCGCGGGCGCTGCGCGACCGGATGCCGGCCGAACTCGACACGCTGCTGGTCGTCGGGCGAATCGACCGGTTCGGCGCGATCGACCGTTGGATGACCGGAGACTTCGACGGGCGATGCCTCACGGTCACGGTAGAGGACGGCGAGCCGGAGATGGGCGAGAGCACGCTCGCGGAGGTCCGGGCCCGGGCGGCGAAGAGTCCGGGCGCCGCCATCGAGCGCCTCGAACTCACCGAGGTCGGTCCCGACCGGCGGCCGGCGATCGCGTGCACCGCGACATTCGCCGACGCGAAGGGCGTTGTGACGGCACGCACCTCCGAGTTCGTGGTGCCGAGCGGTGGGCACACGATCCGCTTCAGCTTCCACGCCCGCGCCGCGGATTGGGCCTCCGCCGAGCCCGGGTTCCGGCGCTGCATCGCCACGCTGCAGACCGCCGCGAAGGCAGAAGGCCGCAAAGAACTTTCCGACCAGCTGCAGAAGTCGCTTATCATCGGGGCGCTTGTGGGCCTGGTGCTGCTGGTGCTCTACAAGACAAGAAGGCGCTGAGGGGCCCTGGGACCCGTCTGCGCCGACTCGCCGACTCGAACCACCCAACTGTGAGCAAGTCCCCTCGCCCTGTGTCCGGCAGTCATCGCCTCAACAAGTCGCTGTTCGCAGCGGGAACGCAGTGCGCCAAGCGCCTCCACCAGGAGTTCCACGACCCCGACTCGGTTCCGGCCCCGAGCGAGAGCCGGCAGGCGCTGGCGGAAGTCGGTCGCCGACTGACGGAGATGGCACGCGAGGGTTTCCCGCGCGCCCAGCGGATCGAGCACGAGCAGCACGACGAGGCCGTCGCCGAGACCCGGGCGGTCCTCGACGCCGCGTCCGGCGTGGCGGTGTTCGACGCCGCGTTCGAGCGCGACGGCGTGGAAGTGCGCTGTGACATCGTGCTGCCGGGCCGCGAGCCCAACCAACTCGACATCTTCGAAGTCAAGTCGGGCACCAAGGTCAAGCCGCGGCACGTGATGGACATCGCGCTGCAGATCTGGGTCATCGAGGGGTCGGGCTACACGGTCGGCAGCGCCAGCGTGCTGCACCTGGACGCCGAGTACCGACACAGCGGCAGCAAGACCTACCCGGTCCACAAGCTGTTCAAGAACGTCGACGTCACCAAGAAGGCCCGCCGTCGCAAGCGCCGGATCCCGGACTTGATCGAGAACTTCCAGCACGTTCTCGACGACGACACCACGCTCGACCTACCGATGGGCACGTGGTGCATCAACCCGATCCCCTGCGGCTACTTGGAGAAGTGCTCCGCTGCGGCCCCGCCCAACCAGCTACTCGAGCTGCCGGAACTCACGCCGGCCCAGGAGTCTTCGCTCCACCAGGAAGGCATCGAGACGATCGAGCAGATCAGCACCGAGACCACGTCGCTCACCCGGACCCAGCGCCGCGTCCTACGCGCCCTGGAGACCGGTTCGCTGATGGTCGACCCGACCGTTCACGAAGAGTTCGAGACGGTCATCTTCCCGCTGTGCTTCATGGCGACGAGCCTGTCGCTCCAGGTGTTGCCGCGGTTCGCCCACTCGCGACCCTGGCAGCAGCTGCCGTACCTGTGGAGCGCGCACATCCTGCACGAGGACGGTCGCATCGAGCAGCGCAGCTTCGTCAGCGCCACCGAGCAGGATCCGCGCGGCGAGTTCCTGTCGCGCTTCCTCGAAGGCATCGACGATCTCGGCACCGTGTTCACGTGGTCCCGCGCATTCCTGCCGTGCGTGCGCCAGGTGATGGAAGACGTCTCCGAGCTGCGTGAAGAGGCCAAGGCGGTGCTGCAGATGGACCCGGTCGAACTCGACTCGCAGGTGCGGCAAGGCATCTACCACCCGGCGATGCGCGGCGACTTCAGCCTGTTCGAAGTTCGCGATGCGCTGGTCGGCGCACGGACCCGCGGCGAGGGAATCGTCGATGACGAGGGCGCCCGCTCCGCCTACGAGCGGTTGCTCAACAGCCGCACCCGCAGCACCACGCGCAACAAGCTGCAGGCGGAGCTGCTCGCCTACGGCGCAGCGCGCAGCGCGGCGATGCTGGAGATCTACCAGGCGATCGCGAACGCGAAGTAGGCGAGCGCGGGGGTGTGGGGTGGTGAGGGCGCTTGAGCTCTCGAGTTCTCGAGCCTGGACTCTGAGGGCTCTCGAGCTTCTGGCTCTCGAGCTTCTGGCTCTCGATCTCCTCGGCTCTCGATCTCCTCGGCTCTCGAACTCCTCGGCTCTCGAGCTCCTGGGCTCTCGAGCTTCTGGGCTCCCTCAACCTCTAGCTCTGAAGCCGCAGGGCTCTCCACGCCCCGTCGCCGTCGGCATCGGTCCAGGCTCGCTTCGCTCGGCTAAGAGCGACCGATGCCGACGGCGACGGGGCCGCGGGAGAGCGGGTGGGGTATGGGGGAGGCGCGGGTGAGGTAGGGTGCACAATGTGAATGGGCATAAAAGGGTCGAGACGAGCGGAGGGAGGTTGTCGAGTGTTTGGTTCGGTGGAGCGGCGGACCTCGATCGCGATCGAGTCGATCTTGCGTGCTGCATGTGAAAACATGTATTGGTTGGTTGATCTCTTGTGGCTTGTCTCGTATATTTCAGCCGTATCAAATGTGGGGTGATGCGATGAAGCGATCGAAGGACAAAGCGGGCCTATTGCCGTTCCCTCGAATGAACTGGGGAGGTCGGCGCAAAGGGGCGGGGCGCAAGCCGAAGGGCGACAAGGCTGGGGTGTCGCATCGCCGTCGCGCGGCGTTGGCCTCGCGCTTTCCCGTTCATGTCACTACCCGGTTGATGCGCGCGCTTCCGTCGCTGCGGAGTCAGGGCGTGTACGCGGTCCTGTGCGCGGCGTTCGCGAAGGGCTGCGAGCGCAACGGCTTTCGCCTGGTGCACTACTCCGTGCAAGGCAACCACCTGCACATGATCGTGGAGGCAACGGATCGCGCGTGTCTTTCGCGCGGTCTGCAGGGGCTGCTCATCCGCATCGCGCGGTCTTTGAACCGGCTGTGGCGTCGCGCTGGCAAGGTGTTCGCTGACCGCTACCACGATCACATCCTGCGCACGCCCCGGGAGGTGCGTCACGCGCTGGCCTACGTGCTCAACAACGCGCGCCGGCATGGTGTGCGGTTGGCGCAGGAGATCGACTGGTTCACCTCGGGAAGGTGGTTCGACGGCTGGCGCGAGAAGCTGACCAGCGAGCTACCTTCGGGCCTCGCACGGCCGGTCGCCCGCGCGCGCAACTGGCTGCTGAACGTCGGCTGGCGAAGACACGGCCTGATCGGGCGCGGCGAGGTCCCGGGCTGACGCCCCACCCGCGCACTTCGACACCCCCACACCAGGACTTCCCCACTCCCCTCGCGGCCCCGTCGGCATCGGCGTCGGTCGCAACTTGCTTGGACCGATGCCGATGCCGGCGGGGTCGTGAGGGGAGCCCTCGCTGCTCCAGAGTTTGAGGTCGAGGAAGGCCCAAGGCCCCTCGGATTCCCGCCACTCACTCGCCCACGGGCTCGGCCCAGGAGATCAACTACTCGCGCCCGCCGGATCCGCGACGAACGCGTGGCGCCCGGGCGCCCGAGCCCGGGCGACCGCCGCCGCGTACCTACGGCAGCCCCGCCCCACCCTCGCCGTTCTCCATCGCGAGTTCCTCCCGCGACAAGTACGTCGACCCGGTCAGTCCATCCTCGAAGCGCCGCACCAGCCGCGCCGACTGCTCCATGCTCAACCTTCCGCAGCGCACCGCTTGCTCGCTGGCGGCGCGGACCTTGCGCATCATGTCGCGCTTGTCGAACTGTACGTAGGCCAACACCTCGTTGACGGTGTCGCCCTCGATCACCCGGTCGATGCGGTAGCCGTGCTCGGGGTCGAGGGATACGTGGACCGCAGTCGTGTCGCCGAACAGGTTGTGGAGGTCGCCGAGAGTCTCCTGGTAGGCCCCGACCAGGAACACCCCGATGTAGTACGGCCGCCCGTCGGTGGCGTGCAGCTCGAGCGCTGCCTTCGGTCCGTCGCGGTCGATGAAGCGCGAGATCCGTCCATCGCTGTCACACGTCAGGTCGGCGAGGGTTCCGCGCCGAGTCGGCTGGTCGCCGAGCCGGTGGATCGGCATCACCGGGAACAACTGGTCGATGGCCCAACTGTCGGGGACCGACTGGAACAGCGAGAAGTTGCAGAAGTACGTGTCGGACAACATCGACTCGAGCGGCGCGAGCTCTTCCGATGGGAACTCCATCTCCCGCGCGAAGCGGCGCACCCGCAGGCAGATGGCGCGGAACATCTCTTCGGCACGCGCCCGGCCGGCGAGGTCGAGGTAGCCGAGGTTGAACAGTGTGGTCGCCTCGTCGCGCAGCAACACCGCGTCGTGATAGCGCTCGAGGAAGCTCTTCGCGTCGACGTGTGCCCAAGCCTCGTAGAGGCCGTGCAGCGGCAGCGGATCGCCGGCGGTGGCCGGCTTGAGCCCGACGTCCCCCACGTCGACCAGGTCGGCACCGAGCACGTCGAACACCAGCACGCTGTGGTAGGCCGACAGCGCCCGTCCGGATTCGCTGATGATCTCCGGATGCGGTACACCGGCGCCGTCGCACACGCGCTGCAACGCATCGACCACGTCGTTGGCGTACTCCTGCAGCGAGTAGTTGATCGACGAGTTGGCGTTCGACTTGGTGCCGTCGTAGTCGACACCGAGACCGCCGCCGACGTCGATCAGCGACGGCTTGGCGCCGAGCCGGTGGATCTCGACATAGATCCGTGCCGCCTCGCGCAGAGCCTCCTTGATGGCCCGGATCTCCGTGACCTGGCTGCCGATGTGGAAGTGCAGCAGCTCGACGCAGTCGAGCATCTCGGCGCCGCGCAGCCGCTCGATCACGTGCAGGATCTCGCTCGCGCTCAATCCGAACTTGGACTTGGCTCCGGAGGATTCGTCCCAGCGGCCCGAACCCCGGCTCGCCAGGCGGGCCCGGATGCCGATGCTCGGCCGGATGCCGATCCGCTGGCTGATCCGGATGATCATCTCGAGCTCGGCGAACCGGTCGATCACCAAGATCGGGTAGCGGCCCAGCTCCTGCGCCAACAGCGCGGTCTCGATGTAGCCAGCGTCCTTGTAGCCGTTGCAGACGATGATCCCGTCCGGTTGGTCGGTGTACGCCAGCGCGACGAGCACCTCGGGCTTGCTTCCGGCTTCGAGCCCCATGCGCAGCGGGCGGCCGTAATCGAGCAACTCCTCGAGGATGTCCGCCTGCTGGTTGACCTTGATCGGAAACACCGAGCGGTACGACCCGCGGTAGCCGTACTCCGAGATCGCGGTCTGGAAGGCGGTGTTCAGCGTCTGCAGGCGGTGACGCATGATCTCCGAGAAGCGCAGCAGCAGCGGCAGCTGGTGGCCGCGCCGGCACAGATCCACCACGAGGTCGTGCAGGCTGAACCCCTTGGTGCCGTCCCCCAGCGGCGTGACGCGCACGTCGCCATTGGGTGCCACGCAGAAGTAGCCGTTGCTCCACGCATCGATCTGGTAGAGCTCGGCCGAATCTTCGACCGTCCAGGCGGATTGCTCGGTGGCGGTGGACAGGGTTTGGTCGCTGAGGGTCTCGTTCAAGGCCGGAGCGTCGTGGGTTGGGGGGAGGGAGCGGGGATTGGCCTTGGCCGGCCAGGGGGGCCGGATAATCTAGTGTGGTCGCGCCCCCGCCGAAACCGCATCCCCGCGTAATCCCTCCACCACCCGCGGGCCGACGGTGCTCCCCTCCGGGCGCTACCACGTTCCCGACGCATGAGCCACCATCCATCCGACCCCGAGCTGTTCGGTCTGCTGGCACGAGAAGCCGATCGGCAAGCCAACACCATCTCGCTGATCGCCTCCGAGAACCACTGCTCGGCCGCAGTGCGCGAAGCCTGCGCCAGCGTGCTCACCGACAAGTACGCCGAGGGCTATCCCGGAGCCCGCTACTACGGCGGCTGCGAGGTCGCGGACCAGGTGGAGCGGCTGGCGCAGGAACGCGCGCTGCAGCTGTTCCCCGGGATGGCGCACGCCAACGTGCAGGCGCATTCCGGCACCTCGGCGAACCTCGCGGTGTTGGAGGCACTGGCGGGGCGCGGCGGTCGCATCGTCGGCATGAAGCTGAGCGCCGGCGGCCACCTGAGCCACGGCTACCCGATGAGCCACACCGGTAAGCTGTACGCCGCCGAGCACTACGGCGTAGACCCGGAGAGCGGGTTGCTGCGCTACGACGAAGTGCGCGAGGTGGTGCAGCGCCATCGCCCGCAGGTGGTGATCGCCGGCGCGAGCAGCTATCCGCGAGCGATCGACTTCGCGACCATGCGGGGGATCGCCGACGAAGTGGGCGCGCTGCTGCTCGCCGACATCGCGCACCCGGCCGGGCTGATCGCGAGCGGAGAGATGCCGTCGCCGGTCGGCTACGCCGACGTCGTCACGATGACCACCCACAAGACACTGCGCGGGCCGCGCGGTGGGCTGATCCTCACCACTGCCGACTGCCAGAAGAAGATCGACGGATCGGTGTTTCCCGGTGGCCAGGGCGGACCGTTGATGCACCAGATCGCCGCCAAGGCGGTCGCGTTCGGCGAGGCGCTCACGCCAGCGTTTCGCAGCTACGCGGCGGCGGTGCGCACCAATGCCGCGCACTTGGCCGAATGCCTCGCGGAACAGGGACTGAAGATCGTCACCGGCGGCACCGACAGCCACATGGTCGTGGTCGACCTGCGCGGACTCGACGTCACCGGCGCCGACGTCGAGAAGCGCGGCCTGGCGGCGGGCCTCACGATCAACAAGAACATGGTCCCGGGCGATCCGCTGTCGCCGCGCGTCACCAGCGGCATACGCGTCGGGACCGCGGCGCCGACCACCCGCGGCATGGACCTCGATGCGATGACCGAGATCAGCGCGCTGCTGGTCGCCTTGATCCGCGAGCCCGATCCCGAGGCATTGCGGCCCCGCGTGCAGCGGCTGTGCGACGCGTTCCCGATTCCCGGGATCGGATAACGCGAACTGCGCGGGCCCGGCTCGTTCGGGTCGTCACCACACGCCGGGGACCAGGCGTGGGGTGCGCGCCGCGTACTCCTCGTAGGCCCGACCGAACCGACGGCGTAGCATCCGTTCCTCGGGTCGCAGGCGTAGCGCCAGCAACAGCAGCGCCGCGCCGAGGTGCGATGGGCCGACCCACAGGTTGGGCAACGCGATCGCCTGCCCGGCGGCGTACAGCGCGTATGCGAGGTACATCGGGTGCCGCACCACGGAGTACACGCCGCCAGTGACCAAGTCGTGGCTCGCCCGCAGCTCCAACGTACAAGACCAACGCGGCCCGAGCTCGCGGTGCGCTCGATCGAACAACCACAGACCCAGCCCATAGCAGACCCCGCCCGCGCCCAGCGCCACGGCGTTAGGCGGGTAGTCGGTGGCAGCGAACACCTCGGTCGAGGCCCACAGCACGGGCAGCAGGAACGCGACCGCGAGCAGAGCGAGAAGCACGGTCTCGACCCCGCCCCAACACCGCTCCGCGATCGGTGTCGCCCGACTGGACGCCTGGTGCGGCGCACGAATCAACAGCAACGACAACCACGCGACCAACACCACGGCCTTGGCCGCGGACACACTCACCAGCAACACGACCGGGAGCATGCCCGTACCGCAGCCGCGTTCGCACCCAAAACCCCCCTCGCTCCGTCCGGAGACGTGTGGCGGTCGGCGAAGCCTGGCCCGTTCACGGATTTCCGGGTCGGGGCCCGGCCGGGGCGCGCTCTCCGAGGCCGCGCGCGGCGGGCCACGGTAGAGTGCCGACATGAATCCGCTGCCGCTGCTGTCCCTGCTCGCGTTCGGAGCCCCCGACACCCCGCCCGGCGACAAGCTGCCGCCGGGACCGCCTTGGCACACGGAGTATCGCACGGCCCAGCGGGATGCGGTCCGCCACGGCCGGCCGGTGTTCGTCTACTTCACCAAGACCGTTTGACCGCACTGCGTGCCCATCGAGGAGCAGTTGCTCCCGAGCAAGAAGCTGCAGCCCTACTACACGCGCGTTACGTGGCTCTACGTGTGCCGCACCTTCAAGAAGGACGCGCACGACCGCGAGGCGGAGCGCACCCACGACCGGTTCGGCATCAGCAGCTGGCCACAGATGCTGGTGTTCGATCCGCGCACCGACGCGCAACTGGCCACCCCCCCGAGGCACTTGGCCGGGTTCCTCGCGACCTTCGACCGCGTGCTCGCGGCGTGGCGGGCACCGGATGCGGCGCAGCAGCGCAGCGGCGTGGCCCTGGCCAAGGAGCTCGCACGCCTGCGCCAGGGTCTCGCAGGAGACGGTCGTGCGCGGGCGATCCGGCGCCTGCACGAACTCGCCGCCAAGCCGGACGCGTTCGGTGGCTGGCTGGAAGCGCGTGAGCTGTTGCGCGATGCCGGTGCACTGCAGGGCGCGCCGGCGCCGCTGCACGACCCGGATCACCGCCAGGTCGCCCTCGCCCTGGAAGCTGCGCTGCGCGGCGAAGCCGGCGTCGACCCCCGGGAGCACACCCACCTGCTCGCGCTGGTGCGCAGCTCCGCCGCCCCTCCCGAAGTGCGGCAGCGCGCCTTCGCGGTGTTGGACAAGGCGAAAGCCGCGACATCCGACGCCATCACCGCACTGCTCACGGCGCCCAACGACTGCCTCCGCTACGCCGCACTCCAATCCCTGGCGACGCGCCCGGACCCGCACCAATGCGCGGCACTGGTCGACCTGGTGCAGCATGCCGGCGGAGCGGGACATCCGAGCCGAAACCCCAACGTGGTGCGAATCCGTGCCGTGCAGGCGTTGGCCGGGTGCGGCGACGTGACCGCCATCGATGCGCTGATCCCGTTGCTGACGGGCAGTCCCAACAACTCGTTGACGCGGTTGGTCCCCGCGACCCTGGGAACGATCGCCAAGCGACTTCCCGAGCTCCGCCCCAGAATCCTCGGCGCATTCCTGAAAGCCGTCCCCGCGGCGGTCGACCCACCGCAGACCCGCGCCGCCCAGACTCAGGAGCGGTTGGCCCTGGCGATGGCGCGCGCGCTGGCCGCGGCGGCCAGCACCGCGACCGGTGCGAGGGTCCCCGCCCCGGGCCGGCGTTGGTCCGAACAGGTTCGCACCTCCCTGGTGGGCTCGTTGAAGGCCCAGATCGAAACAGGCGCAAAGGGCGCGGGCCGGTGATCCGGCTGCGCTGTGCCCCCGGACCCGAAGCGACCACCGAGGTGTGGATCGGCGCGCGGTTGGGTGCGGAGTTGCGGCGCGGGGTCGAGCAGCTCGGGGCGGGTCGCCCGGTGGTCGCGCTGGTGGATCCCGCCGTGCCCGCGACCGATCACGGATTGATCGCTCCGGATTGGCGGCGCATCGAACTCGCCGGCGGTGAAGCGACCAAGTCGTTCACCACCCTGGAGTCGGTGCTGCGTCAACTCGCCGCCTGGCACCTCGATCGGCGCACGGTGCTGGTGGTGATCGGGGGCGGGACGCTCGGCGACCTCGGTGGACTCGCCGCATCGCTGTTCCTGCGCGGCGTGGACTCGGTGCAGGTACCGACCACGCTGTTGGCGATGCTCGACAGCAGTGTCGGCGGGAAGACGGCCCTCAACCTGCCGGAGGGCAAGAATCTGGTCGGCACCTTCTGGCCGCCACGGCTGATGGTCGCCGACGTGGCGCTGTGCAGCACCCTACCCACGGAGCACCTGCGATCCGGGCTGGCAGAAGCGATCAAGATGGGGCTCGGTTTCGACCCGCGGCTGTTCGCCCTGCTCGAACGCGAACCCGCGCGGATCCTCGCCGGAGACCCGCTACTGCTCGAGGAGGTCGTCACCATGGCGGTGCGGGACAAGATCGCGGTGGTCGAGGCCGACCCGCTGGAGACGCGCGGCCAGCGCCGCTGCCTCAACCTCGGACACACCCTCGGCCACGCGCTGGAGGCGCACAGCGGCTACACGCTCTTGCACGGCCACGCGGTCGCACAGGGGCTGCACTTCGCGCTCGAGGTCGGCGTCGCGCGCGGCGCGATGGCGATGGACGAGGCGGCGCGCGCGCACCGGCTGCTCGAGGCGTACGGTTTCGCACGCGCACCGCTGCCCGGACCCGAGCCGCTGCTCGAGTACTTCAGCCGCGACAAGAAGATGCAGGACGGCGCGCTGCAGTTCGTGGTGCCGACGGGGATCGGCAGCTGCGAGTCGGCGGCCATCCGCCCTGCCGAGCTGACGAAGCAGCTGGTGGCGGGTTAGCCGGGACGCTGGGCGACCGGCCGCGCGATCTCGCGCCAGGAGTCTGCGCCGCGGGATCGCCCTTCCGTGGCGCAGACTCCGTGGGTTGTCGCGGGAGGCCGAGACCCAGAACTCCGGGTCAGCCAGCCAAGGCCAGATCCACGGTGCGGCAGACAACCGGCGCGGCACCGAACAGCGCGTCGACCTCGGCCTGGGTGGTGAGCCGGGTGCGGTCGGGAACCACCGCCGCGTTCGGGATGCGCAGGCCGTCGGCGATCCGCACCCGACTGCCGATGAAGCAGCTCTGGCCGATCTGGACGTCGTCACCGATCACCGTGCCGTGCGCGATGGTGGTCGTCCCACCGACCCGACTGCGGGCACCGAGGTGACTCTTCATGCCGAGCGCGGCGCGGAAGCCGAGCTCCGCGTCGTCGCCCAGCGACGAACCGTTGCCGACCGCGGCCATGTGGCCGACTACCGCGCGGGCACCGACGCGGATTCGCCCGACCACGATCGTCCCGTTCTGCAGCGCCGTGTTGGTGCCCAGGGTCGACTTGTTGGCCAAGTAGGCACCAGCGCCGAGTTCCAGCAGCGGCAGATCGCGCAGCCAGGTGTCCGGGTAGAAGGTCGCATCGCGGAGCGCCGGGCAACCGAACGACCACACCAGCGCTCGCTTCAACCACGGCACGGCCAGGAACAGCTGCAGCACCGGCGGGCAGTAGTAGACCATCGTCCAACACAGTCCGTAGAGCCGCCGACCGCGGTAGAGCGGCTCGGCGAGGTCGCGTCGGAATCGCCCGGGCTGGATCGCCCCGTGGAACGGTCGACTCAGCACCCCCGCGGTGAGCCCATAGGCCACCATGGCGAGCGGCAGCGCCAGGGGCAGCGCCGCCAGGCCGAGGGCAGCGAGCAGCAGACCGGTGAGCAGTGCGGGGATTCCGAGGATCGCGGCGAGCAGGAGGATGGAACGGGCGGTGAACATCGTGGTGACCGGACAGCGAGGGAGGTTGGCTGGGTGTTTCGCACCTGCTCACGCTTTCGGCGGCCGGATCCCCTCAGCGAATTCCCGGCCGGGGTGGGTGCGGACCTCGTTCCGCACGCCTGATCGGCGTCTTGGGCCCATGGCACGCCCGGTCTGCGCGTAGGCATCCGCAGCGAATCCCGCCCCGCCCGAAGCGGCAGCGCGCTGCGGTGCCAGCTCGGGCCGGCAGGTATCCTGACGCCCGGGACTCCCCCCGTATCAGCCCCTTCGTCACGACATGCCTCACCGCCTCGGCCGGCACGCTTTCGCCCTTTCTCTCGTGTTCCTCGCCCTCGCGCCGGCGGGCGCCCAGTCGCCGCTGTGGCTGCCCCGGGTGTTCGCCGACCACATGGTGGTCCAGCGGGACGCTCCGGTGCCCGTCTGGGGGCGGGACAAGCCAGGCGCGCAGGTGACCGTGACCCTCGGCAAGGTCGGTGCGAACGCGGTCGCCGACAAGCGCGGCACCTGGCGCGCGACGCTTCCGGCCACGCCGGCGGGCGGCCCGTTCGATCTGACGGTGAAAGGATCGGACACGCGTGTGTTCCACGACGTGCTGGTCGGCGAAGTGTGGCTGTGCTCCGGCCAGTCGAACATGGAGATGGGGGTCGGGCTGGTGCGGCGCGCCAAGGAGGAAATCGCCGCGGCCAACCACCCGCGCATCCGGTTGTGCTCCATTCCGCGCACCGTCGCGGGCGAGCCCGAGTCCGACGTGCCGGCGAGTTGGCGGGTGTGCTCGCCGCAGACCCTGGGCAAGGACGGCTGGGGTGGCTTCTCCGCTGCCGGGTACTTCTTCGGCCGCGAGTTGCTGCAGAAGCTCGACGTCCCGATCGGGCTGATCGACTCCACTTGGGGAGGGACGCGAATCGAGCCGTGGACCCCGCCGCAGGGCTTCGCGAAGGTCGAGTCGCTGCGCAAGGTCGGCGAGGAAGTGGCACGGAAGCACCACGGCTACAAGACCGGGCTGCCGGCCCGACTGCTCGCGGTGGAGGGTTGGATCGAGGCGACGCGCAAGGCGCTCGCCGACGGCAGCAATCTGCCGCCCGCGCCGACGCTGCCCCGCCACCCGACGCGTGACGCGCGCGCACCGACCGGTTTGTTCAACGGCATGATCCACCCGCTCGCCCCATTCGCGATCCGCGGCGCGATCTGGTACCAGGGCGAAGCCAACGTCGGCGACGGCATGGCCTACCGGGACAAGATGCAGGCGTTGATCGGCGGCTGGCGCGAAGTCTGGGGTCAGGGTGACTTCCCGTTCTATTTCGTGCAGATCGCCCCGTTCACGTACGGGCGGCAGAAGCCCGACCGCCTGCCGCAACTGTGGGAGGCGCAGACCGCGGCCATGGCGATCCCCAACACCGGGATGGTCGTGACCACGGACATCGCCGACCTGAAGGACATTCACCCCAAGGACAAGCAGACGGTCGGCAAGCGCCTCGCCTTGTGGGCGTTGGCCCGCACGTATGGCCTGAAGGACGTGGTGTGCTGTGGACCGATCTACAAGTCGATGAAGGTGGAGGGCAACAAGATCCGCATCACCTTCGACCACATCGGCGGTGGTCTGGCGATCCGCGGCCGCACGCCGCGCGACCGCGTGCTCGAGTGGTTCGACATCGCCGGCAAGGACCGGAAGTTCGAGAAGGCGTACGCCGAGCTCCAGAACGACACGATCGTGGTGTGGAGCGACGTCGTGCCGGAGCCGCTGGCAGTGCGCTACGCCTGGCACATGACCGCCGAGCCGCGTCTGATGAACAAGGAAGGTCTGCCGGCTTCGCCGTTCCGCACCGACACCTGGTAGGTGACGGGCGACGGGGACGGGGTGCTCCCGTCACCCCTGGGCACGTCGTTCCCCGAGAATGCTGTCATGGTCGCACGCGGGCCGGCGTCTGGCTGCGAGACGGCTACCCGCCCGCCGACTACCGATGCCACACGCCACAACGCTTCCGCTCGCGCTGGTGCTCGCCACCTGCATCCCCGCTACGGCCCAGAGTTCGCCCGGAGTCCGCTGGTTTCCGGCTGCGGCGGTCCCCGCTGCCGGCGCTGCCGCCAAGCCCTGGCTGCCGCTGCTCGACACCACGACCCTGTCGCTGGGCCGCTACCGCCTGAAGGCCGGCAGTCGCGACGGGCAGACGCCGCACGCCCGCGACGAGGTCTACTTCGTGATCTCCGGCAAGGCGCAGTTCACGGCCGGCGGCGATACCCGGCCGGTCGGCGTCGGCGACACGATCTTCGTCGCCGCAGGAATGGCGCACCGCTTCTCCGCGATCACCGCCGACCTCGACGTGCTGGTGTTCTTCTCGTCGGCTCGCCCCGCGACGGGCGGGATGGCCGCCGGACCACGGCCGACCGAGCAGACTCCCTACCCCGAGACGAGCCAGCGTGGCAACACGCGGATCTTCTACTGGTTCGGTCCGAGTTCCGCCGGTCAAGTGTCGATCGACTTCGGGCAACCGCGGTGGAAAGCGCAGTACGGCGCGTTCCTCACCAAGCCATCGGGCCGGCGGTGGCGCTTCGGCCAGAACTTCTGGACCACACTCGACACCAACATGCCGCTGCGGATCGGCGGCGTCGATGTGCCGGTCGGCGCCCACTACTTGGTGTTGGAACACACCGCGCCGGATGGTCTGCGGCTGGTGCTGCTGTCGCCAACCGAGATCCGCAAGCAGCGGCTGGACGCCTACCAGGCGCCGAGCACCAGGGGCGGCCTGTCGATCCCACTGGTACTCGACAGGGCCCAGCGAACCGCCCCGCGGCTCGACCTCGAGCTGTCCATCGACCGAGCACAGCGCGACCGAGGAACCCTGACCGTGCGGTTCGGCCCGCACCGACTCACGGCGCCGGTCGAGATGAAGCCGCAACGCTGAGGTCGCACGGCGATGGCGGCGACGGTCCGGCGCGGGTCGCCCCGAGTCTCACGGCCAGCGCACGGTCGCGCCGACGACCAGGCGAACAGTGCCGTTCGCACATCTCCGCCATGCTCCATCGCCCACGGAGGTGACCAAGCGGGCACTCCAGTCCTGGCCGAACTCTCCCGGTACGGCGGCCCCCGCGTAATCGGGATCGACGCGAAACAGGGGAACGTGCCGCTGCTGCTGCCCGTCGTCGAGCAGCAGTGCGTGCGACTGCAGGCGCCCCTCGTGGTGTTCGACGCGGGAGAGGTCCCGCAGCGGGATGCGAACGAACGCGTGGTGACTCGGGTCGCGGCGCGGGGCCACCACTTCGACTGCGGCGAGCACCCCCTCGACCACTTCGAACCCGGCCTCCGCATCCAGCCAATCGGCCATGCCATCGGCGCGCACCTGGCACGGTCCCGGCGGTAGATCAGCGAACCGCACCTGACCTTGGCCATCCGTCTCGCCGAAGCGGCGGCCATGCCGGAGGACCTCACCACCGCGGCACACCACCACGGCGCGACCTCCCGTGACACAGGTGAGGCGCCGACCCACCAAATGCACCCCGGTCGCGTCGCGGAGCGTCAGGCACAGCCCGCCAGCGCGCGCCAACCTGACGTCGATCCGCGCCTCGTTCCGCGCATTCGGATCGGGGCGCACGGTCACCGGCACGAAGCCATCGCTCTCGAGGATAAGGGAGCGCGGCGCGGCGCCATCGGTCGACTCGATGCGCAGCGCGCTGCCACGCAGCTCGAGGCGGCGCAGATCACCGTTCTGTCCGATCGCGCCGACGCTGCCGTGCAGCAGGGAACCATCCGGGCCGCGCACCACGAGATCGAGCACCGGGTTCGAACGACGGGGATCGCCGGGTTGTTCGGTCGGCACGATCGCGCGGACCGTGCGCAACTCATCGGGCGCCGCGACCGCCATCGGCTCGGGCCGGTGTGCGGCAACCGCGCGGAGATCGTCCGGCAGCGTGGTCGCCACGACCGCAGGGCTGGCGAGGGCAGTCGAGCAGTACGAAGCGAGCAGCAGGACCGGCACCGCCAGTCCTGCTGCCATGCTCGAGCGGGTGAACCGCATCGTCATCACTCGGGCTTCTTCGGCTGGATCTGGTCGCCCTTGCCGTCGAACGCCTTGACGTGGTCGTCCTTGATGTCGTAGTTGTCGGGATCCGACTTCTTGTCCTTGTCGGTACCCTTGAACTTGCCGCTGCACCAGTTCTTCAACGTGTAGCCCGGGGGGAAGTGGAGGTCCTCGGCGGTGCGCTTGGGTGCCTTGGTGTTCTCACCGGAAGTCTCGCCCCAGGTGAACCGAGGCGCGGCGTACAGCTTGAACGCGTCGTTGAGCTTCTTGCCGAGGCCGGCGGTGATGGCCGCAGCGTCGGCTCCGGGCGGCAGCGTCAAGACCACACGCTCGGTGTTGGTGCCATCCGAGACGTCCATGGTGAACTGCCAGTACTGATCCGTCATCGTCTGCGAGTTGCAGTTGACGTTGATCGTGACGGTCGACTGCGCCGCGGCGGGCACGGCCAACAAGAGGAGAGTGATAGTGCGGAAGGCGTGGAACATGGGTTTGTAGGCTCGGGAAGTGGTTGGTGGGAAGGAATGGGTCATCGGGCAGGAGCAGTAGTCGCGTGATCCGTGACTCACCGCCCGTCAGGACCGTCGACGTATTGGGTGGTCGAGGGTCCGTTGCTGGCCTTGACCTTGTTCACCTTCGGATCGTCCACCGTGCCCGGGTTGTTCGCCCGCGGTGTGTTGCTGACGTAGACCGTGGCGCCGTGGGTGCTGCACACGTCCAGCGCGTCTTGGCCGAGCATCCCGGCTTCGATCAAGCAGGTGCGGAAGTCGCGCGCGATGCGCAACGCCACTTCGTGCCGCGTCATCTCCCGCGAACGCAGCGTCCACTTCGACTTGAGCACCACCTTCTTGCCGTCCCGACCCTCGTAGTTGATCTCGAGGTCGATGTTCAGCTCGTCGCCGTTGTCGGCCCACTCGAGGGGGTCGCGCTCATCGCCGAACTGACCGGGCTTGGTGTGGATCGCGGACCGACCTCCAACGTGGATCGTGGTCATGTCCTGGGCCGCGATGGTCGCGGCAAAGAGGAGAACGGGGCACAGCAGACGGAACAGGTTCTTCATGGCTTGTCGGAGGGATGAGGAAGGTGCGGGCCGCACCCGCGCGCCCGCCCACCCCGTTGACGGAACCGGAGGGCGACAGCGGAGGCGTGTTTGCCAGTTCGGTCCTCGGGCCGTGGTGCAGCCGGCGGGCGCGATGTCGCGGTTGGCGCAGCGCGCGCGGTTCGCCTGGGGCGGGTGGGTGCGGTACGATCCGCGCCCGATCCCCCGCCGCCTCGCCTTCGCGCACCCGTGCCCGAAACCACCCCCAAAGCGTCGATCTGGGCCATTCTCGCCGACACCGCCGCACGCACTCCCGACGCCATCGCGACGTGCGATGCGTCGGGTGGTTCGTCGCGCACCTACCGTGAGTTGTTCGCTTCGATCCGCCGACGCGCCGGCCGGTTGCGCGAACTCGGTGTCGGTTCCGGCGACCGCGTCGCACTGCTCGAAGGCAACCGCGAGAGCTTCCTCGAGCTGTACTTCGCCACCGCCGGGCTCGGCGCGATCCTGGTACCGCTGAACACCCGCCTCGCCGCCCCGGAGGTCCGCGAGGTACTGCGAGCCTGCGAGCCGAAGGTGCTGGTTCACGGCGACGAGTTCGCTTCTCCGAGCGAAACCTCGATCCCGTCATTCGAGATCGCCCGGCTGGAGCCGTCGACCGACATCCCGTTCATCCCGGCGCCCGTCTCGCATGGCGACGTCGCGCAGCTCTACTTCACCAGCGGCACCACCGGGACGCCCAAGGGCGTCATGCTCACCCACGGCAACGTGTGCCACCACTCCGCCGCGGCGATCCGCGAGTTGGAACTCGGTCCAACCGACGTTTGGGCGCACATCGCACCGATGTTCCACCTCGCCGACGCATGGGCGGTGTTCGCGATCACCCAGTGCGGCGGCCGCCACGTGATGCTGCCGCGCTTCGAACCACTCGACGCCCTGCGTTGCCTCGCCGAGGACGGCATCACGATGACCAACCTGGTGCCGACCATGCTGCACCGCATGCTCGCCGAGCCGCAAGCCAGAATGCTCCGCTACCCGACGCTGCGTCGCCTGCTCAGCGGCGGGGCGCCGATCGCCCGGGCCACGGTCGAACACCTCCTCGATGTGTTCGGCTGCGACTACGCGCAGACCTACGGCATGACCGAAACCAGCCCGTACTTGACGCTGAGCCTGTTGCCCGCGCACCTCCAGGCGCTTCCCGCCGCCGAACAGCTACCCTTCAAGTGCAAGACCGGCCGGCCGTTCCACGGGGTCGAGCTGCGGGTGGTCGACGAGCACGGGCAGGCGGTGCCAGCCGACGGGGCCAGCGTCGGGGAAATCCAGGTACGCGGCCCCACCGTGACGCCGGGCTACTGGAACGACGCCCGCGCGACCACTGCGGCGTTCACCGACGGCTGGCTGCACACCGGCGATCTGGCGAACCACGATGCCGAGGGCTTCGTCGACATCGTCGACCGCAAGAAGGACGTGATCCTCAGCGGCGGCGAGACGATCTACAGCATCGAGATCGAGAAGGCGCTGCACGGCCATCCCGCGGTCGCCGAGGCGGCGGTGTTCGGCGTCCCCGACGCGGAGTGGGGTGAGGTTGTCGCCGCCGTCGTGGTGCTCCGCGACGTCACCGCACCACCGGGTGCCGCGCAACTGATCGAGTTCTGCCGCACCAGGCTGGCCGGGTTCAAGGTCCCGCGTCGGCTGCGCTTCGCCGAAGCATTGCCGCGTACCGGCTCGGGCAAGATCGCCAAACGAATGCTGCGGGACGGGTGACGCATGCCTTCGACCGACGCGGTCCCGAGTCCCGGCGGGCGGGAACCACCCGAGGTCGTGGTTCTCGGCGGACGTGGCCACCTCGGGTCGCGGATCGCCGCGACTCTCACCGCGGCGGGAGTCCACTGCTCGATCGCGGGGCGCACGGGTCCACTCACGGTCGATCTCCGCGATCCGCGGACCCTCGACGCACTCCCGCGGCGCGCTCTGGTGATCAACGCCACGGACACGTTCACGACGCCACCCGACGGACTCTACGAACACGCGCTACACCACGGACTGCTGGTGCTCGAGACGGCCGCCGACGTCACGGCGTACGAGCGGCTGCGCGCACGGCGCCGGCAACTCGCGAGCCACGCTGCAACGGAGGTTAGCGGTGCGGTGGTGGCGGGTGCCGGGGTGTTCCCGGGCCTGAGCAACCTGCTGGGCGCGCACGCCGTCCGACACACCCCGAACACCCGGATGCTGGTCGTCGTGGCCGAATGGTCGCTGCTGTCAGGTGCGGGCGGAGGCACCGTGGAGACGATGGTGCGGGCCCTGCGCGAGCCGGTGCGACGGATTTCACGGGGCGAAGAGGAACGGTCGCGACCGATCGGCGAGCGCTTGCAGATCGAGCGCCCCGGCAAGAACCGCGACGCCTACGAGATCCCTCTGCCCGAGCCGCTGATGTTGCATGACAGCACGCGCGTGCCGACCACCCGGTTCTTTGCAGCCACCCATCCGGGACTGCCCCGCTGGGTCATGGGCTGCCTCAGCACAGTGACCGCGCGGCGCGTGGCCCGCGGTCCGAGCGCGTCGTTCCTCCCCCGCGTCGCGTTCCGCGGTCTGCGCTCGCTGGTGCTGCGCCGCCGCACCACCCCGGTCGCATTGCGGGTCGGTGCCGGCCCGACTCGAGACTCCCTGCGGTGGTACTCACTCGAGTTCGCCGACGCGTTCGCCACGGCGGGCGCCGCCGCTGCGGCCGCGGCGCGACTCCTTCGCCGGCGTGCCTTCGAAGCTGACACTTCCGGCATCCACAACCTCGACGAGTTGTTGGAACTCGGCGACGTCCTCGAACTGCTCGGGGTCCCCATTCCCGAACCGCAGCGCTTGCCGTGAGGGCACCGGGAGCGTGCGCCACGGGACGGCGATGAATCCGTGGGGTTTCGGCGCAGGTCGCCGCCCGTGAACGCAGACGAACCCGTGGTTTCGGCGAGGCTTCCGGGGGTGACAGGTGTGGACCTCAGCGCCGCATCGACAGCGCCGCCTCGGCGAACGCCTGGCCGATCCGCGCCATGGTCTTGGCGCACCCGAGGTAGTGGTATCCCGCGTTGGAGGCACCCCGCGCGAGCGTCGCGGCATCACCGGGCAGCAAGGTCTCGGCGCGGAACTTCGCCAGGTACTGCTTCTGCTCGTCGGGCGTCATCGTACCGTCGCGGTTCGGGGTGTCCCGGTGCCGGTTGCGCAGCATGCGCTGCATGCGGTTTACCTTGTCCATCCGCTCGACGATCGCCGCGAGCCGAACGTCCCAGTACGGTGCGGTCTGCACGGCCACCACGTTGCCGCGGAACTCGGGCAACTCGGCGGGCTGGGCCATGGCGGCGCGGAACGCGGCGTTCACCTTGGTGTGCCGGCCCTTGGGGTCGAGCTCGCCGCCGACCCCCATCACGCCGATGACGAACGGGAGCCCCGGCGCGCCGAGGTCCTTGCGCACATCGCGGATCAGGTGCGCCAGACACGTCGAATATGCGGCGTAGCCACCCGGTTTGTCGCGCTGCGGGTAGGTGCCGGAGTCGACCATGTCGTTCCAGCCCTGGAACCAGACGAATCCGCGCAGCTCGTAGCCGAGCTTCGGGTCGTAGCTCGGGCACACCCGCTCGGGGTTCGCCAGCACGCGCTTCACGTGCTCGATCACACTGCGATAGTAGCGACCCGTTGCCGCGACCTTGTCGGCCTTGATCTTGGCGACGTCCTTGTGCTGCGTCTCCATCCGCGCCAGCACCTTGGGGTCCCAGGGATAGGCGCCGGCGGACGGAGGGCGGAAGTCGGTGTGCAGGGACTTGCCGCCCCACGCGCACTTGATCAACAGGATCGGACCCGGGTGAGCCTTCGCGATCCGCAGCCCGAAGGTCAACTCCGGACCGATTTTCCCGCCGTCCTTCGCCGGGTCCTGGCGCGCACCGTAGCCGGTCGTCAACTTGCCAACCGCGACGGCGTCGCCCTTGCGCCCGGCGGTCAGGTACGAGATCCACACCCGATCGCACACTCGCGGCTTGCCGTCCGGCCCGCGGATCTCCGCAAGCAGCGGCGCGGTCGCAGGATCGTCCCCGAGGTAGTCGAGGGTCTGGACCTTGGCGTGGCCTTGCATGTTCGACTGTCCACAAAGGACGTAGACCGCCAGCTTGTGCGCTGTGTCCTCCCGCTTCGCGGGCCGCACCGCGGCCTTCGGTTGCCCGACCAGGCGGATGTCGCGCAGCGTGAACGTCAGATCGCTGACGGTCTGCCCGTCGACTTGCACCACCTCGTGGATCCGCTCGGGGATCAGGAACCCGTCGACCTCGCGGTGGCGGATCTCCACGGTGCCGCGGCTGCGCTCCATGCGGAACGTGTCGCCGACGTGAACCAGCCGACCGCCGATCTCCTGGTGCCGGATCGCCTTCTTCATCGGCCCGACCAGCCGGCCCACCAACGAGCCCGCACGGTCGAACAGCAGCGCCTGCACGGGACGACCCGGCTCGCCCTTGGCTTCGAGGATGGTCCCGTTGGCGCGCCGGTGTCCGGTGACCTTGGTACCTGCGAGCTGCGCGAGCAAGCCGTCCGGACGCAGCTCGCGGGTGAAGAAGTCCGCGTTCCAACCGCGCCGCAGCAACGCGGTCGCCGCGTCGGCGTCTTCCCACTCCAGGCGCCCGAGCGGCAGTTCGGCCGCGTCCCACCGCAGCTTGCCACGGGTCGTCCAGGTGCCGGTCATGCCACCCTGCGAGCGCACCTCGACGGTACACGTGAAGTGGCGCACGCCCGCCCGGCCGAGGTGGTAGCAGCGCCGCTGCCACGCATCGACGGTCTCCCGCGCGATCGCGTCGAGTACCACGGGGCGCGGTGGCGCGGGAATCTGCGGCTTGTCGGGCTCGCCGTCCCCTTGCTTGGCTTGGCTGGGGAGTGAAACCGCGCAGGCGATCGACACCGCGCACAGCGCGAACCGGACGACACGGGGGATTGTGCGTGAGGCGAGCATGGCGCGACTGTACGGCCACACGCCACGGTTGGCTGCAGGTTCGGCCCGAACGAGGCTCAGGATCCGGCCGGGGCCCCCAGGTCGCGGTAGTAGTAGGTCGTGCTGCACAAGCCGCCTTCCGGCAGCAGCGCGTAACCCGGAATCGACCCCACGCGGACCCAGCCCAGCCGCTCGTACAGCCGTGCAGCGTCCCCGCCGGTGACCGCATCGAGCACCAACAACGACTTGCCGCAGTCGCGCGCGACGTCTTCCGCCGCGCGCATCAGCGCGGCCCCGAGTCCACGGCGCCGAACCCTACGGTGCACCAGCATCTTCGCCAGATCGGCGCGATGTGGCTGGTTCTCCGGTTGGGCGAGGATCAGCTGCACCGTGCCGCAAGGCCCCTGCTCGTCTTCGGCGAGCAACAACGCCCGTTCGCCGCGCTCCACGCCCGCCGCCACGTCGCGCCAGAACGCGACGGCTCGGGCATGGGCCAACGGTGCCATGAAGCTCACCGAGGCGCCGCCGGCCACGCAGTCGAGCAGAATGTGGGCGAGGCCCTCGATCTGCGCGTCTCCGACGGTGTGCAGACGGCGCGGGAGTGGACAGTCGGTCAATTCAGCACCTGGGGTCCTGGCCCGGACCTTTCATGACCGAGCTGGCTGCTGCTGCTGCTGCTGCTGCGACAGTCTTCGCGTACCGGCACGATCCGCGGCCCCTGCAGCCTATCGCGGCCAAGGCCGCACCCAAGGACTTGGGTGGGCGCGGCGCGGCGCGCCGCCATGAGGCCTGGGCCGCTTGCTTGCTGGAGCTTCTGGGGCCGCTGCATGCCAGCGAAGCAGCTGCCACGTGTCAGAGGAGGTACAGGCGAGTCTTCGCGTACCGGCACGATCCGCGGCCCCTGCAGCTCAGAACACGCCGGTGAACCGCGCCACCGGCCCGCCGGTCTTGCCGAGACCGAGGTTGCCCGACGTCGCGGTCGCGTCGTAGTTGCCGACTTGGTTGGTCTCCGGACCGGCACTGGGATTGGCGAAGTTCAGGGCGAGCCCGTGGGTCGCCACCAACCCGGCGGCATTGGCATTCGCGTCGAGGTACCACGCCTGCGCGAACAGATGCAGCCCGTCGTAGATCGGCGAGTTGGGGATGGCGGTCTTGAAGGTCGAGACGTGCCCCGGGGTGGTCGACGTGGTGTTGAAGCCGAACTGCAGGTTCATGCTGACGTACAGCGAATTGCCCGGCGCACCGATCAGGCCGAGGTCGAGCGGCAGGCTGACGGCACCCCAAGTCTTGTCGGACAACCCGACCACCAAGCTGCCGAGATACGCCTTGCTGAACGTCCCGCACTGGATGTCGAGCGAGCCGCCGGCCCCCAACGTGTCCGCAGCGGCGGAGAGCGCAAAGGTCTCGGAGGAGGAGAACGAGCCGCTGGTGCCGAACGGCACCGCGCTACCCGGCACACCGGTGGAGTACTCCGCGTCGACGAAGTAGTTCGACTTCCCGACCGTGCCGGGCAGCGTGACATCGAGGATCAGGCTGCCCGCCGTGGGGCTGTAGATGTACGGCGTGCTCCACGAGAAGTCGACGTTGAACGGCGCGGGCTGTCCGGTCGGCGCCGGCTGTGCCGGGAGGTTGTAGTTCCCCGTGATCACATTGGTCAGCGGCGACGTCACATTGGTGGCGAACGTGGTCGACATCGTGGCCGGGGTCACCGTGGAGGTGCCCACCGCGATGGTCACCCCGGTGTAGGTGCGGCCGGGTTCCGCGGCGGTGCGGGACACGGTGTCCATCCGGTAGCTGATGCCCCGTACGAGGGAGGTGTTGCTGCTGATCGACGAACCGGACCAAACCTGCTGCATGCGGTTGGTGGTGTAGCCGAACGGGTAGACGGAGAGGGTCGAGCCCTCGATGACGGTATTGAAGGCGGGGACCACCTTGGTCGCCTGCGCAGTCAGGTCGCCCTGGGTGAGCAAGGCAGCGATGGGAATGACGAAGGTGAGTGCGATCGTGTGGCGCATGTCGGAAAGCTCGGAAGGGGTTCGGTGGACCCCCTGATTATCCACGATCCGGGTCGGGAGACGTCCAGCCCCCGGGATCCGTTCCCTCGCCGGCTCCACACCACGGGTTCGACCGGCGCTGTCGCCGCCCCCCGAGCGGCGGGTTCTACCAGCCGAGCAACAGGAGCTCGGAGCAGAACCCCGGGCCCATCGCCAACATCACCCCGAGGGTGCCGGGCTCTGGCCGTCGCTCCACCATGGTCGCCCGCAGGATCAGCAACACCGAGGCACTCGACAGGTTGCCCTTCTCACGCAGCGTGCGCCAGCTCAGCTCGAGGTCGCCGGGCGTCAGGCCGAGGCCATCGGCCAGAGCCTGGATCACCTTCGGCCCGCCGGGGTGGCAAACCCAACTGCCGACCTCGGCCCGGGTGCGACCGTGGTCCGCGAGAAAGCGATCGAGGTCGCCCGGGATGCACTCGCGCGCGACCACCGGAACCTGTGGCGACAACACGATCGAGAAGCCCCGCTCGGACACCGTCCACCCCATCACCTCCTCGGTGTCCGGGTAGAACACCGAGCGAGTGGCGAGCACCTCCGGCGCCTGCGGATACGCGGGCGCGCGTTGCGGTCCGACCAGCACCGCGGCACTGGCCCCGTCGCCGAACAAACCGACCGAGATCAGGTTCGCCACCGACCGGTCGTCGGTCTGCAGCGTCAGCGAACAGAGTTCGACGGTGAGCACCACGGTGACTCCGTCGGGGTGCCCCAACAGGTAGTCGACGGCACGGGACACGGCAGCCGCACCCGCCACACAACCCAGACCGAACATCGGCACGCGTTTGATGTCGGACCGAAACCCGAGGACGTTGGCGAGCCGCGCGTCGAGCGACGGACTCGCGACCCCGGTCACGGTCGAGAAGAAGATCGCGTCGACGTCGCGCGGGCCGAGTCCGGCGCTGCGCAACGCCGAATCGATCGCCTCGCGGCCGAGCCGCAGCGAAGTGTCGATCCAGGCGTCGTTGGCCTCGCCGAAGGTGAGCCCGCGACGGTAGCGCTCCAGCGGTAACGCCAGGTGTCGCCCCGCGACCTGCACGTTCTGGTGCAGACCGGACAGTCGACTCCGCACCGCCGGGTCGTCCTGCCAGATCGACTCCAGGCAGCGGGTGATGGTCGCCTGGTCGTAGTAGTGCTCGGGAAAGGCTTCACCGACTGCTGCGATTCTCATGGGGTGTGCGAGGCGTCACGGCGCCCAGTGGGGTGTGCCGAACTTCGGAGACACCCCACTAGCATTCTCGGGAGGAAGTAGGGCACGCGCGACCGGTAGCTCGAGAACGCCGGCCCGAAGCAGCGCTCGAACCTGCGTTCCTTCCACCGCGGAGCGAGGATGCAGTACGGCGACCAAGCCAGCGCGAGCACGAGGTGATCCGGGCTCCAGGTCGGAGCTGTCCACAGGAGGAGGAAGAACGCCAGGTAGATCGGCTGCCGGCAGCCGCGGAACACGCCGCGGTCGGGCAGCGGCGGGTACTCGGGCCGGCGACCGCGAAGCAACGCCCACCAACCGAGGCTTCCGGTCTGCAGGCCCATCCCGGCATCGTACAACGATCGCAGCAGGAACGCCCAACTCAGCGCGAACGGCAGGTGCAGCAGCCATGCCGCGCTGCCGTGTGGGTGCAACCACACGACGCCGCTCGGGGTCCAACCGAGGAACAGCAACGTCAACTGCAGCGAGGAAGTGATGACGAACGTGGTGGCGGTGAGGGTTGCCCCGCGCGGCCCCGGGATCACCCCCTGCAGGAAACGGCGTCCCCGCGCAGTGAGCAGCAACGAGTGCAACGCGGGGAACTGCACCAGCAGCAGCCCGTTGGCCAACAGGCTCCACGGCGCCGGCAACCGACCGAGACCGAACTGCATTCCGCTGACCAGCCCGAGCGCCATCGAACCGACCGCTACCGCGAAGGTGGCGTGACACAGCAGACCCGCGGCCAACGCAACCGTCACATCGACTAACCGCCGCACGGTTCCTCCGGCTTGCGGAACAGCGCCGCGTAGCTGACCGCCGAACTGCGTCCCCTGCGCAGCACGACTGCCCAACGGCGCAGCGTCGGCCACCACGCCAGCGCTTCGCCCTGGAGGTTCTGCCGGCGCAATCCGCAGCGTCCGGCCATGTCGTCGAGCGCCTCCGGTCGGACGAAGCGCTTCGGGTCGTGGGTGCCCCTCGGGATCAGACCGAGCCCCTCGGCCAGCGCGACCGCTAGCACGCCGGCCCGCCGCGTCCGATTGAGTGTGCTGACGTACAGCAACCCCCCCGGCACCAACAACCGCGCCGCCTGGTACACCGCGATCTGCGGGTCGTCGAGGTGCTCGATCACGTCGGCCAAGACCACCAAGTCCGCGCAGCCGTCGGCCAACGGCGGGTCGTTCAGGTCGGCGCGCACGAAACGGCAGCGATGGCTCGCCCGCTGCAGCGCCGTACGCAGCGACTCCAGGCTGCGGTCGACCCCGACCACGTTCGCCCCGGACTCGGCGAGGGGCACCGCCCACAGTCCCCCACCGCAACCGAGGTCCACCACCCGAAGTCCCGCCACGCCGCGCGGCAGCCACGACTCCAGCACACCGCGGCGGAAGCCCGCGACGCTGCGCAACGATGCGAACGTGCGGTCGTGCTCGTCCCACCAACCGCGACCGTGGCGGTCGTAGATCTCGAGATCGTTGTGCCGCTGGCGTGCCACGATTGGTTTCAGCGCAGCACGCTGCGACGCAGGATCACCACACCCCGCGCCGAGCGCAGCCGGAGGTGGTCCGGGGCGACGTCCACCGGGCTCGGCTCGGTGTCATCGAGCACCAGGCCCTCGGGCTCCAGCCGCCACGTGCCGTCGAGCACCTGGAACTTCATTCCCTGCTCGGTGGCGACCAACGCCGCGGCGGCGTAGCGCCCGGTGTCCTCGAACAGGTAGTAGACCTTCCACAGGCTGGCGGCCGCCGCGCCGCGGATCTCGACCGACTCGAACAGCCCCGGAATCTGCCGCTGGGTGGCCGGCGCGAACCGCAGCGTGCCCACCGGATCGACCACACGACGATCCTGATCGGCGACCACGTTGGAAGCGATGCAACCGCTCAGACTGCACACGGCGCCGAGCACCCCCAGCGCCGCGGCGCGACACAGCGACGTCATTCCTTGCTGGCCCCGGTGCTGCGAGCCCGCAGCGCGATCCACACCTTCACCTCGTCCTGCATCGAGATGACGCCGAGTTGGCTGGGAACGGGAATGCCGTAGTCGGTCAACTTGAGGGTCGCCTGGCCGTCGATCACGACCCGATAGCTCTGGTCGATCGACACCTGCACCGGCATCTCGAACGGACGCACCTTGCCGCGGATCGACATCGTCCCGCGGATCGTGCCGGTCGCGGTCTGTTTGGCCGCATCGACCGACTTGGAACGAAAGCCCTGGATGACGAACCGGATCTTCGGATCGCGGTCGGTGCGCAGGTGCTCGCGCAACCCGCGGTCGCGCCCGTCGACTCCGGTGCGCAGCGTGGCGGCATCGCACTCGACCGAACCGTTCCAGGTCGAAGCGGGGTCGCCGAGCGCGGCGGTGAACCCACCGTCGACCCGCGAGGTCACCCCGGAGAAGTCGTGCAGGGTACTCTTGGCGTCGAACCCGACCCGACTGAGACTGCCGAGGATGCGGAAGGTCTGGCGGGTGGCGAACCGAAATCCGCGGGACGGCAGGTCGAACGCCAGGAAGCCCGCGCGCTTCGCCGGCGGCGCGACCGGCTGGCTGGCTGGCGGCGGAGGAGCGGTGGCTGCCTTCGACAGGGCGTTCGTCGGCGGCTGCGCGGGAGTCGTCGGCTGGGCGGGAGTCGGTGGAGCGGGCTTCGGCGTCGACGCGACCGACTCCGTCCGCGCGCCCGTGGACCCCCGCAACCGCAGCTCGATCGCCTGCACCGCGCGCTCGATCTGCTCGAGTCGGGTGGCGATGGAACGCTCGGCCGCATCGCGCTCGGACGCGGCGCGGCGCACCGCTTCCTGCCGCTCGCGTGCGGTCGAATCGCCGGCGGCGAGGTGGGTGGCGATGCGTTCGAGGTTGGTCGCCATCGCCTGACGGATCGCATCCAGATCCTGATGCACCTGGCGCAGGTCGTCCTTGACCACCGCGACAGGGTCCGGTGCGTCCGAGGTGCCCGGATCCCGGACGATGATCTGTACTCGATCGCGAACGACCGAGAGTGCGACAACGCTCGCCCCTACGGCGCCCACCAGCGCGACGATCCCCAGGATCTGGAAGGCGCGTGCGATCATCGTCTTCGATTCAGCAACGGCCATGCCAGACGCTGCGAGTTCGTGAACCATCGACCGAGCCCCCGTGATCCGCTCACGCTGTGTAGATTCGGCATCGGCGTTGTCGAATCTACACCTTCGACCCGCGGTCAGCCGGCAGCGCGGCCCACGTCTTCGCAGCGGATGGCCGGGTTGGCATGGGTATTGTCAGGCTGCGCGCGGTCTGCATGAAGTTCGACGTCCTCATCCTGGGTGCCGGTCCGGCCGGCAGCACCCTGGCGACCCGTTTGGCCCGACTCGGATGGCAGGTCGGCTTGGCGGACCGCAAGCGGTTTCCCCGACCGAAGCCCTGCGGCGAATTCCTGAGCCCGGAGTGCCTGCCCATCCTCGAGGATCTCGGGGTTCGACAGCAACTGTGCGCCGCGGGCGCCCGCGAAGTCCGCGGCATGCGCTTGCACGGGCACGGCCACGCGGCGACCGGCATGTACCGCGACATCGGCGCGAGCCGGGTGCCGTTCGGCTGCGGCTACGCCCTGCGTCGTGAGGTGCTCGACGACATCCTGCTGCGCCGCGCCCTGCGGCAGGCCGAAGTCGTGTTCCTCGAGGGCACTACCTGCCGCGGGTTGCGGCGCGACCCCTCGGGAGCGATACGCGGGGCCACCCTGTCGACCCGCGAGGGGCAGACGGTGGACGTCGAAGCTACCTGGTGCGTCGGCGCCGACGGGGTGCGCTCGACGGTGGCGCGCGAGCTCGGCGTGCAGCACCGGGTGCCGTGGCTCGACAAGTTCGCCCTGACCACCCACTTCGCCGGAGTCGAACCCCGATCCACCGCGGAGGTGCACTACGTCCCGGGTGGGTACTTCGCCGCCGCACCGGTCGACGGCGAGTTGACGAGCGTCAACTTGGTCGTCGACCGACAGGCTCTGCGAACGCGGACTGCGGACTGGGACAGCTACTTCGCGCAAGCGCTCGCCAACGCGCCCGCGCTGCAGCTGCGGATGCAGGCTGCGGAACGCGTGACTCCGGTGCGCGGCGTCGGGCCGCTCGCCTTCCGCACCACCCGACAAGCCGTGGACGGCGCGGTGCTGGTCGGCGACGCCTGCGGCTACGTCGACCCGATGACCGGGGAGGGCATCTACTTCGCGCTGCGCACCGCCGAGCTGCTGGCGCCACAGCTCGACTCGGCGCTGGCACGTGGCACCCGTCACCGATCGGCGATGCACGACTACGTGCGGTCGCGCCGACGCGAGATCGCGCCGCGGTTGTCCCTGTGCAGCCTGCTGCAGCGCGGCCTCCGTCACGACCGGGTGACCCGTTCGATCCTGGGTCTGCTGCAGAACCGCCCCGGCCTCGCCGACCTGATCGTCTCGATCACCGGTGACTACGTACGGGGGGTCGACCTGCTACGGCCGGGGGTATGGCGCGCCGCCCTGCGCGGCGCGGGAAGCCGTGCGGGCGCCGGTGTCGGGCACTGAGCCCACGTTCGCGCGACGACCCGGGCGATTTCACCCCCCTTGTCCGGATGCAAGCGATCGAAGAACCTCCGTGCGATGAACCCCCGCATTCTCCTCGGTCTGGTTGCCGCGACTGCAGCGGTGCTGTGGTCCGCTCTCCCCGCCCCCCGCGCGGATCGCCCGGATCGGCTCGATGCCGGCGGCGTGCCCTACCTGCGGGTCGACACGCGCGCCAACACCCATACCGACTCGACCCAGGACAACGCCGCGCTGGCGATGCACGGAGACGGCAGCACCGTGATCGCGTGGGAGAGCCGCCGGCAACAGAACGGTGGCTACGGCGCCTACGCGCGACGGTTCGCCGCCGACGGCACTCCGCGTGGGGGTGAGTTCGCGATCCAGGCGTCCGCGCCCGCGCAGCAGCGCGCACCCGCGATTGGTCTCGGACGCGACGGCTCGGTGTGGTTCGCCGGCCAGTCGTTCGGACAGGACGGCGACCTCGACGCGGTGTTCGGTCGAACGCTCGACCGAGGCGAGTTCACGATCGCGGAAACGACTCGCGGCAGCCAGACCCAGCCGAGCGTCGCGACGCTGCACGACGGACAGCGCGTGGTGGCGTGGACCTGCGCCGCGGAGGCACAGCGGACGGTGCGGCTGCGCCGGTTCGATCGGCTCGGCGTCGCCCTGGGCCGCGAGATCCGGCTCGGCAACCCCGCTGCCGAAGCGGTGCTGCCGTGCGTCGTGGCGACCGCCGACGGCTTCGCGGTAGCCTGGGCGGAGACCGACTCGCACGGTGCGCGGCGCATCTTCGCTCGCCACTTCGCGCCCGATGGATCGACGCGCACTGCGGCGTGGTCGATCGCCCACGACCCCGAAGCGTCCGACGTGGAGCCCGGCATCGACGCGCTGCCGCACGGCGGAATCGTGCTCACCTGGCACCGCTTGGTCGGCGGCGCGGCCGGCTACGACGTGATGGTCCAACGCTTCGATCGCCACGGGAACGCACTCGCCGGCGCGTCGACGGTGCACGCCGCGGGAGCCGACTGGCCGAGCGGGGCGACCGTCGCGGCGGCACCTGACGGCCGGTTCGTGGTCGCCTTCAACCTGCGTCGCACCCGCGTCAGCGACAGCGACGTGTGGGCGCAGTGCTTCGACGCGGCCGGAGACCGCGCCGGCCGACCGTTCCGCGTGCATCGCCAGACCGCGGGGGAGCAAGAACTCGCGGTGGCTTCCAACCGCCGATCCGTGGCCTACGGTCGCGACGGCCGGATGGCGTTCGCCTGGAGCGGCGACGGCGGGATGGGGGATCGCAGCGGCGCCCACCTCACCCTGCTGCTGCCGGACCGCGCCGACGTCGCGGTCGCGCGCCGGCGCCGCGACACCGCCGAGGCACCGGTCCGAACACCGGCCGCCGCGGGCGCACCGTGGCGCGTCGCGACCGAGCTCGCCGAGCCGCACGACCCGCCCGTGTTCCACAAGCCCAACGGCGTGCCACCGCCACCACCCCATGCCGCGGGGATGGTGGATCCGGGCTTCCTCGGGGTGACCAATACCGGCTGGACCCCCCCGGACCCGCACTTGGCCGCGGGTCCAGAGCACGTGGTGGTGATGACCAACGGGGCGATCGCGTTCTTCAAGAAGGACGGCACCAAGACCTTCCAACAGGACATCTCGAACACCGCCGGGTTCTGGGGCAGCGTCGGCGCCGGCTCGTTCGTGTTCGATCCGGAAGTGATCTGGGACCCCTATGCGCGGCGCTTCTTCGCGATGGCATGCGAACGCACCAGCGGCCGGTCGTACTTCGTGGTCGCCGTGTCCGACGACTGGGATCCCAACGGTAGTTGGCACAAATATCGGCTCGACGTCACCGCGCAGGCCGGCGGCAGCATCGATTCACCGAACATCGCGGTCGACGAGAACGTGCTGTACCTCGGCGCCGACTTCGGCTACCTGCAGTTCTTCTACGACAAGTCGCCGTTCCTCAGCGGTCAGCCGCCCACCACGGTGCGCAACCTGTCGATCAGCGGATCCGGCTCGTTCGGCCTGCCGGTGATGCACGGCCGAGCGCCGGCGATGTACTTGATCGAACACCTGGAGGCGACGAGCAACAGCACGGTCCTGCTGCACGCGATCCGCAACCCGCTGACCACCCCGACGGTGACCACCACGGTGCTCAGCGTGCCGGCGTACGGTCCACCAGCGCGGGTGCCGCAACTCGGGACCACTGCGCTGATCACCACCTTCGACTCGCGCTTCTGGAGCTGCGTGTGGCGCGACGGCTCGCTGTGGGCGTGCCATCACCACGGTTCGCGCACGCTGGCGCGGTGGTACCAGATCGAGACCGGAAACTGGCCGACCTCGGGAGCACCGCGGCTGGTGCAGTCCGGCGACATCGATCCGGGTCCCGGGATCTACACGTTCTTCAACTCGATCTCGGTCGACGACCGCGGCAACGCGGTGACCGCGTTCGCCCGCAGCGCGACCAACGAGCGGATCTCGATCGGCCGGGCATTCCGGCTCGCCTCCGACCCGCTGGGGACCATGCGGCCGATGGACATCATCCAGACCAATACCGTGGTCTACTCGAACGCCGGCCGGTGGGGTGACTACAGCGCGGTGAGCGTCGACCCGGCCGACAACGCGACGTTCTGGTACTTCCACGAGTTCGCGACCTCGAGCGCCTGGAGCACCTGGGTCGCCAACAAGACGGTCGAGAAGCCGCTGTCGGTCGACGTGACCCGCCTGTCCCAGGCGACCGGCGGCAAGGCGACGTTCACGCTCAGCAATCCGTCGCGGGCGAACCGCGGCTACGTGCTGTTCGGCTCGTTCTCCGGCATGGTCCCCGGCGTGACCCTACCCGGGCCGCCGAGCGTGCACGTGCCGGTGAACCTCGACGTGCTGACCGTCGTGTCGGTGACCGATACGACGCTGTTCCAGAACTTCCTGGGCAACCTCGACAGCTCCGGCGGCGCCACGGCGACGCTGACCGCCCCATCGCTCCCCGGCTTGAAGGGTCTGACGATGTACTTTGCCTTCGTCCAGGACCCGACGGCGTGGAACTGGGTGTCGAACGTCGTCAGCATCGAGATCGGAAACTGACGCGCGGCCGATCCGCTGGGCCTGCGAGGCGTTCTTGTCACGTACATGCTGGACTCCCCCGACAGCTTGCTGGGTCGTCTGCAACGAGGTCGCGGGGATGCAGTGCGCGAGCTCCTGCGCATGCCCATCGAATCGGCCCGCCGGACGCTCGTGCAATGTCTGTGCACTGAGGGTGACCTGGCTCAGCATCACGAGGCCTTCGTCGAGCTCGTAGCGGCTTTGTCGCCTGACTTGGGACCCTGACTTGGGACCCTGGCTTGGGACCCTGGTATCGATGGATAGATGCGCTCGCTCCAAGCGCCTCAGAGGAGACACTCGTTCACACGTTCAACATGTCGGCGCGTTGAGCATTCGCGGACACGCGGAGGCGCGAGCTTTCCTTCACGGTCATGCACTCGAGGGTCACCACTGGCGGAACGCGCTCAGTCAGTACCTTGTCGAGGGCATGGACCTTGACCAAGCCGCGTGGTCCAGGCTTCTGACGCGCGTGGACGACGAGACTCTGGCACTTCACGTCTACTGCAAGCGGGACGACGCCGTGTGGGACGCGCTCGCGATCGAGCACGAGCGCGTTGGCAGGTTCTTCACGCGGCGCGCGATCGGAGTGCGCGATACAAGGCGGCTGTTTCGTGGAGTCCTGCCAACTACGCCAGCGCCGAGCTGTCTCAGACGCGCTGGAGAGTGCTCGAGTCGTTGCTCGAGCAAGACCGGCAAGCTGCGATTCCTTACCTGATCGACGGGCCGTGGGACGGCAGCTATATCTATCGAAACAGGTGCATCAATCGGTGCGATCTAGATTGGCCAGGAGTTCGAGAGCGACTCGCGGAGCTTGCCCGCATGCATGAATCGGAGTCGGCCGAGGTAGCTAGCCGTCGACTCAAGGATGCGCTGGATCGACCCTGACCTGATCAGCTCCGAGGTCCGCTACGTCGCCGATCAAACACGCGCTGAAACTCACCCATGAATCGCCCTTCTGTGGCGCAGACTCCTATCCGGTCCGGTCCGGGTCGAAGCAACGTCCGTCGAGGTTGCCTCCGGAGACCACCGCGACGACGCGCGCTCCCTGCGGGATGGTCAGCGCGGATGCCGGGTGCTCGCCCGCTTCGCCTGCGGAACCGGAGCGGGTCGAGCACCCCAGCACGGCCGCGACGGCAGCCGCGCCCGACGCCTCGACCCACAGCTTGGCGCGTGTGGCCAGCAACCGCATCGCGTGGCGCAGCTCCTCCTCACGCACCAAGGCGATCCGGTCGACACAAGTGCGCGCGATCTGCAACGGCAACGCGCCGACGAACGGTGGGGTCATTCCGTCCGCCAGCGTAGCTGGTCGCTTCACTGGCACCGGTTCACCCGCGGCGAGCGCGGGCGTCAGACCCGGGCCGCCTGCGAGTTCGACCGCGACCACGCGGACCTCCGGACGCTGCGCCTTGATCGCGCTGGCAACTCCTCCCATCAGCCCGCCACCGCCCACCGGCACCACCACCATGTCGA
Source organism: Planctomycetota bacterium (assembly GCA_020638695.1). Taxonomy (GTDB): domain Bacteria; phylum Planctomycetota; class UBA1135; order UBA1135; family UBA2386; genus JACKIB01. The sequence goes on from JACKIB010000003.1 coordinate 90,037, forward strand.
GGTTCGGAACGTCCTCGAGGATCTCCAGCCCGACCGTGCCGGCCCCGGCGAGCACGTCGGGGTCGTCGAACGGGTGGACGAACACGGCACCCCGGGCGACGCGTTCCCTTTCCAGCCGCTCGAACAAGGCGGCGCGGTCGCGGTGCAAGATCAGCTCCGCTCCGTAGCCACGCACCGCGTCGAGCTTCGCCTGCGGCGCGTCCTCCGGCATCACCACCGCGCACGGCGCCCCGATCTGGCGCGCCGCCCAGGCGACCGCCGCGGCGTGGTTGCCGGCCGAGACGGTGATCAGTCCACGGGCTCGCTCGTCGGCCGACAGGCGCAGCACGCGGTGTAGCGCCCCGCGCGCCTTGAACGAGCCGGTCTTCTGCAGCGACTCGCACTTGAGCCACAGCTCGACGCCGGCCATCGCACCGAGCGAGGTACTCGACAGCAGCGGTGTGCGGTGCACTCGCCCGCGCAACAGCTCGGCAGCGCTGCGGATCCGCGCGAGTTCGATCACGGAGTCCCAGGGCGCGCAGCGCCGCCGGATTCGGTTCCGAACTCGATCGTCACCACACCCCGCTGGCCCGGGGTCTCCTCGACCCCGACCTCCAACCGCTGCAGCGCGCTCGCTGCGAAATCGCGGCGTACCCGCTCCAGGAGTTGGTGCGCCAGGTAGCCCGCCAGGTTCTCGGCACTGGTGTTGTTGATCGGAAGCAATCGGACCTCGTCGGCGGGCACCTGGTAGCGCCGCTGCTTGTAGCGGATCTCCAACTGCCCGCCGGGCAGCGACTCGGTGGTGAGCACCGGGTGTCGCGACGGGATCAGCAGGGCTTCATCGAGTTCGTCGACCAGCTCGCGGATCAGCGGCTTGATCTCCTTGAAGTTCAGCACCAACCCGTGGTCGTCGAGGTTCGCATGCACGCCGACGTATACCTTGTAGTTGTGGCCGTGCAGCCGCTCGGCGGTGCCGTCGGGGAAGATCAAGAAGTGCGCGGCGCTGAACTTCAGGTAGTCCTTGTGGACCTCGATGGACCAGGATTCCATGCGACTCGACAATAGCCGGCATGGACCTGGATCTGGACAGCATCCCGTTCACGCCGACCAGCTACCCGGGCGTGTCGATCCACTTCTATTTCAGCGACCGCGCTACCGGGCACGCAGCGGTGATGATCCGCATGGCCCCGGGTAGCAGCTATCCACGCCACCGCCACCGCGGTGCCGAAGAACTGCTGGTCCTGCGCGGCGGCTTCCGCGACGACGCCGGAGTCTACCGCGCCGGGACGTTCTGCCGCTTCGAGGACGGCACCACCCACCACCCGGTGGCACTCGACGAGGGTGAGCCGTGCGTGTTCTTCGCGATCGCCGCGGAGGGGATCGACCTGTTCCGCGACGGGGCCTGACCCCGCCGCGCCATCGCCGAGTCCGGTCGATCCGCACCGCACGCTGGTCGGCGCGCGGCGCGCTCATCGACTGTCCGGGGTAGCGCCGGTCCCGGGAGGCACCGGCTCCGGGGCCAAAAAAAAGGTCCACTGCGCCGCGGGGGCACTCCGTAGTTGGTGCTTCGATCTGCGAGAGCGCCTCTCCCGAACCACGGAGCACTGCACGATGCACAGCACCCCCCCACTGTTCAGGATTCTCATTCCCCTGCTGATCGCCACCGCCGCTGCCGCCCAAGGGCGACGACAAGACGGCGACGCCCGTTGGGGGCCGGATGGCAAGCACGTGCTGTTCGGCGGAACGGTGTACGACCCGCTCACCTGGAAGGAGGCCGAGCTGCCGGCGGGAACGCGCACCCGCCGCGATGACACGCTCCGCGCCGTGCGCACCGCACTGGGCAAGGCGACCGGCAAGCAAGTCTCTGGCCGGTTGCTGACCCGGCAGGGCCCACCGAACAACCTCCCGCGAACCCCCGACCGGCGACTCGGGATGCGGATGTCCGCCGACCGCAGCACCGCAGCCGTGATCCTCGACGGCGACTTGTGGCTGTGGTCACGCGGTGCCGAGCCGCGCAAGCTCGGCAGCGGCCTCGCAAGCGCACGCCACCTGGCGATTTCCGATCACGGCGAGTCGGTGTCGTTCCTCGACGGCTTCGATCTGTTCGCAATCGACGTCAAGCGCGGCGAGAAAGTGCGACTGACGAAGGACGGCAGCGAGAACACCTTCAACGGCGAACTCGACTGGGTGTACCAGGAGGAAGTGTACGGGCGCGGTCGATTCGCAGCGGCGTGGTGGTCCCCGCAGGGCTCCCACCTGGCGTTCCTTCGCATCGACGAACGCGGCGTGGACACGTTCGACATCGTCGACCACCTCCCCGACCAGCTGACGATCGAGCAGCTGAAGTACCCGAAGGCCGGTCGCACCAACCCCCGCGCCACCTTGCACGTAGCGCGGCCGTCGGATGGGGCAGTGGTGGCTGTGGACATCTCCAAGTACCCGAAGTCGGACGAGATCCTGATCGTCCGCGTCGGCTGGACACCCCAGGGCGACGAGCTGGTGTACATGGTGCAGAACCGCGAGCAGACCTGGCTCGATCTGAACTTCGCGGACCCGCAGACCGGCGCCTCGCGGACGGTGATCCGCGAGCAGAGCAGCGACAGTTGGGTCGCGCGACTGCCGATGCCGCGGTGGCTCAAGGACGGCACGTTCCTGTGGGAGAGTGACCGCACCGGTTTCCGCCACTTCTACCGCTACGGGCGCGACGGCGCGCTGCGCAACGCGGTGAGCCAGGGCGAGTGGTCCGCGCAGGACGTGATCAAGCTGGACGAGGAGCGCGGCACGTTGGCCTTCTACGGTCATGAACGCGACTACGTCATCGGTCGACACGCGTACGTCGCGACGCTGGACGGCAGCCGCCAGACCCAGGTCACCCGCGGGCGCGGCACCCACACGGTGAGCTTCAACGGCGACGGGACGCTGCTCCTCGACGCGTTCCACAACCTGGAGAACCCCGGCGAGCAGTGGTTGCGCAAGGCCGGTGGCGGCGACCTGCGGCAGATCCGCGCGGCGGCCCGCGGCGCCGACGCGGAGACCGTGAAGTGGCACCGCATCAAAGCGCGCGACGGCGTGATGCTCGACGTGACTTACCGCCTACCTTCCGGGTTCGACCCGGCGAAGAAATACCCGGTGTGGATCCAGACCTACTCGGGCCCGGCCTCGCCATCGGTGCGTGACGCGTGGCCGCGCGCGCGGCGGCGCGTTCCGGGAGCCACCGCCAACGATTGGTACGTGGTCCTGCAGGTGAACGTCCGTTCGGCGTCGACGCAGGGCATGAAGTACTCCAAGTACTGCTACCGGAGTTTCGGCGTCCAGGCGGTGCGCGACCTGGAGGACGCAATCGACTGGCTGTGCACCCACCCTTGGGCGGACCGCGCCCGGGTCGGAATCAGCGGCTGGAGCTTCGGCGGCTTCATGACCGCATTCGCGATGACGCACAGCGATCGGTTCAAGTGCGGCATCGCTGGCGCGGGGGTCTACGACTGGCGGCTCTACGACACGATCTATACCGAGCGCTACATGGCGACCCCGCAGCACAACCGGGAAGGCTACGACGGCTCCTCGGTGGTGAAGGCTGCCAAGAACTTGCGCGGGCATTTGCTGTTGGTACACGGGACGATGGACGACAACGTCCACTTCCAGAACACCGTGCAGCTGGTCCACGCGCTCCAGCAGGCTGGCAAACAGAACTTCGAACTGATGATCTACCCGCGCTCGCGCCACGGCGTGGGCAGCCGTCACCTCGGCGCGCTGCAGCAGAAGTTCATCCGCGAGCGGCTGTAGGTTCGAGGAGAGCGTGGGCGTGCGGAACCGACCGGCGCGCGCCCGCGCGTAGCGGCGATGGGACTGCCCTGGTTGCTCCGGGGGTCCCCTCTACACCAGGGTCGGTCGCAGCTCGCCGATCCGAACTGCCGACCCCGCGGGTCAGACCGTTGTGCAGGCCGGTCGCGCGCGAGGCCTGCGATCTGGTGTCGCGGGAGGGCCCCAGGCCGGGCGAGGCTGGGTCAGCAGAACTTGCAGTTGCAGCAGCAGCTCGCGGCGCGCTGCGCGGGACCCACCAAGCCCTCGAGACTGGGGACACCACCTGGGCGCAGGTGATGGAGTCCGCAAGAGCTCCAGGTCCCCGCGGCGATGCCTCGACACCGTTGTCGCGCGTCGCCCCCGCGGGGGCGACGGCGCGGATCAGCCCTCGCCCAGCAGCTTCTCGGCGATGTTCGGCGGCACCGCCTCGTAGGAGAACGGCTCCATCGCGTAGTGCCCGCGACCCTGGGTGATCGAACGCAGCGTCGTCGAGTACTGGAACATCTCCGACAGCGGTACCTTGCCCTTCACCGAGGCGATCCCGTCGGGCTTGTTGACCATGTCCTCGATGATCCCGCGCCGCGAGCTGAGGTCGCCGATCACGTCACCGGTGTACTGCTCCGGTGCTTCGACCTCGATCTTCATGATCGGCTCGAGCAGCTGGGTGTTGCCGTCCACCGCCAGACGCATCGCCAGGGCCCCGCAGGCCTCGAATGCCATCTGGCTGGAGTCGACATCGTGGGTCTTGCCGTCGTAGAGCTCCGCGCGGATCTTCACGTACGGGAAGCCCGATCGACCACCACTCGCCAGCGCGTTCGCCAAGCCGTTGCGGAACGACGGGATGTACTCCTTGCTGATCGCGCCGCCGGTGATCGAGTCGGTGAACTCGAACACGTCCACCTCGGAGTCCGGGGTGAACTTGACGCGAGCAACGGCGTACTGACCCGAACCACCGGACTGCTTGATGTGCCGTGCCTCGACGTCGCGCGGCGCCTTGAGCGTCTGCCGGAAGGTGACCTTCGGCTTGCCGACGTGGACTCCGATCTTGAACTCGTCGCGGATGCGGTTGCAGATCACCTCGAGGTGCAGCTCGCCCATCCCGCTGATGACGATCTGACCGGTTTGCTCCTCGGTGTAGGCCTTGAACGTCGGGTCCTCGCGCACCAGCTTGGCGATCACGGTCGACAACTTGTCGCGATCCGACGACTTCTGTGGCTCGATCGCCATGGAGATCACGGTGTCCGGGAACTCCATCGACTCGTACGACAACACCGAGCTCTTCTCGCAGATCGTGTCGCCGGTGATCGCCTCGCGGAAACCGATGACCGCGATGATCTCGCCGGCCTTGGCGATCTCGACGCCCTCGCGCTGGTTGGCGTGCATGCGCACCAGGCGCCCCACGCGTTCCTCCCGGCGAGTGCGGGCGTTGTAGTACTTCTCACCCTGCTTCATCACCCCGCTGTAGAGGCGCAGGAAAGTCAGGTCGCCGTTCGGGTCGCTGATCGTCTTGAACGCCAGCGCACCCAGCGGTTGGCTGGACTGGTAGGGCCGGACGATGGTCTCACCGCTTTCCGGGTCGATGGCCTCGATCACCGGGACGTCGTACGGCGAAGGCAGGTACTCGATCACCGCGTCCAACGCGTTCTGCACCCCCTTGTCCTTGAACGCCGAGCCGGCGAGCACCGGGGTGATCTTCAGCGCCAGGGTCCCGGCGCGGATCGCCGCCTTGATCTCCTCGATCGTGCCGGTCTCGCCCTCGACGAACTTCTCCAGCAGCGGCTCGTGGAACTCGGCGACCGCCTCGATCATCTTCTCGCGGCGAGCTTCGGCCTCGGCGCGCATCGCCGCCGGGACCTCGCCGACCTCGAGGTCGCGGGCGTTGTCGTCCCAGGTGTAGGCCTTCATTTCGACCAGGTCGATCACACCCTCGAACGCGCGCTCGGCGCCGATCGGCATCTGGATCGGCACCGGGTTGGCGCGCAACCTCGCCACCATGGTCTCCACCGCGTGGTCGAAGTTCGCCCCGGTGCGATCCATCTTGTTGACGAAGGCGATCCGCGGCACGTTGTAGCGGTTGGCCTGCCGCCACACGGTCTCGGACTGCGGCTGGACACCCGCCACCCCGCAGAACACACCGATCGCGCCATCGAGCACCCGCAACGAGCGCTCCACCTCGGCGGTGAAGTCGACGTGGCCCGGAGTGTCGATGATGCTGATCTTGTGGTCGCGCCAGTTGCAGGTCGTGGCGGCCGACGTGATGGTGATGCCGCGCTTGCGCTCCTCTTCGAGGTAGTCCATCGTCGCCTGGCCATCGTGGACCTCGCCGATCTTGTGGCTGCGTCCGGTGATGAACAGGATGCGCTCGGTCACGGTCGTCTTGCCCGCGTCGATGTGCGCGATGATGCCGATGTTGCGGGTCATCCGGACGACTGCGTCGTCCTTCGCCTGCTTCTTGTCGGCCTTGGGTTGGTCGGCCATAGCCTCGGTCATGGTCTTGATCTCGTCAGCGTCGCGACCTTCCGGCGTCGCTCACGCGGTTGCTAGGGTTGGAGTGGTGTCTGGGAACGCAGAGGTGGGTCGCTGGGTCGGTGTGGAACGTGCTCGGCAGTGACCGCAGGGCGGGCTGGCAAGCCGTTCGCGGTGCCTGGCGCGATCCACCGTCGTCCACGGCCTAGCCGCACACGACCCGTCGTTCTCGGGAGGCCGGCCTCACCCCAGCAGATTGGCCGAAACGGATCCGCGCAGAGGGTACTGCCCCCGCCGGTAGTGGCAAGACCATTTTTCGCGCCCCCGTCCTCGCGGTCCGCGACCCCAGCCGAGTCCCTGCTCGCATGGGCCCGAGCCGATCCGGCTGAGGAACGAGGGGCTGCGAATCCGACAGCAAGCCGGGAGCCGAGCCCTGATCGGGGCACGGGGGGGAAAGACCATGTATCGAATCTGGATCACGACTTGGGTGCTTGCCGGTGCCGCAGGCCTCGGGGCACAGGACCACGCCCAAGCCACCACGACGTCGGCGGCTGACCGAGCCATCGCTACGCTGAAAGCGGGCAACCAGCGGTTCGCCGCGGGGACCCCGCGGACCCACGACCTGGGCGAGGGCACGCGGCGGACGCTCGCCCGCGCGCAACAGCCGTTGGCGATCGTCGTCACCTGCGCGGAGAGCAGCGTGGTCCCCGAGCACGTCTTCGACACCGGTCTGGGCCAGATCGTCGTGGTGCGGACCAGCGGTGCCGCATGTGATCCCGCCACCCTGGCCAGCATCGAGGTGGCCGCCACCCAATACGGCGTGCCGTTGTGCGTGGTGATGGGCCATACGCACTGCGATGCGGTTCGCGCCGCGGTGCGGCAGGGGCGGACCTCGCACGCCCAGCAGAAGCTGCTCGAGCGGCTTCATCCGGCGGTGGAACGCGCCCGCCGCGAAGGCCACTCCGGCGCCGACCTCCTGCGCCATGCGGAGCGTGAAGGCGCCTACCTGACCATCGAAGAGGCGATGCGACGCAGCGCGGTGCTGGGGGCGTTGGCCAAGACACACAAGCTCACGTTCCGCGCCGCGTTGTTCGACGCCGGATCGGGCAAGGTCGAATGGCTGAAGGAACGCCAACCCACGACCACCTCGGCCAGCGACGACCCGAACCCGGAGGTACCGCACATCCGCGGTCTTCCGCCGCACGTCGCGCTGTCGCTGCTGCGCGCGGGTCATCAGCGGTTCCTGTCGCTCGCGCGGACCCAGGCCACCAACTCTCGGTCGCGGGCCGCGGCGACGCGCGAGGCGCAGCCGCTGGCGGTCGTCCTCACCTGCTCGGACGCGCGGGTCGTCCCGGAGATGATCTTCGACGCCGGCCTGGGCGAACTCGCGGTCGTTCGGGTGGCGGGCAACGTGGCCAGTGACGAGGTCGTCGCCTCGGTCGAACGCGCCGTGCTGCGCAGCGGTGCCAGCCTCTGCGTCGTGCTCGGGCACGACGGATGCGGCGTGCTGCAGACCGCCGCGCAACCCGGGAGCTCGACGCATTCGCCGAGCCTCCGCGCGGTGCTCGCCAGGATCGCGCCAGCGATCGAGCGCGCGCGCCGTCTGGCACCCGGAGCGGGTTTCGCGACCGCGGCGGTGGAGCAGAACGCCGTGCAGGCAGTTGCCGATCTACGCGCCAGTCCGATCCTGAAGCGGTTGGAGCAGCGGGGCACGCTGTCGCTGTTGGCGGCCGTCTACCAACTGGAGAGCGGCGACCTGAGCTGGCCGAAGGTCGACCCGCCACAGGCAGCCGCGACGACCGACCACCACGCGGGAGCCACGGGGCACCAGCCGAACACGCATGTGGCCGGCCACGGGAGCGCCGACCACGGCCACACCTCCGGGCACGCGGCGACCGGCCACGGCACCGACGCGGGGTCCGCTCATGACCCGGTGGCCAGCGCCGCGCACGGTCACGGAACATCGGGCCACGAAGCGCACGGTGCCGGCACCCCGAAGGGCAGCGACGGACACGGCCACGCCGCGCACGGGTCGACGCCCCAGCACCACGGGCACCCCGCGCCCGACCGGGCCCACACCGGTCACGGCAGTGTGGCCGCCCACGGCGCCGGTTCAGCGCACGGCCACGGATCCGCGAGCGGCCATGGAGCGGGTGCACACCACGCGGCCACGGCGCCGCCGAGCCACGGATCGCACGGCGCGGGTCATGGGGCGCCCGATGCGGGTGACCACGCGAACCCGGCGTCCGCCCACCCCGCACCGCACGGCGAGACCGCTCCGCCCGCCGCACCGCACGGCGAGACGGCGCACCAGCCAGCGGGCGGCACTGCGCACCACCCGGAACACGCGGAACACCCGCCAGCCAAGCAGAGTTCGAACACGCAGACCCAGCTGCTGCTGACCGTGACCACCGCGGCCTTGCTTACGATCGCCGGGTTGCTGGCCTTGCTGGTCTGGCAGCGACGCGGCTGACCGCCTGCGGCTTGCGCGGCGGTCCCGTGTCGCGAAGATCGGGCGACCGATGGGACCGGCGTCGTCCAGACCGAACCACCGCAGCGCGGTGCTGGCCCTGCTCCTGGGAGCCGGGTGCGGCGGCACGTCCGCCGCGGAGACGCGCTGGCTATCGCTCATGGCCGAGATCCGGAGCAAGTATCCCGAAGTCCCCCACCGGAACACCGAACAGGTGCGCACCGCGCTGGCGGCTGCTGAGCCGCCGATCGTGCTCGACACCCGGCGCGCCGACGAGTTCGCCGTCAGCCACCTGGCCGGGGCCCGCAACGTCCCCTCGGGTTCCGATCTGGTGGCGGCACTAGGCACGACGCCCAAGGACCGCCGCATCCTGGTGTACTGCTCGGTCGGCTACCGCTCCGCGGCAGCTGCTCGCGTGCTTCGCGCCGCCGGCTTCACGGCGGTCGAGAACTACCTCGGGTCGATCTTTGCGTGGGCCAACGACGGCCTGCCGCTGATCGGACCCGACGGTCCGACACGCCAGGTCCACCCCTACGACTCACACTGGGGAGAGCTGCTGCGGCCGGAGCTGCGCGCGCGGTGAATCTGCGCGCAGGTCAGCGCACCAGCCCGGTCCGCCGCCGCTGGTCGTCGTTCTGCTCGAAGTAGAAGGCGTCGAACGCGCGCAGGTCGGCGCGAACTTCCGCGGCCGGCCGCGATGGGATCGCGGCGCGATACTCGTCCAGGTAGCGGGGGAAGTCGCCGAACCGGACGTCCTGGCGGCCGGTCACCCGCGTCAACAGCCCAGCGTCGTACGTGAGCAGGGTGGCGCGGGCGAAATTGGTGAAGCGCCGTTCGAGCGACCCGAAGGGCACGTTCTCGACGCGGAACTCGAACCGCCGCGCGGTTCCGAGTCGGTCGTCAGGCACCCCCGGGAACTGCAGCGGTCCCACGATGAGGTCGACCCCGCGCCGGCGCAGGTAGGCGTGATCCAGCGGTAGCACCTTCTCGTGCCCAACACGACCCCGCCGCTCGAGCTTGCGGTGGGCGATGAACTCGTCGGTGAGACCGTGCAACTCGAGGACGTACGGCGCTTCGCTGTAGTACGCCAACATCGCCTGTCCGCCGCCGATCGCCAAACGCAGATCGGACCCGGCGAACAACTCCGCGAGGCGCCGGCCCAGGATCCGATTGGCCTCGACGTACCAGGCCGGGTAGTGGTCACGTTCTTCACCGACGAACCGGGGGTTGCCCACCTTGATCGCTTGGGCCGGGTAGGCAGGCAGCAGCGAGCCGGCCACGAGCAGTGCGGCCACCACCCAGTCGACGCGGCGCGGCGGCCCTGCGGCCCGCATCGGCAGCTGCAGGGCGAGGAACAGCGCCGGCGTGACCGGCAGACAGAACCGCGCGAACATGAAATCCCCGCCGACCCAAACCACATAGGCGAGGAACGGCAGGGTGCAAAGTAGAAGGAGCAGCGCCCGCCGGCAGGCACCGACCTGCAACATCGCCCGAGGCCGGCAGCGCAGCAGACACCACACGGGGATCAGCAGCGCCGGAAGCAGCACGTAGTAGCACTGCAGGTAGAGGCGCAGGTAGTAGAGCCCCTGCTGCACGTTCGCCTCGCTGGCGGACTTCGCATAGAAGGTGTTCGGCAACGGGTAGCCGTAGTAGGCGAGCTTCCACAGGAAGTACGGCAGGTATCCGCACACGAATGGAGCTGCGTACGCGAGCCAACACCGGACGCTGCGGCCAGCCACAGCGAGCACGGTCACGAACCCGGCGCCGAGCGCGTAGAACAGCGCGCCATCGGGACGGGTCATCGTGGCCGCGATCCAGAGGCTACCGGCGAGGGCGAACTCCGTCGGGCGGACGGCGCGCATCAGCACGACCAATCCGGATGTGACCAAGAAGGTGAACATCGCGGTCTCCAACCCACAGCTGGCGAACAGACCGCTGTGCCAGTGCAGGGCCAGTCCGACCGCCGCGATCGGCAACGGCGTCGGCGCGGCCCGCCACAGCAGGAGCACGGTCGCGAAGAAGAAGCCGATGCCCAACCACTGGCCGAGCACGATCGGGTCGAAGCCGGCCCACATTCCTCCTGCGAGGATCATCACCCACAGGAAGTTGGTGTAGCCCTCGACGTGCTCGCCGGCGTTGAACACCAGACCCAGCCCATCGACCAAGTTCTTCGCGTAGCGGAACGAGATGAACGCGTCGTCGCAGACCCAGCGCTGGCTCACCGCAACGATGAGGCCGTAGCCGACTGCCACGACCAGCAGCAGCGTGGGGAGCGCGTTCCGCCTCACCGGGCGAACTCGCCTGCCAAGGCGTCGATCAGTACCGTGGCGATCCACCGCCGCGAGGCCGCGTCTCCGAGCGCGCGCTGGTTCAACTCGATCTCCATCCCGAGGTAGCTGCGGGCACTGCGCTCGGCGCGCAGTCGCATGCAGAAGCCGTCGGCGAGCCCGGTGTACGGGTAGTTGCGCCGGACGCGCAGTTCGCGACCGCTCAACCGCCGGTCGAGTCGATCGGCCAGCGATTTCTCGGCGCGGCGCGACGGCTGGTAAAGCAGGCCGATGTCGTTGTTGCGAACCTCACCGTCCAGCTCGGGCGTGAACGAATGGACGCTGAGGTGCAGGACGCGGCCCCAGCGCGCCACGACCGCGTCGAGGTCGGTCTCGACCGCGCTGCGGTACGGCACCCAATAGCGATCGAGCCGGGCGCGCCGCGCCGCGGCGGACAATCCCTGGTTGGCCGGCACAGCGCGGCCACCGGAAGTGCGGGCGATCACGCGTGGGTGGAACGAGCTGCGGTTGAGGTCCGCGACCAACCGCGACCAGCGACCGAGGTGCAGCGGTGAGCCGAACACCTTGGCAATCCGCCGGGCGACGTCCGCCGCACCCGGATCCCAGCCGTGGTGGGTGCGCAGGTGTGCGGGCGGCAGCCCCAGGCCGCGCAGCGGAGCGGGGACGCGGCAGCTGGCGTGCTCCACCGAAACTACGAGCTGCTGCGGGTCCACGGGTCGGTGCGGGATATGCGCGGCGCCGGCGGCATCGGTGAGGGTTTTGCCAGGCGCGAAGCGCGCGGCCAAGTGTTTGGCCGGACTATTCCTGGTGCGTGAGGGCACGCCCTCGATCCCCCGCAGGGGTTGAGCGACCCGGGTTCTCGGAGCACACTGCACCGCGAGCCCGACCCCCGCTGCCCGAACCCCAGGAGGTTTTGATGCCACGAGCCCGAGCGTTCGCCCCTCTCGCCGCGTTGTTGCTGGCCGCCAGCGCCACCGCGCAAGAACCCCCGGTCCAGCCGGGCAAGATCGGGTATTCGGTCGCGACCACCTCCGCATCGGCGGGCAGCCTGTGTTCCGGCTTCGCCTGCGCTCCCGCGGACCTCCTGGTGGCACGGGGTGCCACCCTGACCTTCGCGGTGCGCACCAACCCGGGCCTACCGTTCGTCTTGCTCGCCGGGCCGAATGCCCAGCCGTGCGTCACCCTGCCCGGGATCCTCAACCAGTGGGCCGGCCCGTCGCTGCTGGTATTCGCCGGGACCGCCAATCAGAACGACACGATCCGCTGCTGGGGCGGCCTGGCGACCCTGGCGCTGCCCGTCCCCACCACGACGCCGTTGCAGACCGCCGTGGTCACCCAGGTCGTGGCCGACAACGGGACGGCCCCAGCCGTTCCCGCTTTCTCCCAACCGGTCCGCATCACCGTCGCGTCGTAGCGACATAAGTCTCTGGCTGGAAAGAGCCTGAGAAAAAAATCTCCAATTCTGGAACGATAGTTCCAGAATTGGAGGTCTCTGTTCGTTCCTGCACCCGTGGCGGTATTCGCCGAATCCGGCCTTCAACCGGAAGCGAACCCCCGGAGGAGCGAGCATGGAACAAACCAATCTGGTCGGCAACGACGTCGTGCAGCGTGCACAGGCTGGGGATCCGGAGGCCTGCCGCGAGATCATCGAGCGGCTTCACCAGCCGATGCTCGGGTTCATCTATCGCATGCTGGGCCCGAACTACCGGGACCAGATGGAGGACATCGCGCAGGACGTCTTCCTGAAGGTGTTTCGGTCCATCGAGCGTTTCGAGGTCGAACGCGGCGTCAAGTTCAGCACCTGGGTGTTCACGTTTACCCGCAACCACTGCCTGGACCTGATGAAGAAGCGCCGGCTGAAGACCATCAGCATGTCGCAGGCCGGCGAGGACGCCACTCCGCGGGACTTCGCGGACGAGGCGACGCGAACGCCGGAGCAGCTCGCGGGCAGTATCGAGATCGGCGCGCGGATCGACGCGGCACTCGCCTCCATCAATCCGGAGCAGCGGGAAGTGTTCGAGCTGCGCGAGCGACGCGGCATGGAATACACCGACATCGCCAAGCGCATGGGCGTGGCCGAAGGAACCGTCAAGTCGCGGCTGCACCGCGCCCGTCTTGCACTGCGCGAGCTGCTCGCCGATCTGGCACCCAGTCAGCGCGGTCCCATTCTGGCCGCGTGACCGACACCCGGGGATCCGGACTCAGTCGTCACCCTCGCCGAGCTCGTCACGGATGAGTTCGGCGATCTTCTCCAGCATCGCTCGGTAGCGATCGCGCTGCTGCACCGCGGTGCGCAGCTGCGCCACCATACCCTCGAGGGACGCGAGCGAGTCGTCGCCGGCTACCGCACGCAACCGCGTGGTTCGCCCGCTGGCCGTGGGTGCGGCACGTTCGAACTCGGGACGCGGCCGTGGCTCAGGCTCGACCTCCTGGGCCGCCTGCCGGCGAGACTTGCTCTTGCTGCCGTAGGGCGCGGTCGGCACCAGCCCCAAGAGCGCCTTGGCCCGCCCGTACACCACCGGGTAGACAACCAGGCCCTCGACCTTCGCCTGCGCCTTGATCTCCGCGAAGGTCGCTTCGGGGTTGAGGGATAGCTTCGCCTTGACGAAGTCGATTGCGGTCTGCTTGCTCTCGGATTCGGGTTCCATGGTCGGAATGCGGTGTGGTGCTAGTCCGGACTATTCATGCCCGAGCTGCTGCGATCGCGCAAGGTCGTTGAATGGTCCGGGCTGGTGGATTGTCGCCTAGAATCGGGTCGCGGGGACCGCGGTCGGCGGAAATGGGCGCAAGTCGCGATGCTACCGCGACGCGAGATCGGGATCGGGGCGGCGGGAGAACAGCAGCTGGCCGTTCACCTCGCGACGCTTGCGGAAACCGAGCAAGTGGAAGATCTGATCGGCGAGCACCCGCGCTACTCGGCGGTTGACGATCAGCGTGTTGGTGTCCAGCGAGTCACGACGCACACCGGGCAACCAGTGCACGATCTCCTGCAAGCGCAGGCGGCGCAACACCCGGGCAACCCACAGCCAGAACGGCCGCACCTCGCGAATCAGGAAGAACCCGTCGTCACCCTGTCCCTGGTAGAGCGGCAGGATCAAGCGGCACGGCGCCGCGGCGGTCACCGCTTCACCGTTGCTGCGCGCGAGCAGTTGTCCGCGCGCGACGCAATCGAAGCTCTGGAAGCCCGGCTCCATGACGAACCGCTCACCGCGCACGATGTTCTGTCGGTGGGTGACCTCGACGACCGGGGGGAGTCCCTGCGCGGCGCGGGCCAACGTCGCGCGCCAGCGGGCCAGGTCCTCATCGGCAGGTGCGGTCATCCCTGACGCGTGGAGCGCGAGCCACACCGCGGCCTCCAGGTTGTCGACCGTGCCCACCGCGTCGTGACGACCGCCCTCGACCGCGACGGCGACCATGCCTCGACGGTTGAAGTACTCCATCACCGCGCCGTCGATGCACTCCTCCAACCCGAGGATAAGCGGCACCGGAATCGCCATAGCGACCCGGCGGTTGGCCAACGTGTCACTGATGCAGGTGAACGACGGGCCGTCCGACGAACTCGTGTGCAAGTCGAGGAACACCATCGGACCGGTCGCGGCCTGTTCGACCTCGCCCAGCACCTCGACCAACTCTCGCTGCTCGCGGTCCTCGGCGCAGTCGAGCGCCGGGTCGCGCATCAGCAACTGCTCGACGTTGGACCACAACCAGGCGCGGTTCAGGTCGCGGTCGACATAGCGCTGCCCGCGACCGAGGGCCTCGAGGTTGCCCGCAAGTGCGACCAACCGGCCGCGCAGCGGCATCGACTGGCTGCGCATCCGATCGAGGACCCGCAGCAACGCATCCACTCCCGCCGGCTCGTTGCCGTGGATCCCGCCCAACGCGACCAGCGTCGGACCCGGGATTCCCGTGTCGTGGATGCCGAGGATCCGCCGCCAGGTCCGGGTGTCGGAACCGTGCCCCGCCGTCAGACTGCTCACAACTGCTCGCTCACTCCTGGCTACTCTCGCGCAGATGTCGTTCGAACAACACGCTCGCCACCGTGATCAGATCACGTTCCGTGATGATGCCCACAAGCCTACCCTTGTCAACGACAGGAAGTGAGCCAACGCGGTGCTCTCGCATCGTTTCGATCGCCTCCAGGGTCGGAGTGTCCGGAGTCACGAACACCGGATCGCGTTTCATGATGTCCTTGACGGAGATCGCTCGGTCCTTGTCACCGCTCAATCCCTGTCCGACCAAGCGCAACAACGAGCGGTGCGAGACCAGCCCGACCAGCTGGCCCTCGGAGTCTTCAACCGGGACGTGGCGGATGTGGCGCCAGTCCATCAAGCTCGCGGCCAGGTCGACCACGTCCTCCGGGTGCACGGTGAACAAGTCGGTGGTCATGAACTGACCCACCTTGAGGTAGCTGTGGCGCCAGTCGCCCCCGTCCTCTGGGCGTGCGAACTCCCATTCGTGCAGCGGCCGCTCGGCCAGCTGGTTGGCGATCGCGGTGCGCACCAGCGTGCGGGCGATCTGGTCCTTGGTCGCCTTCCCGCCCATGGCGGCGGCGGATTCCAGCGACCACCTCGCCCCGGTCATGCGCCGCTCCACCCGCGCCTCGATGCAGCCCAGGTAGCGGTCGATGTCCGCCGCGTCGATCCCGACCGACGACAGCCCGGCGCGGGCGCGCGGCAACAGCTGCTCCAGGATCAGCTCCGGTGCTCCGACCACGTTCCCGTCCACCCAGGTGAACTGGGCGCGCAGCCCGTGGCGAGCCGCAGCGTGGAAGTTCTCCTTGGCATGGTCGAATGGCATCACGTGGGCGATGTCGTCGTACTCGTTGGCGAGCCCCGACATCAGGCCGAAGTAGAACGCGGCATTGCTCACCTCGTCGAGGATCGTCGGGCCGGACGGCAGCACACGGTTCTCGATGCGCAGGTGCGGCTTGCCCTCGTGGATCCCGTAGCAGGCTCGATTCCAGCGGTAGACCGTGCCGTTGTGCAGCCGCAGCGCCTTCAGGCTGGGAATCCCTCCGGCGGCCAACACCTCCATCGGATCCTCCTCGAGATCGCAGGCGATCACCACGCGGAAGCGCGCGATGTCCTCACGGAAGATCTCGAGCACCGAGCGCTGCACCCAGGCGTCGCCGAAGCTCACCCGGGTGCGTAGACCGCGCGCTTGGTGAGCCTGCGAGCGGGCGTCGACCGACTGCTGGAACAGCGCGACGCGGGTCTCCTGCCACAGCCGCTGGCCGAGCAACATCGGCGAATTGACGGCCACCGCAAGAACCGGTGCGGTGATCGCTTGCGCCAGATTGTAGAGCCGGGCGAACTCCTGTGGGTCGACCTGGAAGTGCACCTGGAAGCTGGTGTTCGCCGACTCGAGCATCACGTTGTCGTGAGTGTCCTCGAGCTCGTCGATACCCTTGATCTTGAACTGGAACGTGCCGCCGCGCAGCCGCGTCATCGCCGCGTTGAGCTCCAGATAGCGCGGGTTCGGCGTCATGCTCGCCAGGCCGAGATCCGACTTGCGCAGGGTGGGCAGGATCCCGGTGAGCACCACCTCGCAACGCTCTTCGCGTGCGGCGGTGCGGGCGATCCCGACCAGTTCGCGCAGCTCGTCCTCCATGCGGTGCAGGCACGCGCCGCCGTAGGTGTGCGGGGTGAGGTTGGCTTCCAGGTTGAACAGCGCCAACTCGTGCGTGAAGTTCGGGTGCCCGTTCAGGCGCTGCATGATCTCGACGGCGCGGTTCGCCGGACGCCCCGCCGCATCGACCAGGAACATCTCCTGCTCGGCGCCGATGCGTCGCTTGCCGGTCTCGAGCAACCCGCGCTCCAACATGGCCTCGAGAGCGTTGACGTCCTTGAGCAACGCCTTCATGAAGCCGCGCGCGCGGGCTTCGTCGCCGAGATTGTTGACTTCGTGCTCACCCATGGGAGGACCGTGAAGATACCAGAGCCCCCGGCTACCCGTTGCGCTGCAGCTGTATCCCCGGCCCCATCGCCACTCTCCCGCCGCCCGAGGCCCGATCGGCGGCGGATTCCGGGTGGGCACAGGGTTTCGCGACGGCATAGTGCTGCGATGACTCCGATGCCCGACCATCCGGTGCTGGTCACCGGCCACCGGGGCGCCGCCGCGCACGCCCCGGAGAACACCATGGCCAGCTTCCAGCTCGCGTTGGATGCCGGTTGTGGTGCGATCGAGACCGACGTGCGGCTCAGTGCCGACCAGCTGCCGGTGCTGGTCCACGACGCCGACCTGTCCCGCGTCGGCGGAGCGCCCTCGGTCGTCGCCGAGCTGACCGCGGCCGCGCTGGGACGGCTGGAAGTCGGTGCCCGGCACCCCGACCCCCGCTTTCACGACCAGACGGTGCCGACCCTGGCCGATCTCTTGGCGTTGTGCGCCGATCGGGCCCAGGTACTGCTCGACCTCAAGGTCGTGGGCGCCGGCGCGCCGATCGCGCAGGTTCTTGCCGAGACGGGGTTCCCGACCGAACGCGCGGCGCTGATCGTGTGGGACGACGTGCAGGCCGAGGATGCCATCCGCCACCTACCCCGCGCCAAGCTGCTGCTCAGCAGCGACACGCCGCTTGCCACCGCCGAGGACGACGAATGGCTCGCCGCCCTGCTCGCGCGCGGGTACTCGGGCCTATCGCTGCCGTGGGAACACCTGACCGCGGAGCGGATCGAGCGGGCGCAGCGCTTTGGCCTCGCGGTGCACACCTGGACGGTGAACGACCCGCAGGACATGCTCGCGGCGATCGCGGCGGGGGTCGACGGAATCATCACCGATGACCCGCAGCGCCTGGTCGCGCTGTGCTCGGGCACCGCGACGGACCCGCGCTGACGGCTGCCGAAGCCCGTCTCGCCCTCGCCGTCGCGCAGGCGGGGCCCCCGGATGGCCGGCTCGGGAGAAACGCCGCGACCGAATCCGGCGCCGCCCCTGGACCTCGGCCCCCGCCGACTTTCTCGCGCCCCCCCCGCGCCGCCGCAGCCCGGATGCGCCACAATCCGCCCATGATCCACGTCGGTCCTCGTTCCCGTCGCGGCAGGCTGTTCGCGGGCGCCATGCTCGCCGGCATCGTGCTCGCCCCCCTGGGCGCCCAGCGCGCCTCGACTCAGGCACCACTGCCTCGCGTCGCAATCCCCAACGCACTGATCGAAGTAGTGCTCGGGGGGCGCAAGCAACCACAGGTCGAGGTGGTGCTCGGCGGACTGACCCTGCGCTCGCTCTCGAACCTCGGCGGCAAGCCGATCCTCGCCTGGCCAACCGGCGCCAAACCGGTCGCGTTGCCCAAGAACCAGGCAGCCGTGCTCGCGTGGCTTGCGCGCAGCGCGACCGCGCTCGCCACTCCCGACCTGCGGGCGCGCTTCCTGTCGATCCGCGACTGGCGGGGCACGGAGGTCTGGGACTACGAGATGTCGCTCGCCGGACGCGCGGTGCTCGACGCCCGAGTCTCGGTGTATTGGAACCCGGACGGCTCGCTGCTCGGTTTGTCGAGCACACTGATCGCGCCGAACCTCGGCATCGATGCCGCGCCCGATCGAATCGGCGCCGATGAAGTGTGGTTCGCGGAAGCACGGCGCGGTGGCTACCGCTGGGTGTTGGCGCAGCTGCGCACGCAATCGACGTCGACGCGCAGCATCACCCAAGTGATGTGCGGGACTCGGCTGGTCAACACCATCCACACGGTCCGCGTCACCACCCCACCGCCCTCCACTGCCAACGCGACGATCACCGAGATCCCGGTTCCGGCCGGCACCTTCCCCGACCAGATCTTCGCCGACAGCACGGGGCTGATCTGGTTCAGCCAACCGAACAACAACCAGGTCACCTCGTACGACCCCAAGGCACAGAAGTTCACCCAGTACCCGGCGCCCACCGGGGTCACCGGGCCCGACGGGTTGATGGTGGACGACCGCGACCGGGTGTGGACCGGCATGTACTACTCCGGGCAGCTGTCGATGCTCGACATCCCGACCAAGACCTACACCCAGTTCCCGGTCCCCTACTCGCCGTCGAACCCGGCGATCCCGGTAGCGAGCGGCCACGACACCATCTGGGTCACCGACCACATCGCCAACCGGATTTCCGAACTCGACCCCAAAGCCGGCAAGTGGCTGGGTAGCTACGTGATGCCGACCGCGAGCTGCTGGGTGACGGCCGGCGCGCTCGATCCGGTGCACGACGACATGTACTTCACCGAGTACTACGGCCAGGCCCTGGGCCACAAGGCGCTCGGCAAGCCGGTCGTCGACATCCCGGACCCCAACCGGGGCGGTCCGGCATTCCTCGCCCACCACGACGGGAAGGTCTACTACTCGCTCTGGTCCCAGGCTCGCCTGGCGGCGTACGACGTGGTCGGCAAGACGGTCACCACGTTCAACTTCCCGCAGACCGCCGAGTACGCCGGCCCCATGGCGATCGCCCCCAATGGCGACGTGATCGTGGGCACGCGCAGCAGCGGCTACATCGAAGTGTTCAACCCCACCACGAAGACCTTCACCGCCTACAAGATCCCGACCAACTCCGCGGGTCTCAAGGACGGCCTGACGGTCGCACCCGACGGCACGGTGTGGTTCACCGAGTCCGGCCAGAACAAGATCGCGATGCTGAAGCTGCCATGATCCGCCCAACCGATTCCAATGTGTCGCGCCGGCTGCTCGGTCTGGCGCTCGTCCTCGTTCCCACGGCCGCCCTGCACTGCCAGAGCGTGCAGCTCACCAACGGCAGCGGTGGTGGTGAACGCCAAGCAGTGGTCAGCGCCAACGGCCGTTTCGTCGCATACGCGGCGATCGCCAGCGGCGTGCGTGAGTTGTTCACGGTGCCGATCGACGGCGGCACGCCGGCACGCCTGACCACCGGCGCCGACCTGCGGGTGGGGCGCGGGACCTTCGACAGCTGGCCGGCGCTGTCGATCACCGACTCCGGTCGCTGGATCAGCTACTGGAACGACACCGGCGTGCACGTGGTCGACACGGTGGCGAACACCGACAAGGTGGTCGGCACCTCGACTCTGTTCCCGTACCCCCACGCCGACGAGCTGGCGGGGACCGTGGTCTGGCAGCAAGAAGTCGGCGGCGCACTCGAGGTGATGGTGGGCACCCTGAACGGGTCCACTCCCGTGCAGCTCACCAGTGGCAGTGGGGTCGGCAACCGCTTCCCACACGCCCGTGGCACCTTGCTGCTCTACCAGAAGCCGGTCGGCGGCTTCCAGGAGCTGTTCCTCTACGACAGCGGCACACAGAACACCCAGCAGCTCACCAACGGCAGCGGGCCGGGCAACCGCTACGGCCGCCTGTCGCTCGATGGCCAACAGGTGGTGTACGAAGCGCTGGTCGGCGGCACCAAAGAGGTCTGGGTGATCCCCCTGGCAACCAAGCAACCGAAGAAGCTCACCGCGCTCAGCACCAGTGGCGATCGGTTGGCCTTCATGAGCGGTGACCAGCAGGTGTTCTACGAGAGCCCGGCGCAGACCCTCGACATCCACCGCATCGACCAGGACGGCAGCAATCAGAAGGTGCTGGTGGCCAACGTCGGCGGGGGCCTTCGCCGCGCGACGGTCGACGTGCACGGCCACGTGGTGGTGTATCAAGCGCCCGTCGGCGCGAGCCTCGAGGTCTTCCGGCTGCGGCTGTGCCGCGAGGCGACCGCCAACGGCTACGGCGTGCACGGCACACCGTCGACCGGCAGCCTGTCGAGTTTGCGCGCCTGGTACCGCTGCGACCTCGAACTCGCGCTGCGGACCTCCTTGCCGCTGGGGACCCAGGGCTTGTTCGTCCTCAGCACCACGCAGATCTTCCCAGGCATCCCGTTCCCGGGTGCCCCCGGCAACTTCCTCTACACGGGGGTCGACTTCCTGCTCGGCCGGTCCGCCGACGCATCCGGCACACTTCGCGTCACCGTGCCGATCGATCCCTCGATGGCGGGGATCGTCTACTACCAGTGGGCGGTGCTCGACCCGAACGCCAATACCGCCGGTCTGGTCACCTCCGAAGGCACTCGGCTGGCGCTGCAGTGAACCGGGCTCGCGCGCAACACCGGGCACACCGCTCGGACAGTGCACGGGGACCGCGGTGAATGTGCGGGGGATGCGCCGGGTATCCCGGCCGCCCCGCAAACCGCGTGTCCGACGATGACCGACCTCGAAACCGACGTTCCGTCCCCGACGCTGCCGCAGCGCTTGCACTTCGCGATCGGCCCGGTGGTCGGTGGCTTGATCCTGGACACCGTCGACCTCGCGACGTTCGGTCCGATCGGCGTGTACTTCGGCTTCCTGATCGGCTCGCTGGTGGGCTACTGGCTGAGCACGCTGTACGGCTTCGCGACGCGCGGGCGACTGCTGTGGGCGGCGATCGCCGGCGTCTACTGCACGATACCGATGACCGAGGCCCTCCCGCTGGCGACCTCGATCGGCGCCTTGCACCGGTTGATCAAGGGCCGCGCCGGCTGAGCGCGACGCTCCCGGATCGAGAACGTCGCCGTGGGGCGGCTCGGCGTCCCGGTGCAGCCGGGTATCCTGGATCATGTCGAGCCCCGCCGTCCCCGCGGCACCGGTCCGTGCACGAGCCGCGGCGCAGAGCCCCGCCGCCCCGTCCCACGCGGTCACTCCGCCCACCACCCCCCGCCACACGGCCGCTTTCCCCCGCGGCGTGGCACTCGCCGCGCTGGGCGCCGCGTTGTTGGCCCTGGCACTGGTCTTGAGCCATGCCAGCGGCGCCGCGACCAGCGACCTGTGCTCGGCCGACGACGAGCCGGCGCACGTGGTCACCGGGCTGATGGTGCGCGACTACCTCGCCAGCTCGCTCGGCGATCCACTCGAGTTCGCCAAGCAGTTCTACCTGCACTATCCGAAGGTCGCGCTCGGCAACTGGCCGCCGGTGTTCTACCTCGTCCAAGCCGCGTGGACTCTGTGCTGCGGGACGAGCGCACTCGCGCTGCTCGCGCTGATGAGTCTGCTGGCGGCCACCACCGCGGGGGCGATCGCGTGGCTGACAGGACGCCGCGTCGGCTGGGTGATCGGTGTGTGCACCGGAGTCTGGTTCCTGCTCCTTCCGGCGGTGCAAGCGTCGGCCGCGGCGGTGATGGCGGAGGTTCCCTTGGCGCTGCTCTGCCTGCTCGCCACGCATCGTTTCGGCCGTTTCCTCGACCGGGGACTGCGCCGCGACGCCCTGGGCTTCGCCGCGCTGGCAACGCTGGCGATCCTGACCAAGGGGAACGGCCTCGCGCTGGCGATGGTGCCGCCGTTCGCAATCGCCATCCGCCGGCAGTGGGGCGTGCTGCGACGAGGTGCCCTGTGGGCGCCTGCAGCCCTGATCGCGCTGCTGTGCGCGCCGTGGTACTCGGTGTCGTTGCCGATCTCGGCATCGGCATGGGACAGCGGGTCGACCCCGAGCCTGCGATATGCGGCGCGCGCCGCGGAGTTCTACCTCGAGGGCGCGGTCGACCTGGGTGGAGTCGTGCTGGTTTCGCTGGCGGCACTGGGGTTGGTGGCCCGCATGCGCCACCGGCCAGACGGTGTGTGCGCAGCGATGGCTGCCTGGCTCGCAGCGCTCGGCGTGTTCCATCTCGCCATCCCGAGCAGCATCGAGACGCGTCATCTGGTGCTCGGCGCGCCGGCCGTCCTGCTGTTCGCCGCGGCGGGCCTCCACGCGCTGGCCAAACAGGTATCGGCCGCGTGGATCGCCCCGACCCTCGCCCCGCTCGCACTTCTGCTGTTCCTCGTCGATCGATTCGAAGTGCACCACAAGGCGTTCCGCGGCTTCGCCGACACCGCGCGGCAGATCGCGACCGATCCGGCGCTGGCCGGCCTGCCGGTGCTCGTGGTGTCCGACGCCACCGGAGAGGGTGCATTCATCGCCGGCATGGCACTCGCGGAAGCACGCCCCGGACACATCGTACTACGCGGCAGCAAGGTGTTGGCGACCAGCAGCTGGTGCGGCGAGGGCTACACGCCGCGATTCCACAGCGACGCCGACTGCGCGCAGTTCCTACGCGATCTCTCGGTCGGGGCAGTGGTCGTCGACCTCTCCACGCGGCGACACGTGTGGAACGTGCACCACCGGCAGGTATGGGCCGTGTGCCGAGATCGCACTCGGTTCTGCGAGCTACCACCCCACGACGTGGTGCGCGACGGGGTGCGTCATCCCGCGGCGTTGCGGCGGTTCGTGCAGCGAGGCATCTGCCCGGGCTCCGCCCCACGGATCGCCGTCGATGCGGTGCTCGGCACCCGGGTCCTGCCGGCCTCGCTGCTGTCGGCGCATTCCTCCCATCCAAGCGCAGAGTCCCGTGTCCCTGGCGTTCCTTCGCACCATCGGTGACGATGCCGGAATGCGAATGTTCCTGATGACGCTGGCCCTGCTGCCAGCCCCGATGTTCCTGTCCGCGTGCACCGCCGAGGTCGCCAAACCCCCGTCCAAGGTCAGCGAGCCAGCGCCGAAAGCAGCCTCGGCCGCGAACCTGACCTGCTCCACGCTCGAACTCGCCAAGGTGCCTTGAAACGGCTGCGTTGCCACCGTGCGTGGCGCGCTGAAGCCGTTCGCCGGGGTCGAGATCGTCGACCTGAAGGCAGGCAACACCAAGTTCCAGGTCAAGTACGATCCGGCCAAGGTCAAGGTCGAGGACATGCTGGCAGCCCTCGACAAGGCCCGTGAGCCGGCCAAGAAGATCGACTGAAACCAGGAATCCATCGTTGCAACGACTGTTCGGTTTCGCGCACCGCCCGCGAAGAGCGTCCTGTTTGCTGCTGCTGATCGGCAGCACCCTGTGTGCTCAGGGCACGGTCGGTGGCAAGCCGGTCAAGTCCGGCGACGACGGTGGCGTGGCCCCGGGTGGCACTCAGCCGGAATCCGCCACCCTGCCCCCGCTTCGACCGGATCAGATCCCACCGCCGCGCTACGAACTGCGGGGCACGGCGGTGGTGGAGGTCCGAGTGCGCGCGGATCGGTCGCTCGGCGAGCGACCGGTCTCGCCCACCGAGCACCGCGATCTGCGCCGCGCCGGCAAGATTCCGCCGATGCCCGCCAAGGGGATGTTCTCGGCGCTCGCTTCGACCCGCCCCCGACGGCTGACCTCCGGCCAGTCCGGTGTGCTGCATGTGGTGGCGGTACTGGCGCGCGACACCGTGGTGGTTCCCGGCGCCCTGGCGACCGCCTCGCTACCCGACGGCATCGCCCCGATCCGCTTCGGCACCCAAGAAGTAGGCGCGGCGCGACCGGGAACGGTGGCGCGGCACTTCCTCGGCCAGCCGATCCACGATGAGACGGTGACGATCCGCATCCCGGTCACCGCGGCGACGGATGCCAAGGCCGGCAAGTACACGTTGCCTGGAACGGTCGAGTTGGAGGTCAGCAACGGCACCACCGGCCAGCTGCTCGGGGTGTTCTCGTGTCCGGTGACCGCCACCCTGACGATCGGCCCCCCGATCCCCGATCCAGCCGTACGACCCGGATCGACCGCTGGCAAGCAGCCGCGCGACAACCCACACACCGCCAGCCGCGCCCCGGCTGCCATTCCGCAACCGGACGGCGCACCGCGACCCGAAGCGAAGCGACCGCCCCCCGACAAACCGGCTTCGTCATTGGAGCGACCCACGGCGCCGGACAAGCCCGCGCCCGCACCGCAGCCCACCGCCGACATGGTCTGGCTGGTCGGGGGCGTGGGGCTGGTCGTGATCGTGGTCGTGTTGATGTCGCGACGCCGCGACTGAACGCGAGCCGGGCGCCGTGTCGCGCGGCGCGGCGTTGCACGCCCACGAGCCATCGACCAAGATGACCGGCCAGCCACGCCCCCGCTCCTCCATTCCATGCCCGGCCAGCCCGCTGTCGACGACGAGGTCTTCCACTTCAGCACCGAGGTGCGTGTCCGCCTGCCCGAGACCGACGCGATGGGCGTGGTGTTCCACGGCAACTACTTCACCTACCTCGAGGTCGGCAGGGTCGACTACCTGCTCAACCTCGGCTTGACCGAGGGCAACCGACCGATCCGCGACTTCGACAACGTCGTGGTCGCCGCTCATCTCGACTTCCGCTCCCCGGCGCGCCTGCACGACGTGCTGCGCATCGACGTTCGGGTGCGCGAGATCCGCCGTTCCAGCCTGACTTTCGCGTTCCGCATCCGCGACCGGCGGACCAACCGGCTGGTCGCCAAGGGCTACACGGTGCACTGCGCGATCGATGACCGATTCCAACCGATGGCCGTGCCGGCCCCGTTCCGCCAGGTCATCGAGGGGTTCGAGGGTAGCGCGCCAGGTGTGTAGCCAGGTCGTTCGCAACCCGGCTGCCGCGGACGCTGGCTAGGAGTCTGCGCCACAGAAGGGCGACTCAGGAGGTGCGTGGATTTCGGCGCAGGTCGCCGCCCGAAAACACAGCCGAATTGGTGGATTCGGCGAGGATTTCGGGTGGTGACAGGTGCTGGAAGGCGCGGATCTCATGGGTTGTCATTCTGTGGCGCAGACTCCTAGCCCGGCGAACGGCTAGCCCGGACGGCTAGCGCACACCCACGCGCACCACGCCGGCGTCGCTCAGCGTCATCGCCAGCGTGTTCGCCGTGCCGTCGACCACGGCACTCTGCATGTAGAAGCGGTGCACCGACAGCGTGTTGGAGTTCGGCACCGGCAAGCGCTGCGTCACGCTCGACGCACCGGCCCACGGTAGGGCGAAGTCGGTGCTCACGAACAGCCGACAACCCGGGGCTCCGAGGAACGACAGGTCGAGGGGCAGGGCCACCGTCCCCCAAGAGGTATTCGACAGACCGACGTAGGTGATGCCCAGGGTCGGTGTGGCCGGCAGGTTGCCGATCCGCCACTCGAACGTCGTCCCGATCTTCGGTGGGGTCACCGCGACCAGGCTGGGCACGCCGCCCGCACCCTTGCAGCCATCGCCGATCTTGGCAACTGCTGCCGGCATGAGCGCGGCGAAGAACCCGTCATCACCGTGGTCGAAGGTCCACACCGGGGAGTCGGCGAAGCGCAGGATCACCATCCGCTCCGACCGGATCACCCACAGCCGCTGCGACTGCGCACCGCGTGCCGCGACCGTGTCGTCAGGCGCCACGCCGTCCGGCAGCGTCAGCCACCAGGAGACCCCGTAGTCCGGCTTGTTGGAGATGTTGTTCTGGAACAACTCGTCGAGCAACGACTGCGACAACAGGCGCTGGTTGTTCCACATGCCGCCCAGTCGGACGAACTCGCCGAACTTGATCCATTCGCTGGCGGTGAACTGGGCGCCGCTCGGCAGGTTGGGCTCCCCGGTGGCGAAGTTGATCCACGCACTGGGGGTCATGTTCAGCGGCACGAGGATCTTGGCGGTCAGGTAGTCGGCCACGCTGCGCTTGCTCGGCACGAGCTTGCGCCGAAGCGCCTCGCCGAAGATCTGGAACGGGTAGGGCCCGTACGAGAACGCCGTCCCGGGGTCGGCGAACATCACCTGCTTGATCGAGTCCTTGTAGGTCGGAGGCTGACCGTTTTCGCCACCGGCGATCCCACTGACCAGCCCGAGCAGCTGGCGGTACGTGATCACCTTGCGGCGGGCGTCGACCTGCCACTCGGTGATCGTGTCGCTGACCTTCTCGTCGTACGACGCGATCAGCTTGTCCTGCACCGCGAAGGCGCACAGCACCGAAGTGATGCTCTTGGTGCAGCTGTGGAGCACGTGGCCCTGACTCGACGAGTAGCCGTTCGAGTAGCGCTCGAACACCACCTTGCCGTCGATGGTGATCATCAACGCATGGCCACCGAGTTGTTCGTGGTAGGCGGCGGCGGCAGCGTAGTCCCAGTCCTGTGCGGGCGCGAAGGAAGCGAGGGCGATGAGGGAGAACAGATGGGTTGTGGTGGCGCGGTGTCGCATGGGGTTCGAGGTGTGGTTTCCTCGTTCCCCGGCGGAGCGCGGTTTTCGCGCCGGAATTCGCCAGAATCATTCCCCGGTCGATCCAGACCCCGGCGGCACCGGCGGTTCCCAAACCACCGGAGGCGCATCGATCCCGCGCTCTACCGTGGCATCCGCAAGGCGGCCGCGGTCCGCGCGACCGCACCCCAGAGCTCGCGCCACGGTTTCGCTTCCTGCACCGGCCAATCCGGCGGGCCCTCGCGGACCGGGGCGAGTCGTTCGTCCCACTGCCAGCGACACAGCTCCATCAGCACGGTGCGCTGCGCGGCCATGGAACCGAGCCGCAGGCGTGCATTCAGCGCGGCCAGTGCCCGCTCCAGTGCGGCCCGCGCCACGCCCCGCAACCGCAACGCTCCGGCGGGATCCGAACGACTCGCCAGAACCGCGGCGATCGCCAGTTCGCGTTCCAGTGCCGGCACCACCCGATCTCGCTCGGCACACGCGCGCTCCAGCAGTTCGGCCGCGTCGGCATGACGCCCGACGCGCAGGCACAGCCGCCCCACCAGCGTCAGCCGTGCTGGCGGCAAGTCCCGGAGATCGGCCGACCCGCGCACGCTCGCGAGTTCCTCGGCGGCGCGGCGGAACCGCGCGCAGACCGCCGCAAACCGGTGCTCGTCGACCCAGAGGTCCTCCTTCCCCCGGGCGCGGGCGCAGTGCTCCTCGGCCTCGGCGTAGCGACCGAGCTCGAACGATACCCGGGCGCGCAGTGCGTCGACCCCGACCGCCGACGCGCTGCGCAACACTCGTTCCGCCGCAGCAAAGCGTCCCAGGCAGTAGAGCGAATAGCCGGCCTCGATCGCATTCCCCGGGGTCGGCTCATCGCCGACAACGCCGAGCACCGCGCGCGGCCCACCAGCGAGGAACAGGATCCAGTGGTGGCGGACGATCCCGGTGAAGCGCGCCCGGAGCGTTGCCGCGCGTCGCGCGGCAGAGAGCGCCGCCGCGGTGTCACCCCGCCGATCGGCGAGGAATGCCAACACATCGTGCGAGAACGCGGTGTCGGGCGCGGCTCGTGCCAGCGCTTCCGCTTGGCGCTGCGCCGCCGCCACGTCACCGTGCAGCAGCAGCGTGCCAATCGCCTGCGCCTCCCCCCACACACCCAATGTCCCCAGCTCGCGCGCCTGACGGTGCAGTGCAGACGCCTCGACCAACCGTCCCGCGTGCCGCAGGACGCGGGCCAAGAGGGTGCGCGGAGCCGGACTGTTGGCCCGCGCGGCAACCGCCACCCGGGCACACGATTCGGCCAACTGCAGCTCGCACGGCTCGGCCAACAGGGCGCGGGTCGCCAGCTCGTAGTGCACTGCGAAGTTCGAAGGATCGGCGGTACGCGCTGCCTCCAGCACCGCCCGGCCCCGCTCGTGCGAGCCCGCAGCGAACAGCGCGCGGGCCAGTAGCACGGTGTCTGCGCCATCCCCGGACGGAACGATCTGCTCGAGCGCCGCTGGGTCGTCGGCGATCACCGTCGCGCGCAACTGCTGCCGCCACGGATCGCTGTCGGCGAGTTGTACGACCCGGAGCAGATCGCCCGCGCCACTGCGCTGCACCCTCGCCTTGAACCGCGCCGCCGCCCAGTCATCCAGGGCCCGGATCAGCGTCGGGCGATCGTCGGTCGGCAGGTCGGCGACCTGCCGTGCAATCCGCTCCGGACTCTGATTCGAGGGAATCCCCACCTCGGCGAACGCCTGGGAGTAGGCCCGCTCCGCACCCGGTGGATCGTCGGCGTAGTCGACCCCGATCGACTCGAGTGCAGCCAGCGCCCCACGGATCCGCTGGCGCGCCGCGATTCGGGTGCGGAGTGTGGCCAACTCGGCGCGCACCTCCGCCGTCGCTGCGGCTTCGTCGAGCAGCGCCGCACCCCGCTCGACGCCCCGCAGCGCCGCGGCGAATCGCTGGTTCGCCTCCTGCTGTATCGCCTCCTGCATGGTGCGGCGCAATCGCACCCGAGCACCTTCGACGCGACGACGTGCCATTCGATCCAGACCCCAGACCGTAGCCACTACCACCGCGAGCAACGCCAACCCGAGCAGCAGCACCAACCGGCGCAAACGCTGGGTCCGCAGCTGCGCCAACAGCGTGGCGCGGGCATCGGTCAGGCGCTGCGCAACCGACGACGCGTACTCGTGCAGTGCGGCAGCCACCTCGGCCGCGTCGGCGGGGCGATCCTCGGAGCCCGGCGAAAGGCACTGGCGCGCCAACGCCACGAGTTCCGCGGGTCCGGCGCAGCAGACCAACCGATCGATCGCGGGGCCGAGGTCGCCCAGGCGCGCCAGCTCGAGCAGCGCCGCCTGGTCGGCCGCGACGTAGGGCGGCGCACCGGTGAGGATCTCGCACAGAATGGCGCCGAGCGAGAACACGTCCGAACGTGCATCGACCCGGTGCAGCTCGGCGCGGGCCTGTTCAGGCGCCATGTAGGGCGGGGTGCCGAACACCGACCCAACCAGCGTCAAACCGAGGGGGGAGTGTGCCGCGGCTGCGCCATCGACAGGCCCAGCGGCTTCGTCAGCGGTCCCCGCCTCGCCAGCGAATCCCCAGTCGAGCACCTGTACCTCGCCGAACTCCCCGACCATGATGTTCGCCGGCTTGAGGTCGCGATGTACGACGCCGTTGGCGTGGGCGTAGGCGAGTGCGTCGCACACGTGCGTGAACGCAGCCAGCAGCGGCTCCGCTGCACCACGCTCTGCGAGCAGGGCCAATAGCGTACGGCCGGTGATCAGCTTCATCGCGAACCAGGGCGGCGGGCCTGCGCCGCGTTCGTACACCGGCACGATCCCCGGGTGCTGCAGCCGCGCGCACAACGCCGCCTCGCGGTGGAACCGGCGCACCAGCTCCGGCGCGTCGGTACGCAGCACCTTGACCGCGACCTCTCGCCCGAGGTCTGGATCGTGGGCGCGGAACACGTTGCCCGTGGCACCGACGCCGACCCGCGCACCGAGCACGAACCGACCCAGCTGCTGCCCTCTGCCGGGACCTGCGCCGCCGAACGCGGCACCGATCGCTCGATCCCACAAGCGCTCGGGGTCGCTCACTGCCCGGACCCAGACATCACAGCAACTCCAGCAGCTCTCGACATTCCCGTTCGACCTCGCCGGGGGTCGCCTGGGGACGATGGAACGCGATCTCCGCAAGCAGGTGTTGCCGGAACTCGGTCCGGGCCCGCGCCAGCTCGTGGTGCAGGAATGCCGGGTCCGCCGCCCATCGCGTCGCGATCTCGCGCACCGGCACACCCTCGCTGAACCGCAGCCGCAACAACTCGCAGCGCTGCCACGCGCGCTCGTCGACCGACGCGTCCTGGTGCCGGTGCGCCGCCTGACGCACCAGGGCCCGCGCCCACTCGCGATCGAAGCTGCGCGCCAAGTCGTCGTCCTCGGTGCTCGGCTCGGCGCTCCCGACCATCTCCTGCCGCCGTCGGTCGCGCTGCAAACCCTCTTCGAAGCGCAGCGCCACGATTCGCGTCACGCCGAACAGAAACCCACGGAAGCCGCTGGGGTGCTCTCGATCGAGGCCGGACAGCGGTCCCTGGGCCTTGAAGCAATCGGCGAACACCTCCTGCACCCCGTCCTCCACCGCGTCGCGCAAAGGAGAGCGAGCCCACCGCCGACTCAGCACCACCCGCACGACTTCGAGGTACGCGCGGGCGAACGCGCTGCGGGCGCCCGGGTCGCCATCGGCAGCTGCTTCGATCACCGTCCAGCACGTCTCGCCCGGGGCCATGACTCGATGCTGGATGATCGTCAAACGGCTGGCCGTTGCACAAGCCGACACCGCGCCGATTCACGCAGAACCGGCTCGCGCCGCGTGCCAGCGCTCAGCCACGACCCCGCCGCGGCTCCCCGACCAGCTTCGCCGCGGGATCGCGCTCGGGGACCTTGGCCAGCGAAAGCATCTTGCGCTCTGCGTCCAACAGCTCGTTCTCCTGCTTGCGCAGCGCCGCCTCGTCCTTGACCACTCCGTCGAGCGCCTTGGCATTCGGCTTCTTCTCCAAACGGGTTCGCTTGGTCGCCAGTGCCTGCCGCCGGGTATCGATCAGGGTGAGGTCGTGGAGCAGCTTGGTGTAGCCCTTCACGAACCCGTCGAAGCCGAGTTTGCCGTAGCCGCTCGCCGCCTTGCGCATCGCCTGCACCAGCTTCACCGGCGTGACATGGAATCCCTTGAACGAAGCCTCGGCGGCGCGCTTTCCCGACTCGTCGAAGGTGATGAACAGCGGTGCACGGCCGCCGAACTCCTTCTTCGCCGCGTCGTCTCCGGCGAGATCGACACTCCCACAGCGGAACAGTCGCAGCCCGGAGTTGATCTTGCCGTTGTTCATGACCACCTGTTCGAACGACTGCTGTTTGTCCTTGTCGGCGCTCGAGTCGAAGACGTAGAGCAGCGACAGGTGGTGCTTTCCCGCGGCGCCCTTCACGTGTTCGCTGTCGGCCATCCGATCCCGATCAGGCTTGCCCTGATCGGCCGCCGCCAACTTCACCGGCGCGAAGTAGTTGCCCCAGCGCTGCCGCACCGCCTCCGGCGGACCACGCCGACCTCGACCCTGGGCGGGCAACGACGTGGTGAGCACGGTGAAGATCGACGCAACGGCACAAGATACCGCGGGAACAGTGATCCGGCAGAGCGAGCTCTTGGACATGGGCGGACTCCGAGTCGGGGCACGGAGCATGGTAGCGGACCTCGCCGCAGCGGTGGGCAGCCAGACGCGGGAAAGCGATCTCCGCAGCGCCGCAGATCTGATTCACCCCACCAGGAGTCTGCGCCAAGACCACGATCCATGAGATCCGCGCCTTCCAGCACCCGTCACCCCCCGAAAGCCTCGCCGAATCCACCAATTCGCCTGTGTTTTCGGGCGGCGACCTGCGCCGAAATCCACGAACCTCCTGAGTCGCCCCTCTGTGGCGCAGACTCCTAGCCCGGACTATTCATGACCGAGCTGCTGCGATCGCGCAAGTTCGCTGCTGGCTTCGTCGAACGTCAGAACCTGCTCCTCGACGGGGAGGCACCCCGCCTCCGGGCAGAACCTGCCGTTCTCCTTGCCAGCAACAACCTTGCACGATCTCGCGACGCTGCTCATGAATCGTCCGGGCTAGCGCGGAGCGTCGGGAACGATGTTGAGCTCCCAGGAGTACGCACGGAAAGTCGGCTTCGAACCCGCCAGATCCGCGGTCACGTACTTCTGCAGGAAGCCGACGAGCGCCTCCGGCCCACCGAAGTCCGCGGCGTACCACTCGAAGATCTTGGAGAGCTCGAGCACACCGTGAGCCGGGTCGATCCTGTTGCGCGTCGGATCCGCGACGAACCGACGCATGTTCGCGTCCAACAACTGCTCGAGATCCGCGCCGGTATAGGCACGCGGCAGTAGCGGGGGACAGGACCGGGCGCCGCACACCAAGGCGACGTGGATGCGCGGCTCCGCGAACTGCTTGCGGATGATCTGGTTCTCCAGGTGGTCGAGGCTGACCCTGCCTCCGCGCAGTCCGACCAGGGGCTCCTTGAACACCGCGAAGTCGTTGTCCTGAGGCGAGTAGCCGGGTCGCAGCCGGTCGACCACCGCCTGGATCATCGTGGCGTTGTACAGGTTGATGTAGAACGCCAACCGCTCGGATGTCGCCAGCCGGTCCGGCTCGACCCCGGCGAGGCGCGTCAGGTAGTCGCGCAACCGTGCCGCGTCGTGCTTGCGGATCGCCGCGTAATCGACCCGCTGGTCCCGCACGCGCTCGCGCAGCAGGGAGTCGAACACCGCGTGGTCGACGAGTTGCGCGGGTGCGTGCGAAGGCTGCGGGACGGTTCGTTCAGTGCGCCCCTCGGCACACCCGAAGGCGACCCAGACCAGCAGGACGCAACCCGGGGCCGTCCGGATCGCCGATCGGGTCGACGCTCCGGTGATTCGAGTCATCGGAGCTCGGCCTAGCCGAACATCGTCAGCTTGCCGTACTTCTGGGCCAGCAGGTAGTAGAAGGTCACCCGCGACTTCTGCCGGTCGGCCTTCATCGTCTCGCAGACTTCCTTCACGGCCTTGTCCAGCTCGGCGTCAGCATCCGTGAGGGCGAGCTTCTTCTTCAGGAAGCTGTCGCGCACCCGATCGAGCTCGCTCTTGTCGCTGCACGACACCAGCGACGAGTCCTTGTTCTTGAGCGCGATGCCCAAGTGCTTGACAATACCGGCGACGACCTTCTCGTCGGCGTCGGCGGCGTACTTCTTCACGTTGTCGATGTACTCACTCACACTCGATTCCTTTCGTTTTGCTTTCCGTGGGCGCGTAGGCGAGCCCCGGGTGTCGGCCGAAGTCTAGGCAGCGGCGGGAGGGCATGCGAACGGCAATCCGAATCTCCGTCGACCCGAATCCCCCGCGCCACCGGAGCCCATGACCCCTACTCCCGACGCCCCTCGTCCCGGTCGCAAACCGTACGTTCCGGCGGTGGGGCCCCGCCTGCGCACGATGCTCGGGGTCCTGTTCGCGCTGTTCGCCCTACTCGCGGTCAACGGCGGGTTCCTGGTCGCGGTGCGGGTGCTCGGCCTGTGGACCGGCGCGAGCTACGAGAACCTGTTCTACCTCTACAACTTCCTGGGCCATCTGGCACTCGGCGCGCTCCTGATCGTGCCGGCACTGGTGTTCGGGGTCGCGCACATCCGCAACGCCCGGAATCGACCGAACCGGCGCGCCGTACGGGTCGGCTACGCACTGTTCGCCGCGACCGTACTCTTGCTGCTCAGCGGCGTGATGCTGACGCGCATCGAAGGGCTGATCGACGTGCGCTCGGAACGGGTGCGCGGGGTCGCCTACTGGTGCCACGTGATCACCCCGTTGCTGATCGCGTGGCTGTTCGTGCTGCACCGCCTGGCCGGAAAGCGGATCCGCTGGCACATCGGCCGGCGGTGGGCGATCGTCGCGCTGGTGTTCGCCGGAGTGTCGTTGCTGCTGATGACCCGCGATCCGCGGCGCTGGAACGTGGTCGGCAACGCGGAAGGCGAGCGCTACTTCTTCCCGTCCTTGGCGCGCACCCTGTCGGGGAACTTCATCCCCGAGCGAGTGCTCCACAACGACAAGTACTGCCAGCGCTGTCACGCCGACGCACACGCCACGTGGTCGAGCTCGGTCCACCGCTTCTCGTCGTTCAACAATCCGCCCTACCTCGCGTCGATCCGCGGCACCCGCGCGGCGATGCTGCGCCGTGACGGCAACATCCGCGGCTCGCGGTTCTGCGCCGGATGCCACGATCCCGTGCCGTTCTTCACCGGCAAGTTCAACGATCCGAAGTACGACGACGTCCACGATTCCAGCGCCCACTCCGGCATCACGTGCACGGTGTGCCACGCGATCACCCACATCAACTCACCGCGCGGCAACGCCGACTACACGATCGACGAGCCGCTGCACTACCCGTTCGCGTTCAGCGACAACCGGCTGCTGCAGTGGGTCAACGAGCAGCTGATCAAGGCCAAGCCGGACTTCCACAAGAAGACCTTCCTCAAGCCACTCCACAGGACCCCGGAGTTCTGCGGCACGTGCCACAAGGTGCACCTGCCCAAGGAGCTGAACGCCTACAAGTGGCTGCGCGGCCAGAACCACTACGACCCGTTCCTGCTCAGCGGCGTGTCGGGGCACGGCATCCAGAGCTTCTACTACCCGCCCAAGGCCGAGACGGGTTGCAACGGTTGTCACATGCCGTTGCGCCCCTCGGACGACTTCGGCGCCAAGTCGCGCGACGCATCTGGGCTGGCCAAGATCCACGATCACCTGTTCCCGTCCGCCAACACCGCGATCCCGGTGCTCGAGCAGCGCGCCGGCAGACTCGACCAGGCCGCAGCATCAGCGGCGGTCGCGGCGCACCGCGAATTCAACCGCGGGGTGATGCGGATCGACTTGTTCGGATTGCGGGCCGAGGGTCGGATCGACGGCGCGCTGCAGGCGCCGCTGCGACCCGCCGTCCCGCAGCTGCTGCCCGGCGCGACCTACCTGCTGGAGACCGTGGTGCGCACCCTCAAGATGGGACACGTGTTCACACAAGGGACTTCCGACTCCAACCAGGTGTGGGTCGACGTCAAGGTGACGATCGGCGACCGACTGATCGGGCGTAGCGGTGGAGTTCGCGGCGAGGACCTCGCCGTCGACCCGTGGTCACACTTCGTGCAAGCGTTCGTCATCGACCGCAATGGCGACCGCATCGCGCGGCGCAACGCCGAGGACATCTTCGTACCGCTGTACAACAACCAGATCCCACCCGGCGCCGCCGACGCGGTGCACTACCGGCTGAAGCTCCCCGACGACGCCAGCGGGACGCTGCGCATCGACGTCAAGCTGCGCTACCGGAAGTTCGACACCGAATACATGCGGTTCGTCACCGGCGACCCGAAGTACCGCAACGACCTGCCGGTCATGACGCTGGCCGAAGACTCGCTGACTCTACCGATCCGCAGCGCGCCCCCGAGCACCGCGCCGGCGCCGAACATCCCCGAGTGGCAGCGGTGGAACGACTACGGCATCGGCCTGCTGCGCAAGGGCGGCAACGGCCAGCTCCGGCAAGCCGAGCAGGCGTTCCAGCGCGTCGAGGCGCTGGGGCGGGCCGACGGCCCGCTCAACCTGGCGCGGGTGTACCTGCGCGAAGGCCGGGTCGCGACCGAGGCGCCTGCAGCGCTGCGCCGGGCGCGCGACGCCGAGCCGCGGGCGGCGGAGTGGTCGCTGCTGTGGTTCTCCGGGTTGGTGCACCAGGGCAACGGGGCACTCGACGCGGCGATCCGGGACTTCGAGCAGATCCTCGCCGGCGGGTTCGCCCAGGCTCAGGGCCGCGGCTTCGACTTCACCCGCGACTACAACCTGCTGAATCAGCTCGGGCAGACCCTGTTCGATCGCGCCAAGCAGGAACGCGGTGCGGCGCGGAGCAAGGAGCGGGACCGCTGGCTGCACCGTGCACGCGATCGGTTCGAGCAGACCCTCGCCATCGACCCGGAAAACAGCGCCGCCCACTACGGACTGCAGCAGGTGTTCGGTGAGCTCGGCGACACCGAACGCGCCCGCCGGCACGCCGACAGCTACGAGTTCTACCGGGTCGACGACAACGCCCGCGACACGGCGATCGCCAACGCACGACGCAAGTACCCGGCCGCCAACCACGCCGCCGAGGCGGTGGTGATCTACGACCTACACCGCGAGGGCGCGTTCACCGGCGACCTCCCCGACGCGCCCCGCTGAGATCAAATGCGAGACCGAGAGCACCAAGACGACGAAGAGCTGGTCGCGGCCGACGATGCCGTGATCGGCCGGGCCCTGCGGCGCTCCGCGCTGGTCTTCGTGGCTGCCGCCGCGCTGTTGCTCGGCGGGTGGTGGCTGTTCTACACCAGCAAGACGGCGCCACCACCGCAGCCCAAACCGAAGGACCTGCGGCACATCGAGGACCTGCGCCCGGCGACCGAAGCCGCGCCGAAGGTGACGTTCCGCGACGTGACCAAGGCGGCGGGGATCGACTTCGTGCACGTCAGCGGGGCGCGCGGCGAGAAGCTGCTGCCGGAGACCATGGGCGGCGGGGTGGCGTTCTTCGACTACGACGGCGATGGCGACCAGGACCTGCTGCTGACCAGCGGCATCCCGTGGCCGCACGACCGCGGCGACAAGCCGACGGGCAGCGGCCTGCGGCTGTACGCCAACGACGGCAAGGGCGGCTTCCGCGACGTGACCAAGGCGGCGGGGCTGGAGATCTCCTGCTACGCCATGGGCACGGCAGTCGGCGACATCGACGGCGACGGCGACGTCGATCTGTTCGTCACCACGCTGGGCCACAACCTGCTGTTGCGCAACGACGGCGGCAAGTTCGTCGAGTGCGGCAAGGAGTCCGGCGTCGCTGGCGACGCGAACACCTGGAGCTCGAGCGCCGGCTTCTTCGACTGCGACAACGACGGCGACCTCGACCTGATGGTGTGCAACTACGTGAAGTGGTCGCGGCAGATCGACACCGAGCTGGCTTTCAGCATGAATGGACGGGATCGCGCCTACGGCCCCCCGATCCAATACCAGGGGTCGTTCCCGTACTTGTACCGCAACGACGGCGGCGGGAGATTCACCGACGTCTCGGCCGCCGCCGGGGTCCAAGTCAAGAACCCGGCCACCGGCGCCCCGGTGGCGAAGTCGCTTGCGCTGGTGTTCTTCGACTTCGACCGCGACGGCTTCGCCGACGTGCTGATCGCGAACGACACGGTGCAGAACTTCTTGTTCCACAACCGCCGGGACGGGACGTTCGCCGAGATCGGACTGCGCGCTGGCATCGGGTTCGATGCCGAAGGCCGCGCGACCGGCGCGATGGGCATCGACGCGGCGCGGTTCCGCGATGGCGAGTCGGTGGGCGTCGCGATCGGCAACTTCGCCAACGAGATGACTTCGCTGTTCGTGTCGGGCCGCGATCCACTGCAGTTCAGCGACCAGGCGGCCTCGGAGGGCATCGGCGCGCCGTCGCGGTTGTCGCTCAGCTTCGGACTGTTCTTCTTCGACTACGACCTCGACGGCCGGCTCGACCTCCTGCAGGCCAATGGGCACATCGAGGATGCGATCCAGCAAGTCCAGCCGAGCCAACACTACGCCCAACCGGCGCAGCTGTTCTGGAACCAAGGGCCGGCGGCGCGTTGCTGCTTCGTACCGATCCCGGCGGACACGGTCGGAGACCTGGCGCAGCCGATGGTCGCACGCGGCGCCGCGTACGCCGACATCGACGGTGACCTGGACCTCGACGTGTTGCTGGTGCAGCTCAACGGACCACCGCGCTTGCTGCGCAACGAGCAGCAACTGGGCCACCACGCGCTGCGCTTGGTGCTGCGAGGCACCCGCAGCAACCGCAACGCCATCGGTGCGCGGGTGATCGCCTCGTTCGGCGGCCAGACCGTCGAGCAAACCGTCGCCCCGACCCGCAGCTACCTGTCGCAAGTCGAGCTGCCGGTGACCATCGGCCTCGGCACCCATCGGGCAGTGGACCAGCTGACCATCCACTGGCCGGGCGGCGCGGTGCAGAAAGTGCCCGTGCGCGACCTGCACATCGACGGAACGACGCAGATCGTCGAGCCGCGCTGACCGCGGCCGCCAGCGCGGTCAGCGACACCGGCATCCCCCCGGAAACGGCACCGGTTTGTTGCCTCGGCCATTCCCCAAACGGATGATGGCCCGGCCCGAGCGAATCACGAGTCCGCTGTCGGTCAGCGCGGCAACACCCGTGGACGTCCGGGTAGGTCAAGGCGGATTCATCGGCAGGGAGCGGCAATGACGGACATCACGGTGGCACGCCGCGTACTCGAGGCGCGGTTCGGCCACTCCGGGTTCTTGTGCGGACAGCTCGAGGCGGTCGAAGCGGCACTCGACGGGCGGGACGTCCTGGTGGTGATGCCGACCGGTTCGGGGAAGTCCCTCTGCTACCAGTTGCCAGCGGTCATGCAGCCGGGCTACACGCTGGTGATCAGCCCGCTGATCGCGTTGATGAAGGACCAGGTCGAC
This sequence comes from Planctomycetota bacterium, assembly GCA_020638695.1. Lineage (GTDB taxonomy): Bacteria > Planctomycetota > UBA1135 > UBA1135 > UBA2386 > JACKIB01. The sequence continues at coordinate 128,365 of JACKIB010000003.1, forward strand.
CAGATGCGCGCCAAGGGGGTCGCGGCGGCGACGGTCCACTCGGGCCTCACCGCTGGCGAGCGCCACGAAGTCGCTCGGCAGTTGCGCGAGGACCGACTGGATGTGCTGCTGGTCGCCCCCGAACGGTTCCGCTCGCCGCGCTTTCTCGAGCTGCTGCAGCAGCATCGGCCGAACCGCCTGGTGGTCGACGAGGCGCATTGCATCAGCCAATGGGGACACGACTTCCGCCCCGACTACCGACGGATCGGCGCAGTCGCCACCGAGCTCGGTCGGCCACCGATCAGCGCGCTCACCGCCACCGCGACTCCGGACGTACGGCACGACATCGCCGCGCAGCTCGAGCTGCGGCAACCGACCGAGGTGCTGACCGGGTTCGATCGCCCCAACCTGTCGTTCGCGGTGATGCCTGCCGACACGCGTATCGACAAACTCGAACTCACGGTCCGCCAGCTCGCAGACTGCAGCGGCACGCGGCTGGTCTATGCCGCCAGTCGCCGCTCGGTCGAGGAGTTGTGCGCCAACCTGCGGAAGCGGCTGCCGAAGCTGTCGACCGAGGCCTACCACGCCGGTCTCGCGGACGGCCAGCGTGCGGCGATCCAGGATCGCTTCATGGCGGGTGGAATCGACGTCTTGGTGGCGACCAACGCCTTCGGGATGGGGGTCGACAAGCCCGACATCCGCCTGGTGATGCACTTCGACATGCCCGGCTCGTTGGAGGCCTACTATCAGGAGGCTGGACGCGCCGGCCGCGACGGCAAGCCGGCGCGCTGCGTGCTGCTGCGGCACGGCGGCGACCACTTCGTGCAGCGCTTCTTCCTGGACAACTCCAACCCGCCGCCCGATCTGCTGCGGCGGTTGCACCGCGTGCTGCGCTCCGGCCGCGATGACACGGAGGCTCAGCTCCGAGTGCCGATCGCCGCGCTGGCTGTTCAACTCGGCCTGGACAAGGAGGGCGCGTTGCGCACCGCGCTGCGCATGCTGCAGCTCCACGATCTACTGCAGCTCGAAGGCGATTCGGTGCTGCTGCAAGGGACACTGCCGGCCGAGCTACCGATCGACCTCGCGGCATGCCGCGACAAGCGGCGGCGCGACGAGCAGCGGTTGACCAAGATGCTCGATTACACGCGCAGCTCGGTCGGCTGCCGACCCGGACGGATCCGCCGCTACTTCCTCGGGGCTCCGGGCGAAGACTGCGGCCAGTGCGACCTGTGCACGACGACCGCGGTACCCGAGCTGCCCAGCGAAGGTGCGCTGGCACGGATCCGCACGGTGCTCGAGTGCGTGCGGCGACTCGACCTTCGGTTCGGCCCCCACCGTATCGTGCAGATCCTCACCGGCAGTCGTTCGGCAGAGATCCTCGAACGCGGTCTCGATCGGCAGCACGGCTACGGCGCATTCCGCGGCGAATCGGCGGGTGCGGTTCGCGAACTGGTGCAGTGGCTGGCGCAGCACGAGTTGCTGCTGCTCGAGCCGTTCCAGAGCCGCACCGGAGTCCAGGGACACGTGGTCGGCATCACCGCGAGCGCTGCTGATCTGCTGGAAGGCAAGGTCGTGCCGAAGTTGCCGCCGTTGCCTTCCGCCGGCGCACGCTCGTCACGCGATACGAAGACCCGCGGCACGACCGGCGATGCCGTAGAGGCGGAGCGGATCGACCGCGAACTGCAGTCCGCGCTGCGTGGGTACCGCGCCCGCTGGGCGCGCGACAACAGCCTCCCGCCGTACATGTTGTTCTCCAACCAGAGCCTCGACCAGATGGCGGCCGACCCACCGTCGAGCCGCGAGGAGTTCCTCGCGATCAAGGGCCTGGGCGAGAAGAAGTGGGAAGCCTTCGGCGCCGACCTGCTGCGCTGGCTGCGCGGCTGGCGCGAGCAGCCGCGGAGTGCCACCGTCAGCGCACCCGAGGAAAGCGACCGCGGCGCGCGTCGACAAGTCTGAGCGCGCGCTGCTTCGCGCGCCGACATCGCGGTGACGCCGGGGACTCGCGGACTGTCGTCGCGCGAAGCACCCATTCGGAGTGCGAATGCCCTCCTCCGCTTTGCACCATGCGCGGTTGCGCGGCGCCGACTACGAAGCGGGGCGCACCGCAACGCGCATCCAGCACGCCTGACGATGCCGTACTCGTCGCCTGGATTGTGCTCAGAACGACAGCTAGGTTTTGCCGCTCGGGCCACGTCGGCCCGCGTGATCACCTCGAACCTGAGCGGGTCCTGCCCGCCGCTAACCAAATGCTGCTTCCTGCACTGTTCCTATCGGTTTTGTTCGGTGGCGACAAGGTCGTCATCAACGAGTTCGCCTACGACGACACCAGTACGGACGACCGCGAGTTCGTCGAGCTCTACAACCCGACGTCGAAGGCCATCGACATCAGCGGTTGGCGCCTCGAGGCCTACGACCCGACCACTACCAACCCCGCCTATGTGATCCCGGCCAACACCATGTTGGCGCCCGGCGCCTACTACGTGCTCGGCTCGTCGCTGGTACCCAACGTCAACCAGGTGGTCGGCGCCACCAACCTGTGGGAGAACGACACCGAGTCGATCTTGCTGATCGACCTGCAGGGCAACGTCGTCGACGCGGTGGTCTACGAGAGCAACAAGGGGCACTGGACCGGCGACCACGTCGAGGGCGACGGGGTGTGGGGCAACTTCACCAGCACCGAAGGCCTCGACAGCTCCTGGTCGCGCATGCGTGACGGGTTCGACACCAACAACAACCGCGACTTCCGCTTGCTCCCGGCGACCCCGGGCAAGTCCAACAACCAGCCGGCCGGCGTCTACATCGACAACTTCGATGCACGCACCTCCGGCACCAACCTCACCGACTTCGGTGGCACGTTCAAGCTGCCGCGAGTCATCGACCCGACGGTCGCCGACACCTACAACCCGAACGCGATCGTCGCCTCGCCACAAGGCGGCAACGCGGCAATCTTCTGGGACGAGTCCGGCGGCGGCAACCACAACATGCTGCTGCGCGACGGCACGTGCAACGTCGTGGTCGAGGCCTGGGTCTACTTCGACACCACGCTGCGCCCGACCGCCGAACTCGAGTCCTGGAGCCTCGGTGTGCAGGGCACCAGCGGCACGTTCTACAACTTCCCCGATCCGTCCGGCACGCTGGGCTTCACCGCCAACGGCAACACCGGTGTGACCTGGACCTACCAGGTGACCGACACCGCGGCGACCCTCTACCTGGTCGACCACAACGACGGTGGGGAGGGCGCGGCGGCCAAGACCAACCGCGTGGTGATCGGCAAGCTCACCCCGACCACCGGTTGGCACCGGCTGCGTCTCGAGGTCAGCGGCGCGACCGTGACCGGCTACTTCGGCGGCTCGTACGGCAGCACCACCACCGGCACCAAGATCACCGGCACGCTGTCGGCGCCCGCCGAGGGCGGCGTCTACATCTCGTACCGCGAGGGCGTGGCGACGAACGCGAACGCCCGCCCGTTCACCTGCGACCAGCTCAGCATCGTGCCGACGCCGTTCACCGGCAAGGTCGACACCACCGACGGCACCGCGACCAAGACCACGCAGGGCACCCCGCGGATGGGTACCGACGGCGCCCCGGTCATCGACAACGGCAGCTTCCGCATCACCGGCGTCGGGCTGGTTCCGGCGGGCACGAGCCTGTTCGGCTTCGGCCTCAAGTACACCACGCCGTTCGACCTGAGCAGCATCGGCGGGCAGGCCGGCTCGTTCCTCTACATCAACCCGTTGCTGGTCATCGGCCTGAGCGCCGACGCCAACGGCGACGCCGCCCTGCCGGTCGCGCTGCCGAACGACCCCACGCTGAAGGGCGCGTTCATCGACATGCAGATCCTCGACGTCGATCCGTCGCTGCCGGTGTCGCTGAAGTTCGGCAACTCGCGGCCGGTGCGGATCACCGCCGGCTAGGCCCCGGTTCTCGGGGAGCGGGAGCGTGCCGACGGCCGGGTAGCTCCGGCTGCCGGCGCGCACCCGACGGACGCGGACCGCCCACCACTCGGGGCTTTCCCGTAACTCCGAGCGGCGGGTAGACTAGCTGGGGTCAGCAGGTGCCTGCCCGGTCCTGTTTCCCCACGCGCCGCACGAGGGCCCCCTGCAGCCCTCGCCAGAACCGGAACTCCCAAGGCCCCTGTACGTGTGCGGCACCACCGCACGCTTGCGCGCACGGCGCTCCGGTGTCGGGACGGGTTCTCCTGAACTCGTGCGGGTGCTCCCACCTCCGAGTCCCATGACACGATCACCATCTCCCCTCCTCGCATTCGCACTGGGCGCCGGCCTGCTGCCGGCGTCGACGCTGGCGCAAGAAGCGCCGCTCACGCCCCACCAACCGACCCTCGCCTGGCAGACGTTCCGGCAGCAGCACGGCCAAGACTGGAACGCGGTGTGGAACAAGGCCACCGGCACCCCGAAGGCGATCTTCGGTCCGGGGCTCCGCCTCGAGACCCCCGTCCGCGACCTCGATGACGCGCGGGTAGCCGCGGGCCAGTTGCTGCAGCAGTTCGGCGAACTGCTCGGCCGCGGTGACTCGACCTTCGTCGAGGAGATCGGCGTGAAGGCCAACCGGGTGTACGTCCTGGTCTACCGCCAGACCTACCAGGGGCTCGACGTCATCTCGGGCCGCGCCGACGTGCGGATCCACGACACCGGTGCGGTTTCGATGTTCGGCGCGTCCGCCGTACCGATTCCGGGTGGCTTCGGGTTGAAGCCGACGTTGAGCGCGGCCGCCGCGCGTGCGATCGCCGAAGGCCAGGTACTCGGCGGCCCGTCGACCAAGCAGGGCGCGGCCCCGCGCCTGGTGATCTGGGCCGAGGCACAGGGCACCGCACCGACCACCGCGACGCTCGCCTACGAGGTGCAGATCGATGAGACGCCGGCCAAGGTGCAGGTCGGCAAAGCCTACGTCGACGCGATCGGCGGCAAGTTCTTGAAGTTCGAGAACGAGGTCTACACCTGCTCCGGTTGTGGTGGCACGCACGTGTTCCCGCGCGCCGGTGGCGCCAGCCGGTTGGATTCGGCGATGGCGAAGGCCCACGCGCTGCACACCGCAGCTCGCCCGCATGCCGGCGCGGTGGCGCTGACCGGCACGGTGATGGCCTGGACCAACCTCAACAACACGCCGTACGGCAACCTGACCAACGTGCCGCTGGCCAACCTGCAGGTGACCAGCAGCGCAGGCAACGCGGTGACCGACGCCAGCGGCAACTTCTCGATCGCCTACACCGGCACCACGCCGGTCACGGTGACCGCAACCCTCACCGGATCGCACAGCCAACGGATCCGCGTCGCGTCCGGCACCCAGATGTCGGCCTCCGCGGTGGTCACGCCCGGCACGCCGGCGACCATCCAGCTGGGCACCGCGACGATGACCGATCTCGATCGCTCGCAGACCACCACCTACTACATGGTCAACGACGAGAACGAGTGGTTGCGCAGCCTGCTGCCGAACGCGACCACGCAGATGAACCGGCTGTCGGGCATGAACCCGCAGGTCAACATCAACTCGACCTGCAACGCCTACTACACCGGGTTCACCATCAACTTCTACAACGCCGGTGGCTCGTGCAACATGACCGCGTTCTCCACCGTGATCTACCACGAGTGGGGCCATGGCGCCGACGACGCGTTCGGCGGGATCAGCCAGACCGACGGCCTGTCGGAGGGCTGGGGTGACATCCTCGGGCTGTACCGCACCGACCAGCCGGTGCTCGGCGCCGGGTTCTTCACCAACGGCGGTTCGGTACGCGATGGCCGCAACACGCGCACCTACCCGGCCGGCGGCGGCGTCCACCAACAGGGCGAGACCTGGATGGGCTTCGCGTGGGACTTCCGCGAGAACCTGCGCGCCAAGTTCGGCACGCCGACGGCCGTGCAGATCTCCGAGCGGACCGTGGTCGCCTCGATCGCGGCGAACGCCACCAACCAGCCGGATGCGGTGCGCGAGGTGTTCATCCTCGACGACGACGATGCCAACCTGAACAACGGCACGCCGCACTACGACTCGCTGTCGCGGGCCGCGATCAAGCGGGCACTGCCGTTCCCGAAGATCCAGCTCGGCACGCTGACCCACACGCCGCTGCAGAGCACAACCGAGCAGTTGACCCCGCAAGTGGTCCGCATCAAGGCGGTGCCGATCAGCGGCTCGTTCACCAAGGTCGAGCTCAACTACAAGACCGGGACGACCTGGGCCAAGGAAGAGATGGTGCCGAGTGGCGCGCAGGACGAGTACATCGCGCTGATCCCCGGCGTGCTGTCGCCGGCCACCGTCGCCTACTACATCGAGGCGACCCACAACACCAACGCGGTGTTGCGCTTGCCGGAGAGCACCGACAACACCTACTCGGTCGGCAAGGAGACGCTCATCTTCTCGGACGACTTCGAGGGGATCAACAAGGGCTGGACCCACGCGCAGGTCGCGACCCAGGACGACTGGCAGTGGGGCGCACCGCAGGGCAAGTCCGGCACCTCGCAGAGCGTGGCCTGGTCCGATCCGGCGGCGGCGGCCAGCGGCGTGAACTGCTGGGGCAATGACCTCGGCCCGACGGGCTTCAACGGCGCCTACGCGGCCAACGTCGAGAACTACCTGCGCTCGCCCGGCTTGGTGACGACCGGCAAGACCGGCGTGACGCTGCGCTTCAAGCGCTGGCTGACCGTCGAGGAGAGCCAGTACGACCAGGCGACGATCCTGGTCAACAACACCGTGGTGTGGACCAACCCGTTCTCCGGTCACGTGCTGGACACCGCCTGGACCGACTTCGAACTGAAGATCCCGCAGGCGGACAACCAGGCCTCGGTGGTCCTGGAGTGGCGACTCAAGACCGACGCCGGGTTGCACCTCGGCGGTTGGAACATCGACGACGTGCGCGTGTTCACCTTCGAGTCGCTGCCGGCGCCGAAGGTCCAGCTCACGTTGACGCCCTCCCAGGTCGGCCTGGGCAAGCAGAGCGTCGTCGCGATCCAGGGCACCGCGAACGCGCCGGCGCTGATCCTCGCCTCGCTGACGAAGGGTCCGATCCAGCTCCCGAGCCTTCCGGAGATCTTCGTGGGCGGCGCGTTCGACATCCTGCCGGCGGCGCTCGATGCCAACGGCAAGCTCGGGTTCTCGGTGACCGCGCCGACCACCCCGGCGGCCACCGGTGTGCTGGTCTACGCGCAGGTGCTGGAGCAGACCGACGCCTCGACGGTCAGTGGCTCCAACGGCGCCATCATGCTGATCGGCAAGTAGCCGCGGCAGAGCTAGTGGGGTGTGTCCGAAGTTGGTCACATGAGTCGCCGGCCCTACGGCCCGCTCGCGGCGTCGCAGCTCCTCAGCTTGTCCACCAACAAGCCGTGTCGTCGCAGCTCCTTGCGAGCGAACCGCATGACTCGACGACTTATGCAACGAACTTCGGACACACCCCACTAGCCCGGACTATTCATGACCGAGCTGCTGCGATCTCACGACGCTGCTCATGAACAGTCCGGGCTCGGCCGGCCCCGGTGACCCGCGCGTCGCCGGGGCCACGGCCCACGGACGACGCGGACGCGGAACAGGGCGGGTCCGCGGCTACAGTCTCGGCGCAATGTGGTCCGTCTCCACCTGGGTCCGCGCCGGACTGCTGTTCCTCCTCGCGATCGGCATTCGGCTGGCGTTCGTCCACGCCACGATCGACTCGGTCTGGCCGTATTCGGTCGGTTTCGAGGGCGACGCGATCGTCTACTGGAACCAGGCGCACGCCCTGATCAACGGGTTGCCAGTCGAACACGGTCTGCCGCTGCGCCCACCGGGCACCGGCTACGTGATGTCGTGGTTGTGGGATGGCAATCCGAACATCGAAGGCACGGGGTTCCTGCGGCTGTTCTGGATCGCGCTCGGTGCGTCGGTCGCTCCCGTGCTGTACCTGACCGGACGCGGTGCCCTGGGGGATCGGATCGCCACGATCGCCGGGGCGTTCACCGCACTCGCCACCGGTCCACTGTTGCTCAGCGCCACGCTGTGCAGCGAGACGCCGTATTTGGTGCTCGCCACCGCGACCGCCGGGCTGCTGGCCAGCGTGCGGCGCACCTGGCACGCTGCGGTGTGGGCGGTGCTGTGCGGTGTCGCCTGCCTGTTCCGTAGCGAACACTTGGCGCACTTCGGCCTGGGGGTCGTCTGGTTGCTGTGGCGCAAGACGGTCGACTGGAAGGCGGCGGCGCTGCTCGTTGCCGCGTTCGTCACCCCGCTGGTTCCGTGGCAGGTCAAGGTGTGGCAGTCGGTGACGGACCTCAACGAGACGGTGCGCATCACCCCGCGCTACACGATGGGGTGGACCGCCGAAGCCAAGGCACGGATCGACAAATTGCCGGCGTTTGCCCGGGCGAGCTCGGTGGCCATGATCCAGGACGCTGCCAAGCTGCGCGGTGCGGCACGAGTCGACATATCGCACCTCGACATCCTCGAGCAGGCATTCGACTACACGCCGGAACGCCTACCCCGGATGCCGTTCGTGTCGGTGTACGGCCCGATGAACTTCTACCTCGCCAACGACCCCACCTCGCACGGCAAGTTCTCTCGCGACGCGCTGTTCGCCAAGCCGCCGCTGCACGGTGGCGCCGAGAAGTTCCCACAAGGGCTGCGCGAGAGCCTCCCGACCGATCTGAGTCTCAGCTATCCGCCGCACATTCGCATCCTCGAGCACGGCTACGGTATGCGGCTGCGCGCGATGTTCGACGACCCGCTCTCCTGGCTGCGCCTGGTCGGGCAGAAGCTCGCGGGCGCCTGGGCCGGTGCGGCGCACGGCTTGGGTGGCTACGCATTCCCGTTGGGGTTGTCGGGAACCCGTGATCCGGTCGATCTGGTGGTCCCCGGGGGTTCGGGCGCGATCGCGTGGCAGCTGCTCTGGTTGGCGTTGGCGGCGGGCGGGATCGCATTCGGCTGGCGCAAGCCGGGCGTGCAGGCGTGGCTGCTGATGGGGCTCGGGCGATTGGCCGTGATCGTGCTGTTCTTCGGCTACGCACGGCAGGGGGCGCTGCTCGCGCCGGCGCTCGGCGTGCTGCTCGGGGTCCTGCTCGATCGGGTCTGGTCGCGGGGCGTCGCCATCGGAGCTCTGCTGGCGGTGCTCGGCCTCTGCACCGCCGAGCTGATCCGGTTCCGCAGCGCACCGCAGCTGTGGATCGACGACACCCAGATCACCACGACCGACCCGTTTGCCCTGAAGTACGAGCGGCGCGCCATCCACTACCGGTAGCCCGGACCGTTCGCGCAAACTGGCTGCGGCTCCGTCGGACGTCGCCACTCAGCCACTCCGCCGGAGTTTTCCGGGCTATCCGGCGCGTGGCGGATAGCCGCCGGTCTTGCGGGAGGTGGGCAGCACCGGCGCTGCGACCCTCAGCTCGTCGATCAGCTTGCGGTCGCGGCGCCACACATCGTCCGGCAGCGCCACTCCGGCACGGAGCTCGGCGAACGAGACCGAGTTTCCGGCCTTCGACTCGAAGCGCGTCGGCAACTTCAACGCACCGACCCGCTGCCAGGCGGTGACTTCGAACTCCTCACGCCGCTCCCCCTTGGGACCACTCACCGCGATCGAACGCACTATCCGTCCCGTATCGACCTCGACCACCAACTCCTGCTCGTCGACCCATGCGTAGTTGCGGGTCTTCGGCCACACCACCCGCAGCCGACGGTGCCCTGCCGGATCCCCGTCGCGTCGCGGCACCAGCGAGAGCTCGGTTGTCGAATCGAGGATGACGAACGGCAGCAGCACGAAGCGCCGCATCCGCTGCCACTCGGAGAACAGCGACACCCGCGGACCCTTGGTCTCGGGCACGGTCAACGAGTTGGTGCGCCCCTTGGTCGGCAGCACCATGATCTCGCGCCGCACGCCGCGCTGCTTGGCAACCTTCACCGGACGAGGAGTCCGACTCTCCCACCGCACCATCCCGGCACCCGGCGCGAGCAGCCAGGCGCCGTCGCGGGTCGAACGGCTGCCGCGGCGCTGGACCACCACGGCTTCGCGGCACGCCAGGTTGGCAACTCCGCGCCAGCGGTCCACACCACCGGCGTACCGCGCGATGCAAAGCGCCAGTGCACGAGCATCGTGGGGCGGCCGCGCGACGGGCTTCGGCTGCTCACCTTGCTGGGCAACCAAGGCACTGCAGAAGGCGATCCACGGCCAGAGGAGCTCGCTACGCATCCCTCGACGACAGAGCTCCGGGCCATCCGACGCAACCCCGTTGCCGGATTGTTGCGCCCACGGGAGTACGCGGCCCATGGCAGGGTCGGCAAGAGTTCCCCGCACGCGAGTGGCCTCGGAATCTCGCGCGCGAACGGGCCCCATCGACGGGCGAGACGCATTCCGTCACGGCCCCAGCGCACCACGACGCCCATCAGGAGAGGGTCAGCCACCTATTGGGGTGTGTCCGAAGTTGGTCACATAAGTCGCCGGCCCTACGGCCCGCTCGCGGCGTCGCAGCTCCTCAGCTTGTCCACCAACAAGCCGTGTCGTCGCAGCTCCTTGCGAGCGAACCGCATGACTCGACGACTTATGTGACGAACTTCGGACACACCCCACTAGCCCGGACTAGCACGCGATCCCCGGGGTGGCAGTGGAACGAACCCCGGCCACCGAATCGCTGGCGGAGCGGGCCTCGCCCATGCACCCGGGTCGGGCCTTCGCTCCGGGGCCGGAGCCGGCCAGTCCCCGCCGTTCGTGGACGTTGGCGCGCTTGCCGCCCCCCCGCCGATCGGGGTCGGACCCCGGCCACTTGACATCACGCCCCGCCGGAGGACGATGCAAAGGACCTCCAGGCCGGGGTTGTCCCTCGCGGGACGTAAAAACTCGACTCTCCTTCTTCTCCTTCTTCCCCACGTTTCCCCCGGCCTCTTTCCTCGCCTCGCGAGGACGGACGCAACTACGGGAGACCGGCGTTCGGAGCTGCGCCCCCGGAAGCGTCGTGGAGTCGTGCGACGTCGTCGAGACGCCTCAGACCCAGAACGTGAGATCCTTCAGCGCCCCGCCGATGTCCTCGCCGTGGCGCGCGCGAACCCGCAGCCCGTGGCCGAAGTGCCCAGCGCCCTCGACGCGGTACGAGCCCTCGAAGGTCGCCGGGCTGGCGCCCGGCGCCGAGACCGGAGCGAGTTGCACCGCGGTCGGATCACCGAGGGTGTCGCCCAGCATCTGACCGACCACCAGTTCGACGCGCACGTCCTCCGGCGCCAGCGGACCGAGGTCGATGTCGAGCCGCACGTCGATCGTCTCGCCGACCCGCAGGTCGGCCAGGTCGGCTACCTGCGCGTCGACCACGCGCACCTGCCCGAACCCCTGACGAATCCGCTTGGCCTCGACCGCCAAGTGCTTGGCCTTCGCCTTGAGGTCCTGCACGTACTCGAAGTAGTTCAGGCCGAGCGGACGGTACGCCAGGTCGACGTACTCCTGGACCATTCGGTCGGTGTTGAACTGCCGTGGGATGGTCTGCAAGTCGTGCACCATCCGCCGCACCCACTCGGCCGGCACACCACTCGGATCGCGGTCGAAGTAGGTCGGCACGACTTCCTCCTCGAGCAGCCGATAGAGCGCCGCGCTGTCGAACTGGTCCTGCAGCTTCTGGTCGGCGTAGACGCGATCGCCGGCGATGGTCCAGCCGTTGTCGCCGTCGAACGCCTCGGGCCACCAGCCGTCGCCGATCGACAGGTTCAGTCCACCGTTGGCCGCCGCCTTCATTCCCGAAGTGCCGCTCGCCTCGAGCATGCGGATCGGGTTGTTGAGCCAGACGTCGACCCCCTGCACCAGACTGCGCGCCAGCTCGATGTCGTAGTTCTCCAGGAAGAACACCCGGCCGATCAACTCGTCGCCGCGCGTCCGGTCGGCGATATCGCGCAGGATGTCCTTGCCGCGCGTGTCGCGCGGATGGGCCTTACCGGCCACCAGAATGCGCACCGGACGGTCGGGGTCGTTGAGGATCCGCTGCAGCCGATCGATGTCCGCGAACAGCAGGTGAGCGCGCTTGTACGGCGCAAAACGGCGGGCGAAGCCGATCAGCAGCGCGTCTTCGCTCAACCCCTCGAGGATGCGATGCAGCGTCAGCGGGCTGTCGTTGCGGCGCACGAAGCTGTCCTGGATCGAGGCGCGGGCGTGCTCGAGCAGCGTCTGCTTGAGCTGCGCCTTGGCCGCCCACAACCGCTTCGGATCCGCGGCTTCTGCGGCGCGCGACAACTGCGCGCCCCCGACCGGCAACTGGTCGCCCGCGTCCAACGCCTTCACGATCTCCGGTGCGGTCCAGGTCGGCACGTGGATCCCGTTGGTGACCGTGTGGATCGGTACCTCGGCCTCCAGCAGGCCGGGCCAGAAGGGTCCGAGCAGCGCTCGTGAGGCGGTGCCGTGCAGCTTGCTGACACCGTTGACCATCGAGGCGAAGCTGAGCGCCAGGTAGGTCATGTTGAACTGCCCTTCGCCATCGCGCCCGAGATCGAAGAAGCGCTCCCACGGCACACCAACCCAACCCTCCGCGTCGGCGAAGTAGCGGCGCACCAGGTCCTCGTGGAATCGGTCGTGGCCGGCGGGCACCGGCGTGTGGGTGGTGAACACGGTGGTCGCCCGCACGATCTCGCGCGCCGCGTCGAAGGTGAGCCCTTCCTCGCGCACCAGACGGGACACCCGCTCCAGCGTGAGGAAGGCCGCGTGTCCTTCGTTCATGTGGTACACCGCGGGACGAATCCCGAGGCGACGCAACAGCCTGGCACCACCGCGCCCGAGCACGATCTCCTGCAGAATGCGCGTCTCCTCCGCACCGCCATACAAGTTGCGGGTGATGTCGCGGTCTTCGACGCTGTTCGACGGTGTGTTGGCGTCCAGCAGGTACAGCGACACGCGACCGACCCGTACTCGCCACGCGCGCAAGTACAACCGACGCGCCGGCAGCTGCACGGTCACCTCGAGCGGCGCGCCCTCGACCGTGCGGACGCATTCGAGCGGCAGGTTCCGCGGGTCGTTCTCGCGATCGACCTCGGTCTGCTCACCGGTCGCGGTCAGCTGCTGGTGCATGTAGCCCATCCGGTACAGCATCCCGATACCGACCAGCGGCAGCCCGAGGTCGCTCGCCGACTTGAGGTGGTCCCCCGCCAGGATTCCCAGCCCCCCGCTGTAGATGGGCATCGACTCGTGGATGCCGAATTCGGCGCTGAAGTAGGCCACCGGGTGCTCGGGCGACAGCCGGCGGTCACCGTCGGGCGTCAAGTGCCCGGTGCGCTTGTCGACCGTCAGGTAGTCTTCGAGCCGCGCCAACGCCGATGCCAACCGGCCGGTGTAGTCGCGGTCGGCAGCCAGCCGATCGAGCACCTTCGAGCCGACTCGCTGCAGGAATGCGACGGGGTTGTGCCGACACTCCGCCCAGACCTGCGGTGCAGGGTCGGCGAACAGCGCGGTCGCTTCGGCGTCCCAGCTCCACCAATAGTTGTTGGCCAGCCGAGTCAGCCCGCGCAGTTCCTCGGGCAACTTGGCGGCGACGTCGAATTGGGTGAGGCGCGGCGTTGCCGCCTTCTGCACCTTGTGCGGGCGCCGCGGTGAGCGGCGCTGCACCACACCGGCCGCGCCGCGTTGCACCACCGCATCGGCGGCGCGTGCGTACGCCGCCTCGTAGTTGGCGAACAGATCGCTCCAGCTGGTCCGCGCCGCGGTCGCGCGACAAGTCGCGGTGTGCACCGACGGGGCCTCCGACTTCCAGTGGCCGAAGAACTCCTCCAGCACGCCGACCATGCTCTCGACCACTGCCTTGTAGGTGACGCGAACGCGCGGCAGGACGGTGATTCCGTCGGTCGGCCCCAGGCCCTCCTTGCGCGCCCAGCGGCCGAACCCGGCGTAGTCGGAGGTGATCGTCGGCACCCCGACCGCGAGGCTCTCCTGAGGGGTGTAGCCCCACGGCTCGTAGTACGACGGGAAACAGGACAGATCCATCGCCCGCAACACCGCCTCGTACGGCTCGTCGAGGAAACCGTCGCCGCGGCCCAGGTAGACCGGCACCTGGATCACCTTCACCCGGCTGCCCGGCTCATTGTCGAGCCCGAGTCGGCGGCAGTGCGTGTGCACCGCGTCGTGCTCCTCGTCGAACAGGTGGTGGGTGGCGATCCCCACCGGCCCGTCGATCGACTCGAACGGCGCATCGCGCCGCTCCAGCACCTCGCTGCGCAGCCCGGAGTTGCCGGCCGGAACGAGCACGAACAGGACGGCGCGGCGACCCTCGCGGCGGTTGATCTCGGCGAGCGCGTCGAGCACCACGTTGATGCCCTTGTTGTGGAACTCGTAGCGGCCGGAGATGCACAGCAGCGCGGCATCGCCGATGTCCTCACCGAGGAACCGCCGCGCGAAGTCGGTCAACCGGGCGCGCACGTCGGCGCGGCCCGACTTGCCGGCGATCTCATCGACCACCGCCAAGTCGATGCCGTTGGGGAGCAGCGGCTCGGGACGCCGCCCGTGCAGCAGCTCCGCCTCGTCGGCGGTGATCTCGCTGACCGTGGTGAACACGTCCGCCACCCGGGCACACACACCCTCCAGCGAGTGTTTGGCCGTGACGTTGTGTTCGGTCGCCAGTCCCTCCGCGGTCTTGTCGCCCAGCCCATCGCTGGGCGAATGCCCGAGCGACGACAACGCGCGGCCGAGCATGGTGGCGTGCGTGGTGAACACCGAACCGACCACCGGCAGGCGCTTGTGCAGGTAGAGCAGCGCCGAGCCGGTCATCCACTCGTGGGCATGCACCACCGCCCGCTTGTGCCGGGGCGCCAGGTACTCCTCCCACCACCGCTCGATGACGCGGCCGGCCGCGTGGCCGAACAGCACCGGCTCGACGTAGTCCCACCCACCGGAGATCGAGTCGACTTCGAAGCCCTCCCACAGCTCGGCCAGGATGTCGTCGCGCCGCTCGTACAGGCGCGAGAACTCGACCAAGATGGTTCGCGGCTGCCCGGGCACGCGCCACCTGCCGACCCGCACCGAGATCCCCTGGCTGCGACAGGTCTCGCAGAATTCCTCGTGTCCGGGCTCGTCGTCGAACGGCACCTCGCGGCCGCCCCCCGACAGCAGCCACGGCCCGATCGCGATGTAGTCATCGCCCAGACGGTCGGTGGCGGTTTGCGCCTTGGTGGAGATCACCGTGTGGATCCCTCCGACCATGTTGCAGATCTCCCAGCTGACCTCGAACAGGACCAACGGACTACTCATCTGCGCTGTTGCTCGCTCGCTTGCTTGTGGGGACTCGCCCGGACCCTGGGGACGCGCCGGAGTCCGGCTGCGGCGCGCGGGGAACATCCGTCGCCGGCCGCACCGGTGCCTCTGCTATCGGTTCGCCACCGGCCACGACTTCGCCAACCGGACCGGAACGCGGCCCGGACAGCTCGGATTTCAGGTCGTCGAGAACGCTCATGAACCGCACGAACGCCTCGTGGGGGGTGTCGTAGGGGCTGAAGTACTTGTGCACGTCACCGTCGGTGAAGTACTTCGTACACATGTAGTAGACGTGGTCGGAAGTGGTGAGCCGGCGCCAGACCTCCAGCAGTTCCGGCCGGGCGCGGATCTTCCGCTCCAACAGGTAGAGTTCGCGGTGCGCCGCCTGCTGCATGTCGTTGCCCAGCCAAGCCGACAGGTCGCGCTCCTGGTCGGCCCACGACACCGTGTCGGGGATCGGCAGGACGCCGGCCGGCTCGCACGACGCCGCGAGTTCGCACGGGGTCTGGAAGGAGAACCGCGGATTCTCCAGCACGTAGCCCGGCAGGTGGCGCATGAACTCGAGGATCCCGGTCTCCTCGGCCCACTGGTGCTCGCCGAACGTCTCGTAGTCCATGAACAGGCCGAGGAACTGCGCCTGCTCCGGCACCGCGTGCAGCCAGCCGGCGAAGGTATCGGCGAACAACGGGTAGTGCGACCAGCACTTGTTGCTGAAGCGGAACGCGATGTCGTCGGAGAACACGTAGCTGCGCAGCAACAGCTTCAGCCGTTCGCAACCGCGCGGTCGGTAGACCAGCTGCGGGCTCCGCCAACCGAGCAGCCGGTCGGCGCCCTCGCCGAGCAACACGTCGAAACCGAGCCGCTCGACGCGGCGTGCCACATCCTCGTCGATGCACAGCTCGGTGTTGCGGAAGGTGGTCGGACGCTGCCCGAACAGCTGCTCGATCCGCGACCGCTGGGCTTCGACTTGATGCTCGAACTCCTCGGGCGCGCGGTCGAACGCCAGACTGTGGTGAGACGTCTCGGCGAGGAATTCGACGCAGCCGGTGTCGGCCAGCGCGACGAAGCTGTCGACCACTGCCGGAACCCAGTCGCTTAGCTGTTGCAACAACGTTCCCGAGAGTGAGAACGAGCAGCGGAACCGTCCGTCGGTGGCGGCGATCTGCTGCAGCAGGATCTCGTTCATCGGCAAGTAGCAGCGATCGGCCACCCGCCGGACGATGCGGCGGTTCTCGGAGTCGTCGAACCGTTGCTTGCCCTGCCCGACGTCGCTCGGGTGGAACGGTGCGAGCCGGTAGGGCTGGTGCACCTGGAAGTAGAACACCACCGCGGTCATTCGGCAGCCCTCGCGAGCGGCAGCGTCCCCTCGATGAGTGCCGCGGCCCGCAGCAGCTCGCCGGTGTTCCACGCCTGGGCAAACGTGCCGCCGCCACCGTGCGGCGGGTCGCCGTCGAACACCTCGGCGATGTGTTCGAGCCCGCCGACCTGCAGCTCGGGCGCGAAGCCATCGATCCACGCGCGGAGCCGCGCGGACACCGCTTCTTCCGCATCGACGCGCAGCGCCAGCTCGCAGAAGCAGCCGAGCAGCCACGGCCACACGGTGCCCTGGTGGTACGCCCGGTCGCGCTCCTCGGGCCCGCCACCGTAGCGCGGGCAGTAGTCGGGGTGATCCGGCGCCAGGGTGCGCAGCCCGCGCGGGGTCCACAGATCGGTCTCGGCGCGTGCCAGCACACCAGCCCGTTGCGCGCGGCTCAGCGGACTCAGCTCGAGCGACGCCGCCAGCACCATGTTGGGGCGCACGCTGCAGTCGGCGACCCCGTCGCGCCACACGTCGGCCAGGTAGCCTGGTTCGGGCAGCCAGAAGCGGTCGAGGAAGGCGCGACCGGCGCGTTCGGCCTGCGGCGCGAAACGGCGGAACGATGCGTCGCCGAACCGTTCCCCGAGTTCGGCCAAGTACCGCAGCAACGAGTACCACAGGGCCTGGATCTCGACCGGGCAGCCGTGCCGCGGCGTCACCGCACCGGAAGCCGGCTTGGCATCCATCCAGGTCGGGTTCAGGTCCGGCGTGCCGGCGTGGACCAGCCCGTGTTCGTCGACCCGGATGCCGAGCGCCGCCCCACGTTGTCCCGCCCCGGTCGCATAGCCGTCGGCAATCGCCTGCAGCGCGCCGCGGAGCGGCCACGGGTCGCCCCCGGCCCGATCGAACAGCAGCACCGCGCGGGCGAACCACAGCGCCGCATCCACACTTCCGTAGTGGCTGTCCGCAACGCCGGCGCCGAAGATGTTCGGCAGCAGACCGTCGACCAGGAACGGCACGGCCCCGTGCAGCACCTCGGCACAACCGTCGCGGTCGCCGCGAGCCAGCGTCAATCCGGGCAGCGCGAGGAAGGTGTCGCGACCCCACTCACCGAACCATGGAAACCCTGCCAGCACACCCCGGCGCCCGGCGGCATCCGTGTACAGGAAGTCGTCCGCCGCCCGCACACAGCGCGCGACCACGCCACCCGGCACGCTCGCTCGCTGGTTGTCATCGAACTTCCACGCAGGAGTCAGCGAGTCGTGCGGTTCGCTCGCAAGGAGCCGCGACGGAGCTGCGACGCCGCGAGCGGGCCGTAGGGCCCGTGATTCCTGTGAGGAACTTCGGCTACACCCCGCTGGGTCCCCCTCCGCCGCGTGCCACGAACCGCGCGGCTCCGGGATCGGCCCATCGATGGTCGCCGCCAGCACCACCTCCTGGCCCGGACCGAGTTCGATCTCGATGGTCCCAGGGGAGAACACGTCCTCCGAACCGTCGTAGCCGCGCGCGAGATCGGTGGAATAGCGCAGCCCGGTGTGCCAGGTCGGCGCGGCACGAAAGCCCCAAGCTCCGTCGGTCGCGATCGCCAGGTCGAGCGGCGGCAGGCTCGGGTAGCACTGCCAACGCAGCCCGCAGTCGGTGGTCGCGGTGTCCGGCTGGAGAACGTCGTTGCGCACCGTCAAGTGATCGGCAGGACGGAACGGCAGCAGCACTCCGAGCGACAGGGCGAGCGGTTCGCGCGCGGCGGTGGCGGGACGGGAGTAGCGGACCAGCACCGCGTGGCGCCCCGAGAGCATGCGGATTTCTCGGACCAGCTGCCCACCGGGACACTCGAGGACCGCCCGCACGAAGGGCCGCGCGGCGAATGCCACGGGATCGATCCCGCCCTGCGCGGTGGCTGACGACACCCGCTCCCCACGGCACCCGACGGTCTCGGTGAAACCCGCGAAGTACAGGTGCCGCACGGCGGTCCCCGGGCGGGGCGCCACCAACAGTCCGTGGTAGCGGCGGGTCCGCAGGAGGCTCGGGGTACCCGCGGCGTAGCCGCCCCGCCCGTCCGTCAGCAGCCACTCCGCCGGAGGGTCCCGGTGCGGCGGGACCGCGCCTGCCTGGGGCGCGGACCAGGCATTCTGTGTGGGCACCGGGGTCACAGAGTGTCATCTTGGCTGCCGGCCCTCAGCATTCCAGCGCCGTCTGATTGCCATCTGCTTCACCCAAACTTCACTCGGGCGGGGCCGGCGGCTTGCTAGCGTTCAGGCGAAATGGCACGCAAGATCGTCGTCATCGAGGACGAACCCGACATCCTCGAGGTGCTCACCTTCAACCTCCAGCGCGAGGGCTACGAGGTCACCGGCGCCACCGACGGGGCGGACGGACTCGACACGCTTCGGCGGGTGCAGCCCGATCTGGTACTGCTCGACCTGATGCTTCCGACCATGGACGGCATCGAAGTGTGCCGGAACGCCAAGGCGGATCCGGCGCTCAAGGACACCCCGATCATCGTGGTGTCCGCCAAGGGTGAGGAAAGCGACATCGTGCTCGGACTCGGGGTCGGTGCGGACGACTACATCACCAAGCCGTTCAGCCCCAAAGAGCTGATTGCCCGGGTGCAGGCGGTGTTGCGCCGCGGCCCGATGCGCTCGACGCAGAGCGAGACGCGGCGCGTGGTGCGCGGCGAGCTCACGATCGACCTCGACCGGCACGAAGTGCTGGTCGCCGGGGCCCGAGTCGATCTCACCGCCACCGAAATGCGGCTGCTGCACTACCTGTCGTGCTACCCGGGGCGCGTGTTCACCCGCGATCAGTTGTTGTCCCGGGCGATCGGCCCGGACGTGGTGGTGACCGACCGCAACATCGACGTGCACGTCCGGGCGCTGCGCAAGAAGCTCGACACTCTCAGCAACTACATCGAGACGGTGCGCGGCGTCGGCTACCGCTTCCGCGATACGGACTGACCTCGGGCGTCTCCGGCGGCGTCGGCCACGCCCCCGCCCCGACTATTGCGGTGAATCGTACCCCAACGGATCGCCGGAGCCCGCGCCCACCCCCCTGTCACAAGTCCGGTCGGCACAGGTAGATTGATCTCATGCGGTCAGGCGCGCGGTTCTTCTGGCAGCTCTATGCCGGCTACGTGCTCTTGGTGGTGGTGTTCGCGGCGGTGGTCGGCGCGTCGCTGTCGCACACGATCACGGATCACTCCTTGCAGGAGATCCGCAACCAGTTGCGCGCCAAAGCGATCCTGCTCTCTGTCACCGCCGAGCAGGCACTCGACGACGATCCCGCCGGCGCGCTCCAACGAACGATCCAACAGCTCTCGCCCCAGGTCGACACCGAGCTGGCCGTGATCACCGAGTCGGGCAAGGTCCTGGCGAGTTCCACCCGCCGCACCGAGCAGATCGGTCAACCCGACCAACCGGAGATCCAACAGGCCCGCGAGCAGGGGGAAGGCTACGCGCAGCGGTTCAGCCCGGAGCTCGGCAAGGAGGCGCTCTACCACGCGCGCAAGATCGAGAGCAACAACAAGAAGATCGGCTACGTGCGCACGGCGCTGCCGACCGACGTCATCGAGGAGTACCTCGGGCGGGTGCGGCGGCTGGTGTTCCTCGCGGCGCTGTTCGCGGCGCTGGTGGCGTTGGGCCTCGGTCTGCTGGTGGCACGCCGCGTGACCGCGCCGCTCAGCAAGATGACCGAAGCCGCTCGTTCGATCGCCGACGGCGACTTCGCGCGCCGGGTCGCGATCGATTCTTCGAACGAGATCCGCGACCTGGCCAACGCGTTCAACACGATGGCCGAGCAGCTCAACATGCGCATCGACACCATCACCAAGGAGCGGCGCATGCTGCAGACCATCCTCAGCGGCATGGTGGAAGGCGTGGTGGCTATCGACCATGACGAGCGCGTGGTGCACATGAACGGCGTCGCCGCAGGACTGCTCGAGGTCGATGCCTCGCGGTCGATCGGCGCGCGTATCTGGGAGGCGACGCGGGTCAACGAGATCGCCAAGGCGCTGACGTCCTCGCTGAGCGGCGGCCGGGAGGTGCGCACCCAGGCGCGCCTGCTGCGCAACGGCGGGGAAGCCCTGGTCGAGATCAACGCGGCGCCGCTGCATGACGGCGATCAGGAGCTGGTCGGGGCGGTAGTGGTATTCCACGATGTCACCGAAGTGCGCCGGCTGGAGCTGGTGCGTCGCGAGTTCGTCACCAACGCATCGCACGAGCTGAAGACCCCCATCACCGCGATCCGCGGCTTCCTCGAGACACTCGCCGCCAACCCAGAGATGCCGCCGGAAACCCGTCACCGGTTCATCACCCGCGCCGCCGGTCAGGGCTCACGCCTGTCGACGTTGGTCACCGACCTGCTGCGGCTTTCGCAGCTCGAGTCGAAGGAGCGGCCGGACAGCTTCGAGGCGGTCGACTTGCGCGAAGTGGTGCGCGGCTCGGTGCGCGACCTCGGCACGTTCGCCAGCGAGAAGGGCGTCGATCTGCGCTACGAACTCGGCGACCAGCCGGTGCTGGCGCGCAGCGACGCTCCCACCCTATCGCTGATCATCGACAACTTGGTGGACAACGCGATCAAGTACACCCGGACCGGCGGCAAGGTGGTGTTGCGCGCCTTCCCCAACAACAACTTCGCGCTGATCGAGGTGCAGGACAACGGCATCGGCATCGACCCGGTCCACCAGGCACGGATCTTCGAACGCTTCTACCGGATCGACAAGGCGCGCTCGCGGGAACTCGGGGGAACCGGGCTGGGGCTGGCGATCGTCAAGCACGCTTGTGGGGTGCTCGGCGCCGAGATCCGGGTGCAGAGCATGCCGGGCCGCGGGAGCACCTTCCGGGTTCGGCTGCCGGCGCACTGAGCTGTTGGGGTCGCGGATCGTGGCGGTACGCGGAGATTCGTGGGTACTTCCCATGACACGTGGCAGCTGTTTCGCTGGCAGGCAGCGGCCCCGGAAGCTCCAGCAAGCAAGCGGCCCAGGCCTCATGGCGGCGCGCAGCGCCGCGCCCACCCAAGTCCTTGGGTGCGGCCTTGGCCGCGATAAGCTGTTGGGGTCGCGGATCGTGTCGGTACGCGAAGATTCTCCGGTACCTTCCAAGCCCCGGGGCGGCAGCTTCCAGCGGGCAGCGGCACCGGAAGCGCGAACGAGCAAGCGGCCGAGGCCTGATGGCGGCGCGCGGCGCCGCGCTCACCCGAGTCCCGGGGTGCGGCCTGGGCCGCGGTAGGAACCGGCGGACCCCGCCCGGGGCCGGGTGTCTCCCCATCGGGGGGCGTTTGCGTCTTGGCGTTCGTAGTTCATGCGCGGCCGCGGGACTTTGGGCCGGGGACGCGGCTCCGGTTTACGGGTTCTTCATGGAGCCTTTATCTGACCGGCCTACTCTGCCGCGATGAGGTATTGTTCCAAGCTTCTGACCGCGCTGATGTCTTGCGCGGTCGCATCGGGGCTGACGTCCTGCCGCGAAGACATCTCGGTCTCGCTGGACGGGTCGAGCACGGTATTCCTGATCTCCGAAGCAGTCGCCGAGGAGTTCGGCAAGCTGCACCCCCGCGTCCGCGTGACCGTCGGCAAGTCCGGTACCGGCGGCGGATTCAAGAAGTTCTGCACCGGCACCACCATGATCAACGATGCGTCCCGTCCGATCAAGCAGAAGGAGGCGGACCTGGCGAAGCAGAACAAGATCGATTTCATCGAACTGCCGGTCGCCTACGACGGGCTCACTGTGGTGGTCAACAAGGGCAACGACTTCTGCGACTCTCTCACCACGGAGGAGCTGAAACGCATCTGGGAGCCCGGCAGCAAGGTGAACAACTGGAAGCAGGTGCGCCCCGGCTTTCCGGACCTGAAGCTCGAGTTGTTCGGTGCAGGCGTCGACTCAGGGACCTTCGACTACTTCACCGGTGCGATCAACGGCAAGGAACGCGCCTGCCGCACCGACTACACCGCGTCGGAGGACGACAACACCTTGGTCAGCGGCGTTGCAGGCAACCGCGGCGCGATGGGGTTCTTCGGCTTCGCCTACTACCACGAGAACACCGCCACACTGAGAGCAGTCGCCATCAGCTATCGCGGCGCAAAGGCGATCGCACCGACCGTGGACACGATCCGCGACGGCACCTACGCACCGCTCTCGCGGCCGATATTCATCTACGTATCCACTGCGGCGATACAGACGCCCCAGGTCCAGACGTTCGTCGAGTTCTACCTGGCGCAGGCGGCCAAACTGTCTCGAGACGTGGGCTACGTGCGCCTACCGGAGCCCGTCTACCAGGCGGCGCGGGAACGGTTCGCCAAGCGCGTGACCGGTTCGGTGTTCCTTGGCAAGAAGAACACCGCCGGCATCCCGCTGGAAACGCTCTACGGCAAGTAGCCACGTGAGCTCCGTTCCCGAATTCGACCTCGCACGCGGCGCGCGCTCCCCCACTCGCTTCGCCATGTCTTCCTCCGACCTACCTCGGCCGCCGATCACCACCCAGCGCTCCAGATTCGGCGAGAGGCTGATCCTCAAGGGCCTGCTGCTGTGTGCTCTGCTGTCGATCGCTTCGACCACGGCGATCGTCATGGTGCTCGGCAAGGAATCGGCGCTGTTCTTCCAACACGTGCCACTGAGCGACTTCCTGTTCGGCACGGAGTGGCACCCGGTGTTGAATCCACCGCGGTTCGGCGTGCTGCCGCTGGTGTGCGGAACCTTCTTGATCGTGGCCGGCGCCGGCCTGGTAGCGCTACCGATCGGCCTGGGCACCGCGATCTACCTCGGTGAGTACGCGTCACAGCGCACCCGTGACATCATCAAACCGGTGCTCGAAGTGCTCGCCGGTATCCCGACGGTGGTGTACGGCTACCTGGCGTTGACCTTGATCACCCCGATGATCCGTGCGGTGTTCCAGAACACCGGTGTGTTCAATGCCGCGAGTGCGGCGATCGTGGTCGGCATCATGATCCTGCCGATGGTCGCTTCGTTGTGCGACGACGCGATCCGCGCGGTGCCCGACGGCCTGCGCCAGGGCGCCCACGCGCTCGGCACGACCAATTTCGAGGTGTCGACCCGCGTGGTCGTCCCTGCGGCCCTGTCGGGCATCATCGCCTCGTTCGTGCTGGCGATCTCGCGCGCGATCGGTGAGACCATGGCGGTCACACTGGCCGCGGGCGCCACACCGAAGCTGACGCTGAACCCATTGGAGAGCATCCAGACGATGACCGCGTTCATCGTGCAGCTCAGCCTCGGCGACACGCCGAACGGCACCATCGAGTACCAGACGATCTTCGCGGTCGGCGCGCTGTTGTTCGTCATCACGCTGGTGATGAACGTGATCGCCGGGCGGGTACTCCGGCGCTTCCGGGAGGTGTACGAGTGAGCGAATTGTTCGCCAGCAACGTGGCCCGCCGCAAGCGCCACGCCAACCTGTTCCGCTGGATCTGCGCCGGCATGACGTGGCTCAGCGTGCTGGTGCTCGGGATCATGCTGTACCACATCGTGGCACAGGGTTGGTCCAGCCTGGACTGGCGGTTCCTCAACAGCTTCCCGTCGCGCTTCCCGAACCAGGCCGGCATCAAGTCGGCGCTGTGGGGCACGGTGTGGACCATCGGATTCATCGCGCTGTTCTCGATCCCGATCGGGGTCGCGACCGCGATCCACCTGGAGGAGTACGCCAAGCCGGGGCGGCTGCGGTCGTTCATCGAACTCAACATCGCCAACCTCGCGGGCGTACCGTCGATCGTCTACGGGATGCTCGGCCTGACGATCTTCGTCCGCTGGATGCACCTCGGGCGCAGCGTCTTGGCTGGTGCGCTGACCATGACGCTGCTGATCCTGCCGGTCATCATCATCGCCGCCCGGGAAGCGATCCGCGCCGTTCCTGATTCGCTGCGCAGCGCCGGGTTGGCGCTGGGGGCGACGCGCTGGCAAGTGGCCTGGGGCCATGTATTACCCTCCGCGCTGCCGGGCATCCTCACCGGGGTGATCCTGGCGCTGTCCCGAGCCATCGGTGAGACCGCGCCGCTGATCATGATGGGCGCCCTGACCTACGTGGCGTTCGTCCCGGGGGGCCCCGGCGACTACTTCACCACCATGCCGATCCAGATCTTCAACTGGGCCTCGCGACCCCAGCACGAGTTCCATACACTCGCGGCTTCCGGCATCATCACCCTGCTCTCCGTCCTGTTGGCGATGAACACCATCGCCGTGATCATCCGCCACCGTTCGCAGAGAAGCCGCACATGGTAGACATCCTCGGTCGACAACACGCAGCCGAGGCGCGCGGCACCCGCAGCGCCCCGATCCTCGCAACGCGCGGCGTCACCATCTCGTACGGCGACTCGACGGCGATCCGAGACATCACGCTTGAGATCCCGGAGCAGAAGATCACCGCGATCATCGGCCCGTCAGGTTGCGGCAAGAGCACCTTGCTGCGCTCGTTCAACCGCATGAACGACCTGATCCCATCGGTGCACCACACTGGGGAGATCCTGTACCACGGCCAAGACATCTACGCCCGCGGCGTGGACCCGGTGGAGTTGCGGCGACAGATCGGGATGGTGTTCCAGAAGCCAAACCCGTTCCCCAAGTCGATCCTCAAGAACGTCACCTGGGCGCCGGCACTGCACGGTTACCGCGGCAGCTTGATGCAGCTGGCCGAGGAGTCGCTGCAGCGGGTCGCGCTGTGGGACGAGGTCAAGGACCGCCTCAGCCAGTCGGCGATGGGCCTATCGGGGGGTCAACAGCAGCGGCTGTGCATCGCGCGAGCGATCGCCATGCAGCCCGACGTGCTGTTGATGGACGAGCCGTGTTCGGCACTCGACCCGGTGTCGACTTCGCGTATCGAGGACCTGCTGTTCGAACTCAAGAGTCGATTCACGATCCTGATCGTGACGCACAACATGCAGCAGGCATCGCGCGTTTCCGACTACACGGTGTTCCTCGACCGTGGCAGCATGGTCGAGTTCGACGTGACCGACAAGATCTTCACCCAACCCGGCGAGCAGCGCACCGCCGACTACGTGATGGGGAGATTCGGCTAAAATGGGGAAACACCTTCGGCGCGATCTCGATCTGCTGAAGAAGGACATCCTCACCATGGGTGCCCTGGTCGAGTCGGCGACCAACAAGGCGATCGCCGCATTCACTCGGCGCAGCGAGGATCTGGCACGTGAAGTTCTGATCTGCGACGACGAGATCGACGACAAGGAGAACGAGGTCGAGGACCTCTGCCTCAAGATCCTCGCGCTACACCAACCGGTCGCATTCGACCTGCGGTTCGTGGTGATGGTGCTGAAGTTCAACCACGACCTCGAGCGGATGGGCGACATCGCGACGCACATCGCCGAGCAGACCCTGGTGCTGCTGAACAAGCCGTCGCTGGCGGTGCAGTTCCCGATCGCCGAGATGGGCGAGGCGGTGCGCGCCATGGTCCGCGATTGCCTCGACGCCCTGGTGCGATCCGATGCCAACCTGGCACGCACGGTGTGCGCGGCCGACGACCGCGTCGACGCGATGCACCGCAAGATGTTCGACGCGGTCGAGCTGCAGGTCAAGGAGGGGAACGCCGAGTTCGACCACGCGGTGCGCATGCTGTCGATGTCGCGCTACCTGGAGCGGATCGCCGACCACGCGACCAACATCGCCGAGGACATCGTGTTCATGGTCGACGGCGAAGTCATCCGCCACGGCACCTGAGCCCCCCCCCGGGGGGCGGGTCGGTGGATCGATCGCCCCCCGGCCCGGCGAGACGCGCACCGCGACTGCCGTCCCGATCTCGTACGGAACAGTCCGCTTGGCTCTTCTAAGTCGGCGAGGCGCATGCCATCGTAGGGCGTGCCCGCCCAGTTCTCGAGGTCACTCGCATGCCGTCCGGACTCGCCCTCACCCAGGAGCTTCAGAACACCCTGACCATCATCCTGGCCGGAGGGCAGGGGGAGCGCCTCAAGCCCCTGACCGAGCGCCGCGCCAAGCCGGCGGTGCCGTTCGGCGGCGCGTACCGGATCATCGACTTCACGCTGACGAACTGCATCCACTCGGGGCTGCGGCGCATCTACCTGCTCACGCAGTACCAGGCGTTCTCGCTGGAGGAACACATCCGCTTCGCCTGGAACTTCCTGCCCCGCCGGCTGCGGCAGTTCATCAGTGCGCTGGCGCCCCACCACCTCGAGACCGGTCGCTGGTACGCCGGCACCGCGGACGCGATCTACCACAACCTCGACACGATTCGCGAAGAGAACCCCGACCGGGTCCTGATCCTGTCGGGCGACCACATCTACAAGATGGACTACGGCAAGATGCTCGCGGAGCACCTCGCCAACCGGGCCGCATTGACCATCGGCGCGGTGCGGATTCCGGCGGCACACAGCCGGCGGTTCGGCATCTTCCAGTGCGACGACTCCAACCGGGTGATCGGCTTCCAAGAGAAGCCGGAGAAGGGCGCCGAACTGCCGGGTGATCCGGGCTACTGCCTCGGGTCGATGGGCATCTACCTGTTCGAGACCGCCGAACTCGTCAAGCGGCTCAGCGAGGACGCGGCACTCGGCAAGGAGAGTAGCCACGACTTCGGCAACGACGTGATCCCGCGGATGATCAAGGAGGTGAAGGTGCAGGCCCACCACTTCCGCGCAGTCGACGACGACGGTGGCCAACCGTACTGGCGCGACGTCGGCACGATCGACGCCTACTACGAGGCGAACCTGGACCTCTGCAGCATCAAGCCCAGCTTCAACCTGTACGACGAGAACTGGCCGATCTACACGCTGTGGCACAACGACCCGCCGGCCAAGACGGTGTTCAACGAGCCGGACCGCAAGGCGGAGGTGGTCGACTCGCTGATCTGCCCGGGCGTGGTGGTGTCAGGCGCCAAGGTACGGCACTCGATCCTCAGCAACCGGGTGTTCGTCGACGAGGGCGCGGTGGTCGAGGGCTCGATCGTGATGAGCGGCGTGCGGATCGGCAAGAACGCGCAGGTCCGGCGGGCGATCATCGACAAGTGGACCGAGATCGCCGACGGCGAGGTGATCGGCCACGACCCGGCCCGGGACCGGGAGCGGTTCACGGTGACCGATTCGGGGATCGTGGTCGTGCCGCGCGGCGCGGACGTGATCCGCGACTGACTGGCGCGCCAGCGGTTCGCTCAACCGGGAGGACAGCGGTCGAACCGGCGGGTCAGTGAATCCCGTGCCCGAACGCCTGCTCGCGGATCACCGGATCGGGCCACGCGAGCTTCACTCCGGCGCGCGGGTCAAGACTCGACCCCAGGGGGCGGGAACAGCTGCGTGCCCGCGGTATCGGACACCGACACCGTCACGTCGATCCCCTGCCGCACACTCGCCGTGACCACGCAGTAGTCCTCGAACAGCTCGGTGCACCGGAGCAACCGCGCGGCATCGTCCGAGTCGACATCGACCACCATCGCCACCGCTAGCCCGGCGATCCGCAGCCGCTTCTGCTCGTTGCGCCGCATCGTCCCGACCACCTGGGTCCGGATGCTCCGCACCATCACCCGCGACTTCTCCAGGCAGAACAGCAGGCTGGCGCTCAGGCAGCTGCCGATCGCTGTCGCGAGCAGGCGCGAGGGGTTCGGACCGCTTCCCGCACCGAGCGGCGGCGGCTCGTCGACCACCAGCGGGGGCAGCTCCGTTCCACCGAACTCGGTGTGGAACCGGTACCCGTCGAGACGCTCCAGAGTGACCTCGAAGGTGTTCTCCATCGACTTGTTTCGGTCAGAGCAGCTCTTCGAAGTACTTCGGCAGCATCTCGCGCCAGGTCACCCAGTCGTGGTGGTAGTCCTTGCCCCACGAGTCCACCCGGTTGGGCACGCCGCGCGCGCCGAGCGCGTTCGCCACCTTCCACGACTCCTGCGGGTCCTCGTAGCGTCCCTCGCCGTGGGTGAGCAGCACGAACCGATTCCGCAGCTGCTTCAGGTGCTCACCGTCTTCGTCGAGCTTCGGCACGAAGTGCAGCGGCGACGAATAGTAGTAGTCCTCCGTCACCGGTCCCTTGAGGAACTTCTCGAGCCCGTAGGTGCCGCTCATGCAGATCGCCGTGCTGCACGCGTCGGGATGCCGGCACAGGAACGCGACCGCGTTGTAGGCACCCAGGCTCGCACCCGCGGTCATGATCTCCAGGGTGTCGTCCCCGCAGTCCTTGCGGATCGCCGGCAGAACCTCGTGGTAGATCGCCGCGTCGAAGCGATTCTGCACGCGACCACCCTGGGCGGTCGTGTTGTCACCGGTGAGCCAAGCGCGACCGGCGAGGCTGTCCACCGAGTAGATCTTCGCCTTCTGGTCGGCCAGGAACTGCCCGACCGCGGTGACCAAGTGGAAGCGCTCGATCTCCTCGGCGTCACCGCCCGCGGTCGGGAACACCAGCACCGGTCGACCGACCTCCCCCCAGCGCACCAGCGTCAGATCCTGACCGAGCCGGGGAGAACGCCACGTGGTGGATTCCTTGCTCATGCAACACTGCCTACGCGCCCTGCGCCGCGCGCCACATCTGGATTCGGCTCCAGAACAGCTCGGTGAACTCGTCCCACTCGTGCTCGGGGAACAACGCCTGAACCTTCATCCGGACCGCGTCCCGGGCCCGGGGAGTGCCGAAGAACTCCAACGATACGGCGTCGAGCTCGGCGAGGTGCTCGGCGCAGAACTCTTCGAACCGCGTCGTATCGAACCGTTGGTGGGCGATCTTCGCGTAGCCGGCGAGCTTGCGCGGATAGTCGCCCTTGCCCTCGGCAACCTCGTAGTACGGCTCCCAATCGAGGTTGCGACGCATCTTGCGGTCGGTAGCCGCGCAGAACAGCGACCAGCGGATCTGCGACAACACGATCCACGGGAAGTGGATGTGTAGCGACGTCACCTGCGAGTCCGGGCACGGGTTGGCGAAGTCGATCGGATACCACACCCCGTCCTTGCGGATCAGCTCGCACGAGTTGAAGTCCCAGCCGAAGAACGAGTTGATCGTCAGCGTGGTATTGCGAATCAGCTCGGCTTCCTCGGCGGTGATCGCACCGGTCTCGACCAGGTCCAGGTCGGGCTGGTAGCGCTCGTGCAGCGGTGCCGAAGGCTCGTAGCGGATGATCTTGGTCTGCGGGCCGATCCCGATGCAGCGCACGAACAGGTCGAACGGCAGCATGCCCTTCTGCACGTGCATCACGAACTTGCCGCTCGTGTCGTACGCGGTCCGTAGCTCGTCGTCGTTGTCGATCTTCGACACGCCGACCCATCCGCCACCGTCGTACGGCTTCATGAACACCGGATAGCCGAGCTTGGCCCCGATGTCCTCGAGCCGGAACAGGCGCGCGTAACGATTGAGCGTCGGCTGCACGTCCGGACTCGATTCGTGCTCCTTCGGCGGCACCAGCATGGTCTCCGGCACCGGCATCCCGAGATGCATCATCGCGCAGTAGGTGGTCTGCTTCTCCATCGACTGCACCGACCACGGGTTGTTGAACACGTACACGTCGTTCATCAACACCGCCTTCTTGATCCACTCGCGGCTCGACTTGAACCAATGGGTCAGGCGGTCGATCACCAGGTCGTACTTGACCGGTTGCCGCAGGTCGAACGGCTCGATGGTCACACGTTCGACTTCGAAGCGGATCTTGTCCCGACCGATCGGCAGCTCGAGATCGAGCTTGGCGAGAATCTCCTCGTAGCAGATCGGCCAGCAGATGTCGGCGCCCAGGGAGAGTCCGATCTTGCGGATCTTGTTGGCCACGGGGTCAGCAGTTGCCCTGTCGGGCGAGCGAGGGGGACGAAGAGGCCGGCGGTCGGCCTCGCAGCGGCAAGCTAGCAGATCGCCTACTCGTACACCATCCACAGCGGCCCGGGAAACAGCCACGAGAGCCCCTCGCGCAGGCGATCGCGCCAGTTCTCCCAGTTGTGGCCATCGCGGGCTTCGACGAACCGGACCCGCATCCCGGTGGACTGGAACAGCGGGACCATCGACCGGTTGTAGTAGATCATCGGCTCGTACACCCCGCAGCTCAGGAACAGCTGGCGCGACGGCACCCCGGGCGCCTTGCGGAACGCGTTCATGAACTCGACCACCGGATCGAACGCCGGCCCACCCTCGTGGTCGCCGATATCGGTGAACAAGAACGAGCCCGACATCAGGCACAGGCGACCGAACACCCCCGGATAGCGCCATGCGGTCGACAGCGACGCGATGGCGCCGAAGCTCGAGCCCACCAGCCCGCGTGCCCCCGGATCCTCGACCAGCGAGTACTGCTCCTCCATCACCGGCAGCAGGTCTTCGACGATGAACCGGGCGTGCTGCTCGTTGTTGGGGTACTCGACCATCCGGTTGGGCGAGGTGGTGAGCGCGCACACCACCGGCGGGATCTCGAGCCGGTGGATCAGGTTGTCGAGCACCGTCTGCAGCGCGGCAAACCGCAGGAAATCCTCGCCGTCGTGCACTACCAGCAGTCCGTAGCGGCGCGACGGCCGGTAGCGCGCCGGCAGGTAGACCTGCACCTTGCGCACGTCGCCGAACGCGCGGCTCGCGAGGCGATGCTCACGCACTTCGCCACAACGCGCATCGGGATCCGGCAGCGTCCAGTCGGGGACCTGGTAGCCCTCGCTGTGCACCACCGAGTTGGCACCGAACGGATCGAGCGCCTGATGGGGATTCAGCGCATCCCGCACCAGCTGCACACGCTGCCCGTGACCGTGCATGCCGAACGCACTGCCTTGCTCGATGCCGAGCTTGTATTCGATGCGCGAATTGCGCGGCACTTGCAGGGTCAGGAACCACAGGTCCGTGCCCGGCAGCCGCTGGAACGCCTGCTGCTGCGGCAGCGCGCGGATCCAGTGCTGCAGGAACACGTTGCTCGCCTCGCCGCGGAACACGAACGTCACCTGCCGCCCTTCGACGATCGGAAACTCGTGGTCGCGCAGGAACGCCTCGATGGCCTCGTGGGTCGCAGCGCCGGGTTGGCGCAGTTGGTCGATCGCCAGCATCAGGCCGCACCTCCGAGCGCCGCCAGTGAGCCGTCGACGCACAGCCGTTGCACCGAGGCCGACGCGTGCCACGCAGTGCCGTCCCAGGTGACGCGGTCCCCCGCTTCCAGCGCCACGCACAACGCATCCGGACAGCGGCGCGACAGCATCTGCACGCGCAGCGCGTCCTGCAGCTTGAGGCGCTGGCGCGCGTGCGGCAGCGGCACGATGCCGCGGCACACCCCCAAGCCCGGCCCGAGCAACTCGGCGCCGCCTTGGCCTTCCGGTGGATCGTCGTGGAACAACACGATCCGTTCGCACAGCGCCATCGCACCCGCCGACCAAGCGACCACCGGGGTCTGCTCGGGCAGCAGGGCGAGCACGTCGAACATCCACAGGCGGTTGAACAGCACCCCGACGTGTCCGCCGGCGATGCACAGCGCACCGACGCCGCGCAACAGCGCGCCGAGCTCCTCACGGTTACGCGCCACGTGCTCGCGGTCGCGCAGACCCCACTTGGCCGAGAACGCCTGTTGTAGCTCGATGACCCGGCCCAGGTGGTGCTCGTCGAGCGCCCGTAGGCTGGCGAACGCGGCCTCGCGCTCGGGGTCCAGCAGCCGTCCGTCGCCTTCGGTGCCCAGCAGCTCGGAGGCCGCCGGCATCGAGTGGCGCAGCCGCATCCGATAGAACCGCTGTAGCTCGCGCAAGTCGTCGTGGTGCGCACGCACCGCGCGGAGCAGCTCAGGGTCGCGTTGGAACACCTCTTCGGCGCGACGGAACAACTGGAGGTTCTCGACCGGTCGCGACAGGTGGGCGCCGAGCTCCAGGTCCTCGGCCTCGCGCTCCTCCCACCCCGCAGTGATGGCGGCCACCGGGGCGGAGTGCTCGGTGAGTGGGGCCAGTGCCTCGCGCACGATCGGCTGGTGGCGCTGCGGTCCGAGCAGCACGATGGATCTGGAAGTCTGCATGGGTTCAGCCGGCGTACATCCGCAGGTCGGTGGCGATGCGGTTGGCGATCTCCACCGTGGTTTCGAAGTCGGGGTGCCGGCAGACGACCCAACCGTCGCCCTCCACCACCTTGCGATAGTCGCGGCGCGGCTGCCCGACCGCGACCAGGTCGAGGTGCGCTATGTGCGGTCCGAAGTGCGCCAGCAGGCTCTGCAGGCCCTCGATGCGCTGGATGCGCCCGACTCCCTCGGCGCGCTTGAACACCACACCGACGTTATAACGCTTGTCCAGGTTCTGGCTCAGCCGGCCGTGGCACACCGCCTCGGCCCAACCGACGAACAGGTCGATGTCGGCCGAGTAGTTCATCGCGTGGACCAAGCGCCCGCCGGGGGCCCGCCCGCCGATCTCGCCGAACACCGCTTCGCCACTCGGGGTGCGGAACCACTCCATGTGGGTGATCCCGGACTCGAACCCCAACGCCTCGATGACGCGATGGCCGAGCTCCACGCCGACGCGGATCTCCGGCACCGAGGTGTCGCGCAGCGTGATCGAGATCGGACTGATCCACGGGTTCTGCCGCATCACCAGCGGCTTGGGGCGGTACCACGACACGTTGTGGAACAGCACCTGGCCACCCGAGCAGATCGTGTCGAAGGTGAACTCCTCGCCATCGATGTACTCCTCGACGCTCACCTCCGGGACGTGCTTGAGCAGCGCCAAGACCTTGTCGAATTCGGTGGCGTCGCGCAGGTGGTAGGTGTCCGCCGAACCGGCGCCCGCAATCGGCTTGATGATCAGCGGGTAGCCGATTCGATCCGCGGCCTCGCGCACTTCCGCCTCCGTGCGCGCGCGACCATGCCGGGGCGTGCGCACTCCCGCGCGTTCCAGCACCTGCTTCATCCGCTCCTTGTCGCGGAAGGCGATCGATCGCTCGACGTCGAGACCCGGCAGGCCGAACGCCTCGCGGATCGCCGCGACCACCTCCATCCCCGGCTCCCACAGGCACTCGGCGCGGTCCAGCGACTTGCCGCGCAGCCAGGTCCGCACCTCGTCGACCACCGCCGGCGTGTCCCACAGGGAACGCACCTGCCGGTAGTCGGTCAGGGCGTCGCGCACCTCGGGCCGCAGCGCCGCCAGCGGCTGGTCACCCAGGCCGTAGACCCGTGCGCCGACCTCGGCCAGCCCACGGGTGAACATCGACATGTCGTCCGGAAACCCCGGCGACAGCATCAGCACGTGCACTGGCATTCTCGCTTCGCTCCTCGTCAGCCCATCTCGACCTGGAGCAGGCTGACGACCCGCTGCAGACCACGCCGCACGACCTCGGTGTCCTCGTGCTTGAGGATCACGTAGCCCTCGCCCTCGTAGCTGCTCGCCTTCTGCTGCCCGGGCTGCGGCAGCTTGGCCTCGACCACCAGCGACCCCAGCTCGCGCTGCGCCTCCTCGATGCCGCGCACCCCGCGGACCCGTCCATCGCCCTGCCCGCGCAGGAACGCCGCGCCGGTGGCGAACCGCCGCTGCGGCACCTCGAACCGATCCATGCCGACCAGCCGCACCCACGCGCGGTAGAAATCGACGTCGTGCGCGTAGCTGAGCAGGGTGGTGAACTGGGCGCCCGGCGGGCGCGCCGCGACCTCGGAGATCGCGACCGTGCCGTCCTGGCGGCGGAACCACTCCATGTGAGTGATCCCGGTGTCCATCCCGAGCACCTCGAGGGCGCGCGGCCCGGCGTCGCGGATCGCCGCGAACTCCGGACCGTCGATCTCGCGCGGCAGCAGCACGGTCCACTGGATCCACGGCGTGCGCATCACCTCGAGCGGGGTCGGGGCGTACTGGGTGATCGAGTGGAACAAGTGCTTGCCGTGCAGGCTCGCCGAGTCGAACGAGAATTCCTCGCCGGCAAGGAACTCCTCGAGCAGCACCGGCGCACCGGGCTGCGGCGGCATCACCCGGAGGTAGCCGTGCAGCTCCTCCTCGTTCTCCACCCGAAAGGTGTTCTTGGCCCCCGCGCCGGCCGGCGGTTTGACGACCAACGGGTAGCCGCTGCCGCGGCCGAATTCCACCGCTTCGCTCGCGTTGCGGCACAGGCGATGCCGCGCGCACGGCAGGCCGGCGCCGCGCAACATCTCCTTCATGTGCGCTTTGTCACGGAAGTTCCGCGCCGCAGCCGGGCGCATCCCCGGGATCTGCAGCTCGGTGCGCACCTCCGCCAGCGCCTCCTGCAGAGGCTCGAGGATCCCGATCAACCGATCGATCCGCCCGCCCATCTGCCGCGCGATCGCGCGCACGCCGTCCGCCAGCGCGCTGGCGTCCATCGCGTTGCCGACCCGCTGGAACGCCCCGAGCTGAGCGCGGAGCTGCTGCGGAAAGCGCTCCAGCGGCTCCTGCGAAACGACTCCGAGGTGCAGGCCTTCCGCCTGCAGTCCCGCCGCCGCCTGCACGAAGCGCAGGGTCGCATCCATCGCGAAGGGAACGGCGAAGACGACGTGGGCCATGGGGCCGGCTAGGCTAGCGGCACGCCGGGCGGTAGAGAAGCAATCGAGGTGGCAGGGCCGAGGATCTTGCCCGGTCGTGAACGCGCCCGGTCGTGAACGCGTCGGACGAAGCCGGCCGCACGGTCGCACGGTCCCGCCATGGGGCTACAGTGCCGATCCCGCCAGCACTCGACCATGACCACCGCGCGCATCTGCTTCGTCTCTTCGGAAATCGCCCCGTTCGCCAAGACCGGCGGGCTCGCCGACGTCGCAACAGGCCTTTCGCGTTACCTGGCGAGTGTGGGCCACGACGTGCGGCTGTTCATGCCGCTGTACCGCCGGGTCCGCCAATCGGTGGGAGAGTTGAAGCGCGCGTACCAGGGCATCCGTCTGACCTTCGGCGGCCGCGAATTGTCGGTGGACGTGTGGACGACGCCGTTGCCGGGCCAGGGCGCGGCGCTCGAGACGCCAGCGCAGGTGTTCTTCCTCGACTGCCCCGAGCTGTTCGATCGGCCGGACATCTACTCCGACCAGGGCGACGAGCACCTGCGCTTCGCTGCGCTGACCCGCGGCGCGATCGAGAGCTGCCAGCGCATGCAGTGGGCCCCGCACGTGTTCCACTGCAACGATTGGCACACCGGGCTGCTGCCCCTGTACTTGCGGACCACCTACGGCTGGGACCGCTTGTTCAGTTCATCCAAGACCCTGCTGACGATCCACAACATCGGCTACCAGGGGACCTTCGCCACTTCGGTGCTGCAGGAACTCGGGCTGATGGAACAACGCCGCCACCTGGCGCAGGACGACCTCGACCACGGGCATGTCAACTTCCTGAAGACCGGGATCATGCACGCCGACGCGCTGACCACGGTCAGCCGCACCTACGCTCGCGAGATCCAGACCGCGGAGTTCGGCATGGGGCTCGAAGAACTGCTGCGACGCCGCAGCGGGGTGTTGCACGGCATCGTGAACGGTGTCGACTACGGCGATTGGGACCCGGCGGCCGACCCGCTGATCCTGCATCCGTACACCGCCGACGACCTGTCCGGCAAGGCGGCCAACACCCGCGAGCTGTTGGAGGCCTTCGAGCTGCCCTACGACTCCACCGCCCCGGTGATCGGCATCGTGTCGCGGCTCACCGGGCAGAAGGGGTTCGAATTGCTGCCGGACATCCTGCCGGTGCTGCTGCACAAGCACGACGTGCGGCTGGTGGTGCTCGGCAGCGGTGAGAGCGACATGGAGAAGTACTTCCAGTGGCTGCGCGACACCTACCCGCAGAAGGTCGCCAACTACCGCGGCTACAACAACGAGCTGGCCCACCGCATCGAGGCCGGCGCCGACATGTTCCTGATGCCGTCGCGCTACGAGCCGTGCGGACTCAACCAGATGTACAGCCTGCGCTACGGCACCGTCCCGATCGTGCGGCGCACCGGGGGACTCGCCGACACGGTCGAGGCATTCGACCCGGCGACCGGCCGCGGCACCGGGTTCCTGTTCGACGCATTCGACTCGGCGGCGCTGCTGCAGGCGATCCGCCGTGCGCTCGCGGTCTGGTCGATGCCCACCGCGTGGCGGCGGCTGATGCTGAACGGCATGGGGCAGGACTTCTCGTGGGAACACCAGGGCCCGCTCTACGAGCGGCTCTACGATGGCCTGACGGCACGGGGCTAGCCCGGACTATTCATGAGCAGCGTCGCGAGATCGTGCAAGGTTGTTGCTGGCAAGGAAAACGGCAGGTTCTGCCCGGAGGCGGGGTGCCTCCCCGTCGAGGAGCAGGTTCTGACGTTCGACGAAGCCAGCAGCGAACTTGCGCGATCGCAGCAGCTCGGTCATGAATAGTTCGGGCTAGGAGTCTGCGCCACAGAATG
Organism: Planctomycetota bacterium; assembly: GCA_020638695.1. Classification (GTDB taxonomy): domain Bacteria; phylum Planctomycetota; class UBA1135; order UBA1135; family UBA2386; genus JACKIB01. The sequence continues at coordinate 165,020 of JACKIB010000003.1, forward strand.
ACAACCCTTGAGATCCGCGCCTTCCAACACCCGTCACCACCCGAAAGCCTCGCCGAATCCACCAATTCGGCTGCGTTTTCGGCCGGCGACCTGCGCCGAAATCCACGCACCTCCTGAGTCGCCCTTCTGTGGCGCAGACTCCTAGGGGGGCACCGGGAACGAGCGAAGCACGATGACCAACAGGATCGCCAGGGGAGTCTCGTGGCTGTTCGCCGCGACATGGATGTTCGGCGGCGTCGCGGCACAACAGAAGCCCGGGTCGCAGAGCGGGGTTCTGGATTCCGTGCGCGAAGCAGAGGCGCTGCTGCAGAAGGGTGAGAAGGAGCGAGCCGCCCAGCTGCTACGGTCCTGCCGTTCGCGCACCGGCGAGGTACCCGACACCATGCGCCGGGCGATCGAGGACTCGATCGCCGCCATGCTGGAGCGTGCCGATCCCCACGGCGCCGACCTGAAGTCTGCCGAGCAGCGAGCAGCCGACGCGTTCCTCGACCTCGCCAAGACCTACCGGGTGCGCAAGTGGTACCGCACTTCACTGCGCATGGTGCGGGAGGCAGAACGCTACGACGGGTCGCGGATCGGTGAGGCGCTGCACAGCCTGAAGGTGATGGCGCCGCGGCTGTTCGCCAAGACCACCCCCGCGCCGGTCGCCTCGAGCGAGGCCGCCGGCCCGCGCGACCAACTGGCCGACGCGGTGATCCGCGACGAGTACGCCCAGGGCTGGAAGATCACCAAGCAGACCATCACCAGTCCCAGGGTGCCGGACAAGCCGAGCAGCAACCTCGCCCTGCTGTTCGACAAGCCGACCCACGGTGACGGCGAGGTCGGCATCGACGTGAAGTGGAGCGACGCCGAGGGACAGGTCGGCATGCTGTTCGGCGCGACCGACTACAACGAGTACTTCATGTACTACATCGACTACTACGGCGACGGCCGGGGGATCGCCACCGTGTCGTCGTGGTCCGGCGAGGTGTTCAAGAAGCTGAGCAGCGTCGAGTTCCACAGCCCGAAGGTGTTCAAGGACCGCTGGAATCGCTTGGCGGTGCGCGTCGACGGCACGACCGCGACGCTGCTCCTCGCCGGCGAGACGGTCCACACCGTGACGCTGCCGAGCGCACCGCGCGGGCGGATCGGACTGACAATCGGCGTGGCGGCGCCCGGCAAATCGCCAGTCGAGTTCCGTGGCTTGCAGGTGAAGTCGCCCGCCGAGCTGGCACGTGAGAAGGCCCAGGCCGCGGCGGCGCGGCTGCGCGCCAAGGAGGATCCTCACCAGCGCGCCGCGACCGAGCAGATCGCCGCAGCGGAGAATTCACTGAACGCCAAGCAACCGGAGGAAGCGTTCCTCGCGGTGCTCGAGGCCGGACCGCACGTACCCCGGGTCCGCAGCGCAGCGGTGCGCAGCGCGTTGCAACAGTCGATCCTGACGCTGTGCAAGCGCAGCAACCGCGTTTTCAAGCAGCACCGTGACGCCTACACCAAGGCAGCCAAGGCCCTGCTCGGGGCGGCGAACAGCTACACGGCGGGCGGGTGGCACACGACTGCGCGCGAACTCCTGGTGCGAGCGCGCGAGCTCGACGCCGAAGTCCCCGCTGCGGCGCTCGCCGCCAACGACAAGGCGATGGAACCGATCCTGGCCAAGCTGCACGGTCACCGACCGGAACCCCAGGTCGCGGCGGACACCGAACAGATCACCAAGTGGTTCCAAGGCGGTCGCGAGCCGTACGGCAAGGCGGGCTGGACGTTCGACGCGGTGTCGGCCCGTCCGACTTCGCAACCGAGCCGGAGGAGCGGTGCGGTGCTCCTGTCGACCCGAAAGGTCGGCAAGGCGGCGAACGTGACCCTGCAGATCAAGACCGGCGACGTCGTGAGCACCGCCGGGGTGGTGTTCGGCGCCAAGTCCAAGTTCCACTACCACCTGTTGACGATCGACCACGAGCCCAAGCTGCGGGCCACGTTCGTGCAGGTCTACAAGTGGAACGGCTCGGAGCACCTGAAGGTTGGTCCGCAGCTGCAGCTCCGATTCACGCCCGAGGCACGCGCCCAGTGGATGACGCTGGGGCTCGCTTTCGACGACCAGAAGGTGGTGGTGCGACTCGGACGCGAGCCCGCGAAGACGCTGCCGCTGAAGGGACAGGATTTCTCCGGGTCGCTGGGTCTCTACACCACGCTGCGCCCGGGCTCCACCGCGGTCGAGTTCCGCAACCTGACCATCGAGGAGCCGAAGCAGTGAGCCTCCGCACCTTCACCCCCGCCGAAGCCAACCGCACGCTACCTCTGGTCAAGCGCATCGTCGGCGACATCCTCGCCACGGCAGCCGAGCTGCGGCAGATCGGCGAGACACTGCGCCGCGGCGGGGTCGACCAGCAAGATGCGCTCGACCGCGCCCATCCGCTCCAGCACCGCGTCCACGAGCTGATCGAGGAGCTGGGCCGGATCGGTTGTGACTACAAGGATTGGGGGTTCGAGATGGGGTTGGTGGACTTCCCCGGGTTCCTCGACGGGCAGCCGGTCCTCCTGTGCTGGCGAAGCGACGAGCCGGCCGTCGCTTGGTATCACGCGCCGGACGCTGGGTATGCGGGACGCCGACGGATCCCGGCCGACCTCTTGCAGGAAGGCACCTGAATGCGCGACTCCGCCCAGCCCGCAGCGACCGTCCTGGTGCTGTCCGACGACACCCCGTGGCGCACCGAGCTAGCCGATTGGGCGCGGCGCGCCGACCAGACCCAGCAGGTGAACTGGGTGTCGCGGCAACTCGCCTACCACACGCGCCCCGCCGGGCGACCGAGCGTGGTGGTGCTCGCCGGAGCGCGGGCCGCATTCGGGCCACTGGAGGTCCTTCCGGATTCGCGCTGCCTGCTTACGTTCGGCGCCGGGCTACCGGAGATCAGCCCGGACGGACTCGAGGTGCGGCTGGCGTTCCGCGAAGCGGGTCGGGCACCGGTGATCGTGTGGCAGGATGCACTGCCGGCCTTCGACAACGAACGCCCGTGGCGCAAGGTGGTGGTCGACCTGTCGGGACAGGCCGGCAAGCGCGGTGACTTGCTGATCTACTGCGACCCCGGGCCCCGCAACGAATCGGCGGCCGACTGGCTGGCGGTGTACGAACTCGTGGTGTCGCCCGCCGCCGAATTGACGCTCAACCGAGCCCGGGCCTTCCCGGCACTCCGCGCCGCCAACGAGATCGCGCACTTCAGCCAGACCTACACGCATGCGCTCTACGAGGCGCCGGCGGAGCAGGCCGCGGTTCCATCGGAGCCACCCGCGCCCGACGTCTACCGCTACTACACCGACCGACTGCTGCAACGCCTCGAGCTCGACTGCATCGACTTTGCCTCCCGACTGCGCGCGAGGATCGCGCAGCAGAGCGGACCGGTGCGCGTGCTGTCGCTCGCCAGCGGCGCGGCGCGGATCGAGGAGGAACTACTGCGCGGCGTCGACCCCGAGCGCGTCGCGCTCACCCTGACCGACCTCAACCCGGATCTGTTGCGGATCGCCACCGAACGGCTGGAATCGCACGCACGGGTCGACGGTCGGTTGCTCGACCTCAACCGCCTCGAGTTGCCGGCCGAGTCGTTCGACGTGGTGCTGTGCGTGTCGGCGCTGCACCACGTGGTCGAACTCGAGCACGTGGTGGACCAGATCGCGGCGACGTTGGTACCGGGCGGTGAGTTCTGGAGCATCGGCGAGTACGTCGGACGCAACGGCAGTCGGCTGTTCGACGACGCGCTGCAGGTCGCCGACCGCTTCTTCCGCAGCTTGCCGGAGACGTACCGGCACAACCGCAACCCCGGCGCCGCGGGCGAGGTCGACGCCGCTCTACCCAACCACGATTGCTCGCTGACCTGCTTCGAGGGAATCCGCAGCGAGGAGATCGAGGCGATCGTGGCCCGACGGCTGCAGCCGGTCGAGGTGCGCCGCTTCGACTGCTTCCTTTGGCGCCTGTTCAACCTGGCGTACCTCGACAACTACGACCTGAGCCGCGCGGCGGATCGGGCACTGGTGGAACGCGCGATCGACCTCGAGGTCGAGTTCTTCCATGGTGGCGGCCAACCGACTACCCTGAACGGTGTGTTTTGCAGGTGAGTCGCCAGCAGGGTGTCTCCGAAGTTCGTCACACATGTCGTCGGCCGTACGGCCCGCTCGCGGCATCGCAGCTCCCCGGCTTGCTCACCAACACGTGTCGTCGGAGCTCCATGCGAGCGAACCGCATGACCCGACGACGCATGCAACGAACTTCGGCCGCACCCCGCTGGCGGAAGCAGGACCCGCGCCCCTGACGTTCCCGAACCATCCACGCGCGGCCGAGCAAACTCGATGAACGCCGGACCACACGCATCTTCCGCGCGCCCCCGGGGGTCGCTGGGTTCGCTGTTGGCCGCACTGGCTGCAGTGGCCGCGGGTGGCCACGCGCTGGCCCTCGGCGCCCCGCTGTGGCGCGTCGGCGCGCTCGCGTGTGGGGCCCTGGCGTCGTGTTGGTTGCTGCTGAGATTCTGGCGCCGTCCGACCGCAACTTCGCTGCGCAAGGCCGCGCTCCTACTCGGCGGCGCAGCCGTCGCCGGGGCCACCTGGGTGACCGCTCCATACCACCTGGATCGATGCTCGGTGCGGGTCTGGCTGAACCGTCCGGTGCCTGCAGCGCGGCTGCAGTTGGGCTGGGGTCCCGATCTGGCGCACTTCGCCAGCTTCCGCGGCAACCCGGTCGACGTGGTGCTGGAGATCGTCGCGACCGGCGAGAAGTCTGCGCGGGCGCAGGCCAACCACGTGTCGCTGGCTGCGCTCACCGCCGGGGTGGAGGCGGTTCCGCTGAGTGCACTGACCGCCGACTCACCCTGGTGCGTGTTCCACGGCAGCTGGTGGTCGCGCGACGTCGTGCAACCCACCGCGTTGCGCTGGCGTGGACGGACGGACGGCCCCCTGCAACTCAGGCTGTGGATGAACCCGACCTCCGGGGTGGTCGAACTGCGCTGCAACGGCACAACGCACGCGCGCATCGACCTCTGGGCTCCGACCGCGAAGCAACGCACGGTGTGGATCGACCCGGCGCCAGGCCGAGCGCTCACGACGGAGTTTCCGGCCCACGCCCTCCGACAATCTCCCAGTCTGTGCCTCTTGCCGGGGGTATTCGATGACACCGATCGGACGTTGGGGATTCGACGGCTCGAGTTCGGCGGCGCCTGCCAACTCGTTCTCGAGGGGGCGCAGCTGGCTGCTGCACTGAGCATCGACGGGGGACGCGTGGTCGCCGAGGACGGCGGAGCGCGTTTGGCGCCCCAGGAGCTCGGCGCGCGTTGTCTCGTCGGTTTGCCCTGCCCGCCATCCCGCGGCGCGCTGACAGCAGCGCTGGCCGAGCCGCACCTGCTGCTGCACGTGTTCCTGCTGGGCGGCCTGGCCTTCGCCCTCATCACATCGCGCGTGCCGGCCGCGTGGCTGGCCCGGATGCTGCTCGCCGGGACCGGCATTGCCGGCACCCTGCTGGCCGCCGAGTTGGGACTGCGCGCCCTCGCCCCGCGACCCGCGGGGCGCTTCCTGGTCCGCGAACCGAACCTGCGCGCCACCTTCCGCCCGTTTCCGAACGCCATGCCAGGCGTCGGTCCGGTCGCGCAGTTCCACACCAATTCGCTCGGTCTGCGCGGCCGCGAAGTAGGCGCAACTGACCGAGTGCGAATCCTGGCGATCGGCGGCAGCACGACGGAGTGCCTGTACCTCGACCAGGAACGCGCATGGCCGGCGGTGTTGGAGCGCGCGCTCAGCCGCGCCAGCGGTGTTTCAACCTGGGTCGGCAACGCCGGAGTCAGCGGCCACTCTTCCCTCGAGCACACCGTGCAGGCTCGCCATCTGCTGAGCCAGCCGCCGCGGCTCGACATCCTGGTCATCTTGGTTGGCGTGAACGACCTCTGGCGTCGCGTCGCCCTCCGCGACGCCGACTACGCCCCGGCACGAGATCGTTCGGCCGCGGCGCTGCAGTCGCTCACCAGCCGCGCGTTCTGGGCCTACCCGAAGGCCCCCGACGAGACCCACCGGCGCGACTTCGCGCTGCTGCGGCTGCTCGACCGGGTAGTCCCGCGGGTTTCCGCGGCCCAGCGCACGCACGACATGGTGCAGGACGACTGCGGCAAGTTCCTGATCGATGCCCGCCGCACCCGCGCAGCCGCCGACAGGCTCGACCGCTTGCCGGAGTTGGCGGCGGCCTTGGACGAGTACCGCCGCAACCTGACCGAGATCGCCCACTGCGCCAAGCGACACCGGGTGCGACTGGTGCTGCTCACCCAGCCGCACCTCTACCAGGCGGGGATCCCGGCGCCGCACGAAGCTGCGTTGGCGTTCGGCTGGACACCGCCCTCGACCCGGCCGACCTACTTCACGGCACGGGTGTTGGCGCAGGGACTCGACGCCTACAACCGCACGCTTCGCGAGGTGTGCACGGCGACCGGGGTGGAGTGTTTCGACGCCGCGACCGCGCTGCCCAAGGACCTCGCGGTGATGTACGACGACGTGCACTTCACCGACGAGGGGTCGCGCCGCCTGGGCGAAGCCCTGGCTCGACACCTGCTACGCGGCGCGCCGTACGCGAAATAGGTGTGGAGCGGGACGGTCGCCCTGCCGGCACCCCGCGGTGGTCCGCAGCCCTTTGCCCCGGCCGTAGGCATTGTGGCGGAACCACGCCCCCGGCTACGCTCCCCGCCGTGCACCTACCTGCTCTCGAGCTCCGTCCCGGCGTCCTTATCGACTACGAAGGACGCCGCGCATTCGTCATCCGCTGGAACATCCTCCGCAACGACCGCCGCCAGTTCGTCCAGATGAAGATCAAGGACCTGGAGACCGGCCGCGTGACCGAACTCAAGGAGAACGGCGACACCCGCTTCGAGGTGCTCGACAAGGAGGAGATCGACCTCACGCACTCCTACCGCGACGGCCCGGACGAGGTGTTCTTCACCATGGAAGGCGAAGAAGTCCGCTGCCCGGTCGCCGCCGCCGAGGACGCGCTGGTCTGGCCATCCGACACGTACCGGGGGTTCTACGTCAGCCAGCAGCTGGTCGCCGTCAACCCCCCGCGCTACGCGGTGGTCGAGGTGACCGAGACCGACCCGCCGATGCGCGGGGCAGGCACCGGCCAGAAGGACGCCGTCCTCAGCAACGGGATCAAGGTGAAGGTCGGGTTGCTGACCGACATCGGCGACAAGGTACGGGTCGACACGGAGTCGCTCGAAGTGAAGGAGCGGGTCAGCTAGGAGTCTGCGCCAGCTGCTGCGATCGCGCAAGTTCGCTGCTGGCTTCGTCGAACGTCAGAACCTGCTCCTCGACGGGGAGGCACCCCGCCTCCGGGCAGAACCTGCCGTTCTCCTTGCCAACAACAACCTTGCACGATCTCGCGACGCTGCTCACGAATAGTCCGGGCTAGAGGTCTAGGCCCGGCGAAGCCGGGGCATTTGAGTCGGGCTGGGGCGGAGCCCCGTTAGGAGTCTGCACCACGGCGTGGAACCCGACGGGACGCTGCGGATCAGTAGGTGCGGTAGCGCGTCAACGGCGCGAAATCGAAGTCGTCGTAGATCCCCTGGGCGGTGGTCGCCTTCAGCGTCGGGTTCACTTGCAACAGCGTCGCCTGGCGATAGGTCTTCACCGGCAGCGGCGGTAGCTCGCTGCGCGCCGCGCGCGTGAACATGAGCTGGTTGGTCGTCGACTCGAGCCAAGCGCCCTGCCACCACAACTCGATCCCGACCAAGGACGCCCCGTAGGGCACCCACGCGATCTCGTAGAACGTCGAGGTGCTGGTCGTCGAGGTCGTGTACGAGCCGGTTACCGTCGGCTTGGACAGATCGAGGAACAGCTTGTTGCAGCTGACCCCGGGGAAACCGACGCCATCGGGTTTCCCGCCGAGACTCAGCCCCCACACGAGCGGCTTGCCGGTCGCGGTGTAGTAGCTGTACGAGTAGATGCGATACAGGTTGCGGTAGCTGGTCGTCGCGTAGTTGGGCCCGTACAGGTAGGCGTACACGTAGCCGAGCCCACCGATATTGTTCGCGGTGCCGCTGTCGACGCAGCCGACGTTGGTTCCGGCGAGGCCATACACGGTCAACGAGCCGTAGTTGTAGTAGCGACTCGGATAGCCGTCGAGGTAGTAGGTTCGGGCGGTCGAAGTCCCCCACGCGGAATTGTTGGCCAGCGTTCCGCCGCTGAAATCGAAATCGAGGCACAGGTCGGCCGCCCCGGTATAGACGAACCCCTGTTTGAACGGGAACCGCAGCGAACCGTTGGTCGACGCCCACATCGCCGGATTGGTCAGTGGACGACCCGTGACCGACGGCCAGGTCACGTTCTGCGAGAACACCAGTGCAGGGGTGGTGGTCGGGACTGCTGCGAAGGTGCGGGTCAGCTTGTCGAAGTCACAGTGCGCCACCCGCAGACTGACGTTGGTGAAGGTGCGCCCCATCGCCGTACTGGTCGAGTGGGAGCGGTAGTCGAACCGGTGCGCGATCTCGTCGATCAATCGGGGGGCGCCGCGCAGCTCGCCATCGACGCGCATGTAGCGGGCTTCCGGGTAAGCTCCGAGCCGGTAGGCGTACCACTCGCCCTCGGTCGACAGGTATCCCGACGGGGTGCAAACGTCCACCTGCGCGGTGCTCGCCGCGGCGAGCAGCAGGCTGACAAGGAGGAACCGGGACGGTTTTCCGAGCGATGTTGCGAAGTGCATGGGGATTGCGGCTGCTGGGTGGGGTGCGGACCGGTCCAGGCTACCACGGATCCACGACCGCGCCGTGTACTCGTGCGAAGTCACTGCCGGTCGGTCGCGCGCTTCGTCCGAGCCGCTCGCGACGGATCCGGCCACCGTCCTCGCCCGCGACAACCTTCACGATCTCGCTACGCTGCTCATGAATCGTCCGGGTCAGGGGATATCGTGGCCCGGCGGCCGCGCTGCGGTGCTTTCCGAGCCGGCACGGCCGCATCCCCTCACGACCCCCCGAATCCGCCATGCACGTGCTGTTCGTCGAGCCGGCGTTCCCCCGCAACCAGATGCACTTCGTGCGCGCCCTGCACAGCGTCGGTGCCGCGGTCACCGCGATCGGCGAGACGCCGGTCGACGCGCTACCGGCCCAGCTGAAGTCGTGGCTCACCGGCTACGAGCAAGTGCGCTCGGTCACCCACGAACCGTCGCTGGAAGAAGCCGTGCGCCGAGTCCAGGCGCGCGGCTGGGTCGACCGCTTGGAGGGCACCGTCGAAGCACACATGATGCCGATCGCCCACGTGCGCGAGCGCTGCACCATCCCCGGCACGTCGACTCGAACCACGTTCTTGTGCCGCGACAAGCCGGCGATGAAGGAAGTGCTGCGCGAAGCGGACGTGCCGTGCGCGCAGTCGACCGGCGCGCATTCGGCCGACGAGGTGCGTGAGTTCGCGGCGCGGATCGGCTATCCGCTGATCCTCAAGCCGAGCGACGCCGCCGGCGCCGCCGGCACCTACCGCGTCGACGACGACGAGCAGCTCGAGCAGGCGATCCGCACCACCCAGGTGGATCGCGGCCGACCGATCGCGGTCGAGGAGTTCATCGAAGGCCACGAGGGGTTCTACGACACCCTGATGTGCAACGGTGAGGTCGTGCACGAGTTCGCCTGCCACTACTACCCGGGCGTGCTCGAGGCGATGCGCACCCGCTGGATCTCGCCGCAGATCGTCACCACCAACCGCGTCGAATCGGACACCTACGACGAAGTCCGGCGGCTCGGCAAGCGCGTCGCCGACGTACTGGGCATCGAGACCTCGGCGACCCACATGGAGTGGTTCTTCGGGCCCAAGGGGTTGAAGTTCTCGGAGATCGGCTGCCGGCCGCCGGGGGTCCGGGTGTGGGACTTGTACGGCGCTGCCAACGACCTCGACCTCTACGAGGAATGGGCCAAGCTGTTGGTGCACGGCCGCACCGACAAGCACGCCTCGCGCCGTTACGCCGCGGGTATGGTCGCCTTGCGCCCCGATCGCGACGGCACGATCGCGAGCTACCAGGGCACCGAGGAGCTGCAGCGAAAGTTCGGCCCCTACGTGCTGGACACGCACTTCCCATCGCCGGGAACACGCACCCAGGGTGTGGACGGCGGCTACATGGCAAACGCCTGGGTGCGCATGCGCCACCCGGACTTCGACGAGCTGCGGCACATGCTCGACTGGGTGGGCGAGAACGTGAAGGTGCTCGCGCGCTAGCGCCCTCGTCTGAAGTTCGCAGCAAGTGTGGCTGCGTCAGTCGATTCGCGCGCAAGGCGGCTGCGACGACACGGCTTGTTGGTGGACAAGCTGAGGAGCAGCAACGCAGCGAGCGGATCGAATGGTCGGGTACATGTGCTGCGAACTCCGGACGCGGGGCGCTAGTGCCCCTCGTCTGAAGTTCACAGCAAATGTGGCTGCGTCAGTCGATTCGCGCGCAAGGCGCTGCGACGACACGGCTTGTTGGTGGACAAGCTGAGGAGCAGCAACGCAGCGAGCGGATCGAATGGCCGGGTACATGTGCTGCGAATTCCGGACGCGGGGCGCTAGCCCGGACCATTCATGAGCAGCGTCGCGAGATCGTGCAAGGTTGCCCGGAGGCGGGGTGCCTCCCCGTCGAGGAGCAGGTTCTGACGTTCGACGAAGCCAGCAGCGATCTTGCGCGATCGCAGCAGCTCGGTCGTGAATAGTCCGGGCCAAATTGGCGTCGCGGAGCGCTACCCCTTGCCGTCGTAGCGCAGGAACCACACCCCCTCCTGCGCGTGCCGATTCACCCAGCGGAACCGACACATGAAGTCGTCGGCGAACACCAACAGGGGAAAGCTGCAGCGGAACAACCCGCGCACCACCTTCGACTTCATGAACACGTAGAACGCGTTCGTGAGGTGCCCGGCGAACGCGTGATAGTAGCGCTCCTCGAGCAGCTTGCAGCCCGGCAACTTTCGCAGGATCTCCGCCATCACCGGCTCCTCGCCGAAGAACTCCAAACCCGCCGGGCTCTCCGAGCGCAGGTTGTAGTCCGCATCTCCTTCCTCCGCCGCCGACTGTGACTCCCGCGTCACCTCGGCGAAGAACTCGTGGTCGAACAAGTTGCGCGTCAACCGGCCGTTCGCCAGCCCCCAGATGAACTTCTGCAGGCCCGGCGCCATGCCCTCGAAGTGCGGCTCGCAAAACAGCATGTAGCCCCCGGGTCGCAGCAGGCGCTCGACCAGCAGCGGCAGCTTCTGCCCCAGGCCTGGCAGGTGGTGCAGGCTGCTGGTGGCGAACAACAGGTCCACCTTGCCGCCGTACGCTTCGATGTCCAGCTCCATGATGTCGGCCACGGCGAACGTGCACTTGTCCGCCAGACCGCGCTCGACCGCCTGGCGTTGCGCGGTCTCGATCTTCTTGCCGGACACGTCGACCCCGACACCGACGATGCCGATCTCCGCGCAGGCGTGCACGCACCAGCCGCTACCGCAACCGATGTCGAGCACCCGGCCGATCTCACCACGGTGCTTGGCGATCAGCCGGCGGGTGTAGTTCTCGCGCCCGCGCACGATGCGGTTGGCCAGCGCCGGGATGAAACGCCAGTCGTGCGGGCGGTCGTAGAGCTGCTGGATCGCCTCCTCCTGGCGATCCCAGAATTCGGCCTCCTTCCGGTTGAGGCGCTGCTCGTCGTCGATCCGGGTCATCCGCGGTTGCCGTGGCGCTCCACGGGCGGGGAAGCCTATCGCATCGGCGCCGACGATGGCGCGGAGATGTCCGACCCGCCCCGCAGACCGACGCGGCATCCGCGATCGCCCCGCCGCACCGCGCGGTTCCCGGCCTCCGAATCGCCCGGTGCGCGTTGGCGGCCACCGCCTCGGCCCGTAGCCTCGCCGGCCGGCGATGCGCTTTCCGTCTCCTGCCCACCACCGCACGGTGGCCGAATTCCGCGCCCACCTGAAGGCGTTGGACCCCGACTTCGACTGTGTCGACGCGGTGCCCGCCGCTCCGGCCGCGGCGCTGTCGCGCCCGCTGCAACTCGATGGCTGGCGGATCGGCAACCGCTTCGCCTGCCATCCGATGGAGGGGTGGGACGGGACGGCCGACGGGCAGCCGAGCGAGCACACGCTGCGTCGCTGGCGGCGATTCGGCGCCAGCGGAGCGAAGCTGATCTGGGGCGGGGAGGCGTTCGCCGTGTCGCACGAGGGACGCGCCAACCCGCACCAGCTGTTCTGGAATCCGGCCGGCGGCTCGGCCGGCGCGCTCGCGAACCTGCGCGCCGCGGTGTGCGACAGCCACCGGGAGACCGGCGGGGCAGTGGACGACCTCCTCGTCGGTCTGCAGCTCACCCACTCGGGCCGGTTGGCATGCCCGGACGGCAGTCCGGCGCCGCGCATCGCGGTCCGGCGACCGCTGCTCGAGCGACGGCACCCGGCGGGCGCGACCGTCCCCCCGCTGAGCGACGCCGAACTCGAAGGGATCGGCGCACAGTTCGTCACCACCGCGATGGCCGCGCGCGACGCAGGGTTCGACTTCGTAGACATCAAATGTTGTCACGGTTACCTGTTGCACGAGCTGATCGGCGCGCAGGCACGGCCGGGACCCTATGGCGGAGATTTCGCCGGCCGAACGCGCCTGCTCCGCCGGATCGTCGCCGAGATCCGCAGCGCGGCGCCGGGGCTCGGGATCGGAGTGCGGGTATCGATCGCCGACACGGTGCCGTTCGTCCGCGATCCCGCATCCGGAGTCGGGCGACCGATGACGCCCACCGACCCCTGCGAGGCGCTCGGCTTCGGCATCGCGCCTGCGGATTCGCCCGACCCGACTGCTCTCGACCCGACGGAGGGGATCGCATTCCTGCGGCTGCTGGAGCAGCTCGGCGTGCGCCTGGTGAACGTCACGCTCGGCTCGCCCTACAGCAACCCGCACCTGACGCGCCCCGCAGCCTACCCACCCAGCGACGGCTACCTGCCGCCGATCGACCCGCTGCTGGCCGTGCTCGCGCACCTCCGCGCGGTCCGTGCCTGCAAGGCCGCATGCCCGGGGCTGACCCTGGTGGGCAGCGGATACACGTACTTGCAAGAGTTCCTGCCGCACCTCGCCGAAGCCGAAGTGGCAGCCGGCCACGTCGACTTCGTCGGCCTGGGCCGGATGCTGCTGAGCTACCCGGAGCTGCCGCGCGACGTGCTCGCGGGGCTGCCGCTGCGGCGCAAGCTACTGTGCCGCACGTTCAGCGACTGCACCACCGCGCCGCGCAACGGGATGCGCAGCGGCTGCTTCCCGCTCGACCCCTACTACAGGGAGACGCCGGAGGCACAGCGGGTGAAGGCACTGCGGGTGAAGGCGCTGCGGCCGCGGCGCGGCTAGCTCGGATTCTCCATTGAGCAGCCCTTCGAGATCGTGCCGACCTTGCGCGATCGCAGCCGCCCGGTCAGGAATGGTCCGGGCCAGGGGACTGGTCCGGGGCCGCGCCTTGCCCACGATCCGGTTTCGGGTCAGACTCGCGCGCCATGGTTTCCCCGCGACGCACCTTCCGCCTCATGCCGGCGATCCTCTTGTGCGCCTCCGCCACGGCACAGCACATCGCGGTCCACGCCGACGAAGCGCGGCTGTCGACCCGCGTGTCGTTCCTGGCGGGATTCACCCGGCGCGCCGAAGTGCGGATCGAGTACGGCACCTCGCCGTGGCGGCCGGCACACGAAGCAGAAGTGAAGGCAAAAAAGCCCCAGCTGTTCCGCCTCGGCACCGGATTCTGGACCACACTCGACGCCGGCATCGAGCTGACGGCCGGCGAGAAGAAGATCCCCGCCTCCCTGTGGTACCTCGGCCTCCAGCGGCTGGGCGAGGGACGGTTCGGTCTGGCGTTGCTGCACCCGACCAAGGTCCGACCGCTCGGCGCGACCGCCGGCTCCACCGCGACGCTGAAGCCCGACTTGGTCGTACCGCTCCAACTCGAACACAACCCCACCGCACACCCCGAACTGCGGATCACGCTGCGGCCCGACTCCAAGAAGCCGAACGGCATTGTGCTGGCGGTGTGTTGGGGGTCCCACCGCCTGTCGGTGGCGCTCGAGGCGACCCTCGCGCTGGACAAGACCGTCGACCCCGCGTTTCGCATGCCGCTCGAACGCGAGCTGACGACCACCGCGTCGGGGCTGAAGTACCGCGAGCTCGAGCCCGGCGTCGGCCCGCTGCCCGCAGCGGGAAGCCGCTTCACGACCAACTACACCCTGTGGTTGACGAGCGGCAAGAAGATCGACACGTCGATCGGCCGCGGCCCATTCCAGTTCAAGGACGGGGTGATCCCCGGCTGGCTCGAGGGGATCAAGCTGATGAAGCCTGGCGCGAAGTTCCTGTTCGTGATCCCACCCGAACTGGCGTACGGGGATCGTCACACGGGGCCGATCCCCGCGGGATCGACGCTGGTGTTCTGGGTGCACCTGCTGCGCGTCGATCCCAAGTAGGTCGGGACGTCCACGGCTCTCGCTTGGCGGCCACGCGAGGTCGTGTCCAGGACCTCACTTCTCGAGCGCCGCCAAGATCGACTTGATCTGCCCGGACCAGTCCCCGGCACGGCCCGCGAACCCGGACGACTCACCGCGTTCCGATCGTCACCTTCCGACTCTCCGACAGCACTGCGCCGCACGCCGCACTCGCGCACGGTACCGCCGCCTGGGTGTAGAAGCTCAGCCCCACGAGCACCTTGCTCGCCGGCGCGGCGACCGCCCAACTCGCGGTGCCAGAGCCGTTGTGGAACACCGAGGTCGGAAACAACGTGGCGTCCAGCGTGCAGCCACACACGTTCAAACCCAACGGACGGACACCGAGGAACATCAGCACGTTGCCCGGCACGGCCGGCAACCCGCCGATGTCGATCCGCACGGTGGTCCCGATGTGCACCGGAGTTCCCAGTGATTGCACCGGCACCGTCGCACCGCACGCACACCCGGCGCTGACCACCGCGAATCCGTCCGGCACCGGCGAGCACGCCAGAAGCGTGTCGCGCGTGTCCCACGCGCCGTTCGTGCCGCCGAACAGCACCAGCGACTTGGATGCAGCGTCGTACTCCAGTGCGTGGCTGTAGCGCGCGGGCAGCGGCAACACGGTCTGGTGGTTCTGCCAGTTGGTGCCATCCCACTCCCACGCATCCGCGAGCGTCGCGCCGTTCGCGCCACCGTGCAGGACCACGCGTTGGCGGTCTCGGTCGTAGGTCATGCCGAACGCGACCCGTGCCGCCGGCGCCGTGATCGGGTTCCGCTTCGTCCAGTTGGTGCCGTTCCACTCCCACGTGTCGTTGAGCAGACCCGAGGCGTCTCGGCCGCCGAACAGCACCACCACGTTGCGCGACGAGTCGAACACCATGACGTGCTCGGCGCGCGCCGGTGGCTTGACCGAGGGCGTGAGCTTCTGCCAGTTGCTACCGCTCCACTCCCAGGTCTCGTCCAGGTAGGTTCCGTTGTGCCCGCCGAACAACAGCACCCGGTTGTTCGGTGCCTCCGACAGCCCCACGTACTCGCACTGCGGTGGCTTGTTGGCGGGCGCCATCTGCTGCCACACCTGGCCGTTCCACCGCCACGTGTCGTCGAGGTAACCGAAGCCGCTGTAGCCGCCGTAGAGGAGCGCGCCCTGCTGCGGCTCGGCGGCCATCCGATGGCCGAGCCGCGCGCCGGGCGCACTCGCGACCACCCGCTCCTGCCACGCAGAGCCCGACCACACCCAGGTGTCGCGCCGGTAGCTCTGACTGCCGAACAGCACCAGTTCGTTGCCCGCCCGTGCCAACGCGTGACCCACGCGGGCACTCGGGCTCAGCTGGGCCTCGACCCAGCCGCTGCCGTCGAACGTCCAGGTCTCGTCGGCACCGGAGCTGCCGCCGAAGCACACCACGGCCTTGCGCACGGAGTCGTAGAACGCGGTGTGGCTGTAGCGCGCCGCAGGGCTGGTCGGCGTGTTGCTCTGGGTCCAGGTCGTTCCGCCGAGTTCCCAGGTGTCCGCATTGGCGCCGTATCCAGAGAACAACACCAAGCGGTTGCGCTGCAGGTCGTACGCCAGTGCAGACGAGGAACGCGCCGGTGGCTGCAGTGCGGTGTTCACCTGCGACCACGCCCCGTTGCGCCACGTCCAGGTCTGGTTGTCCAGACCGTTCGCGACACCGCCCCCGAACAGGTACACGGTGCCGTTGGTGTCCTGTCCCATCGCATGCCACGCACGCGCGGCCGGCTGCGTCTGCGGCGTGAGCTGCGTCCAACCGCTGCTGTCGAAGGCCCACGTGTCGTTGAACAACTTGCCCGTGCTGTCCGTGCCGCCGAACAAGATCACCGCGCCGCGCGCGCTGTCGTACCCCATCGCCGCGCCGAAGCGCTTGGGCGGCGCACTGGCGGGCGCTGCGTCGAGCCAGGTCGTGCCGTCGAACACCCAAGTGTCGCCGCGATCCCCGGTCGCATCGACACCACCGAACAGCACGAACAGCTTGCGTTGGAAGTCGTACGCCATCGCGTGGGCGCGGCGCGCCGACGGCCGGTTGAACGGCGTGAGCTGCACCCAGTTGGTGCCGTTCCACCGCCAGGAGTCGTCGAGCAGGGTCGAACCCTGCCCACCGAACATCAGTCCTCGACCTTGGATCAGGTCGAATGCCGCGGCGTGCTGTTGCCGGGACGTGGGGCGAACCTGTTGGGTCCAGAGCACCTGGGCCGGCGCGGTGGCGGCGGACCAGAGGATGGCCAGGGCCGAAATCGAAAGGTGACGTTGCATTCGCATGTCTCTCCGCTGAGGTCGTGGGGCGACGCGCCCGGCAACACGCCGGGCGCGCGGCCTTCACTTCCCAAGCGCATCGATCTCGATGCGTTGCAGTGCGTCCGCGGTTTTTTTCGCCCGTTCGAGCGCCCGCTGCAACGCCGCGCGGTCACCCTTCGCGCGCGCGGCTCGCGCCTCGGCCAACGGCAGCGCTGCATCCGCGCCGCGGCCACTGGCGAGCAACACCGCGCGGATTCGCGGCACCATCGCCTGTGCCTCGTCCAGGTAGTCCAACGTGATCATGCGGCGCTGCACCCACGCGAGCGTGTCGAGGTCACGGCTTTGTGCGAGGTCCGCCAGACACCGGTACGCGGCGGTACGGTGGTCGATTGTCGCCACTCCCGCTGCGGCGAGTTGCCCGTTCCTGCGCAGCAGCTCCAGGTGGAACGAAGCGGCGCGCAACCGAACAGCCCGCTGCAGCCCGAGCATGGACGGTGCGCTGCACGCCTGTTGAAGGTCCGCGCACAGGGCGCGGTACGCCGCAGGTTCGACCGTTCCGCGCCGCAGGGCGGGCGGCAGCGCATCCATCCGCACCCACGCGCGCACCAGGTACAGGGCACCGTCGGGTAGGCGGGCGATCGAGGTGTCGAGGCGCGCCAGCAACGCGTCGGGCCCGGCCAACGCCGCACCGATCATGGTCGGCAGGTCGCCGAACACCAACAACAGGGCCCGCGGCAACCGCAACGGCGCCAGCGGCTCGGATCGCTTGCGGCCCAGCGACGTGAACAACGCCAGCAGCTTGAGCATCGGCCCGACCACCGTGCCGAGGTCCTTGGTCAAACGCGCACCCGGGTCGCGCTCCTCTCGCGCGAGCACCTCGCGGGCCAACACTCCGTCCAGAAGGCCGCGGGTCTCCCGCGCCAAGTGCACACCGACTTCGACGATGCGCCGCGCGTCCGGTGCCAACCGCGCGATCTCCGGTTGGCCGAGCGGGTCCTCCGCCCCTTCGACCACCGCGGTCCAGCCGAAGATCAGCCCGGCCGTCGGGCTGTCCGGGTAGAGCGTCACCAAGAAGAACGCGTGCTGGTGCGCCTCGCGCACGCGACCCAGCGCGGCGAGCACCACCGCCAAGCTGTGGCGCGCGTAACGGTGGTTGCGGTCGGCATCGACCGCCTTCTGCAGCGCCGCCGCCGCCTGCTCGACCGTCGACGCAGAGTGACCCAGCGCAAACCAACGGTCCGCGGCGGGTAGCACCGCCATGCGCGCCGAGTCGCCGACCAGCGCGTTCAGTTCCTGCCAAGGGTGGTAGCGCTGCTTCGGGTCGCCGCTGCCGATCAGGGCCGCCAAGAGGCGCGCGCGCGCCTCGTGTCGTGGCGTCAGGTCGGATCGAAGCAACAGCCGCCGCAACCGATCCGCCGCCTCACCGCCGCGGAACGAGCCGTCGAGCGCATCGACCCGGCACAGCTCGAGTTCGGCCCGGTCGCCGTATCCGGTCTTCTCCGCCACCACGAACGCGTCGAGCGCACCGGCGAAGTCGCCGCGGTGCATCCGTTCGAGCCCATTCTGGAACGCCTGAGCAGCACCGAGCCGGGTGCGCGCGCGGAGCTCGTCGGCCAGCCAGACCGACAGCACCACCAACGACACGAACGCGGCGGCGAGCATCGGCTGGCGCTGCGTCCACTTGCGCAACCGCAGCACCGGCCCAGCCGGGCGCGCGCGGACCGGCTCGTTGCGGCGGAACCGACCTAGGTCCTCGGCCATCGCTGCGGCCGACGGGTAGCGCGCGTTCGGGTCCTTCTCCATCGCCCGCAGCACGATCTTCTCCAGCTCGGTCGGAATCTGCCGGAACAACGACGTCGGCGTGGGCGGCTGCGCATCGCGCACCGGGGTGTCCCCGTCGCGCCAGGTGTCCACGTTGTAGGGCCGACGAAGCGTCAAGCACTCGTACAGCGTGACTCCGAGCGACCAGACGTCGGTGCGGCGGTCGAGCACCTCGTCGCCGCCGTCCGGTGCGCAGGCGCGCAGCGCTTCCGGCGACATGTAGGGTGGCGTGCCGATCGACACCGGGTCGCGCGAGCCCCGCGCCGGGCCGCCCGCACGCGCCAACCCGAAGTCGAGCAGCACTGGCATGCCGCCCGGAGAAACCATGATGTTGGCCGGCTTCACGTCGCGGTGCACGAGTCCGGCCTCGTGCGCGACGTGCAGCGCCCGCGCCGTGATCTCGAAGAAGCGCGCCAGTCGATCCACGCGGCTACGCCGCGTGGTACGCCCTCCGCTCGACTCGTCGCCGAGCGGGATCCACTCGCCATCGCGTTCCGCCGCGGCTTCGCTGCGCTGGGACGCCGCAATCTGCGCCGCCAGCGACATCCCTCCGACGTAGCGCATCGCGATGAACGCGCGCCCGTCCTCGATTCCGGCCTCGTACACCGTACAGATCGCCGCGTGCTCGAGCCGCGACGCGACCTCGGCTTCGCGCTGGAACCGCTGCAGTGCGTCGCGCGAGTAGTCGCCAAGTACCTTGAGGGCGACCTCGCGCTGCAGTCGAGTGTCGAACGCGAGGTAGACCGCACCCTGCCCGCCACTGCCGAGCTTGCGGCGGATTCGATAGGACCCGAGGCTGCGAAACGGCAGTCCCGCCGCCTCGGAAGCCGAAAGGTCGGCGGACTGCTGTTGCTGTTCCCGGTCGATCCCGGGGAACTCCACCAAGCCTTCCACTTCGTCGTACTTGGCACCGACCTCCGCCACGTGCTCGGGAAACAACGCGATGTAGTCATCGCGCGACCGGAGACGACCGGCATCGAGGTCGGCGTTGTAGGCGGCGAGGAACCGCTCGACCGCATCGGCCGGGGGCTCCTGTTGGCTCACTCGACGTCCTCGGAGTGCTCTCCCAGCTGTTGGCGGATCTCGAAACGGGCCCGACGCACCAGCGTGCGCGCGGTGCTGAGGCTGGAGATCCCGAGCACTTCGCAGATCTCCGAGTACTCCAGCTCCAGGACTTCCCGTAGGCCGAGGATCTCGCGGTGCCGTGGATTGAGCTGCAGCCGTGCAGCCTCGTAGCGCTGTTCGAGTTCGGCGATCCGGGCCAGCATGGTCGGCGAACCCTGCGTGGCGGCAGCTCGCTCCATGGCGCCGGAGGCCGCAGGGGAATCTGCCTCGCGCAGCACCGGCCGCACGCGTTGGCGACGCGACGCGTCGATGATGCAGTTCCGCACGATGCGGGCCATGTAGGCGCGGAACGTCCCCTCGGAGTACTCCTCGAACCGCTGCACGGCGCGCAGTGCCCGCAGCATCGACTCCTGGACCAAGTCCTGCTCGTCGACGAAGGTGCGCAGCCGCCGCCCCAGGTAGAGCGAGACCATCTCGGCGACTCTCGGCAGATAGCGCTCGAAGATCGAGTCGCGTGCCGTCTGGTCACCGCCCCGGGCGGCGCGCACCAGCGAGACGGTTCGGGCGTAGCAGGCGGCGTCGTCGACCGGCGTCGGGGTGAGGTCGCTCATCGGTTGCTCAGGCTACTCGGGTTCGTGGTATCCACAACTCGTCTCGATCAGCGCCCGCGCCGCTGCTGCACCAGAGCCGCGATCGTCGCATCGAGCTCCTGGTGGCGGGCACCGAGTAGTTTGCGGTGCAGGGCCCCTTCGGTATCGATGACCAAGTGGGTCGGCGCGGCGAGCACACCGAACGCGTTCCAGATCGATCGGGTTGCGGGCGCGATGCGGTAGTCGAACGTCCGCTTGGTGAGGAACGCCCGCAGCGCCGCCGCGTCGTCCAACGCGAGCCCGACGAACACCACCTCGTCGGCGGCGTACTTGGCGACGATCGCGTTGAGCGCGGGAATCTCGGCGATGCACGGTACGCAGGCGAGAAACCAGAAGTTCAGCACGACGATCTTCCCGCGCAGCTCGGACAACCGCAGGCGCTGGTTGTCCAGGGTCGTCACCTCGAAGTCGGGCGTGCCCGAAGTAGTGTCGTCACGCACCAGTTGCACTCGCCACCGCGCGAACTCGTCGACGTCGGGCGCGTTCCCGGCATCCTTGATGCCACGTACCGCGGTCCCGGCGAGCACGTAGCCGGCGGCGGTGGTCCCTCCGGTGGTGCCCAGCACCGCGCCGAGCAGCAGCGTCCCGGAGCGGAAGGCCGGGTTGTCGTGCAGGGTCACGCCGACGCCGAACCGCAGCACGCCGCCGGCGGTCTCGTTGACCAGCCAGTCGACCCTGTGCGGGTAGTCGACCTCGGCACCCGGCACCTCGGGCTGCTTGGAGTCCTCGGCGACGACCTGACCCTGCCGGACCAGGAAGTGCGCGCCAACCGGAAGGGCGACCGGACCGGCCAGCTTGCCCCGCGGCGTCGGCTCGGCCATCGGCTCGGCGGACACCACCCGCCAGCGCCCCTCCATCGCCCCCGCGGTGCCGATGTTCTCCATCCGTTCGGGGAGGCGGGAGTCGGTAGACTGCCGTGGCGCGGCCCCGTGCCCGCCGCACGCGGCGAGAAGGAGCAGGGGGGTGAACAGGATGGCGGGGATGTGGGACGGTGTCATGCGGTTCTTCTGGGTGTCCGTCGCCCCAGCGCACCGCCCCCCGGCGCGTTGCATCCCGACACCGCAAAAAAATGCCCCCGCGTCTCGGCCCGCAGCGGCAGCTACGCGCCGGCCAAGTGCACCCGCACCTGCCGCAAGCGAGGGCGATGCCCCGACCATCCATGAGCGCGTCGCCAGTTCGCACCAGGTCGTTGCTGGTGAGGAGAACACAGGTCCCGCCCCGAGGCGGGGTGTTTCCCCGTCGAGGCGCAGGTCCTGACATTCGACGAAGCCAGCAACACCGTGCGCATTCGCCGCCGCCCGGTATCCGGCCTATCGCTCCCGGAGTCCGGCGTGTACCTGGTCGAGCAACTCGCGCACCTTGGGATCACCGGGGTTTCGCGCCAGGGCTTCCTCCAAGTACGGCAGCGCCTCGTCCGGCCGGTGCTGCATCCACAGCACGCGCCCCAGGTCGAACAGCGCTTCGGCGTGCCGCGGCTGGATCCGCAGGGCCGCCCGCAGCGCGCGCTCCGCACCCGCCAAATCGCGGGCGAGCCCGAGGGCGACCCCGAGGCCGGTCAGCACCCTGAAGTCACCCTCGTGCGACTTCGCCAACAGCCGGAACCGCTGCACCGCTCGCGTGATATCGGACTCGCTCCGCGCCGCGAGCAAATCGTGGTAGCCGAGTCCGAGCTCGAGCTGCGTGTCGAGCCAGCGCGCCTCCGGATCGGGGAGGCGGTGGCGCTCCTGGGCGAGCAGCTCGCGAGTCGAAAGGTACGTGCGCTGCGCCAGCGCAAGCTGCGCGGTCTGCGCCGGCGTGGCCCATCCGAGGCTGGAGGCTCGATCAAGGTGGGTGCGCGCCAGCTCACAATGCCATGCGACCGAACGGGGGTGCTGGACGCAGCGGAACTGCACGAACTCCAGTTGGTTCTGCCACGCGGCAGAGGCCTGCCAGGAGACCACCGCGTAGCTGCCCAGGAGGATCACCAGCACGATGCGCCCCCACCGCAGCGGAGCCAGCAGCGCGCCCAGCGACACCGCGAATCCCCACAATCCGAGATTCAAGAACCGGTCCTCGCCCTTGTCCCCGGCGATGCTGTCCCGCATCAGGACCATCGGTAGAGCCGCGACCACCAACCAGGCGATGCCGGCGAGCGGCAGGCGCGCACGGCGACGCCGCCACACGAGCAGTGCCGCGCCGAGCCACGCCACCGCGAACACCAGCGCGATGCTCGGCGCCACGGAACCGGACAAACCCGGCAGCCAGAGCTTGTGCACCATCAGTAGCGGCTGGTCGAGTCCGGTCGACTTCACCAGCGTCGGCGCCCCGGGATCGACGACGACGCCTTCACCGCCACCGAGCACGCTGCCGAGCACCAGGATGCGCGCCTCGAAGTACAGCCCGAGGATTGCCGCCGCACCGAGCAGCAGCGGCCACGGATTCGGCGAGCGCACGAGCCGCCGCCCCACGCAGGCGCGCACCAGCAGCAGGAGGAGGGGAAGTGTCACCGCGGATTCCTTGGTGAGCAGCGCGAGGGCGAACCACACCGAGCAACGCCACGCCGCAGCGTGGCCATCGGTGGTGAGCCAGCGGAAGAAGCCGACCGCCGCGGTGAGGCAGAGCAGCGTGCCGAGCGGGTCGCTGATCGCCGAGACCCACATCACCGGTTCGACCTGTGCCGGGTGCAGCGCGAACAGCAATCCGGCGAACAGCGCCACCCGCGCGCTGCGAGACAGCACCAGCGCGAGTCGGTACGCCATGCACGCGGCGGCGACGTGAAGCGCCAGGCAAAGCGCGTGCAACCCGAGTGCGCCGCCGCCACCCAGGCACCAGCCGAGCATCAACAGCACACTGCTGAGCGGTCGCCAATAGCCCGGCTGCAGGTAGCCATCGGGCACCAAGAATCCCCACATCGGCTCGGTGACGAGCCGCAGGACGTTGCTCGGGTCGCGGGTCACCGGGTTGCGGGCGATCAGCCACAGATCGTCGGCCACGAATCCAGCGGTCAGCGCCCGGGACATCACCAGAGCCGTGATGCACGCGACCAACCACAGGTCGCGGGGCCGCGACCGCGGAATCACGCGTTCACCCAAGGAAGCTGCGGAGAGTGCGCGCATCTACGGGGTAGGACCCGCTGCCGGGATGAGGGGTGGAACGCGCTGCCCCGGTGCGAAGCCGCGCACCACGTCGGAGTCGCCTCCCCAGCGGCGGCAGAACTTCATCGGCATCGCTTCGCTCCGGACGGAGCACCCCGGCGCGAGCAGCACAGGACGATTGAGGAGCAGCATCGCGAGCTCGCAACAGCTCGATCATGAATCGGCCGGACTCGGGCAAACACCATGCCCGCACTCGCGACCGCAGCGAATCACGGCCGGGGTGCCCGGCCATCCACTCCGGTGTATCCCCCGGCGCCGCACACCACAGCGCTCGCGCGCCCGGTGCGGGGCGGTCGGTGCTGAAATGTCACACGCTCCCCACCACACCGCGCCCGGAGCGCGCCACGGCCGCGTGGCTCGGCGCACACCCGGGGAGCGATTCCGCTACCCGTCCGGCCCCACCACGCCCCGGATCCGAAGCACCCCATGTGCGGAGCGGCGCGAGCACGTATCCTCCACGCATGTTCCGCGCCCACCTACTCGTCTGGACGATCCTCGCTGCGCCAGCCGTGGCGCAATCGCTCCCCAAGGTTCCGATTCCGAAGGAGAACCCGCTGACTGCAGAGAAGGCGATCCTCGGCAAGGCACTGTTCTGGGACGAGCAGCTGTCGAGCGACAACACCATGGCATGCGGTACCTGCCACCGACCCGAGCACGGTGGCACCGACCCGCGCGCACACCGCAACGCCGGGCCGGACGGCGAGGCCCTCACGGAAGACGACGGGTTCGGCTCGCCGGGTACCCCGATCCCGCGCGCCGGACGCGGATCGATCCTCGACGAAGTCCTCAGCGGCAACCGGCACGTGACCGCTCGCCTGGCGCCGTCGAACCTGATGGCGGCGTACGCCCCGGAGTTGTTCTGGGATGGCCGCGCGCCCGGCGCATTCCGCGATCCGGTGAGCGGTGCGGTGCGCATCGCGAAGGGCGGCGCACTCGAGAGTCAGTCGGTAGTGCCCATCCTCAACTCCGCCGAGATGGCCCACCCGGGCCGCACCTGGGACGACGTGGTGAAGAAGCTGCGCGGCGCCAAGCCACTGGCGCTGGCGTCGGACCTTCCGGCGGACCTGCGGCGCGCGCTCGAGGCGCGGCCGAGCTACCCCGAGCTGTTCGCCGCGGCGTTCGGTGCCAACGAGATCACTCCGGAGCGGATCGCGTTCGCGATCGCCAGCTACCAGCGGACCCTGATCCCCGACCAGACGCCGTACGACAGGTTCGTCGCCGGCGAGCGGGACGCACTCACCGAGAACCAACGGCGCGGGTTCCGCTACTTCCGCGGACTGCGCTGCGCAGAATGCCACTCTCCGCCGTGGTTCACCGACCACAGCTACCGCAACATCGGCGTGCGTCCCCTGTCGGAGGACCCGGGTCGCGCCGCGGTGACCGGTAAGTCGGAGGACCGCGGCAAGTTCAAGGTTCCCTCACTGCGCAACGTCGGCATTCGGCCGCGCTTCATGCACACCGGCGAGTTCTCGGCGCTCAACTCGTCGCTGCGGGTCTACCGCTTCCCGCGGCGCGGCAACCAGATCGACCCGCTGCTGAACCATCCGATCCACGCCAACCCACAAGGCAACGACCAGACGCCGCTGATGGACTTCCTGCGCCACGCCCTGACCGACCCGCGGGTGGTCAAGGGCCTGCCGCCGTTCGACCGGCCGAAGTTGCAGTCGGAACGCCAGCAGGCGCTGGCCAAGTCCAAGTAGACCCCGCGCCCACACCTGGGCGACGCGGACGCCGGGCGATCAGCTGACGGCGCCGCGGGTCCGCAAGACGTCGACCAACAGCGCCACGCATTCCGCCGCGCTGTGCTGTTCGGTGTCGAGCCGCAGGTCTGGATCGACCGGCGCCTCGAACGGCGCCGACACACCGGTGAACGAGGCGATCTCACCGGCCCGTGCTTTCGCCCAGAGCCCCTTGGGGTCGCGGCGCGCACACGCCTCGGTCGACGCGTCGACGTGCACCAGCACGAACCCGTCGCCGACGATCTGCCGGGCCATCGCTCGGTCCTCCGCGTAGGGCGACACGAATGCGCAGATCACGATCGCGCCGAGATCCTGCAGCAGCACGCTGACCTCGGCGGCACGCCGGATGTTCTCCCGCCGATCCTCGGGGCTGAACCCAAGGTCGCGGTTCAACCCGTGCCGCAAGTTGTCGCCATCGAGCACGGTGCAGAGCCGGCCCGCGCGGGTCAACTCCGCCTCGAGTAGGTGTGCCAGGGTGGACTTGCCCGACCCGGGCAGACCGGTGAGCCAGACCGTGGCCGCGCGCTGTCCGAGCAGGCGTTCGCGCTGTTCCCGCCCCACCGAGCCGGCGGTCCGGGTGATGTGCTGCGCCGCGGTCCGACTCGGTACCGTGCGCGGCTCGGCCACCCCGCCGCGCTCGATCACCACCCCGGCGGCGATCGTCGCACAGCTCTCCGGGTCGATCAGGATCAACCCGCCGGTCTGCCGGTTCCGCGCGTACTCGTCGCACACCAGCGGGCGGAACGTCTCGACCACCACCCGACCGATCTCATTCCACGCCAGGGTGGTGCCGCGCGTGCGCCGCAGAGTGTCCGGGTCGATGCGGAACACCACCTCGTCGACCAATGCACGCGTCGTCGCGGTTCCGCACTTCAGCAAGTAGGTCCGCCCGACCTGGAGCGGCTGCTCGCCCATCCAAACCATGGTGACCGCAATCCGCTGCAGCACGCGCGGCCGGTTGCGCGGGTGCACCAGCACGTCGCCGCGTCCGACGTCGAGCTCGTCTTCCAGCATCACCGTCACCGCCTGTGAGGCGAACGCGTAGTCGACCTCGACACCGGCCGACGAGATGGCGCTGATCCGCGAGCTCTGCCCGGACGGCATCACCATCACTTCCTCGCCGCGGCGCAGCACCCCGGAGGCGATCGTCCCAGCGTAGCCACGCACACTCGACGCACCGCGCAGCACCAACTGCACCGGCAGCCGCAGGTCGATCAAGTTGCGGTCGCTACCCGAGTACACCGACTCCAGGATCTCCAGGACCGTCGGTCCGGAGTACCAAGGCATCGCGACACCCCGCCGCACCACGTTGTCGCCGTGCAGTGCGCTCACCGGCACGAACGAAAGACTCGCCAACTCGAGCCGCGCGCAGAAATCCTCGTAGTCGCGGCGAAGCGCGGTGAAGCGCTCCTCCGACCAACCGACCAGGTCCATCTTGTTGACGACCACCACGACGTGGGCGACACCGAACAGCGACGCGAGGAAGGCGTGGCGCTTCGACTGTCGGCGCAATCCCAGAGCGGCATCGATCAGCAACAGCGCGACGGAGGCGCCCGAGCATCCGGTCACCATGTTGCGGGTGTACTGCTCGTGACCCGGAGTGTCGGCGAGGATGTACTCCCGGCGGGCGGTGGCGAACCGGCGGTAGCCAACATCGATCGTGATAGCCTGCTCGCGCTCCGCCACCAGACCGTCGAGCAGCAGCGAAAGGTCCAGTTCGCCGCGGCCGAGCTTGCGCGAAGCTTCCGCGGCGGCAGCCAAGTGGTCGCGCGCCACCGACCCGGTCTCGAACAACAGCCGACCGATCAGCGTGCTCTTTCCGTCGTCCACGCTACCGATGGTGGCGACCCGCACCAGGTCTCGCGGCTCCTCGCTCAGAAGTAGCCCTCCTGCTTCTTGCGTTCCATCGCACCGTCCGCGTCGTGGTCGATTGCTCGTAGCGCGCGTTCGGACACCTCCGACCGGACGAGCTCCGAGATGATCTCCTCGACACTCTGCGCGGTCGACTCGGTGGCGCCGGTGCACGGTGCGCAGCCGAGGGTCCGGTAGCGCATCCACACCGTGGTGCCGTCGGGTCGAGTGGTCAGGAACGCGAAGTAGAGCGAGACCACCGGTATCGACTCACGCGCCACGTAGCGCCAGACGTCCAGTTCGGACCAGCTGGACAAGGGAAACACCCGCATCGTCTCGCCCGCCGCCAGCTGGCCGTTCAGCAGCGTCCACACCTCCGGGCGCTGGCGACGGGGATCCCACTGACCGCGAGAATCACGCACCGAGAACACCCGTTCCTTGGCGCGGGAACGCTCCTCGTCACGCCGGCCACCACCGATCGCGGCATCGAAGCCCCCGGCGGCCAACGCCTCGAGCAGGGCCTGGGTCTTCAACAATCCGCAGCAGCGCACCGTGCCGAGCCGGTGCGGCTCCGCTCCCGCTGCCAGCGCCGTTTCGTTGCGGTGCACCACCAGGCGGACCCCGGCATCCTGCACCGCGCGGTCGCGGAACGCGTACAGCTCCGGCGGCTTGAACGAGGTGTCGACGTGCAACAACGGGAAGGGCACCGGCGCCGGTGCGAAGGCCTTCTGCGCCAGTCGCAGCAACACGCTGGAATCCTTGCCCGCGGAGTAGAGGAGCACCGGCCGCGAGAACTGGGCCGCAGTCTCCCGCAGGATGTGGATCGCCTCCGCTTCGAGACGGTCGAGATGGGTTGGCTGGTAGCGCTCCACCGGGAGGTTGGCAACGGGATCGATCGGACGCGCCGCCGATTGGAACACCGGCCCGGGGCGTTGCGGTAGCCAGTCTGCGGAATCCGAATCCGGGTGGTCAGGATCGGCTCGGATCTGCATCTACCGATTCCGGCGGGGGCGACCGGGCATTGTCGCATTCGCTTTACTCGTCGTGACCACGACCAATGTGCCCGAGCCGACCGCGAACCCGGTACACTCGTCGGGCTGCCCCGCCCGTTCTGCTCGCACCCTCTCCTTCGGGGCCCTTATGAAAGACCGCATCCCGCGGGCCTTGTTCCTGCTGGCGTGCTTGTTCCTGGCGTTCCTGTACGGCTTCGCCGCATCCCAGTTCCAGTGGTTCCCGCACGGGTTCCTGGCCAAGGCGCTGTTCGACCTGCGCACCGCGGCCACGGGACCGGCAGCAGCCCAGTCGCTGCACCACAAGTACCCCGCCCGACACGACCTGGCCGGGGTCCGCTCCAACCGCGGCGTCACGCCCGACGCCCGACCCGGCATCACGCTGCTGACGTCGTATTGGCCGGAGGACGGTTGGAAGCCCGGCGTTCGATTGATCGACGACCGCGGCACGACGCTCCACCACTGGACCATCGACATCCCCAAGATCTGGCCGACGTCGCCGCACCGCGACCCGATGGCCGGCACGATGAACCAGGCGTTCAACTACGTGCACGGCAGCTACCTGTTTCCCAACGGCGACCTGCTGGTCAACATCGAGTACCTCGGGTTGGCGCGGCTGAATGTGCGGGGTGAGGTCCTGTGGCGACTGGATCGCCGCACTCACCACTCCGTGCACCGCGCCGAGGACGGCAACTTCTGGGTGTGCAGCTGCCGCTGGATCGAGCGTCCTGAGGCCAATCAGCGCTTCCCCGGGCTGCGCGGCGAGTTCTGGGATGACATCGCGTTGCTGGTCAGCCCGGACGGCCAGGTTCTGAAGGAACTCTCGATGCTCGAGGTGTTGTTCCGCTCCCGACATCGGGCGTTGCTCTGGTACAGCAGCGACCAGCAGCCCGATCGCACCCACATGAACGACATCGAGCCGTTGCCCTCTGCAATGGCGGCCGACTACCCGCTGTTCAAGGCCGGCGACTTGCTGATCTCGATGCGCAACGTGAGCCTGGTGATGGTGGTCGATCCCGCGGGACAGACCATGCGGTGGGCGGCGCCGGCGATCTTCAGCGAACAGCACGATCCGGACTTCATCGGCGATGGTTGGATCAGCGTGTTCGACAACCGCGGCGACGGATCTCTCGAGGCCAAGTCGCGCGGCGGATCCGGGCTGTTGGCGATGCAGCCACACACCGGCGCACTCAAGATGATCTACCCCCGGCCGGGCAACGACACCGGCGAGCGCTGGTTCCACTCCATTCAGGGAGGCAAGGCACAGATGCTGCCGAGCGGTGGATGGCTGATCACCGAGTCGACCGCCGGCCGTGTATTCGAGGTGGACCAGGCCGGCCACACCGTGTGGGAGTGGGGTCAGCAGCGGCACGACGACAACATGGTGTCCGAAGTACTCGAAGGAACCCGCTACCCGTTTGCACCGGAGACGGTGAAGGGGTGGACCCGATGAGCGCGACCGTGCTGGCCTACCTCGGACCCGGCGGTGCACTGACGCTGCTCGGCTCCGCGTTCGCGCTGCTGGCGGCGATCGCGATGGCGTTCTTCGGCTTGGTCTGGTACCCGGTCAAGCGATTCCTGCGCTGGCGCCGGCAAGCGATCCCCGACCAGCAACCCCAGGCACCCGCTCCGATAGCCCCATCGACCGCCGCCCGACGACCACGCCAGGGCGCGGGCACGTGATCTGGCTGACCGCCTTCGGCGCGGTAGCCGCTTTCGCAATCCTGCTCCGCGGCGTCGGAGTCGCCCGCCGGGTGCGTGACGTCTCGTCGCACGGAACCAGCGCGCTGGGGGTGTTGCGCGATGGCACGCTCGACGACCTCGCCAAGGAGCGTGCCATGCGCCAGCACGCCGTGGGGATGCTCCGGTTGTTCTTCGACCTGACGCTGCGCATCGCGATCGCCGCGCTGATCCCACTGGCGGCCCTGTTGCTGCTCGACTCGGTCGGCGTGCTGCAGTGGGAGGCAGTGCTCGAATACACACTGCACTGGGAGCTGCTGCTGGCTGCCTGCGCGGTCGGCGCGGTGGCATTCTGGTGGCCGAGCCGTCGCCGGTGAGCTTCGAGAATCGCTACGGGTTGCTCGACCGGGCGCTCCACCGGCTTGCATTCGCCAGCGGGTTGGCGCAGTGCGGAATGGCCGACATCGAGGAGCGGCTGTTCAAGCGCCGCCTCGAAGCACTTCGGCTCGGCCCCCCGCTGCTGGTCACGGCACTGCCACGGGCCGGCACCACGATCCTGCTCGAGGTCCTGGCCGGGACCCGGACCTTCGCCGCACACACCTACCGGGAGATGCCATTCGTGCTCTGCCCGCTGCTGTGGCAACGGATTTCGCAGCCGTTCCACCGCCGCGACCGGCCGCGCGAGCGGATGCATGGCGACGGAATCCAGGTGTCGCTCGACAGTCCGGAGGCACTCGAAGAAGTGATCTGGAAGCGGTTCTTCAACAGCCACTACCGCGGCCGCTGCATCCCGGTTTGGCCCGCCTGCACCGCGCCGGAGTTCGCCGAGTTCTTCGCCGCACACCGCCGCAAGGTCGTCGCTCTGCGTGCCGCGCACAAGCCCGACGCCAGCCGCTACGTGTCGAAGAACAACCTCAACGTGGCACGCCTCCCGGCGCTGTGGGACGCGGTCCCCGACGCCACCGTCGTGGTGCTGTACCGCGAACCGCTGCAACACGCCAGCTCGCTGCTGCGCCAACACCTGCGGTTTTCCGAGCGACACGCTGCCGATCCGTTCAGCCGCCGCTACATGGCCGACATCGGGCACTTCGATTTCGGTGACAACCTCAAGCCGATCGACTTCGACGGCTGGTTCAGCCAGCGCGACCCCGCCGCTCCGGGCCCCGACTCGGTCGCGTTCTGGCTCGACTACTGGCGCGCGACGTACCGCCACGTGCTGCGCCACGCCGCGGACCCGCGCCTGCTGTTGGTCGGTTTCGAACGGTTGGTCACGAGCCGCGATCTCGACGCCTTCGCCGAGCGGATCGGCGTGGCGAACCCCGACGAATTGCGACAACGCCGCACCATGCTGCACGAACCGAAGGGGCACCACACCGACCCGCAGGGCATCGACGACACCGCGCGGCGCGACGCGGACTCGCTCTACCGGCAACTCGAAGCACGGGCGGTACCGATGTGACTGCGCCGGTCAGCGCTCTAACGCGTGCACCAGTGCGTTCGAAGCCGCAATCGTGGTCGCGGATGCTGCGAGCACCTGTGTCTCCACCACCAGCCCGGCGAGGGTGAGATCGTTC
Organism: Planctomycetota bacterium; assembly: GCA_020638695.1. Lineage (GTDB taxonomy): Bacteria > Planctomycetota > UBA1135 > UBA1135 > UBA2386 > JACKIB01. Next base: position 196,206 of record JACKIB010000003.1, read on the forward strand.
GGCACCCCGACCGGCAGGTCGATCTCGCCATTGCCGTCGAACGCGGCGGACAGCTGCGCGTCGAACGTGCTGTACCAAGCGCAACCGGCGAGCCCGGGGAATGCGATCCCGAGGTCGAACGGCGCCGTGCGACGCACCCCGAGCGCCAGCAGCAGTCCGCCGTTTGCCGGCCCGGTGGCGAACACCCCGAAGCTGCTGTTGCCGAGTCGTGGCAAGCCGCCGCGACACCCGTGCCACACCCCGCACGGCGCGCCGAGGCCGCCGCATGCCGCACTCGCGGCGCCGCACCAGGCCTGGATTTCGGTCGCCGACGCCGCCCAGTTGTTCAGCCGGAACTCGTCGATGTCGTACGCCGAACTCGCGGTGGTCGACTGGTACATACCGACCTTGAACGACGCCGGCCCGGTCGCGATCGCCGCACCGGCCTGGATCACGATCGGCAGCCCCCACGCGACACCGTCGACGTACCACTGCGCGCGCAACGCGGCGGCATCGACGACCAGACCGACGCACACGCCCTGCGTCGCCCGCGCCCGCTCCTGGATGCTCGTTCCACCGACGATCGGCATCAGCAGGTCCCGGTCGGGAGCATTGAACGCGCGAACCCACAGGGTGCGACCCGCCAGTCCACCGGTCTCGCACCGGAACCCCGCTGCACCACCCCACAAGTTGCTCTGCGGATCGTTCACCGCCACGTTGGTGCGTTCCTTCATCCACCAGTGCAGCGTCAGGCTGCCGCCGACACCCCCAAACCACCCGGTATCGGCAAAGCTGTAGCTGCCCGCCGCGCGGTGGTCGCTGCCGCGCAGCGCCGCCGCACCGAAGCGTGCCGGTGCACTCCACGCACTCGGCAGCCCGGCACTCTGCACCGCGAAGGTGCGCGGCGACTCCAACGCTTCGTAGTTCACCGCCTCGCCACCCGAGCCGCGGTCGAACCGCAGGTACATCAGCGCCGCCGGCGACGATCCACCGGTCGCCACCACCCGATACGCGGCCCCGCGCTGCAGCACCCCGCTGCTGCTCGCCTCGTCGATGCCAAACCGCGCCGCCTGCAGCAGTGTCCGCACGAGCAGCACCGGCGTGTTCGGCTGCACGTCGATGGTGAACGCGCACCGCACCCCGCGGGTGCCCGGCATCGGACGGCTGAGCGCAGCCAGGAATCCATTCCACGACCCACCGGACCCGGCGGCGAAGCCGGCCGCCACCGCGGCGTTGCCGGTGAACGGCAACAGCGGACCGCTGCTGTCGGCGAGCAGCGCACCGGTGGTCTCGTCGACCACGGCGGCCTGGATCGCCGCGACCGCGGTGTTGGGCGGCAGACTGATTCCACAAGCGCAGTAGCGCAGAGGCGTAGCGCCGCCGTCCGTGACGTAGCCGGGAACGAACACCACGAAGCGGGTGTCGGAGCGCTGGAGGATCGACAGCTGGGGCGCAGGTGCCGCGACCGGGCGTCGCACACAGGCAGCCGCGATCTGCGGCAGCAGACCCGCGAGCAGCAGCGCCGCCGCCGCCGCGCGCTCTGACCGCCACGAAGACGAACGGGTGGCGGCGAATCCGAACCGGACCGCCATGGCGGCCCCCGACCTGCTTGCCTCGCGACGCACGAGCTGACCTCCCGTGTGAGCCGACTGCCCGAGCCAGATCTCGCGACGCCGCGGACCGTTCGCCTCGGTCGAGCCCGACCCTACTCGCGAACCGTGCGGCATTCCAGCGGGCATGCCGCGACGGGATCCATCTCCGCGTTTGGCAGGGCCGACCCGCTTCGTTAGAAGGATGATCCGCCATGCGCGATCCGCACCGAGAGCAGCCTGCCGACCCCTTGGTGGGCTCGACCCTGGGTGGCTACCGGATCCGCAGTGTCTTGGGGCGTGGCGGGTCTGCCGTGGTGTACCGCGCCGAGCAGGTCGAGCTCGCCCGCGACGTGGCACTCAAGGTGCTCAACCGGTCCGATGACGCCGACGCGCTCGACCAACAGGTGCAGGCGTTCCGCCGCGAGGCACGCATCGCTGCACAGCTCGACCATGTCCGTCTGGTGCGGGTGTACGACGTCGGCGAGGCCGACGGGCGCCACTTCCTGTCGATGGAGCTGATCGCGGGGGGCAATCTGGCGCGGCGGATCAAGCGCGACGGGGCGATGCCTTGGCCGGAGGCGGTCGTGATCGCCAAGGACATCGCTACCGCACTGCAGTGCGCGCACGGCCACGGCCTGGAGCACCGGGACGTCAAGCCGGCCAACGTGTTGTTGACCACGGACGGCCGCGCCAAGTTGGCGGACCTGGGGCTCGCAGGTACCGAAAGCCACGCCGGGACCGCCGCGTTCATGTCCCCGGAACAGGTGCTGCGCCGCGCCATCGACCACCGCACCGACCTGTACTCGCTCGGCTGCACGACCTTCGCCATGCTGGCCGGACGCCCGCCGTTCGCCGACCGATCGAGCCGCAAGATGCGCGAGGACCACGTGCGCGCCCAACCACCCGAGCTCGGCGAACTCGGCGTCGAGCTACCCACCGATCTTACGGACCTGGTCACGGACCTGCTGGCCAAGGACCCCGCCGAGCGACCACAGTCCGCCGCCGAAGTCATCGAACGCCTCGACGCGATCGCTGCTGGCGACAGCGGAGAACCGATGCCCCGCGTCCGGTCGCGGACCGCGCGGGCGCGTCGAACCCGCCGCCGCGAGGGTTCCTGGGCCGGCATGCTGCTCGGGCTGGTGCTGCTCGGCGCAATCGCGATCGCCGCCGCGTTGGCCTTCAAGTTCCTCAAGTGAACCGTGCCCATCGCGGCCAAGTGCTCACCCAAGGCCTTGGGTGAGCGCGGCGGTGCGCGCCGCCATGCGACCTGGCCGCTTTGCTCGTTCGGGCTTCCCGGGCCGCTGCCCGCGCGAAGGACAGTTGCCCAGGTGTCACGGAAGGTAGCGGAGGCTCTTCGCATACCGACACGATCCGCGGCCCCCGCAGCTCAGGGCTCGCCGATGTCCTCGTTCCACAGCTGCGGCTGCGCCGCCAGGAACTCCTGCATCAACGCGTGACACTCCGGGTCGTCGACGATTCGCAAGTCGACCCCCCGCTCGCGCAGGTATTCCTCCGGGCCACGGAACGTGCGGTTCTCGCCGACCACCACCCGCGGGATGCGGTAGAGCAGCACCGCACCGGAGCACATGTCGCAAGGCGACAGGGTCGAGTAGAGCGTGGCGCGCCGGTAGTCGGCGGCGGGTCGGCGCCCGGCGCGCTCGAGACAGTCCATCTCGGCGTGCAGCACCGTGCTGCCCTGCTGCACCCGACGGTTGTGCCCGCGGCCGACGATCTCCCCGTCGACCACCAGCACGGAACCGATCGGGATCCCGCCCTCGGCCAGGCCGAGCCGTGCTTCATCGATCGCAGCACGCAGGAAGACGTCCACGTGACGCGACGATAGCGGCACGGCACTCCCGCGGGTTGGAAATCGTCAGCCACTGTGCTCGTCTTGGCGCGGTGGCCAACCGACTGATCTACGGCATCGACGACATTCCCCCGGCGCGCGAGGTGCTCGTCCTGGGCCTGCAGCACTACCTGACGATGTTCGGTTCGACGGTGGCGATCCCGCTGCTGCTCGCCAAGAGCCTCGGCATCGAGAGCGATCCGGTGACACTCGGGATGTTGATCAGCACGATGTTCTTCGTCAGCGGCATCACGACCCTGCTGCAAACCACCTGGGGCAATCGGCTGCCACTGGTGCAAGGCGGCACCTTCTCGTTCCTCGCCCCGACCATGGCGATCTGCAGCCTCGGCCCACTCGCCAAAGCCGGGTTCGAAGTCCGTATCCAGCACGTCCAGGGTGCGGTCATCCTCAGCTCGCTGGTCGAGATCGCCGCCGGCTACTCCGGCTTGGTCGGCAAGCTGCTGCGCTTCCTCCGCCCGATCACGATCGCGCCGACCGTGGTGCTGATCGGGTTGGCCCTGTTCCGCTTCGGCGCGCCGATGGCCGGCCGTGACTGGTGGACCGGTGGACTCACCATCGGATTGATCGTGCTGTTCAGCCAACTGCTGAGCCATCGTTCACGGCTCTGCCAGATGTTCCCGATCCTGCTCGGCATCGGCGGCGCGTGGGCGTTCGCCGCGCTGATGACCTGGACTGGCGCCTTTCCCACGGACCATCCATCGCACGTCTCGTTGCAGAACCTCGCCGCCGCGCCGTGGTTTCGCGTGCCGTATCCCCTGCAGTGGGGTTGGCCGCAATTCGGCGCCGCGGCGTTCCTGGCCATGCTGTCGGGCGTCTTGGCATCGATCGTCGAGTCGGTCGGCGACTACCACGCGTGTGCGCGGATGGCCGGTGCCCCACCCCCGACGGCACGCGACATCGACCGCGGCATCGGAATGGAGGGCATCGGTTGCCTGGTCGCCGGCCTGTTCGGCACCGGCAACGGAACGACTTCCTACAGCGAGAACATCGGCGCGATCGGCCTGACCAAGGTCGGCAGCCGGCGGGTCGTGCAGTGCGGCGCCCTGCTGATGCTCGGCCTGGCGACCTTCGGCAAGTTCGGTGGGCTGTTCACCACCATCCCATCGCCGATCGTCGGGGGGATGTACTGCGTCATGTTCGGCATGATCGCCGGCGTCGGACTGTCGAACCTGCAGGCGGTCGACTTGGATTCGCCGCGCAATCTCTTCGTACTCGGATTCGCGCTGTTCATGGGCCTGTCGGTGCCGGAGTACGTGAACGGGATCGAACTGGCACGGGACGCAGGCACACTGTGGACCATCGTGCACACGCTGGGCAAGACGGGGATGGCGGTGGGTGCGCTGTGCGCCCTGGTGCTCGACAATCTGCTGCCTGAGTGAGGTCGGATCCGCCCGGCGGGGGTGCGTTACAGCTCCCCCAGTCCCCCGGGTACCCGATCGCGACCTGCCGCGACCCGATCGTTCCAACTCTCCCGCGCCGCCCCCCGCCGCCGCTCGACCATGGTGATGCACCCCTCGACCGGGCACACCAACGCACACAGGTTGCACCCGACGCACTCCGGCTCGTCGACGTATGGCACCCGCACCGCACCCTGCGGTTCCGAAGGCAGATGGATGCACTGGTGCGCGCCGTCATGGCATGCCACATGGCACAGGTTGCAGCCGATGCACCGCGCTGAGTCGATCGCCGCCACGGTGTGGAAGTTCAGGTCCAGCTCACCCCAGTCGCGGTACGCCGGCACCGCGGCGCCGACCAGCTGCTCGACGCTGTGCAGCCCCTTGTCGCACAGGTAGCGGTCGAGCCCATCGATCAGGTCGACAACGATGCGGAAACCGTGGTGCATCACCGCGGTGCACACCTGCACGGTATGCGCGCCGAGCGCCAGGAACTCCGCCGCGTCGCGCCAGGTGGCGATGCCTCCGATACCGCTGATCGGCACCGGCACCGCGCCGTCGCGCGCCAGGTCGGCGACCATGCGCAACGCGATCGGCTTGACCGCCGGACCGCAGTAGCCACCGTGGCTGGATGCGTCGCCGACGCTCGGTAGCGGAACCATCCGATCGAGGTCGACGCCGATCACGCTCTGCACGGTGTTGATCAGCGACAGCGCGTCGATCCCTCCGCGCACCGCGGCCCGTGCCGGATCGCGCACGTCGGTGACGTTCGGCGTCAGCTTGGCGATCACCGGCACGGAGGCGACCTCCATCACCCAGCGGACCAGTTCCTCGAGCACCGCCGGTTCCTGACCGACCGCCGAACCCATGCCGCGTTCGCACATGCCGTGCGGGCAGCCGAAGTTGAGCTCCAGCCCATCGGCGCCGGTGTCCTCGACCCGGCGGATGATGTCGCGCCACTCCTGCCGCGTCTCGAACATCAGCGACACGACCAGCGCGTGGCTCGGGTGGCGCCGTTTGACCGCCGCGATCTCGCGCAGGTTGTCCGCCAGCGGTCGGTCGGTGATCAGCTCGATGTTGTTCAAGCCCATCATCCGCCAGGTGCCGTAGTCGACCGAGGCCAGCCGGCTGGACACGTTCACGATCGGGTTGCCCAACGTCTTCCACACCGCACCACCCCAGCCGGCGTCGAACGCGCGCATCACCTGGTCGCCGCTGTTGGTCGGCGGGGCGGAAGCCAGCCAGAACGGGTTGGGACTGCGGATCCCGGCGAAGTCGACGGCGAGGTCAGGCACCGGCGACCTCCTGCAGTAGCGCGTCGATCGCCCGCGCCGCGCGCTGGCCGTCGCGCACCGCGTGCACCACCTCCTTGCCACCGTTGACCGCATCGCCGCCGGCGAACACCCGCGGGTTGCCGGTGGCCATGGTGTGCGGGTCGACCTCGATCCGACCGCGATCGTCACACGTCACGCCGGGGAAGGCGCGCGCCCAGCGGTCGAGCCGCGCCTGACCGATCGCCACCACGACCAAGTCCGCCGGCACGCTCGCCAACGTGCCGCTGTGGTCGCCGAGCAGCACCTCGACGCCGCGTCGCGCGTCGAGCACCTCCACGACGTTGACGTGTTCGATCAGCTGCAGCCGGTGATCGGCCAGCGCCGGCCCGAGCTCGTGGTCGTAACCCGACATGTCCGGCCGGCCGCGGCGGTAGACCAACTGCACACTAGGCACCCCGAGGACGAGCAATTCGCGCGCGGTGTCGACCGCGGTGTTGCCGCCGCCCACCACCACCGCACGCCGCACCCCATCGACCCGGAACCCCGGGTCGGTCTTCAACCGGCGGATCCAATGCGTCGCTCCGACCACCTGCGGCCGGTCCTCACCGGGCACGCCGAGGCGCCGGTCGGGTCCCAGCCCGATCCCGAGGAACAACGCGTCATGCTGCGCCAACAGTCGATCGGGGCCGAGGTCTCCGCCGATCTCGACCCCGGTGCGGATCTCCACGCCGAGCGACTCGATGAACGCCACCTCGCGCAGGTTGTCGGTGATCTGGAACTTGTAGGGTGCAATCCCGGTGGCGTTGAGCCCCCCCGGCCAGGTATCGCGCTCGTAGATCACCGGCGCGTGGCCGCGCAACGCCAGCGCGCCGGCACAGGCGAGCGATGCGGGACCGGCCCCGACCAACCCCACCGAGCGACCACTCGGCGACGCCGGCTGCAGCATGTCCGGCGCCATGCCGTGGGCCATCGCGTAGCGCTGCAGGCGACCGATCGGGATCGCCGGACGGCCTTGGTGCACGTAGACGCACGTCGACTGGCACAGCACTTCGACCGGGCAGACTCGTGCACAACTGTCGCCGAGCAAGTTGGCGTCGAGGATGGTGCGCGCCGCCCCACGCAGATTGTCGGTGCCGATGCTGCGGATGAACGACGGGATGTCGATCTCGGTCGGGCAACGCTGCACGCAGGGCGCGTCGAAGCAGTACAGGCAGCGCGCCGCTTCGGCGCGAGCCTCGGCGGACGACAGCAGCGGGTAGCGTTCGGCGAATGCGGCCTCGGACCGATCCTGCGGCACCGGGTAGCGGCTCACGCACCAGCCTCCATCTCCCGCAGCGAGGCGCGCAGCACCGCGAGTGCCTCGTCGATCGCCGCGGCATCCACCGTCAGTGGCGGGGCGATGCGCACCACATTGCCATGCAGGCCGCCGCGTCCGATCAATAACCCGCGTGCCTTGGTCTCCTCGAACAACCGCGCCACCGCCGCGGCGTCCGGCGTCGTGTCGCCTGCGGCTTGATCGACCACCAGTTCCAGCGCCTGCATCAACCCCATGCCACGCACGTCGCCGATGCGACGCGGGAACTCGGCCTGCAGCGCCTGCAGCCCGGCGCGGAGCCGTGCCCCCATCGCCGCAGCATGGTCCGGCAGACGCTCGTCCTCGATCACCTGTAGGGTGGCGTTGGCCGCCGCGCACGACACTGGATTGCCGCCGAACGTCGAGATGGTCAGCGCCTTGAACGCATCGGCTACCTCCGGCGTGGCGATGGTGGCAGCCAGCGGCATGCCGTTGGCGATACCCTTGGCCATCGTCATGATGTCGGGTTCGACACCCCAGTGCTCGATGCCGAACATCGCGGTGCCGGTCCGACCGAAGCCGGTCTGCACTTCGTCACAGATGAACAGCCCGCCGTGGCGGCGCACGATCTCGGTGACGATCGCGAAGTACTCCGGCGGCGGCGTGACGAAACCGCCGACTCCGAGGATCGGCTCGGCGAGGAACGCCGCAACCCGCCCCGTCGTGGTGGTGCGGATCAACTCCTCGACGTCGCGCGCGCAGCGCACCTCGCAGCTCGGGTACTTCAGTCCGAACGGACAGCGGTAGCAGTACGGTGCGTGTGCGTGCTTCACCGCTGCAACCTGACTCGGTACCGCGCGCCACGACGCGTGGCCGGTCAGCGATTGCGCGAGCAAACTGCGCCCCGAATAGCCGTGCCGCAGCGCGATGATCTCGGTCGCCCCGGTGAACACCTGGGCGAGCACCACCGCGGTGTCGTCTGCCTCGGTGCCCGACGCGGTGAACAAGCTCTTCTGCAGCCGGCCGGGCGTGATCCGCGCCAAGCGTTCCGCCAATTCGACGATGCCTTGGGTGGGATAGAGGGTGGAAACGTGGCCGAGCCGGTCGACCTGCGCCCTGATGGCGGACGTGACACGCGGATTGCAGTGCCCGACCGACACGGTCAGGATGCCGCCGAAGAAGTCCAGGTAGCTGCGCCCGTCGGCATCGGTCAGCCGCAAGCCCTCGGCCCGCTCGGGCACCAGCGACTCCGCGTAGTAGTTCGCCACGCTGGGTAGCAGGTACTCGGCGTGCTTGCGCCGCACCTCTTCTGCAGTGGACTCGACCGCCGGGGTGTGTGGCTTCACGACAACTGCCTCCGCAGGAACCGTCCCGCACCGCGCTCGACCTTGAGGTCTCCGTCCTCGAACTGCACCCGACCGGCGACCACCACGTGCGACGGCAGACCCTGCACCGGAAAACCCTCGAAGATGCTACGGTCGCAGCGGTGCCGATGGGTCTCGGCGGAGATGGTGCCGCTGGCGTTCGGATCGAACACCACCAAGTCGGCATCGGCGCCGACCACGATCGCTCCCTTGCGCGGATACAGTCCGAAGATCTTCGCCGCCCGAGTCGAGGTCAGGTCGACGAACTCGTTGAGGCTCAGTCGCCCGGTCCGCACCCCGTAGGTGTAGAGCAGCGACAACCGGTGCTCGATGCCCGCCGCACCGTTGGGGATCGAACGGAAGTCGTCGCGCCCCATCTCCTTCTGCTTTGCTTGGTTGAACGGGCAATGGTCGGTCGCCACGACCTGCAGCGTGCCGGCGCGCAACGCGTTCCACAGCACCTCCTGGTGGCCCAGCGGTCGGATCGGCGGCGACATGACGTACGCCGCGCCCTCGAAGTCCGGGCGGTCGTACACCGAATCGTCGAGCAGCAGGTACTGGGTGCAAGTCTCGCCGTACACCGTCAATCCGGCATGCCGCGCCCGGTTGATCGCTTCGACCGCCTCGCGGCAGGTCACGTGGACCACGTAGATCGGCTGCTCGGTCATCCCGCTGAACATGATCGCACGGCTGGTCGCTTCGCCCTCCACCGCAGGAGGCCGCGACAGGGCGTGGTACTTCGGAGCAGTACGACCCTCCGCGATCATCTTGTTCTGCAGCTCGACCACCATGTCGCCGTGCTCGGCGTGCACCGTGACCAGGGCGCCGAGCTGCTTGGCCTGCTTCATCACTTCGATCAGCTCGACGTCGTCGACCCCGATCGCCCCGCGGTAGGCCATGAAGGTCTTGAACGAGGGGATCCCCTCCTCGCGCACACACCGCTCCATCCACTCGGCGGTGCGATCGCCCCACCAGGTGACCGCCATGTGGAACGCGTAGTCGGCGACCGACTTGCTGGCGCGTTCGTGCCACACCGCCAGCGCGTCCATCAGGTCTTCGTCGCGGGCCGGGATGACGAAATCGATGATCGAGGTGGTTCCACCCGCGACCCCCGCGGCCGTTCCCGTCTCGAAGTCGTCGGCCGACACCGTGCCCATGAAGGGTAGCTCCATGTGCACGTGCGGATCCAACCCGCCGGGGAACACGTACTGTCCCGACGCATCGATGATCCGATCGTCGGCGCGCGCCAGCAATCCGACGTCGATCGCCTCGATCACGCCCTCATCGCAGTAGATGTCACCGACAAAGGTGTCGAGCGCAGTGACGATCGTTCCATTCTGGATCAGGACTCCCATGTCAGACCTCGTGTGTCGTGGCGGAGGAACCGCATCAGGGCAACAGCTCGGCCAGCGGCCCGTAGGTCTCCGGCCGCCGGTCGCGATAGAACTGCCACACCCGGCGCACCTCCTCGATCATGCCGAGGTCGAGGTCGGCGACGACCAGCTCGTCGCCGTCCTCGCTGCCGGTCGCCAGGAAGTTGCCGCGCGGGTCGACGAAGTAACTGCTGCCGTAGAACTTGCCGATGTTCCACGGCCGCTCCTCGCCGACGCGGTTCGAGCAGCCCATGAAGTAGCCGTTCGCGACCGCGTGCGCCGGCTGCTCGAGCCGCCACAGGTACTGTGACAGCCCGGCGACGGTGGCCGATGGATTGAACACCACCTCGGCGCCGTTCAGGCCCAACAGCCGCGCGCCCTCGGGAAAGTGGCGGTCGTAGCAGATGTAGACGCCGATGGTCGCGTAGCGGGTGCGGAACACCGGGTAGCCGAGGTTGCCGGGCTTGAAGAAGTACTTCTCCCAGAACCCGGCGGTGTGCGGCAGGTGGTTCTTGCGGTACTTGCCGAGCAACGTCCCGTCGGCGTCGATCACCACCGCGGTGTTGTAGTAGACCCCCGCCTGCGCGCGCTCGTACAGCGGCACGATCAGCACCATCTGGTGCTTCTTGGCCAGCGGGACGAGTGCTTCGGTGGTCGGGCCCGGAATCGGCTCCGCGGCGTCGTACCAGCGCGCGTCCTGACTGGGGCAGAAGTACGGCCCGTTGAAGATCTCCTGCAGGCACAGCACCTGCACCCCGCGTGCACCGGCCTGCTCGATGAACGGCAGGTGCTTGTCGAACATCGCCGCCTGGATCTCCTTGACCGGGCGACTCTCGTCGTTGATCGGGTTGGCGCACTGGATCAGCCCACCGCGCAGGATGCGTGTCACGTGTGGTTTCCCTCGGTCAGGTCCAGCGCGAGATCAAGACCTTGCGGTCGGTGTAGAAATCGAACGCCTCGCGGCCGTGCGCCTTGAGGTCGCCGAAGAACGAGCCCTTGGCGCCGCCGAAACCGAAGAAGGACATCGGCGCGGGAACCCCGATGTTCACTGCCGCCATGCTGGCTTCGACTTCGTACTTGAAGCGACGCGCCGCGCTGCCGCTGTCGGTGAAGATCGACGAGGCATTCGCCAACGGATGCGTGGCGATCCACGCGAGAGCAGCGTCGAGGTCCGGCACGCTGGCCAGACACAGCACCGGGCCGAAGATCTCCTCGCGCGCGACGACCATCTCCCGAGTGACGCGGTCGAACAGACATGGGCCGAGAAACCAGCCACGCGCGGGTAGCTGCGCCGCACGGCCATCGACCAGCAACTCCGCACCCTCCGCCACCCCGCGCTCGACGTAGTCGCGCACCCGTTCGAGGTGCGCTTTGGATACCAGCGGCCCCATGGTGACGTCGGGGGCGGTGCCATCACCGACCACCACCGCCTGCGCAGCCTCGCGCAGCCCGGTGCGCAACCACTCGTGGCTGCCACCGACCGCCAGCACCACACTACCGGCCAGGCAACGTTCGCCAGCGCAACCGAAAGCCGAGCCCGCCAGCGCCGCGACGGTCTTCGGCCGGTCGGCATCGGGCATCACCACCATGAAGTTCTTCGCGCCGCCGAGCGCTTGCACGCGCTTGCCGTGCATCGCCGCTGCGCGGTAGACCAGCTCGGCGACCGGACTCGAGCCGACGAACGACACGCCGCGGATCTCGGGATGCGCACAGATCGCTTCGACTGTCTCGCGGCCGCCGTGCACCAAGTTGAGCACGCCAGCCGGGAATCCCGCCTGCGCCGCGAGCTCGAATATCAGCTGCTGGCTCAGCGGCACCTGCTCGGACGGCTTGCAGACGAAGGTGTTGCCACACGCCACCGCGAACGGAAAGAACCACAGCGGCACCATCGCCGGGAAGTTGAACGGCGCGATGCACGCGAACACGCCGAGCGGCTGGCGCACCGCTTCACAGTCGATGCCTCGGGCCACGTCCTCGAGGGCGTAGCCCATCATCAAGGATGGCGCGCCGCACGCGACTTCGACGCATTCGATCCCGCGCTGCACGCTGCCACGCGCCTCGGCGAGCGTCTTGCCGTGCTCGCGGGTGACGACCTCGGCCAACTGCTCGGCGTGTTCGTCGAGCAGCCGCTTGAAAGCGAACAGGTAGCGGGCGCGCTCGACCGGCGGCACTTGACGCCATGCCGGAAAAGCAGCGCGCGCCGCGGCCACCGCCGCAGCGACCTCCCGCTCCCCGCCGAGCGGCACGTGCCCCAGCAGCTGCTCGGTCGCCGGGTTCCGCACCTCGCGGGTCGCGGCGCCGGCGGCAGCCGCCACCCATTCGCCGCCGATGAAGTTGCGCAGGATGTCCGCTGGCATGCTCAGCACCTCGTCGGGAGCGTAGGTGGCGACGGCCGCCAACGCAACGCGGCCGAGGCGAATCACCGCGGCGGCCGGGACTCGGTCGGTCCACACCGGCGTGGATGCGAGCGACGCCACCCGAGGCCGTCGGTGGTGTCCCACGAGAGTGGGGCAAGCGACGCATCCGGTCGCAGGTCAGGTGCCGAACCGCACGTAGACCCCGTCGTTGCCGCTGTGCACCAGGTCCATCTTGCCGTCCTTGTCGAAATCGGCGACGCGCACATCGCGACACCAACTGGTGGTCGGCGTGGAGTACTGGAACGGACCCGACGCGTTGCCGTCACCGTGGCCGCGGTAGATCACCACGCCGGCGCCGAGGTGAGCCACCAACACGTCGCGGTGGCCGTCGCCGTTGACGTCGGTCAGGTAGACACGGTACGGGAAATCCTTCACCACCGGTGAAGTCTCGACGTCGAGCCCGTTGAAGGTTCCGTCGCCCTTGCCGAGCACGCGCACCAGCCCGGCCGGCGTGCGCGCGGCGACGATGTCGAGCTTGCCGTCATGGTCGAGGTCGCCCACCGCGATCGAGTGGAACACCACGCCGGCGACGCTGCCCATCTGGATGTCCGTTGGCGCACCGAACGACCCGTTGCCGTTGTTCTTGCGCAGCCGCAGGCGGGCATTGGCCGCGTCGTTGTAGGTGTAGACCATGTCGAGGTCGCCGTCGCCGTCGAAGTCGCCCAACTGGACGTCGCGGGTGTCGCTACCCGATGCGTAGCGGACCTCGGCCTTGAAGCCACCGGCAGGGTCGCGCAGGCGCACCGACAGATCGTGCGTGCCGTAGTTGACGGTCACGAAGTCGTCCAAGCCATCGCCGTTCAGGTCGCCAACCGCTACCTGCCACGGGTTGTTGCCGACCGTCCACTGCGACGCACTGCCGTAGTTGGTCGAGTTGCCCCAGAAGATCCGCACCAGCTTGTCGCCGTAGTTGGTGGCGATGATGTCGAGCTTGCCGTCGCCGTCGAAGTCGCCGAGCTCGATGTCCGAGGGCGCGTCGCCGCTGTTGCGCACGATGGTCGAATTGAACGCACCCGCGCCGTTGCCGTACTTGATCTTGATCGTGTCGTTGTCGAACTGGCCGGTGACGAAGTCGGCGTTGCTACCGCCGTTGAGCAGACCGGCAGCCAAGGCCCCTGGGGTCTGATCGCTGTCGAACACCTTCACCGGAGCTCCGAACGCCGGATCCGGACCGACCACCACCGAACCGTACGGATCGCTGAGCGCCATGCCCTGGATCGCCGCCGGGTCTTGAACCAACGATTGTTCGAACAGTCGAACACCGATCGTGCTCGGGTCCTTGGGCAGCTGCAGTTTCCAATGTGCGAGCCCGCCCGAACTGGAACGCTGGGTGAGCACCAAATCGGGACGGGGCAGCAGTCGGCCGCCCCAGATCGGGATGTTGGCCCGCGCGAGACCGAGCACCAAGGCACTCGGGGCGAGCGGCCGCGCGCCCTGGAGGTCCAGGTCGAGGTAGCCGCCGAGCAGCGAGCGCGAAGTCCGCAGCTGCGGGATGCCGGCGCTGCCCGGCGTACCGGTGCCGAGTCGCACCGCACTGCCCTCGGATCCAGATGGCCGGATCCAGGTCGTCTGAGCGGTCACGGGCACGGCGGCGAGCGCCACCGCGCAACCGGCGAGCAGCGAGTTGGGGAACCGCCGGGCGCGCGGCGCGCGGCGGGGGGTCGAGAACGCGTTCATGATGTCTCCTGGTCGAAAGGGTCGTCGTCGCGGCGCCACCCGGTGTGGCCGCCGCACCCCCCTCAGCACGACCCGGGGCACCGGAGTAGGCCCGAACTGACGATTCTTCGCGCTGCATTGGACGCGCAGCGCCGCGGGTACCCGGTCCGCCATACACGTCGGCGAGAGCCCGGGACGCACCGCGAAACGGGTACCGTCCGCGGCTCCGTGCACCCGCCCGTCCGCGACTCAGCCGGGGGACTGCAACGCGCCGACACCGCGGCCGCGCAGCTTCAGCGCCAAGCGCGCGCGGGCGTCGTAGTAGGCCATCCGCGCCGAGGTCGCCGACGCGTAGCCGAGCTCGTCGGCGATCTGTTCGAACGCCGCCTGGTCGATCAGCCGCCGCTCGATCAGGATCTGCTGGCGGTCGCCCAGGGTCCGGAACACCTCGCGGAAGATCGTCATCTCCTCGAGCAACCCGGCCGCCAGCGCGGGGTCGAGCTCGCGCTCGGTCTGCAAGCCATCGATACCCTGCTCCGGCTCCGCCCGCGCACCCGCACGGCGGCGGTCGGCGGTGTGGTGGGCGACCAGTCCGAGGATCTTGTGCAGTGCCACCGTCGCCAGGTACCCCACCACCTTGTCCACGCTGCGGAACTCGATCCGATCGAGGTGCCGGATCACGTCGACGAACACTTCCTGTAGCACGTCACCGGTACTGAACGCGGCGAGCATCCAACCGTGTGTGCGGCGGAAGTCTCGCTCGAGCAGCGCATGGACGCGCGAGCGAACCAGCGGCACGAATTCGCGGATGATCTCGTCCTGCGCGTCCCGGTCGCCGCGCGCCGCGGCATCGAACAATTGTTGGGCGTGCTCGTGTCGCATCGTTCAGTTCGGCGTGCTCATCCCGAGCGGGAACGCCTCCGCGACGTCGGCGGCGATCGGCTGACCCGCGACCAGCCACCGCACCCGGAACAGGTACCCCGGTGGCAGGTCGGGCATGCACAACGAGCGCCGCTCAGGAGATCCCTGGGTTCGCTGCGCGACGCGTGGCGCCACGAACCACGGTGACTCGAACCCGGTGCCGACCAGCGACCACGCGGTCAGACCACTTCCCTCCCCCGAGGGCTGCCAGCCGGCGACGAAGAACTTCAGCTCGACCCCTCCCGACGGGCACGGGAAGTCGACGAACGCGCTGGCCGTCGCCGAGCCGGTGTTCTGGAACACCGCGGCAGCCTCCTGGCGCATCGGCGTTCCCATCATGTAGGCGATCGGGTGGGTGCCGTACTTGAGATCGGTGAACGTCGGGTCGCTGCCGCACACGCCGTCGACGGTGTCGGTCTCCTCGAGTTCGAGTTGCTTCGACACCGGGTCCTTGCCGCCGTACGGCACCAGCGTGGCGAAGTCGCCCGCCATGTTGAAGAACAGCAGCGGGTCCTTGAACGTCGCACCCTTGTCGTCGACCACCGACAGCAGCAACCGCTGGTGCCGGGAGTCCACGGCGATCGCCAGTACGTCGTAGGTGTCCGGGATGCCCAGCAACAAGTGGTTGACGTACACCTGCGGGCAGGACCATGTGCGGGTCAGCGCACTCCACTCGCGGTAGAAGATCACCGCGCCGCTGACATCCGGCGTCCAACCGATCGGGATGTTCTTCGCCGTCGCCCTGGACACCGAGAAGTAGAAGCGCGGCGCGTGCCCGGTCCACGGCCGGATGCGCTGGAAGATGTCGGCACGCATGCGGAACGCGTTCATGTGCAGGTCGAGCGCGTCGAGTTCATCGGTCGCACCCGCGCCGAGCTCGGTGCGGCTCAACGCGCGCATGGTCCGACCGACCAACCCGGCCGGTCCCGGGCGCTGGCCCGGCCCGGCATCGAGCGTGCTGCCGCGGAGGATGTGGTAGAACAGCGAACTCTCGGGGTTCTTCTCCCTGGCGATCGCCGAGCCCGGCTTGCCCTTCGAACCGCGGCGGACGCTGAAAGCGAGGAACCCCCAACGCTGGGGCAAGACCAAGGCGTTGCCCGCCCCGTCCGACAACACCCAGTCGAGACCGGTGGACATCGCGTCGATGTCGATCGGCCCGGTCGGCTTGCACGCGCCCGTGAGCGCCGAGAAGTCCGCCGCGAGATCGTAGCGGGGACGAAATGCGGGGGCCGAGAAGTCGGCCAGCGGCTCGGCGAAGCCCGGCCGCTTCATGCGCAGCTGGGACTTCGGCGCACTCGCCGAATCGAACGAGAACACCCCTGGGGTGAAAGCGAGTGGCCCTTCGGACATCGGCGTCTGGGCCGTGGCGCGGGCGGTGAGCACCAGGGCAGCGGCGAGGAGGGCGGTTCGGTTTCGCGGCATCGTCGGCATGGGGATCGGTGTGTGGGACGGCACCCGCGATACGCGACCACGCGTCCCGTCACCGCATCAGGGGCAGGACGCGACGGACCGGACCCCCGTTCTTCCGGTTTTTCTTGGCCAATCCCCGCGGACTACTTTCCGCCGGCCGTGTCGAGCGTGCTGCGATTCACCTGGGGCGCCAGGTGGCGGTAGAGCGTGTCGAAGAAGCGCCGCACCTCGTCCGCGCTCTCGACGCTCAACGGTCCGTCGGGCAGCAGCTTGGCGAGGTTGAACAACCGCACGGGGTCGAGGATCTCCGACTTGCCGGCGCGCCGGGCCGACCCCAGCAGCTCCCGCCACGCCGCCTCGCGATCCTCGGAGACCAGCAAACCCGCCAGCACGAGACTCCGCTCGATACGCGATGACTTCTTGCGGTGATCGCGGCGCACCGCGATGCCACGGCGGAACGCCTGCTGCGCCTTGCCGGCGTGCTGCCGGGCCAAGTCCAGCAGATGGGCGGCCCGCGCCTCGTCGTCGGTCGCCGTCGCTGCATCCCCCGCCTGCCGCGCACGCTCGGCCGCGGCCCGGACCACCTGACTGCGGGCCTTGGCGATCGTCGCCTGACGCAGGTGGATCTGACCCTCGAGGTCCGCTCCGAACCACGGCTGGCCGGGCCGGCGCACCGCCGATGCGTCGCGCAACGCCGCATCGACCTGCCCGCGCTCGGAGTGCACCAGCGCCAGCTCGTAGTGGGTGTTCCACATCTCCGGACGCACCGCGAGCGCCTGCCGGAGGTAGCGCTCCGCGCGATCGAGTTCGCGCAAGCGACGGTACGCCACACCCAGGTTCTGGAGCGGTCCGTGCCGCGACGGCCGCACCTCGAGCGACTGTTCGAGTGGTGGGATGGCGTCCCGATAGCGCCCCAGCATGATGAGCGCGGTGCCGATCATGCCGCGGGTGCGCGCCGTAGGCTGGCCGTACAACCCCTCCAGAGTGTGAGCCTCGCTGATCACCTCGTGCAGCAACCGGTCGCGCTCGCCCTGTGGCAGCGAGCCCTCGGCGACCGCGATCATCGCCAGGAGTCGCAGGTCCCGCGCCGGCGTGAACCCGCCCTCGGTTGCCTTCGTCAGCAGCTGCAGTGCTGTCTGGCTGCGCCGTTCGCGCAGCGCATGGAATCCGGCGACGAACGCGTCGTGCGCGGTGATCGGGGCCGGCAAGCCGCCGAGGTCGAGCGATTGGATACCGCGCTCGCCGCGCACCGCACTTTCGTAGCGCTGCGACATGGCGCGCAGGTACGGCGTGCGCGCCACCTCGGCGATCCGGCGCGCATCGGCACAGGCCCGCGCGTGCTCGCCCGAATCCGCCAGCAGGGCGCTGCGCATCAGCAGAACCGGAACGTGCTCCGGGGAAAGCTCGAGGATCTCCGTGAGCAACGCGATGTCCGCCTGCCGCTGCTTGCCCAGCGAAACCGCAATCCGCTGGTCGGGTAGCCCCTCGATGCAGATGCGCGCCGGCAGCGAGTGCACCAGTCGCTGCAATCGCGCGTCGATCGAGCGCGCCCGCACCGTGCGCCACAGCGGGATCACCAGTCCGAGCAGCAGCACGGCGAGCACCGCGCTGCCGATTGCCGCGGCTCGCTGCGGGCGGCGAAGCACCGCACGCCACAGTCGGGCCGGCGGCGACAGCGGCCGCACACCTACCGGTCGATGCTCGAGGAAGGCGCGCAGATCGGTCTCGAGTGCCGACATCGAGCGGTAGCGGTGGCGCGGGCTGGCAGCCAGACCGCATTCGACGATCGCCTGCAGGTCGCGGTGCAGGTCGGGGCGAAGTGCGCCAATCGGCGCCGGCACCTCGCCACGCGCCAACCGCTGCATCACCTGCACCGGTTCGCCACGCAACGGCGGTTGCCCGGCGAGCGCATGGTAGAGCGTCGCGGTGAGGCCGTAGACGTCGGCCGCTGCCGGGTCCACCACCTCAGCACGGGCCTGCTCGGGAGCCATGTACTGCGGCGTGCCGAGCACCGCTTGTTCCAGCGTCGCATCGCTGCCGTGGTCGGTCTTCGCCAACCCGAAGTCGATCAACACCGCGCGGTAGCCTTCGGTGACGAACACGTTCGACGGTTTGATGTCGCGATGGAACACCCCGGCGTCGTGGGTCACACGCAGCGCACCGGCGAGATCGGCGGCCCATCCGGTGACCAAGCTCACGAAGCTCCCCGAAGGCGGCGGCGTCCCGAGCACTTCCGTCACCCACTCGGTCGACTCCGCGCCGGCGGGTCGCGCGGCGAGGATCTCCGCGAGCGAGGAACCAGCGAGGCATTCCATCACCAGGAACATCTGCGCCTGTTCGGTGCGCCCGAGGTCGTGGATCGCCACCACGTGCGGGTGGCTCAGCGCCGCCAGCGCCCGCCCCTCGCGCAAGAAGCGCACCTCGGCAGCCGAGCCGATCGACTGGGTGATCTTCACCGCGACGTCGCGCTCGAGCTCCAGGTCCCGCGCCCGGTAGACCACGCCCATGGCGCCGCGCCCCAGACTGTGCTCCAAGCGATAGCGACCGTTGAAGGTCACCCCGACCAGCGGGTCGATGCGCAGCGCGGCGTCGTGCATCTGCGGCAGCGCGGCATCGACTCCGAGCGCGTCGGCGACCACCGCCATCAACTCGGCATCCCCGCCGCACAGCTCACGCAGACCGAGTGGAATGCCGCGGTCCCGCGCCTCGAGCGCACGGGTCACGCAGCTGCGGAGCACGGTACTCGCGTATTGGCGCGCCGAGTGGGTCCGGGATTCGGTGGGGTCCAGGCAGTTCTCCTGTTGCAGAAGACCCGAGCGGAATCCCGGGTTTTAGCAGACCCGGGGAGCGCCGAAAACGGTCCGGCCGAGTCGGGGGATCCCGGAGTCCCGGATCGGGACACCCGCGAAGCATCCCCCGCTACCCCGGTGGTAGCATTCCCCCGTCGCCAAGCGTTCCGGCACCGGTGTTTCGGGCCGACCAGGGCCGCGGCGCCTAGGGGACCGGCGACTCACACCTCGCGTCATGCAAGCTCACACGTTCGTCCGCAGCCTCGTCTGCGCCTCGTTGTTCGCCACCGTCGCTCCTTGCCAGCAGGTGGTCTCCATCGATGTCAACCCCAGCGGGGACAGCACACCGAACTACTTCGTCAACGCCAACGGCACGCTCTACTTCAGCGCCACCCATCCGACCAGCGGTCGCGAGCTGTGGAAGTCCGACGGCACGCAAGCCGGCACCAAGCTGGCCGTGGACATCGAGCCGGGTCCGGGCAGCTCCAACCCGATCTACTCGATGGCGACCGGCAGGACGCTGTTCTGCACCGCCACCACCAGTGCCGCAGGAACCGAGCTGGTCGCCGTCGACCTGTCCACCGACACCGCCACCGTGCTCGATCTGATGCCCGGGGCGACGAGCTCCAACCCCGGGATCATCGTGTTCTTCCAGGGCCGTGCCTACTTCGCCGCCACCGGCGCCGCGGGTCGCGAGCTGTGGTGCTCCGACGGAACCACCGCGGGGACCTACCAGGTCGCGGACCTGGCTCCCGGGTCGGCGAGTTCCGACCCGAACTACTTCTGCGAATACCGGGGCAAGCTCTACTTCCAAGCCACCACCCCGGCGAACGGCACCGAGCTGTTCGTCACCGACGGCACCACAGCGGGTACCACGCTGGCGCTCGAGCTGCAGGCCGGTAGTGCGAGCAGCAACCCCGCGTTCATGACCGTGTTCCGCGGCGAGATCGTGTTCCAAGCCGACACCCCTACGCAGGGCCTGGAGCTGATCAGCTGGGACGGCACCACCGCGCGAGTGTTCGACATCGCGACCGGCACGGCGAGCTCGGGGCCGCGCCCCGGCCGCTCCAACAACTACCCGCCTGGACACGGGCTGCGCTTCGCCGCCAATGCTTCCGTGCTCTACATGCGCGCCAGCACACCCGCGACCGGCGTCGAGCTGTTCAAGTTCGACGGTACCACGGCTTCGCTGGTCCGCGACATCCGGCCCGGCACCACCGGGTCGGAGTGCTACGACATCGAGTTCTTCGGCGACGAGGTGATCTTCACGGCGAACGACGGACCGAGCGGGTTGGAGCCCTGGATGAGCTCCGGTACTGCGGCGACCACTCGCCGCATTGCCGACCTCGCCACCGGTGCGGGCGGCAGCAACTCCGAGAACTACACGCCGCTCGGTTCGCGCCGGATGATCTTCGAGAGCAAGGTCACCGGAGCCGGAGAAGAGCTGGTGATCACCGACGGGACCAACTCCACGCTGATCGACCTGTGGCCAGGCGCGACCAGCTCGTTCGCCGCCGAACTGCTGCCGATCGATGGTCGGGTGTTCTTCAACGGCCAGCATCCGACGATCGGCTACGAACTGCACGTGCTCGACACCGGCGCGATGGCGATCCCGTTCGGCAACGGTTGCGCGTCGAGCGCCCCGCACCCGGTGCTCGGCGGCACCGACCCGGTGCTCAGCGGGTCCGCATCGATCGCGTTCGAGCAGGCGCTACCGAACAGCCCCGCGCTGGTCTGCGTCGGGCGGCGCGCGCCCAGCTCGACGCTGATCGACTTCGGCAGCGGCTGCTACGTCTACCTCGACTTCACCAAGCCGGTGATCTTCCACGGCGCCACCACCGATGCGCAGGGCCGCTGGTCGCAGGGGTTCGCGGTCGGCAGCAGCCCGAGCACGCTGGGGATCAGCCTCGGCGTTCAGGTTGCGGTTCCCAATGCCACTGCGTTCCCGCCGCTCGGCGTGGACCTGTCGAACCTGCTGATGATGACCATCGGCAACTGACCGGGCCGGGAAGAACCGCGGTTCGCCCGCAACGGTCCGCGGGCCTGCTGCATAGAGCACCGCGTGAACCTGGAACACACGTTCGCCGCGTGGGTCGATCATCATGACCCGGCCGCACTGAGTCGGGTCTTCGACGCGACTGCGGGGCGGCTGCTGCTGCTCGCCACCCACGTCAGTAGCGACGCCTCCTCCGCGGAGGACCTGCTTCAGGCGACGTTCCTGGCGGCGATGCGGGCACGGGACACGTGGGACCGAGGTCGCCCGCTGTGGCCGTGGCTCGCGACCATCCTGCACAACGAAGCGCGGATGGAGCTGCGGCGGCGGCGCCGCCGACGTGAAGTGTCGATCGGCGCCGCGGGGGACACAGCGGCCGCGGTCGCCGATCCGGCGCGGTTGGCCGAGTCCGAGGAGGCGTTCGGCGCGGTTGTCGAAGCAATCGACGGAATGCCCCTGCAGTACCGCCAGGTGCTGCGCCTCCGGCTGGTGCACGGCCTGCGCAACGTCGAGATCGCACGCGCGCTCGAGGTCCCCGTGGGCACGGTGCGCGCCAGGGTGCACCGCGGCCTGGCGCGGTTGCGCGCGGCTCTGCCGACGGGCGTCGCGAGTATGGCGGCGTGCTGGCTCGCGAGCGAAGGCGCCCTACTGGCACAGGTTCGGGTCGAGGTCATGGCGCACGCGGCGGAGCTGCAAGCCGTGGGCACCGGCGCCGCGGGCGTGGCCACGACACCGGCGAGTCCGTTGCTGATCGGAGGTCTGTGCACGATGCACTCCAAGTCCCTTGTTTGGTTCGCGGTCGGAGCCGCACTCGTGCTGCTCCTCGCGTTCGCGATGCACAATCCCGCGCTGCCCCGCGACACCCCGGCGAGTCCGACGCCCCCCATGCGGTTCCGCGGCGCGGCGCCCGGCGCTGCGGAAAACGAACGACGCACGACCGGCGAAGCCGCGATTCACAGAACGGAGGCAGCCACCCCGACTTGGCCACTGATCGTCACCGTCAAGCGACCCTCTGGTGAACCGATCGCCGGTGCAAACGTCCACGTGTGGGCGGCCGCCCGCGGCGGCGAGTATCGCGACACAGGCGTACACGATGAACTCGCGTCGGGTCGCACCGCCGCCGACGGCACCTACCGCTGCGAGCTCGACCCGATCCGCGACCTGACCGGTCTCAATCGTCGTTCCAGCGTGCTCTGCGTGTCGGCGCGGCACGGGGCGCGCTACGCCGACTCGATCCTGGCGCTTCCCCGGGTCAGCACTCCGCGCGACTTCGACACCGAGATCGTGTTGGAACCTGCGTTCCGCGTGGTCGGCCGGGCGTTCGACAGCGGCGGAGCAAGGGTGGCGGGAGCGCGGATCTACCAGGTCTCTGCGTTGTCCGGTGCGCCGTCGGAACGATTCGAGCGAACCGGAGTGGACGGTCGCTTCGACGTGTCCTTGCCGGGCCCGGATCCAGGACTCGGACTGCTGGTCTCCCACTCGGGTCGCGGCACCGCGATCGCGAAGTTCCCCGAGCACACCGCTGCCCGCGCGACCGACTCGACGATCGACGTCGGCGACGTCGTGCTCGAGCAGTTCGGTAGGATCCGCGGCCGCGTGGTCCTCGCCGATGGGATCGGATTGGGGGGCTTCCCGGTGCTGGTACGCGAACTCGACGCGGCGATGCTCGCTGCCATCGCCCGCGACCCCGCGGTCCTGGTCCGGCCGATCCTAGGCAACAACGGTGACCGCTTGCAGTGGAGCGATGGGCACTTCGTCCACACGATCACGCGCTCGTTCACCGCCGCGGACGGCTCGTTCTGCTGTGTCGGACTGGATCCAGATCGGGCCTATGCCGTGTCCGTGTTCGACACGACGATGCAGAAGATCTCCGTCCTCGCCCGCCCCGGAGACGCGCCGGTGCTGCTCACCGTCGATCGCCAGCTCCTCACCCTGGATGTGCGAGACGAGTCGGGCGCACGCCTACCCGGGGCGAACATCGCCGCGCGGGGCTTCGACCCCGCGTCGAAGCGAGCGAAAGAGCGTGCGGCGCGCGGGTTCTCTCCCGAACCGTCGGTCGTCGCGCGCTTCTACCCGACCGACGCGCACGGGCGACGGCTGCTGCTGTCGCCATTTGGGTGGGATTGGCGGATCGGATCGTTCGACGAAATCGCCCGGGACGAACCCCTTCTGCACACCGCGACCGCGGGCATCCACCGGGTCGAGAGAACCCTGGTCCTGCGTGAGGAAACGCGTTTCGGAGCGCTCGACCTCTCGGTCGTCGACGAGCAAGGCAAACCCTGGCGACAGTTCGGATTCGTGTTGCGCTGTCTCGATCGAGAGCTGGAGCGTAACCACCGACGCCTCATCCCACCCGCCGACGCCGTGCTCAACGTGCGGGACCTGCTTGCCGGGCGCTGGCAGCTGACGACGTACCTCGGGCAGGAGCTGTTCTTCCCGCTGGAGATTCACGCCCGCGGGCACCTGACCCAAGAACTCGTGGTCGAGGCGGACACGACGACCGCAGTCCGCGTCGTCGCGCGCCCCGCCGGCGTGGTCCGCCTCCTGCTGCACTCCGCCACCCCTCCGGCCGGCCGCGTCTGGTCGGAGCTTCGAATCCGCATCGGCCAGGACGGGGTGGACCTGCCGTACCGCGCCTACGACCGCGCCAACCCGTTGCAGAGCCCGAGCAAGCCCCGCTACGGCGTGCCGTTGGTGTGTGGGACCGCGCTGACACCCGGCGCGCACGAGATCGCGATCGACGCCCATGGCTACCGTACCGCACGCGTCCGGGTAACCGTCGCCGCTGATCGCTGTGTCACGGAACAGGTCGAGATGATGCGCAACTGACCGGACACCGCGGTCGAGTCCGGACTGTTCACGAGCAGCGTCGCGAGATCGTGCAAGGTCGTTGCCGGCGACAAGAACGGCAGGTTCTGCCCGGAGGCTGGTTGCCTCTCCGTCGAGGATCAGGTCCTGACGTTCGGCGAGGCCGGCAGCGACGTTGCGCGCTCGTAGCCGTGTCGTCGCAGCGCCTTGGGCGCGGACCTACTGACGCAGCCACACTTGCTACGGACCCCAGACGACGGACACCGGTGGGTGTCGCTACCGCTCGGCTGGCTCCGGCTGCTCGATCCCTTCTGCCTGGTCGCGCGAGTCGAGCAGCCGATTGAGATCGACCAGCGCGTCCCTCAACTCACGCGGAGCGGGGTGCAAGTTGCAACGCCTGAAGCGGTCGCCGGACTGCGCCGCCCGCAACACGCGACCGAGCTCCAGTACCGGCCGGACGACGTGACTGCCCAGGCGGCGGCCCAAGAACAGGGAGAGCCCCAGCGAGGCGATGGCGACCAACGCCGCCGCCCAAGCACCCGCGCGTCCGAGGCGTTGTGCCTCGCGGTCGGCGCGCTGCATCGCGTCGCGGTTGATCGCGATGAGCCGGCGCAAGTCCACGATCAGGGTGTTTCGGGCGGTGGCGTCACCCGCGACCGCGGCGGGCACGAGTTGCCGAATCGCCTCGATCACCGCCGGTTCGCGATCCTCGGTGATGTTGCTGGCGATGCGCTCGATCGCCGCCGCGACCCGCGTGCGGTCGTCCGGATCGTCGATCGCTCCCGGGCGGCCTGCCAACACCGTCAGGATGTCTTCCGCGGCGAAGATGGTCGCGTCGTTGCGCAACAAGATCCGTTCGGCGGCCGGACCCATGCGCAGAAACAGCCCGATCGCCGCGAACGCCAGACCGACGTTCAGCGCGACGAAGCCGAGCACCGCAACCGAGAGGTCGCTTTGCAGTCGCATGGTCAGTGCTTCTCCATCATCTTCGCAACGACGCCCTCGCGCGCGACGACCACCATCACATCTCCCTCCGCGAGCACGGTGTCGGCGTCGGGCAGAACCACTGTTCCACTCGTTCCCTTGCGGATCGCGACCACGGTGACGCCGAACGCATTCGGCAACCGCAGCTGACCGAGCGACCGGGAGACGAACGCCTCGGGGGTGACGACCTCGCTGAGCAGCACACCTTCGCCCAGCAACATCTCCCCCTTGATCCCGGCGTGCACGATCTGACTGGCGAACCGCTCGCCGAACGCGCGCTCGGGGTTCACGACCTGGTGGGCGCCAACCAGTTTGAGAATGCGCGCGTGCACGTCGTCGTTGGCGCGCGCGATGACGCGGGTCGCCCCGGCCTGCCGCAACAACGCGGTGCAGATGATCGACGCCTCCTTCGCGTCATCGCCGATCGCGCACACGCAGACGTCGCGCTTTTCCGGCGACGTCCGAGCCAGCGCTTCCATGTCGGTAGCGTCGAAGCACATCGCCTCGGCAACTTCCGCCGCGACGGCCTGCACCCGTTCCTCGACCGAGTCGACCGCCAGCACCTCCACGCCGTGTCCCGCCAGTGAGCGCACGACGCTCGTCCCGAAGTGACCCAGCCCGATCACGATCGCTTGCTGCCTACGCTTTGCCATCACAGTGCTCCAACGGACTCATCGCTCCAACGGACTCATCGCTCCAACGGACTCATCGCTCCAACGGACTCATCGCTCCAACGGACTCATCGCTCCAACGGACTCATCCGACGTCAACCTCCTCGATCGGCAACACGATGCGCTCCGCGATCGACCGCTGACTCATGAACATCATCATCGTGAGACCGCCGATACGACCGACGAACATGCAAACCATGATGATGACCTTGCCTACCTCGTCGAGTAGTTCGGTTGCACCCTGCGTGAGGCCAACGGTACCGAGTGCCGAGACCACCTCGAATACGACCAGCGAGAGCGGAATCCGCTGCGTGAGCGCCAGCGCGATCACCGCGAGCACGGCAAAGCCCAGCGCGACCGTCACGATCACGGACGCACGCTGCACGGTGCGCTCTTCGATGCGCCGGCCGAATGCGTTCATCGCCGTTCCGCCGCGG
Organism: Planctomycetota bacterium; assembly: GCA_020638695.1. Lineage (GTDB taxonomy): Bacteria > Planctomycetota > UBA1135 > UBA1135 > UBA2386 > JACKIB01. Next base: position 222,429 of record JACKIB010000003.1, read on the forward strand.
ATCGTGTGCGCCACCGAAAGGGCCATCACCGCGACGGTGGTGGTCTTCACGCCACCGGCGGTGCCGCCCGGGCTCGCCCCGACGAACATCCAGCCGAGCATCAAGATGTAGGTGGTCGGATTCACGTTGCTGAGGTCCACCGAGTTGAACCCTGCGGTTCGCAGCGTGGCGGACTGGAACCAGGCGTTGTGGAGCTTCTGCGCCACCGACAATCCGGCGAGCGAGTATTCCCACTCCCACAGCAAGTAGAGGCAGAAGCCGAGGACCAGCAGCGCCGCCGCCGAGGCGACACAGATCTTGGCGTGGGCAGACAGCGGTCCGCGCCGACCGCTGCGCGCAGCCAGGGCGAGGATCACGGCGGGCGACATGCCACCCAGCACGATCAGCGCAGCGACGACGTGCAGCACCATCGGCGCTGACTGATACGCGACCAGGCTGTCACTCTGCAGTGCGAAGCCGGCGTTGCAGTACGCCGAGATCGACGTGAAGCAACCTCGCCAGATCGCGGTCCCGAGCGGGTCTCCAGCGCTGACGAACAGCGCTGCCAACACCACGGCGCCAACCGATTCGGCGACGAACGTCACGCGCAGCACGTCCTGGGCTGAGGCGATGACGCGGCTGCGGTCCTTCGCGCCGATCAGGTGAGCGACCGCTGACTCCTGTCGGAAGCTCATGCGCCCCCCGAGGACGCGCAGCGCCGCGGTCGAGAACGTCATCATGCCGAGACCCCCGAGCTGGATCAGCACGAGGATCGCGACCTGTCCAACTCGACTGAAGTCCGTCGGAGTGTCGCACACGATGAGCCCGGTCACGCACACGGCGCTGACCGACGTGAATGCCGCATCGAGGCCACGGACACTCGAGCCGCTGGCTGCACTCTGTGGTAGCGCGAGAACCAACGTACCGAGACCGGCGAGCGTCGCGAAAGTCGTGATCAGCAGCCTCTCGGGGTGCTCCATCACGGCCGCCCACCAGCGCCCACCAGGATCTTCCGCGTCCTCCACCCGCGGACCGAAGACCACCGCGACCAAGGCGTACACCGACCCGCTGCCGACCAACGACGGAAGGTCACCGAACGTGAAGGTCGCCAGCAATGCCGTGATCCCCAGCGCAACCGCCAACGTGCGCGACCGCGGGTCCCGCGCGCGGCGGCGGAACGCCCAGACGGCGCCAGTGATCACCGCGATCGCCATCGAGGTCCCGACCGCGACCCAGCTCACCAACGACGTCCCCCGCCCACCCAGGGCGACGACCAACCAGAACACGAACGCCACGGCCGCACTTCCCCGCACTCGCCCCGACATCGGGTGACCGCGCGAGACGGCGAAGAACAGCGACGCGCCGGTCTTCCACAACTCGGCCAGGCCGATCGACGCCGCGATGGCGAGCACGACCGTCAAGGCCGGCGACTCCCAGAGCCGCGGTGCGCCGGCCCCGAGCGTGGCGACCAGCCCCGCCGTGGCGAGCGAGCGACCGAGCAGCGCCCGGCGGCCGATCAGAAGCGCCGAGGCGAGCAACGACGAACTCGCGGCCAGCAGCAAGACCAACAGCCAAACAGAGCACCCGGCGAGTCCCCCGTGCGCCCACGAAGCGATCGCCCACGGCACGGAACCCGACGCGAGCAAGGCACCGCTGGTGGTGGCGTGGAGTCGGCGGGACAAGGCGTGGATGTGTAGAGGTGTGGACGCCGGTGCTGGCGAGCGAGTCGCTACGGCCGCGCGGATCATGCCGTCCCGACCGAACGATTCCTGAACCCCCGCCGGATTCGCGGCGAATTCGCCCGACGCTGCACAGCCGAGGCGCGGTCGGGGCTGCCGCCGCGCTACTCCGCGGGGATCAGGCTGCGGTAGATTTCGACCGGCTCCCCACCGACCGGACGCGCCAGCACGCGGTAGTGGATCTCGCGCTCTACCGGCGCGTCCTTCCACGCCCACAGCGGCACCTGGTAGCGGTTCTCGCGGATCGCCGGGCCGCCGCGCTCCGAGTCGGTGGAGAACAGGATGCTGCCGAACCCATCGAGCGAGAACTCCACCGTGTAGCTCGGCACACCTTCGACCGCGTTCCACTGCAGCAGGGGCGGCGAACCCTTGCGCCGGCGCCGGGCCCGGCGCGGATCGAGTGCCTCCGGCAGCTCCGGCAGAGACTCGCGTTCGGGAAGCTGCTTACCCTGCAGGATGCCGTCGATCTGCTGCGGGTCGGTGAATTCGTGGATGTGCATGCAGCCCTTGCAGGCCGGCACCGGGTCCTTCACCACCATGCGCTGGCGCATCGCGCGGTAGTTCTCGTTGTTCCAGATCCGGTCGAACGACTGCTCACGGACGTTGCCCAGCGCCGGCACCTCGTGCACACAGCACGGTCGCACATTGCCACCCACGTAGATGTAGGTCTTGTTCCACAGAAAGTCGCAGTGCCAGATCGACTCCGGCCGCGACGCGGCGCCACGCTCGGGGTCCGGCCGATAGCCCGGCTGCAGGTCGAGCTCGGCACAACCTTCGGCGCGCCGAGCCTGGACCTCCGGACTGCCAGGGTGTGCCTCGTCGAGCACCGGGATCGGTCGGGCGAGCTCCGGATGCACCGAACGCGCTTCCAGGCCTTCGATCACCCCATCGACTACCGACAACACGCGGTCGGTCCCCGCCGCAGCGGTCGCGGCGGTCAACTGGTCCAGCGACTCGATCACCAACCGCAGGCCAATCTGCTCGGCGACTCGCACCGCCTCGTCGATGCAGGCTCGCGCCAGTTCCTGGTGATGTGCCAGCGACAGCTGCTTCATTTCCGCGGTGACCGGAAACACGTGATAACAGCTTACTTGATCGACGCCGAGCTCCTCCTTCGCCATCCGCACCAGCTGCGGCAACTCGCGGATGTTGCGCTCCATCAGGGTGCAGTTGATCGAGATCTCCGGTTGCCGGTCCGCGGGCAGCTCGGAGCGGCAACGCTCGACCAGCCGCTTGATGTTGCGTCGGACCACGTCGTATCGGGCCCCGGCGCGGATGAACTCGAAGGTGTCGCGCGTCGCGCCGTCGAACGAGATCGTCGCAGCGCCGAGGTTCGGCACCAGCACGTCGAGCATCGACTCGGTGAACAGGGTGGCGTTACTGAAGATCTCTGCCTTCACCCCGTACTGCTCCGCCAACCCGATCATCTGCTCGAAGCCGCGCGACATCGTGGGCTCGCCCGACACGCTCGGCTGCCACAGCTTGACGAACGGGAACACCGAACGGGCCACCGCCTCGAAGTCGCCGAGGTCCATGTGCGGCCCGGCGACCGTGGAGCCCTCGTTGAATTGGATGCACATCCGGCACTGCAGGTTGCAGAACCGGGTCGTCTCGATGTTGGCGAACCGCGGCGGCGGCAGTCGGCCATCGAACACGTCAGGATCGGGCGCGGACATGGCGTTCGGTGCGGGGAAGTGCGGTCTCAGGGTAGCCGAGCAGCGGATCGGGGCAACGGGGATCGGTTGGGTCGAGGGGTGGTGGGGTGGGGTCTACCGGGCGGTGGCGTTGGGGGTTGGGGGCTGGGGGTACCTCGGCTCCCTCAACCTCGAGCTCTGAAGCCGGCGGGGCTCTCCGCGGCCCCGTCGCCGCCGGCATCGGTCCAGGCTCGCTTCGGAGCGACCGATGCCGACGGCGACGCGGGCGGAGAGCGGATGGGGTCTGGGGGCGGGGTGGCCGACGGAATGACCGAGCGAACGGGGGATCGCGCTCGATCGCGGGGCCTTCGGCCGCGAGTTCGTGGCGGATTCGTTGTGAAGACATGGGTGGGTCACTCGAGGTCGCGGGCGCACCTGCGGAACAGTGCTCGAACAAGACTGGGGGTTCACGCAGATGGGTGGTGGATTCGCGCGATGGACAGCGTTGAGATAGGCGTGCAAACAATTAGTAGTGGCCGGTGTGGGTGAGATCGGGCTGTATGATCGCGCTTCGACGAGGGCGGGTCGTGCCGACGAGACGATCGAGGGACAACACTGGTCCATTGCCGTTCCTGCACATGAACTGGGGAGGTCGGCGTAGGGGGGCGGGGCCCAGACCGAGGGGCGCCAAGGCCGGGGTATCGCATCGAAGAGCTTCGCGCTTTCCAGTGCACGAACGACGAGGCTGATGCGTGGGCTGCAGTCGGCGCAGGAGATCGACTGGTTCAGCTCGGGGTGCTGGTTCGACGGGAGCAGCCGGCCGACGAACTGCCGTCAGGAGTCATCCGGCCGATCGCCGCGCGCGCACCTGGCTGCTGAACCTCGGCTGGCGAAGACACGGCTTGATCGGCCACCGTGAAGTTCCGGGCATACCCCACCATCGCACTCCGGGGCTCCATCCACGCGCCCCACGGTCGTCGATGTCGAGGCCAATCGGATCCCCCGGCTCGGATCAGCCGAGGAACAACCGGTGCTCGCGGAAACGCGACTCGAGCGTCGCGTCGGGATCGACCTGGCGCCGCGCCAGCGGCACCTCGACCTGCTGGAGACGCTGCACGATCCCGTGGATCGCGCGCGCCGTGGCGCCGTCCGGATCGGACAGGACCACCGGCTTCTGGTTGAGCCTCCGCTGCGTCACGCTGCTGTCCTCGGGGATCTCGCCGAGGTACTGCAGCTCGACCTGCACGTGCCGCCGCGTCACTTCGCGCAGCTTCTCGAAGGTCTTCTCGCCGTGCCCGGGCGACAGGACTCGGTTCACGACCACCGAGAAGCGCGCGTCGGCGCGCAGGCGCGCACAGCACTTGATCACCGCGTAGGCGTCGGTGAGCGCGGCGATCTCCGGTTGCGTGACCACCACGACGTGGTCCGCGGCCAACAGCGTCAACATCACCTGCGGCGCGATTCCGGCGCCGACGTCGAGCAGCAGGACGTCGTTGGCCGACGCGAGCTCGCCGAGCACCGACGCGAACGCCAGGAGCTGCCGGTCGGTCAGATCCGCCATCTGCATGATCCCCGAACCACCAGGTACGAGTTGCGGTCCCGACGGGGTGGTCAGCAGGATGTCCTCGAGCTGCGCCTGGCCCGCCAACAGGTGTGACAACGTCTGCTTGGGCGTCACGCCGAGCAGGAGGTGATTGCACGCCAGGCCGAAGTCGCAGTCGACCAGCGTGACGCGGAGCATCTGCTGGTTGAGCAAGACCGCGAGATTGGTGGCGAGGAACGACTTGCCGGTGCCGCCCTTGCCGCTGGCGATCGCGACGCTCACCGCCTCCTTGGGACGCGAGATCGCCGGCGGGACGCGCTCGCTACCGAACAGGCGCCCGAGCAGACCTCGCCCACGCGGCCCCAACGCCGACTTGGCCGGGGCTCGCCCCGAGCGGAGCTCCTCGCGAGTTTCGGTGCGTTTGACCATCTGCAGCTCGACGCGCGCGGTCCGCGACCGCACATCCGCCTCCCGTTCCAGGTAACCTTGTGGATCCGCCCGGCGCCAGGGGAAGCGCCCCCGGTGCACACAAGGATTAGTGCACGAACCGGCCGGCGCCGCAAGGGAGCGCCCCATGAAACACCGCTGCGGTGCGAGGGGCCGATCGCCGCCGGGCTACCGAACGCGCCGCCAACGTGTTCCGTCGCGGGTTCGGGCCCCCTCAGGCAAGGGGTCGGAGTACATCTTCCCCGGCTTGCTCAGCAGCAGATCCGGTGGCGGGCCAGCCGTGGCGCCGGAGTAGTTGCCTTGGTCAGTCTCCCAGACCTCTCCGCTCTGGTTGACGAAGAAACTCCGCTTGCCGGTCTTGCCGGCCTGCTGCGGCCACGCCATCGCCAACCACGTCGTCTCCGCCCCGGTCGCGTCGATTCGCGCCAGCATCGCGCGGTGCTCGCCGACCGGCTCGCCGTCCGAACCGGGCAGGTAGACACGGAACAGGTACCCGTGGCGCCGCACGGTGCCATCGCTGCCCGGCGCCATCGCCGCCGGCAGGAGCGGGTCGCCGACCGGCGGACGCACCATTTCGCCGACGAAGGCGTACTCGCCGGACCCGTTGCCGTTGCGGTCTTTGATCCCTGCGGCCTGCGCCTGAGCCTGCGCCGAACAGAGCATCCGCAACGTGGCGATCGCCGCCACTTCGTTGGCCCGCTGCCGGGCGGACATCAGGTTGGGGATCGCGATCGCCGCGACCACCGAGGCCGCGACCAGCCCACGCGCCCCCGGTAGCGAACCGGTCGGCGAGTGCCCCACCACGCGGATGCCGCTCTCCTCGGCCAGCCAGTAGGACAGTGCCGGCTGCGCCTGGCGCACACGGCGCTGGAACCGAGGCAGGAAGTCGCGCACCGCCTGGGCCGCCTGCTCGGGAACGCGGTCCGCGACCCGTTTGCCCAGGGTGGCGACCATCGACGGACCGCGCAGCGAATCGAAGCTGACGCACGCCGCGCCCTTGGGCACTTCGGCTAGGTTGCGCTCCAGATCGCCAATCGAATCCCGCCGACCGTCGGCCAGCAGGTTGCTCATCGTCTCGCGGCGCAGCGTGGCCACCAAGCACCCGCCGGCAACCGCCAGCGAAGGACTCAGGCCCGACAACTCTTGGCCAGCGGTCGCCGGCAGACTCAGCGTGGTGACGTCGACCCCGCGGATCGGCCGCACGACACACTCGAGACGCCCCCCGAGGTGCTGCAACAGCCCGAGCAGCGCCTTCAGCTTCTTCGGTTCCGCGACTCGCACCAGGAACGCGGTGTCGAGGAGGTCGCCCACTGCCGCCAGCTCGGTCGGGGGCTCCGTGCCGGGCAACGTCACCACGGCGCACTGCGGCCCGACCAGGGGCAGGATCGCGTGCTCGAATTCGCGACTACGACCACCGAGGTGTTGTTCGACGTCCGCCACGACCTGCGCCGGGAGCCGCTCGCGCAGTTCGCGGCACAACCAGGGAAGGTCGAGCGTGAACAGCGTGAACGCGGTCGCGGAGGGCGGGATGCGCGCGAGCATCTCGTGGCTGACCGGGTGGGTCGACAGGTAGCGCCCCAGCAGATCGGCGCACCCGGGTGAGGCGACCAGGCTGTCGACGACCACCTGGTCAGAATCGAACCGTGTGGTGATGGTGACCGCGCCGAGGCGGTCGATTCCGAGCCCCTGGAGCACCCCGCGCCACAGCGGCGGAATGGTCTTCTGCGCCCGACCGAGGAGTGCGGCGAGGTCGATGCGGAGCTGCGCTGCGGCGTCACGGCCGCGCGGCGGGGCGGACGCCGGTGCCGTTGCGGCAGCGAGCTTGGCGATCCCGCGCTGCACCACACCCTCACCGAAGCCGAACCAGAGCACGTCGTCGGCGACCCCGATCTCGAACGGCATCGGCTGACTGCGCGGCTGCACCCGCCAGACCCCCGAACTCTCGGTCACCAACGTGGTCGCGTCCTCCCCGAAGCGCCGCACGCACTGGGCCAGCAGCTTCGCCGCCGGGTCCCCCGCGCCATCGAGGCGCACCGCCCCGAACAGCTCGAGGTCGGGCAGACGAGACTCCAGGCGGAATTCGAGCAGGCCGAGGAACGCCTCACCGCGGAACGCCCGCAGCACGCGCTCGATCTGCGTCCAGGACGGGGCACCGGCACTCCCACCGGGGGCGGCGGGAGCGAACATCGCCGTGTACTGGCTACCGACCCGCGCGAGCAGCTGCTCGAGGTCGACCCCGAGTTCCCCGTACGGAGTCCGCTGCAGACCTTCCCACAAGCCCTCGAGGTCCGACGCGTACGCGCTGCACAGACAGCCGTCCGCGAGCGCGGTAAGCGAAGGTCGCGGTGCCGCGGTCCGCGCGTTGGTCCGACGGGCAGTGGCAGACGAAGTGTGCGGGGCGGAAGGAGCATCCCCACCGGAGCAAGCGGTGAGGAGCAACAGGGCGAGGGTCCACCGGCGAGCGTGCATTCCGTGGCTTTCGGCATCTGCGCACCCTGCCTTGCGGCGTTCCGCCCCATGCCGCCTTCCCGAATCTCCCGCGTGCGTGAAGATCATCGGAGGGCGCCGTGGCGCGGCGGTTTCCGCCGGCTGGCGGCGGTGGGGCGACGTCCGGTGGAGCACTCGGCTCTGGTCCCCGACGGTGGATGCGGGGAGGGTATGGCGCGGCCGCGGTGGCTCGCCGAACCCATGGGGGGGCATCGAGTCACGGTCGCCGTGGGCGAAGTCGCCCAGTGAGTTTCGCCGCCCTTCGACTCGATCCCGTGTTACTCGATCCAGCCGAGTTCTCCTTCGTTCCGCCGCTCGAGGCCGCGTTCGAGGTGTTCCGCACCGAGCTCGAACGCGTTGGTCGAACCGCGTTCACGGCCTGGCCGGATCGGGGCGCATACGTCGGCAACTGGCTGGGACTGCCGCTGTTCATGGCGAGCCACCACCCCGCGGTGGGGCCGTTGTTCGCGCCCAACCAACAGCGGTGCCCCGCGACGATGCAGGTGCTGCGCGGCATTCCGTCGCTGGTGGCTGCGGGGTTCTCGTGGATGGAGCCCGGTTGCCACATCCTGCCGCACGTCGACGTCAAGCCACCCGACGTCCTGCGCACCCACCTCGGCCTGCGGATTCCCGACCGTGCGGTGCTGCGGGTTGGCGCCGAACACTTCACCTGGCAGGAAGGGCGCTGCCTCGTGTTCGACGGCACGATCGAGCACGAGACCGCCAACCTGAGCGATCGACCGCGAGTCGTGCTGCTGATCGACGCGCGGCTCAACGCGCGCGAGCTGGATTACCTGCGCGACTGCTCCGCCCGCGGATGAGCGATCCGCGGGCGACGCCAGGGTTCCCAAACGCAACGGTGCCGCCCTTCGAGGTCGGCGACACCGCGACGATCCGGATCAGCGCGCCGGGACGCCCGGGGCCGACCGCAGGATGTAGTCGTGGTGGATGCCGTACACCACGACCACCCCGGGACCCAGCTCCATGGTGGACGACTGGTTGTTCTCGAACTTCATGGTGACCTTGCACCCCGCCTGGCTGACCTTGACGGCGATCCCGTCCGCGAGTCGTTGCAGGTCGGCGCCGCTGAGGTTCTCCACGCTCACGATCGTGCCGCGCATCACCGAGTAGCCGCTCCACTGGGCGACGTAGCTGTCGCTGACCGTGTTGCAGCCGGCCAAGCCCGCGGCCAGCGCCACTGCTCCGGCGAACTTTGCGAGGTTCTTCATGCGGGCGGTTTCGACGATGCATGGCGGCGCGCTTGAGCAACCACACCGGGAACGGGACGCGCGCTGGCGGCGCTTGGCAGAACGGGCCATGGTGGCGGCGCTTGCCCGGACGGCTGGCGCGGGCCCGCGCCGCCAGCCGATGCCAGGACATGGCTCCGACACTCCGCAGGTCGATCTCGCTCGCCGCGTGGGCCGTACTCTGCCTCGGCGGCTGCAGCCGCGGCGTCGAGCAGCGGACCCCGAGTGAGCCGAGGCCCGAGCCATCCTCCGCGCTCGGCGCGCCGATCACTGCACCGATCGAGGCCGGGGAGCAGCTCCGCGCCAAGATCCGTGTGCAGACGCGCGCCGCACGAGTGCGGGCACGCGAACTCGAGCGGGTGATCGAAGAAGGTCGCGACCGTTAGCCTGGACCAGCTCGGTCATGGATAGTCCGGGTTGGCTCGCCTTCTCTCGCCAGACCGACGACTGGAGACGCAGCTCGCGGAGATCGCGGGCGGATGTGGAACGGGATCGCGGTCGCACGCCCGTCGGTTCGAGCGTCGACCCAGAACGGAACTCGAGTTCCGAAAATGTAGGAGTCCGCCAAACGTCGCTCGACGGCCGCTGACGGACCGAACCCCGGCGTCTATGATCCTGGCGCCTCCCCATGCAATTCCAACCCACGAACCCGGGATCCGCTCCCGGTGCGTGGCGATGCCGCGGCATCGCCTCTCCTCCCCGCCTCCGCGACCCAGGCTCGCGCGCGACCCGACGTGGCGCGCGCACAGACCGCGTGGAGGTCGGGTGACATGGACATCCGACTCTCCGATCACCGCACGCACTACCAAGGCATCCAGACCGAAGTGCTCGAGGCGGTCCATCGCGTCCTCGACGCGCACTCCCTTTCGTCCGGCGATGAGGGCGCGGCATTCGAGCACGCGTTCGCCACGCTGCTCGGTGACGGCAACGTCTGCGTCGGCACCGGTAGCTGCACCGATGCCCTGAGCCTCATCCTGCACGCAGTCGGGATCGGCTTGGGCGACGACGTGGTCACGGTGGCGAACGCCTCGCTGCGGGTGGTCAGCGCCATCCGCTCGGTCGGCGCCCGGCCGGTCTTCTGCGATGTGGACCCGGATACCGGGCTGATCGATGCCGACCTGCTCCCCAGCTGCCTGACCCAAGCCACGCGCGCGGTGATTCCGGTCCACCTGCACGGTAACGCGGCTGACGTGCCACGCATCCGGCAGACGGTCGCCGGTCGCGGCGTGACGGTAGTCGAGGACTGCGGGGATGCCACCGGCGCCGAACTACACGGTGCGCAGGTGGGCACACTCGGCGATGCGGCTGCGTTCTCGTTCGCTCCCGATCGGATCCTCGGCGCGTACGGCGCCGCCGGGCTGTGCGCGACCCGCGACGCGAAGCTCGCGGATGCCCTGCGCAGCGTGCGCTGTTACGGCTTGGAAGCGGACGCGGCACTTCGCGAAGGCGTCTACGCACCGCTCGACGAGCTGCAGGCCGCGATCCTCTCGGTCAAACTCGGGACGCTCAGACAGGACTTGGCACGGCGTCGCGAACTGGCCGGCCTGTACGATGCGGAGCTGGCCGAGGTGGTCGTCCCGATGCAACACGGCGCAGGTGCGACCCCCGCATACCAGCGCTACGTGGTCCGCAGCCCGAAGCGCGATGCGATCCACGACGCGCTCGCCGGGCACGGGATCGCCACCGGGATCCACTTCCGCACGCCGGTGCACCGGATGCCGGGCTACGCCTTCCTCGGCTATCCGGTCGGCAGCCTGCCGGCAACCGAGCGACTCGCCGAGGAGATTCTCTCCCTGCCGATCCACGCGACCCTGACGCCCGACGACGTGCTCGCCATCTGCTCCGCGGTACGCGCTGCGGCAGGCTCCTGACGGCCGCGATCGCGTTTCAGCGCGCGCGGTCGGCCGCGCGCCGCGGGCTCGCGGTGGTAGCGGGTTGCACACCCGACGATCCACCCGGACGCGCCCCTTCCAGAACCCGTACCTTCTCGCGCAGCTCGATCAGACTGCGGTTGATCGCCGCGCGTTCCTTCTCCAAACGCTCGATCCGTGCCACCAGGTCGTTGGCCGAGACGGAGCCGGTCGCCGGCACATCCATCCGCCGGATGGTGGCCACCGTCTCGAGGACGTCGCCGACGATGCCCTGCAGCATGATGGCGTTCGGCGTGCCGACATTGCCCACCAACACCGCAGGGTAGCGCCCATTGTTGTGCACGAACGGGCGCAGGTTCTGGGTGACCACCTTGGCGTCCACGTGCTCGAGGTAGATGACCGTGGTCACCTTGATGACCAGGTTGGGCCGGCGCTGCAGCTCCTCGGGCTTCTTGAGAACCGAGCGGATCGCCGCCCGCCGCGGTCCGTTGACGTTGATGAACTCGAAGATGCCGCGCTCTTCGTCGACGGGGCTCATCACCAGACCCTTCATGAACGCGAGCTGGCTGACGACTTCCTCGCAGCCGTGCACGTCGAGGTTCAGCGACTTCTGCAGCGTGATCGCCGGCACGCCCCTCCCGATCTCGGTCGGCTCGAGGATCAGGTTGCGACCGAGGAATCGCGCGGCGCGCTCGATGATGTCGCCGATTTGGTGCTCCCCGGCCTCGAGCACGAAGCCGCGTGACTTGCCGTTGTCCTGGGCCGGCAGCGCCGCGACGGTGGCGAACAGTGCAAGGAGAGCGATTCGGGGCGTCCGGTGGTATGGCATGGCCCTGGGACCCCGGTACCCCACAGGTATTCCCGGCTGACGCGATCCATGGGCACGGCGACTTTCTGCGGGTGCCTGCTTGAGGCGACCGGCGCTCGCTGTGCAATGGCGCCATGAACCCGATTGGCACCGCCTTGTTGGCCGGTACCGCCGCTGTCGCGGTCGGCGCCCATCTCACCGGAACGGTCGCCGCCCAGGCCTCGCGCCTCAGCGAACGCGACCTACCACGGATCCGCGGCGAAGTGCTGCCAACCGAACAGGAACTCGCCTTCTATCGAATCGGCTGGCACGCCGAACTACGCAGCGCACTGGTCGCCGCGCACCGAGCAGGCAAACCGGTGTTGCTGTGGGCGATGAACGGCCATCCCCTCGGCTGTGTTTGAAACAACGGCGTGGCGACCAGACGGTCCGTCTGGTCCGAGCCGGAGATCCAACAACTGCTGAAGGAGTTCGTCCCAGCAGCGGACGAAGTGGGTCGGTTGCAGCGTGGTCGCGATCGCGAGTGCCTGCTGTTCCAGGCGTTCGCCGAGCAAGGGCACTACAAGGGACGAGTGGTCCCGTCCGACACCCGTCAAGGCATCTACGCGGTCACGCCGAACGGCACCTTCCTCGCTTCGTGCAACACCCGCCGCGCCGACACGGTCGCCAAGATGCTGCGCCTGGCTCTGGAACGCTGGAAGGCGCTGCCCGCAGCGGCGCGTCAACTCAGCGCGGATGACCGCAAGAGTCTGCAGCAGACCAAACGGTGGACCGACCGCTACCCCCGCGACGGGCTGGTGCTTCGCATCATCACCCGCGACTTGCAAGGAGCCAAGCCCGGCAAGGGTTGGCGGCACAACGCGTGGAACCTCGACTTCGCCTGGTTTCGCAAGGACGAGATCGCCGGGCTGCTTCCCGAGCCGCGGATCGGTGCATCCCGCGCGCTTCCGGATCCCCTGATGCAGCGGCTGGCGCGCCTCCACCTGTTGGACAACGTCCGCGGTCAGGTCGATTCGTTCCAGGTGCGCGACATCGAGCATGCGCGACTCACCGCGACCGTCACCGCACTCGACGACGAATCGATGACCCTGCGGCTGGAAGGCGACAGCCGGGCGGTGCGTCGCGGACGGTGGGCCGTGCGCGGATTCCGCGACCACGCCGCGCCCAAGCCACAGGAACGCGGCTTCGCCGTCGCGCTGCTCGGCCACGCCAAGGTGTCGCGCAAGACCGGGCGATTCACCGCCTTCGAGCTGATCGGCGCGGGCGAGCGGTGGGGTGGCACGCAGTTCAACGGTCGCGACGGCGATCTCGACCGGGGACCGATCGGGGTCGTGTTGCAACTCGCCGAGGACAAGCCCGACAGCCGCGTCGCCCCGGCGCGGATCTGGGAGTACCGCTGGCGCTGACCGCGGGCGACCCGAAGCGTCAGCGCTTCCGGGCGCTCACCTCGATCACCCGCGTCGATGCGATGAGGTCGTGCAGGCAGCGTCGATCGGCGCGGAAGATCATGAGCGCGTCGACCAACCCCACCACTGGGCCGATGAGCGGAATCGAGGACAGGAACATGGTCGGCAGGTAACGCATGCCGAACACCCTGCCGAACCCGGGCGGCTCGTTGGTTCGGATGTCGACGATCCGCATGCCGAACATCAGCTTGCCCACGGTCTGACCGCGCGGCAGCAGCCACCCCTGAACCAGCAGGAAGGTGCCGAGTCCGATCAACCACATCAGGACGAGTACGCCGACCGCCTGCTGCGCTCCCAAGTTGCCGAAGTCGAGGAACCCCAGCCCCAACAGGATGGGGACCTGCACCACACCCACCGCGAGTCCGTCGAGGATCGCGCCGAGCAGGCGCAGACCGCGCGACGCGAGTTCGAAGCGGCCTGCGCGGGGACTGCGGGGACGAATGGACTCCGGGGCTTCGTATGGGTTCTCGTCGGTCATGGGCGTAGTCCGAAAGGGCGGGGAATCATCGCAGGATTGGCCACCGATCGCACGCCCGAGGTTCGCTGACGACCGAGGATCGCGTGGACCGGAGTCGTCTTGAACCGGGCGCGGAATCGAGCCGAGGGGAAGCCCGACGAACCAGGGAGCGGCCAGGAGCAACCGCAGCGGAGCAGCTCGGAGACAGGAGATCCGGGCTACCATCTGGGTGCGCCCGTCCCCCCAGTCGATCCCATGCTGCGCACCCTCGTCTTCGCACTCACCTGCCCCGCCGTCCTGGGGATGCTCGGTCCCGCCGCAGCCCAGGCACCGACCACCCGCTACCGCGATCCCGTGTTCGCCGCCCACACGGTGCAGAACGCGCTCGCCTACGGCACTGCGCTGAACCGCTACACCCAGTTGGTCGACACACTCGTGCTCGACTTGTACGAGCCGGGCGGCGACGCGGCGCTCGCCCGCCCGGCGGTCGTGCTGGTGCATGGCGGCGGATTCGTCAACGGCAGCCGCCGCGATGCGCACAACGTCGCTTTCTGCCAGGACCTCGCGCGACGCGGTTTCGTCGTCGCATCGATCGACTACCGGCTGCGGCCGAGCGGGATGTGGGACTACAGCGACATCGTGGACGCGAGCCACGATCTCAAGGCCGCGGTCCGCTGGCTGCGGCGCTTCGCCGCCACCTATCGGTTGGACCCGACGCGGATCGGCACGATCGGCGGCTCGGCCGGCGCGATCACCTGCCTCGAAGCGGCCGCCGTTCCGGGCGAGGGAGCGAGCGGCAACCCTGGCTGGCCGTCGCACGTCGACTGCGTGGTCGACATGTGGGGCTACCTCCACGACGAGCAGACGTTGGATGCCGGGGAGCCGCCGATCCTGATCCTGCACGGGGTGAGCGACACCACCATTCCCTACACGCGGGCACAGGCGCTGGCGCAGCGCGCCGCGACGGTCGGCGTTCCGCACGAACTGGTGCCTCTGCAGGGCGGGCACTCGCTCTACGCACTGGTGCTCAGCCAGGAGATCGACCGGATCGCCGCGTTCTACTGGCGCCACCTGCGCCTCGGATCACTCGAGGGGCTCGCGGCCCGCGATGGCTGGCAGATGCCGGGTGCCAAGCACTTGACCCTCGACGTCACCGCACCGGCAGGCCGCGTGTACCTGCTGTTGCTCGCCGCCCAGCGCATCGACCAACCACTCGGTCGACTCGGCACCCTGTGCCTGGACCCCTCGGCCATGCTGCTGCTCGCCCGCACCACCATGCCCGCGACCCCGCGGCTGCCGGTCGATTCGGTGCAGCTGGCGATCCCCGACGGGCTGCACGGGGCAATCTACTGGCAGTGCGCCTTCGATGACGGACTCGGCCGACTCGACGTGCTGAGCAACTGCACGGCCACGGTGTTTCCGTAGGTCGGACCGCGGCCTCGTCCGCGCCGGTCCGCAGCGACGCGGCGCTTGGGGCTACAGCAGAATGCGCAGAACGGTGCCGACCTGCCGGCTCCACTGCAGGGTCGCCGCGACATCGTCGGCGAGTAGACCCTTCTCCAGCTGGGTCAACGACCATGACGCAGTCCGCTCGGCGCGCCCCGCAATCATCGGGGCGACGTAGCGCGCCCAGGAGTGGACATACTGAACCAACCGGTGGTGCACCCACAGGCGCACCGGCCCCTGCGCCAACCCGAGCTTCGCTGCCGGCAGCTTGCTGTTGAACGGTGCGAGCACGGTCGTCAGGTCCGCAACGCAGCCCTGTAGAGTGTCGTGCACGGCGAGGCTCACCAGGCGCTCGCTGTTGCGGATGACCAGGTGCTTGGCGCCGAACACCTTGAACGCGACTTCCTCGCCGGCGATCGGTTCGATGTCCATGTCGAGCACCCGCGCCGCCGGGCTGCGCAGGAACGCGGCCAGGCTCTGCTTCACCGCCGCCCCGTCGTCGACCGCGAACGTCACGGTACCGTGGAGTGCCTTCAGCGCCTTGATCGCGCGCCGGAACTCGACCCCGGCTGGCGGTGCCGGACCGTCGATCATCACGGTCAGCTCCCCTGTCCAAGCGTCGAGCAGATCACTGAGCAGGTCCCGGTACTGCTTCATCTCCTCCTGCTGCAACGCAGCCCGGATCATCGTGCGCGCCGTGCGGGTGAAGTGCTTGCCGAGGTTCACCGCCAACACCCCGCCGAGGTTGGACAGGGGCGCGCCGAGCACCCGGGCCGGACCGGCCTTGGGGTCGAGGAACGTCCCGACGAGACCATCCCCAGGACGACATCCGCTGTAGACGTCGAGCGCCAGGGAGTTGCCGAGCCGCGACACCGAGCCGGCGAGCTGCATCGCACGCGGCCCGAACAACCCGGTGATCTCGCGCCGCTCGCGCTTGGACATCGTCGACAAGGCGTCGAACCGCAGCCACACCGGGGCCTGCTTCACTCGAGCGGCGGCGCGATCCTCGAAGTCGTCGTGGGCGATGTCCTGGTAGGAGTTGAACAGCGGGTTCTCGATCGGCTTGTCGCCGAACGAGTCGCCGAAGTTCAGTCGGAACCCACCGCGGGGCCGCGCGACCTCGTGCAGCAGCATGCGCTTGACCTTCCAGCTCTTGTCGAGCCCGTCGAGCGAAGCCGCCTTCATGTCCTCGAACACCTCCCCCCACGGCACGGGTTTCTGGTAGTCGAGCTGCAGCAGCGGATCACGCATTCGCTGGTCGATCGCCGTGCCGAACAAGCGGGCGTGGAGCGGCAGAGCGGCGATGGTCGCCGGGCACAGGAATACCCGGTTGGCGAAGTTGACCGAACCGAAGTCGGCCGCTCCGGCTGCGAACAGCTCAGCCGCTTTGGCTTGCAGCGCGCGGACCAGCTCGTGGTCCTGCGGCGCGCCGATGCGCGCCTCGAACACCAGCTTCTGCCGTCCTTCGACAGGACGCGAAGTCGGCGCCTGCGCAGTGAGCGCGGCGAGCGGAAGCCACGCGGCAAGCGCCGCACACCGAGAGGTCCACGCGAGGGTCCGGAGACCCGGAGAGCTCGAGATCATGGGGCCGAGGGTGCCGCAAATCCCCGTAGGCCGCAACGAGGAGGGCCCCGGGACCGCTAACGTGGTCTCCTCCGCCACCCCCTCGGACCCCATGAGCCAAGTCCCGCAGGCCGTCCTCCCCGCCCGATCTCGCAACATCCCGTCGCCGGCCGCCCGCCGGTCGCTGGCCGCTCTGTCGTTGGCCGCACTGTCGATCGCCGGATTGCTACCCCGCGCGACGCCGGCGCAGGCGGCTCGACCCGAGGCCCCCGCCGCGCCCGACTCGCGGATCCCGGTGCTGCTGGTGTCCGGCGCCAACAACCACGATTGGCAGTGGACCCACCGCTCCCTCCAGCGAATGCTCGAGGAGAGCGGTCGATTCGCGGTCACGGTGACCACCAAGCCGGGTGAGTTCCTGGCCGACGCGAAGGCGATCGCCAAGTTCAAGGCGTTCGTGCTCGACTACAACGGACCGCGCTGGGGAGATGCTGCGGAGAACAACTTCCTCGCCGCGGTGCGCCACGGTACCGGCGTCACCGTGGTCCACGCCGCCAACAACGCGTTCCCCGGTTGGGACGAGTACGAGAAGCTGGTCGCACTGTGCTGGCGGCAAGGCACCGGCCACGGACGCTTCCACCCGTTCGACGTCAAGATCACCGACCGCGAGCACCCGCTGACGCGGGGCATGCCGGACCTGCGCCGCCACCCGGACGAGCTGTACCACAAGCTGGTGCCGATGCACGGCACCGAGTACCGCGTGTTGGCAACCGCGTTCTCCAGCCCGAAGTCGGGTGGCAGCGGACGCGACGAACCGATGATCGTGGTGAAGAACTACGGCGAAGGTCGCGTGTTCCACACCCCGCTCGGGCACGTGTGGACCAAGGTGCCACAGAGCCGCGCCTCGCACGCCGACCCACAGCTGCGATGGCTGATCGCGCGTGGCACCGAGTGGGCCGCCACCGGCGAGGTCACGCTTGCGCCAGAACCCCCGAACGTGCTGACCGAGGAGGAGCGGCGACTCGGCTTCCGAACCCTGTTCAACGGACGGGACCTGACCGGCTGGCGCGGTTACCGGCAGAAGACCGCACCGGCCAAGGGCTGGGAGGTACAGAACGGCGCGATCCACCACCGCCGCCGCGGTGGCGGCGGCGATCTGATCACCGAGGAGAAGTACGCCTGCTTCGAGCTGCGGTTCGAGTGGAAGGTCGCCCCGAAGGCAAACAGCGGCGTGATCTATCTGGTCGCCGAGACCCGGCCCCAGACATACGAGACGGGCCCCGAATACCAGGTGCTCGACAACGTGCGCGCGGGTGCCAAACACTCCGCGGCAGCCCTCTACGACCTGGTCGGCGCATCCGGCGCGAAGGCGCGACCGACCGGCACGTTCAACACCGGGCGGATCGTGCTGTCGAAGGGTCGCGTACAGCACTGGCTGAACGGTGTGAAGGTGGTCGACGCACCGATCCGCGGCGCCGGCTGGAAGGAGCTGGTGCAGAACAGCAAGTTCAAGGACTGGCCGGAATTCGGCACCCATGACAGCGGACACATCGCCCTCCAGGACCACGGCGACGAGGTGTGGTACCGGAGCGTTCGCATCCGCGTGCTGCCCGAGTGAGCCCGCGCCGGTCGTCACCGGGCTCGTGGTCGGGCCCGGGAGGTGAACGACCGATCGAGCCCGACGCGAGACCCGTTCGCTGACCGTATCCGGTCAGGGCGCCTCGAGGATCTCGATGTCGTAGCCGTTCGGGTCCTTGACGAAGATGTAGCGCGAACCCGCTTCCGGCTTGCTACGCCGATACCACCAGCCCCGCGCTTCGACTTCGGCGATCACCGGATCGAGCGCATCGACGTGGAACGCGAGGTGGCCGAACTGGTTGCCGAGCTCGTAGCCGCGCCCGTCGTGGTTGTGAGTCAGCTCGATGTGGTAGCGCTCTGCCGCGTCGGTCAGGAACACCAGCGTCGCTTCGTCGCCGATCGACTTGCGCCGTACCTCGCGCAGGCCGAGAAACTCGGTGTAGAACGCGAGCGTCGCGTCGAGATCGTTCACCCGGATCATGGTGTGTGCCAGTCGCATGGGTGTCGCAGCATAGGAAACCGGCCGCCGCTCCTACAGCGTCGAACCCGCGCGAGAATCCCCGAGCGCGGACGCGGCCCGGGACCGACGATCGAGTAGCTTCCCAAGACCTTGCGAGTGGAGCACGCCGTCCTCACCTTGGCCGCGCCGAACCAGCGCGGACTGCCCCTTCAACCGCTGATCGGCCGCGATGGCCGCGAGCAGACCGCCCTGTCGGTGGCCCTCGACGAGGCAGCGAGCGCGGGCGTGCGTCAAGCGTGTCTGGTAGTGCACGCGGGTGACGGTGGCGCGTTCGGCGCCGCGGCTGCCGATGCGGGACTCGAGGTTCGGGTGGTCGAGCAGGCGCAGCCGCGTGGCTACGGCCACGCCCTGCGCTGCGCCGCCGAGTTCACCGAGGGCCAACCGTTCCTGCACCTGGTCGGCGATCACTTGTGGGTCAGCGAATCAGCCGTGTCGTGCGCCCGCCAGCTGGTGGCAATCGCCGAACAGGAGGACGCCGCGGTCTCCGCGGTGCAGCCGACCCGCGAGACCATGCTGCCCTACTACGGCGTGGTCGGCGGCAAGCGGCTCCGCGGCAGCCGCACGCTGTACCAGGTCGAGCTGGTCCGAGAGAAGCCGACCCCGACGCTCGCCGAACAGGAGCTTCTGGTGCCCGGACTGCGCACCGGCCACTACCTGTGCTTCTTCGGCATGCACGTGTTCACCGACACGGTGATGCAGTTGCTCGGCGAAGACGTAGCCATGGCGGACGGCGGCGTGATCCCGCTGTCCCCGGCACTCCACCGACTGGCGCAGCGCGAATCCTATCTGGCCGCCGAGATCGCCGGACGGCGGCACGACCTCGGGGTCCGCTTTGGCCCGCTGTACGCGCAACTCGCGTTGGCGCTCGATGGCGCCGAGCGCGACGAGGTGTTGGTGGCGCTGGTCGAGCTCTTGACCCAGAGTGCGCGCGGGTCCGGCGCGGCGACCGCGCAATGAGATCGCCCGCTCGACCGACCCCCGGCCGCCAGGCTGACGCGGCCCGCCCCGAAGCGACCGCGGCCCCGTGTTCACCGCACCGCCCCCCGACGTGCCCGATCTGATCGCGATTCTCGAGGCCGATCAGGCACCGTTGCGCGACACGCCGATCGAGGCGGCGTGCGCCGGCAGACCGCTGGCGGACCTGCTGGCGACGTGCGCACAGCTGGAGCGATTCCGCCACCGCAGCGACAACCTCTACCAGAGGGTGCGCGCACTGCTGTTCCTCTACGCGATCCACCGCTTCCACCTGCCCGCCGCACGCGGGATCGCCGGGGTCGGTGCGATTCCGTATTCCGGCTACCGACACCTGCTGGCGCGCCGCTTCGAGGAGTCGATCGAGGCATTCCTGAACGCGCAGCAGCGGACAGGTCCGAGCGACGCGCTGTGCAGCGCGCTGGCCACCGCCTACCACCAGTTGGCATTCCAAACGCTCGCCGACCAAGTGCGGCGCAGCGTCCGCTCGGTGCGCGGCAACGGGTGGATGTTCCGCATCGGCCACCCGGCCGACCAACCACTGCGGGTGCGCGAGGAACTGCTGCACGGCGACCCGTACCCGGTGTTGCGCGAGCAGACGCCGGTGCGGATGGACCTGAGCCACAGCGGCTGGAGCGACATCTTCTTCCTCGGCATGGACTATCCCGAGGGGGCCCGGGTGCTCAACGTGTCGATCGACCTCGGGGTGCGCAACCGCGACGCCGAACCGCGGCCGCCGATCGAAGCCTGGTTGCGCGTGCTCGACGAGCCGGTGTTGCGACTGACCAGCGCCGACCTCGGCGCGACCGCCGACCTCACCACGATCGAGGAGGTGTTCGACTTCGCCAAGGACCACCTCGGCCTGCTCAAGGCGGCGGTCATCGCCGCCGGCTTGGTGCCCCCGGGAGTCGAAGGCTCGGGCGAGAGTCTGCCGCAGCTGCTGGCTCGGATGGCCGGGCCCGGGCGCGGCATCGAGCTGTGTAGCTACGTGCGCGACATCCCCAAGGGCTCGCGGCTGGCGGTGTCGACCAATCTGCTCGGCTCGCTGATCACCGTGTGCATGCGGGCCACCGGCCAGACCGCACAACTCACCGGGGGACTGCACGAAGCCGAGCGACGCACCGTGGCCGCACGCGCGATCCTCGGCGAATGGCTCGGCGGGTCGGGTGGCGGCTGGCAGGACTCCGGCGGGATCTGGCCGGGAATCAAGCTGCTGTGCGGTCGGGCGGCGGCGGAAGGCGATCCCGAGTTCGGCATCAGCCGCGGTCGGCTGCTGCCGGAGCACCACCTCATGGGACCCGACGAAATCGACCCGCGCACCCTGGAAGCGCTGCAGTCGAGTTTGGTCCTGGCACACGGCGGCATGGCGCAGAACGTCGGACCGATCCTCGAGATGGTGACCGAACGCTACCTGCTGCGCGGCGCGCACGAGTGGCAGGCCCGCCACACCGCGGGCGCGATCCTCGACGAGATCGTCAGTGCGCTGCGCCGTGGCGACGTGCCGGCGCTGGCAGACGCGACCACCCGCAACTTCACCGGCCCGATCCAGTCGATCATCCCCTGGGCGACCAACGCGTTCACCGAAGCGGTGCTCGACGACGTCCGCGGACACCACGGGGCAGACTTCCTCGGCTTTTGCATGCTCGGCGGAATGTCCGGTGGCGGGATGGGGTTCTTCTTCACTCCGCAGGCCCGCGCCGCGGCGCAGGAGCGACTGCTCGAGACCCTGAGTGCACACAAGCGAGACCTGCAGTCCGGGTTGCCGTTCGCGATGGACCCGGTGGTCTACGAATTCGCGGTGAACGGCAAGGGAACCTGGTGCACCGCGCTCTCCGGAGTCGATCTGCCCGACGCCTACTTCGGCACGGTGCTCCCCCCTCTGCTCGAGCGCGGCGTCGCGCTGCCGCCGGCGCGCCGCAAGGAAGTCGACGCGGTGCTCGCGAATGCGGGCAGTCGGCCCCGACTCGCCGCCTTGCTGCCACAACTCGTGCGCGGCTCGGTCGAGGCAGGCCCGAGCGAAGGCGACGGGGACCGACTGCGGCACCTGCTCGAGAACCACGGCTTCGACCGGCAGTTGCACGAACAGATTCGCACCGACCTGCGCGCCGGCCGCATCGGATTGCCGCAGAACCGGCTGCCGGCGAACACCTCGATCGCCGACGTCGAGCCGGGCGACGTGCGCAGCGCGCTCGGCGATCTGCCGGCGCCGTGGACCGCGCTCGGTGAAGCGGCGCTGCGCCGCGGCGAAGTCGCCGTGGTCAGCCTCGCCGCCGGGGCGGGCAGCCGGTGGACCCACGGCGCCGGGGTGGTCAAGGCGCTGCACCCGTTCTGCCGCCTCGGCGGCCGACACCGCACCTTCGTCGAGGTTCACCTGGCCAAGAGCCGGCGGGTCGGCGAGGCGTTCGGCTGCGTGCCGGCGCATCTGTTCACCACCAGCTACCTGACGCACCAACCGATCGCAGCGCACCTGGCGGCGCGCGCCGACTACCACTACCCGGGCCGACTCTTGTTGTCACCAGGACGTGCGGTCGGATTGCGCCTGGTGCCGATGGCACGCGACCTGCGGTTCGCCTTCGAAGAGATGCCGCAGCAGCGCCTCGACGAACAGGCACAGAAGGTGCGCGACAGCTTGCACGAGGCGCTGATCGCCTGGGCGCAGCGCAGCGGCGAGGCGAGCGACTACACCGACAACTTGCCGCAGCAGTGCATGCACCCGGTCGGTCACTGGTTCGAGGTGCCGAATCTGCTGCGCAATGGGGTGCTGCGTGAGCTTCTGACCGTGTCGCCACAGCTCCGCCACCTGCTGGTCCACAACATCGACACCCTGGGCGCGACGCTGGACCCAGGCTTGCTCGGCGCGCACATCGATGCGAAGTCCTGCCTGACCTTCGAAGTGATCCCGCGTCGGATCGACGACCGCGGCGGTGGATTGGCTCGCGTCGACGGTCGGCCACGACTGGTCGAAGGTCTCGCCATGCCGCGCGAACAGGACGAGTTCGCGTTGTCCTACTACAACACGCTGACCAGCTGGGTCGATCTCGATCGCTTGCTCGCCGTCTTCGAGCTCGACCGCGACGACGTGCTGCGCGGTGACGAGGCGCACCTGAGTTCGGCGATCCGTCGGGTCGGTGCCCGCCTGCCGACCTACATCACGCTGAAGGATGTGAAGAAGCGCTGGGGCCACGGACAGGAAGACGTGTTCCCGGTGGCGCAATTCGAGAAGCTGTGGGGCGATCTCACCGCCCTTTCGGACGTACCGTGCAGCTTCGTCGTCGTGCCACGGCACCGCGGACAGCAGCTCAAGGACCCGGCACAGCTCGATGGCTGGCTGCGCGATGGCTCGGCGGCGCACATCGCGGCGGAGTGTGGCTGGGCCGCGGACGGGTAGCCGAGGCGGCGCGGGCGATCGGATCTGCACCCGCCGCGGTTGGAGTCTGCGCCGCTGAAGGGCGAATCAGGAGGTGCGTGAATTCCCGCGCAGGTCGCCGCCCGAAGTCGCGAATTGGCGGATTCGGCGAGGCCTTCGAGGGGTGAGGGTTCCTGGAAGGCGCGAGCGGGGTGTCTCCGAAGTTCGGCCGAAAGCCGCGATGCGCAGCATGGTGAGGGTCAAGGCGCGCTTCATGCTCACCGGACACTTCCTGCTCGGGGACGGCTCCATGTGGAGAGCACGCAACACCCGCTGAGCACGTCCCTCCGTCGTCGCCCCTGTGACGCACAGGTCGTGTCGAGTCCCGACCGCCACCGCGCTGCCGCAGCTCCCGCGTCTACGTCGAGAGGCCCGCGCAACTTCTCCGGGTAGACTCCCGTACCGACCATGAGGCCACTGATCTGCACCCATCGATCGTCTGCCCCGCCGGCTCGCGCATGGGCCCTGGCCTCCGACTTCGCGAACGCCGCCGATCACATCCGAGGGATCACGAAGGTCGAGATGGTGACTCCCGATCCCGTGGGCGCTGGAACCCGCTTCCGCGAGTGGCGCGGCCGACAGGCGGTCGACATGGAGGTCGTCGGATGGTCGCCGCCGTGCAGCTATTCGCTCCGCGGCTTCGCGATGGGCACGGAGTTCACGTCGGAGATCCGCTGCGTTCCCGACAGCGAGGGCACGCGCCTCGAGATGGAGATCCAGGTGCGTCCCCGCACCATCGGCGGCAAGCTCCTCGCGCCGCTGATCGCACTCATGTCGAGAATGATGGTGCGGACCTGCGCGAAGGACCTCGGAGATCTCGCCGCGGCGGCCGAGCGCGACGGGTAGCGCGTTGACGCCGGTCGATCCAGCCGACTCGCAAGCGCGTCGGTGCAGATGTTGGGACCCGAGGGTGGCAGCGTCCGCATCGACGATCATCGGGCCCGCGCTGTCCACCGTGCTCACCGTGCCGACGCTCTACCTGGATCGTCAAGCGGCGCGCGCTCACGGTACGGGCGGTTCGACCCGGTTCTCCTTCCGGTAGAGGGGACCCTTCACGCCGCGGTGGGCGAAGTACCGGCCGACGACGCCAGGGCGGTTGACGTAGCGCAGCCGGCCATCGACGAAGGCGCCGACCCGCCGGATGCGACCTCGGTGCTCGTCTGCGTGCAGCGGCGGCGAGTCCACGGCGACGAGGTCGACTGCGACGCCATCCGCCGCGCGGATCCGGTACCGCCCGACGACGTCGCCGTGGAGCGCCGCGACGAGCGCGGCCTCGGTCATGCCGACCCGCAGCCCCGGGGGGCCGAGGTCGGTCCGGTCGAAGGTCTGTACGAGCCGACCCCGCCGCGCTCCCACGACGCGGGCAGACAGCCGCCTGGCTGGGTCGTCCGGGTGCCGCCCCTCGATGCGCAGGATCCCGAAGGACAATAGGAGCGGCGAGCGCCGCCAGGTGATCAGGAAGCGGCAGTCGAGGGCGACCTGCCCGTTCGCCCGCAGCTCCACGGGCAACCAGAACGCCGGCAAGCGACCGAACGGGCTGTCGACCTCCACGACGTCGAGCTGCGCCGGACGCTTGCACTCGAGGGCGACGTGGATCTTCATGCCGTTGCCGACGACCGAGGCGATGCTGGGCGGCCGCACGACCGAGAGGAGCTCCTCGAACAGCTGGTCGACGGCGAGCAGGACGCGGAACATGAAGGCGAGCCCGAACCCCGGCAGCGTGTCGGGACGCTCCTGCCAGACGTGCGCCTGGACCTGCGTCTCGACCGTCGTGGCGAACGTGCGACCCGTGTCGACCTGCTCGAGACCGACGGCGAGCTTCGTCTTCGACCGCGAGTAGCGAACCAGCTGCGTCTTCGTGTCCTTGTCCGTCAGCGAGCCCCACAGGACCCCGTCCACCCGGGCGAACCCGCTCGCCGGGTCCGCGCTCGCAAACGGCGCGTAGCGGTCGTGCGGCGGGACCTCCGGCAGCGCGAGTTCGAGCTCCCAGCGGCGCCGGGCGCCGCCGGCGTCGCTCTCGATCGCGTAGCGGACGCGGTCGCCCGCGGACCAGGTCGCGTCGACATCGAGCGGGTCGAAGCCTGCCCGGTCGTCGGCGCTCCACACGTCGCGATGGAGCTGCGCCGCCCAGGGCACCGGCGGCACGGGCGCAGGCGCGGCGCACGCCGAGAGCAGGGCCACCGCCATGGCGCAGGATCTCCGAATCGTCGCGGTCGTCGCCATCGCGGCCCGATGCTACCCGACCTCCGCGAGGGTGGCCGCCAGGTCGCCGCGCTGAGCTGGCCGCGGCCCGACACGGAGCTCGGGACCACGAGCCTCCTGCGGCTGGCGCTCCTGGGCGACGGCACATCGCTACACGCGCCTGCGGCTCGTGGTCGAACGGTAGACCACGGGAAGCACCGCACTGCCGACGACCGGCTACCGGTGCACCTCGTCGACGCCGCGTCCGCCGACCTTTCGGCGGGACCATCCTGCGCCGGCAGGCTCGCCGCGCCGGACACCGGAACGAAGAGGAGGGCCCATGCGGGCGTCGCTCGGGCGTTCGCGGGCGCCCTGGTCACCGTGCCCGTGCCGATTCACGGGACGGCCAGGGCACTACCCGCATCCCGCTACTTCCCGGGTGCCACCCGGTAGGCCACCGCGAAGCTCTTCAGCGCGGGCGAGCGTGGCGGGTTGGACTCGGTGTTGTTCTGCATCACGCAGCGCATGTTGAGGAACCGCGGCAGAAGTCCGTTGGCGGCGCGGATCGAGTCGAGCTGATCCTCGGTGACGTAGTTCGTCAGCCCGCCGGCCGCGACGCGGGGTCCCTGCGGCCAGTTCGGCGTGTGCACCGCCTGGTAGACGCTGTCGGTGGCGAACGGGTTGGCCATCGCGTAGCGGTAGGCCTCGCGCGCATAGAACGGATTCAGCAGGTTGCCGCGGTTCTGCACCAGCTGGATGTTGGTCCAGTTGAGCGTGGCATCGTTGTCGTCGGATTGGTTGAAGATCACGTTGCTGTTGGCGAACGTGCGCGCACCGCGGAACTCGACCACCACCGAAGTGCCTACCGGCTGCGCGCTGAGCGGCGGGTTCATCATGGTCACCAGGTCCGCGATTCCCTCTCCCGACGCGGTGAGGTTCGGCACGCCGTTGGTGTCGTTGAAGCCCTTCCACGGCTGGGCGGCCGCGTACGGATTGCGCGGGTTCTTGAAGTCGTGCGCGTTCGGGCGGAGCGTGTCCCAGAAACCGAACGTCACCATCGACACGCGGCGCACGAAGTCCGCCTGCGCCCAGTGGACGTGGTCGTCGAGCGGCGGGGCGGTCCACAGGAAACCGTTGTTGGGGTCGCCGAGTAGCGTGTCGCGGATCACCGAGCTGCGGGCAGCGGCCTGGGTGTCGGGATCGACGTAGACGTCGGCACCAGTGATCAGGTCCTTGCCACCCGAAGCGTGGGCGCGGGTCTCGGGCCACGGCGTCGGACAACCGGGAAGCGGTCCGGTGCTGTAGTAGCCGGTGCCCGGCCAGCACGGGCCGATCGTCGCGATGTGGAACAAGTTGGTGCCGTGCGCCGCGCCACCGTTGGCCGGACCGTCCGGATACACCCCGAAGTCGAGCAGCAGCGGGAGGGCGATCGGGTCGTGATCGAGCTCGCGCATTCCCATGAAGTCGCCGTAGTCGAACACGAACTCCGTGTTGGCGTGCAACGCAGCGAATGCCGGCGGGGGCTTGTCGGGCACACACGGCGACGAGCACGACGCGGTTACGTCGCGCTGCGCCGCCGGTGCAGCGGGGTTGTGTGCGCCACCCAGGCCGATCGCACGGTCGCCCTGGGTGTCCCAGCGCACCAGCCGGCTGTCACGCCACGTGTAGGACTTCTCGAACTTCGGATACGGGACCATCTTGGTCCCGGTGGTGGCGCGGAATGCGTCGTTGGGGTTGATCTCGTAGACCCGGTCCTTCACCACCGTCTCGTACGTCGACCCCGACAGCACGTTCTGGTCGAAGGTCGGACGCAAACCGCTGCGCCCGGAGAAGCAGTCGTAGATGCACCCACACGGCGCGATGATGTAGGTCAGGTCCGGCCGCCAGTCGGCGTGCGCCATCCGCAACGTGTAGCGGTCGAACACGTCGAAACGCACCTCCATGTCGTTCCACGGCGCCCAGTGCATCTGCTCGATGTCGAGCATGGTCTTGGTCGGATCGCGGTAGGCGAGGCCGAAGTCGTCTTCGCGGTAGGTCATCTGCAGGCGGGTGCCCCACGGGTTGTGCGGCTCCGTCACTCCACCGCCATTGGGTGCGACCATCGACGGACAGCTGTACAGGATGCCCGGGATCGAACAGAACCCGGCGATTGCGGCAGGCGGCCCGATGTCGCACTCGCCGCGGTCGAAGCGGGTGATGCCCTGCAGGATCTGCCGATCCGCCACCGAGCTGAAGCGCGACACCGGCAGCGCCCGGAGTTCGCCTTCGAGCAACTGGAACTGGCCGAACGCGTCGACCGAGCCGGAAGTCGAACCGTCCTCGTCCTGCGACGCGAACCGCATCACTCGCCCACCGACGTGGTTGTCGTCCACCTCGGGGTCGAGCGTGTAGCGCACCGACAGGCTCTTGGTCGGGGTCGCAGTCCGATCGAACAAGTCGACCCGGCGCCCACCCATGTCGCGTGGAGCTCGTTCGTCGACCAACATGTGCAGCCAGTACTCCTCCTGCTGATTGCGCAGGTGGAAGTGGCCCAGCGGTGGACGCAGCTGCACCAGAGTGCGGTCCCCGCTGGCGTCGAGCAATTGGGTTCCCAGCATGCCGAGCGCCGCGACCTTGGGGTCGGCGATCCACGTCACGAAGCTCGTGCCGTCGATCGTGCGGTTGGTCAGCACGAAGTTCTCGAACGCCTCCACGGTGCGCAGGTCGATCGGCTCGCTGAAGCGCAGTGCCACTGCAGCCATCGGATCGACGTAGCCACCCAGATTGACCTGACGGTTCGGGTCCAGCACCGGCGGCGCCGGGTCGACCACCAGGAACGACTGCAGCCGACCCTGGTCGCTGACGCGCGACAGCGCAGCCGAGTGCTCCAGTCGGTACGGAACGTCGTGGTAGTAGTGGACCCGAACCACGCAAGGCTCGCCGAGCGGCAGGCTGTTGGCGCGGAACGACACTTCGTTGCCGTTCTTGTCGGTGACGCTCAGGTGCGTGACCTGCACGTGCACGAACGGGTCGCGGCCGCCGTCGGCCGGCAGGTTCGGATCGCTGCCCTTGCGGTACATGCCCAACCCCTCGAACTTCGGATCGCCGACCACGTTGCCGACGTCGAGATTCATCACCACCTCGGCGCGCAGGCGCAGCTTCTCGCCGGTCGGGCCGGTCACCGTTTGCATCACCACGTCGCCGCCGCGCAGCGGCACCTTGGTCGGCACACCGCCCGGACCGCGCGCCCAGCCCGACCCGGGGTCGAGTGCGCCATCGACGTACGGAATGCGCCCGCGCACCACGATGTCACGGCTGCGCTTGTTGAGGGTCAGCACCCGGTTGGCGACGTCGATCTCGGTGATCCCCATCTCGACCTCGGTCACCACCATCGGGGCATCGAAGTCCTTCAGCGCCCCGACCTCGCCATCGGACAGGTTGCCGGCGCGGAAGTCGCGGATCACCGCCGTGTCGCCCCGGCTGTCGACGTCGTTGAGTTCGGCCACCAGGTCGTTGCCGAAGTCCACCTGACGGGCGACGACCCCGGCAGTCGGCAGCGCGATGCGCATGTTGGCGGTCCGACTGTCGAAGCTCTGCGGCATGCCGTCGGTCGAGCGCCCGTGCGCCGCTTCGGCGCCGAGCAACGACGGGTCGAGGATCACCGCGTCGCCACGGGCCAGCACTCGCATCGGCACCGGTCGGAACTGCGGGCGGTTGCCGGCGCCGAGCGGCGTGATGAACTCCAGCAGCTGAATGGCATTCGGGTTGGCCGAGAAGAACTCCGAGCCGACGCCGAGATCGCGGTCGAAGCTCAGCACGATCGCCGCGTTGCGCGGCACGACCGGAATCGGCCGCTGCGACACATCCTGGTCGCGGTAGGCGCCGGTCAGCACCGGCAGGTTGCCGGTCGCGCTCCGCAGCGCCGAATCGAACCGGTCCTTCTCCGGCGGGATTCGGTCGTCCCAGAGGATCAGGAGTTCCTCGTGCCCGACCTCGGAGTCGAACGGCATGAAGCGGAAGTCGGAGTCCAGTCGGGCGTTGCCCAGCGCATCGAACAGCGGCTGGCCTTCGATGTCGGGTCGGATCACGACTTCGCGTTGCACGAGAACCGGCACGCGGTGGGCGATGTCGCGACGATCCGCTCGGGTTGGATCGACCCGCCGATAGGCGTAGATGTCGACCAATCGCCCGTAGTTCACCGCCGAGACCAGCGCACCGCCGGACGGCAGGGTGCCAGTGCCCTTGCTGCCCGAGCCGCAGCCGGACAGGACTGCGGCCACCGCGACGAACGCGATCGAGAGAGTCTTCGTGCGCACCATGGGAGTGTTCCTAGTAGCGGAAGGGGAGGACCAGGCTGCGGAGCTCGGGACGCGGAGAGTCCGGACCTGGGGTCAGATCGTTGGGGTGAGCGGGGCTTTCCTCGTAGCGCAGGTCGAACAGGACGTCGTACTGCACGAACCGGAACCCGCCCTGCCGCAGCTGCTCCACCGCGGCGGCGTTGTCCCAATCGGCGAAGAAGGTGCCCTCGGCAGCGGGGAAGCGCTCGGCCGACGGGTCGCGGGGATCCTGGTGGAAGGCGAAACCGATTCGTACGTTCTGCCGCGGCAACAGTTGGCCGCTGGAACCGCCCAGGAACACGTCCGGGAAGCCCTCGCGCGTTCCCGTGAACACCGAGTACAGCTTGGCGACCACGTCGAGCTCGGGCTTCCCGGAACTGTTCACCGAGACTTCCGCCGGACTGCCGAACTCCTCGCTGACGTACAGCAGGTCGGCTTCGTGTCCGAGGATGCGGAACTCTCCGATCGTGGTCGCACCGGAGCGCAACCGCGCAACGTGCTGCGTGAAGCGTTGCGCCTCGCCAGCGAGCGAAGGCGCGGTGAGCCGCACCACGCTGACCCGCTGCCCGCGGTATGCGACGCCGTTCTCGATCGAGGCGACCGCGGCGCCGGAAACCAGCACCGGGTACTCGATCGCCACGCCGCCGAACCCGTCGTTCTTCACCAAGGTGTAGCCAGCGCGCGGATCCTGCGCGTCACCGGTGATCACGCCGTGGAACTCGGGAAGTGGCCCGAAGGTCGAGCCGAAGCTACTCGGGACCGCGACGCCGCGCGCCTTGCCGTCGCCGCCCGGCGGCGTGACACGTCGATCCGCAGCGCCGAGGTCGATCCACTTCGAGCGCACCCGCGACCGCGTGCCGAAGGGTGCCGGTAGCAGGACCGGAGCGGGGGTCACGTCACCGAGAGCCTTGCCGAGGGTCACCGGCGCACCGTTGTCGTCGTGGTAGCCGCCCGATCCGTCGGGGAAGCCGCGCCACCCCAGGTAGCGCTCCTTCTGTGCGCCGCGCAGCACGCTGCCGTTCGCGTCGCGGATGATGATGAAGTCGTCGAGTAGCGTGTGCGTGGCGTCATCACCACTCGGGTCCGGCCCGGGCGGCGCCATCAGCTGCACGATGCCGGATCCGCCGAACCCACCGGTCGAGGTCGAGTTGAGCGTCGTCGCACTGGCGCTGTGTGGCGCGGGCGAGTACTTGCCGTTGATCGTCGAGCTGGAGCCGACGCCGCCATCCGCGGTGATCGCGAAGGAGTAGTCGTTGTTCGCGTAGGTCTCGCCGTGTGTCTCGATCTCGATCACGCGGCCGGCCATCAACACCACCATTCCTCCCGAGCCACCGCCACCGCCACCGCACAACGAGTTCGCGCCGGCGTAGGCGCCGCCACCACCATTTCCGCCGTCGGCACTGATCCGGCCGGTTCGCTTGATCACGATCGAGCCGAGCGCCTTGACGATCAGCACGCCACCGCCGGCGCCGCCGCCACCGCCCTTCTGATCGTTGAAGAAGTTCGGATCGTTGGGAGTGCACGCAGCACCCCAATCGCCGCCACCGCCACCGCCCGCGCCGCCGAGCGGCCGCGACAGCTCGCCGGTGATGCGCAGTCTGCGGTGCAGGTCGACCGCGGAGCCCCAGAAGTCGTTGTCGCGGCGCGAGTCGAGGAATGCCACCGGGCCCGCAGCACCCCCGGGCAGGGCGGTGCTGCTCCGACTGGAACACCCGAACCCACCCGTGCCGTTCGGCTGCACGAAGAACGCCGTCGAGGCGACCTTGTAGTACGGATCGCCACGAGTCGCGAACGAACCGCCACCGCCGCCCGAGCCACGACCACAACTGGCGTTGGCACAATTGATCCGGCCGCCCGCGCCACCGCCCTCGGGGACCTGGTCCGGTCCGAATCCGGCCTGCCCGCGCAGGCTGCGCAAGGAGGTCTGCGGCGATCCCTGGCCACCGTTGCCAGCACCGCAGTAGCCGACGCCGCCGCCCGCCGGGATGTTGGCCGAGAAGATGGTGTTGACCCGCATGCCGTCGCCGCCTTCGACCAGCAGATCGCCTTCGACCACGAAGTCCCCGGTGACCAACCACACCATCGGCCGCGACCCGACGCCGCGCACCACCACCCCGCGCGGAATCCGCACGTTGCGGAACTGGAACACGCCGCCGGACACGTTGATCGGTTGGCCGTTGAGCGGCGTGATCTGCGTGAAGTCGGTGTCGAGCACCACTTCCTGACTGTTGGGTGCGTAGTCCAGCACCGTCTTGCCGCCTTCGAACGCGAAGCTGGCGCGGATCGCCCCCGGCAATGTGTCGGCGAGCGGCTCGACGAACGGGGCCTCGAGATCGATATGGCGCGGATCGAGGAACCGCTCGACCAAGCCGTCGAAGCGCAGTTCGTACCCGGGGGCGGTCTGCACACGCCCGACCACCGGATCGTAGGTGGCGTTGTCGGTGTTGGACTCGCCGGACAAGTCCTCGAGCTCGGGGGTCGCGACCACACGCACTTCCGCGTGGTTCGGCAGGACACCGAGCGGACGGAGCACCAGCTCGGCACCTTCCAGAGTGTTGCTCGTCAGCTGCACGGCCGACGGGATCCACGTGGGTCCGGTCACGTCGTCGTACTCCAGCCAGACTCGGCCACGCCGCGCCGGATCGCGCAGGCGCGCGTCCAGGTCGGCGCGCAACGGCAGGTTGGAGCTGTGCGGGTTGAGCGGCTGATCGAAGCGGAGGCGGAACTCGACCGGGTGCTGGCCGAGCTCGTTGCGTTCGACGGCCCCGCTGGCGTCGAGTGGCGTCACCTCGAGCGACACCAGCCGCGGACCGCCGGGCAGGGTGTCGCGGAACAGCTGCGCGGTGGACGTGCCCTCGACCGTCTGGAAGGTGAACGACACCGGCGATGCCAGACCCTTGCCGCGCGTATCGACCAGACCGACACCGGCACGGTGGTCACCGCGAACCAACTGCACGACATAGCGCCGCGCCGGCTTGAAGCCGCCGTCGTCCAGCGAGTCGGTGGTGGCGAACTTCGGTAGGAACTCCAGCCGGCGGCCCGACACTTCGTCGGTATCCGATCGGGCGACCCGAAACGAGCCCTCGACGCTCTCCGCGAGCGCATTGCCCTGCAGATCGAAGACGGCGAACGAGACCGCGTTGAAGTCGACCGAGTCCGGATCGAGGGGATGCGAGACGTCGATCTTCAGCGAGTCATTGAGGAACACGGTCGCGGCGTTCGCCGGCACGGTGCGCAACACGAGCAGATCGCCACCCTGCCCACCAGCGCTGCGCCCACGGCTGCACCCGGAGAGCCACACGACGGCGGTCAGCGTCAAACAGAACGATGGGACGACCGGGCGGATTCGGAACATGGGGAGGCTCCGGAGTGGACGCGAGAAACTCCGGGAGCTAGCCCCTCACGACAAACCGGTAACCGGCGAGCGTGTGTGCACCGAAACGCCGGCCTGCGGCGAGCGAAGGCGCTCGGTCCGGTCGATTCGCCGTTCGAGTTCGCTCGACCCGGGAAAGCGTCCAGGGGTCGGGTTCGGCGCCGCGGAGTTTCTCCTCGCCAGGTGCGAGCCCGGACGATTCGCGAGCGGCGTCGCGAGATCGCGCCGGCAGGTTCGGACCACGTCGAGGAACACCTTCTGACGTTCGACGCACCCGGCAGCGACCTCGCACGATCGCAGCAGCTCGGTCGCAAAGAGCCGAGCTAGGAGTCTGCGCCACAGAATGACAACCCATGAGATCCGTGCCTTCCAGCACCTGTCACCCCCCGAAATCCTCGCCGAATCCACCAATTCGGCTGTGTTTTCGGGCGGCGACCTGCGCCGAAATCCACGAACCTCCTGAGTCACCCTTCTGTGGCGCAGACTCCTAGGAGGCTGTTGCGAATAGCGAAATCCATTCGCAACGGCGGGTTTCGAACCCAGATTCGACCTCGACAGTCCGGAGTCCCGAGGTCGAATGTGGTGTTCGAGCGATTTGGCTACGCAATACCCAACAGGCTCCTAGTGCCCTGCGTCCGGAGTTCGCAGCACATGTGCCCGGCCATTCGATCCGCTCGCTGCGTGCTGCTCCTCAGCTTGTCCACCAACAAGCCGTGTCGTCGCAGCGCCTGGCGCGCGAATCGACTGACGCAGCCACATTTGCTGCGAACTTCAGACGAGGGGCACTAGGGGGGCGGAGCGTGCCACGCTCACCCGATTCGCGTGCGGTGTTGCCGCACGCACGCACCCCGTGGTGCGCCAGCGCGGCGTGGACTCGCCACGCGCGCGCCAGCACACCGGGCGCTCAGACTATTGGAACAACGTCGATGCCTGGTTGGTCATCACCGTCATGCTGGTGTTGTAGCCCACCGCCTGGAAGTAGCCGGTGAAGGTCCCCAACGCCGGCAGCGGACTCCCCAGTGCGTGATCAGCCTGCGAATAGCCCGTCTGCGAGTTGATCGCGGCGGAGCTGAGTTGCAGCAGGATCGGGCCGGTGAGGTGCAGGCGCGCGGTACCCGGGAACAAGTTGATGCCGCCGATCACCGGCAGCAGCCGGTTGACGCTGACGTAGAGCAGACTCGTGCCTCCGCCCAGCGCCAGGGGATAACGCGCCCGCGCGCTGAACTCGGTGCCGGCGCCGTTCGCCGGGAACAGGCCGCCCATGCCGCAGCGGTCGTTGGACGCGGCAGCCACACCATTGCACATCTGCAGGGAACCCTGGGTGGTCAGCAGCGCCAACCGCCAGCTGTCCCGCGTGCCGGAACGGGTCATCGCCGTCGCCGGCGGCCCGGTGTAGAACCACGCGTGGTCCTGGAGTCCGGTGTGCGCGTACTGCGCCGTGCCCGTCGCAGCATGGATCGACAGGCCGTCAGCCGTCCAACCCGGAGCAGCGAGGAACTCCATGCCGAAGCTGAACATGCCCTTGTAGCCCGAAGTGTTCTCCAGGCAGTCTGGCAAGGTCACCGCGGGGGTCAGCGCAGCCGAAGTGAGGCCCCAGGCCTGCGTGCCGGTGCCGGTGGGCAGCGCGTACGGGCCGACTCGGCTGATGATGTCGGTGGCGGTCACGCCGGGCCCGGTGGCGTCGTCACCGCGGCGCCAGACGGCGTACAGGTTCTCCTGCGTACCGGCGTTCTGGTCCTGGATGACACCGAACCACTGCGTGATCGTGCACTTCGAGCCGTCATCGCCGATCGACCGCCAGTAGGCGGCGTGGAAACCCTGGTGGAGCTCACCGGCCCCGGTGCCGAGGTTGCCGCGGGAGGTGTAGCTGGTGGTTCCAGGGTAGATTTCGAGGGGCTGCTGCGCGGCGACGACGCCGGAGAACAGCAGCACGGAGGTGAGGAGGGAAAGGTTGCGCATGCGTTTGCTCTTGGAAAATGAAGACAGGATCCACCTGGCTCTCGAACCAGGTCGATCGCGGAACTCCACGACCGACAATAGGACCGCAGAGTCGTTCGGTCGCACCCCCCAGCGCCGCGAAACCGCGTCGACGATGTCACGATTCGCTCCGCGGCCCTGAGCGCCGTGGCGCAAACCGGTGCAACCCGCCGGCGCCAGCGCAGCTTCCGCCCCTGTCCGGCGTGTGCCCGGCGCTTCGGGAGCCGGGCCGACCTCCCGATTCGGAACTTCCCATAAAAACAGCTGAGCCACTCGCCCGCGGAGCAGGCGAGTGGCTCAGGATTGCGATCAGCCGCGCAGCGCGGCGATCTTCGACGCCTATTGGAAGGTCGTCGACGTGGTGTTGGTCATCACGATCTGGCTAGTGTTGAACCCGACCGCCTGGAAGTAGGCGGTGAACACCCCTAGCCCGGGTAGCGGACTCGCCAACGCGTGGTTGGCCTGCGAGAAGTTACCTGACGAGTTGATCGAGGCCGAACTCAGCTGGTAGAGGACCGGTCCGGTGAGGTGCAGCCGCGCGGTGCCCGGGAACAGCTTGAACCCACCGATGATCGGCAGGAGGCGGTTGACGCTCACCCACAGCAAGCTCGTTCCACCGCTCAGCCCGATCGGGTAGCGCGCACGAGCACTGAACTCCGTGCCGGGACCGTTCAGGGGGAACAGGCCACCCATACCGCAACGGTCGTTCGCCGCGGCGGCGACACCGTTGCACATCTGCAGCGCGCCCTGGGAGACCTTCTGGCCGAGCCGCCAGCTGCGCAGATCGCTCGGGTGAGCCATCGCGGTCGCGGGCGGGCCGAGGTACATCCACGCGTGGTCCTCTTGGGCGCCGTGCGAGTACTGGTGCGGCGTCGTGCTGCTGCCGAAGCTGGTGTGCAGCGACACGCCGTCGGCGGTCCACAGCGGCGCGGCGGTGAACTCCATACCAATGCTGAACATGCCCTTGTAGCCGGACACCGGGTTCTCCTGGCAGTCGGGCAGGGTGACTGGCGGCGTCAGCACCGCTGACGTGACGATCCACGCCGCCGTGCCGGTGCCCGCCGGCGAGTTGTACGGACCGACGCGGCTGATCACGTCCGCGCTGGTGATGCCCGGGCCGTTGGTGTCGTCACCGCGACGCCAGACCAGGTAGTAGTTCTCCTGGGTGGCCGCGTTCTGGTCCTGGATGACGCCGAACCACTGGTTGATGGTGCACGCGGAGCCGTCGTCACCGATCGAACGCCAGTAACCGGCATGGAAGCCCTGGTGGACTTCGCCAGTGCCGCTGCCGACGTTGCCGCGGGAGGTGAAGCTGGTCTGACCGGGGTAGATCTCGATGTCCTGCTGGGCGACGGCGACGCTGCCGACCGCCAGCATGGCGAGGATGGGAAGAATGCGCATGATCTGCTCGATGGGTTGGTTGCAGGGGCGGCAGAACATCGTTTGCAGGGATGTGGCCGCAGGGACAGGGATACGAAAACGACGAGAGGTGCCGGCTCGCGCCGGCGCGAACGAGATTCGATTCTATGCAACGGCAGCGCGAGCGGTAGATCCACCGCCTCGCGCTGCCGTCGCGCCAGAGCCGAGGGCTACTGGAAGGTCGACGAGGCGCCGTTGGTCAGCTCGACCAACGAGCCGTTGATGCCCGCACCTTGGCAGTGCATGTCGAACGGACCGACCGGGCCCGGCACGCTGGTCACGATCGGGATGATGCACTCGCCAACGCCGCCGACCGTCGCGATCGAACCGACGAACGGTGCGAACGGCGCGGAGGTCAAGGTGAGGCGCGCGGTGCCAGGGAACAGGGAGAAGCCATCGCCGAGGATGCGCGGCGTGAAGCTGACGTACAGGAACGCCGTGCCGCCACTCAACGCGACGGGGAAGCGCATCCGCGCGCTGTAGGCGCCCGAGATTTCGGGGTACATCCCGCCGGTGCCGAACCCGGGGGTGGCAGTGGGGGAAACGCCCATCTGCAGCGTGGCGCCCGCGACGTTCACACCCATCCGCCAGCTGCGGTAGGCACTCGGGTGCGTAGCGACGGTCGCGGCCCCGATGATCTGCCACGCCGAGTCGGTTCCGGTGGTCTGCGCCAGAGCGCTGGCACCCTGGACCGAGTTCACTCCGTCACCGCGCGAGGCGTGGTTCGACTGTCCATCGCTGGTCCACAGCGGCTGAGCGCCGTACTCCTGACCGATGCAGAAGTGGTTGGTGCAGTTGTCGAGCGTGACCGGCGTGGCCAGCGCAGTGGTCAGACCCCACGCAACCGGGGTGTTGCTCGTGCTGGCCGGGGTCCCGAACGGACCGATACGCGCGATCTGGCCGGCGCTGCCGACGGTCGGGCCTGCCGCGTCGGAGCCGCGACGCACCGTCCAGTAGAAGGTCTCCTGCGTCGACCCGTTCTGATCCTGGGTCAGGCAGAAGAAGTTCTGCAGCTGGCAAGCGGTGCCGTTGTCGCCGATGTTGCGCCAGTGGCTCGCGTGGAAGCCCTGCAGGATCTCGCCCGCGTTGGTGCCGATGCTGCCGCGTGACGTGAAGCTGGTGGTGCCAGGGTAGATCTCGATCTGCTGCTGAGCAGCGGCCGTCCCGCAGAGAATCGCGGCGGCGAGGAAGGAAAGGACTCGCATGGTGTCTTGATGAAGAATCAGGGAAGGGAGTTGTGGACGCATCCACACGTGCAGGTCCGAGGCCAGGCCGCACGACGCTGTACTATAGCCGCCGCAGCCGCGGTTGCCATCCCATCACTCCCTTCTAGAGACTCCCTGCAAGGTCGCAGCGCGTCGCTCCGAATTCAGCACGATACGGTCCAGCGCGGGATGCACCCTTGGGATAGCCTTCACCAACCATGTCCTCCAAGCTCGTCCTGGTCGGCGGCCTGTTCATCGGCGCCGCGCTTGCAGTGCTCTACTGGCCGTCGCAACGGAATCCTGCGCCGGTCACCCCCACTCCCGAGCACCGGCAGCCACCGGTAGCACCCACACCGAAGACCAAGCCGGAACCCGTCAAGGCCCAAGTCGCACCGCCTGCCAAGGCCCCGACATCTCCGGTGACCAAGGTCACACCGAAGCCGGGCAACGACGTGTCG
This sequence comes from Planctomycetota bacterium, assembly GCA_020638695.1. Lineage (GTDB taxonomy): Bacteria > Planctomycetota > UBA1135 > UBA1135 > UBA2386 > JACKIB01. The sequence goes on from JACKIB010000003.1 coordinate 260,518, forward strand.
GCGGATCGGATCCGCCTTCCCGACGGGACTTCGGTGCCGGTGCTCAACGGCGCCTACGGCGCGCCGGCGATGCCCTGGCCGAACGACGTGCCGTGGAGTCCGGTGGTCGGCAAGGAGACGGACACCCGCGGCATGGAGTGGTACGTGCACCAGGACGGCAGCAAGTCGATCACGCGGATGGTGTACCACAGCCAAGAGGGTCGGTACGTGCCGACCACCGACGTGTTCAACCCGAAGCCCGCGCTGCCCATGGAGCCGAACGAGAAGAAGGCCATGGAGGAAGCGATGCGGAAGAACAAGGCCAGCGAGAAGTCGACCGGACAGCCCGGCAAGGGCGTGTGATCGATCACCGGGCGCGTCCGAGGCCGGTTCGGATGCGCCACCATGCTTCGCTTCGCCTGGAGTAGCTGCGCGAAATGGGCTCCGACTCTGAGGACCCTCCCGCACCCGACCGGGTCACCCGCATCCTCGAGGCGGTGTCCGCCGGCCGGCGCGACGCCCACGACGAACTGCTGGCGTTGGTGTACCTCGAACTGCGCCAACTCGCCCAGGCTCGGATGCGCCGCGAGTCGAACGACCGAACGCTGCAACCGACCGCCCTGGTGCACGAGGCGTACCTGCGACTCCTCGGCGGACAGCCTGCCGCGTTCCACAACCGCGCACACTTCTTCGCCGCGGCCGCCGAAGCCATGCGCCGCGTGCTGATCGAACGGGCGCGGCAGCACCGCGCCGAGAAGCGGGGCGGCGCGCGGGAGCGCGTCACGCTGAGCGGTCACGACGTGGCAGCCGAGGGAGATCGGGACCTCGACCTGCTCGCACTCGACGACGCGCTGCGCAAGCTCGAGGCCACCGACCCACGGCTGGCCAAGGTGGTGTCGATGCGGTTCTTCGCGCAACTCGGCGTCGAGGAAGTCGCCACCGCACTCGGCGTCTCGCCGCGCACCGTCAAGCGCGAGTGGGCTTTCGCCAAGGCTTGGCTGTATCGCGAGCTGCACGGAAACGACTCCTGACCCTTGCCCTTCCCGGCGCGCCCTCGAAGATCGCCGGCGTGGCGCACATCCGCACCCAGGTGTTCGACGGACCGGGCCGACCTCTGCGGCTGGTGGAGCACACCGGCGGAGTGGAACTCGCCCCGGGGGAGGCGCTCGTCGCGCTGCGGCTGGCCACCATCTGCGGCTCCGACTTGCACTCGTTCGACGGCGTGCGCGAAACCGCAGCCCCGTGTGTGCTCGGACACGAAGGGATCGGCCACGTCGTACAGCAGAACGATCGCGTCGACTGCGAGGACGGCGACCGCGTCACGTGGAGTATCGCAGACACCTGCGGCCACTGCGCCCCGTGCACGCGACACGACCTCCCGGAGAAGTGCGTGCAGCTGTTCAAGTACGGCCACGCGGCACTCGACGACGGGACCGGGCTCAACGGCTGTTTCGCCACTCACGTCGTCGTGCGGCGGGGCACCCACATGGTGCGGATCCCCAAGGGTCTGAGCGACGCCGCTGCCGCACCCGCCAATTGCGCACTGGCGACCGCCGTCAACGCCGTGTCCCAGATCAGCGTTCCACCGCGAGTCGCCGTGGTGCAAGGCGGTGGACTGCTCGGGTTGTACACCTGCGCACTGCTGCGCGAGGCGGGTGCCGAGAGCGTGCTGTGCATCGAACCTGCCCCGGCACGTCAAGCTCTGGCAGAGCGGTTCGGGGCGACCCCGATCGACGGCGGCGACCTCGATCGCGCCACCGAGGAAGTGCTGCAGCGGGTCGGGCCGGCCGACGTGGTACTGGAGATGGCCGGGGTGCGCGCGGTGTTGACCCAGGGGATGCGACTGCTGCGCAACGGCGGCTTCTACGGCCTTGTCGGTTTGGTGCACCCGGACTCGGACCTGCCGATCCGCGCCGAGGATGTGATCCGGCGCTGCTTGACGCTGCGCGGCGTGCACAACTACGCCCCAAGGCACCTCGACGCGGCAGTGGCTTTCCTGTCGCGCAACGCCACTCGGCTGCCGTTCGACGAGCTGGTCAGTCCTCCGTTCCCGCTGACCGAGCTCGCCGCCGCGTTCGACGCCGCCCGCGAACGGACGTGGGCGCGCGTCGGGGTGGTCAGTACTTGATCTCTGCGCCGCGGGTCAGCGTGGGCAGCGTGGCGGGCTGGCTGGGGTCCCACAGCAGCCACTGCACGTAGTAGGTTCCCGAAGTGTACGGCGACAGGTAGACGGTGCCGTCGGCGTAGCCGGTCGCGTCCGCCTGACGGTACCACGGGTAGGTGAAGCTGACGTTGAGGAAGCAGCCCTTGGCACCCATGTAGCTGAGGTCGAGCGGCAGCTTGATGAACTGGTAGTAGTCCTTCGAGTAGCCGTAGAGCAGCGCGCACACCTGGTTGGCACCCGCGTTGTTCAGCGTCACGGTGAACTGCGAGCCCTTGGTCGGCGTGCCCTTCGCACCGATCGTGCCGGTGCCGCAGCCCTGGCCGAACGGGGTGAACGAGCCGGTCGTCACCTCGGTGAAGTTGAAGTTGAGGTAGCCGTAGAAGCCGTCGTAGTAGGCGTTGCCGCTGCCCCCGGTGCCCGGAATGCACGCACCGGTGAGTTCGCAGCTGACCACGACCGTGCCGCTCACCGGGATCTCCAGTGAACCGCTGTCGGTGTTGTAGCCAGACGTGTAGTTCCAGCTCTTGGTCGTCGACGCAACCGAGAACTTCAGCGCCACCTTAGAGGCGTCGTACACGTAGCCGTACGCGTACCAATCGATCTTCACCTTGGTCGGCGCCGCCGAACTCAGCGAGATCTGGAACTTCTGCGTCCCGGGATCACCCTTCTTCGCGTCGGTGGTGTGCAGTGACTTGTGCTTCGAACCCTTCTGGGTCAGCGCTGACGCCATCAGCATGACGCGGTTGTAGGTGGGGCCCGACGGGACGCTGTACGGCGGGTAGACGTAGCTCGTCAGGTAGGTGTACGGCGCAGTCTCGTTGTAGTACAGCCGCGCGTACGTGGAGAACGGTGTGTTGGCCGGGTGGTTTTGCACGACGCGGCTGTTGTCCGCCTTGTCGATGGCGATGCCTGCATCGTTGGTGGCCTGCACCGCGACCTTGAGCTGTGCGGCGGCGGGAATCGCGAGTGCGGCGACGAAGAGAACGGGGAGCGAGCGCATGAGGATTCGGGAAGTTGGAGGACGGGGGCTCACTGGAGGATAGCCACCGATGACGTCATCCCGAAGCCCGGGAAGCCTCGCCCATTGCTCACCCACACGGGCGTGTGAGCTTCGCGCCGCCCTACTTCCGCTCCCCTCCGCTGGCCTTTGCGCCATTCGCTGCGGCTTCCTGCTTGCCGTCCCCCGCGGACTTCGCTCGCTTCGCCGCGTCCCGTACCTTCTTGGCGGCCAGGTACATCTTCATTCGGCCGAGGTAGTCCGGGTCCTGCCCCCTACCCATGTCCAACGCCTTCTGCTGGTACTGGATCGCTTCGTCGATCAACCCGTTGCGGAAGAATGCCAGGGCGATGGTATCCCACTCGTTCTCCGCGATCGACTGCGCCGTGAGCATGCGCCGCGCGCCGAGCAACGCCAGCGACGGGAACTTGCCGGCGTCGGGAGTCTCGACCATGAGGTACCACACGAAGTTGTTGAGGTTGGTCCCCAGCTGCTCTTTCTTGACCATCGCTTCGCCGAGCTTGCGCGCCTCGTCCGGGAGGCCGAGCAGGTCGTGCAACACGCGATAGCGGGTCTTCTGGAGTTCCTGATCGTCACCGAGCTTGGTCGCTGCCTTCTCGATCGCTTTCTTGGCGAACACGGCCAGACTGCGGCCGTTCTTCATGTCGCAGATCGCCGCGGCGAGCCGCCGCTGCGCGTCGCCGTCGTCGCCGAGGTCCTCGACGATGGTCTTGTTCATCAACACCGCCTCGCGCACCTTGCCGGCACCTTCGAGCGCCCTGAGATAGGCGATGCGCAGATCGGCATCGGTGCGGCGATCGGGCACCATCGGCATCAGGGCCATCATCGCCATGCGGTACTCGTTCGGTTCCGGGTCGTGGAACAGCGCCTGATCGACGAACGCGACCATCGCCTTGGGCGACTTCGACAGCGCTCCGGTTGCCGTGGTCGCCGTCTTGCGCGACGCGGTGCGGTCCTTGCGGAACACGAGGTGGGTCAAGTACTCGAGCGCGTAGCCCCGGTGATCCTGCGGCGCACTCTCGATCAACGACTTGGCCCGCGCGAACAAGGTCGACGTGTCCTTCTTGATCCAGGCGCGGGCGACGTCGGCCGGCAACTTGAGTCCGGAGATCGGCGTCGCGCCGGAGCTACCGACGACAAACTCCTCCACGATCTCGACCTCCTGGGCCGAGACGATCGGGGCGAGGAGGGAACAGACGAGCAGCAGTGCTGGGGTGTGGTTCATGACTCGGCTCGTGGGCGCGCGGCACCGCTCGGTAGTCCGCGACGCGAGTGTAACGGGGTCGGTGCATCGTGAGTTCGGTGCCACCGCGACCGCGGCTCGATCCGCCGTGCCTACCACAGCGCGGACCGCATGGTTTCGCTTGGACAAACCGAACAGGTCGAGTCCGCGGCACGGCCGATAACACCGGGGACCGACGGCCGGCCGGGGCACCGCTCAGGGGAACCCGACGCCTCGATTTCGGCGAGCATCTTCGATGTGAGTTCGTAAGTCATTTTTTCGAAGGTGTTTACATCAACTTGAAGACATGGGCCCACGCTTGACCACGATATCATTATGTGGTGATATCTAGATCCCCGCATGACCGACCTCCTCCACCTCCAGACCACGCTGAAGCTGCTGTCGGACCCCACCCGGCTGCGGCTGTTGGCCCTGCTGTCGATCGAGGAGCTGGCAGTGCAGGAACTGGTGGCGATCACGGGACTGGCGCAGAGCCGAGTCAGCAACCACCTCGCGCTGCTGAAGCGAGCCGAGTTGGTGCTCGATCGCCGCGAAGGATCGTGGGCGTTCTATCGGTTGGCGCCCCCGGCGACCGGGGGTGCGCTCACGCCAGAACTGTTCGAAGCGACCATCCGTCCCTTCCTCGACAGCGAGCCGGGGCGCCGTGACCACAAGGCACTCGACGCGGTACGGGAACAGCGCCGTGAGCGCAGCCGGGTCACCCACGACGCACTCGCCCACCGCTGGGCCGACGTCGGCCAAGAGTTCCGCAACGGCAACCTACGCGCCGAAGCCTGCGCCGCGTTGCTGCCGCACGGCATGACCGTCGCCGACCTCGGTTGCGGTGCGGGATACCTCACCGCCTACCTGGCGCGCCGCGGCATGCGCGTGATCGCGGTCGACCACTCGGAGCGGATGCTCGACGCCGCGCGCCAGCGGCTCGCCGACTCCGGCGCGGAGCTGCGGCTCGGGGAACTCGAACAACTGCCACTGCGCGACGGTGAAGTCGACGCCGCGTTCGCCAACCTGGCGTGGCATCACGTGGCCGACATGGACCGCGCAGCCGACGAGATGCTGCGGGTACTGCGTCCGGGCGGCTCGGCGGTGATCACCGAGTTGCTGCCGCACGACGAGGATTGGATGCGCGAGGCGATGGGTGACTACCGCCTCGGCCTGCGCCCCGGCGACGTGATGGGTGCGCTGGCCCGCGCCGGTTTCACCGACCTCGCGATCGAAGAACTCGAAGCCCAGTACATGGTGCACAGCCCACGGGGCGAGGACGCGGCGCTGCCGATGTTCCTGGTCCGCGGGCGACGCCCCGACCTTTCGTTTTCCATTTCCCCACAACCCGACCCCCAAGAGGAGCCGCGATGACCGCTACCGCGAACACCAAACTGAACCACGACTTCAAGGTGCAGAACCTGAAGCTCGCCGACTTCGGCCGCAAGGAGATCGAGATGGCCGAGGTCGAGATGCCCGGCCTGATGGCTCTGCGCAACGAGTACGGCGCCAGCCAGCCGCTCGCTGGCGCCCGCATCACCGGATCGCTCCACATGACGATCCAGACCGCAGTGCTGATCGAGACGCTCACCGCGCTCGGCGCCGAGGTGCGCTGGGCGTCGTGCAACATCTTCTCGACCCAGGACCATGCCGCGGCCGCGGTGGCCGTGGGCCCGAACGGCACGGTCGACAACCCGCAGGGTGTGCCGGTGTTCGCCTGGAAGGGCGAGACGCTGGCCGAGTACTGGTGGTGCACCGAGCAGGCGCTGACCTGGCCCGACGGTCAGCTGCCGAACATGATCCTCGACGACGGCGGCGACGCGACCATGATGGTGCTCAAGGGCGCCGAGTGGGAAGTGGCCGGCGTGCCGAAGGCCAAGGACGACGACGCCGAGGACTGGGTCGAGCTGCTGAAGCAGATGGCCGACTCCTGCTCCGGTGACAAGTGGCGCAAGATGCGCGCGTCGATCAAGGGTGTGACCGAGGAGACCACCACCGGCGTGCACCGCCTCTACCAGATGCAGGAAGCCGGGCAGCTGCCGTTCCCGGCGATGAACGTCAACGACTCGGTGACCAAGAGCAAGTTCGACAACGTGTACGGTTGCCGCCACTCGCTGGTCGACGGGATCGTGCGCGCCACCGACGTGATGCTGTCCGGCAAGGTCGCCGTGGTCTGCGGTTACGGCGACGTCGGCAAGGGCTGTGCGCAGTCACTGCGCGGCCAAGGCGCCCGCGTGATCATCACCGAGATCGACCCGATCTGTGCCCTACAGGCGCTGATGGAGGGCTACCAGGTGGCGACCCTGGAGGACGTCGTCGCGACCGCCGACGTATTCGTGACCGCGACCGGCAACTTCAAGATCATCACCGCCGACCACATGGCGAAGATGAAGCACAACGCGATCGTCGGCAACATCGGCCACTTCGACAACGAGATCGACATGGCCGGTATCGCCAAGGTCAAGGGCATCCAGAAGCAGAACATCAAGAACCCGCACGAGCACCAGAACCAGGTCGACCGCTGGACCTTCGCCGACGGACACGCGGTGATCGTCCTGGCCGAGGGCCGACTGCTCAACCTCGGCTGCGCCACCGGCCACCCGAGCTTCGTGATGTCGAACAGCTTCAGCAACCAGGTGATCGCCCAGATCGAGCTGTTCAAGAACGCGTCGAACTACGCCAAGGGCGTGTTCGTGCTGCCCAAGCACCTCGACGAGAAGGTCGCCCGCCTGCACCTCGGCAAGCTCGGCGCCAAGCTGACCAAGCTGACCGCCGAGCAAGCGGCCTACATCCACGTGCCGGTCGACGGGCCGTACAAGCCCAACCACTACCGCTACTGAGCCGACCATGCGCAACTTCCTCAGCGTCGCGGTGCTCGTCGCCGCTCCGGCACTCGCCCCGGCTCAGGCCGGCGGCGACAAGCCGGGCGGGATCCCGGCAGACACGCAGATCCAGTCGACCAAGTCGGGTCTGAAGTACTCGATCCTCGTGGCCGGCAAACCGGGCACCAACCCCAAGCGGGGTGACAAGGTCAAGGTGCACTACACCGGCTGGCTCCTCGACGGCACCAAGTTCGACTCATCGCGCGACCGCGGCGAGCCGTTCGAATTCGAAATCGGCGGCCGCGTGATCGGCGGCTGGAACGAAGGCTTGACGCTGATGACCGTCGGGTCGCGGCACAAGTTCACCATCCCCCACGAACTCGGCTACGGCCAGCGTGGCAAGGGGAAGATCCCTCCGGGGGCGACCCTGGTGTTCGACATCGAGCTACTCTCGGTCGCGCGCATGCCCGAGTTCCGCAAGGCGAACCCGAAGTTGCAGAAGACCACCGACTCGGGCCTGAAGTACGAGCCCATCACCGCGGGCTCCGGGAAACCGCTGACCAAGGACCAGGCGTTCAAGATGGCCTACGCACTGTGGACGGTGGACGGGCGGTTGCTCGATAGCAGTGAGAAGCAGGGCCAGCCGATCGCCGGTCGGATCGCCGACATGCGCCTGCCGTTCCTCAAGGAGGCGCCGCTGCTGCTTTGTCGCGGGGCCCGGTTCCGCTTCGAGGTGCCGCGCAAGATCGGCATCCGGATGGACTCGGTCTGGGAGCTGGAGATGCTGGAGATCCTGGATCCGCTGCCGGTGCCGAAGTTCGCCCTCTCGGCGCCCGAGAAGCAGAAGAAGACCGAGAGCACACTGCTCTACGAGGTGATCCAGGAGGGAACTGGCAAGACTCCCAAGGTCACCGACAAGGTGCTGGTGCACTACGCCGGCTGGCTGACCAACGGCACGCTGTTCGACTCCTCGTTCCAGCGCGGCGAACCGACCGAACTCGGCCTGAACCAGGTGATCCCGGGCTGGCGCGAGGGCCTCATGCTGATGAAGGAAGGAGCGGTGTACAAGTTCACCATTCCACCCGACCTGGCATACGGCGCCGGTGGAGCACCCCCGACCATCGGTCCGAACGCGACCCTGGTGTTCCACCTCGAGCTGAAGAAGGTGAAGTAGCGAGCTGCGCCGCTCGGCTGCTCAGCGGCGTGATTGGAGGGTGGCTCCTGGGCTCCGGGTTTCGGGGCCTGGGAGCCTGGCTCGTGAGTTCGTGGGCTCGTGGGCTCGTGGGCTCGCTCAGCCTCAACCTCTGAACCGCGAGGGCTCCCCTCACGACCCCGTCGGCTTCGGCCCAAGGCAAGTTGCGACCGAAGCCGATGCCGACGGGGCCGCGAGGGGAGTGGAGAGCGTCCGGGTGTGGGAGTGTGCCCAGATGCGCGGGTGCGACGTCAGCCCGGAACCTCGTGGTGGCTGATCAATCCGTGCCTTCGCCAGCCGACATTGAGAAGCCAGTTGCGGGCCCGTGCGACCGGTCTGGCTGGACCTGAGGGCAGATTGCCTGTCAGCGTCTCGCGCCAGCCGTCGAACCACCATCCTGAAGCGAACCAGTCGATCTCCCGCGCCAAACGCACACCGTGGCGCCGGGCGTTGTTCAGCACGTAGGCCAGCGCATGCCGCACTTCGCGCGGAGTGCGCAGGATGCGGTCGTGGTAGCGGTCAGCGAACACCTTGCCGGCGCGACGCCAAAGCCGGTTCAAGGCCCGCGCAACGCGAACCAACAGTCCTTGCATGCCTCGCGACAGGCACACGCGGTTCGTCGCCTCCACGATCATGTGCAGGTGGTTACCCTGCACGGAGTAGTGCACGAGGCGAAAGCCGTTGCGGTCGCAGCCCATCGCGAACGCCGTGCAAAGCACCCCGTGCACACCCTGGCTGCGCAACGAAGGAAGCCCCCGCATCAAACGTGTAGTCACGTGAACCGGAAAGCGTGCAGCAAACGTCGCGCGACGACGATGCGACACGCCAGCCTTGTCGCCCCTCGGCTTCGGCCCCGCCCCTTTGCGCCGGCCACCCCAGTTCATTCGAGGAAATGGTAGCAGGCCCGTGCGCTCTTTCGATCGCTTCATCGATATCACCCCGCCCTTGTCGAAGCGCAATAGTACGGCACATGCAACCAATGTCAACCGGCAACTACTTGTTTTCACATATGTTCGGGCACGGCCCCACAAACCCAGCCGCGACCCGACGGATCCGCGACCTGATCGCCACGCCATCCAAGTCGCACACACGATTCCCCCCACATCTTGTTCGGGCACTGTTCCCCAGACCCCGGCCACCCGATCACGAATCCACGTTTCCACACCCATCTCGCCACGACCGAACCAGATCACCAACCCGCCACCTCCCCACCCCAGACCCCACCCGCTCTCCCGCGGCCCCGTCGCCGTCGGCATCGGTCGCTCTAGCCGAGCGAAGCGAGCCTGGACCGATGCCGACGGCGACGGGGCTGCGGGAGAGCCCTGCGGCTTCAGAGCTCGAGGTTGAGGGAGCGCACGCGTCCAGGTGCCAGGCGCCAGGCGCCCCACGACCCCACCTACCGCCGCATCTGCACGAACGCCACGATCCCGCCGACGATCACCACCCACATCAACACGAACAGCGTGATCTTGACCCAGCTGTACGGCCGATCCCCCTGCACCTCCCCGGTAGCCGCGTTCACCACCACCTGGTACGCCTTCCCCCGGAACCGGTACGCCAACATCCACACCGGCAGCAGCAGGTGCTTGTAGGTCATGTCACCGTACTCCGTGTCGATCGCGTGGACCCGCTGCTCGTCACCACCGATGCGCTGGCACACGTCACGGTGCAACGCCGCGGCGATCTCCTGCTTGGCTTGCTTCAGTCCGTCGGCCAGCGACACCTCGTAGGTGCGCGCGAAAAACCCGGCGAGCACCGCCTGGGTGAACGGAATGCAGTCGTGCAGCGGCCACGGGGTCAGCGCGTTCACTCGCTTCAGCGGCAGCCCCTTGCCGGCGACCACCAACACGTCGTCAAAGAAGCGGTCGAACGCACCCGACACCGGATACCAGCGCGTGCGCCGCTGGCGGACCTCGCGATCCCCCTGCCGCACGGTGATCCAGTAGTGCTCCCCACGCTCGCCGCGATAGCGGTTGAAGGTCTCCGCGTCGTAGGTCCAGTACGGCATGTAGACCCCGGCGAACTTGCCCCGCACTCCCCGCTCCTGGAACTCGTTCGGCGCGAACCAGCGCGACTTGACCCAGGCGCGCAACCGCTCGTCGGCGGCATCGCGCGGGATGCGGAACGGCAGTACCCCGTCGACTGGCAGCCGATCCGCCGCATCGTGAACCTCATCGAGCTGGATCGGCGTGCCGCAGTACGGACAGTCCTGGCTGGTCAACGGACCGTGGAACTGGACCGTGGCGCCGCAGTCGCGGCAGGCGACCTCGCGAACACCCGCCATCGTGCCGCGGCCGTGCGCACGTTCCTCGGCCTGCGCCTCCAACGCCGCGCGTAGATCGCGCTCGGTGACCGCGGCCCCGGCGGCGTGCTCGATGCTCTGCCGGTGACCACAGTACGGACAGCGCAGCGACTGCACATCGATCGCGAACTCCAGGTCGGCGCCGCACGAGTCGCACGGGAACACGCGAAGTCGCCCCGCTTCGACCTCGGGAGGGCTCGGATCGGGTACGTCGGGTTCGGTCATCGAGCGGGCGGGTGTTCACGGGACCGGGCGCACGGTCGACCCGAACCACGCAGCGCAGCCGCGGGTCGACCACACGTGACTCGCACCGGGACTACGAACCCGGGGGCGGCGGCGGGGGCGGTGGCGGACCGAACGCCGCAGCCAACTGCGGCACCTGCCCGGCCGGCATCCACCCGCTCATTCCGGCACACCACACCAAGGTCGCCGCGCTGACCTGGCCGGACGCGATCGCCGCTTGCAGGTCCCCGGCCGACATCGGTCCACTCGACTGCCCGGCATTGGCGACGTACCACTGCGCCGCGGTCGGCAACGGCGGTGGGCCGCCTGCCGCCATCCCCGGCCGCCCGTAGCCCTGCGCCATCTGGTTGGCCATCGCGAAACCCAGCCCCATGCCAATGCCCTCACCCGCGCCGCCGGCGGGGTTGTTGGCGGCCGCGGTCATCGCCTCCGCCATCTGGAACTGTTGGTAGCGGCCGAGGTCGCCGATCACGTTCATCGAGGTGCGCCGGTCGAGCGCCTTCTCCACCTCTTCGGGTAGCGAGACGTTGACCACGAACAACTGCGGCACCGCGAGCCCGTACTCGTCGTCGATCTTCTCGCAGACATCACGCCGCAACAGCTCGGCGATCTTTTGGTAGTTGCTCGCCAGATCCAGGGCCGCGATCTTCGAGCCCGCCAGCACGTCGGCCAGCGCTTGGCCGATCACCCCGCGCATCAGCGTTTCGAGCTCGTCGGTGGCGAAGATCCCATCGGTGCCGACCAATTCGGAAATCAGCGCCTTGGGGTCGATGGCCCGCAGCGTGTAGGTGCCGAACGCGCGCAGCCGAATCGGACCGAATTCCGGATCCCGCATCATCACCGGACTCGGCGTACCCCACTTGAGGTCGGTGATGACGCGGGTGCTGACGAAGTAGACCTCGGCCTTGAACGGGCTGTCGAAGCCGTACTTCCACCCCTGCAGCGTGCTGAGGATCGGCAGGTTGCGCGTCTCGAGGGTGTGCGTGCCCTGTTCGAACACGTCGGCGAGCTTGCCCTCGTGGACGAACACCGCGACCTGACCGGGCCGCACGATCAACTGCGCGCCGTTCTTGATCTGGTTGTGATAGCGAGGGAAACGCCAGACGAGGGTGTGCTGGGTGTCATCGAGCCACTCGATGATGTCGACGAACTCAGCCTTCAGCTTGGAGAACAGGCCCATGGGGTCAGCTTCCCCCGGGTGCTCCGAGTGGGTCAAGTCAGGCGCGGCGGAAAACACCGCCGAGCCCGCGATCGGTCGGCTACAGTCCGCGCGATGCTGGTGCGGTGGATCGCATGCGGGCCGGTGCTGCTCGCGGGGTGCGCGGCGGCGACGCTCCCGCCGTTCGAGCGCGTGTCGGGGGAGGCGACCCGTACCGCGGTGCCCGACCCCGGACCGACCGGGCTGCAGGTGACCGCCCGGGCGGTCCTGCGCCGCGGCGACACCGAGTTCGCGTTCACCCTCCGCGCAGTTCGACTGCTGCCCGACCGGATGCGCGTCGTGGCACTCGACGATCTCGGCGCGACCCTGTTCCACCTGGTCCACCGCGGCACCGCGAACGAACTGGTGCACTGCGGCCGGGCGATTCCGGAGCCGCTGGTGCGCGACGGCATCGGCCCACTGCTCGCCGCGTGGCTCGCACCGGGCAGCGAATCCGACACCACCCCGGTACGGCTGCGAAGCGGCCCGCTCGGCCGACTCGTCCAACAGGGGTCACGGCGCAGACTGCACTGGATCGACGCCACCGGCGCGCGCCGCACCGCGTTGGCAGAAGACCGGACGATGTGGGGCGAACTCACGGTCCAACCGACGGACGGCACGCCGCGCACGGCCATCCTCGCGGGCCATCGGCCACGCTTCACGCTGCGGCTCGACGTCGCGGCATGGCAACCCACCGAGCTGCGCGCAGCGACGTTCGACGCGCCGGCCGACCACCGACCCATTCCCTGAGGAGCAGTGGCGTGCCGCACACCCTCGACACCGATCCGCGTACCGAAATCGCCCGTTCGCTCCGCGTCACCGAGACGGACGTCGTGCGCGGCACCGCCTGCGCAGAACTCTGCCTCGAGGCCGCGCTGCCGATCTTCCGCGGGCACTTTCCGGGCCACCCGATCGTTCCCGGGGTGTACCTGATCGAGGCGGCACGCCAGCTGGCGGAACACGCCGAGGGTCGCAAGCTGGCGACCGCGACGGTCGTCGAGGCGCGCTTCACACAGGTGGTCGCTCCCGACCGCTGGGCCCGGCTGGTCGCCACACGCGAAGGCGAGAGTGCCCCGGAATGCGCGGTACGCGTGGTGGTCGAAGTCGACGGAGCCACGGCAGCGCGCATCCGGCTGCGGCTGGCGTAGCCAGCGAGCCGTCGGGCACGGATTGGTACGCACCACCGGCTGACTTGCGGGTGGTTGTTGACGGAGTCCGTGCGGGTGCGGATGGTTGCGCCGATGCACCGCGTAGTGGTGACCGGAATGGGCGCGCTGTCGGCGCTCGGCGAAGACCTCGACACGATCTCGGCGGGGCTGCGCGAGGGGCGCTCACGCGTGGTGGTATCGGACGAGCGGCGACAACACGGCTTTCGTTCCCCGCTGATGACCAGCTTGCCGGAGGTCGATCTGCGGGCGGAGCTCGATCGGAAAGCGCGGAAATTCATGCCCGAGGCGGCGGTGTTCGTCGCCCTGGCGACCAATCGCGCGATCCGTTCCGCGGGGCTCCGTCCGGAGCAGATCGCCCGCGACGACGTGGGGGTGATCGTCGGTAACGACTCGTCGTGCGCGCCCCTGCCGGAGTTGATGGAGACGCTCGACAAGTACGGCGAGTCCCACTTCCTCGGCTCGCACATGGTCATCAAGGTGATGAACTCGACCGCCTCGATGAACTTGGGTCCGTTCCTGGGAGCGCGCGGCATCAACCTGACGCTGAGCGCCGCCTGCGCCTCGGGGGCGCACGCGATCGGCATGGCGTTCCAGCTGATCCGCAGCGGGCAGCAGCGCATGGTGTTCGCCGGCGGCACCCAGGAGATCAACTGGCTGGCGATGGTCAGCTTCGATGCGCTGAACAGCTTCTCGCTGCGCACCGACGATCCGGCGCGGGCTTCCCGACCGTTCGACAAGGATCGCGATGGCCTGGTGCCGGGTGCGGGCGGCGCGATGCTGATCCTCGAGAGCCTGGAGAGTGCGACGGCACGGAACGCGCAGATCTACGGCGAGGTGGTGGCCTACGGTTTCTCGGCGGACGGCGACCATCTGACGCTGCCGTCGGGGGAAGGCGCGGGACGGGCGATGCGCGCCACGCTCGACCAAGCCGGGCTGCGGCCGGGCGACATCGACTACATCAGTGCACACGCGACCTCGACCGTGCTCGGCGACGTGGCCGAGGCGGGCGCGATCCACGACCTGTTCGGAGCGCAGGGTCCACCCGTGGCGTCGACCAAGGGGATGACCGGTCACGAGTGCTGGATGGCCGGCGCCTCGGAAGCGATCTACTGCCTGCTGATGCTGCGCGACGGGTTCCTGGCGCCGAACGTCAACTTCACCGAACAGGAACAAGATGCGCCGCGGATCCACGTGCTCACCGAAACCGCGCAGGTCGAGGCGAACACGATCCTGTCCAATTCGTTTGGCTTCGGCGGCACCAACGCGTGCCTGATCCTCCGCCGGTTCCGGCAGTAGCGCGGCACGTTCAGCCCTTGCGCGCGGCCCCGGTGGCTCCGGACGCGGACCGCTTGGGCGGGGACGCCCCGGACTTCGGCACCTGCGGCTTCGGTGGCCGGTGCACCAACACCTCCGTGCCCTTGGGGACCGTCCAATCGAACGCCGCGGCATCGACCTTGTCGCGCACTTGCAGCTTGTCGAGGAACAGCCGCACCGCATCGCCCTGCGGGTCACGGTAGGCGATCGCGTGCAAGCGGTTGCCGGTCTCGTCGAGGGTGATCGACAGCTGGCGGATCAGCTTGGCCTCGGCCGCGTCCTTGGGCACCAGGGTCACTTCGAGCAAGCGCTGCTCGGCCCTTGCGACGCGCCGGGTGCGGCGCACCGCTCGGGTGATGCGGAAGCGCGCCTCGAGCACCTCGGGGACCGGCCGGAACGCACCGAACAGCGCCGCGGCCTGGGTGGGGTCGGGCAGCACGGTGCGCTCGAGCCGCGCACGCGACGGACGGTAGACCTCGTAGGTGTCGCGGGTCAGCCGGATCTTCGTCCCGTTCGCACCCGACGCCGTGAACACCAGGCACGGCGGATCGAGCCGCAGCACCAGAGTGCCGGTCGACACCAGCGGTTTGCGCAGCAATGCCGAGGTGCGCTCCTGCCGGTACTCCGCGGCTAGGAAGCGCGCCTTGCCATGCGCCTTGGCGAGCTTGTGCAACGCGGTACGCACCTGGGCGAGGTCGCGAACCTCGGCCTCCTGCGCGGCGAGCACCCCGGCCAAACAGGCGCCGACGGTCAGCGCGCGTCGGATCCGCGGCACAACCACGTCGACCACAGGGCGGGAACCACCAACAGACTCGTCATCAGGCAACAGGTTACCCCGAGCACCGCAATCCAGCCCAGCGAAGCCAACCCTGGGCTGCGCGACAGCACCAACGAGCCGAAGCCCAGCACCGTGGTCACACTGGTCCGCACCACCGCAACCGCGGTCCGATCCAGGCCACCGTCATCCGGCCGCCGTAGCCGCGCGACCAGGTGCACTCCGTCGTCGATCCCGATGCCGAGCAGGAACGGGATCGCGACGAAGTTGCCGAGACTGAGCGGGACCCCGAACCCGACCAGCACCGCGAGGGTGATCGCCAAGCCACACGTGACCGGCAACAAGGCGAGCAGGCCGGCGCGCAGCGAGCGGGCCATCGCCAGCACCAGCAGGAACGCCAACACCGCGGTGACCAGCGACGCCTGCAGTAGGTCGCCGGCCAATACCTCGCGCAGCCCCGCGAGCAGCGTCGGCGTGCCGAACACCGCCAATTCGCGACCTCCGAGTTCCGCCACCCGCGCGACGAATGCCGGCCACCGGTCGGCGGCCAACGTCGCCGGGGCGGGGTAGCACAGCACGGCCTCGAGCTGTCGGCCGCCGAGCTCGACCCGCGGCCTCGGCACCGCGACGGGGGCGGGCGCCGCGAGTCGGTCGCGCAGCTGTTCGAGGGCGGGGCGGAACGGCGTGGCCGCGAATCCGAGTTCCCCCAGGTCGCGCAGCGTGCCGTCGAACCAACCCGCGGTGGCGCGGTGGAACTCGGCGACCCGGCGCGCGCGCTGCTCGGGGTCCGCACGCCCCTCGAGGTCGAACGCGAGCCATCGCTCGGCGCGTAGCTGTGTCAACAGCGCGGCGACCTGCGGCGACGCCGATGTCGCCGGGACCAGGAGCAACACCGGGACCAATGAGAACCCGAGTTCGCGCTCCAACCGCTGCCGCAGTTCCCCCACCGGATCGGCCGCCGGCCGGAGGTGTTCCGGATCGACCCGGACGGTGACCCCACGGGTGGCCACCACCACACACGCCACCACCGAGACGGCACACACCGCCGCCGCGACGCGCCGTCCGCGCGACCCGGCGGAGAGCCGCTGCAGCGCGCCGGCGATTGCGCTGTTGCGGGGCCGCGGCACCGGCTGCCGGACGACCCCCAGCAGCAGGGGCAGAACGAACAGGGTGGCGAGCAACGCCAGCACCATGCCGATCGCCAACACCATCCCGAAGCCGGCCAGGCCCTGGAAGCGACCGAAGGCCAGCGACAGGAACGCCACCACCGTGGTGGTCATTCCGACGACCAGCGGTGCCCCGACGGAACGCCGCGTCAGCGATGCGGCCTGCGCGTGCGGGTGCGCAGAACGGTGGTCGGCGTAGTGCACCAGGTAGTGGATCGAGAAGTCGACGCCGAGCCCGAGCAGCACCGCGGCGGCGGCGATCGCCACCGGGGTCAGTGGACCGAACACGCTTCCCGCGACGGCGATCGCGCAGTACGCCGCCAACCCGACCGGCAGCACGCTGCACAGCGACACGAAAAGGCTGCGCAGGCTGAACCACAGGTAGAAGAACACCAACAGCGACGACCCGATCACCGAGCCGATCAGATCGGCTCGGATCCGCGCGGCGTCGGCCCGCGCCACCACGTAGCCGCCGTACATCTCCGATTGCCAGGGAACGCGCGCGAGCCGCGCTTCCACGTCGGCGAGCAGCCGTACCGCGAACGAGGCGTCGAGGCTGGTTGTCGTGCCGACCAACCGCAACAGCGCGCGTTCGCCATCCTCGAGGACCACGTAGGGCGTGCCGCGGCGCAGCGCGAACGGCATGCCCTTCTCCAGCGCACCGGCGGTCAACCAGCGCAGACCCAGTGGGTCGCGACGGGCGATCTCCGCGCCACCGAGCGGGTCCTCGGCGAGCAGCGCCAGGGTGTCGCGCAGAGCCGCGCGGCGGCCCTCGGGGGACAGCACTCGCGTCAGCTCCGTCAGGCGCGGCTCCGGGAGGAACCACAGCGGCGCGGCCACGCGTTCCCGCCACGCCGCACCCAGCAGCTCCTCGCGCGTCGCCGCCACCTCGGCGAGCAGCGGCGAACGGCGCAGGTCCTCGACCAGGCCACCGAGGGTCGCGTCGTCGATCGGACCGCGCAACACCACGAACAGCGCCCGCCGCGACTCCCCCCGCCGGTCGAGCAGTTCGGCGAGCCGGACCAGACGGTGTTGTGCCGGCAGCATCTTGGTGAGGTCCGGTTCGATGGCGACCCGCGGCAACAGAACCGTCGCGCCGATCAACAGCGCGGCGGAACAGACCAAGGTGGCGAGCGTCGCGCGGCGCATCGGGATCAGTCGAGCTCGAATGTCGAATCGGCCACCGACGACAGGGCTTCCCGCGCCGAGATCGCAGCCGACAGCCGAAAGCCCTTCGCCTGAATCGTCACGCTGCCGTCGGGCTGCACCCGCATGCTCCACCCCGCTCCCCGGGCGACCGCCGCGAACTCACGTTCCCCGCGGGAACGATCGATCCACAGCACGCAGCGGTCGGCGCCGAACCGCGGGATCAGCTGCAGGCGGGCACGCTGCGGTGTCTCCCAGTGCGCTTCCCGCACGTGCTCCGGCTGAAGGGGCGCGTGGGCCAACAGCAGCGACACCGCGAACATCTCGAGCAGCCGATCGCCCGAGGCCGCCGCGGAATCGTACTCCGCCGACACCGGTGGCATGACCCCGCGGCGCCGCGCAGGCGTCGCGACGACGTCGAGCACCTTGCCGCCGAGTTCCGGAAACAGCTGCAGCCGGACCGCACAGCTCGGCGAGGTCCGGGCGATGGCGAGCCCCAGGAACTCACCGGCGAAACGGCTGCCGAGGTTCGTGGCGAGCGAGACGCGCGCTTCGAGGCGCACCGCAGCGTCTGGCGGTCGCAGGCTGTCGCACAGCGCCTTCAGCTCCGGAACCGTGAGCGCTGGCCCGGCACAGGCGCCCGGCAAGACCGCGGCGAATGCCCAGCACGCGACGGCGCCCCGCCGCCGGGCGATCATGCGTTGGCACGCCGCGGCGGCGCGTCGAGCAGCGCCTGGATGGTCTCGATGCGCAACTTGCCGCGCGGGCTGCGCGGCAGCTCGGGAACCAGCACGATGCGCCGCGGCCGCTGGAACGGCGCGAGGTGCTGCTGGCACCACGACCGAATGCGTCGCGCGTCGAGGTCCGGGCATCTCGTCGCCACTACCGCGCAACACACGTCCGAGCCCTGTCTGGCGCGCGCGACCGCCATCACGTGCACGTCGTCGACCCCGTTCAGGCGCAAGATCGCCTGTTCGACTTCGCGCGGGTTGACCTTGTTGCCACCGATGTTGAACACCAGGCCGTGGCGTCCGGTCAGTTGCAGCTCCGCGCCGGCGAACCGACCGCAGTCGCTGGAGTGGAACGCGACGCCGTCGAGGACCGCGGGTTGCTCCGGCAGGTAGCCGCAGGCCACGCTCGGCGACCGCACCGACAGGCTGTCGGTCGCCGGATCGATGGCCACGGTCACGCCGGGCACCGGCACCCCCACGGTTCCCCGCTCCGCCGCGGTGCCGGTCGGGTCGTAGGTGATTCCACCGCATTCGCTCGCCCCGTAGAACACGTGCACCGGGCGACCGAAGCGGCGGCGGAAGCGCAGCGCGACGTGCGGGGCGAGCGGCGCCCCGGCGGAGATCACCAGGCGCAAGCTCGGCGGCAACTCCCAGTGATCCGGGCGGTGCAGCAGCGCCTCGAGGAACACCGGAACCGTCGGCAAGACGCTCGCCGCACACCGGCGCGCGGCGGCCATCCGCCCCAGCGGCGCGGCGTCCGCCGCCACCACCAGCTGGCGGCCGGCGATCAGCGCGGGAATCGCCAGTGAGCCGAGCCCGTAGCTGAACGACATCGGCACCGCGGCGAGCACCCGATCCGCAACACCGATCCCCATCGCCTGCTCGATCGCCGTCGAGTCCGCGACCAGCGCCGCGGCGCTCACGCGGATCCCACGGGGCGCCCCAGTGCTGCCGGAGGTCAGCTTGATCAGCGCGGCGTCGGCGTAGCGGGCCTCGGCGCCGAACGCGCGGATGCGGAACGCGTCGACCGCCGCCGGCCACGCCTCCGTGCACGAAACTTCGGCCGCCGCACCGAGTGCTCGCGCGAGTTCGAGCCGACGCGCCGCGGGCGTGTCGCGGTCGAGCAGCAGCGGCACCAGCCCACGCCGCCACACCGCCAGCAGCGCGGCGAGGAACGCTGGCCCGTCGGCCGCGGCGACGGCCACCAGCCGCTGCGGCCCTGGATCCGGTAGGACGCGGTGGAGCGCCGCGGCCAGGTCCCGCAGTTCGGCGCGCGACGCCGTCCTGTCCGGCGCCAGCAGCAGGGGAGCCGCAGGGTCTCGCTCTACGCAGACCCGGAACGCGTCGACCAGCGGCGCTCCGCCGGGTCGCTCGATCGGCTCACGTTCCATCGACCCGGGAAGTGTAAGAGGACGTGCCGGGGTGAATCCACGCTCGTTCCGACGGCGAATCGGCACGGAGTATGGACTCGTTCGGACCCCGGGGTAGCTTCTGCCGCGCGGCGCTTGGCCGCAAACCGTCATGACCCGCCAGACCGTCGACATCGACCGCGTCAAGCAGCTGATCGTCCAGTGCCTCAATCTCACGGACGTGCAGCCGGCTGACATCGCGGACGAGGACCCCCTGTTCGTCGAGGGCCTCGGGCTGGACTCGGTCGACGCACTGGAGCTGGTGCTCGGCGTCGAGCAGGAATTCGGCCTGCAGATCGAGGACGAAGCGGTGGGCGCGGCGGCGCTGGCCTCGGCGCGGGCGCTGACCGACTTCATCAACCAGCGCTTGGAGGCGCAGGCCCGCACCGCCTCGGATGCCTGAGCCGCGGGCCGCGGAACTTGCCCACTCGCGAGGATTCGCCCCCCGTGCCAGCGGCGCAGAGTGCTGCGCGCCCAGGCGACCCCAGGCCAGACCTCGACTGCGACACCCGATCGATCGCGGTCACCGGCCTCGGTGCCGTGACGGCGTTCGGGCTCGGGGTCGAGCCCCTCTGGGAAGGTTTGTGCAGTCGCCGCTGCGCCATCGGACCGTTCGCTGCTCCGCCGTTCGACCCGACCGAGCATCGGACGCAGCTGGCGGCGGTGGTGCCGCTCCCGCCGCATCCCTACCTCAGCCGCGCCGACCAGTTCGCCTGCCGCGCCGCCGACGAGGCAGTGGCTCAGGCAACCGCACGGGGCGAGCCGCTCGACCTCGCCGCAGCCGGGGTGTTCTTCGGCAGTAGCACCGGGGCATTGCTCGAGACCGAGCAGGTGTTCGCCCGCCTCCACCGTGGGCGCGGCCCGCTGCGTCTGCGTCGCCTCGCCTCGCAGCAGCACAACGGCCCCGGCGACGCGGCGGCCCGCCACATCGGCGCGACCGGTCCGGTGATCACCCAATCGTCGGCCTGCGCGTCGAGCACCATGGCGATCGGCGCCGCGCTCGACGCGCTGCGCAGCGGCGAGATCGAGCTCGCCCTGGCCGGTGGCTCGGATGAGCTGTCGCAGATGACCTACGCGGGCTTCAACGCCCTGCGCGCGGTCGACCGCCAACCGACCCGGCCGTTCCGCGCTGACCGCGAGGGTCTGTCGTTGGGCGAGGGAAGCGGCGTGTTGGTGCTCGAGACGCTGGCCCACGCCCGGCGGCGCGGCGCACGGGTCCTCGCGCTGTTGTGCGGCACCGCATCGAGCTGCGACGCCCATCACATGTCGGCGCCGGTCGGCGATGGGTCCGGTGCCGCCGCAGCGATGCGCGCCGCGATCGCCGACGCCGGGCTGACGCCAGAGGAGATCGACTTCCTCAACGTGCACGGCACGGGGACGCCGCAGAACGACGCGGCCGAGTGGCAGGCGATCCGCAGCGTGCTCGGCGCGCGGTGCAGCCGCGTGCCGGTCTCCGCGACCAAGGAGGCGATCGGCCACCTGCTCGGCGCGAGCGGGGCGATCGAGGCGCTGGTCACCGTGCTGTGTCTGCTGCACGGGTCGATCCCCCCGGCACCGCGCGGCGGCGCGCTCGACCCGGCGCTCGAGGTCGATCTGGTTCGCGAGCGGGCGCGCGCCCTGCCGCGGCAGGCGAGTGGGCTGACGACCAACCTCGCATTCGGCGGCGCCAACAGCGCCCTGGTGTTTCGCACGGCGGACCCGCGCGACGCGGGATGAGCGACACCTACGACGTGGTGGTGATCGGCGCCGGAATGTCCGGGCTGGTGGACGCCATCCTGTTGGCGGAGAC
This sequence comes from Planctomycetota bacterium, assembly GCA_020638695.1. GTDB lineage: Bacteria > Planctomycetota > UBA1135 > UBA1135 > UBA2386 > JACKIB01. The sequence continues at coordinate 282,157 of JACKIB010000003.1, forward strand.
CGGGCGGCGCGTCCTGGTGCTCGAGCAGCACACCATCCCGGGTGGCTACCTGCAGCAGTTCCGCCGCAAGAAGACCACCTTCGACGTCGGGTTCCACTACATGGGATCGACCGAGCCCGGCCGGCCGATGCGGCAGATGCTCGAGCACCTACGGGTGTGGTCGCGCATCGACTGCGTGCCGTTCCCCGCCGACGCGGCCATCGAAGTGCGCAGGGGTGACTGCGCGTTCGCGTTCCCGGCCACCTGGCAGGCGTTCGTCGACAAGGCCCACGCGACGTGGCCGGGCGAGCACCACGCACTGGCGCAGTTGGTCGCCGACGTGGAACGCGTGTGTGGCGCCTACAAGTGGTTCGCCCTGCGCAAGGGCCGCGAGTACGCCCACCCGATGGAACTGGGCCTGTCCGGGGCGTCGCTGCAGGACTACCTCGAGCCGCTCACCGATGACCCCTGGCTGCGCGAAGTGCTCGGCTTCCAGTCGTTCAACCTCGGGCTGTTCCCGCACGAGGTGCCGTGGGTCAAGCACACCCTGGCGTTCCGCTCCAACTTCGACACCACCTCACGCGTGCGCGGCGGCGGCGGCGCGCTCACGGACGCGCTACGCGCCCGCGGCACCGAGCTCGGGGTGGAGTTCCGCTTCGACCAACTGGTCGATCGACTGGACTGCGCCGACCGCCGCGTGGTCGAGGTGCACACCGCCGCGGGGGAACGCTTCGCCGCCGACACGTTCGTCGCCGCATGCCACCCCAAGCCGATCCTGCGGGCCATTTCCGACCAGCACGTGCGCCCCCTGTTCAAGGACCGGATCCTGGAGATGCGGGAGTCGCGCGGTGCGGTGCAGCTGTTCGCACGGCTGCGCGAACCGCTGCGCTCGCTGGGCGCGACCTGCGTGATGCTGCGCGACCCGGCGCAAGAGCACGGCGACCCGCCGCTGAGCACCGTGCTGGTCACCTGCCCGAGCGCGATCGAGGGCGAGGGATCCGGCGATGCGCGCATCGAGGCGATGACCTACATGCACATCGATCCATTCGTCCGCTGGATCGACCGTCCGGTGCTCAAGCGCGGCGCCGAATACGAGGCATTCAAGCAGCGCTTGGTGGAGCGCATGCTCGACCTGATCGCCACCCACGCGCCGGAGCTGCGCAGCTGCATCGATCAGGTGTACTCGAGCACGCCGCTGACCGACCTGTGGTACACCCGCAACGAACAGGGTGGGGTGTTCGGTATCAGCCACGACGTGAGCCAGCAGGGCAGCGAGCGGCCGATGATTCGCCTGCGGTTGAAGAACCTGTTCTTCACCGGCCACTCGATCACCATGCCGGGGATCTGCGGCACGTTCATCAACGCCTTCGACAGCTGCGACGCCATCCGCGGCGACGGCGTGCTGTTCGACGCGGTCGCGGTGTAGCTCGAAACGGTTGTCGGAGACCAGTGGCCCGACGTGCCTGCCGCTGCGATGCAGTGCGGCAGGGGAAGACCACAGCACCGTTGCGCGTGGACGACTCCTCGCAAGCGAGTTTCGCGGCCCGCGCAGCGCGGGCTACACTGCGGGAGTGACCCACGGCACACGGAACGTCGGTCGGCGCGAAGCGCCACCCTCACCCATGGGCGCGGTCTCGACCGCACAGCGCGCGGTACCGCGCACCGCGCTGGGCCTGGCGGTGGCCGCTCTGAGCCTCGGGTCCACCGGGTGCGGGTTGTTCCGCCGCCCACCGCCCAGCGCCCCCAACGTGCTGGTCGTCGTCGCCGAGGACCTGGGGTGCGCCGAACTCGGCTGCTACGGCCAAGCGGTGATCCGCACCCCGCACCTCGATGCACTCGCCCAGAGCGGAATGCGTTTCGCGGAGGCCTACGGCGGCAGCCCGGCGCACGCCGCCGCCCATTGCTGCCTGCTCACGGGACAACACACCGGCCACGCGGCGATCCGCGGAGCGCGGTGGCGACCCGACGCCGGTGCCCTGCCGTCCGGAATCACCACGCTGGGTCACGTGCTGCGCGGGATCGGCCACCGCACCGCGGTGTTCGGTTCCTGGAGTCTCGGTGAGGCGGGGACGACCGGACACCCGCGCAAACAGGGATTCGACCGTTTCTTCGGGGCGCTCGGACCCGAACGAGGCGCGGCGTACCCCGAGTTCCTGTGGCAGGACGCTGACCACAGCCCGATCTCCGGGCGCCATCGCTTCGCGCCGGACGTGATCGCGGCCGCCGCGGTGCGCTTTCTCGAGCAGCACGACGCCCGACAGCGGTTCTTCCTGTTCCTGCCGCTGCCGCTGCCCGGCGCGGGGCTCGAGGTGCCGGTCGATTCCCTGGTGCAGTACAAGGGCCGCTTCCCCGAGTCTCCGGCCGCTCGGCCGGGAGTCTCGCCACGCGCGGCGCACGCGGCGCGCGTGACCCGGCTCGACGAGCAGATCGGCGAACTGCTCGCGGTGCTGAAGCGCCGCAAATTGGAGCAGAACACGATCGTCGTGTTCACGAGCGACCACGGGCCGCGTCGCGGCAGCACCAGCGATCCGGAGTTCTTCAACGCCACGGGTCGGTTTCGCAGCGGCGCCGCCGACCCTCGAACCCCATCGCTGCGGGAGGGCGACCTGCGAGTTCCACTGCTGGTGCGTTGGCCGGGCAAGGTGCGCGCCGGCGCAGTGTCCTATCACGTGTGCGCGGCGTGGGACCTACTGCCGACGCTGGCGGAACTGACCGGAACGACGGCACCCGCTCTGGTCGACGGTTTGAGTTTCGTACCCACCCTGCGCGACCGGCCGTCGCAGCAGCGCAACCACGGGTACCTGTATTGGGAGCAAGCCCCGGACCTGCAAGCGATCCGCATGGGACGCTGGAAGGCGATCCGTCGCCGGCCCGACGCTCCGGTGCAACTGTTCGACCTCGACCGCGATCCCGGGGAACAGAACGAACTGGCGCAGCAACAGCCGCAGGTGGTGCGGCAGGTCGAAGTCATCCTGGACGCGGCGCGGACCCCCTCTACCGCGTTCCCGCTGCGCCGCACACGGTAGTGGCTCGTCGGGCCTGGGGATCGGCGACACCCCCGTTGCCGCTGCCGTGAGCGGCGCGCGGGAATGCAAGGCTATGGGATCTGCGCCGCGGACACGTGGCGGCGGACCAGCTCGGGGATCATGTAGAGGCAGTCGACGTGGATCCCGGGCGTCGCCTCGGCAAACGTGTAGAGGTGGAAGCCACCGACGTGGGCTTCGGCCGCGATCGGCACACCGCGCTCGGTGAACGCGCGAACCGGCACGCGGCGGGCCGCCACCGCGGCGAGGATCGAATCCGCGCACTCGGCGGTGGAGGCGTAGGGCGTCCGGTAGAGCCCGTGCGCCAGCACGAAGGTCTTCTCACCGCGCGCTGCCGCTTGGGCGAACCGCTGGAAATCGACCATCTGCTCGGCGCGCGGCGCACGCACACCCTCGGCGACCACCGAGGCGTAGATCGAGTCCGCCGAGACCAACGCGCGGATGCGCGCGAACAGCGCCGGAAGAGCCAGCAGCTCGCGCACGGCACCGTATCCGGCGCTGAAGAACGTGATCACGAGTTCCCCGAGGACCACCGGCTGGCCGGCGCGCTGCGACAACGCGCGCCCCGCAGAGTCGAGCAACGCGACGAACTTGCGGGGATCGCGGTACGGAGCGGCGAACGCACCCGACCGCCCCGAGAGGGTGGAGGCGAGCAGCACGCCGTCGCGCTGCATGCGGACGAAGTTCTCCTCCGCGATCACCGTCCCGCCCTGAAAGTGCACGTGGACCGGCACTGGGCGATCCACGGGGATTCGGTAGCCGCGCGGCACGAACAGCACCGCGTGTTCGAGCGGAATCCGCTCACCTGCGGCGCGGCGGCCCAGCGCGGCGAGCGAAGACGGCAACCGCTCGGGAACCGCCGGCGCGGTGTGGCACCCGAGCAGAGTCCACACAAGCACGACGGGCCAGGGCCAACTCGGTGTTCGGCACACCTGAGCCACGATCGAGGTCATCGCCAAAGCGTCGCCGCAACCAGGTCGCAGCTCCAATGTTCTTGCGGAACGTGCCGGAGCGATCGGTTCGCCGGGTCGGTGTTGCCAACCGCCGAGGGCGACAGGGCCGCGGGCGGCTCGATCGCGCCTGGCCGATGATCGCCCCACAGGGCGTTGGACGCGAACGGCCGCGAGCTACTCGGTCTGGGATCGTCCCGTCTGGCACTGGCCCGACTCTCCGCCGGCGACGAGCCGCATGCCGCGCTCACCGCGCGCCGGATCGCCGTGCGGGCCGACGGCTGTACACACACGCCATCTCCCCAGCCGACACCTCGAGCAGACGGCACCGCGGTCCGAGCCCTTCCGCAGCGTCGACGCCGCGTTGATGTTCGGCCCGCGGAGCCGAACCCGTCCGGTGCATGGAGTGCCGTTCCCATTTCGATGCCGGCAGCGACCTCGTAGGAGCCGCCACCGGGTTCGGATCGGGGTGGGCTGGCCAGATGACTCCGTGTGGTGCACCATCGACGGACGATGCACGCCGAGCACACTCCGACCTCGCCCCGATCACCAGCCGCGCCGCGGGTCGTTCCGGCGATCCTGCACGCCGTTGCCCTCGCGTGGACGACCGCAGCCGCGCTGCCCGCCCAGACTCCCGACCCCGAGACCGCGTTCTGCGCCGCACACCCGGCGTCGGACGAGTCGCGCTGGACGCTGATCCCGTGGCGCACCTCACTCACCGAGTCCCTGGCCGAGGCCAAGCGCACCGGCAAGCCGATCTACCTGTTCGTCAACGACGGCGAAGTCGAGTCCGGACTGTGTTGAGCGGGCGGCGCGGCAGTGAGAGCCGGGTTGCTCTCCGATCCACGCGTCGTGGTACTGCTGCGCCGCTACTTCATCCCGTGCATGATCTCGGCGCTGAACACCAAGGAGTTGATGCACGATCCACGCGACGCGGCGACGCTCGGCCGCTACGTGTCGCGCGACCTCGACGACTTCGACGGCGGCGAGCGGGAGGCGTTCCTGCTGCCGTCCGGCGAGATGCTGGGCGTCTTCCTCAGTCTGCGCAGCTCCGTGGAGGGCTCACCGTTCAGCCACTACACGCGAGCCGGCCGGCAGTCGGATGACGTCGTCCGGACGTTTCGCAAGCACGCGCGGCAGGCGCTCAGGCGGCTGCGGAGTCGCCTGCCGGCGCGGTGGGTCGCCGTGTGGGCGGGCACCGACCCTGAGGTCGCGCAGGTGCGCGCGACCGAGCCCCGTTGGCCGCGGCCCGCGTCCGGCGAAGCGCTGCGGGTGTTCGTCCGCAACTCGTACTTGATGTACGACGAGTTGACCGGCTGCAAACTCGTCGCGGTGTCTCCCGCGCAGCAGCGCGCGTGGTTGTCCGGCGCCACGGTGCGGGGTGCGCGGCTCGCGCTGCCGGAGCCGCTGTTTCACGCCCTGCTGCAAGCCATGCACCCCCGCGGGATGATCGGGCCCCGGCCCGCGGCCGACTCGCTACGCGGCAACCTCGTGCTGGTGGTCGAGCAGGTGGAAGCCGAGCGAATCACCGGTCGGGTCACCGGCACGTTCGCCATCCAACCCGAGGATCTCGCGGAAGTCGGCCGACGGCGCAACGCGGCCTGCCGGTTTCGGCTCGCCGGCGAGCTGTCCGGGCGGTTCGAGATCGATCGACGCAGCGGCCGGCTGACGACCTTGCAGGCGGCGGGCACCGGGATCGACTTCGCGATGCTGCCTCGCTCGGGAATGCAGCCGTACTACTTCGCGCCGAGCTACCGCGTGGCGATCGAATGGGCCCGCGCCGCGCAACAGCCGCACCGGCGCAAGCACTACTGATCCGCCGCGATCCTGCTTCGCGGCAGGGACATCGGGCTGCGGCTCTGGCAGAATCCCGCGCTCATGGCTGCCCGCTCGCTCCCTGTCCGTGTCGCCATCGCCGCGGTCGCCGCCACCCTGACCCCGAGCCTTCGCGCGCAATCGACCGGCGCCGGGCCGCAGACCCCGCAGCACCGCGCCGACCCGTTCCAGGGCATGGATCGCAACGGCCGGATCCCCAAGGTGGACCTGCCCATCGAGCTGGAGCACCGCGGCCGGTGGCGCTACTTCCCCGAGGCGCGACTGATGGAGGGGAACATCTTCGAGCGGTTCCTGGTCAGCAGCTTCTTCACGCCGATCGTGTTCCGCGAACCGGACGTGGGCACCGGCGGCGGCGTCGCGATCACCGACGTCGACTTCCGCAACCAACGACGGCAGGAGCTGGCGAACTTCGTGCTGACCTACACGACCGAGGGCCAGCAGACGTTCGCCTTCAACTGGCGGCGCTGGTTGCACCACATCGACCTGCCGGGTGGTGGCGTGGTGCAAGACGAACGCAGCTTCATGCACGGCTACGCCGGCTACGTGAAGTCACTGACGTCTCGCTTCTACGGGCTCGGCCAGACCCCGGCCACCGCGGAATCGAGCTACACCCGCGAGCGTTCCGACCTGAGGTTCTACTACCAGTTCACCGAACCTGGGCCGGCCGACAACTTCCTGGTCCGCCTGCACGCGTCCGTGGAACACAACAACCTCGCGTCGGGAAGAGTCACGGGCGTGCCGATCACCAGTGCCGCATACCCGTCGCTGTTCGCCGCCGCCGACGACCACGACATGCTGTGGTTGAGCCTCACGGCGTCGTACGACACGCGCGACAGCCTGCACAATCCCTACCAGGGCTTCGAGCTCGGCGTCCGCGCGGAGAACGCGGTGCTGCAGAGCGGCGGCGACGTCGGCGGACTCTACTCGCTGTTCGGCAGCAAGGTGTTCAAGTTGCCGCCGCTGCTGCACGATGGTGGCGACGACAAGGAAGAGCATCCGCCGACCGATTGCCTGGCGTTCGGCAGCTTCGTCACCGCCGCGGCCGGCGACCTACCGTTCTACTCGCTGCCGAGCCTGGGCGGCTCGGACACGCTGCGCGGCTTCATCAACAACCGCTTCACCGACCGCACGGCGTGGCATGCGGTCGCGGAGTACCGCTTCTGGGCGATCCCGCGCGGCTTCGCGCTGACCGACTGGGTTCGGGTCGAGCGCCTCGGCCTGGCGCTGTTCGCCGAGGTCGGGTCGGTGGCGCCGAAGGTCGCCGACCTGTTCGACCGCACGCAGCAGAGCTGGGGTTTCAGCCTGCGTGCCAGCCTCGAACGCACCGCGTTGTTCCGGGTGGACTTCGGGTTCTCCGACGAGGACACCAACGTGACGATCGCCTACGGGTTGTCGTTCTGACCCCGTGGACGAGCCGAATGCGTACGAGGGGCCACCGTTGGTGGCGCGGCGCGCCGGAACGGCAGTGTCCATCGAAGTCCTTCCGCCACGCGCCGACTTCACGCTCGAGGTCCACGCGGTACGCGACGCCGGCGACCACTGCGCCGCGTTGCTGGTGCTGACCGGTCCGCCGGAGGGTGCGCCGGCACCCGCGAGTCCCCCCGAGCTGCTCAGCGTGGAGCTGCCGGACGATTCCCGACCGATCCACGTGTCGGTGCAGCAGCGGGCCCGCGACACCCACTACTTCGTCGAGCCCGCGTTCGCGTTGGCCGCGGTGGTCAATCCGGACACCGGCCCGCGGCACGGGTAGGCCGCGGAGGCGATGCCTCCGTCAGCGGCGCGGGACCCGGCGTTCCGGATCCTCGTTGCGCAGCCGAACCGCGGCCGCGTAGTGCGCCTGTGCCGCGGGAATCTTGCCGAGCACGCGCAGCCCCTCGGCCAACTGCATGTGCAGGTTGTGCGCCCGTGTGCGGGCATCCCGATCCGCCGGGGCGATCGACACCGCGCGCTCGAACGAGCCAACCGCACGTTCCAACATCTTTTGTGCCACCTCCGGTTCCTTGGTGAGATGAGCCCGACCCTGCAGCAACTTGCCGCTGTCCTTGAGCGCATCGACGTAGCGCGGCGCCAGCTCGATCGCGCGGCTGAAGTGACGTGCCGCCTGATCGAGAACCGGATCGATTCTCTGTCGCCGGGCGAGTGCCTCCTCCACGTTGCCGTTCTGGAAGGCTCGCAGCGCATCCTTGAGCCCCCCCGAGTTCGCGATCATCTTGCCGACCATGCAGTTCGCGTACGCCTCGGGTGACACCTCCGGACCGGGCTCGAGCTCAGGATTGAGTTCCTTGGTGCGCCGGTAGAACGCGAACCCCTTCTCTATCTCGCCGCGGGTCACGTAGATCGCCGCCAGGTTGTTGTGGGCGAACCACGAGTCGGGGACGGCCGCGAGGATGCTGTCGTACAGCGTCTCCTTGTCGCGGTAGATGCCACACTGCACGAACGTCCGCACCCCGAACCCCGCGAGCACCGCGATCGCCAACGGCACGCCGATACGCCCGGGAACCCACCGCGCCGCGGCGGCACAGCACAGCACGATCACCGCGATCGACGCGTGGTACTGGAAGTGGTCGGCCACGTACGAGTAGCGGAACGGAAACACCGAGATGAAGCCGAGCGCCGGGAACAGCGTCCCACCGAACAGCAGGATCGCAGTCAGCGGGCTGCGCCCGATGCGCCGGCGCAGCAGCCACAGCGCGAGTACCGTCGCCACGGTCAGCAACGGGAACGCCCACTGCCACAACTGTGCGGGATCCACGTCCCACCGCCGGTAGATGAACACCAACTCGGCGGGCCACAGCAGCTTGCCGAGGTAGAACCACGGCACCCGACCGGCGATCAGCACCTTCTGCAGCCACGTGTCGGTGAACTCCGGTCCGCGCGCGCCGACCTGCGTGTGCTCCAGATAGCTGGTGAACGCGCCGTAGGCGACGCCGAGCACCATGAACGGCAGCAGCGGCAGCGCATCGCGCCAGATCACCCGCCCGCGCCGCCACCAGGTCAGCACCAGCAGGGCGAACGGCAGCGAGAAGGTGACCGATTTGCTCATCAGCGCGCAGGCGAACAGCCCGAACGACGCGAACCAGACCTTCAGACGTTCGCCAGGGGTCGCGAGCGGCGGCCGGCGATCGAGTCCGGCGAACCGGAACCACCACAGCGCCGACCCGAGGTAGAACACCACCGACAACACGTTCTTCCGCTCGGTCACCCAGGCCACCGACTCGACCATCACCGGGTGCAGGGCGAATACGCCGGCCGCGAGCAGTGCACCGGGGATGGCAAGGCGGCGCACGACGACGAACAGCAGCACGCTGCCGGTCAGGTGCAGCAGCAGATTCACCACGTGGAAGCCGAGCGGCAGAAGACCCCACAGGCGCGACTCCAGCCAGAAAGTCGTGTGCACCAGCGGGTAGTACTGCGGCGTCGCCGAGGACTTGCACCAGATGTCCACCAGACCGGCCCACGCGCTCGGGTTGTTCAGGACCTTGCTCTCGAGCACGTATTGGTCGTCATCCCAGATGAACCCGGCGCGCAGCGCTGGCCAGTACGCCACCACCGCGGCGACGCAGATCACGACCAGGTAGATCCACTCGCCGCGCCGTCCGTCCCGCTCCGTCATCGCCCACCCCGTGTCGCGACCGTGGCCATGCCCGAATCCTCGGGGGAACGCGATCCTCCGCGCTGCTGCGGGGCCCCGCCCGCGCGCCGGCTGGCACTCGGGCGGCCGCTCCCCGTCTTCGACTGCACCTGCCGTTGCGTGGCGCTCGCTCGAGTCGGCTTCGCGTGGGGTCCCGATGCGAAGCGGATGCCGACCGGGCAGTGGTCCGACCCGCGCACTTCGGTGTGGATCGCTGTCTCCTCGACCCGTGGCCACAGCGGCTCATCGACGCACAGGTAGTCGAGCCGCCAGCCGATGTTCTTGTCGCGCGCCGCGTAGCGGTAGCTCCACCAGGAGTAGACCTCGGCCAGCTCGGGGTGCATCCGCCGCCAGGTATCGACGTAGCCCGAGGCCAGGAACTCGGTCATCCACTCCCGTTCAGCCGGCAGGTAGCCGGGGTTCTTCTCGTTCGCCTTCGGCCGCGCCAGGTCGATCGGTCGGTGCGCGACGTTGAAGTCGCCGCCCAACACAACGTGGTGTCCGCCGCCCTGCCGGTCCTGCAGCCACGCGAGCAACGCCTCACCGAACGCCAGCCGGTAGGCCAACCGCGCACCTTCCGCCTGGCTGTTGGGGAAGTACGCCGAGACCACCCAACGATCACCGAAGCGCGCACCCAGCACCCGCCCCTCGCTATCGAACGCGTCGTCGCCGAGCCCGACGCACCACTCGTCGGGCTCTTCGCGGCAGTAGATCGCCACCCCGCTGTAGCCATTGCGCTGCGCGGAGTGCATCCGCAGGTGGTAGCCCGGCACGTCCTGCAGGTCGCCGGGCAACGCGCCGAGGTGGGTCTTGGTCTCCTGCAGCAACAGCACATCCGGCGCCAGTTCGCGCAACACCGGGAGGAACCCCCCCTTGCCGTGAAGGGCGCGCAAGCCGTTGACGTTCCAAGAGATGACGTGCACGGCAAGACCGTAGCGCAGCCCGCCACCCGACGACACGCCGCAGATGCAGGTCTCGGGCCAGCGGCACCCGGTGGATACCGTGGGGCGATGCGCCTGCGCTCGCTGCACACCGAATTCGTGACTCCGCGGCAGCCCGCGTCCCGCAAGCTGCTGATCGTCCTGCACGGCCGCGGGGATTCCGCGGCGGGCTTTCGCTGGCTCCCGGCGGCACTCGACCTCCCGTGGCTCGGCTACCTGTTGGTCGACGCGCCCGAACCGTACGCCCCGGGCGGACGCTCGTGGTACGCCCCACCACCCGACCAGCGTCCCGGCGTGGAACACGGCCGGGAGCGCTTGGCCGCGCTGTGCGACGAGTTGCTGGCGGCCGGCCACCGCGCATCCGACATCGGGATGCTCGGGTTCTCACAGGGTTGCCTGATGACACTCGAATTCGGCGCGCGGAGCAGCCACCCGTTGGCCTGCTACATCGGGATCTCGGGGTACTGCCTCGACCCCGGAGCCCTCGCCACCCAGCTCACCCCCGCCGCGCGTCGCCCGGTGTGGCTGGTCACGCACGGCACTCGCGACGAACTGCTGCCGTTCGCGCGCACCGCGGCGCAGGCCGAGGATCTGGTTCGAGCCGGGCTGCCAATCGAGTTCGCGGCGTACGACAAGGGCCACACCATCGATTCGGAACACGAGCTGCCGGCGATCCGCAGCTTCCTGCTGCGCACGCTCGCCGGCGATCCGAGCTGAGCAGTCGGTCGGATCAAGGCGCAGCCGAGCGCGGAGTGATAGGCCCAAGCACTCGGCGATCGCGGCCGGGGTCAGAGAGGCGCAGATCTCGGAGGACGCGGTTCGGGCAGTGCGGACCGCGGAGGGCGTGGTGCGAACCGCGGCGGACGTAAAGAGGGACGGCGCTGAACGACGGATGTCTGCGGACTCGCGCCGACGGACGCGGTCCGCGGCGGCGAACCCTCGACCTCGAGGGTTCAGGTCGCTGCGCGGCTGAAGGACTACTGCTGAGCGAGTGCGAACTGCTGCAGCAATGCCTCGGCGGGTTGCTCCCCGAGCGCATAGAGAACCAGCGAACCGACATTGCGCCGGGCGAGGTGCAGTCGACATCCCGCGGGCAACCGCACACCCGGATCACGCGCCGCGGGCACCAGGTAGACGCACACCGGTCGGTCGCCCTGCTTGGCGATCAGGCAGGCGCACCCGCCGGTCGAAACGCCGCGGTAGCAGCCGCTCACGCTCGACTCGGCACTCCGCAGCTCCAGCGCCGGGACCTGCACGGTGCGGCAGTGTTCGGCGAGGTCGAAGCCGCAGTCGCAGCAAGTGCCGCCGAAGCCGCGCGCGGATGCGTCTTCGAACGCTGCCACCCAGACCGCCCCGAGAGTCGCACCGTCGTGTCCCTCGGGACCTCGGGGATGTCGCGACCACACCAGCATGCCGATGGTCAGGGCTACCGCTGCAGCGGTGACCAGCCACGGCCACAGCGGCGGTCGGGCGGCCACGGCGGCTCGCCGGGCCATGTCGGACAACCGCGGCTCGGTGGGCGGATCGAACGCGGCGCGCAAGCGCGCGTCGAGCGCGTCGTCTGCCGGGTGCGCTAGCGGGTCTTCGGGCATTCCTCGGGCGTTTGGGGCTGGGACTCCGATACGGACAAGAACTCGCGCAGGGCGAGGCGAGCACGACGCGCGTGGCTCGCCGCCGTGTTCTCCGGAATGCCGAGCAGGGCTCCGACCTCGGCGAACGAATGCCCGAGCACGACATGGAGCAGCAGGCTGGCGCGCGCGGCTTCGGACAGGCCTTCGAGCCCGCGGGCCAGCTCGTCATCCAACCCGAAGCGGTCGGCATCGAACGGCAGGGCATGGCCTTCCTGGGCAGCGAACTGCGGAGCCCGGGAGTCGATTGCCGACTCGTGGGCGGGACCATCGAGCAACCGCGCGGCACGCCGGCGATCGGCCCGGCGCCAATTCGCACCGAGGTTGCGGGTGATCTGGCTCAACCAGGGCCCGGCGTCCGCGCCGGGCTTCCAGGCCGCCCGTCGCTCCCACGCCACGCGCATGGTCTGTTGCACCAGATCCTCCGCGTCTTGGCGCCCGACCCAGGCCGCCGCCACCACCCAGAGCATGCGACCGTGCCGGGTCATCTCCCGGACGAACGCATCGGTGGACAACCGGGGCATCGGCATGGGGCGCCGAGGGTACCCTCAGCGGCAACCCCCGGAGCAACACTTCCCCGGGGCAGCCTTGGCTGGGGCAGCCTTGGCTGGGGCAGCCTTGGCTGGGCCGACCTTGGATGGGGCGTCGACCGTCGTGGCGGGCGCAGACGGCTTCGCCGCCGCGGCCGGCGCGCAGCAGCCGGTGCCGCACTCGTCGCAACATCCTTTTCCGTCGCAGCACCACGGCGGGCACTCGCCACCGTCGCAGCAGACCCCGCTGCAGTCGCAGCAGCCCGCGGTCTCGCAACCCTTGGCGTTGCAGTCCGTGGTCTCGCAGTCCTTGACATTGCAGCCCGCAGACTCGCAGCCCGTGGTCTTGCAGTCCGCGGTCTCGCAGTCGGTCCCGGCCGCCGCCTTCGTCGCCGCCGGCGCCGCATCGCACGGACAGCAGCAACAACCTCCCTCGGGCGCGGAAGGCCCGGTAGCGCGGGCCGGGTCGCCCCCGGAGCGGAGCCCGGCAAAGGTGGTGAGGAACAACGCGACGGCCGATGCGAGCAGGATCTTCATGGTGCCCGACCGATGTCCGCCGCTCTCCCGCGCCGTGCACCCGCGCTTCTTTTTTTCCGGCCCAGCCGGGGTGCCCGCGCGGCGGGGACACCCTGCGACCGGCGCGCGCAACCGCCAACCGAGCGCGCGGTGGCATCGCTTTACCGGCCCCGCGAATCCCCGCTCCGGCGTGAACGGGCTGCCCTTTTTTCGCCGCGGCGTTCCCCGATGATGCCGCCGTGTCCCGCCTGGTTCTGCTGCAGCTCCCCGTTCCACCTCCGGCCGCGCTCGCGGCGACCGGCAACGTGCCGCTCGCGGCTGGAACACTGGCGGTCGCAGCACAGGTGCACGGCCTGGAACGCCGCGGGCTGCAGGTCGAAGTCGTCCCGCCGGAGCAGACCGATGCGCTCGGGGATCGCCAGCTCGCCGACCACCTGGCGGCCGGCGAACCGCAGTTCGTCGGGCTGTCGCTCTACCTGTGGAACGTCGAGCGCAGCCTGCACCTGGCGCGCGAGATCAAGGCGCGATCACCCGCGACGACGATCCTGATCGGCGGCCCCGAGGTCGCCCCCGGCCAGTCGTTCGTGTTGGGATCGGACGGGTTCGACATCGCGGTGACGGGCGAGGCGGAGGACCGATTCGCCGAGCTGATGACGCGGCTGTTGGACCGGCGCGACGTCACCGACATCCCCGGCGTCGCGGTGCGGCAACCCGACGGCACGCTGTCGCGGCCCAGCGCCGAGCCACGTCCGGACTTCGCGCTGGCAACCTACCCTTCGCCGTACCTCGCCGGCACCCTGCCGATCGATCCGCAGCGCGCCAGCTACGTCGAGACCGTGCGCGGCTGCGCGTCGAAGTGCACCTACTGCTTCTACCCGCGCAGCAGCACCAGCCTGCGCACCCTCGACCCCGAAGCGACCGGCTCGCTGATCGCGGCACTGCGCCGCGGTGGGGCGCGCGACGTGGTGTTCCTCGACCCGACGTTCAACCACCGGACCGGGTTCGAAGAGGTGCTGGCGGCGATCACCGCAGCCAACCCCGACCGGCAGCTGTCGATGTTCGCCGAAGTGCGCCCCGAGGGCCTCACCGCCGTGCACGCGGCGGGGCTCGCGGCCGCAGGGTTCCGCAAGCTCGAGATCGGGCTGCAATCGGTGAACGTGAAGACCCTCGAGCGGGTGCAGCGGTACGGCAACCCGCAGCGGGTTGCCGAGGCGGCGCGCATGCTGCGTGACCACGGTATCGAACTGCTGATCGACCTGATCATCGGCCTCCCCGGCGACACCCCCGACGACGTGGCGCGCGGCGTCGACTTCCTGATCGAGCACGACCTGGGCCGGTTCGCGCAGGTGTTCCCGCTGAGCGTCCTGCCGGGCACCGCGATGCGCAACCTCGCGGCCAGCTACGGCATCGAGTTCGACCCGACCCCGCCCTACCGGGTGCGCCGCACCGAGACCTTCACCGAGGACCAGCTGCTCGAGGCGCTGCTCGATGCAGAGGATGCGCTGGATCGCCGCCTCGACGAGACCCCGCGCCTGCACCTCGTCGCTGCGACGGACCGCGACGACGTGCACCAGCTCGACCTCGATCGGGGCGAGGTGCTGCCGCCGGTGGGCGCGGCGCGACACAGCGCGCTGTGGTTGCAGGGAACGGACCTGTTCGCGCACCGCGACGCGATCGGGGCGGCGATCGACACCAGGATCGCAATCGACCCGTACTCGGTGCTGGACGTGCTGCTGCAGCCCCGTGCACCGTTTCCGTTGGACCTCGTCGAATCGATCCGCGCCCGGCTGCGGCGCGCGCCGGCGTCGTACCACGCCCGTGCCGCGGCGCACCGCGGCGAGGACATGCAGCGGCGGATCGGGGTCGTGTTGGGCCGCGACACCGCGCTGCCGGCCGACTGGGTAGAGGCGGTCCAGGAGTTGGTGCCGGTGTTCCGCGAGCAGAGCGCCGCAGAAGCGCTGGCAGATGCCGTGCACCTCGGCGACACACTGCCGTGCGCCCGCATCGTCGACGCGACTTGCGACGACCGGACCCTCGGCGCCCTGCAGCGCGGCGCCGACCTCGAGTCGGTCGCGTTCGCCGACCGGGATCTCGAGCAGCGCTGGCAGACGCAGCGCATCGGCTATGGTTGATCGCGCCACACCGGGCCTTCGCCCGTACCAGCGCCGCGCCCTCGAGGCACTGCGCGCCGCGTACCGCGCGGGCCACCGGCGTGCCTTGGTGGTGATGCCGACCGGCACCGGCAAGACGGTGCTGTTCGCCGAGATCGCGCGGCTCGCCAAGGGACCGGTGCTGGTGCTGGCGCACCGCCAGGAGTTGGTCGAGCAGGCGCGGCAGAAGATCGCCCAGTGGTGCGACGACGTGGTCGCGGTGGAGATGGCCGAACACCGTGGGCTGACCGCTGCGGCGACCCGCGCCAAGATCACCGTCGCCAGCATCCAGACGCTGACCCGAAGACTCGCGCAGGTGCCCGGGGACGCATTCCGCCTGGTCGTGGTCGACGAGGCACACCACGCCACCGCCGACTCGTACCGCGCGGTGCTCGACCACTTCGACGCCTGGGTGTTGGGCGTCACCGCGACGCCCGACCGCGGCGACCGCCAAGCGCTCGGTGACGTGTTCGACGCGGTGGCGTTCGACTACGACATGCAGCAGGCGATCCGCGACGGTTGGCTGTGTCCGATCCGTTCGTTCCTGGTCCGGACGGAAGTCGACTTCTCCGGAGTGCGGAAGGTGGCGGGCGAGTTGGCGACCGCCGACGTGGAGCGCATCCTCACCCGCGCGCCGCACCTCGCCGAGCTGGCGCATCCGATCCTGCGGGAACGCGGCGAACGCCCGACCATGGTGTTCGCTGCCTCGGTGGCGCACGCGCGCGCGCTGGCCCGGGTGCTGTCGGAGCTCGCCGCGGACCCGGGGTTCGCCGTCGCACTCGACGGAACCACCGAGTTCGAAACCCGCCGCGCGGTGGTCGAGCGCTTCCGCCGCGGTGCGATCCGCGTGCTGGTCAACTGCGCGCTGTTCACCGAGGGATTCGACGTGCCGGAGATCGCGATGGTCGCGATCGCCCGTCCGGTGTTGTCGCGCGCCTTCTACGCACAGATGGTCGGCCGCGGGACGCGTATCGCACGCGGCAAGTCCGACCTGCTGGTACTCGACTTCGTGCCCGGCAACTGCCGGCACAAGCTGATCCAGTCGGTCGACATCTTCGCCGACCAGGACGCCGATGTGGTCGAACGGGCACGCGGCATCGCCGCGGAGCGCAGCGCCGAGGGCGAGGCGATCGCACTCGAGCAGGCCCTCGAGCTCGCGCGCCAAGAGGTCGAGGCACACCGCGCCTCGGTCGAGTACCGCCTCATGCAGCGCGATCCGTTCGCCGCGGTCGGCGTCGACGTCGCCGCCGTGCAGCGGCGGCGGCCGGCCGGGCCACCCGCCACCGAGGCGCAGCGGCGCTTTCTCGCCAAGGCCGGGCTGCCGCGGTCCGCACTCGAGCAACTCGGTGCCGCGGCGGCGGAAGACCTGCGTGAACAACTGCTCGAGCGGCGCGCGGTCGGACTGTGTCCGCCCAAGCTCGCGCACCGGTTGGCGGCGTTCGGGGTCGATGCCGAGCACATGTACCACGACGAAGCAAGGGAGCTGCTGGCGCGGCTGCAACGGGAGCGCGGGGCCGCCGGCAAACACGAGACGCGGGACGCATGAACCCGGCCGGTGGGGTCGAGCACGGCACGCGACGTGCTACGCACACCGCGTGATTCGCCGCGGGCATCCCAGCCCCGTGGGTACCATGCGCAGACCGTGTCCATGAAGCAACTCGGGTCGACCCCTTCCGACGGAACTCCCGCTCGCGGCACGACGCCGCCCACACCACACCCCCGCCCGCCGCACGCAGACCGCGCGAGCGCAGTGCGCAGGGATCGCGAGCCGCAGTGTTGTGGTAGGCGGACAGGAACGCGTTCGCCGATCGGTGACACCCTGGCCCGAGTCGCGCTGGTAGCCACCCTGTCGCTCACCGGAGCATCCGGCCCGGCCCAGGATCGCAACGGGAAGACCCCGCAACCGCCCAAACGGATCGGCGTGTTCTTCTGGCACGACTCCCCCAACGACGAAGCCGCGTTGGTCGGGATCCGCGCCGCGTTCGCCGAGATCGGCCGCAAGGACGACATCCGCGTCGCCCGAGCCGGCGAGAACGAGGCGGCAGGAGCTCGCATCCTCGCCGGCTTCCAACGCGACGGCGTGGACCTCGTGTTCGCCATGGGCACCCAGGCGGCGGTGCTGGCGAGCAAGCACGTGAAGCGCACGCCGGTGGTGTTCACCGCGGTGACCAACCCGATCGACGCGGGCCTGATCCGCAGCTGGGACGGTTCGGGCAGCAACCTGGCGGGCAACAGCAACTGGATCGCACCCGACACGATCCTCCAGGTGTTCCGGATGACGGTGCCCGGGATCGGACGCCTCGGCATGATCCGCACTCCGGACTGCATCGTCAGCGCATCCGAACTGCGCGCGCTGCGCGCCCACTCGAGCGGCGGCACAACACCCATCGAGATCGTCGAGGCACCGGTCACGCGGGCCGAGCAACTCGCTGCCGCCGTCGACCGGTTGGCCGCGCAGCGAGTCGACGCGATCTGGATCCCGATCGACCCGCTGGTCTACCGCAACACTTCTCGGTTGTTGGATGCCGCGCGCGGACGCGGCATCCCGCTGGTGTCGTCATCGCTGCGCGGCACCCGCACCGGGGCGACCGCCGGCGTGGTCGTCGACTACGTGCTGCTCGGCAAGCTCGCCGCGGCGATCGCACTGCAGATCCTGGAGCACGGCCGCGACCCCGGTTCGCTGCCGATCGGCCGGATGCACAGCTACCGGGTCACCGTGAACCTCGAGGCCGCCCGGCAGTGCAGCTACGAGGTGCCCTATTCGCTGCTCCTGCTCGCCGACATCCTCCTGGAGAAGATCGACTCCGTCGACCCGCCATCGCCCCGTGGAAAGTGACCGGAAGCCCCGGCGGCGCGTTCCGCTGCGCACCAAGCTGCTGCTCGCGATCGTCGCGGTCGCGGCACTGATGCTCGGGTTCCTGCTGCTCTACTTCGGCCCGGCCACCGAGCAGAGCTTCTCGGCGGCCAGCGACGAGTGGATCGAGCGCACTTCAGCGGCGATGCGCGAGCTGTCCCGGACCGACAACGAGAACGGTCAGCGCCTGCTGAACGACTTGATCCGCCACTCGGCCGACGCCCGGCGGCGCGCGCTGCTCGACATCCCGTGGTCGCTGTACAGCGGTGACGCGACGTTGGTGAGCCGAGCGATCGAAGCGCAGGACGCGGCCCGCAGCCGTCGACTCGCTCGCAATGTCGAGGTCCTGGGCAAGGAGCTGAACCGGCGTGCCGAGCTGCGGATCGCCGCCTACGTGGAGACGTGGAACGGCCAGCAACGCACCGTCGCCACCGCGTTCGGCAGCCGCCTGCGGACTCTCTACCTGGGACTCTCCGGCGGGGTCCTGCTGGTCCTGTTGCTGGTACTGGCGCTCGGCCTGGACCGGGCGATCGTGCGTCCGGTGCGGGTCTTGCGCCAGGCGACCCAGAAGGTCGCCAGCGGCGATCTGGCGGTGACGATCGACCGCGCTCCGCACGACGAACTCGGCGACCTGGCTGCCGATTTCGCCGAGATGGTCCGACGACTCCGCGCGTCGCGCGACGAGATCGAGGACAAGAGCAACCAGCTGGAAGCGTGGAACCAGACGCTCCAAGACCAGGTGCAGCGCAAGACGCAGCACCTGCAGTCGGCCCTCGCCGATCTGCGGGCGACCCAGCTGCGCCTGACCCACGCCGACAAGATGGCCTCGCTCGGCACGCTGGCCGGCGGCATCGCGCACGAATTCAACAACCTGATCGGCGGCATCCGCGGGTGCATTGCGGAAGCAGTCGCCAGCGCACCGGACTCACCTGCCCGAGAACCGCTGGAGGTCGCGCTGCGCGCCACCGAGCGCGCCGGAACCGTCACCGCCAAGCTGCTGCGCTTCGCGCGGCCACGGGTTCAGGGGATGGAGCACGCCCGCGTTCGAGAACTGGTCGTCGAGGTCGTCGACCTGGTCGAGCCGCAGGCGCGCCGCCAGGGTGTGCAGGTCGAGCTGCAGGTGCGCGACGAACTCGACGTGCGGGTCGACACCGGCGAGATGCACCAGGTGCTGTTGAACCTGTTCACCAACGCGTTGCAGGCGATGCCCGGCGGAGGACGACTGACGATCACCGGACGAAGGGTCGGCTCCGAGGTCGAGATCGCGGTGGCCGACACCGGGATCGGGATTCCCGAAGCGCAGATTTCCCACGTGTTCGACCCGTTCTTCACCAACCGCACCGAGCACGGCACTACCGGAGAAGGCTCGGGTCTGGGCCTGTCCGTGTCGTTCGGGATCGTCAGCGCGCACGGCGGCCGGATCACGGTGGACAGCGAGCCCGGGCGCGGTTCGACATTCACCGTCTGCCTTCCCGGGCCGGACCAAACCGGAGGCGGTCGATGAGCAAGGCGCGGGTGATCGTCGCCGACGACGAGGAGAGCATGCGCTACTTCGTCACCCGAACGCTCGGCAGACACGGCTACGACGCGGTCGCGGCAGGAGACGGGGAAGACGCCGTTCGGCAGTTCGACACCCTCCCCGCCGATGTCGCGGTGGTCGATCTCAAGATGCCTGGCCTCGGCGGGTTGGCCGTGCTGCAAGAACTCCGTCGGCGCGACCCGGAGGTGATCGTGATCGTGATGACGGCGTTCGGCACGGTCGAGTCCGCGGTGCAGGCGATGAAGGGAGGTGCGTACGACTACATCAGCAAGCCGTTCGACGAAGACGAACTGCTGTTGATCCTCGAACGGGCGCTGGCGCACCGCACGGCGTTGCGCGAGAACCGCGACCTGCGGCGGATGGTCGACCACCGATCTTCGTACGCGGGCCTGATCGGCCAGAGCCCGGCGATGAAATCGGTCTACCAGGCGATCGAAGCGCTGCAGGACTCGGACGCCACCGTGTTGATCACCGGTGAGTCGGGGACCGGCAAGGAGCTGGTGGCCCGCGCCATCCACATGGGCTCGCGCCGCCGATCCAACCCGTTCATCCCGGTTCCGTGTGCGGCGCTGATGGACAACCTGGTGGACAGCGAGCTGTTCGGCCACGTGCCGGGGGCGTTCACCGGGGCGCGCCAACACAAGCGCGGGTTGATCGCCAGGGCACAGGGAGGAACGTTGTTCCTCGACGAAATCGCGCAGGCGAGCATGGCCATGCAAACCAAGCTGGAGCGGTTCCTGCAAGAACGCGAGTTCACGCCGGTCGGCGGGACCGAATCGACCCGGGTCGACGTCCGGATCATCGCCGCCACCAACCAGGACCTCGCCAGCTTGGTGGCTTCCGGCCAGGTACGCCGCGAGCTGTTCTTCCGACTCAACGTGATCCCGGTGCAGCTGCCACCCCTGCGCGCCCGGCGCGAGGACATCCAGGTGCTGTGCGCGTGGTTCCTCGAGCAGGTGCAGGGCGGCAGTGCGCGGATCCGCGGCCTGTCAGCGCGTGCCATGCTCGCCCTCTCCAGCTACGACTGGCCCGGCAACGTGCGGGAGCTGCAGAACGTGGTCGAGCGGCTCGCCGCGCTGAACCCCGAGAAGGAGCTGCTCACCGTCGAAGACCTGCCGATCGAGCTCCGGCCCGATCCATCGGCACTCGCTTCGATCGACGGTCCGTCGGTCCCCGCCTCCTACCACGAGATGATCGCGGCCGCCGAACGGGACTACTTCCGCGACCTGCTGCAGCACACCGCCGGCAACGTAACCGAGGCGGCGAAGGTGGCCGGGATGTCCCGCGGGCACCTGTACCGCAAACTGAAACAGCTCGGCATCGACACGCTGGATGCCCGCGGCTGAGCGAGGCATCCGGTGGATCGGGCGAATCCGCGCCCCGGGTCGGCGCCCTGCGCTCGCATCCGCGAGCAGAATCGTGCAGAGTCCAGTGGCCATGCGACGTCCACCTCCCAAGCATCGACTGCCCCTGCTGCTCACGTGCCTGCTGCCGTGTCTCGGCGCGTGTTCCGGCGTGCGCACCGACGCCACGCCCGGCGCGAACCTCGCGGCAGCGACGACCTACGCCTGGATGATCCCACCCCCGGCGGGCGCGGCGGTTCGACGGGTCGCCGACGACCTGCTTCGCCATCGACTCGAGGCCGCGGTGGAG
Source organism: Planctomycetota bacterium (assembly GCA_020638695.1). Taxonomy (GTDB): domain Bacteria; phylum Planctomycetota; class UBA1135; order UBA1135; family UBA2386; genus JACKIB01. The sequence goes on from JACKIB010000003.1 coordinate 303,409, forward strand.
GGTCGGCTCGCCGCACGAGGCATGCGCAAGGTCGCCCGCGATAGCGCCGATGTCCTGGTGCACGCCGGGTTGTCGGTGACCGCGAAGGTGCAGCACAACGACCCCTACTTCTCGCTCTACATCGCCGAGAAGTACGAGGAAGGTGCGGTGATCGTCGAGCTCTACCGCCGGTCCACCGAGCAGCGCGTGTGGCGTGGCGAGGTGCGGGACCGGCTGCGCACCATCGGCCGAACGACCGGGGGGATGAGCAACCGGCTGCAGGCGGTGGACGAAGAACGCGTGTGGCGCCTCGAGGACATGGTCAAGGCGATCCTCGCTCGACTGCCGGCGATCGAGCAGCGTCCGGCGTCGCGCCTCTGATCGACGTTCTGCGCGCACGCGGCGCGTCGCCACGCTCGGTCCCGGATCACCCGAAGCTCACACGGCTTGGGCGCGGATCCGCGGCTGCAGTGCGATCTCTGCCCGGCCGAGCACCATGTCGGTGACGATCGCCAACAAAGCCGCCGGCAACGCGCCGCTGAGGATCAGCCCGGAGTCGTTGAGGTACAACCCCTCCACGATCAGCTCGCCGAAGCCACCGGCGCCGATGAACGCGGCCAGGGTCGCCACCCCGATGCTGATCACCGCGGCGGTGCGGATCCCGGCCATGATGGTGCGCATCGCCAGCGGCAACTGCACCCAGCGCAGCACCTCGGCGGGCCGCATGCCGATGCCGCGGGCCGCGTCGACCAGATCGGGGTCGACCCCGGCGATCCCGGTGTACGTGTTGCGCAGGATCGGCAGGATCGCGTAGAGCAGCAGGGCGGCAACGGCGGCCTTCACGTCGAGCCCCAAGAGGGGAATCATGAAAGCGAGCAGCGCCAAGCCGGGGATGGTCTGCAGGACTCCGGCAGTGCCGAGCGCCAGCCGGCGCAGCGTCGGACGCTCGGTGATGAAGATGCCCAGTGGGATCGCCAGCAGCGCGGCGAGCAATACCGCGATCCCGGTCATCGCGACGTGCTCGAACAGGAGCCGCGCGGCGCGCTTGGCGCGGCGGCTCCACACGCCGGAGTCCGGGGCGACGATCGCGGCGGCAGCACCGTCGCGGTCGAGCAGGGCGGCCAGGGCTTCACCGGCGGCCTGCGCTTCGGCGTCCACCCCTTCGACCAGGCCCTCGCGCTCGAGCCAGGCCCGGACCACGAGCCCGGGCCGGTAACCGGCTTCGACGACGTAGTTGAGTGCCTGCGCGACGCGGTCCGGAACGCGGAACGCCAACTCCGCGAGCGCCTTGCCGAGCTCCGGGTGGTCGCGCAGGACAGCACCGCGCACCACCGGGGCGGCGTGGTACGGCGGGAAGAACCCGCGGTCGTCCTCCAGCAACCGCATCCCGAGTTTCAGCAGCTTGCCGTCGGTGCTGTACGCATCCATCACGTCGATCGCCCCGCTGCGGATCGCGTCGTACGCCAGGCTGTGTTCCACCGTGCGGGTCGAGCCGAACTCCAGTCCATACGTCTTGCGCAGGCCGAGCAGGCCGTCCGCCCGTTGGCCGAACTCGACGCTGAACCCGGCGCGCAGTCGGGCCTGTACCTTCACGAGGTCGGAGATGCACTGCACCCCGAGTTCCTTCGCCCGCTGCGCCTGCATCGCCAGCACGTAGGTGTTGTTCAGCCCGAACGGGCCGAGCCAACGCACGTCGTGCTCCTTCTGGCAGCGCTCGCGGACGCGGAAGAACGCCCGCATCGGGTCGGCGATGCGTCCGGGCTCACGCAGCACTGTGGCCCACCCGGTGCCGGTGTACTCGGCGTAGAGATCGATCTCGCCGGAGGTCAGCGCGCCCCAGCAAATGGTCGTTCCCCCGAGGTTCGTGCGCCGCGCAACCCGCAGCTGGGTGCGCGCCTCGACGAACTGCGCCATGAGCTCGGCGAGCACCGCGGACTCCGTGAAGTTCTTGGACCCGACTACCAGTCGTGCAGACTGGCTCGCCAGCCCGCCGGCCATTACCGCTACGAGCGCGCTAGATACGGCCCACCGGGTGTGTCGTCTGCGGCCCCTGCATGCCGGGCCATCGCCGCTGGTCTTCACGGCCGCACTCTACCCCCGCCCCCGGAAGGGCGCGGCGGCGATCCCGGACGGGCAGCCCCGACGAACTCGGAGCGATGCGTCGCCGCGCATCGGGTCCGATTCGAATTAACCAGTACTTGGCTGCACCGGCCCGGGGGCACGCGGCACCATGTTCGGGGCAGATTGCACCATGCGGGCCGTTTCGGCCCTCGCGCTCCTCTTGCGCGCCAACCACCCCCGAGCTGCACACGCGGATCACGACATGAGACTCTTCCTCAACTCCACCCTGTTCCTCGCTTGCACGGCCACGTTGGCCGCGCAGACCTACCGCTCGTCCCCCGACGGCTTCCTCTCCAGCGAAGGCGAGCTGAAGGCCTACATGTTCGGCGAGTGGGCCAACGCCCGCGAGATGTTCCTCGACGGCACCGCCCGCAACAACGTGATGGTGCTCAAGGGCGTCGACCTGCGCGCGGACAACTTCAACTACGGGGCTTCGACGGGTACTGCCCGGACGTTCTCGCGCATCACGCTCGACATCGCGCCGTGCAACTTCGCCACCCCGTCGACCAACTTCTCGAGCAACCCGACCAGCACCCCGACCCGGGTGTTCAGTGCCTCGGTCACGCTGCCCGGACGCACCGGCTTCCCGACCAGCACGCCGGCGCCGTGGGACATCAACTTCGCGTTCACCAACACCTGGATCTACAACGGCGCGACCGACATCTGCCTGGACTTCGAATTCCAGGGCGGCGTGCTGGCCAACGCGAGCACCCAGTGGTGGCCGAAGCCCTGCGCCTACGAGACCTACTACGTCGACGCACCGAACACCGGCAACATCGGTGAGGGTGCCTTCAAGCAGCACGGCACCGGTTGCACCGACAGCGCGCACACCTCGCCGGGCACCGGTTGGGTGACGACCAAGGTCTACAACTCGATGGCGCCGAAGAACCAGAACATGTACGAGGTCTACTCGAGCACCTCGTACACCGCCAACAACGCGCTGGTGCTCCACGCTTTCAGCTTCTTCCCGGACACCACCGGCCAGGTGTTCCCCGGCGTCGCGTGCGAGAAGGTCTTCATGGACCTGACCAAGCCGATCTACCTGTTCCCGACCACGGCCGGGACCGGTGGCACCCGCGCTTACATCAACTACCCGCTGATCCCCTACCAGAAGATCTTCGAGGGCACCAACGTGGTCGTGCAGGGCGTGTGGGACGACTCGGTCACCAACCAGACCAAGTTCACCTACGCCGAGAGCAACATCCTGCCGAAGATGCCCGGCACCTACAGCCGAGCGATGCTCTACTCGTGCGACACCGCCAACTACGTCAGCGGACGCCAGGACCCGGTGACCGGCACCACGATCATCACCGAGGCCACGCACAACCCGATCTTCCGCTACGTCCAATAGCGTGACGCGGGGCGAGGCCGCGCTCGCGTCGATCGAGGTAGGCGCGTCAGCGCGCTCGGCCTTGCCCTGACGACGGGGACAGCTACAAGCGGGGGATGCGCAAGCCAACCACCTCGCTTCGTAGCGCTCCGCTCCTGCTGGCAGCCCTGACCGGCGGACTCACCGCCCAGGCTGCCACCACCGCGCCGCAGGGTTTCGTCAACCTGATGCCGGGTCGCGACCTCGCCGGTTGGTGGGGGCTCTCCACCGAGAATCCTGCCGTCTGGCAGAAGCTCACGCCGGACGCGCTGCGCCAGAAGCGTGAAGCGAGCCGCGCCGACATCCGCAAGCACTGGACGGTGGTCGGCGACGAGTTGCACAACGACGGCCACGGGTTGTTCCTCACCACCGAGCGCGACTACGCCGACTTCGAGCTGCGCATCGAGTACCGTACCGTCGCCAAGGCGGACAGCGGTGTGTACTTGCGCGGCATTCCGCAGGTGCAGATCTGGGATACCACCGAAGCCGGCGGCAAGTGGAAGATCGGCGCCGACAAGGGCTCCGGCGGACTGTGGAACAACACCGCCGGCACGCCCGGTCGCGATCCATTGGTCCACGCCGACAAGCCGTTCGGCGAGTGGAACGGTTTGCGGATCGTCATGGTCGGCGAACGGGTGAGCGTGTGGCTGAACGGCAAGCTCGTTGTCGACCATGCGCGGCTGGAGAACTACTTCGACCGAGCGCACTGCTTGCCGCGAACCGGCCCGATCCAACTGCAGACGCATGGTGGTGCGATCCAGTGGCGCAGCATCTTCCTGCGCGAGATCGACGCCACCGAGGCGAACGCGATCCTGTCGCGCGGCGGACCCGACAAGCCGAACACACCACGCGGCAAGCTGCTGTTCGACGGCAAGAGCCTCGACGGGTGGAAAGGCAAGACGGACAACTACACGGTCACCGCGGCCGGCACGTTGTGCTGCAAGCCCGGCAAGGGTGGCAACGTCTACACCGCCGAGCAATTCGGCGACTTCGAGGTGGACCTCGAGATCAAGCTGCCGCCTGGCGGGAACAACGGCCTGGCGATCCGCTACCCGGGCAGGGGTGACGCGGCGTACTCCGGGATGTGCGAGCTACAGGTGCTCGACAACACCGCGGCGAAGTACCGCAAGCTCCACCCACAGCAGTACCACGGCTCGGTCTACGGACAGGTCGCCGCTCAGCGCGGCTACCTGCGCGCTCCGGGGACCTGGAACTTCCAGTCGGTCACGGTGCGCGGCTCGCGGATTCGCGTCGAGCTGAACGGGTTCCGGATCCTGGATGCGGACATCCTGAAGGACGCGAACTACATGTACCCGAAGGATCGCTTCGGCGGGCGCACGCGCACCAAGGGCCACTTCGGCTTCGCGGGGCACAATGACCCGGTCGAGTTCCGGGCGATCCGGGTGCGCAAGCTGTAGTGGCTGGTAGTTTCTTGCAGGCCACGGAGTCGTATTCTGCAGACTGGGTCCGTTCGGTTGCAACAAGAACACGTCCTGGGGAGCAGGCATGCATGGACAGGGTGTCCCAGGCTCGCTTCTGTGGCATCGCAGGAATTCGAGTCCGGGTTGCGACGGAATCCTGAGTGTCGCTTGGGACAATCCCCGACCGCCAAGGCCGGAATCGGGGAGCCTCTCGTGGATACGCCACGGGTGAGCCAGTAGTGTCGATAGCCTTTCAGCTCCGACCCCATTCTCCTCCGCGACTACCGCGATGCCCGATCGAAGGAGGCCCGGCGGCACTTCCGCGAGTGGAAGAAGAGGGCTCACTGACTTGGGCGCACAAGAGGATTTGACCGATACGACCCTTCCCGCCATGGGCGCACGAATGACGACGACCTCGCTTCCCTCCCAGCCCGGCGCGCGCTGGCTACGGTGCGACCTCCACGTTCACACGCCATTCGACGGGGAGAAGAAGTTCGGCGAGGACGTCCGCGCGGCCATCGAGGCATTGAAGAAGGAGAAGAACACGCGGCTAGCCGAGATCGCGGAGCGCTTCGTCACCGCTTGCCGCGACGCGCAGGGCGGGGAGGGCATGGACCTCGTCGCGCTGACTGATCACAACAGCATTGACGGCTTCCGTTACCTACGCCCGCAGTTCGAGACCCTAGCTCGGCAAGCGAAGGACCAGGGACTTCCGATGCCCGCGATCCTCCCCGGTGTCGAGTTCTCGGTGGGCGGCGAGCGTCCGATCCACTTCCTCGTCGTCTTCGCCGCCGCGACCGATCCCGACGCCATCGACGGCGCCATCTCCTACGTCTTCGGCACGAGCGATCGTTTCGACGGGACGTCCGGGACTCCGCGCGCAACGGGCCAGTCGGTGGACGACTTCCTGACCAAGCTCTACGACTACTGCCGTCCTGCCTCTGGAGATCGGAAGCTCGACTTCGTCGTCCTACCTGCCCATGCCGACGGACGACAGGGCGTCTCCCGAGAGGTCGTCGGCGGAGCGGCCGCTGGCGGAGCCGACATCTCGGTCGCCACGTCCCTCTGGGACGAGATGAAGGGCCACCTGCGGGAGCGCGTCATCACCCGCAAGGACTGGCACGGTTTTCAAGCAGCCCGACCGTTCCAGGACCTCCCTCAGGCGTTCAAGGAGCTGCTGTGGCGCTGGGCGGCCGCGAGGCAGTCGGAGGACTGGGACAAGCTCACAGACACCCAGCGGGCAGAGTATCGGGAACGCCGTCATTGGGCCCTCGTCGAGTGCTCCGACCCCCACCGCTACGACGCCATCGGAAGCCGGTACACCTGGCTCAAGATGGAGGTACCCGATGTCGAGGGCATCCGGCTGGCCCTCCTCGACCCGGAGTCTCGCCTGCGCCGAATGGCCGACGGACCCCCAGGTCGTGCCTACCCTCGCGTCCGCCGCCTCCACATCAACCGGACCGACTTCTTCGAGGACATCGAGATCCCCATCGACGCCTGCTTGACGACGCTCATCGGCGGACGCGGCACCGGGAAGTCCACCGTGATCGAATACCTCCGTCACGTGCTCGATCGCGCGCGGAGGGAGGACCTCCCTGACGATGAGCCCAGCAACGTCCGCGAAACCGTGCTCTCCGTCTTGGAAACCAAGCGTGAGCGCGACTACGGCCACACGAAGGGCACCCTCCTCCCCGATTACGAGATCACGGCAGATGTCGTCGTTGCCGAGCGCGAGTATCGCGTTCGACGCACTGCCCGCGCACTGGAAGTCGTCCAGGACCCCGACCAGCCCGGGGCCAAGCCCACTCCGCGGGACGTGCGCAGCCTGCTCGTCCCCCGAATCCTTTCTCAGAAGCAGATCGCCAGAATCGCCAAAGATCCCTCCTCGCAGCGCAGTGAGCTCGATGCGCTGATCGACCCTGACGAGCTTCGGGAGATCGAGAGCCGACGCCGTTCCCTGGCCGAAGCACTCGCACATCTCCAAGCGACGCGCACGAGGCTGACCGCGCAGCGACAGAAGCTCCCCGCAGTGGAGACGGACTTGCAGAAGGTCCGTGACCAGATCACCTTCCTGGAAAGTGGGGGTCGGCGAGAAGTTCTCGCGACGTTCGACAGCTACGAGCGCGAACGCCGCTGGCTGGAAGAGACGCTCCAGGAAGCGGAGCGGCTCGCGAGTGCAATCGACGCCACCGCTCACGAGGTCGCCTCCCCGGATTGCGGGCCGATCGCGAGCCCGTCGGGCACTCCGACTGGAGGCTGGCTCACGACCGTTGCCGAGAGGGCTCGCAAGGCGCTTTCAGACGCCGCAACCGGTCTGCGCGAACACTCCGCTTCGATCCGCGCCGCCACGAAGGCCATCACCGACGAGCAAGCGGCGAGTTGGCAGTCCAAGTTCGATGCCGCACGCAGCGCCTACGACTCACTCAGGGACGAGATGGCCCAGAAGGGCGCGGACTTCACGCAACACGAGAAGCTCTTGCAGCGCAAGGCGCTACTCGAACGGGAGGTTCAGTCCCTTCGCAAGACGGACGTGGAACTCGAGGAGCTCGCACGGAAGCTCAAGGACGCCCGCTTGCAGCTCGAAGAGACTCACGAGCGCAGGCTAGCCGCACGGCGTGAGCGAGCCCGGACCCTGGAGGTCATGGACGCCGACGTTCGGCTGGAAGTGCTCGGTTTCAGGGACCGGAAGGACTTCGAGTCCCGCCGTGAGCAGTGGTTCGGCGGAGCCGGGTTGCAGGAACGTGACTGGAGCACGATCTGCGACTACGTCTTCGCGCCTGGAGGTCAGGTTCCCGAGCGTGTCCGGGAGCTGGTCGATGCCCTCCGCACGGACCTCGACGCCACCGCTGCTCGCGGAACCGCGATTGGCGAAGGTGAGTCCGCTACGGCGGACCTGCTCGGCGACCGGGTCTTGACCAAGAACTTCTTCAACGCGCTCGTGAAGCGCGATCGTGTCCGAGCGGACGAGATCGAACGCTTCCTGCCAGATGATCTCGTCGAGGCGCAAGTACGCTCGGCTGATGGTAGCTTCAAGACGATCGTGACGGGGTCGGTCGGCGAGAAGAGCACCGCCATCCTCAGCCTCCTGCTCTCGGCCGGGGACCAGCCGATCATCATCGACCAGCCCGAGGACGACCTCGACAACCAGTACGTCTACAACGTCGTGGTAGACCTCCTCCGGCGTCGCAAGTTCTCGCGCCAGATCATCATCGCAACGCACAACGCCAACATTCCAGTAAACGGCGATGCTGAGCTGATCGTCGCACTCGGTGTCGAGAAGCCGCCCCAGGACCCCGAAGCGCCGGGCAGCTTGGGGGTCGTACTGGATGCGGGGAGCATCGACAAGCCTGACATCAAGCACCATGTCAGCGTCATCATGGAGGGCAGCGCCGAGGCGTTCCGGCTCCGTCGCGACCGCTACGGGTACTGATCGACCCTGTCATGTTCGACACCAGCGACGAAATCCAAGATCAGCTTCGGGCCGGCGAGGACTCCCGCGCCGAGTTCAAGGAGCTCGTCATCGGGGGCCACTGGCCGAACACCGAGGCGATGGCGGGCGAAATGGTCGCGTTCGCGAACGCCGAGGGCGGCGTGCTCTTCGTGGGGGTAAGCGACGCGGGTATCGTCCGAGGAATACCCGAGGATCGGCTCGCTGATGTCGAGACCTGGATCGTTGGCATCGCGATGAACAACTGCGATCCGCCCATTCGGCCGATCGTGAGGAAGGAGCGGCTTCCCCGGCCGGACAACTCGGACGCGATCGTCATGCTGGTCGAAGTCCGCCGCGGACTGTACGTCCATCGCACCAGCGGCGGGCGATACTACGTCCGCGTCGGCTCGACCAAGCGCGATTTGACGGCTACGGAGTTGGCGCGGCAGTTCCAACAACGCGGACGCCTCTTCGTCTTCGATGAGCAGCCCGTGCCGACTGCTACCGTCGAGGATCTCGACCGTGCGTCCTGCGAGAGGTACTTCGGCACGCCACCGACCATCCCATGGCCCGAGCTGCTGCGCAACACTCGGATCATCGCCGGGGAGGACGGGCCGGACAGACCCACCGTCGCTGGTCTCCTAGCCTTCGGCAACGCACCTCGCGCACACCTGCCGTCCGCCTACATCGAGGCTGCCGTGTATCGGGGAGAACGGCTCGCGTCCGACGACTTGGTCCATGCCGAGAAGATCGACGGGCCGATCAGCTCGCAGATCGACGGCGCAGCCGCCTTCGTCGAGCGCTTCATGCTGCGCCCGGCCCGGAAGCACGCTGGTCGGGAGGATCATCCACAGTACGAGGTGGATGTCGTCCACGAAGCCATCGTGAACGCTGTCGCTCACCGCGACTACTCGATCTCAGGCTCCAAGATCCGGCTCATGCTCTTGGTGGACCGACTGGAGCTGTACAGTCCAGGCGCCCTTCCCAACAGCCTCACGATCGAAACCATGCCATTCCGTGTGTTCACCAGGAATCAGCTACTCGTGAGCTTCCTATCGCGAATCAAGAGTGCGCGAACGGGGCGCGTGTTACTCGAGTCCCGGGGTGAGGGCGTCCGCAGCATCCTGGAGGGAGGCGAGCGCCACTCCGGCCGAACGCCCTCGTACGAATTGTTCGGCGAGGAGCTACGGCTGACCATTTGGGCACGTCCATCACCCCACGACACGTCCGCATCGCAGGGATCTTGTTGAAGGAGCAGCCCTGTGACTCCGGAATCGCAACGAGCGTGACACGAAAGCCGCCGAACCGAATCACCGGAAGTGAGCTGCAGTAGTTCCCCTTGGCACGGGGCTCGCACACAAGGACCGAGCGGGCGACCGATTCCACCGCTCTCGCGAATCCCGACCCACCCGAGATGGAGCCGAAGGTCAGAGTCGAACTGACGACCTACGCATTACGAATGCGTTGCTCTACCACTGAGCTACTCCGGCGGACGGGCCGGCCAGGGCCGGGGCGAGGAGGTTAGCGAGCAGGCCCGAGGATTCCAAGCCACGAGCCCTTCACCCCCACGATCCGCCATCCGTCGCGATCGAACCCCCGCCGCAGACCCCGGTACGCAGCGCGGGGCCGAGGCCCCACGACCTCGACCCCGCCCCCACGCGTGAACGCGTGTCGGACCCGCTTTACTCGCCGGCCTTCGCGGCGACCGCCATCACGGACAGCGCCTTGGCGACCTCGAGCCGCTGCGCGGTGCTCAGCCCGGCCTTGCCCAGCGCGACCGCCACCGCGGTGCGCAGCCCGGCGTCCGCCTTGGCGTCGGCAGCCACACCCTTCAGGGCGGCGAATTGCTCGGGGCTGATCGTCTGCACGCGGCCGAGCACCTTGCCCGCTGCGTCGGCACAGGCGACCTTCAGATCCTTCGACGCGGCGCTACCGGTGATCTGGCCGAGCAGGGCGTCGATGCTGCTGCCACCCTCGCCGAGGGCGCGCGCCGCCGGAATCGCGACGTCGTCGGTGCGCTGCAGCTGGGTCTCGAGGCTCGACACGGCCGGCGCGATCGAGACGCGGTTGCCGGCCAGCGTGTTCAGCGCGTTGCTCGCCTTGACGGCGACTTCCGCGGCGCGGACCTTGAACGCCGCCTGGTCGACGCCCTTCAGCGCCTCGGCGACCTTCGACTCGAGTTCCTCGGGCTTGAACCCCGGCGCGATCGTGCCGGCGATCTTGTCGCCGTAGATCTCCTTGGCCTTGTCGGCGTCACCGGTCACCAGCACGAACTTCACGTTCGGGCTGTGCCGCTGCACGCTGTTGATCACCGTCATCGGGATGCCGTCGGCGAGCACGTCGTTGACCACCACCACGTCGGGGCTGGTCGCGCCGGTCAACACCTGGCCGACCAGGCCGCGCACCGAGTTGTAGTTCGCCTCGACCACGTTGCCGTTCTTCAGGCTGACCGCGTTGGCGACCGCCTTCTTGTTGGCGTCGTCCAGGCCGACCGTGGCGATGCGGTTGATCGCCTGTTCGGCAACCGCCTCACCGAGGATCGCCACGACCTTGTCGGCCTGCGGCACGTTGGTGCTGCGCGACGCCTTGGCCACCGCCAGCGCCGCGGCGAAGCGAACCACCTTGTTTCCGTTGTCGAGGGCGGCCAGCAGCGGCGAGCTACCGAGCGCGTCCTTGTCGGTGGTGTCACCGAGTGCGCGGATCGCCGCGGCGGCGACCATCGGCTGGTTGTCGCGCAAGCTCGACTCCAGGGCCCGGCCGATCACCTTCGGGCCCATCGCCATGGCGACCAAGTTGAGGTTGCTGCGCACACCGTCCTTGAGGGCGTCGAGCTTGGCGTTGTCGATCGCGGCGACCTGCGCCAGGTAGCTGCGGGCGATCAGGGTGGTCGCCTCGACGCTGCCCGGGTCCATGCCGAGCGCGCGCTCGGCGCTCTTCTTGGCCAGCTCGTAGCCGTAGACCGCCGGGCTGCAGTCCTGGTAGCTGAGCTTGCCGCCGGCGAAGCTCCACACCACGTCGGAGATGTCCGAACCCTCGGTTCCGACACCGACCATGTAGTTCTGGCTCTGCTCGAGGAACAGCGCCACCGCATCGGCACCGGGCTTGGCACCCATGTTGTTCAGCGCGTCGCGCGCCACCGAGACGACCCCTTCGTTCTGGTCCTTCATCAGCGCGGTCAGCGCCGGAATGGCCCGGTGGTCCTTGGTCAGGTTCAGCACCGCGGCGATGTTGCGCCGCAGCACCGCGTTGCCCGACTCGAGCGCGCTGACCATCGGCAGGGTCGCGGCGCGGCCGATCTGGCGCAGCGCCATGATGCCGGCGACCTGTCCCTTGTCGTCGTCGGCGTTGCCGATCTTTGCCAGCAGCGCGGGAACGGCGAACTCACCGTGCTTGGTGTCGAGCTCGATCATCGCCTCGCGGCGCTTGGCGTAGTCGTCCCCGCACGCGGCGTCGACCAGCGCCTTGATCTTCGCCTCGTCGCGGTTGAACTCCTTCCGCCCGGCATTCGCCAACAGCAGGATGTGCTGCGCGAGCTTGCCCAGTTCGCCCTTCTGCATCAGCAGCTCTTGCCACTTCTCCGCTTCGACCTTCTGCCACAGCTCGAACGCCTCGGTCGACGACGGGTTGGCCTTGATCACCCCCCGGAGGATCTCGATCGCCTTGTCATGCTGCTTGGTCATCGCCGCGCGGAACGCGTCGTCGACGGGCGTCTGGGCGAACGCGACGCCGTGCGCGACACATGCGGCGACGAGACCGAGAAGGGAATTACGAGCAAGCGCCATGAATGGACTCCTGGGAGGATACGTGCCTGGGACGGCGTGCGAGTTCAAGCTGTGGGGACGGTACGGCGCCGCCGGGGGGTTCATCCGACGGAACTCCGATGACTGCCATAGGTTGGCGTCAGAGGGCCGCCAATCCTACGTGCCGTGTCAGGTCCGTCAAGGCGGCCGCGTGGGTCACCTCGGAGCTGACACGACAGGACAAGCATACCCCGGTGGAACGTGTTTCCAGGCGGTCGATCGATTTCGCGCGGCCCTGGTGTGCGGAACGGATCACGGGTCCGACGGGGGGTGTGGCGAGCCCCCGACGCCAGCGGCCCGACCGCGAACTCCGCGGCCGGGGTCGCCGAACTGCGGTCGAGAAGGCTCTTTGCGTCCGCCCCTGCGCCCGACGGGCGCGTTCCGTCGCCTACGCGATGCCCGACGACCGGGTCGCGCTACCATCCCCGGATGGCACCCGCCCGCATCCTGATCGTCGACGACCAGGCCGCCGTCCGCGAAGAGCTCGCGTTCGCGCTCCGGTACGAAGGGTATGAGCCGGCCGAGGCGTCGGACGGCGAAGCCGCGCTGGCGCGCGCCGGGCAGGGCGGAATCGACGTGGTCCTGCTCGACATCAAGATGCACGGGATGGACGGCATGCAGGTGCTCGCCCGCCTGCGCGCGGAGCACCCGGACCTCCCGGTGATCATGATCTCCGGGCACGGCGACATCGAGACCGCGGTGGTCGCCGTGAAGCAGGGAGCCTGCGACTTCCTCACCAAGCCGTTCGACACCGACCGGGTGCTGGTCTCGGTGAAGGCCGGCCTGCGGTTGCGCGAGCTGGCCATGCAGAACTCGACGCTGCGGCGCGAGCTGGCGCGCGACCACGAGATCCTCGGCGTCAGCCAGGAGATCGAGGCGGTGCGGACCGCGATCGAACGCGTCGCGCCGACCGAGGCGACCGTGCTGATCACCGGCGAGAACGGCACCGGCAAGGAGCTGATCGCTCGGCAGCTGCACGCCCAGTCGCCGCGCAGTCAGGGGCCGTTCTTCCCAGTGAACTGCGCGGCGATCCCCGCCGACTTGATCGAGAGCGAACTGTTCGGCCACGACAAGGGCGCCTTCACGGGGGCCACCAGCGCCCGCCGGGGCCACTTCGAGCAAGCCAGCGGCGGGACGGTGTTCCTGGACGAGATCGGCGACATGGCACCGTCCGCCCAGGCCAAACTGCTGCGCGCGCTTCAGGAGAAGGTCGTCACCCCGGTCGGCTCCAGCCGGGCGGTTTCGGTCGACGTGCGGGTGCTGGCCGCGACCAACCAGGACCTACAGGAGATGGTCCAGCGCAAGGAGTTCCGCGAAGACCTCTACTACCGGATCCACGTGATCCACATCCACAGCCCGGCGCTGCGCGAACGCCGGGCGGACATCGAGCTGCTGGCACGTCACTTCGTGCAGGCGGCATGCCGCCGCAACGGATTGTCGAGCCGCAAGCTGTCGAAGGCGGCCATCGCCCGCCTGCGCGAGATGCCGTGGCCCGGCAACATCCGCGAACTGAAGAACTGCATGGAGAGTGCGGCGATCCTCGCCGAAGGCGAGACCATCGAGGTCCAGGACCTGGCGGGCACCGGGTCCGCGAACCGACCGCGCACCGAAGCGGCGTTCTTCGAGCTGCAGACCCTCGAGGAGTTTCGCGCCGCCACCGAACGGGAGTTCATCCGCCGCAAGATCGAGGAGAACGGCGGCAACCTGAAGCGCACCGCCGAGCGGATCAAGATCCAGCGCTCGAACCTCTACAAGAAGCTCGAACGCTACTCGCTGCGCTGAGCTGCGGCATCGGTGCGCCGCGACGTCGGGTGCGGGGAGCGGCGTCGGCAGCCCAACCGAACGACGGCGAGAACCCCTCGAGTCGAGCCGAGTCGCTCGCCGCGGCTCGGAGCTTCCGAGCGTTGGCCTACGTCACTTGGCCTACGTCACTTGGCCTATGTCACTTGGGCAGCCGGACCTTCTGACCTTCGCGCAACGCGTTCGGGTCGGAGACCTCCGGGTTGATCTCGCGGAAGCGCGCGATCCACGCCGGGATCTTCTTCGCGGGAACGCGACGAGAGGCGATCTTCCACAGCGACTCGCCCTTGCCGACGGAGTAGGTCCCGGCCGCGGCAGGCGCAACGGCAGGAACAGCGTGGCGCACCTCTGCGGCGGCGAGCAGCGAGGACGCCTCGACCCAGGGCACGATCACCTCCTGGTTGGCGGTGAGGCGCTTGGGGTCGACCGATTCGTTCAGCAGCTCGACGTCGCCGAGCCGGGACGTGTCGCCGCACCAGCGCTGCACCACGTCGCGCAGGCTCGCTCCCGACCAGGCGCGGACCACCCGGAAGTCACCCATCCGTCGGCTCGTCCCGAAGCGGGTCTCGAGCACCTGCTCGGGGGCCGGCGCTGCCGCGGGCACCTCCACCGACTTGGCGAGTCCGACCGGCGTCACGGTCGGTGTGGTCCCGTCCGCGGACGATCCGCCCGCGATCGGTCCGGAGGGTGCCGGAGACGGCGTGCCGCCAACCGGAGCGTTCGACCCATCGCGTGGCTTCTCGGTCTCCGGGGTCACCGGGGTGGTGCGCCCCGCCTCGGGACGGCCACCGGCCGGACCGTCCGGGGTTCCGGCACCCTCGCCGAGCAGTGCAGGGGTCACCCCTGGCAGCTGCGTGCTCGAGGTCGGCAGGTCGGACTGAGCCACGGTCTGCTCGCTCGGCTTGGTCGCCGGCTGCTCGCCGAAGATCACCGCGATGGCCAGGATCAGCAGCAGCAGCCCGGTCACGGCGTACACCAGAATGGTCTCGTTGCGCTTCATGCGTCCCTCCCAGGACTGAATCGTCTCGCCGCCGGATCCGCGGTGCATTGCCGCACGGTTGCCGACGTCGACGCACGTCCTACGGGGCGCCCACCCCGCTCGGTCGTACGCAATCCATGCTAGCCCGCATTCCTCACCAGTCAACGACGGCACCGCCACAACTCCCCGCGACCCCTGCGCCGCGAGTCGCACGGTTTGCGCGGACGAATCGTGCGCGAGGTGGCGCTGCCGCGTGGTGCTGGCTACATTCCGCGGGCGTCGTGTCCCCGCTGCCGCGCATCGTCCTCTCCGCATCGGCGTCGCTCGCCGCCCTGGTGCTCGGCCAGTGTGCCGGCGGGCCGCGTCTCCAGCGAGTCGTCACCGTCGCGCCAGGCGATCGGGTGGCGGTCGCGCTGCACACCAAGTCCGGGCACGTCCAGACGATGGTCAATCGGTCCTCGCTGTCGCCTGCCGAAGCCGACAAGCAGCTGAAGCGAGACCCCGGCCTGAAGATCCTGGCCGATCCCACCGTCCAGCAGCTGCTCGACGCGCTCGGCGGCAACCGGTTCTTCGACATGGCGGACTCCGGGGACCCGCCGGCCGGTTACACCGCGATGCAAGTGCTGCACAACGGCAAGACCTACTCCACTTCGAGCCGACAGACCAACCGCGACGACCTGGCCCGTTGGGCGCAGTGGGTGCAGTTGTTCCAGGACACCTACAACTCGACCGACCAGTTCCGCAGCTCGTCCCTCGACAGCCGCACCCTCTACGAGTCCCGCGACCAACTGGAGCGGGACTACCAGAAGCGCACGAACAAGCAGTGACCCAGCCACGCGAGACGGGGGCCATCGCCATCATTCCCGTTCGCGTCGACAGCCAGCGGCTCCCTGGGAAGGCGCTGCTGGCCGAGTCGGGCAAGCCGCTGTTCCTGCACACCTGCGCGCAGGCGCGCGCCGCCGGCTGCTTCGCGGCGGTGCTGGTGGCGACCGACAGCGATGCGGTCGCACGCGCGGCCGAGGCGGACGGCTACACACCGGTGATGACCGGTGCCGCGTGCCGAACCGGCTCCGAGCGCTGCGCCGAAGCGGCGCGCGGTCGCGCGGCGGGGGTGGTGGTCGACATCCAAGGTGACTGGCCCGAGGTCGACCCCGCGGACCTGTGCCAACTGGTCGAAGCGTTGGCCGGCGACGACGGCGACGCCACCTGCGCCACGCTCGCGGTACCCCTGGCCGATCCGGCAGCGGCCGCCGACCCCAACGTGGTCAAGGTGGTGCGCGGCTGCCACGGCGATGCGCTCTACTTCAGCCGGCTACCGGTCCCGTTCCACCGCCGCGCGGAGGACCGCACCCCGCTGCTCCGCCACATCGGCGTCTACGCGTTCACCAGCCGCACCCTGCAGCGGCTGCCGGAGCTGCCCTCCAGCGGACTCGACGAGATCGAGGGGCTCGAGCAGCTGCGCTTCCTGGAGAACGGGATCCGCATGCCCGTGCTCCGCGCCAGCGGCGATCCCTGGGGGATCGAGTGTCGCGCCGACTACGACGCATTCCTCGCCCGCCTCGCCGATCAGCCGTCCCGATCCACATGACCAAGTACATCTTCGTAACCGGCGGAGTGGTTTCCTCGCTGGGCAAGGGCCTCACCTCGGCCGCCATCGGCTGGATGCTCGAGCGGATGGGCCTGCGCATTTCGATGCAGAAGCTCGACCCGTACATCAACGTCGACCCGGGGACGATGTCGCCGTTCCAGCACGGTGAGGTGTACGTGACCGACGACGGCACCGAGACCGACCTCGATCTCGGCCACTACGAGCGCTTCACCCACGCCATCCTGACCAAGGACTCCAACTACACGACCGGCAAGATCTACCGGACCGTGATCCAGAAGGAGCGCCGCGGCGACTACCTCGGCCGCACCGTGCAGGTGATCCCGCACATCACCGATGAGATCAAGTCGGCGATCCACAAGGGCGCCACCGGAACCCCCGACGTCGCGATCACCGAGATCGGCGGGACGGTGGGCGACATCGAGAGCCTGCCGTTCCTCGAGGCGATCCGGCAGTTCAGCTTGGAGGTCGGGCACGAGAACTGCCTGTTCATCCACCTGACGTTGCTGCCGTACCTGCGCGCCAGCGGCGAGATGAAGACCAAGCCGACCCAGCAGTCGGTCGGCAAGCTGCGCGAGATCGGTATCCAGCCGAACATCCTGATCTGCCGCACCGAGCAGCCGATGACCGAGGAGATGGCGGCCAAGATCTCGCTGTTCTGCAACGTGCCGAAGCAGGCGGTGGTCGAGGAGCGCGACGTCGACTTCTCGATCTACGAGGTGCCGATGAACCTGATGAAGGCGAAGCTGCACACCCAGATCCTCACGCGGCTGGGCTTGGAGGCGCGTCAGGAGCCGAACGTCGACGATTGGCTGGAGATGCTCGACCGGGTCAAGAACCCCAGGCAGACCATCGAGATCGCGGTGGCCGGCAAGTACATCGAGCTGCACGACGCGTACAAGTCGATCTACGAGTCGCTGGAGCACGCCGGCAACCACTTCGCCGCGCGGGTCGAGCTGCGCAAGGTGTCGGCCGAGCAAGTGGCCGGCGAGGGCCCGGACGAGTTGCTCGGTGGCATCGACGGGATGGTGGTGCCGGGCGGCTTCGGCGAGCGCGGCTTCGAGGGCAAGATCGCGGCGATCCACTACGCGCGAAGCCGTGGGATCCCGTTCCTCGGCATCTGCTACGGAATGCAGGCGGCGGTGGTCGAGTACGCGCGCAACGTGCTCGGCATCACCGACGCGATCACCAGCGAGTACGGCACCGACGCCGCCAACCCGGTGATCAGCCTGATGGAGGAACAGAAGGCGGTGTCCGACCTCGGCGGCACGATGCGGCTCGGCGCGTTCGACTGCCGGTTGCAGGACGGCACGCGCGCGCAGCGGGCCTACGGGACCACGATGATCTCCGAGCGGCACCGACACCGCTACGAGTTCAACAACGCCTACCGGTCACGGCTGCAGGAAGCCGGATTGGTGCTGTCGGGGATCAACCCCAAACTCGACCTGGTGGAAATCGTCGAAGTGCCCGACCACCCTTGGTTCGTCGGCGTGCAGTTCCACCCGGAGTTCAAGACGCGCCCGCTCAAGCCACACCCGCTGTTCCGCGACTTCATCGCCGCGGCGATGAAGCGCGGCGCGCAACGGACGTGACCCGCACCGGGCGCGGTTGGTGCGCGATGTGCACCACCGCGTCGCCCTGGTAGACGACCGGGTTGAGGCGAACGCCGATCACCATCCCGTCGACCGGAGCCTTGAGGGTAGCCACCGACTCGCCGAACGCGTTGGCGATCACGCCCAGGCGATCGCCCTTGCCGACCAACGCCCCCGCCCGCACCAGGACCCGCACCATGCCGCTGCCCGGCGCGCGGACCCAAGTACTTCGGTCCGCGACCAGGGACGGCGTCGCATGGCCCTTGGGTGGCTCGGCCATGCCGAGGAACCCCATCACCCGCCGCACCCCGCGCACTCCCACCGCGATCGCATCCTCGTCGAAGCGCTGCGCCTCACCACCTTCGAACAGCAGCGTGCGGACTCCGCGGACCGTGGCCGCCTCACGCAGCGACCCATCGCGCAGCCGCGCGTGGAGCAACAGCGGCGCACCGAACGCCTCGGCCGCACCACGGGTCTGCGGGTCGCCCAGATCGGCGCGCACCTGCGGCAGGTTGGTCCGCTGGCCACTCCCGGTGTGCAGGTCGATGCCGTGCGAACACTTGGAGACCACTTCCTCCATGAACAGGTGCGCCAGCCGGGCGGCGAGGGAACCGCGTGCCGACCCGGGGAACGAGCGGTTGAGGTCGCGCCCGTCCGGTAGGTCGCGGGTCTGGTGCAGGAATCCGTGCAGGTTGACGATCGGCGCCGCCAACACTGCGCCGTTCAGGGTCCGGGGGTGCAGGCGCTCGAGTACTCGGCGCACGATCTCGATTCCGTTCAGCTCGTCGCCATGCACCGCGGCACTCAGCCACAGCCGCGGGCCGGGCCGGCGGCCGTGGACCACGCGGACCGGCAGCGTAAGGCGGGTCCGGGTCGGCAACCGCGCCACCGCGAGATCGACGTCGACGATCTGCCCGGGGGCGATTTCGGTCCCGCCGACGACCAGGTCAGGCACCGACTCGGTCCTTGGTCTTGCCTGGTTTGGCGTTGTTCTCGATGAACTCGATGATCGCCCCGGCGACGTCGAGGCCGGTAGCCCGCTCGATCCCCTCGAGACCCGGAGAGGAGTTGACCTCCATGACCACCGGCCCGCGCGTGGCGCGCAGCATGTCGACGCCGGCGACGTTGAGCCCGACCGCACGCGCTGCGGCAATGGCGGTGGTGCGCTCCTGTGGGGTGAGCTTCACCTTCGCCGCCGTGCCGCCCCGGTGCAGATTGCTGCGGAACTCACCGGGAGCACCGGTGCGCTGCATCGCCGCGATCACCTTGCCGCCGACCACGAACGCACGGATGTCGCTGCCCTTCGATTCTTGGATGAACTCTTGGATCAGGATGTTGGCATCGAGGCCGCGGAACGCCTCGATCACCGACTCGGCGGCCTTGTTGGTCTCGCACAGGACGACCCCGATGCCTTGCGTCCCCTCGAGCAGCTTGACGACGGTCGGGGCGCCGCCGACCAACTCGATGAGCCCCGCGGTGTCCTTGGTCGAATGCGCAAAGCCGGTGACCGGCAGACCGATCCCCTGGCGCGACAGCAGCTGCAGGCAGCGCAGTTTGTCGCGGGACCGCGTGATCGCCTGGGATTCGTTCAGCGCGTAGACGCCGGCCATCTCGAACTGCCGCACCACTGCGGTGCCGTAGAAAGTCTTCGACGCGCCGATCCGCGGCACCACGGCCTCGATCCTGCGCAGCGACTCACCTTGGTAGATCACGTCCGGGCAGTGCGACGTGATGTTCATGTAGCAGCGCAGGTAGTCGATGATCCGGACGTCATGGCCACGGTCGACCGCGGCCTGGTAGAGCCGGTTGGTCGAATACAGACTCGCCTTGCGAGACAGGATGCCGATGTTCATTCGCTAGCTCGTCGGTCGGCGACACGCCGCACCTTGCCCAGCAGGTAGGAAGCGCCCGGGTCCACCAAGAACCGATTCCGCAGCGCCCGGCGACCGAGCAGCATGCGGAAGCCCATCTGGTCGCGGCGTGCCAGCGTAACCTCCGTGGCCCACTGGAATCCTCCGAGCTCGAAGTCCATCAACACCACCATGCGACGCTCCGAGCCGCCCCCCGAATTGCGCACCGTCCGCCAATCCACCACCTCGGCGACCGCTTGGATCTCCGGTTCACGTCGACGTTGCCGCGGATGGATGGTGAACCCCACCATGGCGCACCCGCGGTCCGTGAACTCCTCCACCCGATGGACGTGGATCGCGGACGACAGCGCGCCCGTGTCGACCTTCGCCTTGATCAGGACTTCGAATGCGGGCAAGCGAACCCACTCCCGCCAGCCGATGGTCGCAAGACCTTGCGCGGACTGAGGCAGCATGACCAGATAGCCGTGAGCGTAAGCGTACGAACCGGGTCCCGCCATGCCGCGGCGCGGCAATCGAGGTAGCGCGCCGAGTTGCCCGCCCGCTCCTCACGATTGGGTCGCGACGGCATCCGCACCCGACTCGTCGAGTTGCTCGATGCAGCGGCGGAACGCCGCGGAGCGGTCGCGGTAGTCGCGGAACATGTTGTGGCTGGGCGCGCCCGGGGACAGCAGGGCGATGCGCCCGGGCTGTGTGTGGGCAGCGGCGATCCGCACCGCCTCCTCCATGCTCCCCGCGGGGAACGCGCGCGTCGCATGGGGTCGTGGACAGCGCTCCAGTGCGGCACTCACCTGAGTGCCGGTCGTGGGCAGCGTCACCACCACGCCGACCCGATGCCCGACGATGGCCTCGGCCAGGGCATCGAAGCGGTAGAAGCCACGGTCGTGACCGCCGACGATCAACGTGCCGACGTCGGGCGCCAGGGAGTCGAGCGCCGCGATCACGGCCTCGGGGATGGTGGCCAGCGAGTCGTCGATCCAGGTCACCCCCCGCTGTCCCCCCACCGTGGCGAGGCGATGCTGCAGCGGAGCGAAGCCGGACAACGCGGCCCGCGTGGCAGCCGGCGGCACCCCCAGCACCGCGACCGCAGCGCAGGCCGCCGCGGCGTTGCCGCGGTTGTGCTGGCCGCGCAACCGCGTCGCTCCGTCCGGAACGTCTGCGGCGCGGTACTCGACCTGGACTCCCGGGCTGTGCGCGGCGATTCGCCGACACGCCGCGGATTCCGCATCGAACAGCGCGTGGTCGCCCGCGCGCTGCCGCGCGAACAACCGCGCCTTGGCGGCTTCGTAGCGCGCGGCAGTACCGTGGTAGTCGAGGTGCTCGTCGAAGAACGATGTGATGACGCCGACGGTAGGCCCCCGTTCCAGATCGTGCAGCTGGAAGCTGCTCAGCTCGAGCACCAGGACTTCGGACAGTGCTTCGGGATCGAGCAGCGCGGTGATCGCCGGAACTCCGATGTTGCCGAGCAACCGCGCCGGGCGACCGGCGGCCACCAAGAGGTGGTGGATCAGGGAACTCGTGGTGCTCTTGCCCTTGGTCCCGGTGACCCCGACCACGGTCGTCCCGCGCTGCGCGGCCTCGGCAAGCAGCAGGTTGGTCGGCGTGGTCACCTTGTGTGCCACCAGCTCGAGCCGCGGATCCCAGACCCCCGGCGAGCGGATCACGACGTCGTGATCTTCGATTGCCCGCAGGTAGTCGGGACCGCTGAGCACCGGGCACGGGACGTCGGCGATCGGCTGTCGATCGGCGATGGACACCCGCGGAGCGGCTTCCCCCTGCAACACGGCAGCGCGCTGCAGGACTTCGAGCGTCGCCGATCCCTCGCGGCCGAAACCCAGCAGGCACACGCGGCGCCCCGCCAGGTCACGCAAGCGCATCGATCTCATGCTCCAGCATTGCCGCCTGTCGTTCCCAGAACGCATCGCCGTCGCTCGACTCCGGCGCCCGCGCACCCTCGAGACGCGCGTACTCGACGAGCGCTGGGGCGTCGCGATACTCGGGCCGGCCGAGCAGCAGTCGCATCGCGGTCGCGGCCTCGCGCGGCGCCGCCACGCATTCGAACGGCCGCTCCGGCGTGTGTCCGAGCAGTGCCCGGAACAGCGGCAGCATCTCCGGGTCGTGCAGCGGTGCGCCCTCGAAGGTCTGCTGCAGCGCGTCCGCGGCGAAGAACGGTGCCAGCGACAAGTAGGTCGACGCACATTTCGCGCACCGACAACACCAGCGGCGCTCGGCCGGCCCGGACAACCGCCAGTTGGCGTTGCAGCTGGTGACGACACCCAGCGCATCGGGGTAGCGGCGGGCGAGCAGGTGCGACACCGCCAGCGATCCTGCGACCCGTGCCGGGTTGAACAACCGGGTTCCGGCGCCCAAGGTGTCGCGGGCGAAACCGCGGAACGCCTGTTCGAATTCCGACGACTTGCTCCACTGGTGGTTGATCGCGGTGCCGGCGACAGTCGGCTCGTCGGCGTCGCGCTCGTTGCTCATGCAGATGCTGTCGAACCCGTGCGCAACCGCGTAGAGCAGCGACACCGCCAACACGAAGGCCGTGACCGGCACGTGACCGTTGAGCGCCCCGACGCGGTTCATCTGCAGTAGGTTGGCACTCAACTGCCGCTCGCACACCGCCAGCGGCAGACCGAGCCACTGCGCGGTCTCGGTGATGCGTGGGTGACCACGCAGCCGGAACAGTGTGACGTCGAGGCCTCGATCGCGCAGCAGCTGCGCGGTGAGCACCGACTCGCGCCCGCCGCCGAACGGCAACAGAACCCGCCCGACGCGATCGGTCGGATGACCCGGTGCTTCAGGGACGGATGCCCGGCACGGGACACCGTCGAGGAACGAGGCGAGGTCCTGCTCGGCGACCTGCTGACGGTTGACGTGCAGGAACTCCTGCAGACCGGAGCGGTACAGCCGGTCGTAGAACGCCGCCTCGTCGGAGCCTAGCCGGTGCGGCCCGAGGTCGAAGTGCGGCGGGCAGTCGGCCTTGTAGTAGCTGACGCCGCCGATGATGTGCACCGCGCGCAGCGCCCTGTCGACCAGCCGCGGGTCCGCGGGCGACGCGACGCCGTCGAACGCCAGCTGCTCGCGAAAGCGCACCTGCCGGCCCGGTTCTCCCGCGAACGAGTAGTCGAGCTCGACGCGTCCCGACGCGGTGTGGAACTCGGCCCGATCGAAGGTGAATCGCGCGTACTGACCAACGCGTCGCATCGGGCGGAGACGTTAGTGGGCAGCCACCCCGTGCACCACCGACATGGGGTTTTTCGCGACTCGCCGGAGGCTGGGGCGATGCACGCGCGCGGTGTGCCTTCTACCGACCACCATCCGGTGCGCCCGCCCGAGGTCGGCCCGCACG
>JACKIB010000030.1 GCA_020638695.1 Planctomycetota bacterium
CCCGGAATTCCACCAGGGTCCCTCCCGCCCGACCCGCCGCGGGATGCACGGCCCGCCCCAATGGGCTACGCTCACACCGTGCAACGCCTCCCGTCACACCTCGTCCCGCTCGCCCTGGCGCTCGCCGCGGCCGTTCCGGCCCAGACGACCTTCACCTCCCCCCCCGGCCTCGATCAACAGACCGGCGGTGGCGCGAGTTGGGGCGTCGGCGCCTACGCGGCCGGCCGCTCGCAGTTGGCCGACGGCCATTGGCGCGGCAACCCGCTGATTCTCCGCGAACTCGCCCTGCGCCTGCGCTCGCCCACGAGCGGGTACTTCGAGGCGGGGCGCAGCTGGACACAGGTTTCGCTGTCGATGAGCGAGACCTCGATCGCCACCTTCAGCGGCACGTTCTCGAGCAACTTGCTGCGACCAGCCACGCTGGTGTTCCAAGCGGCGGTGTCTTGGCCCTTCGTGACCGGGCCGCACCAGAGCGTTCCCGCACCGTGGGCCTACCGCTTTCCGTTCACTACCCCGTGGGTCTACACCGGGGGCAACGACATCCTCGCCGACTGGGACTTCACCGGCGGAACGCTGACCAACCAGCAGAGCTGGGGGACGACTGTCGCGACATACCAGTTCGACACCGTGCCGACGGCAGCCACCGCCTACGCGACGGGACGGGACTTGGGCAACACCGGCAGCGCCGGGTGTCGGGACAGCACGTCGACCATCCCGACGCTGTCGTCCCGCACTGCGCTCACCGTCGCGGTGCACCATCCGCTCGACCGCGCCAACCCGCTCGCCGGGCAGATGGTCGTGAGCCAGCTGGGGAGTCAATTCGGGCCGAATACCCAGGTGCTGAGCGTAGTCGGCTTGCGCAGCTTCGACCCCGGGATCCCGTTCCCCGGCGTGCCCTGCAACGGGGTGCACATCGACACACGAGTGCCGTTCCTGTGGAGCACGGTGCCGAGCACCAACGTCGGTGCGCTGCCGGAACACTGGACGCTGACCGGCCGCGGCGGCGTGCCGTTCCAGTCGGCGTGGGTCGGTCAGGAGATCGTGGTCCAGGGCGCGTGGAACGACACCGCCAGCCGAGTGTTCTTGCTGAGTTCGGCGTCGCGAACCACCGTGCCGACCGCGCCGACTTTCGACGCCAAGCTCGCCGCGCTGCACGCCGGCAACACGGTGTCGGGCACACCGCAGTTCGGCGGCGTGGCGAGCCCGGTGCGGCGGTACACCCGGTAGGCCCGGGACCGCTCCGTTCGTTCTTCGATCGCGCCGTGCTCGTCTACAAGGTGCTCCGGCGGGCGGAGTGGCTCGAGTTCGAGTCCGCCGGCGTGACGATCGGTGCGGCGATCGACCGGACCGACGGCTACATCCACTTGTCCACCGCAGAACAGGTCGAAGAAACCGTCGCGCGGCACTTCGCCGGCGAACGCGACTTGCGGCTGCTGGCCATCGACGCTGACCGCCTCGGCTCCGCGCTCCGCTGGGAGCCGTCGCGCGGAGGCGCGCTGTTCCCCCACCTCTACGCGCCGCTCCACCTCGCCGGAGTCTCGTGGGTGAAGTCGCTGCCGTTCGACGGCCACACGCACGAGTTTCCCGACCTCGCCGACCCGAACTGACTCGCGACGGAGCCGCGGCGCTCAGGTCCCGCGCGACTTGCGGCGACCGTTCGAAACGGAGCTGTCACCGCGCAATGCCGCTGCCGGCTTCGCCGATCGGCAGAAGCTGTGCTCTCGATGGGGATGCACACCGCATTCGTTCAGACCCAACTGCTGTTCGCACTGCAACGACCGCGCACGATCTCGCGGCGCCGCGCACGAGGCGTGGGCCGGATGCCGGGCAGACCGAAGTTCGGTGGGTCAGCGACACCGGTGCGACGCCCGCGCGGTGCATCTCGGGCGTCAGAGCTGACCGTGGCGCTGCTCGGCGATCCGATCCGGGGATTGTCGTGTCGGCCGGCGCACGCCAATCGCGTCTGAGCGGTAGTCCAATCCTCACAGGAACAGAACATGATTCGAATCTCCACCCGCACCACGGCCGCCTTGATCGGCTGCCTCGCCCTTGCACCCCTCTCAGCCCAACAGGGCTTGACCTTCTCACTGGTGGGTTCCAAGGCGACCGGCCTGACCCGCGACAAGCAGCCCTCGTCGATCGTCTTCGAGTTGGTCGGCGGACCGCCCCCGATCGTCCTTCACCCACGTCTCGGCCAGGATGTCGCCACCCTCGTCGACGAGCTTCTGGCAGGCCTCAAGCGACTCGGCTACGGCACCACGCGACTCGGCGTGAACGAGGGTTGGGTCCACCCCGAAGACTGGCGCAAACCGCTGTTCGAGAGCGGCATGCTGCTGGCCAGCAATGACACCGGCGTCAGCATCGGCGCAGGGTTCCGCGCCGCGGTGATTCCCTCGTCGTCCACCAAGTCGAACGGCATCGCCATCCCCCCCGCACGGAAAGACGCCGTGGCTCCCAGCAACCTCCGCGCGGAGATCACCGTGCACTTGGTCAGCTCCAACGGCACGCCGTTCTCGCAGCGGGTTCCGGTCAGCATCGCCGCCAACAGCGATCGATCGAAGATCGACCAGGCGACGAGCCGGGCGCTGGCCACGGCGGGGTTCTTGCTCAACGACATCGGCGTTCGATCGCTTCTGCAAGCCAGCACCAATCTGCTGTCGTTCGGCATCGACCGCACGTCGACTGACGACCAGGTGGTCGGGGTCACGCTGTCGTCGGAGTTCGCATCGAGCGGGCTGTTCGACCTCGAAACCGCGGCAGCGTGGCTGCCCACCGCGGGCTTCACCGAGTTCGGTCGGGCATCGCCAGGCAACCTCGCCGCGACGCCGCGGATCTACGGCAGCGGCGCGCCGCGGATCGGCCTCACCCACACGGTGACCTGCGAATTCGGACTGGCCTCCGCGCCTGCCTGGTTCGTGGTCGGTGCCAATCGCGGCGAGCTGAATCTGCTCGGCGCCGACATCATCGTCGCCCTGGGGAGCGAAGTGGTGCTGCAGTTCCAGACCGACGCGAGCGGCCGCATCGTTCAGACGCTGCCCATCCCGGACCGCGTCGAATTCGCCGGTGTCAAGTTGTTCCAACAGGGAGTGATCGCCACCGGGCAGTCCCTCGCGGCGACCCCGGGCCTCTACACCGCGATCGGCCGCTGAGCGACCGCGGCCAGGTGCCCCGGAGGGGGGGGCCACGCCGCACGTGGTGTGCGCAACGGCGCAGTGGGATCGACGGAACACCGGCGCAGCCCAGCAGTGGCGGCGTGCTGTTCGGTCCGTGAGGCGACCGAGGATCGCGAACCAAGGCGCGCGATACGACGCACTGCCGAGGTTCTCGCTGAACCTCCGCGTCGCGAAAGACCCTACGGGCGCGCCCTCGACCACCCCTTGCATGGTAGACATCTGTCTGCTATGGTCACCCGACGTGCCACCTCCCTTCTCCCCCACCGGCGAAACCCGCGCTCGGGTCTACCGCTACGTGCGGCAACGGCTCGCGCAGGGCGACCCGCCGACCGTGCGAGAGGTGCAGGCCGCGTTCGGCTTTCGGGCGGTCGAGACGGCACGGAAACACCTCGAGCAGCTGGTCGCCGACGGGCGGTTGGCCAAACGCAGCGGCGGCACCGCGCGCGGTTACTGCCTGCCGGCGGCCAAGGCCGCACCGGCGCAGGGGAGATCACCACAGCAGTCTCGGCCACCCGAACCCGTGCAGCTCGTGCCGCTGCTCGGCCGGGTGGCCGCGGGTGCGCTGCAGGAGGCGATCGAGAACCACGAGGGCAGCGTCCCGGTCGCCGGCCGCGACCGCGACCACGGGCGCTTGTTCGCGCTGCGGGTCGAAGGCGAGAGCATGCGCGATGCCGGCATCCTGCCGGGTGACCTCGTGCTGGTCCGCGCGCAACCGACCGCGCGCTCCGGCGACATCGTCGTCGCGCTGGTCGAGGACGAGGCGACGGTGAAGACCTTCGTGCGGCGCGGCAACCGCATCGAGCTGCGGCCGCACAACCCCGCCTTCGCCCCGATCGTGCCGGACCCGGAGCGCCTCACCATCCTCGGCAAGGTGCTCGAAGTCCGCCGCGACCTGAGCCGCTGAGCCCATGCCGCGCCGACGCATTCCCGGGATGCAGGACGCGTTGCCTCTGCCCTGAAACCGCTGCCCTGATGCCTCTGCCCTGATACCGCTGTCCTGATGCCTCTGCCCTGAAACCGCTGCCCTGATGCCTCTGCCCTGAAACCGCTGCCCTGATGCCGCTGCCCTGAAACCGCTGCCCTGATGCCGCTGCCCTGACGCCACTGCCCTGAAACCACTGCCCTGAAACCGCTGCCCTGATCCACCCCCATGCCGCTGCCGAAGATCGAAGGACTCGCCACCGGAGGCACCGCCGGCCCCGCGCACCCCGGCTTTTGCCTCGACGACCTCAGCGGCCGGTTGGTCGAGCTGGCTGGCGGCGCCGACACCGCGGTGTTGACGTTGGTCACCGGCGTACTGCTCGAAGCGCAGCTGCGCGGCGAGCCGGTGGCGTGGGTCGCCACCGGCGCCACGACGTTCTTCCCGCCCGACCTGGCGGCGTCCGGCATCGACCTCGCCGCGCTGCCGGTGATCCAAGTGGAGAAGGGGTTGCCGGTGTTGCGCGCCGCCGACGCGCTGCTGCGCTCGGGCAGTTTCGGCGTGGTGGTGCTCGACCTCGGCGAGCAGGTGTCGATGACCTTGGCGGTGCAGACCCGGCTGGTCGGGCTGGCGCGGCGGTTCGCCACCGCGCTGATCGCGCTGACCCGCAGCCGCAACCACCCGCAGCGCACCCGCGGCCCGCGCAGCCAGAGCCGAGCGAATTCGCTGGGCTCGTTGGTGTCGCTGCGCGCCGCCTGCACCCACCGGCGCACCGACTTCGACCGCTTCACCTGCGAGCTACACGCGCTCAAGGACAAGCGCCGCGGTCCCGGCTGGCGCCACACCGAGGTCTGCCGTGGACCGAATGGCCTGTGCTGACCTGCCGGCACTGCCCCTTCAGGTGCTGCTCTGGCGTCACCCCGAGTGGGCGAAGCAACCGGCCGCGGTGGTCGACCGCGATAAGCCGCAGGGGCTCTTGCTGTGGATCAACGAGCGGGCGCGGCAGAGCGGGATCCTGCCGGGCATGCGCTACGCGGCCGCGCTGGCGCTCGACCCCGAGCTGCGCGCCAGCATCGTGCCGGAGTCGGAGATCGCCGCCGCGGTCGACGGCCTGACGCAGCGACTGTGGTCGTTCACGCCACGGGTCGAACCTTCGGAAGCCGAGCCCGGGGTGTTCTGGCTGGACGCGACCGGCTTGCAGCGCCTCTACGCCTCGCCGCGCGACTGGGCGGTGCGCATCAAGATCGACCTCGCCAGCGCCGGCTACGCGGCGTCGATCGCGGTCGGGTTCACGCGGTTCGGCAGCTACGCGGCGGCGCGCACCGCCCCGGCGGTGGCGCGCGACGGGATCCGCGTGTTCCGCTCGCCAGACGAAGAAGCCGCGGCGAGCCGCGAGGTGCCGATCGCCCGGCTCGGCTTCGACGCCAAGCTGCGCGACGCACTGCACCGACTCGGCATCGAGCGGCTCGGCCAGTTCCTCGACCTGCCGGTCGAAGGCCTACGGCGGCGCTTCGGCAAAGCGGCCTACGACCTCTACTGTCAGGCGCGCGGCGACGACGCAGCGGCGCTCGACCCGGTGCTGCCCACCGAGCCGCTGGAGGCGCGGGTGATCCTCGACCACCCCGAGTCGCAGCTCGACCGCATCGCCACACAGCTCTCGGCGATGCTGGCGCCGCTGCTGCAGACCCTGGCCGGACGCCACCAGGGGCTGAGCCACCTCGCGGTCGCGCTGCGGCTCGACGACGGCAGCACCGCCGACGAGAGCCTCGAGCCCGCCGAGCCGACTCAGGACCGAGCACAGATCGAGTCGCTGCTGCGGCTGCGGCTGGGCCGGGTGCAGCTCGGCAGCGGGGTCACCGAGCTCGCTCTCGCGGTGCGCGGCGTCAGCACCAAGCGCCAGCAGCTCGACCTGTTCGCCACCCGCAGCCGTGACCTCGCCGCGGCGCGCCGCGCGCTGGCGCGGATCCGCGCCGAGCACGGTGACGACGCGGTGCGCCGCGCCTACCTGCACGAGGGCCAGCTGCCGGAGCACTGTTTCTCCTGGGAACGCTTCGAACGGCTCGAGCCACCGCGCGCGCGGGACCTCGCAGGGACTTCCTCCGGCGGGCGACCGCTGGTGCGGCGCTTCTTCCCCTCGCCGATCGCG
Source organism: Planctomycetota bacterium (assembly GCA_020638695.1). Taxonomy (GTDB): domain Bacteria; phylum Planctomycetota; class UBA1135; order UBA1135; family UBA2386; genus JACKIB01. Next base: position 6,239 of record JACKIB010000030.1, read on the forward strand.
CTGCCGTCGCGCGCCCGGCACGAGCCCGACGGCTGGCTGTTCGACGTCGCCGACGGACCGATCGAGGAGACGCTGGGCCCGTTCGTGGTGCACGCCGGTTGGTGGCTGCGCGAGGTGGTGCGGCACTACTACTACGTGCGCACCAGCAGCGGCCGCTGGCTGTGGATCTTCCTCGACCGGCAGCAACGGCGCTGGTTCTTGCAGGGCGAAGTGGAGTGACGTCCCGACGCCGATGACCTACGCGCCGCTGTGGGTGAAGAGCAACTACTCGTTCCTCGAGGGCGCGAGCCATCCCGAGGAACTGGTGGAAGAGGCCCACCGGCTGGGGCTCCAGGCGCTGGCGTTGACCGACCGCGACGGCGTCTACGGCATGGTGCGCGCGCATGTCGCCGCCAAGGAGCTCGGCGTGCGGGTGCTGGTCGGCGCCGAGCTGTCGCTGTTCGACGGTAGCTCGCTGCTGCTGCTCGCCACCTCGCGGCGCGGCTACGGCCACCTGTGCCGGTTGATCTCCGCCGGCCGGCTGCGCTCGCCCAAGGGCGAATGCCAGGTCGGCTGGCCGGAGGTGTGCAGCTTCGCCGGCGACTTGATCGCGGTGCTGCCCGGCACCCGCAGCGTGCTGCACCGCACCGACCACCACACCGCGGTCGACGACCTGCGCCAGGCTTTCGGCGACCGGCTCTACCTGCTGCTCGCCCGCCACCGCGAACCCGGCGACCAGCGCACCGAACGCACCCTGCGCAGCCGCGCCGCCGCGTTCGAGCTGCCCACCGTCGCCGGCACCCGCGTGCTCTACCACACCCGCGCCCGCCGCGACCTGCAGGACGTGCTGACCTGCATCCGCCACGGCGTCACGCTGGCCACCGCCGGCCGGCGGCTGGAGATCAACGCCGAGCACGCGCTGCTGCCCGAGCCGCAGATGCGCCGGCTGTTCGCCGACGACCCGCTGGCGTTGGCGCGCAGCCGCGAGATCGCGGAGCGGTGCGCCTTCGACCTCGGGCAGATCCGCTACCGCTACCCGAGCGAGCGCCTGCCCGACGGCCGCACCTCGGCGAGCTGGCTGCGCGAGCTGACCTTCCACGGCGCCGGCCGGCGCTACCCGGACGGCGCGCCGGAGGAGGTCGTGCGGCAGCTCGAACGCGAGCTCGCGGTGATCCACGACCTCGAGTACGACGGCTACTTCCTGACCATGTACGAGATCGTCCGCTTCTGCCGCGAGCAGGCGATCCTGTGCCAAGGACGCGGTTCGGCGGCCAACTCGGCGGTGTGCTACTGCCTCGGCATCACCGCGGTCGACCCGGTTCGGATGGGATTGTTGTTCGAACGATTCTTGTCGCGCGAACGCGCCGAGCCACCCGACATCGACCTCGACATCGAGCACGACCGGCGCGAGGAGGTGATCCAGCACGTCTACGCGAAGTACGGCCGCACCCACGCGGCGATGGTCGCCAACTTCATCCGTTACCGCGCCCGCTCCGGGGTGCGCGAGGTCGGCAAGGTGCTCGGCCTGCCGGAGACCACCGTCGATCGGATCGCGCGGCTGCTGTCGCACTACGGCTCGGTCGACGACCGGGCACTCGGCGAGGCCGGCCTCGACCTCGACAGCCCGCTGCACCAGAACCTGCTGCGGCTGACCCAGGAGATCCACGACACGCCGCGCCACCTGTCGATCCACCCCGGTGGGTTCCTGCTCGGCCACGAGCGAGTCGACGAGCTGGTGGGGATCGAGAACGCGACCATGCCGGAGCGCACCGTGATCCAGTGGGACAAGGAGGACATCGAGGACCTCGGACTGTTCAAGGTCGACCTGCTGGGGTTGGGCGCGCTCAACGTCGTGCACCGCAGCTTCGACCTGGTCCGCGACCACTGCGGCGAGGACTGGTCGCTGGCGACCATCCCGCCGGCCGACCACGCGACCTTCGACGCGATCTGCCAGGGCGACACCGTCGGCGTGTTCCAGATCGAGAGCCGCGCCCAGATGGCGATGCTGCCGCGGTTGCGGCCGCGCACCTACTACGACCTGGTGATCGAGGTCAGCATCGTGCGCCCCGGCCCGATCCACGGCGGCATGGTGCACCCCTACCTGCGGCGGCGCGACGGGGTCGAGCCGGTCACCTACCCGCACCCGTCGCTCGAGCCGGTGCTCGGCAAAACGCTGGGCATTCCGCTGTTCCAGGAGCAGGTCATGCAGATCGCGGTGGTCGCCGCCGACTACACCCCGGGCGAGGCCGACCAGCTGCGCCGCGACATGGCCGCGTGGCGCAAGTCGGGGCGCATCGAGCGGCACCGCGCGCGGCTGGTGTCGCGGATGATGGCGAAGGGGATCGCCGCCGAGTTCGCCGAGCGGGTGTTCGAGCAGATCCGCGGCTTCGGTGAGTACGGTTTCCCGGAGAGCCACGCGGCGAGCTTCGCGTTGATCGCCTACGCGACCGCGTGGCTGAAGCGGCACCACCCGGCGGCATTCCTGTGCGCGCTGCTCAACGCCCAACCGATGGGCTTCTACAGCCCTTCGACCCTGGTCGACGACGCCAAGCGCCACGGCGTGCCGATCCGGCCGATCGACGTCGTGCACAGCGCGCGCGACTGCACCCTGGAGCGCGACGCGCACGGTGCGCTGGCCGTGCGCATGGGCCTACGCTACGTCAAGGCGCTGCACGACCCCGACATCGAGCGGATCCTCGCCGGGCGGCCGTTTGCCGACCTCGCCGACTTCGGCCGGCGCACCGCGCTGCGCGACGGCGTGCTCACCCGGCTGGCCGAGGCAGGCGCCCTGGAGAGCCTGTCCGCCGAGCGGCGCGGCGCGATCTGGGACGGACTCGGCGTCGTGCCGCGGCAGGCCAGCGCCCTGGACCTACAGCACCGCGGTGAGGCGCCCCCGGAACTCGAACCACTCGACCCGTTCGAGACCATCGGCTGGGACTACGCCTTCACCGCACACAGCCCGCGCGGCCACCCGCTGCAGCCGATGCGCGACGACCTCGAACGGCTCGGCCTACCCGACGCCGCCACCGTGCGGGCCCTACCCGACGGCCGGTCGGTGCGCTACGCCGGGCTGGTGATCTCGCGCCAACGCCCGGGCACCGCCAAGGGGGTGGTGTTCATGACGCTGGAAGACGAGACCGGCTTCGTCAACGTGGTGCTGTGGGACAGCGTGTTCACCGAGTTCCGCGTGCTGGCGAAGACCGCGTCTTTCCTGGGGGTGAGCGGCAAGGTGCAGAATCAGTCGGGGGTGACGCACTTGATCGCCGAGCGGCTGTGGCGGCCGGAGGCGGGGGAAGGTGCCGGGCCGCGGAAGGCGAGTCGGGATTTTCATTGAGGCGTGGGGGTGCGGAGTACGGGAAGTCTGCCGCACTACTTCTTGACCCAAGAGACTCTGGGCTATCTGCTGGAGACCCGTGTCTCACATCGTGCTTGCCTCTGGTCAAACCGCCACCAGTCTTTTGGAATCCTCCAGCAAAGAGGCTTCCGTATGCGCTCACTACCCTGCCCCCAGGTAGGCAGCTTCTGGTGATACGTTGAGCGTCAGCTAGCGCAGTTTGCCACTACGCCAGCTACATGCCATCATCCTGGCTGCTGCGTTCCTGGCTGCGCGCGCCCGACGACAGGCTACGCCACCGAACTACGCTGCGGCGTCACCCACAGGAACGTCAGGAGCGCCCACTTTTCGCCAAGTGCCAGCCGTTCAATACAGATTCTCCCGATGTTAAATCCCGGACGACTGTGTTTGCTTGCCATCTTTGTAGTGCAGTCTTATAGTTGTCGCAGCGAGGCAAAGTCGCCGAGAATTGAGTCTACACCAGCCAATGTCATGCGGATCTCCATCGGCATTGATCTAATAAGAATGAGAGAGTCATGGGCAGAACACACGAATCGTCATGGCCGAGAGCTAGATAAGTGGGTATCTGTCGTCGAAGGCTTTGAGAGGCGATGCTCGGGATACCTTAAAAAGGCGCGGGACCAAGCTTATTCGGCACAACAGAGAGCGGATGTCGCTGGGGTCTGGCAAGCAAACGTGAGCATACTAGAGACTCTGCGTGAGCACCCATGGGATATCCTCGAGACGAAGAGGACGAAGTAATGCAGCTGATGCACTCGCCGAGTACGACGCAAGAACGCGTGGTGGCGGTGACGAATTGAGGCAACCAGTGGGTATTGGCTTGAAGGACAAGTGCAACTGGACTTCACCTTCGAGCCGCGCCACATGAAACCAAGGTCCGTTGCGGTGGTCAGACAGTGAAAAAAACACGCCCGACTACCCGGGGTTTGCTCAACCCCGAGTACCCGGCTACTCTTCTCAATGGATACGCAGGGGGTGACATCGCCAGTCGAGCGCTTGCTTTCATGAGTTCCGCACTTGGGGTCGACTTGCAAGGCAGGGTGGTTCCCGCAGAACTACGGTGGGTAGTCAAAGCCAAATAGAATGTGGCGCTTCAGGAATCTGTGTGGGTAGCTGTGGCCGGGTAGAGGTCCAGGCCACCGAGTTGGAATAGGATCACGCCCTCTCGGCCCAGCCACGCTCGAGGTAGCTCCAGAGCTTCGTGGCGGCCTCGAGCCGAGAACCCAAACCCTGGCGACCATCGATCTTGGGCGGTCTCCGAAGCCACCCTCCGAGCAACCCGTGACCTCCGACCGCCTCCCCCGCGCCGTCTCAGTCCGCGACGTGGTACGCGAACTTGAACCCGCTCCGCGTCACGATCGCGACCGTCAGCACGTGCCCTACGTGCTCGAACGGTGGCTCCAACGCGTCGTGGAACCGCTCCCCCTGGTCGCCCATCAACCGCAACAGCGTCGGCGAGTCCAACATCCCGACGAAGATCGCGTTCGGCGGGGCGCCACCGAACACCCCGGCGAAAGCCTGCCGAAACCAGGGCGTCTGGGTCGCTTCGGCCGACGCGATCAGGCCGATCGGCTTGGCGTCGGGGTGCTCGGCCCACACTTCGCGCGCGTCCGCCAACAACCGCGCACCGTGCTGCTTGTCGAGCGCCTCGGCCTCGGCATTCTCCTTCTCCGGGTCGGGCTCGACCGACTGCACGCGGAACGAGCGCAACGAGATCAGCGCCTTGCCATCGAGCAACTCCAGCGTGTGCACTCCAGGCTTCTTGAACTCGACGCCGGAGAACGGGAACGTGTACTGGAACAGCCCCATGGGCAGCGGCGGGATCTTGCCACGCAAAGCGTGGACCACTGCACCCTCCTCGTCGCGCACCACCAGCTCGAGTTCGGTGTCGCCGGTGAAGTCGCTCAACGCCACGTAGGCGTGGAACAGCGGCACGGTGAACGGCATCGCGGGTGCGTGCAGGGCGTCGAACACGCCGATGATGCACCACTTGGAGCTGCCCGCCTGTTGGAACGCTTGATCGCACAACAAGAGTGCGACGAGCTGGGGTTGTGGTCTCGCCATCGGACCTCGCGGAGAGCGGCACGCCGTCGCGGATCGCGATTGGTCGAGCCGAATCGAAAGCTCGCAGCGTAGGGCTCGAGGCATGCATCGCAAAGTGCCACACGGCTCGGTGGACCGAGATACGGATCCGCCGAACCCCCACGAGCGCACCGGGCCGTTCGGCGCGAAGCGACCCTACGCACGAATCCTCCGTAGGCTCACGCGGATTCAGGTGACGCACCCATGGCACAGGGCTAGTGTGGAATGCCAACCAGACGGGGGCCACACCGAGGGCGAGGATGCCGGCGCACGGCGTCGCGGCGAGCGTGCACAACAGCATGCCAGCGCGGCCGGAAGCCGGGGGTCTTCGCCCGATCGCCCGACCATCCGATCGCCCGACCAACCGGATCACCATTGCTCGGGCCAGCACCCGTGTGCTGCGGCACAACCCTCGTTCCCCCATCGATTCGACGATCCGCGACGGATCCAACCCATGACTGACTCGCCCCGACTCACCCGCGGCACCGCCGCCGTCTCCCTGGCCCTGGCGTCGATCCTGACGCAGTGCCACAGCCACCACCGCAGCACACCCGCGAACTCGATCGTGGTTCGACCGCTGCGCGTCGTCGAAGGAACCGGGGTGGCCCCGGTGATCCTGCAGCGCCAGCAGTTCGTCCGCGGACCGGTGACGGTGCGCTACACGACCGTCGACCGGACCGCACGGGCACCGCACGACTACGAGCAGACGCAGGGCAGTGTGACCTGGGCCGACGACGACAGCGCCCCGAAGGTCGTGCAGGTGCGGTTGGTCGCCGACAGCTGGACCGAGCCCGCCGAGGCGTTCACGTTCCGCATCCTCGAGGTCACCGGAGGCGTCGCCGCCGGGACGAGCACTGTGATCGCGGGCGGCAGCGACACCGAGATCACCATCGAAGACGACGATCAAGCCGTGCCGAGCGGCTGGCAGGCGAACCACAGCCTGCTGAGTACACCGGGTGCCAAGGCGACCTCGCCGTGCGGCGACGTGAACGGTGATGGCGCGCCGGACCTGCTGTGCGGCGACCCGGCGCACAACGGCGGAGCGGGTCGGCTGTGGGTCGTCTCCGGCCGCACCGGTCAGGTCCTGCACGACGTGGCGGGCACCGCGACCACCGATCACCTCGGCACCTTGGTCACCGGCCTCGGCGACGTCGACGGCGACGGGATCGTCGACTTCGCCGGACACGGAACGGGCGGAAGCACGTGGATGGTCCGGGTGTTCTCCGGCAGGACCGGCACGATGCTCTACGAGATCAAGGGCGACCCGCTGGACACGCGTCCGGTGACGACCCTCACGAGCATCGGCGATTTGAACGCCGATGGCCGTCCCGACTTCGCGCTCGGCATCCCCGACGACCACGCCACCTTCGGACCAGCGCGGGTCGGCCTGTTCTCGGGCGCGGACGGCTCGCGGATCCGCTGGCTGCAGGCCCCGGCCACCGGCGAGCGCTTCGGCGCGGCGATCGCCGCGATCGCCGACCTGACGGGTGACAAGGTCACCGACGTGTTGGTCGGCGCCCCCACCGCCACCGGCGCCGCGGCGAACTCCGGCGCGGTGTACCTGATCAACGGCGCGGGCGGGCAGCAGATCGCGCGCATCCCCGGCGACGAGGCGGGCTCGGAGTTCGGTGCCTCGGTCTCCCCGGCGGGCGACACCGACGCGGACGGCACCACCGACATCGCGGTCGGCGCACCGGCGGCCGACAAGGGCGCCGGTGCGGCGTTCCTGTTCCGCGGCGACAACCGCGCGCTGCTGCGCACCTGGCGGCTCGGGAGTGCGAACGCCAAGTCCGGTGCCTCGGTCGCCGCGGCCGGCGACCTCGACGGCGACGCGCACGCCGACGTGATGGTCGGCTCGCCGGGGGCCCGGACGATCACGGTCTACTCCGGCCTCGACGGCTCGGCGCTGTTCACCATGACGGGCACGGAGCCCGGCTTCGGCACTCAGGCCGAGGTGCTCGGCGACACCAACGGCGACGGCGGGGTCGACTTCGTGGTTCGTAGCGACACCAGCGCGGTGATCCAGTCGACCAAGCGCCTCGCGCTGTCTGCGGACGGCTCGATCATCTCGCTCGCCAATCCGGGCAAGATCTCGTTCTCGGTCGACGCGGGGATCCAGCACGCCGGACGCAACTACTGGATCGGCAGCTCCCTCGGCACCAACCCTGGCTTCGACCTCGGTGCAGCGCACATTCCGCTGAACTACGACGCCTGGTTCGAGACCGTGGTACGCGGTGCCAACACGGTCTACCTCAACAACACGCGCAGTACGCTCGACAGCGAGGGGCGAGCAACGGCGTCATTCAATACGCCGCCGCTGACACCCCCGGTCGGACTGGGAGTGACCGTGTACTTCGCCTACCTCGCGTACGACGCCGATGGAACGCCGCGCATGGGGAGCAACGCCGTGCCGGTTCGGTTCGTCGAATAGGCGCCCCGGGTGGGCGCAACCCTCACGAGGATGAGGGTGACTCGTCAGAGTCGCCCGCAGCTTGCGGCTCGGGTTTCGGCGCGCGGGGCAGGTTGACCACGCCTTCCTGCGGCGTCGTACTCTCCGACGCGACCCGCACTCGCCGTAGCGGAGTGTTGGTTGCGGTATAGCGGCAGGGCACGTCGGGGCACATGAGCCGTGCCCTAGTCCGATCGCGCCCGGGGGTTTCGCTCCAAGTGTCTGATTCTGCCGGGTGTTCCGACCTGGTGCCCCTGCCATCGAAGGCTCGGTGGACCCGAAAATCGCGCCTCCCTTCCCCCCACTGGCAACGCGCTCGGCAGAAAAAAGCAGAGGGGCGACCTGCATGGGTGGTCGCCCCTCTTGGTTCGAGAGTTCCGTGCGGCTCGCACTCCGCACGGATCCCCGTCGGGTCATGTGGGGTCGCAGGACGGTGTTGGACTCTTGGTTGGCCTTGCTCGTACCAACCTGGCGCGGACCGAAGTCCTACCGGTAAGACCCCTCTAAATCGGTTGCCAAGTCCTGCGTCCGATGCCCTGCGACACCCGACCCTACAGGGTTCATTTCCGAGAGAGCAGGCAGGAGACAGCTCCTGCTTTGCAGCTCTGACGACATCGACCCCACGGATTGTTCCGTGGCAAACGCGGAATCACGGCACAGGTCGATGCCGTGGGCCGCGCGTTTCAGCGTGCGATGTCGAACGCGCGCAGGCTGCGTACGCCACAGCGCGCGCACTGGTCGCAAGACTGTCCCGGTGCAGCCGGCGCGTAACGACCGCGCGGATCCCTCGGCACCTGCGCCTTCCACTCGGGCGCAAGCAGGGCGCATGCGTCAACCTCCACTCCATCCCAAGGTGGACCAACTTCGGAGACACCGCACTTCAGGAGGTGCGTGGATTTCGGCGCAGGTCGCCGCCCGAACACGAATTGGTGGATTCGGCGGGGCTTTCGGGGGGTGACGGGTGCTGGGAGGCGCGAATCTCATGGATTGTCATCCCGCGGCGCAGACTCCGAGGGCACCGGGTCCGAACCGCGCAGCGCGAGCAGCTTCGTCGCCCCCTCCACGATCATCCAGACGATCATCCCCAGCAGCACGCCACTGAACCCGACCAGCAGCCAGTTTCCTTCCGCCAGGAAGTCACGCATCTTCAGCACCAGCGCAGCGATCGAGATCGCCATCACGACGAGCATCGGAATGAGCAGCGGCAGGATCGGCCGCCGCAGCTGCCAGAAGTAGAGCACCATCACCAGCAGCGTCAGCGCCGCCATCATCTGGTTGCTCGCGCCGAAGATCGGCCACAGCAACCACGCCGCCTGGGTGGTTCGACCGCTGGCATCCGTCGCCTTGCCGAACGCCAACAACACCGCAGGCACCATCGCGACCACCGTCGCCAGGTAGCGGTTGGTCAGCACCCGGAGACCGATCGAGGCCGCGAGTTCGGTGACCACGAACCGTTGGATGCGGGCTGCGGTGTCGAGCGTGGTCGCGGCGAACGACACCACCAGGACCGCCATCATCGTGACCCCGAAGCTGCCGCTGACACCCAGCGACTTCAGGAACTCCGCGCCCCCGAGCACGAACGCCTGCGAAGTGTTCTTGTTGGCGTTCTGCCACGTGTCGTAGTAGACGCGCCACTCGAGCTTCTCCACCAAACCCTGCCCTGGGATCGTGCACTGCCCCACCAAGGCGATCCCGGCCACTGCCGCCAACACCGCGGCCAGCGCCAGGCTCCCCTCACCGAGCATGCTGCCGTAGCCGATCAGTCGCGCGTCGCGCAGCCGCGACAGCTGCTTCGAAGTGGTGCCCGAGGACACCAGGCTGTGGAACCCGCTGATCGCGCCGCAGGCGATGGTGACGAACAGGAATGGCACGATCGGCGGCGGCCCACCGCGTTCGGGCGTGAACCATGACACGCCTTCGCGCACCCAGGGCGCGTCGATCTTCGGATTGGTGAGGATCACGCCGACGAACAACAGCCCGAGACCGACGATCAATTGGTGGCTGTTGATGTAGTCACGGGGCTGCAGGAGCAACCACACGGGCAGCAGACTGGCGACCGCGGAGTACGCGAACAGGAATCCGATCCAGAAGGTCGTCGCCTGCTCCTTGCTCCAACCGAGCCCGAGGACCGTGCCGTCAGCACCCGGTGCGAGGCGGAAATCCACCTTCATGTAGGGACCGAGACCCACCAGCACGTACAGCACCACCAGCGCGATGAGCGACGGCCACAACGCACCGACCTTCTTCTTGTAGAGCAGCCAACCCATCACCAGGGCGACCACGATCTCCAGGTTCACCGGCAGGACCGACGAAGGGATGCTGACGAACAACGCGGCGATCGCCATCGCGAACACCGCGAGCACCAGCCAGGTGAGCACCATCACGAAGCAGAGGAACATCACCCGCACCCGCGGGGTGATGACTCGACCGGCGATCTCGGCGATGGTCCGCCCGCCCTCGCGCACGCTGACCACCAACGCACCGAAGTCGTGCACGGCTCCCATGAAGATCGTCCCGACCACGACCCACAGCAACGCCGGCAGCACTCCCCAGTACGCCGCGATGCACGGGCCGATGATCGGCGCTGCCCCGGCGATCGAGGTGAAGTGGTGGCCGAACAGGATGTGCTTGGTGGTCGGCACGAAGTCCCGACCGTCCTCGAACTGGTGGGCCGGCGTGCGCAGGTCCTCGTGATCGCGGAAGACCCGCTGACCGACGTAGCGGGCGTAGACGAAGTACCCGGCGGCGAAAGCGGCGAGCGCACACAGGATCACCAGGGCGACCATCGACGGCGACGATAGGCAGGGCTGCGGCCCGGGGAAACAGCAGGGCCCGACACCGCCGGGTCGCCCGTGAATCGTCCCCGCTCGCTTGGTGCCACCGGGCGCCGGGGCGACAATCCCGGTTCCCGGCGACGCGGCTGCCGGCACCTCGAAAGTCCGCTCCCGATTCCCTGTGCGGTCTCGCCCCTGTACCGCACTTTCCCGACATGAAGACGCCCGCCCACCTCCACGTTCTCACCCTCGCGCTCGCGCTGGCCCCCTGCGCCGCCGCACAGGGCGGAATCGCCTGGCCTGGGTGGACCGCGGCGCCCGAGGTGCGCCTGGTGCAGATCGACGTCAACCACGTCGACGTGCTGGTTCCCGGCTGGGTCACCACCGCGAGCAGCGGTCTGACCGGGGAGAACGTCGCCACCGGGGTCGGGGTGAAGAACACCGGAGTGCGCACCGTCGACAAGTCGGAGTTCGAGAACGAGGACTCGGCGGCACCGATGGAGTTGGCGCCGCTGTTCCCGTTCGCCACCGACCTCAACGTCACCTCGTCACTGTCGCGGCTCGCCAACGACCCGACGCTGATCTGGAACGGGTTCCTGGCGCGCGTCCCGGCGCCGATCCCCGGCCTCCGTGAGGGGACCTTGACGTTCCGCTTCTCGCACCCGGTCGGCATCGACCTCGACGACTTCCAGCTGCAGTTGAACGGCGCGATGGTCGTGATCGCCCCGTCGGACGCTTCGGGCAACGTGCAGAACGGTCCCCGCGTGTATCGCTTCACTCTGTCGCGCAACACCGTGGTCCGGCCCGAGCTGCTGTACTACAAGTTCGAACGAGGAACCGGGCTGCTGGCGACCAACTACGTGACCGAGTTCTCCGGCGCTCCGCGCTCCGGACGCATCACCGCCGGAGGCTGGGGTGCCGGACGGTTCGGCGGCGGACTGCGCGGCGGCACGGCCACCAACCTCGTGTCCTGCGACACCCGCTGGCACGGCGGCGTGCACGGCTCGTTCACCGTGGCGTTCTTCCTGCGCCAGGCAAACGATCCCGGCGGTGTCGCGTCGCGGATCTGCGGCGGGGTCGGCGTGCGCATCTTCACCGGTGGGCCGGCCGGCAAGCGGATGCGCTGCGAGGGGCTCGCGGGCACCAAGGGACCCATCGACGGCCCCGACGTCAGTGCCGCACAGAAGGGCTGGCTGCACGTCGCGATGGTGGTCGAGACGCAGAAGAACGGCAGCGTGCTCGACACCAGGATCCAGTGGTACCTCGACGGCAAGGCCAGCGGCACACCGACCGTGCTCGCGAACACCACCGTCGGTATCGCGGAAGTCGCGAGCGCGACCCTGGCACTCGGCGCCGGCAACGGCCTCGGCTGCTACCACGATCTCGACGAGTTCCGCATCGTGGCCGCCACAGCAAGCGCCACCGAGGTCGCGAGTTACGCCGCCGGCCCCGGCGCCCGCGCGGCCAGCTACCGCGATTCCGCGGGGTGCGTGTTCGCGACTAGCGGCGGCGATCCGAAGGCCGGCGGCAAGGCATTCACCCTGCACGTCGCTGGCGCATCCGGCAGTCCGCTCGCGGTGGTGATCGGCCTCCCCGAAGGGCGCCCATTCCCGCTCGGTGGCGGCACTTGGTACGTCGACCCGACCACCGCGCTGGTGCTCTACGGGTCGACCGACGCCAACGGGCGATTCAGCTTGCCGACCTCCATCCCCACAAACCTCGCCGGCAGCACGCTGCACGGCCAGGTCTACCTGGCGCCGCGCAACGGATTGCCAGTGGTGTCGCGACCGCTGGCGATCTCGATCGAGTAGTGCGGCCGGACGGCGCGGCGTTGCATGGGTCGACGAGTCGTGCGATTCGCGCGAAGGGCGAGTGCGACGACACGGCTTGTCGGTGGACAAGCTGAGGAGCAGCAACGCGGGGCGCGGATCGAATGGTCGGATGCATGCACGGCAAGGAGAAAGGCAGGTTCGGCCCGTAGGCGGAATGCGGCCCCGTCGAGGAGCCGGTTCTGACTTTCGACGAAGCCAGCAGACTTGCGCAATCGCGACAGCTCGGCCCGTTTGGTTCGGGTCAGCGCAGCAGGGCGCGGCTCGGCCGCACGCCGCGGTTGAGCCCGGTGCTGTCCGGCGAGGCGCTGGTGCGGTAGGCAGAGCGCGCCTGCAGGTAGCTCTGGTCGAGCGCCGAGCCGCGCATCACGCGGTGTGATCCCGACCCATCGCGGAAGCCGTCGCCGGGTCGCGCCGGGAACTTGGCGTACGACAACTTCCAGTCGCGGCAGTACTCCCACACGTTACCGCCCATGCAGTGCAGCCCGAACGCGTTGGGGCGCATCGCGTCTACCGGAGCATGGGTCGCGTAGCCGTCGTCGAACTCCGGCCAGTACAAGTACTGACTCCACCCCATGCCCCGGTCGTGCGCGGTCTTGTCGGCGATGTTGATGTGGCCTTGCAGCAAGTGGTGGTCACGGCCGACGTGCCACGGGGTTTCGGTGCCGGCGCGGCAGGCGTACTCCCACTGCGCTTCGGTGGGCAGCTCGAGCCCGAACTGGCGCAGCAGCTGGAAACAGTCGTTCCAACTGACGCTTTCCACCGGGTGCACCAACGTGATCCGCGTGCCGCGGTAGGTGTGCCCGGCGTCGAGCGAACTCGGGTTGTGCCCGCCCGACAGCCGCATCCACTGCCCCTGCGTCAGCTCGTACTTGGCCAGGAAGAACGGATCGAGCCGCACCCGGTGCGGCGGCCCCTCGCCGCTGCCGCGCCACGGGTCGTGGTTCGGCTGCCGCGGATCGTCCTTCTGGCAGCCCATGGTGAACTCGCCGCCCGGCAGCAGCACCAACACCATCCCGGTCGCTTCCGCGATCGCCAGCGCGCCATCGGGTCGCCGCTCCGCGGGGGCGCCGGAGCGATGGTGCGCGAACTCCCACAGGCCGCTCCGCGGGTCCGGACCGATCGGCACGAGCCCGAGCTGCGGCGGCAGATCGAGCCCGTGGTACTTTGGGCTGCTGCGGATCGCGGCCCGGGCCGCGGCCCAGCGCGCCGCCGCCCCCCCTCCGGTGACCGTGTCCGCTTGGAGGGTCGCCATCGCCGCGAGGTGCGCCACCACTCGTGCGCGTTCGCCGCGCGCATCGCTGGACATGGCACGCGCCTCCGCGACCAGCCGTTCCAGCGCGGTGCGCTTGAAGCGCTGCCGGTCCGAGCCACCCCCGCGCACTTCCGCCAGCGCCGCCTCGAACACCTTCAGGTTGTCGCGCAGCGGGTCGCCGTGGTCGCGCAGCCACGCCTCGAAAAGGCTGCGCCGCTCCGGCCAAGCCGGATACAGCTGGGCTTCGGCGGCGCGCGCCACATCGATCTTGACGGTCCACTCGAGCAGCGCGTACTGCCCTTCGCTGTGCTGCACCTGCGCCAGCAGGAACGTGATGGCCAACAGGCCGCCGGCCAGCAGCAACAGCGCGGCGGTCACCCACGGGTAGCGCTGCACCCAGCGCTGTGCGCGCAGCAGCGGGCCGGCGCGGCGGGCGCGGATCGGCTCGAAGCAGCGCACCCGCCGCAGGTCTTCCGCCAACTCCTCGGCAGTGCGGTAGCGCCGCAGCGGATCGCGATCCATCGCCTTGTGGATCACCGTCTCCAGGTCGCGCGACACGTGACGGTTGAGCCTGCCGGCCCGTTCCGGTCGGCCGTCGAGGATCGCATCCTGCAGCTCGCGGATCGACAGACCGGCGAACGGACGCACCCCGGTCACCGACTCGAACAGCGTCACGCCGAGCGAGTAGACGTCGGTCGTCCGGTCGATCCGCGGCGATCCTTCGACCTGTTCGGGCGACATGTAGAGCGGCGTACCGGGCTGGTCGCCGGTCATGGTCAGGGCCTGCTCGGAGTCCGGGTCCTCGTTGCGGGCCAACCCGAAGTCGAGCACCACCGGATCGCCTTCCAGGGTGATGAACAGGTTGGCGGGCTTGATGTCGCGGTGGATGAACCCGAGCTCGTGCGCCGCGTGCAGCGCGTGCGCGACGGTCTCGATCCACGCGACCCGCTCCAGCACCGCGCGGCGCGAGGTCGACGTGCTGTCGGATCCCGAGGCGTCCGGCACGTGCTCCTCTCGCAGGATGTCGGCCAGGCTGCGGCCGCGCAGGTAGCGCATCGCCATGAACGGCACCCCGGCGACTTCCCCGACCTCGTAGACCGGACAGATGTTGGGGTGATCGAGTCGGGCGATCGCCCGTGCCTCGCGACGGAACCGCTCCCGGGCGGTCGCCGAGTACAGCCGCTCGGGGCGCACCACCTTGAGCGCGACCTGCCGGCCGAGCTCCTTGTGCTCGGCGCGGTACACCGTTCCCATCCCCCCCTGCCCGAGCACTTCGAGCAGCCGATACGGACCCAGCTCACCGGACTCTGGCCCCGACTCCGCTCGGGGCCTGCCCCCGTCGCGCGGCTCGGTGGCCGCGGGGTTGCTGCCGAGCTCGGACTCCGCGTCGACCATGTCCTCGAGCAGATCGCGCAGGTCGCGGTGGCGCGCCAGCAGTTCGGCCACGGGTTCGGCGTCGGCCCGCTCCTTGCGCTCCATCCAGTCGGTGAACACGCGCAGCGCACTGACGAACCGATCGACCGGCGCGCCGTCGCTCATCCGTCGCCGGCCGCGTGCTCGTCGGGAACCAGCTCCGCCAGCCGCCCGCGCTTGAGCTTGAGGACGGTCGCGGTCAAGCGGGCGATCGCCCGCGAACGGCGCATCCGCGCCGTGTTGGCGGCGACCCCGAGCCGTTCACCGGCCTCGGCGTCGGACACGTCCTGCCAGTAGAGGTCGAGCACCTCTTGGTCGGCCGGATCGAGCAGCAGCTGCGCCAGCCGCAGCCATTCGCGTTCTTCAGCTTCACACGCGCGCTCTTCGGGCCCGGTGACCTCCGCGTGCGGCGGATCGAGGCGAAGCACCGAGCTCTGTCCGAGCGGCATCTCGCGGTCCGGCGAACGCTTGAGGGCCTGCAGCTCGCGGTTGCTGCCGCGCAGCAGGTTGACCACGATCTTGCCCACCAAGCCGCGGAAGTGTGCGCGGCTGTCGAGCACGAACCGCGGGCCGTAGCGCAGCACCGCGACCGCCGCCTCCTGGACGAAGTCGTCGGTGTCGCCGACGCGGCGCAGGTGGTCGCCGAGCTGCCGGCGGACGAACCCGCGAATCCACTCCATGTCGCGGTCGAGCAGGGCACCGAGCGCTGCTGCGTCACCCGCGCGCCATCGACCCAACAAGTCGAGGGTCTGGGAGCCGTCCACACGCCGTTCGCCGGACATGGGGTTCGAGCATACCCGTGCGGCGAGGCGCGCCGCACGCCCGGCCCATCCCCCGGCCGCCATCGGGTTGCACCCCTGGATGGCGACCGGCGACGCGGCCCTACTGCACCAGGGTCAGCGGGGTGCTGAGCTCCCAGCGCCCGTTGGTGAAGACCAGCGCCTGGGCCAGCAGACCGTTGGGTGCCACCGCGGCCGGTAGCGGCAGCGGACCGAACACGCCCGTGCGGCCGCCCCAGCCGTCCGGCACCATCGGCACCACGATCGGCCCGTGCGTGAGCGCCTGCGGGAACAGGTCGGGGAAGCAGTCGGTCGGCAGGGCGTAGGCCGCGGTGAAGTCGATCGCATTCGACACCGGCAGTCCGCCGTTGCCGGCGAACAGCCACACCGCCGCGACGTTGAGGTTGGTGCCGATGTGCCAGGCGCACGGACCGCCGAGGCTGGTGGGGTTCGGCGTGCCGAGGACGAACCGGCACGGGACCCGCTCGAGGCTCTCGAGCGCGTTGATGCTGCCGACGTTGCCGGACGCGTAGAGCCCGCTCTGCTCGCCGGTGGTCGGACCGGTGCCACAGGAACGCGCCAGGCTGCAGCCGTTGGCCTGCGCGATCTCGCCACCGTTGCGGGTGCTGGCGATGCCGGCCCCGGTCATCGTCTCGGTGGTGAACAACAGGTTCGGCAGTGCCTGGGTCTGCCCGCAGAAGGACACGGTGAAGGTCCCGCCGCGCTGATCGAGTGCCAGGCTGTCGAGATCGACGGCCACGTTCAGGCATGCGCCGGTGACTCCGGTCATCTTCGCATTGGCGACCATCGCGTCGACTTGCGCCTCGTTCAGCGCCACGATCCCGCTCTCCGGCAGCACCGATGCGACGTTGCCGCGCGCGTCCATGGTCCACGCACCGGGCGGGATGATCAGCAGCGCGCCGTCCTGCGCCACGCCGTTGACGTAGCCGGTGCCGCACTTCAGCCGCACTTGGTGGTCGTCCTCGAACGACAGGTAGATGCGCCGGTCCTTGTCCATCGCGATCGCGTCGATGCCCAGGCGATCGACCGACAGCGGCTGGCCGGTGCTGTCGCGCATGCCGAACGCGGCGACGATGTGCTCCCCGCGAATGAAGTGCTCGATCTGACCGTTGGCGATCACGCGGCCGCAGTCGCACGGGCGCAGGCCGGGGGCCCCGCTGACGTTGGTGCCCACCGCGGTGCGCGGCGTGATGTAGATCTCGCGACCGTCGATCGGCGCGGTGCGCGGGACGTAGCGGCGCTGGGCGACGTCCCACTTCAGTGGCTTGACCAGCATCGCCTGGATCGAGCGCGTCAGCTGTGGGGTGTAGACGTCGCCATCACCGTCCTCGTCGCCCAGCAGGGTCTGCAGGGCCAGGTGCGGGAGGAAGTTCTCGGCGCTGTGGCGGCAGTTGCCGCCGTCGTTCGGGGTCACGACCGCGATCGACCGCTCGGAGATCTGCCGCAGCGCAGTGCCGTTGGAGCCGGACCGCGTGGTCTCGGTCGACCGCGGCGCGAACAACAGCGATGTCGGAGACTGGGCCGCCAGGGCCAGCGAAAGCCCCAGCGGGGCGAGGGAACAGAGCAGGGTGGTGCGGGGGGGGAAGTTCATCGGTTTCTCCTTTGTTGTGGATGCACGACCCTGAAGTGCGAGGACGCCCCCCCTTCGCACAGCGAAACGGCACCGATCCGCCACGGTCCTTCGCCGGCGACGCCGGACGGGCAACATCCCCGCGCATCCCTCCCGGAGAATCGGGCACGGTGGGGCTGGGCCGGTCGAGTGCTTGCCGATGGCATGGCAAGATCCAATCCAGAAAAACCGACCGGCGCCGTCGACCCTCGCCTCCCGCTGCGAATCGACTCGTGCAACCGCGCGAGTCGACTCTATATCTTAACACTCAACCAATGGACGGTTCGCAAACCGACGCGGTCACGGTGGTGGGCAAGGCGCTGCGGCGCCGATCCCCGTTGTTCGAAGCGTTCCAGCTCGAGCTGCCGGCGGAGGTGCAGCCATCCGGGATCTGGGCCACCACGCTGCGCGAGGTGATCTCCTGGATCGTGCGGGCCGACGTCGCAGCGTTCCGACGGGGCCGCCGGTCCACCCTGCTGGCGCAATCGCTGGCCCTGCACGAAGCGACGGTCGGTGCCGGACCGCAGGCTGCGGACGAGCCGGATTGGCAACCGCGGACGGTCGACACCCAGGCGGTACTCGACACCGTCCTGCGGGAGTTTCGTGAACGCGCGTTCCTGGTGGTGGTCGACGGGCACGAACACGCCCGCCTGGATGCACGGGTGTCGCTGCGCCCGGACAGCAAGATCACGTTCCTTCGCCTGACACTGGCATCCGGTTGGTAGGCGGCGACGCCGCGCTGCGGCCCTGGCCGTTGGCGGTCGCTTTGGTCGGCCGCTGTCTGGCAACCCAGTCGCGCACCGATGCCCGGGCGGTGGTCGCCTCGGATGCGCGCGCCGACCTACCCCCCGAGCAGCGTCACTGGTTGGCGCGCACGGTGTACCGCACCCTGCAGCAGCAGCGGCGCGCCGACTTCGCGCTCGACGGGGTGGTCCGCCTGCCGCCCCACGTTCGACCCGCGGCGCTCGTCCTGGCGACGGCTGTCGACGACCGGGAGATCACCCCCGCGGAGGCTGCCGACTGGATGGATCGGTTGGCGGAGAGTCCGGTGCGGCGCATCGACTGGGAACGCGTCGCGAGCCCCGCGGCGAGGATCGCCGGAGTGCGCGACCCGGTGGTGCGCTTCGGGCTGACCCACTCGATCCCCGACTGGCTGGCACAGCGCTTCCTCGACGAGTTCGGCGGGGCGGACGGCGCCGAGCCGCTGGTCGCCGCGCTGGGCACCGAACCACCGCGCACGATCCGCGCCAACCTGCTGCGCGTCGCCGACCGGGAGGCGCTGCGCGAGGAACTCGCCGCCGTCGGTGTGCCGAGCGAGGCCACGCCCCATGCGCCGCACGGCCTGGTGGTCGGCGGTCACATCCCGTTGTTCGGGCTCGCGGCATTCCGCGAGGGCAGATTCGAGCAGCAGGACGAAGCCAGCCAGCTGGTTGCCATGCTGGTCGCCCCACCACCCTCTGGACGGGTGCTCGACGCCTGCGCGGGCAGCGGTGGCAAGACCCTGGCGCTCGCCGCGACCATGCAGAACCGCGGCGAGATCCTGGCGCTCGACACCAACGCGCGGCGGATCGCCGAGTTGGTCAAGCGACGCCGGCGCGCCGGAGTCCACTCGATGCGCGCACAGCACGTCGAGGAGGGTCCGTGGCCGGAAGCGGTCCGCACCTTCGCCTCCCGGGCCGATCGGATCCTGCTCGACGTGCCGTGCAGCGGGATCGGTTCCTGGCGGCGGCGCCCCGAGGCCCGCTTCGAGCTCACCGCCGAGTCCTGCACGACACTCCGCCGGACGCAGCAAGACTTGCTGCAGCGGGCGATCGAGTGCCTGCGTCCCGGAGCGCGGCTGATCTACTCGACGTGCACGGTGTTCCGCGACGAGAACGAGCAACAGATCGAGGCCGCGATGGCCGCGGATCGCGAGCTGGAGCTGGTGCCGGTCGCCGAGATCCTGGGCCGGGCGGCAGCCACCCCCATCACCGATCCGCGCGGGGTCCTCCTCGAACTGCGGCCGGATCGCCACGGGTGCGACGGGTTCTTTGCGGCGGTGTTGCGCCGCCGCCGCGCTGGGGGCCGCGGGGCGTGAACGAGGGCGAACGCGCGATCCACCAGGTGGTCGTGGGCGAGCACACCACCGTCCCCCTCGAGGAGTTGGCGATCACCGCGGGACTGCCGAAGGCCGAAGTCAAACGAGCGATGCAACGCGGCGCGGTGTGGCTGGCGCGCGGCGGCGGCTTCCGCCGGCTGCGCCGCGCCGGCGCGGCGGTTCGCCCCGGCGACGCTGTGTGGCTGTACCACGACCCTTCGGTGCTCGCCGAACGACCCGAACCGCTGTCGTTGGTAGCCGACGAGGGCGACTACAGCGTGTGGTTCAAACCGTTCGGGCTGCGCGCCCAGGGGTCGAAGTGGGGCGACCACTGCACGGTGCACCGGCAGGTCGCGCTGCAGCTGGGCGCCGAGCGGCCAGTGTTCCTGGTGCACCGCTTGGACCGGGCGGCGTGCGGCCTGGTCTTGACGGCGCACGGCAAGCGCACCGCCGCCGCACTGATGAAGCAGTTCGAGGCCCGCGTCGTCGACAAGCGCTACCGTGTGCAGGTGCACGGCCACTTTCCGCCCGGGCCGGTGACGTGCGACACCTCGATCGACGACCGCCCGGCTCGCAGCCACTTCACGCTGCTGCAACACGACGCCGACGCACACCGCTCGTGGTTGGAAGTCCGGATCGAGACCGGACGCAAGCACCAGATCCGCCGGCACGCGGCCGAGCTCGGGTTCCCGGTGGTCGGCGACCGGCGCTACGGAACCGCGACCGATGGGGAAGACCTGCGGTTGGTGGCGTACGCGCTGACCTTCCGTTGCCCCCGCACCGACACCACCCGCAGCTACCTGTTGCCCGAGGGGCTGGTAGCTTGGCTACCTCGGCTGGCGTGAGGTCGGCACGGCAGGTTCTGCCCGGAGGCGGGGCGCACCCCGTCGAGGAGCAGGTTCTGACGTTCGACCAAGCCGGCTGCGACCTTGCGCAATCGCAGCAACACGGTCCTGAGTCGTCCGGGTGAGGTCCCGCCGACCTGCCGTGACGCGGTCGCCGCCTACCTCCCGCTCGTCCCATCCCGACCGGTTCGCGAAGCACCGACCGAATCGACGATGTCGTCGAGGTAGCGCGACAGCGGCATACCGAGCTGCTTCCGCCGATCGGTGTTGCACTGGATCGCCACGGCCAGATCGAGCTCTGGGTAGTAGCGCATCTCCGAGACGTATCCCGGCATGAACCCGCTGTGCCCCAACGCGATCCCGTGCCGCGTCGGGCGAACGATCACCCCGAGGCCGTACTTCGCCTCGGGACCGAGCTCGGCGGCGACGCCGCGGAACACCTCGGCGCGGAGCGCCTTTGGCCAATGGTCGGCCCGACCGTAGATGCGCGCCCAGCGGGCCAGGTCGGCCGTCGTGCAGGCCAGCCCACCACCGCACCACTCGAACTGCGGGTTGAACACCATCGCTCCCGTGGCATCCAGGGTCTTCTCGTCGACGCCGAACGCCTTCCCCGAACCACTGTAGCCCGGCACCAGGCCCGCGATGCGGCGGCGGTCCGACGGCACCGTGTCGCGCAGCCCGAACCGCTCGAGCACCCGCGTGCGCAGCTCGCTTGTAGAACGGCGCACCGGTGACTTTCTCGATCACCATGCCGAGCACGATGTAGTTGGTGTCGGCGTGCGACCAACCCTTGCCGACCGCGAAGCGCGGCTTGGCGTCGAGCACGTGCGCCAGCAGCTCTTCCGGCTTCCACACCTTGTCGGGCTGGCTGGCGACCACGCGCAGGAACGCCGGAGCGAAGACGTACCGCGGCAGACCGGAGGTGTGGTTGAGCAGCGAACGGATGGTCAGCTGTGCCGCGTTGGGTAGCCGAGCGAAGAACGGCCGATCGCCGAGTATTCTGGCCACCGGATGGTCGAGCCCCAAGCCGTTGTTCCTGCACCAGCTGAAGCGCCACCGTAGCGACGTAGGTCTTGCCGATACTCCCACTCAGCAGCAGCGCCGAGGTGGTCATCGGCCGCTTGGCCTCGCGATCGGACAGCCCCACGGCAACCGCGTGGCAGATCCCGTCCCGTCCCACCCAGGCGGCGCACGCCCCGGGAAACCCATGGAGCTCCCGACGCCGCTCGAGAAGGCCCCGAACCCGCACCTCGGCGGCGGTGGTCCGGCCGACGGTTTCGGCCGGGGCCTGGCCGGACAGCAACCCGGAGCTCGAAGCGACCAGCCCAAGGGTGAGCGCGAACGAGCTGGGTGAGGCGAGTCGAGTCGAGCGCGTCATGCGCCGGCACTACGCGCGCGAACCGTGGCGCGCGAGCGCGGTTGCGGAGAACGACGAGATTTGCCGGGACCGCGCCGAAGCGGGGTCACCAGGTCGTCGCCCGGACCAGCACGGACTATTCATGACCGAGCTGCTGCGATCGCGCGAGGTCGCTGCTGGCTTCGTCGAACGTCAGAACCGGCTCATCGACGGGGGTGTCCCCGCCTCCGGGCCGAACCTACCGTTCTCCTCGCCAGCAACAACCTTGACGATCTCGCGACGCTGCTCATGAAGAGTCCGGGCTAGTGGGGTGTGTCCGAAGTTCGTTGCATAAGTCGTCGAGTCATGCGGTTCGCTCGCAAGGAGCTGCGACGACACGGCTTGTTGGTGAACAAGCTGAGGAGCAGCAACGCAGCGAGCGGATCGAATGGCCGGGCACATTTGCTGCGAACTCCGGTCGCGGGGCACTAGCGGTACACCTCGTGTATGAACGTGCTGCTGACCCCAGTACTGCTCGACACCTGCCAGTAGAACTGCAGGTTCACGCCGAGCGTCGAAGGCGTGTTGGGGCAAGGTGCCAAGTGCGTGATCGTGTCGACGGGGTTGCTGTTGTTCCGCATGTAGAGCCCGACGAGCGCCCCTTCCTTGCCCATCCGCACAAAGGCCCCGGCGAACTGGTCGGTGGGTGATTTCGGAGCGCAGTGGTGCGTGAGCGTCATGCGGTAGCGTTCCTCCTTGTTGTCGTTGCGGGACTCGCGGTGCAGGCCGTACCGGAGATTCAGGTTTGCCACCAGATCGCTGTCGACCGGCATCCCGTTGAGCCGAATGCGCCAGCGATGGCGGTCGTCCTGCGCCTGCTCGTCCCGCAGCGGGTCGTCCGCGCAGAGCCCGTCGATGCCGTCGTTCAGCGGATCGATGAACCCGAGGTTGGTCCGAACGTACGGCTGGACGCCGAGCTTGTCGTAGTAGGCCCCGCGGTAGTTGTGCAGCGGCCAGACCAGCCAGAGCTGCTTGTTGAGGTCTGGCTCGGTGGTGCTGAGCAGGATCACGTCGCGGAAGTCGTCCAGCGACAGTGCGTCGATCTCCTCGAACTCGCCGATCCCGAGGTCCACGTGGTTCCGGAAGACAACCGGCATCCCCCAGTTCTGGCCATCGAACGAAACCCGGAAGATCGTCGAGGGACGCTGGTCAGCCGGCAGGATCTTCCACTCCTGTGGGATTTGGTTGATCGTGGCGAGGGTCACCGTGAAGTAGAGGTTGATCCCGGTCCACGGCACACCACCGAGCAGCAGTGCATTGAGGTAGCTGTCGACCCCACGCACCTCGGTCAGTCCCATCTGCCCTGCGTCACGCATCTTGCAAACTTGACCGACCCCGCTCGGCAGATCGCTTCCCGGCATGATGTACGAGTAGATGTTGGCTCCCACCCCGTGGTTGGCGTCGGCTTGGTACAGCGAACCCAGGCTGCCCCGCGTGGTGCTGGTCACCGAATACACGATGAAGCTCCAGTGGTTGCCCCCGATGTCGGCGCAGCCACGACCGCCGCTCCAGTGGGCAGTGATGAACGCCTTGCCGCTGCTGAAGGAACCGATGTCGAGCCCGGCACCGAGCCCATGGAAGATCGCCTGGCGGGTGAAACGCGGGTCGATCGCTCCGAACTCGATCGCACCGGCGCTCGCGTTGGCGAACAGGATCTGTTTCGGATCGAGGCTCGCGCCGGATCCGGTGAGCACCACGGGCGCGTTCATGAAGACCCCCGACAGCGGCTCCTGGGGCGCCACGGCGGTTGTCAGGGACAGGGCAAGCAGAGTCGTGATCATGGTGAGACGTCGAAAGGGGAGCGGGAGCTATGGGGGTTCACTTCCCGCGCGGCGAGCCGGAGGCGTCGGTCGGCACCGCCTCCTCGCCGCTCGGGAACAGAGCGCGAGCCACCGCGACCAGGCACTGTTGCAGTTCCTGGTCGGTGTGGGCATCGGCAGGGAAACGCTGTAGGGCCTTGGCCATCGCCAAGAGGTGCGCGGGATTCAGCGGGTTGCGCCGCAACTCGCGCATCAGCACGCGGAGGAACTCCGGTCGCTGGTCGAGCAGCAGCTGGGCGTCGTTCTTGCCGCGCAGCGGCAGACCGCGTTGTCGATCTTCCGGGGCGACCTTCTCGAGGCTGGCGTCGAAGTGTGCGATGGCGCGGCGGGCCGCGGCGCGGGCCGCTGACTCGTCGCCGCGCGCGTAGCTCGCGACGTAGCGGTGTGATTCCACGTAGCCCTTCAGGAAACTCTTGTGCCAGGGCTCGACCAGATAGCCGCGCTCGGGCATCGCTTCGGCGAGTCGCATCGCGCCGTCGAAATCACCGCGCTGGCTCTTGGTCTGCACCAGCTGCACCACCGCGTTGAGGTTGCCCGGCCGCAGCGCCGCGGCGCGCGCCAGGTGTTGCTCGGCGGCAGCCAAGCGGCGCAGCGCGCGCAGCGCACAACCGAGGTTGAAGTGGGCGCCGAAGCTCCCGCACAACCGCGCGGCCTCGCGCAGCGGCTGCACTGCAGCGGCCGGCTCGTGCAGACCGAGGCTCGCGGCACCGTCGAAGTACAGCGTATGGGCGGTCGCGTGGCCCAGCTCCGCGGCCAACTGTCGGGCCTGTTCCCGTACGCGCTCGAACTCGGCCGCTTCCGATCCACTGGCGCGCAGCGCATGCCCGAGGTTGAACCGCACGTTCAGCCCCAACAGGCGCGCCGCGAGCAACCGAGGTGCCTTCTCCAAACTGCGCTGCGCGGCCTGGTTGTCCTTGCGGCGTGCGGCGTGGAACGCGGCGACGAAGTGGTCGATCTCCTGTTGCGGTGCAGGAAGCCCGTCGAGCGACACCGCTTCGATCCCACGCTGTGCGGCGGGCACCGCGCTGTACCGCGCTACCACGGCGTCGAGGTACGGCGAGCCTTGGTGCTCGGCCAGCCAGCGCAGATCCGCGAGGGACGCTGCGTGGTTGCCGTCGTCCTGGTGGAGCGCCGACCGCAACATCCGGGTGTGGACATCATCCGGACGCAGATCGAGGATCTCCGACATCCGCCCGATGTGCTGCCGCCGCTCCTCGGGATCGAGCTGCAAGCGACCGAGCAGAGTGCCCTCGAGCGCTACCGACGGCGGCAGTGCAGCGACCAGCGTCCAGTAGCGCCCTTCCGCAGCGACGCGAGCGCGCTCCCGCTCCCCCTGCCACAAGACGGTGAACACCGCCGTGGCGGCGACCGCCAACAGCACCCCAGCGGCGCCGATCCACGGCCATGGACGCGCGCGGATTCGCCGCAACCGCCGCGTGAGCGGCGACAAGGGCCGCGCCTGCACCGGCAGGTGGGCGAGGAACGCCCGAAGGTCCGCTTCGAGGGCCGCCATGTCCGAGTAGCGGCGCCGTGGGTCGCGCTCCATCCCCTTCTCGAGGATCGCACAGAGATCGCGCGGCAGCTCCTTGCGGACACTTCGCGGTGGTGCCGGATCCTCGGTCTGCAAGCGCAGCAGCACTCGATGGTAGTCCCCGTCGTACGGCGGCTGCAGGGTGACCAGGTGGTAGATCGCCGCACACAACCCGTAGATGTCGACCTGAGCGGTGACGGCCGAAGGGTCGAGGGCCTGCTCGGGCGCCATGTACCACGGCGTCCCGAGCGTCGTGCCACCGACCGTCAGCGAACCCTCGCCCTCGCGCGCAGCGATCCCGAAGTCGAGGAGGATCGCGCGACCGAGTCGATCGATCAGGATGTTCGACGGCTTGATGTCGCGGTGGAACACCCCCACCGCGTGCGCCGAGGCGAGCGCCGAGGCCAGCTGCGCACCCCAGGTCGCCACTTGCGGCAGCCAGTCGAGGTCGATGCGAGTTCCTTGGAACGTCTCGAGGTCGGACGCGCGCCGCAGCCCACCGTCGGCCGAGCGTTCCACCTGCTCTTCCAGCACCGGCGCCAGCGAGACGCCGTGGAGCCGCTCCATCACCAAGTAGTGACCGCTGTGCGCCGAGGTGCCGTGGTCGAAGACCTTGACGATATGCGGGTGGTCCAGCGCGGCGAGAATCCGCGCTTCGCGGACGAAGCGGAGCCGCCGCGCCTCATCGGCCAACAATCCGTGCTGCAGCACCTTCACGGCGACGACGCGATCGAGCGACCGATCGCAGCCGGCGTACACCACCCCCATCGCACCGGCACCGAGGAACTCGTCGAGCGAGTAGCGGTCGTCGAGCACCGTGCCGAGGAGCGGATCGCTGGACACGGCGCCGGGTAGCTGCTCGTGCACGGCCAGCGCGTCGGCCACCGCGGGAAGCAGCTCCGGGTGCGCGGCGCACAGCGAGGCGAGATCGACCGGCTCACCGTCCTCGGCGAGCTCGAGGGCGCGCTGCACGTAGGCGACTATCTGCTCTTCGCTCATCGACGGAGACGCTTCAGCTGTTGGACTCCGGCTTGACGCCGCGCGTCACCAAGCGGACCAGCAGTTTGGCGTGGGCTTCGTGGAACGCCTTGCGCGCCGCGTCACTGCTCGGGAACCCGAGCTCCTCGGCGATCGCCGCGAACGAGTTGCCCTGCTCGATGCGCCGCCGCAGCAAGAGTCGGTGGCGG
Source organism: Planctomycetota bacterium (assembly GCA_020638695.1). GTDB lineage: Bacteria > Planctomycetota > UBA1135 > UBA1135 > UBA2386 > JACKIB01. Next base: position 32,640 of record JACKIB010000030.1, read on the forward strand.
CGGGGGAAGGACTCGAGCACGTCGAGATAGATGCCCAACTTCTCGTGAACCGCGGCGCTCCGCCACGGCGCCGCACCCGAACTCGGCGGCTGGAACGCGTCGGCACTGGTCTGGTCGGCCCGCCGGCGAGCGTCGCGCCGCGCGGCACCGTGGTAACGCATCATGTCCAGCAGGCGGTTCTGCACCGCGCTCGCCAAGTAGCGGACGACCGCGTCCTCGCCTTGACCCTCCAGATTCGGCGCGGTGCTCAGGACGCCGAGGAACACGTCTTGCACCACATCCCCGGTGCTGAACATCGGCCGAAGCCACGGGTTCTTGGGCCGAAACCCGCGCTGCAGCTGCCGGTGGACCAGCTGCTGCACTCGGGGATAGACCCGCCGAAGGACCGCGTCGAGGGCACCCGCTTCACCCCGCTGCGCCGCCGCGACGAGTGCCGCGAAGGCCTCGATCTCGTTGCGCGTGGGGTCGACCATGGGGATGGTGGGGAAGGTCATGACCAGTATAAGCAGGTGTTGCTGCGGGGCTTGGGCGAATTGCCGCGGCGTGCACCGCGCGCCCACTCAGGGATGACGGAAGCTCGACAGGGGACCGGAGAGGTTTTCGACGGAAATCCCCGAATGCGGCCGAGCGCCACATTGGTCGCGGGCATCGAGCCGCGGCGCGAGTTGACGTGGAGTGTCGAGGCCTCCGACCGGCAGAGAGCCGAAACCGCGAGCTGCGGGCACACCGCTCGTCGGGCTGGGGCGAGGCCGCGTCGGGAGTCTGCGCGTCGGGTCAGGCCCCGGAGATTCCCCCGCTACCCGTCGAGCCCGCGCGCGGCGAGGCGCACCAACAGCGTCGCGTGCGCCTTGTGGAAACTCTTGCGCGCCGCGTCCTCCGTGGCGAACCCCAGGGTTCGCGCCAGCTGGACGAACGACTCCTGTCGCTCGATCCGCCCGCGCAGCAACCGCCGGCTCCGCTCACCGAAGGTCTCGAGCACTTCGTGGTACAGCTGCACCGACTCCCCGAGGGCCGCCGCGGACGAGGGCGTCGGGTCGACCGCGGGCAGCCGTTCGAAGGCCCTGGTCGCGTTGTCGGTCTCCCGACGACGCACGTCCCGGCGCGCTGCGCGAAAAAACCGATGGCGGTCGCCGACGGCGCTCCGCACCACCACCCGCGCGTAGCTGCGCACCAGCTTCCATGTGCGCCCGCGGAATCTGGGAAGCACCACCGCCAGTCGCCCGAGCACCTCCTGCAACAGGTCGTCTCGGTCCTCGCCCCGCAATTCGAAGAACTTCGGTTGCGCCAGGAGTTGCCGGAGAACTCGGTCGAGTTCGGGCCGCAGGGCCTCGACCAGTTCGGCCACGGCGGCAGAGTCCTCGTCGAGGTCGCGTACGAGTAGGTGGTCGGGTTCCGCTCGGTTCACGTCCGGAATGACGGATTCCGGCGCGCCGAGCGGAGGGGGAACCCGGCCAATGCACGGACGCGTCCCGTCCAGGGGCGGACGCGTTCGATGAACGCCGGAAGCGACCCTGCGCGTTCGCGTGCCCGGCCCGGAGTCGTCCCGACTATCCCGCAGCCTCCGCGAACGGGTCGTAGCTGCCAAAGCACCACAGATGTCCCTCGACATCGCGGCAGAGGTAGAGCCGCCCGCCATACGGCTGATCCTCGGGTTGCATGACGATGTGCGCACCGGCGGCCGCGGCGCGGGCGCAGTGACGATCGACGTCGTCCACCAACACGTACAGGCTCTGCGTCACGGTCGCATCCGGGCTGGCGGGTGGTCGCTGGATCGCGCCGAACGGGTTGTCCTTCGCGGAGCCGAGCATGATCATCCCGCGCCCGAAGGTCAGCTGCGCGTGCTCGATCGTCCCACCTTCACCGGGGACGACCAAGTGAGGCGAGAAGCCGAACGCGGCACCGAGCCACTCGATCGCCGCCGGTGCATCTCGGTAGGTCAGGGACGGGATGATCTGGACGGAGTACGGCGCGGGCTGGGGCATGGTGTCTGGATCCTAAGAGTCTGCGCCACGGAAAGGGCGATTCAGGAGGTGCGTGGATTTCGGCAGAGGTCGACGCCCGAGAGCGCAACCGAATCGGTGGATTCGGCGAGGCTTTCGGGGGGTGACGGGTGCTGGAAGGCGCGAATCTCATGGGTTGTCATTCCGTGGCGCAGACTGCCGGCCCGGACTACTCGTGACCGAGCTTCTGCGATCGCGCAAGATCGCTGCTGGCTTCGTCGAACGTCACAACCTCCTCCTCGACGCGGAGGCACCCCGCCTCCGGGCAGAACCTGCCGTTCTCCGTGCCAGCAACAACCTTGCACGTTCTCGCGACGCTGCTCATGAACAAGTACTGGCTTTGGGAGTCGTCGCTGACGACGCGTGCGGCGGCGGATTCCCCAACGACCCATGCGGTGGGCACGTCCCACCGCGCAGGGTCGTCCCGGCGGCACCCCATGCCGGCACGGCAGCGGACGGGGGAACTGCCGCACGCGGCCCGGTAGAGTAGCAGCGCGGTGTCGGAGGGACAGGCCCCGCTCCGCCGTCATGCTTCGACTTCCGCGCCGGCTCACCCTCTGCTGGGTGGCCCCCTGCTCGTGGCTCCTGCACACCGCCGCTGCCCAGCAGGTCACCCCCCTCGCCCGAGAACAGTACCTCCGACCACCCCAGAGGATCGCCGCCGTGCTCGACGGTGCGGCCCTCCACCAGGCGGTGACGCTGCGGACGCTCGGCCCCGATGGCGAGCACTTCCTGATCCCGCGCAGCGGCGGCATGACGCCGCTCGAGCGGCTGGCGCGCGACCATGTCCACCTGGCGGAGTTGGCGATCGACCACCGGGCATTGCGCGCGCACCGCCTCAACCTGGCGAACACCATCGGCTACCGGCTGTTCTCGCACCGCAGTGGGAAGTTCACGGACATCGCCACACCGGAAGGCGCGTGGGTGAGTGGCGCATCGTTCTCACCGAACGGCAAGAAGCTGGCGTTCCTCGCCCACAGCGACCGCGCCACCGAGCTGTTCGTCGCCGATGTCGCGACCGGCCGAACGCGGCGCGTGACGGGTCGTCCACTGCTCGCGACGTTGGTGTCTTCCCTCGTGTGGACCTGGGACAGCAATTCGCTCTTGGCCGTGGTGGTTCCGGAGCGCATGGGTCCGCTACCGCAACCCGCGTCGCTGCCCAGTGCGCCCCGCGCGTTCGTCTCCGATCCCGGAAGGACACCGAACCGGACCTTCCGCTTCCTCCTGCAATCCCCGTTTGAACGCCGGTTGCTGGAACACTTGATTACCGGCCAACTGTGTCTGATCGAAGTGGCAACCGGTGAACTCACACCGATCGGCAAGCCGGCGATGCTGTCGCGCATCGATGTGGCCCCCGACGGCAAGTACTTCCGCGTGTCCACGGTCCAGAAACCGTTCTCGTACTCGGTGCCCCTGCACGCGTTCGGCACTCGGGACGAGATCTGGGACATCTCCGGCAAGCCGGTGGCCCGACTCGGGGAGCGGAAGCTGCGCCTCGCCCAGCAGTCCACCCCGCCCACGCCATCCGGAAAGCGCGCGCTGGGTTGGCGACCGGACGGCCACGGTCTGTCGTACTTGGAGCGCGAGCCGCCTGCGAAGCCAGCGCGCCCCAGCGGCACCCCGAACGCACCCAAGCCAGCCGCGGCGGCGCCGCCGGTCAAACGCAAGGATCGGGTGATGCAGTGGCTCGCGCCGTACAGCGTCGGAACCAGCAAGGTGGTGTGGGAGAGCGAGATCCCGATCGACAGCGTGGCCTACTCGCAAGACTGTCAGACGATCTACGTCACGCAGACCGACAAGGGCACGCGGCGGGTATTCGCGGTGGAGCTGAACAACCCGAACCGCCGCCTGACGATCCTCGACCACCCGACGACATCGACGTCGACGCCCGGCGCGCCGCCGGCACGCGGGCGCGCTGCCGAATCGGGAAGGGCCAGCCTGCTGACGAAACCCGGCAAGCACGGCGGGCGCATCGTGCGGCGGTCACGCGATCGACGCTGCGTGTTCGTCTCCGGCGTCGACGAACCCAAGGACCCATCGCGCAGCGGCGCGCGCACCTACGTGGACCGGATCGAGCCGGGATCCAACAAGCGAACCCGCGTGTGGCAGGGCGCCGGCGATGCACACGAAGCGCTGCTCGCGGTCCTCGATGACGACTTCTCGCGACTGATCATCAGCCACGAGACCGCGACCGAGGTGCCGAACTCGTACTTGTTGGACCGAGAAACGAAGAGCTTTGCGCGGTTGACCGACAACACGGACCCGGCGCCCGAAGTGACGATGGCAGAGCGGTTGCGCTTTCGGGTCGAGCGGGTCGACGGTTTCAAGTTCTGGGTCAGCGTCACGATCCCACGGCACTACGGCGATCGTCTTCCCGCGCTGTTCTGGGTCTACCCGCGCGAGTTCACCGATCAAAAGACCTACGACGACCAGCGCAAGCCGCCGAACCCGCACCGGTTCCCGACGCTGCGACCGCGCTCGATGGAGCTCCTGGTGTTGCACGGCTACGTGGTGGTCACCCCGGACTGCCCGATCGTCGGTCCCCGCGGGCGGATGAACGACAACTTCGTGGCAGACCTGCGCAACAGCCTGTGGGCGGTGATCGACGAGCTCGACAAGCGGCAGATCATCGACCGGGACCGCTTGGCGATCGGTGGCCACAGCTACGGCGCATTCGCCACGGCCAACGCGCTCGCCCACACGCCGTTCTTCAAGGCGGGGATCGCCGGCGACGGCAACTACAACCGAACGCTGACCCCGATGTCGTTCCAGAGCGAGCGACGCTTCCTGTGGGACGCCCGCGAAACGTACCTGCGGATGTCGCCGCTGCTCTACGCCAACCAGATCCAAGGCGCCCTGCTGATGTACCACGGCCTTGCCGACAGCAACTCGGGCACGTTCCCCCTCAACTCGCCGCGGTTGTTCCAAGCGCTGAACGGGCTGGGCAAGCACGCCGCCTTGTATCTCTACCCGCACGAGGAACACGGCCCGGTGGCCGGTGCGACGGTCCTCGACCTGTGGGCACGTTGGTGCGAGTGGCTCGACGTGCACGTCAAGGACCCACACAAGGGCACCGGGCGCGGCAAGGTTCGACCCACCGAGGATCGCACCCGCTGAGCCAGCGGGAAGGCCCTACTGCGCGAGCTCGATGGGGCGGACGTTGGAGATCGTCAGCACACCGGATGGCGCCGCACCGTCGAGCGTGAAGAACGCCGTCCAGATCCGCAGCCCGGCGAGCGCCGGGTGGGGATTGGCGATGGTCGCCAGCGTCTCACCCGACGGCGGCAGCGCACCGCCGTACCCAGTTGTCACGCCGCTCAGGCCACCGATCGACATCAGCAGCAGGCCATCGACGTTCAGCGGCACGGTGCGGGTGTCGAGCGGGAAGCCCGGAGTGCTGCCGAGCGACAGCGCCCCGAGGAACACCTTGCCGCCCGCTCCCGGATCGCGGTAGTGGACGCGCATCACGCCGGTGGTCGAAGCGATGCCGTCGGTGGTGAGGCCGGCGAAGCGTGTCACGTAGACGTCGTAGTACGCCGGAGCACCGTTGTTCTGGCACAGATACAACTCGCTGCCATCGCGGCTGAGCGTCACACCGAGGCCGGCCAGCCCCGGCAGCGCTACCGGGGCACTGAACTTGGCCGTCGGGTTGGTGCGCTCGGCGAACATCACATCGAGTGCGCTGGTCGTGCGATTCTGGCGGATGAACACCAACCGCAGCCCATCCGGTGAGATCTCCGGATCGCGCTCGGCGGAGGTCGACGAGACCTCGGTGACCAGCGTCGGCGTCCCGAACTTCCCGGTCGGTGTGGTGCGCTGCGCCATCCAGATGGCCCCGTTGGGCGCGTTCGGGGATCCGGTTCGATTCGACAAGAAGAACAGCGTGAGTCCGTCCGCGGTGATCGACGGGTCACCGTCCGCGGCGCTCGCGTCGTTCACCTCCGACACGTACGTGGGCGTCCCCCATGGCGCGGCGGTGCTCGTCCGGGTCGCCCGCATGATGTCGAGGCTGCCCTGTCCGGAGCGGCTGCTGGTAGCGAAGTAGATCTCCAGTCCGTCGGCACGGAGGAACGGCGCGGAATCGTGCCCGGTGGCATCCGACAGGGTCGCCTCCACTGCCGGAGCGCTCCACGCTTGACCCCGGCCCGTTCGGGAAGCCACGTAGATATCCCAGTTGAGCGAAGAATTGTTGTAACGAGCGAGATGCATGGTCAGGCCGTCTGCCGAGACGTGTGGCCCGAGGTCGCTGGCCGAAGTGCTGGTCAGCGCGTTGTCGATCACCGGCGTAGCCCAGCCCGACTGCCCGGGCAGACAGGGCAACAGCAGGAGGCACGGCAGACAGAACCTGGCGGGAATCCGAGTGGGAGTGCGCATCCCCGCGATCGTATCGCGAACGCGCCGGCCGGGGTCCGGCCGGCGGCCTCCGGTCACGGGGCGATCGTGACTACCGTGAGGTTCGAGGCGAACAGCGGCGCCCCGGACGTGCGATCGACCCCGACCGCCGCGAAGTGTAGCTTCATCCCGATGAACGGCCCGGGCACCACGTTGGGCGGCAGCACGAACTTCGGCGATGCGGTACCGAGGAAGTCGAACGCGCCGGCGAAGCGCGGGAACATCGGACCGTTGATACCGAGGTAGGCAAGCGTGGTCAGCGGATCGACGTTGAGTGGCACCCGGATGCCCCCCAAGGGGGTGCCCGGCAGCGGCCCCGAGAACGCGGTGAACACCACGTAGCTCTGCCCGCCGAACGCGGGCCCGGGCAGCAGACGCATCGCCACCTCGCCGCCCGCCTGCGCGGAGACGGTCGCCGTGGTCGGCGTCAGCACCGGCGCGGGCGCGAACCGCACACTCGCCACCGCGGTGCGGCCCGCGGGGTCGCGCACCAGGATCGAGACGATCGCCGGCTCGAGGTTCGGCAGCACCACCTGACGCGAGCTCAGTCCGTACGGCCCACCTTCGAACGATCCATCCCCGTCGAGATCGACGCTCGCCTGCAGCTGGGCCGCAGGGTACTTCGCATGCTGGCTGGCAGAGGCGTCGAGGTAGGCCTGCACACCGCTCTGCACCAAGCCGAACGCGGCCACCGGCAGGTCCGGACCGGCCTCGCTGTAGTTCGCCAGACCGGTGAACCAGCTCGTCTTGCCGCGCGCCGTGAAGTAGCGGAACGCCATGAACCCGTCGGCACCTCCGCGCAACGCGCCACGGCAGCATGCCTCCACGGTCGCCTGGGTGGTGGTCTCACCGGTGCTGTCCCAGGTGCGGATCGCCGGCAGAATGCGGCACCGGTGTGCTGCGTTGGTCACCGCGGTCCGGGCGTACAACCCGACCTGACGCAAGTAGCCCTCCATGAGCGCGAGGTTGCTGCCGTACACGTGCCCGTTGGCGGTGTACGCCATCGGCATCAGGCAGTCGATCCGCGCTGCCATCTGCTCCCAGTTCTGGCCGTAGTTGGTGGACAAGTACGACAACGTCTCGGCGTAGGTGCGGAACTTGTTGTCGTAGCTGGCACCGTCGATCGCGTACGCCCCGGCGATCACGAACGCATGGATCGGCATTGGTCCGACCTCGGCGCGCATCGCATCGAGGAAGCGGTTGACCAGCGCCGGCGAGTTGCTGCCACCGAACCACCGGATGTAGTCGAGTGCGATGCCGTCCAACGGGTAGACGCGCTGGCCGTTGGGGTGGTAGCTGTGCACCAGATAGCGCAGCACCGTCTCGACCATGAAGTCCTGATGTCCGAGATCGCTCGGGTACGGCGCCGGGTCGCCGAACACCTGCACCACTCCCACCACCTGCAGTCCGGCGCGGTGCGCCTTGGCGACGAAGGTGCCGAGCGTGATCTGTGGCACCAGCCTGCCGTGCGCGGCGTTCCAACTACCCGCCTCGTCCACGATGTGCAGCTCACCGGTCTTCGATCCGGTGGTCTTCCACACGTGCATGTAGATCGTGTCGAGCCCGGTCCGCTTGGCCTGGTCGATGATCTCGTCTTGGTAGGAATCGATGTTGCCGACCAGCCACGGCCAGACACCGATCGCGGCGTCGGCGGAGCGCTGACCGAGTATCGACCCGGCCAGCGAGAGCAGGAGGAACAGGGCTAGTGCCCCTCGTCTGAAGTTCGCAGCAAGTGTGGCGGCGTCAGT
>JACKIB010000031.1 GCA_020638695.1 Planctomycetota bacterium
CGTGCGCGCCGTGCGGCTTCGATGTTCTGATTGTGTCGCTCGACGAGCTTGCGGTCGGCCGCGCGCCTGGCCCGCTGTGCGTCCTCGCGCGCGGCCCGTTCCCGTGCGTTGCGACGGTTGATGCGCTCGGCTTCGAGCCGGTCGCGGCGTGCCTGTTCGAGTCGTGCCCGGCGTGCGGCCTCGATACGCTGGTTGTGGCGCTCGACCGTTCTGCGGTCGGCGGCCTCGCGCCGGCGCCGGGCGGCCTCACGCGCAGCGCGTTCCCTGGCCTCGGTCGCGCGTCGTGAGCTTCCCCTGGCGTCCGCAGCGCGTTGCGCGGCGATGGGTTGTACGGCGGTCAGGGCGAGCACGACGACTGACAGTATTGCGAGGGCGCGACTGGTCATGGTTTGGAGATCCTCGGGCAGCGAGCAGGAGGGACGTGGCGGCGCGCATGCGTCGCCGGCCCTCCCTGCGTCGAGGGGCCGTGCGCGGGGCAGGCCTGTCTTGTAGAATCTCGTGGTTTTGTTCGCGACCCCGGACCGGTGTTTTGCCCGGGCGTGGCCGGACGCCGGGACTCCCGTCGCATCGGCCTAGCGAAGTCGCCATACTCGCCGGAATGCCGGTGGAGCCCTCGCAGCAGCTGTTGTTCCCGGAGCTGGCCGTGCGCGCGGCGCCGGTCGACCGCGGGCCCCTGCACGGCGAACTGCGGCGATTCGCCGCATTCGGCACCCCGACCCACGTCTACACCACGACCGCGGGCGGCCGCACCATCCCGACCTACGTCAACGAGTTCTGGACCGCGAAGCAGCGCGCCGCCAACCGGCTGCACGAGGTGTCCTACCGGGCGTGTTTCAAGCCGCAGCTGCCGCGGTTCTTCATCGAGCGACTGACCGCACCGGGCGAGCTGGTCTACGACCCGTTTCTCGGCCGCGGCACCACGTTGGTGGAAGCCGCACTGCTGGGTCGAGTCGGGCTCGGCTGTGACGTCAATCCGCTCAGCACGGTGTTCGCGTGGCCGCGCATCGAGCCGCCGCTACAGGAGGAAGTGCAACAGCGCCTGCAGGACATCGACTTCGACGCGGTGGACGAGCAGCCCGACGAGCTGCTGGTGTTCTTCCACCCCGATACGCTGCGTCGGATCAGCGCACTACGCGCCTACCTGCGTGCCCGGCGGCACAGCGGGACCTCGGACCACGTCGACCGGTGGATCGAGATGGTGGCGGTGAACCGGCTGACCGGGCATTCGCCGGGGTTCTTCTCGGTCTACACGCTGCCGCCCAATCAGGCGGTCTCGGTGCGAGCCCAGGCGAAGATCAACGCGCGACGCGGGCAGCTTCCGGAGCCGCGCGATGTCGCTGCGCTGATCCTGCGCAAGTCGGCGTCGTTGCTCGGCGGGCTCGACGCGGAGCTGCGCGCGCGCTTGGTGGCGTGCCGCACGCACCCGGCGGCCGGAGTGGTGACCGCACCGGCGGCGGCCACACCGAGCATCGAGAGCGACTCGGTCCGACTCGTGGTGACGTCGCCGCCGTTTCTCGACGTGGTGCAGTATGCGCACGACAACTGGCTGCGCTGCTGGTTCTGCGGTGTCGACCCCGACGGGGTGGCATTGAGCATCCACCGGCGCGTCGAGGACTGGCGCGCCGCGATGACCGAGGTGTTCCGCGAACTCGCCCGCGTCCTGCGCCCCGGCGGCCACGTCGCATTCGAGGTCGGCGAAGTGCGCGGCGGAGCGATCCAGTTGGAGCGGGAAGTCGTTCCGTGCGGGATCGCCGCCGGGCTTTCGCCGGAGCTGATCCTGATCAACGACCAGAAGTTCACCAAGACGGCCAACTGCTGGGGAATCGACAACAACGCGCGGGGCACCAATACCAACCGGGTGGTGGTGTTCCGTAAGCCGGACTGACGGTCACCCGCGCGCTTGACCGATTCTTGACAACCCCCCGCGCCGGGGGACTACGGTCGGGCCATGCCGCGGGCCCACCGCTCTTCTGCCGCGCCACGATCGGTCCTGTGGCTCACGCTGTCGATGGTGGCGGCGGGCGCCGGATTGCTGGCGTTCGCGCTGATCGATCTGGTGGGGCTGGTGCGCGGGCAGGACGAGGCGGCGCGGCGGGACGCGGCGCGGCACGCCGAACAGGTGGCCGCGCGGCTGCGGACCCTGCTCGACGATCCGGAGCTGCTGCAGGTGTTGCCCGAATGGATGCGATTCGCGCGGCGCGAGGGCACGGTGGTCGTGCCGCGGCAGATCGGTTGGCTCGACCAGCCACCGGCGCCGCCGTCCGAAGCCGCGCTACCGGTCGCCGCATGGGCGCTGCTGCACCGCGCGCGCCGGGCCGAGTGGGTGACACACGACGTCGCCGAAGCCGAGCGCCTGTCGGCCGAGGCGCTCGGCGGTGGCGGGCTGGGCGCGCCGGGTCGCGCGCAGCTGGTGCTCGACGCCGCGTGGCGCGCGGCGCGGCGCGGTGCGCGGCGTGAGGCGCTGGCGCGGGTCGCGTCCATCGCCGGCGACGCGGAGCTCCATCCGGTGTTCGCCGCGTCGGCGCTGCGGTTGCTCGGATCGCATTCCCCGGTCGACACCAAGAACTTGTGGGAACGCGCGTTGTTGTTGCCACACCGGGAACGCGTGCGCCTGCTCGGCGATCGACCCGAAGGTGCCGCCATCGATCTGCAGCGACACACCCTGCGGATCGCCGCGCGGCAGCGAGACGAGCTGCGGCACGGGCGCCTGCTGCGGGATGCCGCGCCGGACGGCGATCAGCTGGTCCTGTTGCACGGTGATCGATCCGCGCAGCGCGGGGCGCTGGTCCCGCTCGCCTCGCTGTTCGCTTGGCTGCGCGCCGGACCCGGTGCGGCGTCGCCGGTCGCCGGCCAGCTCGTCGGCTGGGACCCGGTGTGGACGGAGGCGGTGCGGCCCTGCGACCCATCATCGGGTGAGGACGTAGCGCGGGTCACCGATGCGCTCGGCGTCGTTCCACGCGTGCAGCCGCCGACGCTGTGGACGCATCCGGTGGTGCTCGCAGCGCTGCTCGCGGCGTTGGTGGTGTGCTTTGGCGCCGGGCTGCTGTTGTCGCTGCGCGCCTGGTGGCGGGAGAGTGCGGCAGTCCGGGCGCGCGCCGAGTTCCTGACCTCGGTCACCCACGAGCTCAAGACCCCGCTGGCGTCGATTCGCCTGTTGGCCGACATGCTCGAAGAGGGCCGGGTGCAGGGCACGGCGAAGGTGCGTGACTACTACCGGATGCTGGCCAACGAGTCGTCGCGGCTCACCGTGCTGATCGAGAACGTGCTCGATCTCGGGCGGATGGAGCGCGGGGAACGCGCCTACGACGTGCGCGAACACGACCTGGACCAGGTGGTCCGCGAAGCGCTCGAGGTGTTCGACCCCGTGGCTGTGCGGGCCGGGCTGTCGCTGTCGGTCGAGCTGGCCGGCAGGGGGGTGGGGGCGGTCGACCGCGGCGCGCTGGTGCAGGCGCTGCTCAACGTGTTGGACAACGCGCGCAAGTACGCCGGCGGTCGGATCGCGGTGCACAGCCGGATCGCCGGCGCGACGTGGTCGTTGGTGGTGCGCGACCACGGGCCCGGCATCCCCGCGGCCGACCGCGAGGCGATCTTCGCGCGCTTCTTCCGCAGTGCCGCGGCGCAGGGCGGCGCGGTGCCCGGGGTGGGGTTGGGGCTGTACCTCGCGCGGGCGATCCTGCGGGTCCACGGTGGCGACCTGGTCTGCCGCGCGCCGGTCGAGGGCACCGGGACCGAGTTCGCATTCACGCTGCCGGTGCGCGCGCCCGCGCCGCCGACCCCTGGGGAACGGACATGGGAAAGCGCCTGCTGATCGTCGAGGACGACCCGGCGCTGCGCACCGGACTGTGCGACGCGTTTGCCGGCGAGGGCTTCGAGGTGACGACCGCGCCAGACGGGGACCAGGCCCACGAGCTGGTGTTCTCGCGCCACTTCGACGGCATCGTGCTCGACCTGATGCTGCCCGGGCGCGGCGGGCTGGAGATCCTGCGCGCGCTACGCGCTGCGTCGCTCGCGACCCCGGTGCTGTTGCTGACCGCGCGCGGCGAGGAGCACGACAAGGTGCTCGGCCTGGAGCTCGGCGCCGACGACTACGTGACCAAGCCGTTCGGCATCCGCGAGCTGGTCGCCCGCGTGCGCGCCATGCTGCGCCGCACCGCGCTCACCGAGTCGGTGCCGCTGCGGCAGTTCCGGATCGGTGCGGCCGAGATCGATCTCGAGGCGTTCCAGGTGGAGGTCGACGGCCAAGTGCAACGCCTGTCGAAGAAGGAGGCCGCGATGCTGGCCCTGTTGTTCCGCAACGCCGGCAAGGCGGTGAGCCGCAGCGCGTTCCTCGACGAGGTGTGGGGCAGCGACCGGTTCGTCAGCACCCGCACCGTCGACACGCACGTGCTCAACCTGCGGCAGAAGATCGAGCCGGATCCTGCGGCGCCGGTGTTCCTGGTCACCGTGCACGGCATCGGCTACCGGCTGGAGCCCGGTGGAGGCGGGTGCGCTTGACACTTTCTCGACACCGTCCTCGCCGGCGCCGGACAAGCCGCGCGCGGGAATCGCTGTCTTGGGTGCTGTTCCACGAACCTGTCCCGGAGACACGACATGTTGCCTGAGTCACGCGTTCCCCACCTCCTACTGGCGATCTCCCTCGCCGTCACGACCGCGCTGCCGCCGCTCGGTGCCCAAGCCCACAAGCCCGGCACGTCACCCGCCAAGCCGACCCTCCAACAGGCGGTGGTGGTCGAGGTGTACGAGCACGACCTCGGCAAGGCGATGAAGCTCTACCAGGCGATCGCCGACGACACCGCGACCGCGCCCGACACGCGCGCCCAGGCCATGCTGCGCCTGGCGAAGGTCTACCGGCGGCTCGGCGAACGCGCGCAGGCCGACGCCGCGTTCCGCCGCGCCGCGGCCGGCACCGGTGCGGCGGCGCAGGAGGCCAAGGCGATCCTCAGCGGCGCGGTGCAGGACGACGGCGATCTGGTCGCGGCCAAGGTCGAGCAGGTGTTGCTGGCGATGCGGCTCACCGGGAAGCCGAACACTGCCGAGCTGCAGTGGATCGGCGCGGCGGCGGTGCCACACGTGATCCGGGCGATCGAGGCGGAGAAGGCGGACCTGCGGTTCCTGAGCAACGCGTCGGGCGCGGCGATGGCGCTCGGCGGCAAGGACGTGGTGGCTTGGTTGGAGCGCACGCGGCAGAGCGAGGACGTGCTGCGCAAGCGGGCGGTGATCAAGGGGTATTGGGTGGAGTCCGCGGAGGTGGGCGCTGCCTTGGCGAAGTTCCTGGACGACAAGGACCCGGCAGTGCGGTTGGAGGTTCTGCAGCACCGGTCCATGGTGGTGAATACCGCGGCGCGGGCGATCGCTCTGCTCGACGATCCGGATGCGAGTGTGCGGCGGCAGGCCGGACGCATCCTCTTTGGGTCGTGGCGGAAATTGGGGCACGCCGACGAGGTGCGCGACCTCGAGGTCGCCTTGCCGAAACTAGACCCGACTGGTTTCCTTGGCGAGATTCCCGGGCTGAGTCTGCGCGACTGGTTGTGCAGGAACCCATCTCCGTTGCCCAAGAACCACCGCGGACGACAGCTGGCGCTCGACTGCATGTCCCGCCTGAAGATCGACGCGAGTTGGCCGGGGTTCTCCGGTCCACTGCCGCAGAACGCGTACGAGAAGGAATTGCTCGCCACCGCGCGGGCGTTCGGTCGGCGTGCCGCGAGCGTGGGAGGGGTGCTGACCTCCTGCCTGCCTTCGTGGACCCGTTCCGCCTTGCCGTCCGCCCTCGAGCTCGTCAAGCTCGGTCAGGGGCACGAGGAACCACTCGCGCGCTGGATCGCCAAGGTGGGTACGCGGGACGACGTGCCTGCAGTGGCCGCAGCCAGGTTCGCGGGCGACTTCCACAATGCCCAGCCGACCCTCGAGGACTGGGTGAGCAGGGTCGGCACACCCGCAGATGCGCTCGGGACTCTCATCCAGATGGCGGATCCGTGGATCCGGGAGCATGGGGACAACCTGAAGTTCTCACGGGTCCAATTCGTCGTTCACGCGATCGTCGCCAGCGACAGCGAAGAGGCCGCGGAGTACCTCGCCCGCGCAGCCCATCAGTGGCCCGAGCTGACCAAGATGCTCTCGCCATCCTGGCGCCACCCATCGCCCGGCCTGCGGAGGGTGCTGCGGCGTTTGCTCGTGGAGCCCGGAGCCGAGCTCGCGAAAGCGCGAAACTACGCCTTCTCGGGTCTGATCTACCACGTTCGGGACCCGGGCGACGCAGGCGCGTTCGTCAAGGCATACGAGCTCGGGCTGGAGTCCTCCGGCGGCGGAAGCGACTTCTACGGTCTCCGCATTCCCACCGGGCGCGGGTTGAGCGGGCTCCGCGAGCAGTTCGGTGATGAGCATGCACCGATCGTGAGCGCATGCCTGGCCGGGGGGCCCCGGGCTGCCTTCGAGGACTTCTGCATGGCCAAGCGCGGGCCGAAGCTGGTCGCCGCGGCGTTGCCCCACTTGCTCCGCGCCCCGGCGGTCCCGCTGCCCAGCCATACCGGGCACAACCTGCGCTCGGCGCTGTTCGAGGCGACGTTGCGCAACTTCGCGTCCGCACCGGAAGTGCTGAGGGTCGCCAAGCCGACGTTCATCCAGGCCCTCGCGCACGAAGACGTGCGACTGCGCCAAGTCGTGCTCGACCGCCTGCCTGTCGCGTTCCTGTCCGACCCCCGCGTCCAGCGCGCGCTCGTGCAGCAATTCGCCGACGTGGACTTGGGCTACCGGCGCCGCGCGCTTGGCTTCGCCCGACGTCTGCCACGATCCACGCCCGGTCTGGTCGCGGCGCTCGAGGCACGTCTGCGCGACTCATCGCCCGAGATCGTGTCGCTCGCGGCGTGGCTGCTGCAGTCCCGTGCGCCGAAGGTGTTGGAGAAGCACATCGACGACCTGCTCACGCACTCGTCCGGGGACGTGCGCGAGCGCGCCGCGCACTTCTGGGTCGAAACGCACGGACCGGAGGGCTTCGCCAAGGTCGCCGCGCTGCTCGCCAACCACCACCACAAGAACGTGGAGACCCTCGTCGACAAGGTCGGCAGCTACATGGACCTCCGCGCCGTGCCGTACCTGCTCCAGGCCCTCAAGAACCCGTTTGCCGCCAAGCACGCCGAACAGGCGCTGAAGTCGATCCGCTTCTACCACGAGGAGAAGAGCCGCTGGGACCGACTCATGGCCGGGTCCGGGTTCCAAACCGGTTCGGCCGCCGAGGCGCTGATCCAGCAGTTCCACCGCACCAAGCAGCCGGCGGTCAAGCTCGCCGCGGTCGCCTCGCTCGGCACGCTGGCCGATCCGGAGTCGCTGCCCTTCCTGGTCAAGCTGATGGACGATCCTGACGCTGCACTCGCGGCGGCCGCGCGCGACGCCGCGGCCAAGATCAACACGCGGACGGCGGCGGCTGGCAAGCCCGAGAACCGCTCGCCGGGTGCCGGCGAGCAGGGGAAGAAGCGACCCTGAGCCGTGGCGGGCGGAACGAGTCGAAACCACTCCGCACGCCACACCGCAGCGGGGGCCGCGTGCGATCGCGACGGCGTGGCTCCACCACGTGCCCGCGGTCCGTGGCCCGGCCTGCCGAGGAATTGGTTTCCCCCGTTGCTCGACTCCCTTCATCCCCCGCCCGCGCCCGGCCGACCGCACGTGCGGCGTGATCCTGCTGGAGCGCAAGCTCCACCCATCGCGCCCGGCCGCGCCCGCCCGGCCCCGGGTTTGCACGCACCTGCCCCGATCCGTCGTTCTGCCCTATCCTGTGGACACCGAGGTCCTCCGATCATGCGTATCCCGAGCCTGTTCGCCTCCCTGACCCTCTTGTCCCTGCTGGCGAGCTGCCAAGCTCCCGGCCGCAACGTGCGGCCATGGATGGACGACCCGCGGCTGCGCGATTGGCAGCACCTCAACAGCGCCAAGGCGGAGATGGCGCTGCACCGCCAGGACCCGCAGATGCAGGAGTTCAAGGGCTGCGGGACGATGTTCGTCTGGAGCCACTCGCTGGAGGGCGGTCCGGGCTGGGAATACCTGCGGATCAGCTACACCTACAAGAACACCAGCGAGCAGAAGCACGACTGGATCCGGGTGTGGTGCGAGGTGCTCGACCCGGCGGGCCGGATCGTCAACCGCGGCGAGGACCTGCTGATCGAGCCGATGGGCTACGCGCACGCACCCGGCGACGTGTGGTCGGACGTGATCAAGGTGCCGACCCGCGGCGCCCACCTGCAGAAGGGTTGGTCGTGGCGTATCGGCTGCCGCCCGGTGCGCATGAAGGTGCTGCCGCCAGTGCGCGACTGAAGCGTTCCGGCCGATCGGAAAATCGGCGTCGACTTCTCTCACCTTCCGCTTGACCTCGGGTGGAAGAAATGAGAGAAGCGGGCGGACGTGGAGCAGGCTGGAACCGCCCGCCCTGGGGACCCGGTGTCCCGCCCATCGCCCGCCGATCAGTCCCAAACATTGCAGGATCAAGCATTTAGCTCCGCCGATCCTCGATTCGCCAAGGCGCAATCGAGGTTGATCCTGCGGCCTGCAGTGCGGCTCGCCTCGGCGATCCTGCCAGGACCCCACCCGCGACGCCGACCCCGGCACGCAGGAAACCCCCCACCGTCCGGCTGCCGCCGGAGGGTTCCTCGCCCATGATCCAGACCCAGAAGTTCGCGCTCGGTGGTGGCGGCTACGTGCTGTATGCCCCGGACTTCCCCAGCTCCCAGACGACTCCGGGGTTCGCCGACGAGGTGCACCTCTACGACATCGCCTTCAAACCGATGTTCTACCTGTCGTTCCTGGACAACGGCGTGCCGCTGCAGCTGACCTGCACCAAGCTGGAGTTCGGCGACGGCGCGGCGAAGCTCACCTTCACCGACGGCAAGGGCCTGACCGTCACCGAAGAACGGATGGTGACGACCGACGACCGGTGCGTCAGCGCGCTGAAGATCGAATCGTCCAGCAAGGAGGAGCGCTCGATCTCGGTGGTGCAGTGGACGGTGATCGACGTGCAGGGCGAGGCGCCGTCGCTCGAGGGCGACAGCTTCCGGGTGCGCCGCAGCCTGAACGGCGCCGACGGCACGTCCACCCCGGTGGAGATCATCTGGAGCAGCCCGAGTTCGAAGGGCGCCAAGTGTCTGCAAGGCTTCCACGCCGAGGGCGGCAGCGAACTCGGCGACTTCCGCGAGACGCCCTGGTACGACCTCGGCCCGGAGTTCGTGACGCCGCGCGCCAAGCGGGCGATGCAGAAGCCGAGCCCGATCCTGGCCACCGCGCGTTGCTACCTCGGCCTCTACCGCACCGACACCGTCAAGTCCGGGAGCAAGGTCGAGCACCGGTTCGAGGCCAACGTGGTGTTCAAGGGCAGCGGGCTGAACTACCGGCCGCGCCGCCCCGACCCCAAGGACGAGAACGGCTACCTGGCGCACCTCAGCAAGACGCCGAAGTTCCAGTGCGAGTCGAAGGAGATCGAGCGGGTGGTGCAGCACCGCTTCCAGCTGCTCCATCTGCTGCGGATCCCCAACGGGGTCGGCAACATGACCTCGCCCGCGGTGTGTGTAGGTGGCGGCCGCTGGCACCAGGTCTCGGCCTACTACGCGCCGGCGCTGGTGCGCGAAGCTCGTTGGCTCACGGATCCGAGCTACGCGCGCGGCTTGCTGAAGGTGTTCTTCGAGAACGTGCGACAGAGCGGGATGGTGCCCGGTTGGATCGGGTTGACCAAGCTGACCAACACCGACACCTTCCACGCTGACTGGGGTGGTGCGTTCGAGGCGTTGGACGCGATGCATCCCGACCGCGCGACCAAGCGTGCCGTGTTGATGGGCATGCAGCGTTACGTGCGCTGGCTGGCCAACAATCGCGATCCGGAGGGCAGCGGCCTGACCGACATCGTCAACCAGTTCGAAGCCAACCAGCCGTACTCGCGGCGCTTCACTGGCGTGTTCGACAAGGCGGACAAGGCGGAGACGCAGGAAGAGGACTTCCGGCTGAAGGGGGTCGACGCGAGTGTGTTCCGCTACCGGCTGGTGCGCTTCCTGCACAAGGTCGCCGATGACATGCAGGAGAAGTCGATGGCCAACCGCTTCGCCGCCGAGGCCGACGACATCCAGGCGACCATCCAGAAGAAGATGTGGGACGACAAGGCCGGCATCTTCATGGACATCGACCCGAAGACGCGCCGCCGCACCGGGGTGAAGGCGGCGGTGGGTTTCCTGCCGCTGGCGACCGACCTGGTGAAGCCGCCGATGGTCGAGAAGATGCTGGCGACCCTTTCGGACCGCAAGGAGTTCTGGACCAAGTACCCAGTGCCGACCATCAGCCTGTCGGACCCGTCGTTCCACGCCGCGGCGCAGTGGCGCGGCACGCGGATCGGAAGCCCCTCGAACGGCCGCACCTCGGTGCTGCTCAACTGCCACATCATGGAGGGGCTGACCTACCGGGCGGAGCGCGGCGACAAGCGGGCGCGGCGGCTGCTGACCGACTTGTTCCGGCGCACCATCAACATGCTGTCCGGCGAGATCGACGCGTCGGAGTCGCCGAGTGCGCACGAGCACTACAACCCGACCACCGGCCGGCCCTCGCACTACCTCGGCACCGACACGCACCTGGGCGCATTCGTGCTCGACACGATCTTCCGGCTGGCTGGCGGCTTCGTGGTGCGGTTCGGCGAGATCCAGGTCGACCCGGTGATCGACGACATGCCCGACTTCAAGCTGGTCGGAATGCCGTTGGCCAACAAGCGGTTCACCGTCGAGCGAAAGGGTAAGCGGGTCAAGATCCAGCCGACCTGAGCGAGCATGGACGCGGCACCGACTTTTCGTGAGGTGCTGGAGGCCGCGGCGCGCATCGCGCCGTACGTGCATCGCACCCCGGTGGTGAGCTCGGCGACGCTCGACCGCGAGCTCGGCGCGTCGGTGTTCTTCAAGTGCGAGAATCTGCAGAAGGTCGGCGCGTTCAAGGCGCGTGGCGCGACCAACGCGGTGATGGCGCTCGGCGACGAGGCGTGTGCCCGCGGAGTGATCACGCACTCGTCCGGCAACCACGGTGCGGCGCTGGCGTTCGCCGCGGGGCAGCGGGGGATTCGCTGCACGGTGGTCATGCAGGAGGGCGCGTCGCCGCTCAAGGCCGCGGCGATCCGCGGCTACGGCGCCGAGATCGTCACTTGCCCGGTCGGTGGCCGTGAGCAGACCACCGAGCGACTGCGCGCCGAGAGCGGCGCGACTCTGGTCCACCCATTCGAGCACCCGCACGTGATCGCCGGTCAGGGCACCGCGGCGCTGGAGCTGCTCGAAGACGTCCCCGATCTCGACCTGGTGATCGCGCCGATCGGTGGTGGGGGGATCATGGCCGGCACGTGTTTGTCGGTGGCGGCCCGGCGGCCCGAGGCCACGCTGGTCGGCGTCGAGCCGCTCGCGGCCGACGACGCGTTCCGCTCGTTGCGCGACGGTATCCGCTATCCCGGGGTGCCTGCGCCGGCGACCCGTGCCGATGGTCTGCTAACCGGGATCGGTGCCCTGCCGTTCGCCATCCTGCAGCAGCACGGCGTCGAAGTGGTGTGCGTCGGCGAACCGGAGATGCTGGAAGCGTGCCGGTTCCACCTGCTGCGGATGAAGCTGCTGGTCGAGCCGTCGTCCGGAGTAGTGCTCGCCGCGCTGCGCACGCTGGGTGATCGAATCCGCGGTCGGCGCGTCGGTGCGATCCTCACCGGCGGCAATACCGACCTGTCTTGGTGGAGCGCTGCGGGGTAGTCCCTCGATGGCCCGAGAGAAGCGCACGGCCGAGAAGGCCCACGGAGGCAAGCCGGCAGCCGGGGCCGGGAAGCGCGTGGGGAAGAAGTCGGCAGACAAGAAGCCTCCAACCAAGAGGCCTCCAACCAAGAGGCCTCCAACCAAGAAGAACCTAACGGCCCAAGAGGGCTCTCGAGCTGAGCCGGAAGTCGGCACGCACCGTTCCCGGAAGCGCGCGAGCAAGAACCCGGCAGCCACCCCCGCGGCCGAGAAGAAGAGGGTCACGGTCGAGAAGCGCGCTCGCGTTGAGCCGGTAGCCAGCGAGCAGAGCTCAGGGAAGCGTGCGGGCCGCAAGCCCGTAGCCAAGGCGCCTGCGGCGAAGCAGAAGCGTGCGGCGGAGAATGGCGGCCGCGGCAGCTCGGCAGTCGGCACACGAAGCTCCGGGAAGCGCACTGGCGCGAAGCCGGCAACCGACGCGCCGGCGGCCAAGCAGAAGAGCGCGAAGAAGACGGCGACTGCAAAGACCCCTACACGCCGCCCCGTGCGAACCCCGACCGGGCATTCGACGCCATCGACCCGCCCGCGTCAGGCAGCCGACGGCACCCCGAGCCAGCTCGCCTTCGCGGCGCTGCGCGGGATCGCGCTCGAGTATCCGGAGGCGTACGAGGAGTTCCCCTGGGGCCATACCGCGATCAAGGTCCACAAGAAGATCTTCCTGACGCTGGGCGACAACGGCGCGGACGGACTCAGCATGAGCCTGAAGCTCCCGCAGTCGCGGTACGAAGCGCTGGCGTTGCCGTTCACCGAGCCGACCCACTACGGCATGGGCAAGCACGGCTGGGTGACCGCGCGGTTCGCCGTCACCGAGCAGCCACCCATCGACCTGTTGGCGGATTGGATCGACGAGAGCTACCGCGCGGTGGCCCCAACGCGTCTCGTGGCGCGTCTCGACGACGAATCCCCGGAGTGATCGCTCGCCGCTGACTTGCCGTCCGGGCGATGCGGTGCCGCGGTCCTGGTCTCGAAACGGATGGGCGTCGATTCCGCCGGCTTCAGGTGCGGTCGAGGTGGTCGCGGCTGCACGGACCGATCGCTATTCCCCTTGCCGCCGGACCCTGATCCGGGGTTCCGGCACCGCTGTCATTTGATCTCGAACCAGGGTGCGACGTCGATCTCGTGTGGTGGCAGCTGCTTGGTGCGGCTGTGGTCGCTGTCGAGGTAGTGGTCGAACCAGCGCAGGGTACGCACCGCGTAGTCGTAGCGGTGTGTGTTGATCCGGTTGCCATGTCCCTCGCCGGGGTATTGCACGTAACGCACCGGCGTCGTGGTGGTGAACTTCACCGCCCGATACAGCATGTGCGGCTGGCTCGGGTGGACCCGTGGGTCGGCGGTGCCCCCGAGTAGCAGCAACGGCGTCTTGCACTGCGCCGCCCAGGTCAGCGGACTGCGGTCCGCCAGGTAGCCCGACTGCAGGTGGAAGTGGCGCTCCTGGTAGTGGACCAGGAAGAACTCCCAAGGGATGTCGGTGGTCAGCCACTTGGTGCGCACGTCGACGAACGGCACGAAGCTGACCGCCGCGGCGAAGTGCTCGGTCTCCTTGGTCGCCGCCCACGCAGCGGTGTAGCCGCCGTACGATCCCCCGCCGATGCCGACCCGCTTGGGGTCGATCATCCCGCGGTCGGCGAAGTAGCGGATCGCGTCCAGGTGGTCGCGGAACTCGCCCCCCATCAGGTCGCCGTGGTCGCTCTTGGCGAACTCGACCCCGTACCCGGTGCTCGAGCGGTAGTTGGGATACCAGGCGAAGTAGCCACGGGCGCACAGCATCTGACCCCACTGTGCGTAGCTGGTGTTCCAGCCCTCGGTGAAGTGTGACTCGGGTCCGCCGTGCGCCACGATCACCATCGGGAAGCGCTTGCCTGCGTCGTACTGCACCGGGTGGAGCAGCAGCCCTTCGATCTCCACGCCGTCGCGGGCCCTGAAGCGGATGATCTCCTGCTTGCCGAGCTTGACGTCCTTCAGCCAAGGATTCGAGTCGGTGATCCGCGCCGCGGTCCCGCCGCCGATTCCCGTGACCTCGAACAGCTCGTCAGGGTGGCGCGCGGTCGACGCGATGACGTATCCGCCGCGCTCGTTCTCGCTGTTCGACGTCACGCCCCGGTTGCTCCACGTGCGACCCCAGGTGAACGCGTCGATGTCCAAGCCGTCGAGGCGCAGCAGGTTGGTGCGGATCCCGGTGAGCGAGTGGATCTGCGTCAGGTACTTGCGCACCCCGATGCTGATCAACGCCTTGATGCGCAGGCCGCGGTCCCACAGGATTTCGTGCACCATGCCCTGCAGCCGTGGGGTGAGCGCGCGCACCCGTTGCGACGCGACTTCGACCACGTACAGCATCCCGGCGTGCGGGTCCCGCCGGTCCTGCGCGCTGAGGTAGGCGACCGCGGTGTTGTCCGGCGACCAGGCGATCGCTCCGAGCTTGCCCGGGTTGTCGACCAGCTTGGTCACCCGCCCGGTCCGATCGACCACGTGGAGACGCTTGAACATGTAGCTGTCGTCCACCAGGTTGCGCGGTGCGGCGGCGATCGCCAGCCGCTGGTTGTCGTTGGCCCACACGAAGTCGAACACGGTGGTGTCCCGGGTCAAGCGCGTCACCCTGTCGGTGCCGTGGACCCACAACCACAGGCTGACGTGACGGAAGTCCTCGTCGTGAATCCGCTGCGTGAACCCGGCGCCGCGCGCCTTCGCCTGTTCCTCGCTGGGTTCGTCGAGTTGGGTGAAGGCGATCGACTTGAAGTCGGGACTCCAGCGGTAGGACCGCACGCCGTGCGGCGTCACCGTCACTCGAACCGGGTCGCCGCCGGCGAGCGGTTTGGCGAACACTTCGTCGTGGCCGTTCACGACGCGATCGATGTAGGTCACCTTGTCCCCCCACACCGCGAAATCGCGGCCGTGGTCGAGCAAGAGCTTCGGTGCCCGCAGCATCTCACTGCGCGCCAAGAAGTACAGGTGCCGCCGCGCCGGGCCCGCACCGTCCTTGGCGAGCCGAGGAACGATGCGGGTGAACAGCACGCCGTGGTTGCCGGCATCGATGACATCGGACACGTATTGCAGCTTGGCGACGTGCTCCGGGGTCAGGCCCTGCGCGCGCGGCGCCGGACAGAGGGCGAGTGCCAGCAACGAACTGGCCGTGGTGCAGCAGGTCCGGATCATCGTGGGGAACCTTAGGGCGATGGCCGTGGGCGCACAAACACCGCGAAATCGGCGCGAATCCGCCGATGGGCACGGCGGTTCGCCGCCGGCCTGATGCCATCGGGCGCTCGAGCCGCGATGTGCCACGGCCTCGCGGCGGGGGATTCGCTACACTTCGGGGCGCCCCTCTCCCGGTGCCCGTTCGCTCGAAGCCGAAGTTGACTCTCGGGCTGTCCCCGCTGCCGTCCGCACCACCAACCGTCCACCTTGCACGGCCGAGCATCGGTGTGTACCGATCGCTCGCGGGATGGCTGCTGATCGGCGCGGCGATCCGCTTGCTGCTGGTGCCGCTGGCGCTCCACCCCGACCTGTTGGCGGTCTACAGCCGGGTGTTGCTGTGGGAACGCGGTGAGCTGGCGCTGTACGACTTCAAGCTCCAGGCCTTGCCGATGTTGGTGCACCGGCTGTGGAGCATCGTGTCGTTCGCCGAACTGCCCGACATGAGCGGTTTGCAGTGGCCGATGCTGCTGGACGACGTGCACCGGCGCATGCTGGACATCTTGGGCTCACCGCGGGCGCTGATCTCGGTCGCCACGTGGAAGTTGCCCTACGCGCTCGCGGATCTCGCCTGCGGAGTGTTGCTGGCGCGCCTCGGCGGAGCAGTCCGGGGGATGGCGGCGCTCCGGATGTGGATGCTGCACCCGTTCGTGCTCTACGTCGTGTGCCTGGTCGGCAAGTACGAGTCGTTCATGCTCGTGCCCCTGCTGCTCGGGTTGCTCGACCTCCGCGCCGGGCGGCCGAACCGCGGATTCCTGCTGCTCGGGGTCGCGGTGGCGATGCGGATCTACCCGGGTCTGCTGGTGGCTCCGATCGCGCTGGCAATCACCCCGTCGCTGCGCCGTCGTCTGGAGTACTTGGCGCTCGCCGCTGCACCACAAGCGGTTCTGCTGTTGTGCTGCACGGTGCGCAGCACGGCCGCGTGGTTCGTTCTGCCGCCGCTCGCGGTGCTCGCCTGGGGCGCTTACCGGCGAACGCGCGGCAGCCGATGGGAACCCTTGGTCTGGTGCGGGGTGCTCAGTGGCATCGCATGGGCCATCGCCACGCACCTCGGGCCGTCGGTCAACCCCAACTACTCGACCCAACCGCTGCTCGACCACGGTGCCTACCTGACGCGCAGTCGGATCGAACTCTCGCCGAGCGACACGATCCTGCTGTTCGGGATCGCGTACGGGGCGGTGTTGGTCTGGGCGCACCGCGTCGGCATGACGCGACAACCTGGCGAACCGATCCGCTTCGACGACGTACTCGACGCCTGTGTGCTCGCCTGCGCGTCGTTCTTCGCGTTCTGCTTCTTCAATCCACAGTACGGCATGCTGCTGATCGCGGTCGCCGTGCTGCACCTCGGCCGCACGGCGGACAGCCGCCCGGCGCACGGCGTGCAGCTGCTCGGCGTGCTGCTGTTCCTGCTGTACTTCGGCGGTGGCACGGCGTCGATCGTGCACTTGTTCGTGCCGATGAGCCCGCGCGAGGTGCTCGACCTCCCGGGTCCGCTCGACAACCTGCCCGAAAGCGTGGCCGAACTGGAGTGGCCGACCTTCGGCCGGACATTGCTGGCGTTGGGCTGCGGATGGATGGCGATCGACGTGCTGCTGGCGCGCCGCCGCGGCACCACGGGTGCGATCACCGGCTGGTCTGCGCTGCTGCGTGCCGGTGTGCTCGCCTGGCCGGTCGGTCTGCTGCTGGCGCTGTCGATCAGTGTGTGGACCGATCGGGTGCGGGCCGGCGAGTTCGTCACCATGCCGATCCTGTTTCGCGCCGACCAGCCGTTCGACGGAGTGACGTTCGACACTTCCACGGGGCTGCCCGCAGCACTCGAGGTGCGCACCAAGCGCTACGGCGGAACCCCGCCGACCCAACCGTACTTGATCGAACTGCACGACGGCGATGCTCCGCGCGACGACCGACCGCTCGGCGTGGTGCGTGTCGCCCCGGAGCGCATGAAGGCCGATCAGTCGGGAATCGTACGCCTACCGCTGAAGGGGCTGGCGATGCGCCCCGGGAGCCGCTACCGGCTGGTGTGTCGCTCAGGCGGCTACCTGCCACGGCCGGTGATGACCGAGATGCGCGTGATGCGTCCGCTCGCCCGGGGCGAGGCGGCGCGCGTGTTGGCCGAGCGCTTCGCGGCGCGCGTCGTCGCGACCGGGTGGTTCGGCTTCGCGTGGCTCGGTGCGGTGCTCGGGTGTGTCGTCGCGGGTCTTGTTTGGCGTCTGGGCCGGCGTCGGACTGTCCACGGGGAGGTTCAGGGCTGACCGCGACCCCCCGATCACGCACGGGGTCAGGTGGCGAGGAATCCCCACACGTCGTTGGCCTCCAGCCGGCGGACCTTGTCCTCCAGCTTGCGCAGTGCCCGCGCGAAGCGCTTGCGCGTCGCTTCCTCGGTGAACCCGAGTTGGTCGGCGATGTCGCGGAACGAGCACCCGTCGTACACCCGCATGCAGATCACCCGCTGCTCCACCTCGCCGAGCAGCTCGAGTGCCATGCGGACCCGCGCCTCGCGGTCGTCTTCGAGCATCGCTTGACTCGGCGTGACCGCATCGAACAGCGCCGAGGTGACGCCGCTCAGCGGGCGTTCCACCGCCAGCTCGCGCCGCTTGCGGTGGAAGTAGCGGTGGTGGCCGCGGATCACGTTGTTGACGATCTGTCGGATCAGCGCCCCGAGCTGGGCGTCGTTCTCCACCACGAACCGCGGTGAGTAGCGCAGGAAGTTGGCGACCGCGTCCTGCACCACGTCCTGGCTCTCCAGTTTGCCGCGCAGCGGTGCGCCGAGCTGCCCGCTCACGTAGTCGCGCAGCCACGGGATGACGCGTTCCATCAACTCGCTGAGCGCCTGCTCGTCGCCGTCGTGCCAGCGGCGCATCAGGGTGGGCAGCGAATCGGGCGATGGGCTCACCGGTGTTCCTCCAAGCTGGCGAACAGCCGTCGCACCGCGCGCAACCCGGTGTCGCGCGATCGGGCGTCGGGTGCCGCGCGGTCGAGCAGGTGGAGCGGTTGGCGGTTGCTGCGGTACGGCGTCAGGAATCCCGGACCGCTGATGGTGCGCGGTGCGCCGGGCCAGGCGGCGATCAGGCGCCGCCCGTCGCCGTCGCCCAGGTTGCTCGAGTTCTTCAGCCGCACGTCGCGACACCACTCCTTGACGTTGCCGAACAGGTGGTGGAGGCCGGCCGCGCTGGGGGCCATCGACACCACGGGGGCGAGGCCACCGCGGTACGGCGTGCGCAGATTGGTGAGGTTGGCCATCGCGGCGAGCTTGGCGACCTCGGCCGGCGGCCCGCCGCCGAAGCGCGCGGCGTACTCCCACTGCGCCGCAGTCGGCAGCTCCAGCCCGCAGCGCCGCAACAAGCGCGTGCACATCGTCCAGCTGACCCCGTGCGCCGGCTTCCACAGCTCGCCCATGTTGCGCACGTCGGCGAGGCCACCGTCGCGCAGCCGCAGGCCCGGTGTGCCGTGGGCGATGCGGCGCCATTGCGCGCGGTTGAGTTCGTGCTTGGCGATGAAGAACGGCGCCATGGTGATCGGTTTCTCGGCGAACAGATCGCCTTCGCGCGTGCCCTCGATGATCGGCCGAAAGCCGGTGCTGCCGGGCATCAGCACGAACACCATCGCGTGCTCGGTGTCTCGCTCGGCGAGCGCGAGCCGGCCGTCAGAGCCGCGCTGCGGCACCTTGCCGGACAGCAGGTGGGCAAACTCCTCCAGTTTGGTCAGGGGGTCGCGGCCGAGCGGCACCAGGCCGAGCTGCGGGGTGAGCACCACGCCGGCGAACCGCGGGTCGGTGCGCAGGCGCTCGGCAGCCTGCTGCCATGCCGCGCGGTGTGCGAGCGTGCGCTCGACGATCGATCCGGCCCACTCCAGGCGGAACTTCAAGTCGGGCAGCAGGTCGGCCGCCAGTCCGCGGAGGTGGAACCAGTGCACTTCGAGCCGGTCGTGCAGGGCCGCGGCACCCGGGTTTTCGATTCGAACCCGATTGGACGCCGCTTCGAGCGCCGAGAGCGCCGCGACCTCGGCGTCGATCTGGCGAATCTCCTGCTCGGCTTCCGCGCGGGCGTGGTCCGCAACCTCGACCGCGAGTTCGACCTCGAGCTTGCGGCGCAGCCCGGACAACTCGGCGATCCGTGCGGTAGCCGGGTGCGCCATGCGGGCCACGTCGCGCGGTAGGGGGGCCGTCCCGACGTGCCCGGTGCGCAGGTCGGTCACCGCGCGTTCCAACACCTCGCGCAACGGCAACACCCGCTGCAGTTGCTGGACCAGCTCGGCGAGCTCTGCCTGCTGGCACGGCCACGCCGGATGGGCGCGCTCGGCACGCTCCTCGATTGCCTCGATCACCGGCCCGGTCCACAAGCGCTCGTAGCGCTGCCGGCTCGCCGACGCATCGGCCCAGAACCACGCGACCAGCGCCACCGCCGCCGCCAGCGTCGCGATCACCGACGTGGCTACCGGGTTGCGTCGCACCCAGCGCGCGGTGCGCGCCAGCCTGGTGATGTGGCGGGCCTGGACCGGCCGGCGCGCCAGGATGTTGCCGAGGTCCTGTGCGAGTTCACGGGCACTGGGGTAGCGCTGCTCACGGTCCTTCTCCAACGCGTGCAGCACCACCGCTTCCAGGTCGCGCCCGATCTTCGGGTTGATGCGCGAGGGCAGCTGCGGCTCCTCGATCTCGATGCGGGCGCAGAACTCCAGCAGCGAGTCGGCATCGAACGGCCGTCGCAGGGTCAGCAGTTCGTAGAGCGTCACGCCGAGTGCGTAGACGTCGGTGCGCCCGTCGATCTCGTCCTGACGTCCGGCCAGCTGCTCGGGTGCGGCGTACTGGTAGGTGCCGGCGAACTCTCCGGTGCGCGTGCGGCCGGCGAGGCCTTCTTCGCGCGCCAACCCGAAATCGGTCAGCACCGCCATGCCGTCGCCGGTCAGCATGATGTTGCCTGGCTTGACGTCACGGTGCACCACGCCACGCGCGTGTGCGTGCGCCAGCGCTTCGGCGACCTGCCGGGTGAGCTCGACCGCGACCTCGATGTAGCCATGGGCCCACGGGTCCCGATCCGCGGCCCGATCCGGCGCGTTGGGTGCATCGGGAGCCACGGCCCGCACGGCGCGCCCGAAGTCGGCACCGGTCAGTTGACTCGCTGGCTGCGCCGGGAGTGCGTCGAGCACCCGCTCCATGGTCGCGCCGTCGATGCATTCCATCGCCAGTGCCAACTGGCCGTCGATCTCTTCCAGTGAGTACACCTTGGCGATCCCCGGATGATCGAGGCTCGCTGCGAGCGTCGCTTCGCGCCGGAACATCGCCAGCGAGCGCGAGGACCAGGCGCGGTGCGGCGGTAGCAGCTTGAGTGCCACGGTGCGGCCGATCAGCGGTTGGCGGGCTTCGAACACCACGCCCATTCCGCCGGAGCCGAGTTCGCGCAGCAGTTCGTACTCCCCGAACTCGCGCGCGTCCGGCAGCTCCGGCTCGGTGTCCGGCAGCAGCATCGGCTCGAGCAGGTCGCGCAGACCCTCGTGGCGGCACAGGAAGGTCTCCACGTCGTCAGTGGAGCCCGAACTCTTGAACTGACGACTCAGCTCGAGGGCACGAGCCAGCGGGTCGGACGGCTCGGCCACGTCTCGATCAGCAGTACGACGCGACGATGAACGAGTTCTTGGTGGGGCTCTCGGGCCCGGGCGGGGCGTCGAAGATGTGCATCTCCAGCGTCTCCCCGGTGGCGTCCTGCGGGACCAACCGCACCTTGAACTCCAGTCGCCCTTCGCGGTCGACGGTGTCACCGACCTCGAGCGGGAAGCAGAACAGCAGCTCGGGTTCGGTCGGGTCGCTGCGGACCCGGTAGACGCCGATGTAGGTGGTCGTCGGATTGGCGTCGAGACGAGTCGCGCTGATCTGGTACTCGCCGCTCTCGTCGTCCAGGCACACCGAGCCGCGCGCCTGGCCGCCGTTCGGCGTCGGGGTGGCGTTGGTGCCCTCGGTGCAGGAGGAGGACGGCGTCGCGTCGAGCTGGAATGGGCTGCTGCTCGCCTCGATGAACGACTGGTAGACCAGCGGAATGCCGCCGATCCCGTTCGGCGGCAGCTGGAACGCCAGGTCGGCGCGACCGATCGTGCTGACGCGGTACGGCAGCAGCAGGTTGGGTTGCTGGAGGTCGATCACCAGCGCGCCCCGCAGGAAGGGAAACAGCTGGGGCGCGGACAGTACCGTGCCGATCCCGAACACCGCCGGTGCGCCGGGCGTCGCGTCCCGTACCGCAGCAGTCAGCACGAGGTTGGCCAGCCCCACGTGCATCTCGGGAAGCGGCCGGCGCGGGTCGATGTCCAGCACCTGCGACACGTTGGCTCCGTCGTACTTCCAGAGTTCGATCCCGGAAGACCGTTCCTTGGCGGCGAACAGGAAGGTGGTCGGCAGCAGACCGAAGGCGATCGGCCGCGACGGGTGGGCGTCGTCCACCCCGACCCGGATGTCACGCACCAGCCCCACGTTCTTGCCGTCGGTCTGCCACAGCTCCACGCCGCTCGAGCCGTTGTTGGCGCGGAACAGCAGACCCGAGCTGCCGAGTGGCACCAGGTTGGCCGGCATCGATCCGAGGACACCCGGCCGCAGGTCGTGCACCATCGCGGAGCCGCCGGTCGAGGTGGTCTGCCACAGCTCGTGGCCGGCCGCGTCGGTGCGGGCGCGGAACCACACGGTGAACACGCCCGGGGTGATCTGCGAGATCGAGGCGCCGTACTTCAGCGCCGAGAACATGGTCGCTTTCCCGGTCGGGCTCTTCAGGAACAGCTGCCGGCCGCGCAGCCCTTGGCGGGCGGTGAAGGCGAGCTGCAGGCCGGCTACCAGTTGATCCGGTGAGGACGACGCAGCGCCAGGATCGATGTCCTCGGACAAGGCCGTGCCCGCCTTGCTGCCGTCGCTCGACCACAACTCTCGGCCGTACCGCTTGGTCGTGGCGGCGAAGTAGAACTCGTTGCCCAGCGAGGTCAGCCCGCCGGGACACGAGCTCGCGGCGCCCGGCTCGATATCGAGCACCAGCCCGGTGCCGGCCGGCGTACCATCGGACACGAACAGCTCGGTGCCGGTGGTCGGCGTGGTGGCGGCGAAGTACAGCTTGCCCTTGTGCTCGATCAGGCCGTGCGGCTGCGAGCTCGTCGCGCCGGCGACCAGGTCGGCGACCAGTCCGGTGCCGGTGATCGTGCCGTCACTGCTCCACAGCTCGCGCCCGTGGACTCCGTCGTCGGCGGTGAAGAACAGCAGCTTGCCGACCACCGTCAATTCCGCCGGATGGCTGCCGAGTCTGCCGTTGCGGATGTCGAGCACCCGGGTGGTCGCCGCTCCCTTGAGCGCCGGGTAGTGGTGCAGCTCGCGCCCATTGGCGTCGCGGGCGACGAACCAGACGCCGCTGCTGGCCAGTCCGTCGCGCACGATCTCGTCCGGGTAGCTGCTCGCGGGCCCGGGCAGGATGTCGAGCACCCGCCGCGCGCTGGTGCCGGTGTAGCGCCACAGCTCCACTCCGGTGGTCGGGTCGCCCGCAGCGAAGTACAGCTCGCTGGCGAAATAGCCGCCGGTGAGTCCGGAGGGACTGCTGCTGCCCGGATGGAGGTGCTGGGCAGCCGTGGCGCCCGCGAGTAGGCACAGTGCGGCCGTCGACAGGCCGAGCTGGGGGTGGCGGAACATCGAATCGGACACGGCTTTCCCCGAGTTGCGAAGGGTGGAGCGAGGAGGGAGTGCCCGGGCGCAACCGACCGGACACGGTTTCGCGCCTATTCTGGCGGGCGGGAACGGGCTCGCACAGCCCCGCGGCGAGGACCTTCACCTGGGAGTCTGCGCCACAGCAGGGCGATTCAGGAGGTGCGTGGGTGGACTGTCATTCTGTGGCGCAGACTCCTAACTCGCCGTGGCGGAAGCAGCCGGTCAGGTGGTCGTTGACCATGCCGGTGGCCTGCATGAAGGCGTAGCAGATCGTGCTTCCGACGAAGCGAAACCCGCGACGTCGCAGCTCCTTGCTCAGGGCGTCGGACTCGGCGGTGTGCGCCGGGACCTCCGCCGCGCTGCGGAACGAGTTGCGGCGGGGTCGGCCACCGACGAACGACCATGCGAAGGCCGCGAACGAACCGCACTCTTGCTGCACCCGGAGGAACGCCCGCGCGTTGTCGAGCGCGCTCTCGACCTTCAGTCGGTTGCGAACGATGCCCGGGTCGCGCAGCAACCGGTCGACGCTGGTGCGCCGCATCCGGGCCACACGCGCCGGGTCGAAGTCGTGGAACACCTCGCGGTAGCGGGCCCGCTTGCGCAAGATGGTAAGCCACGACAGTCCGGCCTGGGCGCCTTCCAGCACCAGCATCTCGAACAGCCGCTGCTCGTCGTGGACCGGAACGCCCCACTCCTGGTCGTGGTAGCGGACGTATTCGGCATCGACCCCGCACCAACCGCAACGCGTCGGCGTGCCGGTGTCAGGCACTGCCGACCAGGGCTTCGACCTCGGCCCGCTCCTTGGCGATGCTCGCGGTGAGCACCTCGGCGCCGTCCGCAGTGCAGGCCACGTCGTCCTCGATGCGGATCCCGCCGAAGCCTCGTCCGCCGTTCGCGGCGAGGAACTGCTCGGCGCGCCCCCAGCCGACCTGATCGCCGAATTGCTCGCGAAACGCCGAGTTGCCGAGGATCGCCGGGACGAAGTAGATGCCGGGCTCGATGGTGAACGTCATCCCCGGCAGAAGGTCCATGTCGAGTCGCAGGTAGGCGGTGCCGAATTGCGTGCTGCGCGTGCGCCCTGCCGGGTAGGCGATCGCGTCGCCGAACGTCTCCATGTCGTGGACGTCGATGCCGATCAGGTGCCCGACACCGTGCGGGAAGAACACCGCGTGGGCGCCGCTCTCGATCAGTCCGTCGGGGTCACCGTGCAGGAGGCCGAGGTCGACCAGGCCTTCGGCGAGGATCCGCGCGGCGCGCAGGTGCAGGTCGCGGTAGCGCACCCCGGGCCGAACCGCGGCGATCGCGCCCTTCTCGGCGGCCAGCACCACGTCGTAGATCGCGCCGGCCTCGGCAGTGAACGCGCCACTCGCCGGCCAGGAACGGGTCACGTCCGAACAGAAGCCGCTGCCGTTCTCCGCGCCGGCGTCGAGCAGCACGATGTCGCCGTCGCGCAGGGTGTTGGTGTAGTGGTGGTTGTGCAGCACTTCGCCGCGCACGCTGAGGATGTTGTTGTACGCCGGCACGCAGCCGTGGCGGGCGAACACACCGGTGACGATGCCGCACAGCTCCTGCTCGGTCACGCCGACCCGGGTGTGGGCCATCGCAGCGTGGTGCGCCTCGGCGGTCACCACCGCGGTGCGGCGCATCTCCTCGAGCTCCTCCGAATGCTTGACGACGCGCAGGCCGCCGATCGCTTGGATCACCGCGGGATCGGCGACCTTGCCGCTGTCGAGGAACGCCACCTGGGCGCCGGTGGCCTGGTTCGCCAGGGCGGTCGCCTGGGGGTCGGCCACCGCGATGGTTCGCACCGCCGCGCCACCGGCGCGCCGCTGGACGGACGCCACCAGCTGTTCCACCGGTTCGACGTGCTCGACTCCGTGCTGGTGCTGCATCGTCGCGAAGTCGGGGACCGCGCCGTGCCACAGCGCGTCCTCGGCGGTGCGCTCGCGCAGGAAGAGCGTGACGCTGCGGTCACGCGGATCGAACAGCGCCGCGCTGCCCGGCTCCGGGTCGGCGAAGAAGAACAGGAAGTTGCTGTCGGCGCGATACGGCGAGACGTTGGCCGGGTAGTTGCGCGGCACCTCCCCCCCGGCCATCAGCAGAACCGGCTCGGTGATGCGCTCGAGGAACTGGCTGCGGCGCTGCCGCAGGTGGGCGGTGGTCGGCATCCGCGCAGCCTACTCGGCGGACTGCGCAGGGGGCAGGCCGAGGGCCGCACCGGCGGGTCCTCGGCGTCGGTGTGCCCATGGAGTCCGGCCGGGTCATGACTCGCACGCCCGTTCGGGGGATTATTGCGGGACTTGCCGGTTCGGGTCTTCCCGGACGTCCCACGGCATGTTTGCCACGCATTCCGGAGCCCGCCCCATGGCCGCGAATCCCCGCTCTTCGCTCATCGTCTCGCTCGCCTTCCTGGCCCTCGTGGTCGCCGGAGGACTGCTCTACTACGGGATCTCGCGGCCCGGCACGGGTTCGCCCCAGCAGCCCGCCGGGGGAGCGGCGACCGAGGCGCCGCGGCCTACCGAGCTCACCGCCAGCGGGGTGGCCCCGGCGGTCGCCGACGGGACCACGGCCACCGAGCGGCGCGAGGCGGTCGCACAGCAGGATCGGGGCGCCGACCGGGTGGTCGTGCGCGGCCGATTGGTGTTCCGCGGCGGTGCGCCCGCTACCGCGGTGACGGCAGTGTTGCGCGGCAAGGTGACCACGCTCGGCGGGGTCCCGGTCGCTCCGGATCGCGAGGCCCCCGCCGAGCCGTTGGCCAAGGTCGAAACCGACGCCCAGGGCGCCTTTGCGCTGGTCGCGCCGAGTGGTACTCGCACCTGGTTGGCCGTGCTCGGCAAGTCGGTGGTGATCGAGGGCGGCGCCAAGCAGGTCGATGTGCCGAAGACCGATGTCGACCTCGGAGATATCCAGGTGCTCCGGGCGGCGAAGATCTCGGGACGTGTGTTGTCCGGGGGAGCGCCGGCGGGCGGGATCGAGGTTGCCCGCGGGTCCGGCTCCTCGCTCGCGCTGTTCGGCAGTCGTCGCGGTGTGACGACCGACGCCGAGGGGCGGTTCGAACTCGACGGGCTCACCCCGGGGGCGGTGACCTTGACCACTCGATCGCCCAAGCACCTACCGGCCTCCCAGAAGGTCGAACTCGTCGAGGGGCAGCAAGTGAACGACTTGGTGATCACCCTCGAGGCGGGTGGGTTCGTCACCGGCCAGGTGCTGGACGACCAGGGCCGGCCGGTCGCCGGGGCGCGGGTCACCGCGGCGCGCGTTGGCACGTTGGGCCCGGGTTTCCGCGTCCAGGGGTTCAACCCCGGGGAATCCACCACCTCCGACGAGGACGGCAACTTCCAGCTCGGCGGCCTGACGGACACCGCGACAACCCTGCGGGCGACCAAGGAGGGCTTTGCGCGAGCCGAGAACACCGGGGTGTCCGCGGGTCAGCGCGTGGCGCTGCGGCTGCAGCGGCTCGGCTCGGTCACCGGTGTGCTGGTCGATGAGCGCGGGGCCCCGATTGCGGGTAGCAGCGTGTCGGCATTCCGGTCCAAGGGGCAGAGGCCGATGTTCGAGCGCGGCGCGGTGACGACCGACGCGGAAGGGCGGTTCACCTTGAAAGGAGTCACTCCCGGGAAGAACGAAGTGGTGGCGAGCGGCGCCGGACACCTCGACGCGCGGACCGACGTCGACGTTCGACCCGCGGAGACGACGACGATCGACAAGCTGCAGGCGCGTAGCGGTGCGACGCTGACCGTGACGGTGCGCGATGACAGCGGCAACCCGGTCGCCGGTGCCGAGGTGCAGGTGTTCCACGTCGGGCGCCCCGACTACGCGTTCCACGGTGCGTTGCCCAGTGGTGCGGTACGCCGCGAAGTGCGACGTACCCAGCGCAACGGGGCCGACGACGTGGTGGTGTTCGGCGGCTCGCGCGCGAACGGCACCGCGAAGACCGACGCCACGGGCGTGGCGGTGGTGCGAGGGCTGGCCGCGGGCTCGGCCGAGGTGCGCGGCACGCACCAGAGCCTGGCGATCGAACGCCCGGTCGCGCTGGAGATCCCCGAGGGTGCGGCCCTGACGGCGAAACTCAGGATGGTTCGCGGCGGCACCGCTCACTTCGTCGTCGTGGACGCCGAGAACAAGCCGGTCGGTGGCTCCCAGCTGAACGTGATCGGCCCGATCACCGGGGCAGTCGACCAGGCGCCGCAACATCCGCAGCGCACCGACGGCGCGGGGGAGGTCACGGTCGGGCCGCTGCTGCCGGGTGCGTACCAAGCGGTGCTGGAGAAGCCGCGGACCCGGGATCTGGGAGGGGTAGCGTTCGTCACCGACGGCGATCAGCAGCGCTTGGAGGACTCTCGCGTCGAGTTCACGGTCAAGGCCGAACAGACGAGCGAGGTGAAACTGCGCATGCCGGTGCTGACCCGGGTGACCGGAACCGTGTCCGACCGGACCGGGCCCGTCAAGGGAGCGGAGGTCGAGCTGATCGCAGATGGGGAGATCCGGATGCCGATGTTGGGTGGCCGCAAGGCGCGCACCGATGCGGATGGCCGGTTCCACATCGATGGCGTCCCGTCAGGCACCTACCGGATGCACTTCGGTCGCGCCAACGCGGCGGTGCAGGACGTGAAGGACCTGGTGCTGGCCAAGGACCTCGCGGTGCACGAGGAGCACCTGATGCTGCCCGGCGGCGTGATCGAACTGACGGCGGTCGACGCGGCGAAGGGCTACGGGGTCGAGGAGGCGAAGGTCAGCTTGCGGCGCTACCGCGAGCCGGGCGCGCGCGCGTCGGCGCGACCGCAGCGCGTCGCGATGATCATGGTGCAGCGGAACGACAGCCCCGGCGGGGCGACCGGCGAGTCGACGCTGGAGTACAGCTCCGGGGGTGCGGCGACCGTGTCCACCGATGGCCAGGGTCGGGCCGTGCTGCGCGACGTGCCGGCCGGCAAGTTCACCTTGACCATCGAGCATGCGGAGTACTCCAAGTTCACGCAGACGGTCGAAATCCTGAAGGACCAGACCAAGCAGCTCGGCAAGGTCGTGCTGCAGGTCGGGTGCTCGATCCGCGGCCGAGTGAAGTTCCCCGCGGGTACGACGGGAGCGATGGCGATCGCGCGCGTGGAGGCGACGCTGGAAGGCGGAGGACGTCCCGAGACCAAGGTGACCCAAAACGGGTCGTTCCGGTTCGACGGGCTCAAGCCCGGCAAGTACACGGTTCGCGCGATCAGCGTCTTGAACGAAGCCGAGAGCGAGACGAAGACCGTGCTGGTGTCGGCCGACCAACCGGCGCGGGTCGAACTCGAGCTCGCGAAGCGCTGAGCGCATCACGGCC
>JACKIB010000032.1 GCA_020638695.1 Planctomycetota bacterium
CTAGCGGATCCAGGCGGTGAGCTTGAACGGCAGGGCGCGCAGGAATCGCGCGATCGGCCGGCCTTCGATGTGGGCGCGCGGCACGAACGAGCGCGGCTCCTCGTGCGCGATCCAGGTGGTCTTGCCGTCCGGATTGTAGAACTGGACGAACGGCGCTGTCGCGCCGCCGGGGCCGTTCCCGTTGGTGTCGCGGCCCCATTGCTTGGGGTCGATCTTGGCGTCGAGGCCGCGGGTCTCACCCAGCTGGTCGACGAACACCACCTTGTCGCGGTAGCGCAATGGCACCGGGTTGTCGTCGTCGTGCGGCAGGTCCGCGCTCTCCAGCGGCTTGGTGCGCTTGTTTCCCCACACCACGCGCACGCTCGCGTCGCCCTTGTGCTGCTCCGGGTCGACGATCCGGCCCTGCGCGTCGATACCGATCCGCACTGCGCGCCAGTCGCGCGAGTCGGCCGAGCCGAGCGTGTTGTCGCCCATCATGTAGAAGTGGCCAGCCGGCACTTCGATGATCTCCGGGTTGCCGCTGTTGATGTAGTGCAGGTCGCGTTCGATCCTGACGCTCGCCAGCCGGCACGGTCCATCGGTGTGGATCTCGATGCGCGGCACCACGCTGGCCACGTCGAGGTGCTCGTGGATCGCGAACGCGTCGACATCGAACCGCTGCACGCAGCGGCCGCGGTGGAATGCCGCCAGTCGATCGTCGAGACGGCTGAGGCCGATCTCGGTGCTGCTTCCAGCCGGCACCGCGAGGTCGAACGGCTCCGACCGCGCCACCTTGCCGGACTTCTTGTCGGTGGCGACCAGCACGCCCTTGCCGCCCTCGAGCACCAGTTCGAAGGTGCGCTTGAGCGAGGTGATGTCGATCGCCAGCACGACCTTGGCTGGCGCCTTGTCCGGCCGCAGCGCGACGCCGAGGCGCAGGTCCTGCACCCCGTCGTGGCCTTCGTCGGTCTTCTCGATCGATCTGCCGCCGGCGCGACTCTTGCGCAACAGCGATGCGGTGGTGAGGTCGTAGCCGTCGCTGTAGTTGTTGCTCGCGCCGAGCTTCTGTGCGGTAGTGATCAGCTTGCCGCTGCCGCTCGGGGTGCCGATCCACGTGCCCTCCCCGTCGATCTCCCACTTGCCGCTGACCCGATTCCAGTAGTTGCCGAACACCTCGTCCGCCGATGGCGCGGCCCACGGATCGCCGCCCCGCTCGTGGATCGCCAGGCGGCGGCGCATCGGGTAGATCTCGCGCCAGAGCGTGCCCTCGAGACGTTCCGGCTTGCGCAGAATGGTCAACGTCTTGCCGTCTGCGCTGACGTTGTAGAGGTTGCCGCCGGCGATCTTCAGCCGGTCGCCGCCGACCCCGACGATGCGCTTCACGTAGCTCTGGATCTGCCGCACCGGGTAGCGGAACACGGCGATGTCCCACCGCTCGGGTTCGTGCATCAGGTAGTAGACCTTGTCGACCAGGATGCGGTCGCTCTCGCCCTCCTTCGGCGACCCCATCAAGGTAGGCTGCATGGACGGCGTCGGGATGACGTAGGCCTCCAGCGCGAAGTACTTCAGCAGGATCGCCATCAGCACCGCCATGCCGAACGACTCGAGCGTATTGCGGATCGGGCCGCGGGCGGCGGCGGTCGCGGCGGCGGGCGGAACGGGGGGCGTCGGGGTTGCGGTCATCGCTTGTCGTCGTCGTCTGCCTGCAGCACCGCGAGGAATGCCTTCTGCGGGATCTCCACGTTGCCGACCTGCTTCATCCGCTTCTTGCCCTTCTTCTGCTTCTCCAACAGCTTGCGCTTGCGGGTCACGTCGCCGCCGTAGCACTTGGCGGTGACGTTCTTCGACAGCGCACGGATGTTCTCGCGGGCGATGATCTTGCCACCGATCGCCGCCTGCAACGCGACCTCGAACAGGTGGCGCGGGATCTCCTGGCGCAGTTTCTTCAGGATCGCCCGGCCGCGCCGCTCGGCGTTGTCGCGGTGGCTGATCAGCGACAGTGCGTCGACCTCTTCGCTGGACACCAGGATGCGCACCTTCACCAGGTCGGCGGGTTCGTAGCCGGCGAGTTCGTAGTCCATGGTGCCGAAGCCGCGGGTGCACGACTTCAGCCGGTCGTGGAAGTCGTACAGGATCTCCGCGAACGGCATCTTGAAGGAGATCATCACCCGCTGCTGGCCGTACGCCTCGGTGCCGACGTACACCCCACGCCGCTCGGTGCACAGCTTCATCACCGGGCCGATGCTCTCGCGCGGCACCACGATGTTGCAGTCGACGATCGGCTCGCGGTACTCCTCGATGTAGTTCGGGTCGGGGAGCTCGGACGGCGAGTGGATCTCCACTTCGGTGCCGTCGTTCTTGGTGATCCGGTAGGTGACGTTGGGCGCGGTCTGCACCAGATCGATGTCCTCTT
Source organism: Planctomycetota bacterium (assembly GCA_020638695.1). Taxonomy (GTDB): domain Bacteria; phylum Planctomycetota; class UBA1135; order UBA1135; family UBA2386; genus JACKIB01. The sequence continues at coordinate 2,393 of JACKIB010000032.1, forward strand.
CCCGTTCGAGGCGCTGCTGGATGATCTCCATGTGCAGCAGCCCGAGGAAGCCGCAGCGGAACCCGAAGCCCAACGCATCCGACGTCTCCGGCTCGTACAGGAACGACGAGTCGTTCAGCCGCAGCTTCTCGAGCGCGCTGCGCAGCTCCTCGAAGTCGCCGCTGTTGGTCGGGTAGAAGCCGCAGAACACCATCGCCTTGGGCGGTCGGAAGCCCGGCAGCGGGGTGGCGCGGCGCGCCAGCTTCTCGTGCAGGATGGTGTCGCCGACCACCACGTCGGCCAGGCTCTTGATGTTGGAGAACATGTAGCCCACCTCACCGGCGTGGAGCTCCTTCTCCGGGGCCATCTTCGGGGTCAGCCGACCCACCTCGAGCACTTCCCAGCGCGTGTCTGTGCCGGGCATCAACACCTGGTCGCCGACCTTGATGGTGCCTTCGAACACCCGGATGTAGACCACCACACCGCGATAGTCGTCGTACACCGCGTCGAAGATCAACGCCCGCAGCTTGCCCTCGGGATCGCCCTTGGGCGGCGGGATCAGCTGCACGACCTTCTCCAGCAGCTTGTCCACGTTGGTGCCGTTCTTCGCCGATACCGCGACCGCATCCTCGGCCGGGATGCACACCGCGTCCTCGATCTCCATCGCGACTTCGTCGGGGCGCGCGTGCGGCAGGTCCATCTTGTTCAGCACCGGCACGACGGTCAGCTTGGCTTCCTCGGCCAGATGCGCGTTGACCACCGTCTGTGCTTCGACACCCTGCGAGGCGTCGACCAGCAGCAGCGCGCCTTCGCACGCCTGCAGCGCCTTGAGCACCTCGTAGTTGAAGTCTACGTGGCCGGGCGTGTCGATCAGGTTGAGCAAGTAGGTGTTGCCGTCGCTGGCGGCGTAGCGCATCGCCACGGCGCGGGCCTTGATGGTGATCCCGCGCTCGCGTTCGAGCTCCATGTCGTCCAGCAGCTGCTCCTTCATCTGGCGCTTGTCCACCGTGCGGGTGAGTTCCAGCATGCGGTCGGCGAGCGTGGACTTGCCGTGGTCCACGTGGGCAATGATGCTGAAGTTGCGGATCAGGCGGATGTCGGTCACGTGAGGTCGTGGGCTTGCAGCCAGGAACGCAGCCGCCGAAGGGCCTTGCCCCGGTGACTGATGGCGTCCTTTTGCTCTGCGGTCAGCTCGGCGAAAGTGGTCGTGGTCGAAACGTGCGGCTGGGCGACGAACACCGGGTCGTAGCCGAAGCCGCCGGCGCCGCTGGGCCGGATCCCGATCACACCTTCGCAGGTCTCTTCGAACGCGGCGCAGATCCTACCGTCCGAGCCCACCAGGCACACGCTGCAGACGAAACGGGCGGTCCGCGCCGCGTCGGGTGTGTCGCGCAGCTCCGCCAACAGCTTGGCGACGCGGTCGGCGTCGGATGCGTCCGGTCCGGCGTAGCGCGCCGACAGCACGCCGGGACGCCCGCCGAGCGCGTCCACGCACAGCCCGGAGTCGTCCGCCACCGCCGGTGCCCCGACCACCGCGGCGAGCGCGCGGGCCTTCTTCGCCGCATTGCCGGCGAAGTCGGGACAGTCCTCGACGACCTCCACCGCTTGCGGAGCTTCCGACTGCAGCCGCAACGAGATCCCCAGCGGTTGCAGCAGCCGCTCGAGTTCGACGCGCTTCTTGGCGTTGCCGGTCGCCACCCAGAGTTCAGGCATCGGGTCGGTCCGGTTCGAGTTCGCCCGCGCGGTGTCTACAGGCCGAGTGCTGCCCGCTGCAGGCCGAGCACCGTCGCGCAGGCGTCGCGTCCGGCGGTCAGCATCTCCTGCAGTTGGTCCGGACTGAACGGATTGCCCTCGGCAGAGCCCTGGACCTCCACGAAGTCACCGCGGCCATTGCACACCAGGTTGAGGTCGACGCAGGCGTTGGAGTCCTCCTTGTAGTCGAGGTCCACCAGGGCCTTGCCATCGAGGATCCCCACCGAGATCGCGCTGACGAGTTCCGGCATCGGCCACTCGCGGATGGTCTTGCGCTCTTCCATGTAGAGCAGCGCGTCGTACAGCGCCACGCACGCGCCGTTGACCGCGGCAGTGCGGGTGCCGCCGTCCGCCGAGAGCACGTCGCAGTCGACCCACAGGGTGACGTCGGGCAACGCCTTGAGGTTGACGGCACTTCGCAGACTTCGTCCGATCAGCCGCTGGATCTCGAGCGAACGCGCGTCGACGCGGTTGCCGCGTCCGTCGCGGAACTTTCGGGTCGGCGTTGCGCCGGGAAGCATCGCGTACTCCGCGGTGAGCCAGCCTCCGCCGCGCGACGACATCCACTGCGGCACCGAATCGGTCACCGAAACCGTGCACAGCACCCTGGTCTGTCCGCACTCCACCAGCACCGAGCCGGGGGTGGCCTCGGTGTAGGCACGGGTGAACTTGAGCGGCCGGATGTCGGTCGGCGATCGGTTGTGGCTGCGGTTCAGCGGAAGCTCCTCGGTAGGGACGGCCGCGGCGGCGGCGGGGCGGCTGGTATACCCGGACCCCGCGACCGGTTGGATCCTGTTCTGCCCGGTCGGCGGAATCAGGCCGAGCCGAGCACCTCGGCGACCCGTTCGCGCAGTTCCATCACCCCGAACGGCTTGGCCAGCACCCGCAAGTGCGGGTGCTCGGCGATGTCCGGCTCGACCGCGATGTCCGGGCCGTTGGTCACGTAGACGATCCCGATGCCGCGGTCGAACCGGGTTGCGGCGCGCACCAATTCGGCGCCGGGTACCCGGCGGCAGGCCTGTTCGACCACCAGCAACTCGAAACGCTGCGGGGTCGCGCCGAACAGGGTCTGTGCGGCGGCGCCGTCGCCGCAGGCGATGACGTTGCGGCGCGCCCGGCCGAACTCGCTGGCCAGGATGTCACGCAGCGCCGGGTTGCTCTCGACGATCAGCACGCCCCCGTACGGGTGGACGTTTGCAGCCACTGATTCCGGCACGACTGGCTCGGTCGGTACGCCAGGTTGACGCGAGATCTGCTGTGCGGCGCTGTCCGCGGCCGGGGTCTCTTCTCCTTCTGCTGGCGACTCCGGCGAAGCGGCCAGCGAGATGCACACCGCTGCGTCGAGTCCGGGCGTGACGTCGAAAGAGAGTTCCGCTCCCTGCGCCGCCAGCAAGTTGCGCGCTGCCGTCAGCCCGAAGGTGACCTCGGGTCCCGGTCCGGTGCTCTCCGCGGCGACGGTCGTGTGCCGCTCGGCATCGAGCTCGGCACCGATCCGGATGTAGACCTGCAGCTCGTCGTCGTCGTTCTCTGCGGTGTGGGCCTCGATCGACAACCCATCGGGATCGAGTGCCACCATCGCTTCGATCACGAACAACACCGCCAGCCGCATCGCGCCGGGATTGCCGGACGCGCGCGGCAGCGATGGGGCGAGCTGCAGGTGGACGGGAAGGGACGCCGGAGAGTAGTCGTCGAGCTCCCTGCGGGTCGCCGCGAGGAGTGCGCGGATGTTCATCGGCGAGCGCGGCAACGAACCGATCGGTGCGCAGGCCCGCAGCTTCTCGGTGAACAGCCGCAGTTGGCGCAGCGCGTGCCACAGCTGTTCACCGTCGCACCCGAGATCTTCGCCCAGGGTCTGTGCGTGGCTCTCGACCCCGGATACCAGCGTGACCAGCTCGCGGCGGACCGCGATCGCCAGTTCCTCCAGCGTGCGTGAATCGGTCAGCACGAACCGGCGCGGCGCGCTCGGTGCCGTGTCGACGGGTTCCTCGGTGGTCGGCGCGGCGGTCGGCTCGGGCACCGGTTCGCGGATGCGCGTGAGGAAGAAGGTCGCCGCCAGCGTGAGGGCGGAGCCCATCAGGAACCAGAACAGCTCGGGCAAGGTGGGACGACGTGCCGGGGGCGGTGCTGCTGCGGCGGGCACGGACTCGATCACAGCGGCGCGACCCGGTCGGGACTCGCGCGGTCGCCGAGGCGCGCGGGGTCGCACCGCCCACGCTAGGAGTCGACCGTGGTCGAAGCAACTCGCCGGCGCACGCAGGTTCTTTCGTGATGCCCCGCGCCGTGCAGCGCGGTGGAGAATACCCACGGTGGTGCGGAACGCCGCGCCGGTCAACGCGCGCAGCAGCCGCCGGGGATGCACGCGCCAAGTCCGAAGCGGTGCTCGATCGGGAGTTGCAACTGGGCGTCGGGCACGGCCACCGATCGACTCCCGACCTGCAGTCGTCCGCATGCGCGAACCAGCGTGGCGGTGACGAACGTGCGCCCCCGGTGCTCGACCCGCGACCACGCCGGTGTGCCGCAGTGGTGCACGTAGCCGTCCGGAACGCCGCGAAAGCGAATCCGCAAGCGGTGATCCGTGTGGCGGTTGTCGACCCGCAGCGTCATGCGGACGCACCGTTCGTCGTGGCGGCCGACCAGCACGAGCCGGCACGGGTACCCGCGGTGTCCGCGGCCGAGCTGCCCGACCAGGTGCAACTCCTGCACTCGCGGACCGTGGCGCAGCACCGCAGGTGACAGGAATGCGGGGGAGAACAGCCGTGCGCGTTCTCCGGCGACCGGCTCGAAACCGTCGAGCGTCCCGGCGTCGGTGCGGTCTTCGAACAGCAGGCAGTCCTCGGCGTGGATTCCGGCGTCCCGATCGACCAACAACACGCCATCGCGGCGCGAGAACCGGATCCTCGCCCCGCCGGACGCGACCAGGATGTCCCGCTTGCGCCGCAATGCCTTGCCGGTCCACTCCTCGGTGCGCGCGTCGTCCTCGGGGTCGACATCCGCGAGCTCCGGGGCGGGCGGTGCGCAGAGGCTCATCGCTTCTTCCAGCGCGACATGCAGTCCGCGGGCCGTGCCATCCTGCACCGTGCCGGCCAAGAGGTCCGGTGTGTCGAGGCCGTCCAGGCGTTGCCGTGCCGCGTCGGTCCCGCGCGTGCGCATCGCGACGGCCGCCGCATGGCGCAGCAAGTGCAGATCGACCCGTGCGTCGCAGCTCCCGTCGCCGGGCATCTGGAACGGGCCCGCCGCAGTCGATGGGTCGGCCAGCAGTCGATTCCGCTGGGCGAGCGTCGCGGCGTCGCGGTCCGGGTGCGGGCGCGCGGTCACCGCGATTCGATCGAGTAGTGGCGGTCCGAACTCATCTCCACGCGCGCGTCGAGTCCGGCGGCGCGCACTGCGTCACGCGCCTCGTCGAGCGTGAGTGCGGCGTGCAGGCTGTCGAACAACAGCCGGCGTTGCGGCTCGGTCGCCCCGGCGGCGTGGCGGTCGACCAACGCCCACGCCTGTTGTTCGTCATCCGGGCGGTACAGGTCGCGAATCAGCAGCACACCGCCCGGGCGCAGCACGCGGGCGGCTTCGCGCAGCATCGCCACCGGTTCCGGGATGTGGTGCAGAATGGTGTTCGACAGCACCGCGTCGAAGCTACGGTCGGCGAACGGCAGGCACTTCACGTCCGCGCACTGCAGCGCGATGCGCGCCGCCAGTCCGGCGCGCGCGACCTTGCGCTGCGCCAGCGCCAGCATGGTACGCGCCGCGTCCACGGCGACGATGCGCGCCGCCTGCTTCGCCATGGCGATCGCGACCGGGATGTCCCCCGGGCCCGTGCCGAGGTCGAGGGTGTGTCCGCCCCCGCCGCCGAGCTCGAAGAAACGATCGACCACCGCGCGATTGGCGGCGGTGTGGTCCATCGCCTCGTAGCTCTCCGCCTCGGCGGAGGTGTCCATGTACTCGGGTTCGAGAATCCGCTCCACGATTCCTCTAGTGCACTCCTGCGCGGTGCCGCGGGGTGTCTCCGAACTCCGTCGACCGAAGCGGCGGGTCATGCGGTTCGCTCGCAACGAGGTGTGGCGAACTGGCTCGTAGGTGGATGAGCCGAGAGGCCGCAACGTCACGAACGGGCCATCGAGCCGGCGACCCATGTAGTGAACTTCGGCGACACCCCGAGCCCGGACTGTTCATGACCGAACTGCTGCGATCGCGCTGGGTCGCTGCTGGCGGCGTCGAATGTCAGAACCTCCTCCTCGACGGGGCGGCACCCCGCCTCCGGACAGGGCTTGCTCTTCTCTTCGCCAGCGACAGCCTCGCACGGTCTCGCGACGCAGCTCATGGATGATTCGGGCTAGCATGCTCCCGGTGTACTCCCCGGCGCCGACTTGTCCACGCTCCCCGCGGACCGTGCCGCGGGTTTCGCTCCAACTGCTGGCGGTGGTGTTCCTCGCGGTCGGTCCGGCACCCGCGCAGCCGGCTCGACCGAAGGTCGCGACCCACTACTACTACTGGTATCGCTGGCCCGACGAGCACTTCCGCGGTGCCGGGGCGCACTTCCACCACCTGCCGCAGCCGGAGCGGGCGTCGTACCTCGACCCCGCCTGGCATGCCGGCGAGTTCGGCGCGATGGCGGAATGCGGCATCGACATCGCGCTGGCGGTGTTCTGGGACGTCGCCGCTGCACCCGACCGGCCGGACGTGCGCTTCTCACGGGCCGGTTTGCCACCGATGGTGAAGGCGCTCGAACGACTGCGCGCCGCCGGTCGTGCAACCGTGCAGCTGGGCTTGATGTTCGATACCAGCACCTTGGCCAACCGAGTCCGCAGCGTGCAGCCGCTGGACGGCAGGCCGGACTTGCGCAGTGCGGCGGGTCGTGCGTTGTTCTGCGATACGGTGCTGGCCTTCTTCGCGCGCGTTCCGCAGCGCTGGTGGGCGCGAGTCGATGGCCGCCCGCTGGTGGTGCTCTACACGTCGGCGTTCGCCGCCCGCTGGGATCGTCGACTCGGCCCGGCGTTGCGAGAGGCGTTCGTGCGCCGCTTTCCGGGCGAGCGACCGTTCCTGGTGGCAGAACAATCGTGGGGCGACATCGGGCAGGACGGCACGTACGGGTTCGGCGCCGCGCTGTACGGGCCGGTTCTGCACCCGGGCATCGCGGCGATCGGGTCGGGCTTCGACGACTCGGTGGTCCCGGGTCGCACCGCTCCGCGCCGGGACCGCGATGACGGGCGGTTCTACCGCTGGTCGTGGCGCCGCGCGATCGAGTCGCGCCCGCGTCTGGTGGTGCTGGAAACCTGGAACGAGATGCACGAGGGCTCGGAGATCTGCGCCACCAAGGAGCTCGGTCGCCGCTACCTCGACATCACCAAGGAGTACACCGCGCGGTTGCGCGCCGGAGACCCCGGCCCGGAGGTCGCGCTCGGGTTCCCGACCCTGTGGCACCGCGCCGACCGCAGTTGGGGGCAATCGGCGCGCGGCGCGTCAGAGGTCCACGCTGACTACCGCCGCCTCACCCCGGAGCGCTTCGGGTTGCGCGAGGTCGCGGTGCCGCACGGGCCTTGTCGGGTGTGGAACGGCGCGCTGCGCCCGTACCGGGCCCCCCCGGGGGGTACCTTCCTCTGCTTCCAAGTCACCGACCACTTCATGTTCGAGGTCGACCTCGAGCTCGAGGTCACGGTCGATCTCGACTGGGGCGGCCAGCGCCACATCACCTTGGAGTACGACTCGCGGGACCGAACGGCACCGCAGGAGGGTCGATATCGCTCGGTGCGCGGAACGCTGACCCGACACGGCATGGGCCAACGGCTGACGTTCCGCCTGCCACGGGCCCGCTGCGGCAACGGCCAGGACGCCGGCACGGACTTCCGCCTGCGCATCGACGAGGCGCGGACGGTGGTTCGGCGGGTTGGTGTGCGGGTCGTCCGAGGCGGGTGACACGCCCGCGCCGCCCACGAGTCTGCGCCGCGGAAGGGCGACTCAGGAGGTGCGTGGATTCCGGAAGAGGTCGACGCCCGACGGGTGCTGGAAGCGCGGATCTCATGGATCGTCATCCCGTGGCGCAGACTCCTGCGTCGCAGGATTCGCCACCGGGCTGAGGGGCGGCGCCCGGGATGGTCGATGAGCTGCCCATGGCGAATCGAAGCGTCCCTGACGGCGGGGCGGCGGACCTCCCGGTCCGTCAGGTACGCCTGTACGGCGACCCACTGCGCGGGGACGCCTGGGCCGTCCTGCTGCTCGGCGCGCTGGCGGCGCTGCAGCGCGAGGGCGTGGCCTGCGCGGTGTGCCTCACTCCGGTATCGGGCTCGGCAACCGGCCGTCCGGTGCCGTTGTCCGATGGCCGTCAGTCGTTCACCGCGAACACCGAACTCGATCCGTCGCGGCTGCGCGAGGTGCTGGCCGCAGCCGGTGCGGACCGCGAGGTGGCGGCGACCGCCCCGCTCGTGGTGTTCGGCGACGTCGGCTCGGTGCGCCAGGCGGAGCTCGAGTTCCCCGAGGCGTGTCGGGTGGTGGTCGGCACGGAGATCCACCGATTGCTGCCCGCGCTGCGGCAGCTCGAGTCCGGGTTGGAACGCGAGTGCCCGAGTCCGTCACTCGACCGCGCCGCACTGCAGCCATGGCTCGACATCCCGGCGCCGGCCGAGCACGGACCACCGTCATTCCTGCACCTCGGCGGCAGTCCCGAGGCGGGCACCGAGGCGGTGCTCGCGGCGTTCGCGGTGCTGCGCGGCGAGGCTGCGGGGCACCTTGCGGAGTTGCGCGTGTTCGTTCCGGCAGGCGCGCCGTCGCCGACCCCGCAGCCCGGCGTCGTCTGGGTGGCCGGGTTCCCCGGGCCCGACGACTTGCGCCGCGCCACCGCGGTCGTGCAGCCGTGCCGCAGCGTGGCCGACGGCGACTGGGCGTTCTGGCTGAGCGCGCTCGCGGCGGGCCGGCCGTTGGTCTTGTCGAGCTTCGCGGACACCAACCGAGTGCTGCACGAGCACGGCACCTACCTGCCGGTCGGTGGCACCCGCAGCGGCCCCGGGGGCGCGTTCGCGCCCGATGCATCGGCCCTGCTCCACGCGCTCCGCACCGCGGCCGGTGACACCGCGCCGCCCACCGGCGTCCGCGGGCGGGCGCACGTGCTGCGCTGGCACCTTGCCGGGCGCTACGCCGTCGTGCGTGAACGCCGCAGCGAGCGCCCGCTGATCGTGCTCGAAGCACCGCTGCTGGAGACCAGTTCCGCGTCGGTGCTCACCGCGGCCACGGCCCGCGCCCTGCTGCACCGGGATCGGGTCGAGGTGCGCCTGCGCCCCAGGGCGCCGTTCCCGGCGACCGGGCTGGACGCGTTCGCCCGGGCCTATCCCGACTTGGTCCCACACCTCGGGCGGATCCCGGAGTGCCCCGACCTGTGGCTCAGCGCCGGGTGGCCGGTGCGCACGAGTCGCCCCCCGGCGCGCTGCCACGCGATCCGGCTCGACTACGAGTACGGCGCCCTGCCGGTGCAGATGACACCGGCGGTGACCGAGGAGGCGGACTGGGTGGTGGTGCATTCCGAGCACGTCCGCCGCACCGCGCTCGCCAGTGGGTGCGATCCGTCCACGCTTCTCTGTGTGCCGCACGGCGTCGACGGGGCAGTGTTCCACGACTGCGCGGCGCCATCGCAACGGGTGCTGGAGTTCAAACGCGGGCGTACCGCGATCCTGTTCAGCGGTGGGCTGATTTGGCGCAAGGGCTTCGACTTGGTGGTGAAGGCGCTGCTCGACGGCGTGGCTTCCCCGGCCGAAGTTTGCCTGGTGGTCAAGCCGAACGGGTCGCGTTCCAGCTACGCGGGCCACAACCTCGACGACTTGGTAGAGCGCGTGCAACGCTTTCCCCAAGCAATCGACGTGATGCTGCTCGACGACGAGCTGACCGCCGCGCAAATGGCGGGTGTCTACACCGCGTGTGACCTGTTGCTGCACCCCTACCGCGGCGAGGGATTCGGGCTCCCGGTGCTCGAAGCACGGGCCTGTGGGTTGCCCGTAGCGGTCACCACCGGTGGCGCCACCGACGACTTCTGCACCGGCCCTGGAGTGGTTGGCATCCCCAGTGCGCCGCGCCCGGTCGAGTTGCAGGAGCCACACTGCGCACCGACTTGGGTGCTCGAGCCCGACTTCGGCGCGCTCCGGGTTCTGCTGCGCCGCGCCCTCGACCACGCTGGCGCGCTGCGCGGCCAGGCGCGGGCGGCGGCCGCCGCGATTCGCGCGCAACACGGTTGGGAGCGGGCGGCCGAGCAACTGGAGCGGCTGACCCGCCATGCGGCGGCGGTTCTCGAACCCGTCCCGGCCGGGCGTCGGGCTCCAGTCGCCGCCCTCGACCAGCCACACCCCCCAGCACTGCCCATCGGAACGCCATGAAGAGCCTGTTCGGTCATGCCCGCAAGAACCTCCGCGTCGCGTGGCGCACTCCGGTCAAGCTGCAGGTGCTGCCCGACCTCCGGGTGGTCCACGCGGTGACCCGCAACGTGTCGGAGAACGGCGTGCTGGCGTTCTCCGACGCGGTCCTGGAGGTGGACACGCCGGTGCTCGTAACTTGCGACTTGAGCGACCCACGCGTGTCCGGCACGGACGTCTGGCCGTTGCAGCTGCGCGGGGTGATCCGCCGCAGCCACATCGACGGGACCATCGCGATCACCTTCGAGCGCGACGTCCCCGAGCACGTCGCGGCGCTGCGACGCGCCGTGTTCGCCCAGACCATGCTGCTGATGGAACGGATCTCCGAGTTCCCGGCGTTCCGCGGCCTGTCCCAGCTCGACCACATGGCGCTCACCACCGTGTGCCACGAGGTGAAGTTGGTCTCCGGCGAGCACCTCGCGCGGCTCGGCGACGAGGCGACGAGCGTGTTCCTGGTGAAGTCGGGGCGCGTGCAGCTGCGGTTGCCGCGCGGTGGCCCGGGCGAGCTCGAACCTGAGGGAGGCGTCGAGACGGCGCACGCCGGCCAGGTGTTCGGCGAGGTGTCCGCGCTGCTCGACCTGCCGCACAACCTCGACATCGTCGCCCAGACCGACACCGAACTCCTGGCGATCCCGCGCGAGTCGCTGCTCTACCTGCGCGATCTCAATCCCAACCTCGCGCTGGGGCTCTACGAGGTGTTCGCCGCGTTCATGGGGCGGCGCCTGCGAACTCTCACGCGCCGACTGACTGCCCCGCTGTCGTGGTGAATTCTGTCGCCGAGTCCACCGCGCGCAGCGCGGCTGCGACCTCCGCCGCGGTCGAATAGCGGGCTCCGGGAAGCGCCGCCATCGCGCGCAGGCAGACCTGTTCCAATTCCCGCGGGATGGTCGGATCTATCCCGCGCGGCGGGCGCGGAGCAGCGCGCAAGATGTCGCGGTACACGGCGCGCGCGTCCGTGCCGCGGTAGGGTGGTCGGCCGGTCAAGCACTCGTAGAGCACCACTCCGAGGGCGTAGACGTCGGTGCGTGGGTCGACGGCGGTTCGGCGGATCTGCTCCGGTGCCATGTAGGGTGGGGTTCCCATGCGGCGTGGCGCAGAGTCGATCGGCGGTACCCCGATTTCGCGCGCGAGTCCGAAGTCGAGCAACACCGGGGCACCACACGGTTGGATGACGATGTTCCCCGGCTTCACGTCGCGGTGGACGAACCCCGCCGAGTGCACCACCTGTAGTGCTTCGGCCAGGGTCGCCACCAGCCGCGCACTCGCACGGGCGTCGCTCCAGCCGCTACGGATCCGCTCGTGCAGGGTTGCCCCGGCGACGTAGTCCATCGCCAGGAACGGCACACCGTCGATCTCCCCGCTGTCGCGCAGTCGGCACAGCGCCGGGTGCGCGAAGCTGCCCAGGGCCCTGGCTTCACGGGCGAAGCGCAGCAGGGTGGAGCCATCGGAAGGCAGCCACGCGGCGGGTCGTAGCGTCTTGATCGCCACCTGGGCCATGCTCGGGTGCTCGACGGCGAGCCAGACGTCGCCCATTCCGCCGCGCGCCAGGTGGCGGGAGATGCGGTAGCGACCGAGTCGAGCGCCGCGCCGCACGATCAGCGCATCCAGCTGCTGGACCGCGGTGCGGGGCTGTGGGGTAGGGATTGCGGCCCGCGCCCGGTGGCTGCAGCGCAGCAAGCCCTCGACGCGCTCCCGCACGCCCGTGCTCGCGGCGACGCGCTCGTAGGTCGCGAACCGCTGCCGCAGGTCCTGATCCTGCGACGCCAGGAACAGCTTGCGGATCAGTCGGGCACGATGGTCGACTCCTGGGACGATTCTCGACGGCCCGGGCCCGCTCGTCAGGGTGCGCGAGATGCCCATGATCTGTCGACGCCGGGTTTGCCGACATGTAGTGGGTCGAGCCGAACTGGCCCCGACCGTTCATGAGAGGCGTCGTGATCGCGGCAGGTCGGCGACGAATAGTCCGGGTCGGGCCGCGAGTTTCGACGCGGGGTGTCGCAACGGGCGAGATTGACTGCGGGTGGTCGAAACGCGCGACGACCGACCACGGATTCGACAGTGGCCGCCTCGATTCGGCTTGGACGTCTCGCGGCCGCTGCGTCGACCGAGTGCCCAGGGGGATACGGCGTGCCGCCCCGCCCGAGGATTCTCGGCCCGCAAGCCGGATCCGCGGCCCTTGCCGCTCAAGACGGCGTGCGCCAGACGACGATGTGATGGCGAGATCGGAGGTTCCCCCATGTTCGACCCAGGAACGGAAACGGCGTTCGCGCACCGCGTTCTGGACGCGATCGACGCGCGTGCAAAGGTGGCGATGCACAACTTGGCCAACAAGAACACCCCGGGCTTCAAGCGCTTCGTGGTGGAGTTCGAGGGCGAGCTCCGCGCCGCGATTCGCCAAGGCCGCGATCCGGGGGAAGTCTTGCCGCGGATTCGACGCGACAAGTCGGGAAGTCCCGGAGTGAACAACGTCTCGGAGTACGACGAGATCTCACTGATGGAGAAGGCACGCGCGCTCCACGAGATCTTCACGCGACGCATCGGTGGCTATTTCAACAACCTGAACCGCGCGATCCGAGGCCAGTAGTCGTGACTCCTCACCTCAAGGAAACCGGGCCGCAGATGGCGGGCATCTTCAACGGCTTCGACATCATCGGCGGCGGGTTGCGCGCCGAGATGCAACGGGCCGAGGTCATCGCGGTGAACCTCAGCCACTTGCAGGACGTCGGCAACAAGAACGACGAGCCGTATCGGCGCCGCGCCGTGGTGTTCGAGGAAGTCCTGCAGAAGACCCGCAGCGAAACGCTGATGAACGGTGTGCGCGGGGCGGACGGGCTGATGAACGGTGTGCGGGTCGGCGAGGTCGTCGTCGATCGGAGCCCCTTGCAGCCGCGCCACGATCCATCGCATCCCAAGGCCGACGCCAACGGGTTCGTGCTGATGACGAACGTCGACATGTTCCGCGAGATGGTCGACCTGCGTGCCGTGCAGCGCAGCTTCCAGGCCAACCTGGCGGCGCTACGCACCTATCGCGGGATGATCCAGTCGGCGGTGCAGAACATCGGGAGATAGCGGATCGGCGGCATCCGGTAGACGACCAAGTGACGAGCCCAGCAGGAGACTGACGTGAGCGGATTCGACATTCCCGTGCTCGGTGGCAGCGGCGGCTTCGACACCGGTCGGCTGCCGGGAGCCGCGTTCCGGCGCGCGGCCGAGCAGGTCGGCCAGGAGATCACGCCGGAGACGAAGCGGACCGGCGAGGATCTGGCGAGCGAGCGCGAGCCGTTCGTCGAGAGTCTGAACGCCGCGCTGCACAGCGTCCGCGACCTGCAGCTCGATGCCCGCGACAAGGCGCGCGGCCTGGCGACCGGTGAGCCGGTCCAGGTCCACGACCTGATGATCTCGATGGGCAAGAGCGAGGTCGCCTTCAACCTCATGCTCGAGGTGCGCAACAAGCTCCTCGACGCCTGGCAAACCCTGCAGCGGTCGGTGAGCTGATGCCCTCGATCCTGTCCGAAATCCTCGGTCAACTCCGGGCCATCTGGTCGCGCCTCGACGCCGGCCAGCGGCTGACCATCGGCGCGGTTCTGACGGTTGCCGCGGTCGGCCTGGGGGCGATCGTGTGGTATGCGCAACAGCCCGACTGGGTGGTGATCTCGTCGCGTCCCGAGACGTTCTCACAGGCCGCCGAGGCGCTCGAGTCGGCCGGGATCAAGACCAAGCAGGATGGCCTCAAGGTCATGGTTTCGCGCCAGGACTATGACCGAGGCCTGCGGGCACTGGATTCGGCCGGGCTGCGCGCCGACTCGACCTCCACCAAGAGCGTGCTCGACACCCTGACTTCCAGTGCCGAGACCAATCGCGCGCGGCTGTGGGCGGCGCGGGTGAACGCGATCGAGGCCAAGATCGCCAAGTCGCGGGCGATCTCGTTCGTGCAGATCACCGCCGCTCAACCGACCCGCCGCGAGTTCTCCGGCGAGCGGGACACCAACGGCGCGACCGTGATGATCCGGCTCGCGCGCGGTGCGGATTTCAACAACGCGGCGCGCTTCGCCGGAAGTGCAGCGGCCAGTGGCCTGCAGTTGCCGCTCGAGAAGGTCGTGGTCTACGACACGGAGGGCGACCGCGTCTACACGTTCAAGTCGCAGGCCGGCGGCGCGAGCGGCGACGGCAGCGAGTTCCTGCGCCTGCAGATGATGTGGGAGAACACCTTGGCGACCAAGGCGCGCGAGGTGCTCTACAAGGTGTTCCAGGAGGACTTCGAGGTCACGTTGACGCTCGCGCTCAAGCCGACCGTCACGCAGAGCAAGTCGATCAACCCGCCCGAAAGCGGCCTGCAGCCGAACGTCACCGAGTCGACCAGCAAAGAGGACCAGTCCGGACCGAACAACGGCTCCGGTAGCCCCGGCGGCGCGCCTGCCACCGGACAAGGCGGGTCGTCAGGCGTCGCCAGTTCGACCACCGACAAGACCGAGAAGAAGATCACCGACGTGTCGCTGTACGGCGTCAAGTCGGTTGCGCAGCTGGCGCCGTTCATCGAGCGCATTTCGGTCGCCGTGGTCGCCAACTCCGAGTCGGAGGTGGTCAAGAACATGAAGGGCGAGCTGAAGGCGGTGGAGGACCTGGTGAAGAGCGCGGTCGGCTTCGACAAGGCGCGTGGCGACGAGATAACCGCCAAGTCGTTGCCGTTCGCCCCGCTGCCACCGCCGGTCGAGGCGCCCAGCCCGGACATGATGGCGCTGGCCGAGAAGTTCGGGCCACCGGTCGGGCAGGTGCTCGCAGTGCTGTTGGTGATCCTGTTCCTGCGCAGCACCATGAAGCGTGCCCAGGGCAAGCGCCCGCCGCCGGAGCCGGAGCGCTCGGTGATCGACGAGAACACCGAAGCCCTCGAGCCTTCCGAGGTTGCGCGGCGCATGCGACGCGAGATCGAGCGGGCGATCCATGAGGACCCGAAGGCGATCTCGCGCATGCTCGACAACTGGCTGACGGAGCAGAAGGCGTGAGCCAACCGGCCGCCGAGTCCGAAGCACCCATCGGGGCTCGACTCAACACCGACCTGACGGTGGCCGTCCTGCTGCTGGCGATCGACCAGGAGCTCGCCGCCGAACTGTTGCGTCACCTCGGCGACGACCAGGTCGAGCGGGTCACCCGCGCGATGAAGGAGCTGCAGGAGATCTCGATCAGCGACAACACCATCCAGGAGGTGCTGACCTCCACACTGCGGCGGTTGCGCGAGGGCGGGATGGCGCTCGGCGACGTCGGATCGCACATCGAGTCGGTACTCAAGCGCGCGTTCGGCGAAGACAAGGGCGAACGGATGAACAAGCGCGCCAACAGCGACATCCTGGCGCGCCGACCGTTCGCGGTGTTCGAGTCGCTGTCGGCCGAGGATCTCGCCAACCTGCTGGTCGAGGAGCACCCGCAGATCGCCGCGGTGTTCATCGCGCACCTCGACCGGATGAAGGGCGGGGCGGTGGTCAACCAACTTCCGGAAGCTCGCCGTGCCGATCTGATCTACCGCGTGTCGACCCTCGACCGCACGCCGCCCGAGGTGGTGCAGCGGGTGCTCGACGTGATGCGGAAGAAGGTCAAGGACCTGGGTCTGACCACCCTGCGTTCCGAGCCCAAGGCGTGGATCAAGGCCGCGGCGGAGATCCTCAACAACATGGGCGGCGGTGAGAAGTCGATCATCGAGACGATCGGCGAAACCAGTCAGGACATCGCTACGGCGATCCGCGACGAGATGTTCACCTTCGACGACATCTCCAAGCTCGACAAGAAAGCGATCCAGAAAGTGCTCGGGCAGATCGACACTCGGGCGCTCGCGGTCGCGCTCAAGGCGACCACGATCGGTGTGGAGGAGAACATCTTCAACAACCTGTCGAAGCGCGCCGGCGAGATGGTTGCCGAGGAACGCGAGTCGCTCGGCCCGATGCCGTTGTCCGAGGTGCTCGAAGCACAGCAGCAAATCCTGGTGCTGGTGCGTGACATGATGGACAAGGGCGAGATCTCGGTCGCGTCCGGCGGCGGCGAGAAGATGGTATGACGCACCGCTTCCGTGTCGCGCTGGCCCGCCCGGTTCGGGCCATCCGGACCATGCACCCCGAAGGAGCCGCGCCGCGGGGTCGCGAGCGCCCCGAGGATGCCCGTTGGCTGGCCGGGGTGCGCGAGCGCATGCAGCGCGAGCTCGCCGAACACAGCGCACTGCTCGCACTGACCGACGCGGTGCACAACGCCGTCGCGAGCATCCCGGCGCAGGTGCAGGACAATGTGCAAGCGGTCGCCGGCATGGCGACCGAGCTGGGGTTGACCATTGCGCGAGAGATCGTCGGGCAGGTCGTCGATCAGGGGTTGTTCGACCCCACCGCGGTGGTGCAGCGCTGCCTGCACGAGGCAGTCGCCGGCGGTGTCGACGGGGATCTGCGGGTCGAGGTGGCGCCGCAGGATCTCGCGCTGATCGTCGAGCGGTTCGCCGCGGATCGAGAGCTCGGCGCGCGCGCCGGCGGAGCCGAGTTCATCGCCAACCCGGCACTGCCGCGCGGCGCGGTGGTCGTGGCCACCGGCAGCGGGCGGCTGGTCTACGACCCGCTGGAAGTGCTCGAGCGGATCAGCGACGAGATCCGCAAGGGAACCGGACAGTGAGTCCGGGGCCGCAGTTCGGCGACGTCTTGCAACGGGCGTTGGCCCACAACCGGCCGGTGGCGCGTGGCCGTGTGGCCGCGCTGTCCGGTGTGTTGGTCGAAGCGGTGGGCATGCGCTGCGCGTCCGGCGATCGGTGCACCATCCACACCCAGCGCGGCGAGGTGGGAGCCGAAGTGGTGGGGTTCCGCGACGGCGTCACACTGCTGATGCCGACCGACAACCTGCCCGGTGTCGCCCCGTTCGATCCGGTGGTCGGTCACGCCGAGCCGTTCGTGGTACCGACCGGCGACCAGCTGCTCGGCCGCGTGGTCGACGCGTTCGGTGCGCCGCTCGACGGTGGGCCGCCGATCCGCGGGATCGACCGCCCGGTAGTCGCGGCAGCGCCTCACGCACTATCCCGTGCACCCGTCGTCGAGCCGCTGCAGACCGGCGTGTCGGCGATCGATGGGCTGATTACGATCGGCCGTGGCCAGCGGCTCGGCGTGTTCGCCGGCTCGGGAGTCGGCAAGAGCACGCTGCTCGGCATGATCGCGCGCAGCGGCATGGGTGACGTCAACGTGATCGCGTTGATCGGCGAGCGCGGCCGTGAGGTCCGCGACTTCATCGACCAGGTTCTCGGACCCGAGGGCATGCAGCGCAGCGTGGTGGTGGTTGCCACCAGCGACAGCGCGCCGATGGCGCGCTTCAAGGGCCCGTTCACCGCCGTGACCATCGCCGAGGCGTTCCGCGATCAGGGGCGCAACGTGATGTTCATGATGGACTCGGTGACTCGGTTCGCCGGCGCCTCGCGCGAGATCGGACTGGCCGCCGGTGAGCCACCCACGCTGCGCGGCTACCCGCCGTCGTTGTTTGCCCACCTACCGCGCTTGGTCGAACGGCTCGGCAACGATGACCGCGGCAGCATCACCGGTGTGTTGACCGTACTGGTCGATGGCGACGACATGAACGAGCCGGTATCCGATGCGGTGCGCGGCTACCTCGATGGGCACCTGGTGCTCAGCCGCGCCATCGCGGCGCGCGGGCACTTTCCGGCGATCGACGTGCTGGCCTCGGTCAGTCGCCTGATGCCCGAAGTGACCGATGTCGAGCACCGGCGCTGGGCGGTGGGTCTGCGACGTCTGCTGGCACACTACGAAGAGCACCGCGACCTCGTGCAGGTCGGCGCATACCAGCGCGGCGCCGATCCACTGCTGGACGCCGCGATCGCCAAACTGCCCGCCATCGAGCAGCTGATCTACCCGGGGTCCGAGCTGCGACCGGTGGCGGACACGTTGGTGCGGATGCGCGACATCGTCGACGGCCCGAACGGCGGCTGAGCCGGCGGTGTCGCGGAATGCCGCAGTTGCCGCGGCCCGACGCGTCGATGCGATGGGAACGCGTGATCCGCCAGCGATTCGGCGTGCGGAGCGGCTTCTCCGGTGTTTGGCAACACGGCTCCACCGCGCCCCATGCCATGGCCGATAGCAAGCGCATGAAGCGGTTCCGATTCGGGCTGGAGAGGGTCCTCGGTCTGCGGGTCGGACTGGAGCGTGCGGCCCGGTCGGCGTTGGCACAGGCGCTGACCCGCCAAGAGCAGGCCGAGGCCCGGCGCGTGCGGGTCGACGCCGACTTGATGGCGTGCCGTGGCGACCGCGCCGAGGCGATCGAAGGACTGGCACGTGCGGTCGAACTCGGCCTGGTGGCGGTGCGAAGTCGCGTCGAGGCCGAGCTCGGTGCGGCACGCGCGTCGGTTGCGCAGGCGCGCGATCGCTTCCGGCGGCGCCGGACCGACGTCGAAGTGCTGCGCAAGCTGCGCCGCAAGGAGTTCGATGCATGGCGTCGCGAGGCCGAGGCCCGCGAGCAGTCGGAGTTGGAGGAACTCGGCAGGATGCGTGAGCAGGGAGCGAAGGTGCGGCGATGAAGAACATCGTGGTGATGGCGATCACCGGAATCGGGTTGTTCTGCGCCACCTTGGTGGGGCTGTTGGCGGTGCAGGGGCGGCTCAACTACGAGGGCACGAAGGCGATCCCGCTGGTGAACGCGCTGTTCCCTCCGCCGCCCGAGCCCACGGACAAGGAAGGCGCGAAAGGGGAGAAGGGCGATGCCCACGGGTCGGCCGATGGCAACGGCAAACAGGATCCCCACGGCAAACAGGATCCCCACGGCAAACAGGATCCCCACGGCAAACAGGACGCGCATGCCAAGGGTGGTCACGGCAAGGACGGTGGCCACGATTCGGGCAAGGGCGAACACGGGGCTGGCAAGCACAAGACCCCCAAGGTCGAGTACGTCGAGGGGCCCTCGATCAAGGAACAGCCGAAGGCGGACGACGGCCACGGTGGTGGCCACGGGGGCGGCCACGGCGGTGACCAGGGCGATGGCCACGACGGCAAGCAGAACGGGCACGGCGACAAGGTCCTCAAGACGCCGACCAAGCCCGGTGAGAAAACCCCCGAGGAAGAGCGACAGGACCGTATGCGGCGCGACTTCGAGCGGCGCAAGGAGTGGTTGCACACCAAGGGTGCGAGCTACAGCGGTCCGGGAGACCTGTTCGAGATGCCGCGACTCCAGGCGCCGCTATCGGTCGCCGAGGTGAACTCGACGGTCCACCGTGCCCAGCAGATGATGGAGGAGATCAAGCAGGAACGCGCCGCGCTGGCCAAGATGCGCCGCGACCTGGAGATCCGCTACCAGGACATCGCCGATCGGCAGAAGAGCGTGTCGAAGCTGATGAACGAGGTCGAGGCCAAGCGGCTGTTGGTCGAGCGCACCATCGAGGACTTCAACAAGCGGGTCCTGGAGCTTCGGGTCGACGAGGAAGCCGGGCTCAAGGAAGTCGCCCGGACCATCGGGACGTTGAGCCCGCAGGCGGCCAAGCAGCTGATCCTGAACTACTGGCGCACGCCCGATGGACAGGACAAGGCAGTCAAGATCCTGGCGGTGATGGAGAAGGAGCGAGTCGATCAGATCATCGCGCAGATGGACACCGAGCAGATGCGGCAGGTGCTCGAGAAGCGGATGACGATCGCGCGCACCGGTCAGCGGAAGTAGCGGGGCCTGGGCCCGGTATCGGGGAATCGAGGGAGACGATGGCGGACGACAAAGCGAAGGAAGGTGCAGCCGAGGACGCCGGCAAGAAGTCCGGCGGAATCATGAAGCCGCTGATCATGGTGGCGATCGGCGCGGCGCTGGGTGGCGGTGGGGTGGTCATGATGACCAAGCCCGTCGAGAAGCACGGTGAGCACGAGGCACCGCAGCCGGTGATGAAGGTGGTTCACCATCCGGACGAGATGAAGTACGTGTTCAACCCGGTGATGGAGCGCGGCAGCACCACGGCGCGGATCGGGTTCAAGTTCGACTACCTGGTCGAGGAGCAGAACCTGGATCGAGCGTTCCAGTCGGTGAAAGTGCGCTGGGACCTGGCCAAGGACCGCTGCATCGACGTGTTGACGCAGTTCAAGTCCAAGGAACTCAAGACCGCCGAGGGCAAGAAGCTGCTGCGCCGGCGCCTGGTCGACGAGTTGACGATGGTGTTCTTCCCCGAAGAACTGCAGTCCGACGGCAGCAAGGCGCGGGTTGCGGTGATCGAGAACATCCTGTGGACGGAGTTCTTCCTGCAGAACTGAGCGTCGACCTCCCGGGAGACCAGCGACATGAAAGAGCTGCTGAGCAACGAAGAAATCGAAACCTTGATGGAGATGTTCCGCTCGGACGAGTCGGACCTCCAGGAGGAGACTCAGTTCGCGGGGCTCGGCGGATTCACCAAGAGCGCACGGGAAGCGGTCGTCAGTCCGGTCGACCTGCTCAAGCCCAACCGCATCTCGCGCGAGCAGATGCAGGACTTCGAGCGCATCTTCGAGAGCGCTGCGAAGGGGATCGGTGCGACGATGTGCGATCGCCTGCGCTACGACATGAACTGCGACTGCGTCGCTACCGAGCAGCTCCGATTCAACTCGTGGATGCAGCTGGTCGGCAACAACGCGGCGATCTACGTCCTGTCGGCGCCGCCGCTGGAGCAGCCGCTGCTGTTCAGCGTGACTACCAACCTGCTGTACGGCTCGGTCGACCGGATCCTCGGCGGGCACGGCAAGGTGTCCGAGGTGCCCAGCGATTTCTCGGAGGCCGAGCTGGTGGTCGCGGATGCGTTCCTCGAGCCGGTGTTCGAGCGACTCGGCGCGTCCCTGGGTGAACTCACGGACTTGCAGCTGTCGGTCGACAGCCGCACCACGAATCCGTCGCTGGCGTACGTGTTCCCGTCGCAGGACGTCGTGGTCGCGGCGCACTTCCAGACCGGCGGCGAGTTCCTGCTCGGTGACCTGCGGCTCGCCCTGCCCTACACAGCGATCGAGTCGCACCTCGCGCGCCTGGGGACCGGTCCCGGCAAGTTCAAGCAGCTGCCCGGCTCGATGCGCGACACCCTGCGCCGCACCGTGAGCCCGGTCGAAGTCAGCATGAGCATCGACCTCGGTCGCGCCGCGCTCAGCCTGCGTGAGTTGCTGGCGCTGCGGGTCGGCGACGTCGTCACCCTGAATCAGCGGCTCGGCGAGCCGCTGGTCGCACCCGTCCAGGGACACCCCAAGTTCACCGGCCAGATCGGCACCCTCGGGCGCCGCCTGGCCTTCCAGATCGGTTCCGTGTTGGAGTAGCGCTCGATGACCCAGCCACCCTCTGCTGACGATTCCGCGGACCTGGCGGCTGCCGCCGGGGACGTAGCCGCCGCGGCGGCAAACCTCGCGAGTGCCACCGTGCAGCCGGTCGCGTTCGGCCCGCTGACGGTCGGCGGCGAAGCGGAGGGACGGCACAACCTCGACCTGCTGCTCGACGTCGAGATCCCGGTGGCGGTCGAGGTCGGCCGCACCGAGATGAGCCTCGACGCGATCCTCGACCTGGTGCCGGGCAGCATCGTCACGCTCGACAAGAAGGCCGAGGAACCGATTGACCTGCGCGTGAACGGCAAGTTGGTGGCGCGTGGCGAGGTGGTCCTGGTCGACGACGTGTACGGCGTTCGGATCACCCAGATCGTCGATGCATCCGGCCGGATCGAGTCGTTGAAGCGCGGATAGAGTGTCGTAAACATCCTAATAATATGCACTTACGGAACCACCAAAGAATCCATCCGTCTATCGCGATGGAAGGATAGACTTCGGGCCAATGCCCGTGGAGACGTTGCAAAGGGCCTTCAAGACCCTGACCGATCCGACCCGGATGCGGATCCTGTTCCTGCTCGAGCGCGAGGAGCTCGCGGTACAGGAACTGGTGCAGATCCTCGCCACCGCGCAGTCGACCGTGTCGCGGCACCTCGGCATCCTGCGCGAGTCCGGGCTGCTGCGCGACCGGCGCGAAGGCACGTCGATCTACTACCGCTTCGAGGAGCCGACCGGGAGCGACTGGAGCGAGACCTGGCGGCTCGCCCGACGCTCCCTGGCGAGCGACCCGACGGCGCAGCGCGACCTCGCCAGCCTCGGAGTGGTGCTGCGCCAACGGGAAGTCCGCAGCCGTCGCTGGTTCGAGCAGGTGGGTCCCGAGTGGGACGACATCCGGCGGGTGTTCAACGACGAGGTCTACCGGGCGCGGGCCATCACGCGTCTGGTTCCGCGGCAGCTCCGCGTCGCCGACATCGGTACCGGCACCGGAATCCTGGCCCGCGAGCTGGCGATGGTCGGCGTGAACGTGGTCGCCATCGACCGCTCCGAGCGCATGCTCGAGGCGGCGCGCGCCAACCTCGACGATCGGCTCGCTGCACGGATCGACTTCCGTCTCGGCAGCGTCGACAGCCTGCCGGTCGAAGACGGCGAGCTCGATGCCGCCATGGCCCACATGGTGCTCCACTACGTCGCCTCGCCGGGCGAAGCCGTGCAGGAGATGGCGCGCATCGTGCGCCCCGGCGGGCGAGTCGTGGTGGTCGAGTTCGCCCAGCACGAGCACGAGTGGCTGCAACGCGAGCTCGGTGTGGTGTGGCAGGGCTTTACCAGCGACGCGGTGGCGCGCTGGTTCGAAGACGCCGGCCTCGTCGACCTCGACATCGACCTCGATGCAACCGTCCGACCGAGCTCCAACTCGGTCGAGCTACCGCGCACATTCATCGCCTCTGCGACGCGATCAGACCCGTGACCGATACACAAACCGAATCCGGCAAGTCCACGCCCATGACCCGGGGCGCGACGCTCGAGCAGCTCCTGCGTCAGCGCATCCTGGTGATGGACGGCGCCATGGGCACCATGATCCAGCGACGCAAGCTCGACGAGCAGGCGTTCCGCGGCACACGCTTCGGTGACCATGGTCACGACCTGTGTGGCAACAACGACATCTTGGTGCTCACCCAGCCGGATGTGATCCGCGAGATCCACGACCAGTACCTCGAGGCTGGCGCGGACATCATCGAGACCAACACCTTCAACGGCACCGCGGTGGCGCAGGCCGACTACGGCACCGAGCACCTGGTCCGCGAACTCAACAGGGAAGCGGCGCGCATCGCCCGTGAGGCGGCCGTGGCGTGCACCGCTCGCACGCCGGAACGCCCGCGCTTCGTCGCCGGTGCGGTCGGGCCGACCAACCGCACGCTGTCGATCTCCCCGGACGTCAACGACCCCGCCTACCGGGCGATCACCTTCGATGCGCTACTCGCTGCCTACAAGGAGCAGGTGCAGGGGCTGATCGACGGCGGGGTCGACGCGCTGCTCGTGGAGACGATCTTCGACACGCTCAACGGCAAGGCTGCCATCGTCGCCGCACGCGAGGTGATGGACGAGCGGGGAATCGACCTGCCGCTGATGGTCTCGGTCACCATCACCGATCGCAGTGGGCGGACCCTCACCGGCCAGACCATCGAGGCGTTCTGGGTCTCGGTGGAACACGCGCGACCGCTGACGGTCGGGATCAACTGCGCGCTCGGTGCAGCCGACATGCGGCCGTACCTCGCCGCCCTGTCAGCGGTCAGCGACAGCTACGTCAGCTGCTATCCGAATGCCGGGCTGCCCAACGCGTTCGGCGAGTACGACGAGCTGCCGGAGACCACCGGTTCGCTGCTGCGCGAGTTCGCGCAGAGCGGTCTGGTGAACGTGCTCGGCGGTTGCTGCGGCACCACCCCGGAGCACATCCGGGCGATCGCCGGCGCAGTCGAAGGTGTGGCGCCGCGGCTGCGACCGGAGCCCACCGAACGGTTCGCGCAGTTCAGCGGGCTGGAGGTCCTGACGGCCTCCCCCGACGTCAACTTCTTGATGGTCGGCGAGCGGACCAACGTCACGGGTTCGCGGCGCTTCGCCAAGCTGATCCTGTCGAACGACTACACGACGGCGGTCGAGGTCGCGCTCGAGCAGGTGCGCGGCGGGGCGAACATCCTCGACGTCAACATGGACGAAGGCCTGCTGGACTCCGAGCAGGCGATGACCACCTTCCTCAACCTGATCGCCACCGAGCCGGAGATCGCCCGCATCCCGGTGATGATCGACAGCTCCAAGTGGTCGGTGATCCTCGCCGGCCTGAAGTGCGTCCAAGGCAAGGCGATCGTCAACTCGATCAGCCTCAAGGAGGGTGAGGCCGAGTTTCTCGACCGGGCGCGCACCATCCGCAAGTTCGGCGCCGGGGTCGTGGTGATGGCGTTCGACGAGCAGGGACAGGCCGACACCATCGAGCGCAAGGTCGAGATCTGCCAACGGGCGTACCGGCTGCTGCGGGACCGTTTGGACTTCCCGGCGCACGACATCGTGTTCGATCCGAACATCCTGGCGATCGCCACCGGCATCGAGGAACACAACCGCTACGCGATCAACTTCATCGAGGCCACCAAGCAGATCAAGGCCAACTGTCCCGGGTGCAAGGTCAGCGGTGGGGTGAGCAACCTGTCGTTCTCGTTCCGCGGCAACGACGTGGTGCGCGAAGCGATGCACTCGGCGTTCCTCTACCACGCGATCCGCGCCGGGATGGACATGGGGATCGTCAACGCCGGCCAGCTGGTGGTCTACGAGCAGATCCCGGCGGACGTGCTGCAGCACGTCGAGGACGTGCTGTTCGACCGCCACCCCGAGGCGACCGAACGCCTGATCGAGTTCGCCGCCACCGTGAAGGGCGAGGCCAGCAAGCGGGTGACCGACTTGTCATGGCGCGAGGCTCCGGTGCAGCAGCGGCTGGCGCACGCGCTGGTGCACGGAGTGGTCGACTTCATCGACGCGGACACCGAGGAGGCCCGCAACACCTACGCCACGCCGCTGGAAGTGATCGAGGGACCGCTGATGGAGGGCATGAAGATCGTCGGCGACCTGTTCGGCGCCGGGAAGATGTTCCTGCCGCAGGTGGTGAAGAGCGCCCGGGCGATGAAGCGCGCCGTCGCGTGGCTGGAACCCTACATGGACGCCGAGAAGCTCACGGGTTCAGCGCGCGGCACCGTGGTGATGGCGACCGTCAAGGGTGACGTGCACGACATCGGCAAGAACATCGTCGGGGTGGTGCTCGGCTGCAACAACTACCGAGTGGTCGATCTCGGCGTGATGGTGCCCTGCGACCGCATTCTCGAGACGGCGCGTCGCGAGGGTGCGGACATCATCGGGCTGTCGGGCCTGATCACGCCGTCGCTCGACGAGATGGTCTACGTCGCCAAGGAGAT
>JACKIB010000033.1 GCA_020638695.1 Planctomycetota bacterium
TAGTCGCCTTCGCCGATCGTCGTGTCGCAACCGTTGCTGGTCGCGTTGCCGTTGCCGAGCGGGACCAGGAACTGGCTCACCACGTGCTGCCCCAGGGCCTCTTTGGTGTTCGGCAACTCGAGCACCCGGGACGCTCGCCCCTTCGCGTCGGTGTTCAGCCAGAGGTACTCTTGCGACACGGTGTAGAGCAGGCACTCCGGCAGCAGGTCCTCGCGTCGGAATCCGTCGGGGAAGGCCTTGTCGCCGAGGATCAACGCGACGCCGCTCTGCTCGGGGGCGTTCTCCAGAGTGAGCTCGAGCTTGCCGCCGAGGATCGGCTGTCCGACTACATCGTGGCGCATGCGAACACCGTTCTGCAGCTTGGCACCGAGACCGAGGTAGACGATCGGCAGGTCGCCGAGGCGCCGGCCGTAGATGCCTGTGCCGCGCGATCCCCAGGTTCCGGTACCGGCGAGCACGCCGGTCTGCCAGGTGAAGCCGTAGGCAGTGAATACCGTGCTGCCGAATGAGTGGGACAGCGTGCAGGTCAGGCCGTTGGTCTGCTTGTTCACCAGTGCCACCAACTCGTGGGCGCGACCCGTTCCGTCCTGGATGAACCGGCAACGCAGGCCGGCGAACAGATGCCGCACGCTCGCGTCGACCAGGGAGTCGTCGCGGGTTCGGACGAGCAGCCGCCCCTCGGTCGGCGCGAAGCGCAGATGCCACTCACCGAGGTACTGTTCCGGAGTTCCGCCGCCGTGACGCGGCATGCCGCTGAGGAAGCCGTCGCGAGCGAGGATCGAGGACGCGACGCGAGCGTAGCCGCCGCGCGGCGTGGCGGCGGTAGTGTCGGGGTTGCGTTCGAAGGTGCCGGCCATCTCGCCGGTCTGCGGGTTGATCATGTAGAACACGAAG
The DNA here is from genome assembly GCA_020638695.1 of Planctomycetota bacterium. GTDB lineage: Bacteria > Planctomycetota > UBA1135 > UBA1135 > UBA2386 > JACKIB01. The sequence continues at coordinate 895 of JACKIB010000033.1, forward strand.
CGCTTCTGGCCCGGCGTGCGCTCCTTGGTCCACTTCATGTGCGGCTCGGTGGTGTCGAACCAGAACTCGATGCGGCGGCCGACCACGTTGCCGTTGACACGGTAGACGCTGCCGTCATCGGCGAAGAACGTGCCCAGGCGCCGGTCGACGAACGGCCAGGACGGCGCGTCGTTGAAGAAGTGGGTGCCCGAGCCCGGCAGGTGGTAGATGTCGAGCAGACCCGCGGTGCCGTCGTAGGAGAAGTTCCAGCGACCGAGGAAGCCGAGCTCCTCCCAGGCCGAGGGCCGCTGCACCGCCGTGATGTACCCGGCGAACGAGCCGTGCGTGCGCAGGTAGTCGTAGCTGATGTGGGTGAAGCCGTCCGGCATCGTGCCGGCGCCGCGCGGCAGGGTGCGGCCACCCCAGGAGTTCTTGACGATGAAGTGGTGCTGCTTCGGATCGGATGATGTCCGGTCGTAACCGACGATCAACATCGAGTGCGCGCCGTCGATCGGCTTGGTGGGATCCGGCTGCCAGATCGTGCCCGAGTCCCGGTTGCCACCGAGGGTGCAGTCGAAGATGACCTCCTTCCCACTGCGCAGCACCGCCTCGATCGCGTCGGTGTCCCTGGCGTTCGACAGGGTCTCGTAGGACTGGATGCCGAAGTAGCGTGGCGCCAGCAGTGCCGAGCGGGGCAAGTTGTGCGGATCGAGGTTGAAGGAATCGAGTGTCCTCTGATCGTTCCAAGCGGGATCGTCGAGGGCCGGGCTGAGACCGTAGCCGCTCAGCCGGTACGGCATGTAGGGCTCCTCCGGCACGCGGTTGTGGGAGAGGATGTCGAGCACACCGCGGCCCGAGCCACCGCCGAGCACACCGATGTAGTTCTCGCTGTAGCGCACGCCCTTGTAGCGCCAGTTGTTCTCGTACTTGTCGCTGTCGTCCCAGTTGGGGTGCAGGCCGAGAGCCCAGGTCGCCATGAAGGAGCCGAACTCCTCGGACAGGTCCAGGGTGCCGTAGCCGGCCCTCCAGTACGCCGCCTCCATCGCGGCGATCACCGAGAACGTGATGCAGTTGTCGCGGCCACCTTGGTCGCTGAACGCGGACTGTGCAGCGCGCAGATCGACGCGGGTCTGCGCTGGGGCGGACACGGCCGCGCCGAAGGCGAGGATCAGGGTGGTGGCGCCCAAGCGCCGCAACGGACGGAAAGGTGAGCGGAGGTTCATGGGTCTGTCGCAGGTGAAGATCCCGGTGGAGTGCCCTCGACCTGACGGAATCACGCACCAGCCCCAAGAAAAGGACCGGCCTGGAATGGGAGACCCGGCGCTCCATGAAGGGGGGCGCCTCGAACTGCGTGGGTCGCCGGTGCCACGGCACGACCCCCCTTCGGTCCGAATGACGCAGACAGTCGCTCGCCGGATTCACCCGCGCCGCAGGCAAGGTGACGGCAACACTCCACATCGGGCCACCGAACGACTTCCTCTGCCACCCGCGGTTCGACCGCCGGCAAGCATGCCCGTCGTGACCCGCACTCGCGAGACCGAGCACACGTGCGAACACTGCCCGGGTGCACCGGCCACCGTGCTTTCGCAGCGGCGTTCGGATAGCGTCAACGGTACATTGTGCGGTGATCGCCGTCGTCGACCGCTCGGCAGCAACCCGTTCCCATCGATGCTCGATCGCCCTCACCTCGCCGCACTGCTCGACGGGATCGCACTCGAGACCGAGCGACTGCGGATCCGCCGTTTCCGCCCCGACGACGCCCCGGTGATTCGGCGGCAGGAAGCCGACCCTGCACTGATGCGATTCATCTGCGATCTGCGCAGTCCGGCGGAGGTCGACGCCAAGATCGAAGCGTTGCAGCGAACCTGGGGCGCCGCCGAGGGAGAGTGGCTCGGCCTACCGTTCGAACTCCGCGAGGCGAGGGGGATGATTGGGATGGTGGGGACGCGCGTCGTGTCGGAGAAGTACGCCACGCTCGAGATGGGTTGGACGATCGAGCCCGCACTGTGGCGCCGCGGTTTGACTGGCGAGGCGTGCCGTGCGTTGGTCGACCTTCTGTTCGATCGCGGCACAGCCCGCAAGATCATCGCCTATTGCGTCGCCGAGAACGTCGCGTCGTCGCGGCTGATGGAGCACCTCGGAATGAAGCGGGAGGGCTGCTTGCGGCAACACTCGACGCTGGGCGAAGTGTGGCACGACGAGCTGGTGTACGGGCTGTTCGCCGCCGAACGCCCATGGCAGCACCCGGGCCGGTAGCGAACCGCCCGCGGGTGGCGCGGCACGCCGCCAAGGCGCCGCGTTTTCCCGAACTGCCCGACCCCGCGGCGCGCGTTCCGGCATCTTGAGGGTGTGGACCTACCGTCCTTGTCAAAGCGCACTGCGACGCGCGACCCGGCGCCCGCCGAGCACCGCAGCGTCTGGCGGTTCCTGCGCTTTCTGGGCGCCCCTGCCGACCTGGCGGACGACCTGACACAGGAAGTGTTCCTGCGGTTGTGCGAACAGCCGCTGGCGGATCAGGGCGATGCGGCGCGCCTCGCATGGCTGCGCCGCACGGCACTCAACCTGTTCCGCTCGGCGGGCCGGCGGATGCGTCGCGAACTGCGTGCGATCGAGCCGACCCAGCTGGATGAAGTCTGGGCTCGCATCACCGTCTCCGACCCGACCGGTGACCGCCACGCCGAAGCGCTGCGAGGCTGCATGCAGCGACTCGAAGGACGTACCCGAGAGGCGCTGGCGCTCCGTTACGGCGAGGGACTCGGTCGCGAAGCGATCGCCGAGCGGCTCGCGCTGTCGCCCGAGGGCGTGAAGAGTCTGCTGCGACGGGCACTGGAACGCCTGCGCAACTGCATCCGAATCCGACTGGAGTCCGACCGATGAGCGAATCCCCCACCGCCGAGCACGAGGCCGCCGCGCAAGACGCGCTCCTCGAATCCTTGTTGGAACAATACTTTGAATGCGCGGCGGGTGCCGACTCGCACCCGTTCGCGACCACCGCGGCACGACCACCGCGGGGATGGGGTATCGCCACGGCAGCCGCGCTGTTGCTGGGGACTGGCGCGGTCGCGTGGATGTGGTGGCCGAGGGAACGCCCCACCCCGGCGCCGGCGCAGGACAAGGGCGGCCCGACGGTGAGCACCCATGCGTGGCGCCCGCCGAGCGGGGCCGCGTTGCGCGGCGCGCTCTCCCAGCTGGTCGCGGTTCGGGTGCGCTGCCTCGAAATCGACGGGGTCGTGGTGAAGGCGGCCGATTTCCCGCCCGGGCCACTGGTGCCGATCTTCACGCACCGTGACGCGCGCAACGCGTTCTGCGGCGCCATCGACAAGGCGCTGCGCGGCGCGCCACGGCAAGCCCCGTGGCACCACGCGCTGGAGGTTCGTCTCGAATTCACCGGCGATCGCCACGTGGTGTGTGGGGTGCTCGCCGGAGCCGAATCGACCCCGCCACGCCTGGCCGTCGACGGCCTCGGCTTGTTCCCGGTCGATCAGGAACTCGCCGACCGCGTGGCACGGGAGGTATTCCTCGCCGCGGCATCGCAGAAGACCCGCGCCGCACTCGGACTGTGCCATCCGAGGCACCTGGCGGAGCTGCCCGACGACGCCGTGCATCTGCGCCTGCACGCCTTCACCACTGCGCAGCTGCCGCTCCTGTCGCGCTTCCACCGCGCCACTTCGCTCGACCTGCGATTCGCTCCGGCCCTCGGCGACGCCGCGTCCCTGCGCGCGCTCAACCGCACGCTACCCCGCTTGCGCACGCTTCGGCTGCGCGGGGACGCACTCGACGAACCGGCATGGCAGGCGCTCGCCGCGTTCGCCGAGCTGGAGGACCTGCAGGTGCTGCGCCCCGACGGGAGCTCGTGGGGCGTGCCGGCACACCGCGACGCGGAACGTGTCGGGGATGCCGCCGCGGCACACTTGATCCGGCTCACTCGATTGACGTCACTGGTCCTTCCAGGCAGCAGCCTCAGCGACCGCGGTCTGGCCCAGCTCGCCGGCTTGCGCGGGCTGGGGCGGCTGTGCGTGAGCGGCAGCGCCGCGCTGACCGGCACGGGCTTCGCGACGTTCGCCGACCACCCGGCGCTGGCCGAGGTGCACGCGAACGGATGCACGGCACTCAGCGACGACGGCCTGCGCGCGCTGGCCCGCGTCCCGGGACTGCGCCAGCTGTTCCTGCGGCACGTCCGGAAGCTCTCCCCGGCGACTCTGGCAGACATGCGTGGCAACGTGTCGGCGGCCGGACTCGCGGCGTTGGCCGGCGCGCAAGGGATGCGCCGGCTCGAACTCGGCGGCTGGTTCCGCACCTCGGTGACCCACCCGCTGCGGTTCGCCAAGGCACCCAAGGATGCGGATGGGTCGATCCTGGCCCGGCGGTGGCGGCCGGCGCTCGCCGGCGTCGCTGCGCTTCCGGCACTCGAGTGGCTGGCGCTCGACGGCAGTCCGGACCTGGTGCTCGCCGACCTCGAAGCCCTGCGCGGCTCGTCGATCCGGGTGCTGAACGTCGCCGGCACGGTCGGCGCGGCACCCGCGCGCGTTCCGGTGACGGCGATCGACCGCGTATTCGCGATGCCGCGCAGTCTGGAGACACTGATCCACGAAGATTGACCGAGCCGGTTCGCGCCGCTCGGAGTTCGCTACGACGCGTGACTGGGACGAGTCACGCAACGAATACCTCGCTGGTTGTTCGAGTCGATCCGGAACACGGGCGCGAACTCCTCGAGCAGGCCGTCGTACGTACGAACCGAACACTCCGGGAGGGTTCCCTCGCGCAGAGCGGTGAAGCACTCTCTCCGGCGGGTCGTGGACAGTTCGGCCCGCCGCCCAGCGACCAGCTTGCAGAAGATTCGCAGCGATTCGGGGTCCGGCGTCGAGCCAGCATCGAACCACGGGCCGAACAGGGAGCACAGCGCGCTGCGAGCGCCCGCGACCCGCTGACTACAATCCCGCAACCACTGGCAGCGTTGTCGCAGAGGCTCCGTGGGCTCGACGTATGCGTCGATGAGCTGCAGCCGTGGACTCTGGAGCTCCACCAGGTGCAGGACCATTGACCCGGCCCCCAGCTCGACGAACGCAAAGTCCGCGGTCCGATCGGGCCCACAAGGAATCCCCTCCAAGACGATCTCCCCGAGAACATGTCTGGCGCCGACCAATAGGTGGGGCCACTCACTCAGGAACGCCCGTATGGGTCGTTCGTCTTCCGCCCCCTCCAGGACTTCGAGGAACGAGGCTTCCAGACCCACGCCCGGTGAACGTACAGTGGAGTCCGGCCACATACATCACCGAAATGGCGATCGGGCACCTTTTTTTTGGTGCTCATAGACATCGATTCGCCGCCCGGTCACTGCACGAACACCAATCGGTCGAGCGCGCCGAGCGAGCGCGAAGTCGGGTCGAGGCATTGCAAGAACACCTCGAACCCGGGCAACAACGGGTCATTGGGCAAGACGAACCCGACGCGCGCGAAGCTCTGCGCACCGGTAGTCAGCCCGAGCACGACATTGGGCCGCGCGAGGTCCACCTCCAGCATTCCGTTGAGACCCGGAATCGGGGTCGGCACGAGGGAGGCCACTGCAATCGCCAAGAACACCGGTGCGTTGCTCGTCCCGGTTACTCCGGCATGGATGGTCCCGCCGACCCGTGGCACTCCGACCACCCAACCAAACGGACCCTCGAACTCGTCCGCGCCGATATCCACCACCGTCCCGGCGATGCGGTTGCCGTACACGTCGATGTCGCCGCCGGTCACCGGCAGGTTGGTCCCGGCGTTCCACAGCGGGCCGATGGCACCGGAGTGGTGTGCGTCGACTGTCTCGGTGAGCGTCGGCAGGTAAGCGAGCTGCGGATCGACCTCGAGATCCCTCGCTCCCTTGGTGACCCCTCGGAGGTTGGCACCATTGCCGTGGTAGCAGTTGTGGTCGCTCGTGACCACGGCACTCACCACCGCTTCGACACCCGCCCAGTCGGCGTCCTTCAACACGCAGTTGCGCACATCGAACTGCGCCGCCACGCCGAAGCTGATGCAGGCACGGGCGAACGATTTGCGGGTGGTCGGGTCGCGATGCGCGACCACCGTGCAGTTGACCACCGCGCTCGACTGCGCCAATCCGGCGTTGACCGTCGCATTGATCGCTTCGACATAGAAGCGCGACAACACGCAGTTCTCGATGCGGACGTTCTTGTAGCTGTGGTTGCCGCTCGGGCCTCCGACGAAGATGCCGCGCGAGAACTCGTCCAAGTAACAGTGGTCGATCAGGACGCTGTCGGACGAGCCGCTGCTGCCATCGACCTGCAGCGCGATACTCCACCAGTAGTCGCCCGGGTTGTTCGGGTTGCGCGGCGCGTTGACGATGCCGAGGTAGCCGAACCGGCAGCCACTTCCGAGGAGCAGCACGTTGCCCTGCACCGGGTTGACCCGCGGGTCCTTCGGGTTGGTCACATTGGTCCGGAACTCGGCGTCGATCACACACGATCGCCCGTTGGTGCCGAGAACCTGCACGCCATCGGCGACCACCAGTGGAAAGTTCTCGCCGGTGCTCGGTGCGTAACGTCCCGGCAGCACCAGCACCCGATCCCCGAGCTTCGCGGCGCCGAACGCCTTGGTCAGAGTCTTGAATGGCTGCGCCGCGGTACCGGGGTTGGCATCGTTGCCGCGCAGCGACGACACCCAGTAGTCGGTTGCCGGGAGACTGGTGACGAGCAGGGCGATCGGCAGGATGGAGCGGAGCATGGTTCCTCCTCGGGTTGCTGACGACGCAGCGATGGTAGCCGCAGATCGCGACGCGTGTTCTGGCGGCGAACGAGTTCCGCCGTCGGCGCGCTTCGCAGCGATTGCGGCGGCCCTACCGCGGAAAGTCTACTTCGCCCCGAACCGCCGCGAACGACGGGTCGCGGTCGGGCGGCGTCGCCGGTTTGGCGCCTTCTTGCAGCGCACGGCGAAGCATCTCGACCGCCCGTCTGGCGAGCATCTGGTCCGGCACCTTGGCGAGCGCAACCCGTTGCGCCAGGGCGCGCGCGGCGTCGAGTCGCCACATCGCCATTTCGGGGGCCGGCAGACCCCGGTCCTCCATACTCGCCAGCCCGTTCAGCAGGCGGCATGCGGTCTCGAGCAGGCGGGCGTCGCGGGGGTGCGCCGCGATCAGCCGGCGGATGTTGGCGACCGCGTCGCGATCACGCCCCAGCATCACCAGCGCCGCGGTGCGGTTGCGCAGCGCGAGGGCCCGCAACGCGCCGGCGTCAGGCGATGGAGACGCAGCGGTTGCCGCACGTTCGACCAACTCGGCGGCCCGCGCCAGCAGCGGCTCGCCGGCAGCAGCCTCCCCCGACTTCAACCGCAGCAGCCCGTCGTTGAAACTCGCGTACGCGCGGTGGTACCACGCCTTGCCGTTGCCGGGCTCGGCGGCACACACGGCACCGAGGACCGTCTCGGCACGGGCGAAGTCCGCGGCCGCAGCGTCCCCCTCGCCACACTGCGCGTGTAGCGTGGCCGAACCGGCCAGCGCCGCCGCCACGGCGACCCCAGCGTCGGCGAGCGAAGTGCTGCGCCATAGCAATTCGCCTTCAGCGACCGCTCGGTCGAAGACGCGCCTGGCTTCGTCCCAGCTCGCCCGCCCGACGTCGAACAGGTGGGATCCGAGGTTGATGAGCGAGCTGACCCGCAGCACTTCTTGCTGCGGATCGGCGGGTTGGGGCCGCACTCGGTGACGCAACGCGACTTCTTCGCGCAGCAGTGCGAGTGCGGCCGGGACATCGTCGGCACCGCTCTTGTCGAGCGCGGCCTCGTGCAGCGCATCGGCGAGCTGCATCTGCACCGGCACGAGATCCGGGTGCTCGGCGGCCAGTTCGCGACGGATCGCCAACCCGCGGGCGCTCGCTGCCACCGCCTCGCTCGCCTTGCGACGCAAGCGCAACAAGCGCGCCCGCGCCAACGCGGCGAAGGCCTGGCCCATCCGGGTATCGAGCGCCTGCCCCTCGGGGGTCGCCGCCAACGCGGCCAACTCGGTGCCAGCTTGGTCGAGCAATCCCGCCGCCGACTCCCAATCGCCGAGTTGCACCAGCTGCTGCGCCATCACCGTCTTGGCGCGGGAGATCTGCTCGCGGACGATCGCGGGGTGGACCGCCGTGGCAAGGGTCGCGCGCAGCTGCTCGGTGGTACCGCGCAGCCGCTCCAGTTGTTGCCGCGGTGGTCCGCCCTGGAGGATCACCAGGTTGTGGCGCAACGCGGCTTCGGTCTCGCGATCCGCCGGCTCACTCGACGCTTCGCGACGGACCGCCTCGAAATCGGAGACGGCAGCGCGCGCCGCCGCCTCGGCCTGCGCCTGGCGTCCCAGTTGCTCGTAGGTGCGCGCCAGCGCCGCTTGCGTCGCACTGCGGATCCGCAGCACCGCGGTGATTTCAGGGTGCTCGGCGCGCAATGCAGTGGCGGACCGAACGCTCTCCTGCAGCAAGTCGGCAGCGGCATCGAGTCGACCGAGGGTGCGCAGCAGTGCCCCGCCATCCCCCAGCGCACGAACCACCTCCAGCCGCAGATCCGGGTCGGTCGGTCGGTGCCGGCGCAGCGTCGCGAAGAAGCCCAGTGCATCCTCGATCATCGCCCGCCGCACCGGTTCGGCGCGGGGCACGCCGCGCAGCCGGTGGGCGCCGGTCGTCACCAGCTTGGACAGCGCCTCACGCGCAAGGTCGTAGAACACGCGCGTTTCGGCGTGCGCGCTCTTCTCCTGGGCCTCGGCGCGCCGCGCCTGCCACCAGAACACCAGGCTCACGCACAATCCCACCACCAAAGCCACGAGCACCAGTCCGGCGGCGGCGAATGACACGCGGTGACGACGGATCAGCTTGCGCAGCCGATACGCAGTGGTGGGTGGACCGGCGACCACCGGTTCCCCAGCCAGGAATCGCTCCAGATCCTCGGCGAACGCCAGCGGCGACGGGTAGCGACGACCGCGTTCCTTCGCCATCGCCCGTTGCACGACCCAATCCAGCTCGGGTGCCAGCCGGGGACGGCGCAGTGCGAGCACCGAGCTCGGCGGCTCCGGCTCCTCCTCGGTGAGGATGCGCTCGAGTTCCGCGGTGCCGGCAGCGCGCAGCCGTTCGGAGGCGAACGGCATCCGTCCGGCGATCAACTCGTACAGCAGCACGCCGAGCGAGTACACGTCGGTGCGCGTGTCGACATCGACTCCGGCGGAACGAGCCTGCTCCGGACTCATGTACTCCGGGGTCCCCAACACCTGACCGACTCGAGTGTGCAGCACGGTCTCGGGTGACGGGGCGATCGCTTTCGCCACCCCGAAGTCGATCACCTTCGGCTCGAAGTCCCCCACCTGCTCGACCACCAGGATGTTGGACGGCTTGAGGTCGCGGTGGATCACCCCGCGGTCGTGGGCGTGCTGCACCGCACGACAGACCTTGGCGAACACCCGGAGCACGTCGTCGAGCGAAGCGGAGTGGCGCCAACCCCAAACGGTGATCGGCTCGCCACGCACCAGTTCCATCACCAGGAACGGCCGTCCATCGTCGGTCATCCCGGCGTCGTGCAGCTTGGCGATCCCGGGGTGCTCCATCAGCGCGAGCGCCTGCCGCTCCTGGAGGAAGCGTGCGACCACCTCGCGGGTGCCCATCCCCGGACGGATCAGCTTGACGGCAACTTCGCGGCGCACCGGCTCTTCTTGGGCACAGCGGTACACGGTCCCCATGCCGCCCTGACCGAGCGACCCGATCACCCGGTACGGCCCGATTCGATCCGGCACGGGTTCGGGGAACGCGACCAGCCCGGAGGCGGCGAGCTGCCCGATTCGCTGGCGCAACCGCGGCGCCAAGTGCGTCGCCTGGGCGCAGGCCTTGTCCACCGCATCGGTCTCGCCGCGCTCGAGGGCTTCGATGCATTCCGCCAGCAGATCGGCGAAGTCGTCGGCGGAGTCTTCGACCATGGTCGGGAGAAAGCGCCGCGGACCGCGGTTCCGATCGGTCGCTCTCGGGATTTCGCGGATCGTACTCGGCGACGCGGACGGTTCACCGGGGCCGGACGGGCGGCTGGTGGTGAATCGGGTCCGCTGTGCTGCGGAGCCTCGCTCCGATGGGCCGGGTGGCTGGTCAGGACGCTTGCGGCGCAGCCGAGATAGGATCCACCGACACGGTCCGGCGCAGTTCGCTTTCGTAGGTCTGCCGCAGCCGGCGATCCGGCATCGTGGCGAGCTGCTCGAGGATCAGGTCGAGAAGGTCTTCCGCGGCCGACACGTTGAGGGTGACCTGGCACGTCGGGGGCGTTCCGCGTTGGAACAACCGTAGCGACGTCCCGATCCACGACACCCGATAGAGGTCGCGCAGGGCCAAGACTCGAGTGCCCCGGGCGCTATACGGATTCCAGCTGTCGACCACGACCCGGTCGGCGAACAGCACGATCCGACGCTGCGCCATCCGCCAGAGCGCCATGCCGAACGCCGGGACGACGCAGGCGAGCGTCACCCAGCGCAAACCACGGCTTTGTCCGATCGTCCAGTTCATCGCCGCCAGCGGCATCACCATCAGGACCAACTGGGTCGCGACGACCTGAACCGGGCGGCCCCGCATTCCCCGGGCCTCGAACAGGACCGTCTCGGCACCTCGGGACGGGGTTTCGAATGGTCGGTCCACCGGCCCAACCATACTCCCGCGGCCGCCTTGCCAACGCCGGATCGCGTTCGGAGAAGCCAGCGAGGCCGGTCTGGGCCGACCTTGCGCCCGGCCGGGTCGACCCGTACCGTGAACGGTCCTCCGAGCGATCGCGGCCCCCCCCATGCTCTTCGACCTCTACCGTAGGCGCAGCTCCGGCGAGCTCGTCGAGCTGCCCCACCACGAGACCCTGGGCGTGGGTGGCGAGGCCCGGGTTCACCCGTACGGCCCCGACCTCGCCGCCAAGGTCTACCACCAGCCGAGCGCCGAGCGGGCGGCCAAGCTCGAGGTGATGCTGTCCAACCCGCCGGACATCCCGATCAGCAACCAGGGCCACGTCATGATCGCGTGGCCGATCGATCTCCTCGAGGATCCAGAGTCGGGCGAGGTGGTCGGCTACCTGATGGATCGGGTGGCCGCAACCCGACAGCTGGTCGACGTCTACAACCCGAAGATCCGCCAGCGAGTCGCCCCGGGTTTCCACACCGCGTACCTGCTGCGCACCGCGTGCAACCTGGCGGTCTCGGTGGAGGCGTTGCACTCGATCGGCTACGTGATCGGCGACCTCAACGAGACCAACGTGCTGGTGAAGGACACCGCACTGATCACGCTGGTCGACCTCGACTCGATCCAGGTGGTCGACCCGGACTCCGCACGCATGTTTCCGTGTCCGGTCGGGAAGGTGGAGTTCACCGCCCCCGAGGCGCAAGAGCAGGACTTCGCCACCTTCGCCCGCACCGTCGAGCACGACCGATTCGCCCTCGCGGTGCTGATCTTCCACCTGCTGATGGAGGGAACCCACCCGTTTGCCGGGACCTCGACCGCCGGGGGCGAGCCCAAGCCGCTCGGCACCCGCATCCGCGAGGGGCTGTTCCCCTACCACGGCTCGCTCGATCTCGGCTACGCACCCCGACCGACCAGCCCCAAGCTCGACGCACTGCACCCGGAGATTCGCGCCCTTCTGCGCCGCTGCTTCGAGGAAGGACTGCACGACCCGAAGGCGCGCCCGCACGCCAGCCACTGGGTCGCCGCGACGCGCGCTGCGGAGGCCGATCTGCGGATCTGCGGTCGGAACCCGCAGCACCGCTACGACCAGCGGCAGTCGCGCTGCCCGTGGTGCGTGCGCACCGTGCAGCTGCACGGCTACGACGCGTTCCCCAAGCTCGCCGACGGTCAGCGGGACGAAGCCGAGCTCGAGTCGGCGGTGGCGAACCGGGTGCTGCGCAAGAAGAAGGCCAAACAGCAGCGCGAGGTCGCCCGTGCGTTGGCCGCGGCCCTGCCCCTGTTGCTGATCGGCATCGGCGTGCTGCTCTACAAGACGCTGCACGCCACCACCCCACCGGAGCGTGAACCCCTGACGCAGGCGAGCGCCGTCGAGCAACGACAGGGCGCCGAGGCGGCACCCGAAGACAAGTCACCCGGCGGGCACGCGCTGAGTCGTAGGATCGGCGGCGCCGATCCGAGTGGCAGCGACAGCCCTTCGTCACAGACCGGGGGCGAACCAACCGCGGATGGGCAGGCCCAATCTGCCGTGGCGCACCGCGGCGCACCGCCCGCCGCGCAGAGTGCAACCGCGGGCAAGCTCGACGCCAGCGTGGCGCCGGCCCATGCCGAAGCCACACCCACTACCGAACCAGCGCTCCCCAGCGGCGCATTCCCTCCGGCGATCCACGCGGTCCGCGCCAAGTTGGTCGGCACTGCCGCGCGGCTAGGTGGCGACGCGGCGATGACCGGCTACGTGCTGCGCGGGGCACTGGCATCGAGCACCGTGTGGGACCTCGCGACGACGGACGATGCCGTGTGGGTCAGCACCGATCGCGGATTGCTGCGAGTCGACGGGAACACGCGCGAAATCGAACTCCACGACGCGACGCCGGACTTCCGCAGCCGACCGTACCGCGCCATCGCGGGTCTGCCGCGCGGGCTGGCCACCTCCTACCACGGCTTCCCTGGCGGCACCCGCCTGCTCGACGAGGAGGCGCACACCTGGCGGCAGGTCGCCGGTGCGGCCGACTGCCTGGCCGGCGACCGCGTGTTCTTGTGGTCGGGGTCGGGTCACGGACTGCTGCGCACCGACATGCGCATCGAGGGGGGAGAACCGCCGCGAACCTACTCGCGGACCGGCGGGCAGCTACCCGGCGACGACGTGGTGGCGGTCGCCACCGGACTGGACGAGGTGTGGATCGCGCGGCGCAGCGATGCCGGGGATCCGCAACGCGGCGGCGTCTCGCGACTGGACACGAACACCGGAACGTGGGAACACTTCGGCAAGGCGCAGGGCCTCGCCGCCGACTCGACCATCGGGCTCGCGGTCGACGACCTGGCGGTGTGGACCGTGCACGATGGTCCGGGCATCAGCCGCTTCGACCGGAAGACGCGCCGTTGGCAGGTGATCCGCATCGGCGTCGCGGCGCGCACCGGGGCACCGCAGACGATCCTGACCGGCCGCGCGCTCGCGGTGGAACGCCACTACAACGTGTGGATCGGTGGCGCCGGCGACCTCGGCCTGTTCTGGTACGGCGCGACCAGCCGCAAGGCGCGGCGCGTACTCCGCATGCCCGGCCGCGAAGTGGTCGCGGTCACGGTCGGGCACGGCGCGGTGTGGGCACTGTTCCGGCGCGCGCCGGGGAGCAAGGAGCCGTCGGTCCTGGTGCGCATCGGTTCGGACCGCAGCGCTCAGCATCAGCGCGAACGCAATCAGGAAGCGACGCGACGCGCCTACCAGGAACTCGCGTTGTCGCACACTGGATCCAACCCGCCAACGGTCGTCGCCGCGGTCCGTGCCGCACGCACCTGGTTGATTCGTCACCAGGAGCGCGATGGTCGGTTCGACGCCGACGGTTTTGCCCGCCACGACCCGGCCGGTCAGCGTTGCGACGGCGCGGGCCGCCCCGGCAACGACGCCTGCACCACGGCGCTGGCGGTGCTCGCCATGCTGCCGCGCTCCCCCTCCGACGACACCGAGCCGGCAGTGCGTCGCGGCATCGACGCCGCCGCCCAGTGGCTGATCCGCCAGCAGGTCCGCACCTCGGGACACATCCGTGGCGGCACGGGGCGGACCGCGCCGTTCGGCCACGCGGTGGCGACTCTGGCCCTGCTGCGCACCTACGCCGCGTTCGGCAACGCGCGGATTCGCAGCGCTGCCGAACTCGCGGTGCGCGATCTGCAACGGACCCAACTCGACGGCCAGGGTTGGCGGTTCGGAGCGAATGATCGGCACAGTGACCCGTCGGTGACGGCGTGGGCGATCGAGGCGTTGGTCACCGCAGCCGAACTCGGGTTCTCGATCGACACCAAGCGCCTCGGTGCGGCACTCGCCTTCCTCGACGAAACGACCTTCGGCGGGACGCTTCGTTCCGGCAGGACCGCTGCCGAACCGGTCGCCGCACTGTACGCCCGCACCCTTCTCGGCCAGCGACAGAGCAACACCGCCGCAGTTCGCTCGGCGTTCGAGTCGTTGCGGACCAACGAGGTGCGGTGGTCACCCGGTGACGTCGATCTGCTCGCGTGGTACTTCGGCAGCCACGCGACGAGTCGCCTCGACGGCAGCGAGCAAGCCCAGCAGAAGTACCACAGAGTTCTGCTCGACGCCCAGTGCACGCAGGGCAGCGCTGCAGGATCGTGGGACCCGATCGGAACGTGGGGCGAGCAGGGCGGCCGCTCGTTCGCCACCGCGCTGGGCACGCTGGTGCTCAATGCCTCGCGCCACATCGCCAACTCCCACCCCGGTGGGCAGCTGTCCGGTGATCCTCGTCTCGATTCGCTGCGCACCCTCGACGAGCCGACCTACGCGGCACTCGCGCGGGCGCTGCGTGGACTGGGCAGCAAATTCCAGGCGAAGTCGATGAAGGACGCGCTGGTGATCCGCCAACTGCAGCGCACTTGGTCGATCGCGATCGCGGCAGCCGGCCGGATCTTGGCGCAGGTAGAACGCGGCGACCCGATGCGCATCGCCGGGCGAACCCGTCAGCTCGCGGAGGATTTCGCGGGACTGCCCCAGGGCGAGACCGCTCGGGCGGCGGTGGAACGTTGGCGCCGCGATCCGGTGCTGCGCCGCGAACTCGACGCCGCGCAGCGACTCACGGAACTGCGCGCCAAACACCGCGATTCGGCGACACCCGCCTACCTCGACGCGGTCGAGGAGTTCGTCGGCCGCAACCTCGAAGCGCGCTGTGCGGCGCCGCTGGTCGACGAATTGCTCTCGCGCAACACCGTCCGCGGCACGGCGCGACGGCCCGCGGGCGCCCGTGTGCTGGAAGCGCCCCGTCCGCGCGCCGATCAGGTCGCGCTGGTATTGGGCGATGCGCCGGAGCAGCGTGCTGCACTGACGATCCCCGCGCGCTGGTGGCAGGACCCCACCGCCCCGGGCTTGGCCTTCGTCGATCCGGAAGACCCACAAGAGCGACTGCGGATCTCCGTGCACCGCGGCAAGACCTCCCCCGAGGTCGCCAAGCGCATGCCGAGTCCGTCGAGTACCGAACTCGCGACGACCGCCACGGGAAACACGGTTCGCACCTCGGCGATCCGCGCCGGCAACCGCCGCCTGCCGTGCCAGATGTGGACGTTCCGCACACCGACCGACCCCAAGTCGGTCCGTCGTGTCGCGCTCTTGGAAGTACAAGGCTCGGTGGTCGAGCTGGAACTCGTCTCGCGGCGCGGCGCGGCCGAGCTGACGCGCATTCTCGCGTCGATCCGCACCGGCGCGCGCTACGCCACCCAGGATTCCTTCCAAG
Organism: Planctomycetota bacterium; assembly: GCA_020638695.1. Taxonomy (GTDB): domain Bacteria; phylum Planctomycetota; class UBA1135; order UBA1135; family UBA2386; genus JACKIB01. The sequence goes on from JACKIB010000033.1 coordinate 16,244, forward strand.
CGCGCATCGGCGGCTGGCTGCTGCAGGGCTCCCTGCCCGACTTGGCGCCGGCGAGCGCGGAGGGTGGAGAACTGGTTTGGCACGAACGCGATCGCTCGGGCAAGCACATCGCGACCTTCCGACTCCACGCCGCGGCAGCGAACTCTGCATCGCTGGTCGCACACGCGACCAGCGCACGCGCACGGCTCGCCGGCGGGACCGCGGTTTGGCAGGCGCAGCTGCGCCGCTCCCCGCGCGACCCCCACTGGTTGATCTACTCGCACCAGGACGGCGGTACGCAGCAGGCGATGGCGATCACCCGCATCGAGGGGACGCTCGATCTGATGGTCACCTACCGAGGCCCGGACTCGTCGCTGACCAAGCTGCAGCGCGTCGTCGCCGCCCTGCGCGGCAAGCCCGTCCCGGAATCCCGCTGACTCCCTCACGAACCGATGAGCCGCTTCGACCTCTCCTCCGACATCGAATTCGCCGAGAACCCAGAGCCGCGTTGCCCGTGCGTGATCCTGCTCGACACTTCGCAGTCGATGGAAGGCGAGCGCATCGCCGCCCTCGAGCGCGGACTGGTCAAGCTCAAGGAGGCGCTGGTCGAAGACCTGCTCGCCTCGCTGCGGGTCGAGGTGGCCTTGGTCACCTTCGCCAGCCGGGTGAAGACCGTGCACCGATTCACCACGCCGGACCGACTCGAACTCCCCGAGCTGCGCGCCGCGGGAAAGACCCACATGGGCTCGGCGATCCTGCACGCGCTCGACCTACTCGAAGCGCGCAAGAAGGAATACCGCGACAACGACATCGACTACTACCGGCCTTGGATCTTCCTGCTGACGGACGGCGTCCCGCAGGGCGAGGATGACTCGATCATCGAGGAAGCCACCGAGGAGATCCGGACCTTGGAAGAGCGCAAGAGCCTGTGCTTCTTCGCGATCGGCTTCGGCGAAGCCGACATGCGCCGACTGGCCAAGATCTCGGTGCGCCCACCGGTCGCCCTGCAGAACTTGAAGTTCGAGGAACTGTTCCTCTGGGTGTCGCGCAGCATGCGCATCGCCGCGTCCGGCAACTACTCACAGGAGCCGTTGCCACCGCCAGGCTGAGCCGGCGGAGGTAGGGACGAGGCGCGACGTGGCCCAAACTCGCCATCGGCTGCGGTCGCGCGGCACCGGGACGCGCGGGGCGCGCGAACCAGCGGCCGCGCGCGGCCTGCTCGGCTTGCTGGCCCGACTGCTCGGCCGGGCACCGCGCTCGGCCGGGCGACCGGCGCGGCGCACGCAACGGCACGGCGCCTCGGGCACGGCGTCGCACAACGGCGCTACGTCGACGACCCCATTGGTGCGTTTCGAGTGGGAAGTGTTCGGCGAATCAGCACGCGGAACCAACCACCGACGCGCCGAGGAGCCCGGTCAGGACGCGCACCATTGGTGGGTCGACACCGAGCGGAACGTGCTCGCTGCCGCGGTTGCGGATGGCGCCGGCTCCGCCAAGCTCGGTGGCCCCGGAGCGGAGCTGGCAGCGCGCACCGCGGTCGAAGCGCTGAGCGAGGCGGTGCAGCGGGGCGCGACCGACTTCGAGCAGATGCTGCGCCACGCGCTGATCCACGCTCGGTTGGCATTGGAGACGGAGGCGCGCAGCCGCGGCTGCGCACTACAGGACCTGTCGACCACGCTGATCGTCTTGATCGCCGAGCCCGACCGTGGCGCAATCGCTCAACTCGGAGACGGCTTCGCGGTGCTGGCCGATGCCGATCACCAACCGACCGCGCATTCCGACCCGCAGCGGGGCGAGTTCGTCAACGAGACGGTATTCCTCACCGACGAAGATGCACTGTACCGCACGGTGATCCGAGCCTGGGACCAATCGGTACACGCGGTCGCGATGCTGACCGACGGCCTGCAGCGGCTGGCGATGCAGCTGTCCCACAACCGCCCCCACACCCCCTTCTTCCAATCGGTGTTTCGCACCGGCAACCTCGGCAGCGGCGACATGGCCCGTCAGCTGATGCGCTTCCTGCACTCGCGCCGACTCGCCGAGCGGACCGACGACGACGTCACTTTGCTAGTGGCGTGGTGCCGACGCATCCCCATCCCGCTGCGCCGCGCACCGCGTCGCCGCTAGTGGGGTGTGTCCGAAGTTCGTTGCATAAGTCGTCGAGTCATGCGGTTCGCTCGCAAGGAGCTGCGTCGACACGGCTTGTTGGTGGACAAGCTGAGGAGCTGCGACGCCGCGAGCGGGCCGTAGGGCCGGCAACTTATGTGACCAACTTCGGACACACCCCACTAGTCCCCCTCGTCCGAAGTTCGCAGCAAATGTGGCTGCGTCAGTCGATTCGCGCGCAAGGCGCCGCGACGACACGGCTTGTTGGTGGACAAGCTGAGGAGCTGCGACGCAGCGAGCGGATCGAATGGCCGGGCACATGTGCTGCGAACTCCGGACGCGGGGCACTCGCCCGGACTCACTCTCGCGGAGCTTCCTTGCTCCCGACCACGGTGAGGTTCATCCCGATCTGCACCGACACCGGCTTGCCAGCCACCTGGATGACGGTCTTGCCGTTGAGGTACCACCCGAACGACCCCGTGGAGAACGCCTTGACCTCGGCGAGCATCTCCTGACCCTGGATCGACACGGTGAGCGGCTCGGCGGCCTCGAGGAATTGGGCGAGCGACACGGGACAGGATGACTTGGCCATGCCGTGATGGTGCGGCACACCGCGCGGCCACGCAACGGCCGATGCTTCCGCCGAGCCACCTCGGTCGGGGGCACGCAATCCCGGCCGCTGACGCGCCGACAGGTGAAGCCATACCCGGTCGCCACCCGATAGCCGGAGCATGATCCCACGGTGCGTGAAGGATTCGTTCTACCGCGCGCTGTTCGGCCGGTGGCCCCCGCCCCCGGAGCCGGAGCCCGGCTACTCGCTCCTGTTCACGGTGCCACCCGACCTGCCGGTGTTCCTCCGCCTGGCGGTCGAGGTGTGCCGGCGGCAGGATCCGACCGGGCGCATCGAGACCCTCGTCGTCCCCGACCGCCTCCACCTGCCGTTTCGCGCGGTATTCGACGAGGTGGCCCGCAGCTGGCCGGATGGCAAGCTGCGCCTGGTCGAGCACGACCGGCGCTGCCAGGTCACGCTGCCGTGGCTGAAGACCCCCAGCGAGATCCACTGGCTGCAGCTGATCACCGGCGCCGGGGCCGCACGGGGCACCCACGCGATCCTGCACGACGCCGACCTGTTCGCCCTCGAACCCGGCTACCTGCGCTCGCTGTTCGAGACCTGCCGGGACCGGAACCTCGCATGCCTGGGGAACGCGGCACCGGGAGCCGGGATGGAGTGGACGGAAATGCCGCGGTTCGCCCATGTCGTGGCGCTGTGGGAGTTGACCTTCGAACTCGCGTGGATGCGCGGCCAACCACCCGACGCGATGCGGCCGCGCAAGGGCGATTTCCCCGAGGGGACGTTCTGGTTCGAGACCTCGCTGCTGGCGCAGGCACGGACGCCTGCGGCGCGGATCGACCGGCACCCGCCGGCCGACGTGGTGCACTTCGGCTGGGTGATCGGCGGCTACCGGACGTTCCAGCGCAGCCGCGGCCCGTTCGAGGACGACCGCTTTCGCCTGCTGCTGATCCGACTGCTGATCGATGCATTCGATCCGACTGGCAGCCCGTACGAGATTCCGACACTCGACCAGCTCGAGCGTGGCCTGCGCGACGACTCGGCACGGGTGTTCTACGGGCCGAACGCACGTGCCAACTACCCGGTGTTCCGCGGCCACCTCGACCGCTTGTTCGGGCGCAGCTTGTTCGACCCCGCCTGCGAAGCCCGCTTGCAACGCGGCCTCACGCGCTTCGACCGCAGCTTGCGATCCAGCTGAGGACGGCAGGCCGCGCGTGCCGATGGCTGCGGTGATGCACCAGCCCACCGACGACCACTCGGGTATCGCGACCACCACCCACGACCCGGTGGCAGAGTTCACCACATGGCGTGACGGCTTGGTCGCCAACAGCGCGTTCCGCTGCGAACCGATGCCGCTGTCGGCATCGCAGCAGTGGTCGCTGCGGGACGGCGCAGTCCGCCACCGCACCGGGGGGTTCTTCTCGCTCGTCGGCCTGCGCGTCACCGCTCGCCGGCCCGAACTCGGTGGCGAACAACTGATCATCCTGCAGCCGGAGACGGCCATCAACGGCTTCCTGCTGCGCGCACACCCGGAGGGTGGTCAACTGCTGTTCCAGGGCAGGGTCGAACCGGGCAACGCCGGAGTGCTGCAGCTCGCCCCAACCGTGCAGTCGACCGAAGCCAACTACAAGCGGCTGCACGGGGGCAAGGCGACTGCCTGTCTGTCGTGGTTCGGCCCGACCGGCAACGGGCGGATCGTGTACGACGAACTGCAGTCCGAGGAGGGCACGCGCTACTACGGCAAGTACAACCGCAATGTGGTGGTCGACGTCGGCACCCGCGCAGTCGAATGCCCGAGCACGTTCCGGTGGTACGGCATCGACGCCCTGCGCCGCTTCGCCGTCACCAGCAACGTGTTGAACACCGACTCGCGTTCGGTGCTCGCTGGCCTGGATTGGTCACTGCTCGCGCCAGGCGGCGTGCCGTTCGCAGGCGCCGCACCCGGGTCGTTCCGCGCCGCCCTGCTCGCCTCGCACCACGCACCCGAGGGCTGCGACGCGCACACCGACGCGGAACTGCTCGCCTGGCTCACGCGCTTGCGCGTGCGGGTGTCGCCACGCCATCACGTCCTGCCGCTCAGCGAACTGACCAACTGGGAGATCGGCGACGGGGAGATCCGCGAGCGCTCCCGCGAACACGGCTTCCGCGCTCGGCACTTCCAGGTGCACGCCTTGGGTCGAGAAGTGGAGGATTGGGACCAGCCGCTGATCGATAGCGATGGGATCGGCAGCATGATCCTGGTCGCGCAGCAGCGAGACGGTGTGCTGCGATTCCTGGCCAAGGCGAGCCACGAGATCGGATTCCTCGAGGGCGTGCAGTGCGGCGCCTCGGTGACCATCGCGCCGGGCGAACGGCCGAGTGAAGACCCGGTGGAGCGTCAACTGCTCGATTCGATCGAATCCGGCCGCGCGGTGGTGCGCATGGGCTGCCGGCAGTCGGAGGAAGGTGGGCGGTTCTTCCACGATGAGAACGACTACGCGGTGGTCGAGCTCGACCCCGGCGTCGAACTCCCGGACGCGCCGTTCTACCGCTGGCTCAGCCTCGCGCAGGTGCACCGGCTGGTGCGGGTCCCGGGCTTCTTCAGCATGGAGTTCCGCGGAGTACTCGCTCTGCTGCTGGCGGAACTCTGAGTCGGCGCGCTGCGCCCTGGCGGGAGCGCCGGCGCTCGGACCAAGCGGGAATCGCCGTGGACACGTTCCTGCGAATCGGCCGGGATCCCCGCGCTGCCAAGGCCGGAACTACGCGGCACCCGCGCGCGGCCCGCCGGTCGGCTCGGAGTGGACCAGGAGTCAGCGCTGGGTCAACCGTCCCCGAGCAAGATCCCGCGGCCCCAACTCAACCCGCAGCACCCGACCCGCGATTGGTGACCCAGTGCGTGCTCGCGCGATGCTGGTGCCGGCTGATCATCGACCCGACCTAGTGCCCCGCGTCCGGAGTTCGCAGCACATGTGCCCGGCCATTCGATCCGCTCGCTGCGTTGCTGCTCCTCAGCTTGTCCACCAACAAGCCGTGTCGTCGCAGCGCCTTGCGCGCGAATCGACTGACGCAGCCACATTTGCTGCGAACTTCAGACGAGGGGCACTAGTGGGGTGTGTCCGAAGTTGGTCACATAAGTCGCCGGCCCTACGGCCCGCTCGCGGCGTCGCAGCTCCTCAGCTTGTCCACCAACAAGCCGTGTCGTCGCAGCTCCTTGCGAGCGAACCGCATGACTCGACGACTTATGCAACGAACTTCGGACACACCCCACTAGCGCATGGTGAGCCGGAGCTAAGGGCCCTCTAAGCGCGGCCCGCTTGGATCGGTGCATCGCGACCGCGCTCCGCGGTTGCCCTGCAATCACGATCCCATGCTCCTCACCCCCAGATCCTCGTCTTTCGCGGTCACCGCGACCCTCTTCGTCGCCCTCACCGCCTGCAGCGGCAGCAAGCGCTCGGGCGGTCTCACGCCGCCGGCCTTCACGGCTTCGAACTTCGCCGCATCCTCGAACGTCAACAACCGGTTCTTCCCGCTCGTACCCGGCACGACCCACCTCTACCACGGCGAGGACGGCGAAGATCGGGAGACAATCGTGGTCGAAGTCCTCACGGACACGCGCGTCGTGCTCGGCATCGCCTGCGCGGTCGTCCGCGATCGCGCCTACAGCGGTGGCCTCTTGATCGAAGACACCCGCGACTTCTACGCGCAGGACCGGGCGGGCAACGTCTGGTACATGGGCGAGGAGGTGGACAACTACACCTACGACGAGGCAGGCGAAGTCGCCTCGGTCACCCACGACGGCGCATGGGAAGCGGGGAAGGACGTCGCCGGCAAGGGCTTCCTCGCCCAGCCCGGCCACATCATGCCGGCCCAGCCCACGGTAGGCGCGAAGTACTACCAGGAGTACTACCGCGGACAGGCCGAGGACACCGGCGAGATCGTCGCACTCGACGTGCCGATCGAATTGCCCGACGGCCGGACCTTCCGGTGCCTCAAGACACGGGACGGGTCCACGCTGACCACCGATGCGGAGTTCAAGTACTTCGCCCCCGGTGTCGGGAAGGTGTTCGAGGAGAAGATCGGGCTCGACGCCACGGCTCGCCTGATTGGCACGTTCCGGCCCGGTCCCGAGTCGGTGCCCAGCTTCGCGGCCGCGACGTTCAGCAAGCCCACGGAGATCACCAACCCGCTGTGGCCCAGCGAGGTGAACAAGGCACGGCTGCACTCCAGCACGACCGAAGACGGGCCGGAGACGATCGTGGTCGAGCGACTCGACGAGACCAAGACCATCCAGGGGATCGCGTGCGCGGTCTATCGCGACCGTGTCTACCTCGACGGCCTGCTGATCGAGGACACGCGAGACTGGTACGCGCAGGACGACGCGGGCAACGTCTGGTATCTGGGCGAAGCTGTCGACAACTACCACTACGACGACCAAGGCGAGCTGATCGAGATCACCCACGAGGGGTCGTGGGAAGCCGGCAAGGACATCGCCAGCGCCGGATTCGATGCGGTGCCCGGGTACATCATGACCGCCAATCCGAAGGTCGGAGAGAGCTACCATCAAGAGTGGTACCCGGGGGCGGCCACCGACATGGCGGTCGTCGTCGCGACGGGCGTGAAGATCCGGCTGGACGACGGCCGCGAGTTTCAGGACTGCGTCCAAACGCTGGATTGGAATCCGCTCTCTCCGAGCGGTGTCGACTACAAGTACTACGCACCGGGTCACGGCATCGTGCGCGAGGACGTGCTGCACGATGGCGAACAGGTGCAGTACATCGGCGCATTCGAAACGGGTGAGTCGCGCGCACCCGACTTCTCCGCGGCGAAGTTCACCAACCCGACGCTGATCGACCACGCGCACTTCCCGCTCCCGGGGAACGGGACTTGGGACTACGCGAAGGAAACCAGCGAGGGTCGCGAGGAGATCAGCGTGGTCGTCCAAACCGGAACACGCACCGTGCTGGGTATCGCGTGCATCGAAGCTCTCTACACCAAGAAGCTCGCTGGTCTCGTCCAGGAAGTCGCTCGGGATTGGTACGCGCAGGACGATGCCGGCAACGTCTGGTACATGGGCGAAGAGGTCGACAACTACCACTATGACGCCACAGGCAAACTGATCGAGATCACCCACGAGGGATCGTGGGAGGCGGGCAAGGACATCGCCAGCGCCGGCCACACGGCGAAGCCGGGGTTCATGATGTCGGCGACGCCCGTTCTCGGTCGCTCCTACTACCAGGAGTTCTACAAGACGGCCGCGGAGGACATGGGGTATGTCGTGGCCATCGGGATCGAAATCGAGGCGGGTGGGCGCACCTATGAGAACTGCGTCCAGACGCTGGATTGGAATCCGCTCGAGCCAGACGCGGTGGAGTACAAGTACTACGCGCCGGGAATCGGACTCGTCATGGAGCACCACGTGGGCGACGAGGAGGAGATCAGCGTGCTGACCGCTTCGAGCCTGTTGAAGTAGGTGCTGACCGCACTGAGCCGGATTCGAAACCAATCGGGCGAGTCGTGCCTGCCGATCGACCACGCGAAGCCAACGAACTGCGAGTGAGGGCGAACACCCGCATCGAGGATGCACAATGGCGCTCCACCAGCGGGTAGCGGTGCGCGTGTGTGCGGTAACCGCGTCAGGGCGGATCGACGCCGAACAGTCGGGAGCCACGGATTGTCCGGGCGACCACGTTCTGCACGAGATTCGCTCGGCGCCCACCGAGCCACCGCACCGGATCCCGCCCCAACGCGGCGACACCGTGCGCACAGGATAGCTGCAACACGGCGGCGATCGCGAACGCCCGATCGACTCCCGCCGCGGCGGATAGTGGGACAGCCCAAGCCGCACCGGGCACGTCTCCGGATGCCGTGACCACCGCACTCCGGATGCCGATCTCCCGCCAGGGTTCGCATACTTCGGTGGCACGGTGGAAGCTCGCGTCATCCATCGCGATCAGAAGCGCCCGCGTTCCTTCGTCGGCGACGAAACACTCGAGGTGGTTGAACTCCTCGAGACACTGGGCAGTGGCCGGCACGGCGAACTCGAGGAACTTGGCTGCGCCGTAGCGTGCCGCCGGAAGGTGCGGCCCGCTGCCGAGCACGGCTACGTTGGTCCCTCCGGCGAAGAACTCGCCAGCAGCCATTGCGATACGCGGCTCGCTGTCGGCGACTACCGACGCGAGGCGCGCTGGCAAGCCATCGATCGCCGCGGTCTCGCCGACCGCGCACGCCGCCATCCAGAGCTCGGCCGCGAGCACCGCGGTGTACGTCTGGGTCTGGGCGATGTGGTGTCGGTACCCGGCGTAGACCCCGTCCGCCAGCGAGTTCGGTTCGGCCGTTCCCAGAAGAAGGCACTCCTCGAGCGCCGCTTCGAGCGGCGACCCGGGGTTGTCGGTGATCCCGACGACCCGGGCACCCGCGCGCTTTGCGAGCAATGCAGCCTCGAGTGTGCGGGGAGTGCGCCCGGAGACACTCGCACAGACGACGACATCGCCCGCACCGAGTTGCCCGTGCACCCAGCGCATGTCCATCGACCGCCAAGCGCGGACATCGAGCCCCCAGACAGAGCGGGCGGTTGCTTCGGTCTGACAAGCGGCGAAGTACATGTCCCCACAGCCGACGAAGTGCAGCCTGCCGCTGCGCGCTGTGTGCCCGAGGTCACTCGCCCTGGCGCACCGATCGAGCACGCGCTGCAGCACGGCAGGCTGCTCACGGATCTCGGCGAGCATTGGGCTCCAGGTCATGGCGCGGACCGGAGTGTAGCGACACGGCGCGGATCGGGGGGCCGCCGGAAAGCGAACACGATGCTGGAGCCAAAAAGACCCAGTGTCCCCGCACCTGTGTAGAATCGGGACGCAGCGAGCCCACCATGATCACCGTGACCCGCGTCACCGAAGCCGCGATGGCAATCCTCCAGGCAACCCCGTTGAGGCAGCTCGGAATCACGGTCGTCAACAAGGCTCTGTTCTATGCAGACCTGTGTGCGTTACGCGACCTCGGCGAGACCATGACCGGGTCCGGGTACATCGCCCTGCCACAAGGTCCGGTGGTCAATCACTACGAGCGGTCTCTCGTGAAGAGCCTCGAGCACCTCGGTCTTGCCGAACAGACCACGGAAGGGTGGGAGAAGCCGCTGGTCGTGCGTCGCAGCCTCCGCACCTTCGAGACTCTCACGGACGATCAGGTCGGCATCGCGGAGCTCGTATCCAGGAAGATCCAGGGCAAGTCCGCGACCTGGGTATCGGAATACTCACACGAGAACGATGCATGGATCACCGCGTTCCGCACCGGGACAGGAAGCCCGATCAACATGATCGCGGCGATGCAGCAGATCCTGGAGGATGACCGTTGGCTCACGGAGGATGACGATTCCTGGACCGGTTCGTCATTCTCGGACGCCATCGACGATCAGGGCGTACCATTCTGACCGTTGGAACCCACGGACATCACCTGGGTCATCTGCGCGGGTGCCCGGCAGGCAAACGCCGAACTCGAGGAAACGCTGGGGCCGGAGCGACACCAAGAGTTCCGAGAGGCACTGAAGCAATTCCTCTGCAGCTACTTCGCCGCGGTGCAAACGTGCGACGTGAAGCAGGGGAAGAGCATCTGACCGGTGAGGTCAGGGGTGCCGAATGCCAAGGGACTGAAGGTCCGCTTCGGATATCCAGGTTGCGGGAAGAGCGGTGGGCTTCGACTCGCGGTGCTCGCGTACTGCTCGGATCACCTCGTGAAGATCGCAGGCGCCTGGATCCGCCGCGAAGACCCGGACGACGACGATCTCGATGACGCGTTCCGTTCGAGCTAGTGGGGTGTGTCCGAAGTTCGTTGCACAAC
>JACKIB010000034.1 GCA_020638695.1 Planctomycetota bacterium
TCATGAACACGCAGACGACCGACCCCACCGACTCCCCCGCTCCGCTGGATCTGGGCGTAGGCACTTCTCGCGCCACCTTCCGGTGATCTGCTCGAGCGCCCACGCTCTCAGACAGCATCGGTCTGCGCTGCGGCACGGGATTCGTGCCGGACGCGGGCGGGCCCGCGTGGGGGGTCTGCGTGCGGAACCGTGCTTCTGCAAAGAAGTCCTGCGCGGAGACCGCTGCTCGACCGAACCGACGGCAGTAGAGTCTCGCGACCGCGCGTCGGTACTCACCGCAAGGGGCACGATGCAGTCCGGCCGAGTTGGCTTCCCTGGCGAGATCCGGGCTGCTTGTCGGAAGGGAACGGGCGAGCATCCCCGGGTTGAAGCCATCGGCATGACCCCGGCGACACGGGTCACCGCAGGTCGGGGCCAGTGCCCGGCCGCGTTCGAGAGCACACGCTTCGGTGTAACGCAATCTTGGACGGATCGGCCTGGACGAGACCCACCGACTGGCGCTACCGTCCGGGATGCTCGCCTGGGCACCATGCAAATGACCGACGACGATGAACCTCCGCAGGCCGGGAAGATGTTCTACTCCGGCATCAACCCGGACGCGGAGCGAGCGGAGTACGCACTGCCGTTGGGCGAGCCAGCCCTTCAGGATGGCGAACCCGAGTATCCGGCGCCGAAGTTGAGCGCACTGGTGACGCGGCGGTGGGTGCTGACCGGCATCGGCGGAGCGGTCGCGGCAGCGGGCACCTACTTTGCGCTTTCCCCGGGTGCGCGGCGAACCGACGACGCGCCGGTTCCCCAGCAGAAGGTCTCTCGGCACACCGCTTGGCTGGTGCGCGGCGCACAAGGTGCGGCGCAGGGCGACATCGATCAGCTGGTCGGCTCGTACGGCACGTTCATCATGGTCGTCGAGGACTACGCACCGGAGGACCACATCCTGTGGGACGGCATCGAGCGCCTCGGCATGTTCGCGCTCAGTGACTCGAGTTCACGCGGAGCGCGGATCGGTCGTCGCCTACTCCAGATGTTCGCGCAAGTATCTCCGCCGAGAAAGTTGGCCTGGCTGCCGCTGCGCTTGCGCGAAATGATCGCAGCGTTGGAGAAGCGAGGCAAGTGAACGGAGGGGGTATCTCGGTGGAGCCAAATCCTGCACAGGAGGGTGGGACGGTGACCATTCAGGGCGAAGCCGGCGGCGTGGTCTTCGTCAGCTCCGGACCGGGTACGTCGAAGGAAGTCACACTCGACAAGGACGGTAAGGCGACGATCAACGTGCCGGTGGCCGGGGGCAAGGAATTCACGGTCGGCGACGGCAAGTGGCCAAAGCCGAGCGAAGTCGTCGTCTCCGTGATCAGCCAGGACGACAAGAGCAGTTCACGAAAATGAACGTGCGGAAACTCACCAGGAGACAATCCATGCACACGACGATCCACTGCACTGGCCTCGCGCTGACCCTCTGCACAGCGCTTTCCGCACAGACCAAGGTGTTCCCGGTATCGCCGAGCTTCGACGCAACCAACGCGCCCAGCTCCGCGAGCTTCCCGGGGCTGCACGGCGCCTTCCGCCAACAGATCCTGGTCGGCGCGCCCCGGCTCGCCGGGCTCACCGGCAAGACAGTGACGGGACTTGCCGTGCATCGCGACGTCGATTGGTCGAGCGCACTGACCGGTGGATCCGTCGACTTCGAAGTGCGACTGTCCACCAGCTCGATTCCTCCGGAGAACGCTGTGGAGGCCTTCGACCGCAATGCGTCCACCACCGGCCAGGTTCTGGTGTTCCGTGGTCAGACCGCAATCCCGAACTCCCCCTCAGTCGGACCGAATCACGACCCTTGGGCGGCACAGAACACCGTCACAATCTCATTCTCCACCGGGTTCGCGTACACCGGCGGCACGCTTTGTATCGATGTGATCGGGCGACCCGTCGCCGGCAAGGAGCCGAAGTTGTGGTACATCGACCACGAGTTCGAGGGCCCAGGCGGAACCGCGACTCGGTTCGGGATCACCTGCTCGGTGTTCGGCACCGACCGAGGCAACCTGGTGGGTTTGGAGCGCGGTCTCTACCTCGGTAGCACCATGCGTATCGTGCTGCTCGGACGACCGGGGTCGTCGCCACTCTTGATGTTCGGCGCCAATGGCCTCCCCGCCGGGATCGACCTTGGCGCTGCCGGCGCGGCGGGCTGCCGGCAGTACGTGCAGTCCCTCGCCGCCGTGGGGTTGCTCTACCACGACTCGCGCACCATGCCGAACGCGTTCGCCAACTTCAGCGTGCAGATCCCCGCGTCGCGCTCCTTGCTGGGCGCGAAGGTATTCGCGCAATCTGTGGATCTCGAAGCCCAGCTACCACGCAGCCAGTGGACCAACTCCGCGGGATTCACCACGAGCAACGGTCTCGAAATCCAGGTCGCCAAGACTGCGCCGTCGCTCGGGATGGCGACTGTTCGCTCGCACGTGGTCGATTCTGGGCCGATGCCGACCAGCGGCGAAGTGGATGTAGCGCGCGCACCGGTGCTGCGGCTGCTCTACGCCGAGAAGTGATCCTGCGCTGCCGCGGCGGCGAGCACCGGCGCCCGGTCCAGATCGCCCTCCGCGGTGATCGAGTGCGCACCCACGGCGCCGAATGACCTGGAATCGCCATGCCCGGACGATGCCGCGTGCATCGCCGCGCGTCCCGCCCCCGACATTCCCCGGCACCCAGTGCAGCCACACCCGGTCGTTGGCCGATCCAACACCATGGAGTCGAACTGCCCGTATCGCGGGCTCCCCGAATACGCGGTGTGGCGGCAGTCCGTCGGCAGCCGGAACGCGACCGCGGTGTTCCCAATCGAGCCCTCGCCCCTGACACTTGCGCCGGGCACCCGCGTCGCCTCGGCCGGGAGTTGCTTCGCGCAGCGCATCGCCGACCACCTGCCGGAGTTCGATCTGGATTACCTCGTCACCGAGCCGGGCCCGAGCTTCCTCGACGAACTCGACCGGCGGCGGTTCGGTTACGGCGTGTATTCGGCCCGCTACGGCAACGTGTACACCACGCTGCAACTCGCCCAACTCGTCGAGCGCGCGTACGGCCACTTCGATCCGCAGGAGCCGTTGTGGACTCGACCGGACGGCCGCGTCGTCGACCCGTTTCGGCCCGGGATCAACGCCCATGGCTTCCGTTCGGCGACAGAATGCCTGGCAGACCGCGACCAGCACCTCACCGCGGTGCGTCAGCTGATCGAGACCGCGGAGGTGTTCGTGTTCACCCTCGGCCTCACCGAGGCGTGGGTCAGCCGCGCGGACGGATCCGCGTTCCCGGTGTGCCCCGGGTGCGGACACGGCGGCACGTTCGACGCGGATCGATACCGCTTCGTCAACTTCGGGGTCACCGAGGTCGTCGAGCACCTGGATCGGTTCGTGCGGCTGGCGCGGCACCACAACCCGGAGCTGCAGATCGTGTTGACCGTGTCCCCGGTGCCGCTGTTGGCGACGTTCTCGGAGCGACACGTGCTCAACGCCAACACCTGGTCGAAGTCGGTGCTGCGGGTCGCGTGTGACGAGATCCGCCGGCGGCACGACAGGGTCGACTACTTCGCGGCGTACGAAGCCGTGCTGGCGGGCGGTCCCGAGTGGGCGTTCGAGTCGGATCGGCGCTCGGTCACGCCGGAAGCCGTGGCACACGTCATGGAGTGCTTCCGCCGCCAGTTCGGGCTCGCGCGAAGGGATTCGGAAGCGGTGCAGGCGACGACATCGGAACCCGTGCACGTCGTCGCAATGCCGGACTCCACACCGCGGCGCCTCCCCACGCCGATGTGCGACGAGGACCAGATCCTCGCGGCGATGGCCCGCGAGCGCACCCGATGACTCCCGCCGTTCCGGTCCTCGAACGCCTCACGCCGGTGTACTGCATCGGTGAGAGCCACTGCCTGCGCTTTCGCGAGGTGGTGTTCCGCACCGCCGAGCTGCCAAACGCGCTGCACACGCGGGTTCGCTTTCTACCCCACGTGCAGGCGGCCTGCTTCGCCTCCGCGGCAGGTCTTCACGAAGACCTCGGCACTGCGCTCCTTGCCGAAGAGTTGTGCGTGCTGAGTCCGCAGGATGACGGGGAACTCGAGCTCACCGCGCGGCATCGCCCCCTGACGATGGCCGGGCGCATCCAGGCAGCACGCCACGCCGCGCTCGCCGACGAACCGCAGGTCGCGCCGGCCCTGCTGTTGTTCGCCGGGGAACAGGACCTGACGATCCTCGCCGCCCAACTCGGCGCCGCGACCGATTTCGAGCTGCCGGAAGACCCCGGGTACGGCATGGTCGACGGCGCGGCCCGGGTGCCGTTCGACACCATCGAGTGCGCGGTGACTCGCTGCTTGGCGCCGCTCGAGGAGGGCCTCGAGATGCTGCGCGCCGCCGGGTTCTCGCGAACCATGGTGCACGCGATACCGCCGCGCGTCGTCGACGACGGTCGCGCCGCCCGTTGGAGTGACGGAGTGCACGTACCCGCGCCGGTGCGCAGCAAGCTCGCGGTCTTGTTCAACCGCTTGCTCGCTGAGACGTGCCGACGGAGCGGCGCCGAGCTCCTTGACTTGTGGGACGTGCTGGTCCGCGATGGCTACCTGCGCGAGGAGTTCGACCTCGATGGCCTGCACCTCAATCAGGCGGCAACCGCGCAGTCGATGGCCGAGGTGGCCCGACGGTTGCGTCAGGCGCGCGTCCGCGACTGCAACCCGGCGCAGTACGAGCTGCTCGGGGAGCTCGCGGCTGAACGCGAGTGTCCGTTGCCGGACCTCGCCGCGGAATTCGCGGCGCACGGGTTCCTGTTGGCACGGGCGTCCGAACCGATCTGCAGCGATTTCGCTTTCGCGATCCGACCTTGCGCCCCGAACCCCGAGTCTCAGTGGACCGGGTTGCCAGGCGACGTCGAGCCGGAGGCGCTACTTGCAGACCTCGCGGCAGTCGATCTGCAACGACTGCACCCGCTGCTGTGCGCCGGCCCGCTCTCCGAGGTCTTGCAGGTCGGGTCGGCCCGCGACCTGACCACCATGATCGTGCGCGTCACGCGCATGACGACCGCGGCAGAGTTCTCGGGCAGCGGACAGCTCGGTGGACCGACCGGCACGCGCCGCGCCCTGCTGGTACTGCGCGGCTCGCTGGACCTCGAGTGCCGTGACGCACACCTCCCCCGCTCGACAGCTTGCAGCGGCAATCCACTGCGTTTGGAACGTGGCGCCGTGTTGGTGTGCGACGCGCCGCGCATACGGATCACCTGCCGTGATTGTGATGCAGCAACCGAACTTCTCGAAGTCATGCTGCTACCCCGTCTCGCCACTGAGCCGAGCCGCCTGATCTCGGGCGGCTGGAACGACTGGCCGTGCGATCCCTTCCGCGTGTCGTTACGCGGCCGGCGCTGCCACCCGTCGGTAGTCGGCGATACCCACCGCGCGTGGACCGAGATCCCCGGGGTGACCGTCGGTTGGTCAGCCGCAGACGAACAGCGATTCCCGTCCGAGGCGCGGTCCGATGCAATGGCGCCTACCCCAGCGCATTCCCGAGACCCCAGCGAAAGCGCACGCGGCGGCGACTCAGCGCCAGTCACCGATATCCGGATGCCCGGCGACGTGCTTCTTCAGCCAATCGAGCCCGCTCACATCGTCGGTCGAGGCGTTGGGTAGCCTGCCCAGGCCCGAGAGCCGTCCGGTGTTGGACAGCCGGCGGACGGTGGGCTGCGCCGCGCGGGCATCGACCAGGAAGATGTTGCCGGGGGCGAGGGTGAACCGCGCCGCACCGATCTGCAGCATCGTGACGCCATGATCATCCGGCTCGGCGGTCGCGTCGTGCCAGGCGATCACGTCGAGAGTGGACAGACCGGTGCGGTGTAGTCCGATCGCAAGCTCGTAGTGGGCCGTGCCGACACCGCCCCGGATCACCGAGTCGCCGCTCGAACGGACCGATGCACCCGACGAGCCCGGTGGCAGCTTGACCCAGAGTGCGGCGAGCACTTCGCGTTCGGGCGTGCGCAGCTCGGCGATCGCTTCGCCGGCCTTGGAGCCGACGCGCCACGCCGGCGCCGCCGGCAGCTTGATGGATTTGCGGGTGCAGCCGCACAGGACGATGGCCGCGAGGAAGGCCAGGTAGGGGTATCTCATGGCATGCGCACCGTGGCGCGCGTGGCGGGGAAATCGGTGCGTCAACCAGCATGCCGCCGGAGGTGTCGCGGTCGGAGTGTAGCGCGAATGCGATCGAACACGGCCTCTCTCCGGTAGGGACGCGGTCGGGCTCGCTAGGGATTGGCCGTCGCGATCCGCCAGCACACGACGTAGCGCGCCGCTCGTGCACCGGCGTGGGCAACGAGCTCCACCGAAGCCACGGAGACGATCCCTCGGTTCCTCCGGTGACCGCGGCTCGCCGCGCTGAAGCCTCGACGATCTCGAACGTGAATGGCTCGGAATCGGTCGCGACCGGAGCTGCGGCTCCACACCCTCCACCCGACTCACTGGATCGGCTACCGTCTGCCCGCACTCCGGGCCATCGCTCGGGAACGACAGGAACCGATGCCGACAGCCAACCGCTCCCTTCCGGTCCTCTTCGCACTCGCGCTTTTTCTCGCCCGACCCGCGTTCGCGCAGCTCGGCGACGCCGAGCGCGCACACTTGGTTGAACGCCTTCGCTGCCTCGACATGGACCACACCGACTGGACCCTGTTGTGCAACGTCGGCGAGAAGGCCGCGGCCCGCGCATCCGCCGCGATCCCCTTGGTCGATGCCGAACTCGCGGCCGCGGCCAAGAAGGACGACCCGCGGTTTCGCATTCGGTTGCTCGGCATCCTTGCGCGCATCGAGCCGACCCGCGGTACCGAGCAACTCGCCGCGGCGATCGCAGCGGACAACGACGGTGTCGCGGCGTTCGCGGCACGGATCCTCGGACGCTGCGGCGCCCCGGCTGATCGGATCGGCGCGGTGGTGATGGCACGCCTCTTGGTGGAGTCCCGCAGCAACGTCGCGTCAGCGCTCGCCCTCGCCGCATGCGAAGCGGGTGCCATCGGCACCACGAGGCCCCTGCTCGATCGCCTGCGCAGCGGCTCGGTTCCCAGGGGTTCCAAGCACTGGTTCTCGATTGCCTTGGCGCAGCTCGCAGATCGCGATCTGCAGGCCGAGTCGCTCGGCTGGCTGAAGCCCCGTTCCAGCTTGTGCGAGGCAGCGGTGCTGATCGCCCGGCGAACGCGCGACGCCCGGGCCGAAGTGCCACTCCTGGAGCTCCTGGCTGCCGATGTCGACGAGAAGCTCGCCACCTGCATCCTGCAGAGTCTCGGCGCCTGCGGCGGTGCCGCCACCCGAGCCGCACTGCGCAGCTCGCTCGCGATGGAGGCCCGCACCTTCGCCACTGCGGGAATCCAGGTAGCGAGTTCGCCGCTCGACGCTCGCCAGCTCGCGCTGCTACGGCTCGGCGACCCGAAGCAAGTCGCTTGGGCCCGCGCCACAATCAGTCCGCGAGTGGAGGGCGCCGACGCAAAAACAACAATCGATGTGATGACATCTAGCAAGGCACGCGTGCCGGAGCTGCTCGGCAAGTGGAACGTCACGGGTGCGGCGGACGCACTGGTCGCCTGCCTGGCGAACAAGGATGTGGCGACGTGGGTGCGCGCCTACGCAGCCAGGGGACTGTGCTGGCTGCACGACGGGCGCGGACTCGCGGGGGCCGCGGAGCTACTCGCTGGCGAGACCACGAGGGAGTTCGGTGGCGACCGGGGGTTGATGGTCGCGCAGCAGACCCTGCACGAGTTCGTCGCAAATGCGGATCGGCCTGACTACGTGCCGATCGATGCTGCGAGCAAGGTGAGTGGGGTGGGCAAAGCCTGGCTGGGTTGGCTGGGCAAGCACCAAGTCACGTGGCGCGACCCGCGGCAGGACACGGACGAACCGCTGTTGTTCTACTGACGCCTCGGGCGCGATCTCGACCCGGCTGGTGGCCGTCGGACCGGTCGACGGCGCGAGATCAAGGGCTCACCACAGCGATCCGTGTATCACTGCACACAAGCACCGCCGTCAGCGCCACCGCCCGTCCCGACACGGTCGGGGGCTCGCGGCAAGCGGATCGCGCAGGACGGCAGCGCTGGCGTTCACCGCCGGCGCGGCGAGGGTGGTACGTCCTTCTTGGCTGGCAGCGAACTCACTTCCCACAGCGGCTTGCCGGGCTCGAGTTCGGCCTCGGGGAACTCCCTCTTGAGCCGCGTGGCGGCGCCGTGCACCTTGGTGCGGAACTCGGTGATCCGCGCCGCTTCGGGATAGGAGCGCCCGAACTTCTTGTAGCTCGCCTGCCGTTCCTCGTGATGCGTCGCAATCGCGACACCGAGCACGGCGATACGGTGCAGAGCCCACGCCTTGGCCGACACCTTCTCGAAGCACGGCGCGTCGCCGCTCAGCTTCAGGGCGCGCTCGTACTCGACGATCGCCAGCGCCTGGGTGCGCGCACGGATCTGCATCGCTTCCTGGGGCCGGCGATGTTGGGCGAGGTGGGCGCGCACTTCCTGGCAGTATCCCCGCGCGATGCGCATCGCGATGTGCAGCTCGTCAGCCAGACGCACATCGTCGCCACCGAGCGCCTTGATCCGCTTCTCGGCCAGCGCCAGCGGGCCGTCCAGCGCCTTGCTGGCGGCGTTGCGCACGCCGGTGGCCAGCGCTTGCTCCCCCGCTCGCAGTGCGGCATCGATCGAATCGTGGACTTCCCGCACCGCCGGTGATTCGGCGGGCGCAACTGCCTTCTTGGCGACGTACTTCGTCAGTCGCTGCCCCTTCTCCAACTGCATCAAGCACTCGTACAGGGATGCACGGGTGTCCTTGTCGGTGGTCGCGTCGAGGCACATGCGGAAGTGCAGCGTGGACTTCTCGCGGTCGAAGTGCCCGTGGTCCGAGCCGAAGTAGTCCCCCAGGATCCGCTGCGGAGGAACGACCTTGGCGATGACCCGCGCCTCCAGCACCTCGACCGCAGGCTTCATCCGGTCCGGGTCACCCTGACCGCCGAGTTCCTCGATCCGCTGCACCAGTGCAGCCGTGGTCATGCTGCGGAAGTAGGCCGGCGACGCTTCGGCGAAGGTCGCCAGGCACGCGCGCTCCAATCCTTCGGGGAGCGCGGCAAGCAACTGTCGGGCGCACGCCTTCGCGGCCGCATCGCGCCCGAGGCCGAGGAGCAGGTGCAGCTTGGCGCGCAGCAGCCGCGCATCGGCGGGTCGATTGGCCAGCTGTCCGTTCAGGGCCGCGAGCGCTTCATCCGACTTGCCTGCGGCGAGCGCGGAGACCACCGCCTGGTCCGTGGTCGGTTCGCCCTGGGCGAGCACGAGGGGGGATGCGGCGAGAATGGCGAACGAGATTCCGGCGAGTTGAGCGCACATGGGGTTCCTTGTCTTTGCGAGATGCGGACCCGGCACGAGACTCTCCTCAAGCTGACTCAGAATCCGCGACCCCAGGCTAACGTTTCGTCGCTGAGAGGGTACGACCCGCACGCTTTCTCGCGCCGGCAGGCCGTGCTCCGCGGCGCGCTCAGTTGACCGCGTTCAGGAAGATCAGCGACCCCCCCGACGAGTAGCGGAAGCGGTAGACCTTGCCCGTGTTCACTCGCGGATTGACCACCGCATAGGCCGTCAGCCGCACGGTGTGGTAGGTCACCTTGCCGTCGCCTCCGATCCAGTCGAAGCGGATCTGCGGCACCGGCGAGCGGTTCTCGCCGCGGAAGTCGTAGTTCCACCAGTGGCGCCGTTGGCAGCCGGGGGACAGCGAGAACACCTTCCACTCGCCGGCGCCCCAGCGGAACTGATAGTGGATCGTCTTGTCGGTCGGGTTGGTGATCGTCACCAGCCCCGCGGTGGTGTCGCCGGGGAAGGCCCGGAGGATGCCCATCGGTTCGGCGGCGGGCGTCGCCGACGCGAAGAAGCCGAGGGTGAGGAGGGCGCAGGCCAGCTTGCGGATGCACAGCATTGGAGTGTCCTTGTCGAGTCCGGGGAACAGGCGGCGCGGCGTCTGCCGGCCGGTCCGGCGCACGCCGCGCCGGGATCACACCCTCTTGAGCGCAGCGGGCGCGTGCTTATGGGAGTCGTGAGGAAAATGGGAGACGGATCGGACCGGGGCGTGGAACCGCCGGGGATCGGCGCACCGGACTCGACATCGCGCGTCCGCGGGGAAGCCGCCCGGGGTGGCGCAGCGGCCGATGCGCCAATCCGCCGCATTGGTAGAGTGGATCCAGCCGGGATGGAACGCCGCCCGGATGAATGGTCGCATGCATGCGTGCCGCGAGAGCCGCACTCTCCGCCCCGCTGGGCAGCTCGACCCGCGTCACGGAGAAGCTCCGCCTGTGGCGCTGGCCTTCGTTCGAGCCCTGGGACACCTGGGTGTTCCTTTCGCACTCCAGACGAACCGGGTTGGGCCGACACTTCATCCGTCGACTCCGCTGGCGTAGCGATCTCGATGGAGAACGCCTCCATTCCCCTATGGTTGGTCTGCGAGCTGGTTTCCACGCAGCTCCGACCCTCGAAGCAGCCGAGTCAGGCGTTCGTGCAAGCGAGATCGCGGACAGACTCGATCAACTCGAACGGGTAGGCCTCGGATCTCTTGAACCACCGAAGGTCGTCACGCTCGATGGCGTCTGCTGCGGTATGTCGATCCCCCGGCAAATCACCGTCGAGTGGCACAGCGTTCCGAAAGGCTGGGAGTCGCTTGCCGACTGGGTCGAGCAGCAGCGAGCGTGGCTCGATTCCCTGTTTGACCGCGAAGGCTAGGGCACCTGCCTTGTCCGATCGCCCACCGATCAGCACGGTGGCCGAGGTCCCCGCGATGGACCGCGGGAAGACAACATCCTGCCCCGGGGTCCGGCTGCCGCGTCGTCAGTACAGAACGCGCATCACGGGCGCAGCCTCGACGTCGACCGATCCCGTAGCAGGCTCGGATGCCGTCGGCATCGTCGCGCGGACCACGGCCATCCCCAGGACCGGGTGCGTACTAGCGAGGTGCAGCTCGACGGCGTTGCTGGTGGTCAGTCCAGCTGGATTAGACCAGGGCTTGGGCAGGCCGGTCTCGATGTCGACGCTCTGGAAGTAGACACGCGCGGCCAGCAACGACCCGTCCGCGGGGACCTGAGCACGGAAGTTGAAGAACGCCGCCGCCTTCTCCACCCGCGGGGGATAGTAGAGCAGCGGCTGCGCGGCCATCGCGTCGACGAGCTGCGAGCAACCCGGCGCACCCATGGGTGTCAGGTCCACACCCCCTGGAATCGCACGAGCCCCGATCAGCAGCAGGGGCGAAGAGCCGGTGCGGCCGAAGCCGACCAAGCGCAGGGAGCTGCCGATCGTCAACCCGGTCGTCTCGGCGTTGAGCGACGAGCCGTGCGCGGCAAACGGCGAGCAGCTGGTGCCAAACTCACGCACCGCGCCTCCGGCCTCGGCCAGCTCGTGGTCGACGTTCCAACGGACGGGCTCCTTGCCCTTCACCGGCCGCCCGACCAACTCGATACAGAGTGTGCCCCCGGCGTAGGGATAGGGGGTGCTGAAGTCGATCCGGATCGTGTTGCGAGGATCCCAAGGTTGGGTGGTCGCGCCCACCTCTGGCGAATCAGGCACGGCCACGGTGTTGGCGAACACCACCGTCGGCGCCGGCCGGTTGACGCCGAACTGCTCGGATGTCTTCGCCGCCCCGCTGACCGCCGCTGCTAGACGCACCTCCAAGTCGACAGCCCCACCGCGCAGTGCCCCGCGATCGCCGAGGTCGCGTCGGAACACGATCCCCAGCAGCTTCCGGTTCCTCAGCCCCGCAAGTCGCCACTCATCGATCAGGATCTGCTGCCGGGCTGCGAAGCCGAGTCCGGCAAGCGACCCCGCAGCGGGTGCGCTGGCGTTGTCGACCGCAGGTGACACCACGAATACTGCTTGTGCCGCGATCCCCACGGGCAGGTTCAGGGCGACGAAGACGGCGAGGGCCTGGGTACGGGTTGGATACATGGGCTTTCCTTCACGTTCCACGACTGTCGGAAGACGGGGTACCCGACACCACCTCGACGACAACCTCCTTGCCGTCGGTCGTCATCGGGCTGACGATGAACTCCTGACCGCCGCGAACGGGTGCGACGACCTTCGCCTTGCCATCCTTGTCGAGCTGCACCTTGGTGCGCCCCGCCTTGCCGGGGACGAGGATGTAGACCACGCCGTTCTTGTCCCCGGAGATCGTCACGGTGCCACCCTCTTGCACCGGATTGGGTTCGACCTTCAGATCGCCGAGCGGAGGAAACGAAGTCACGTTCATCGCTTCTCTCGGGGGACACGACGCAACAACTCGCGCAGGATGGGTAGCGCGGGCTCCAGCGACGGGGGCACGCGCACATCGTCAAAGGTCTGCACGATGCGCCGAGCGATACGCAATCCGGTCGCCCCGCGGTGGATCGGGGCGAACTTCGCCAAACGCACCACGCCGTCCACGAGAGGCGGGTCCGACCTCCCGTGCTGATCGACGATCCACAGAAAGGTGGCGTGGTTGTCGATCAGTTGTTCAAACGGGCCTTCGACGAAACGGTGCGCGAGACGAAGGATCGCGTCGATGTCGTCCCCGCTTCCGATGCGCGGCGGCTGCGAAACCACGCGCCGCTCCTGCGCGATCCACCACGACCCGGTCGCGCCCAGGACGAGCCCGGCCGCGACGCCCAGTCCAAACAAGACCCTGCGGCTGAACACCGCCGGGTTGCGACTCGGGACGTCATCTTCCTCGAAGTCGGGAGGGCAGCCCTCGAGAGCGGACACCCCGGGAGGCAACGCATACCAAGCACGCTCCGCTTCGGGATGAAAGCCGGCGTGCAGGACCTTGCCCTCGGGGACAGGGTCGTCATCCTCGTCGTCGCGCATGGAAAGGTGGGCCCGAAGTCCACCCGACAAGGTAGCGGCTGTTGCTCTCCCCATCAACCCGAGATCGCGCAAGCCGTCACGGATCCGGTCGGTTGCTTCCCACCCCCGTCTGGCATACCCGTGAGGACTCGAACCTCAAACCTCCTGATCCGTAGTCAGGTGCTCTATCCAATTGAGCTACGGGTACGCGAATCGGGCCGCGAACTATAGACCCGACGCCCCGCGGCGCAAGCAGATCGCGAAAATCCGGATCAGTCGGCCGCCTGGTCGCGCACCGCCTGCAGGTGGATGCCGAGCACCACCTCCAGCCCGTGCAGCGCCTTGGCGTGCGGCACCAGGTTGTCCGCCGGCTCGTCCATGACCCGCGCCGAGATATTGCCGCGCAGGAACTCGACCAGGCGCTCACCGGGGACCACCGCCAGGCTGGTGTCGGGGCCGGTGCCGATGAGTTGCGGCAGCCAGGTGTGGGTCAGGGTGTGCAGGGTCGTGCCGTCGACCCGACCGGTGAGGATGGCGAGCACCCAGGCGCGGGCGGCGCGGCGGCGACGGTTCAGCACGCTCACGGTCGTGGCGCTGCCGCTGCCGGTAGCGCGGGTGCGGGCGTTGTGCACGCTCACGGTGTAGTTCACCAGCGAGCGGACGATGCCCTGGACGTCCTCACCGACTCGCTGTTCCAGCTCGGCGAGTCCGTCATGGACCTCCGCGGGAAGCGGACAAGGAAAGCGGACCGGTGTGGTGTAGAGGAACGGGCGAAGCGCCTTGGCGCTCGGAATCACGCCGCTTCGCGGCGACGTGTTGGTCGGTGTACGCGTGGCAGACTCGGTGCTCACGGGAGTGTTCGTCGATGCCATGGTGCACTTATCGGCTTCGCCGGTTCACCGACCGAAGCGACACTCGGTCATGGCTCCGCAACGCCGACGGCGCGGGCGAGACCGCGCTGCCAGGCGGTCGCGACGGCAGGCCACATCGACGCCGCGCAGTCGCCCCGGAGTGTCGCGGGACGCGGCCCGTAGACCGCGTTGGTGACGAAGATCTCGTCGGCGCGGCGCAGATCGGCCAGGCGGTAGTCGGCTTCTTCGACAGGAATGCTGGCGCGCCGCAACTCGCGGATCAACACGGCGCGCCCCACTCCGGCGAGGAACGAGCCATCCGCGACGGGGGTGTGGATTCGCTCGCCGGTGCGGAAGAACACGTTGCCGATCGCTGTCTCGAGAACGCGCTTGCCGGCGCCGAGCAACAGGGCTTCATCCGCACCGGCGGCGCGCGCCTCGGCCTGCGCCAACTCGAACACAGCGCCGGAGGTGCACTTGATCGCGGCGAGCGGATCGCGCCGCGCGCGCTGCTGGCGCGAGACGAACAGCTGGCGCGGACGGCCGGTCCAACGTCGAGCTCGGGTCGTCAGGCACAGGGTCGGCGCGGTGACCCCCCCGGTGAGCGTGACGCGCACGATGTCGTCGCCACGGTTCCGGCGCAACAAATCGAGCGCGCGCGCTTCGAGGTCCTCGGGCAGCGTGCACTGCAGACCGAGCACCGCCGCACCGTGTCGCAACCGCGCCATGTGGTCACCCCACAGCGGCAACCCATCACCGAACACGCCGATGGTCTCGAACACGCCGAAGCCGCGCTGGAACCCGGCGTCGTAGGCCGAGACCGAGTCGGTCCAAACCCCGTCGATCCACGCGTCGGCGCATGGTGCGACCGCGTCGACCGCATCCGGGGGATTCGCCGGCACCGAGCTTTGCGGTTCTTTGTCGGGCCTGGTTGAATCCATGTCCAGCGGGACCATAACCGCGGCTCGAACATGGACATCATCATCAACCGGAAACCGGTCTCGGTGCCGGTTCTCCCCCTGCTAGCGCTGATTGCGCTGCTGATCCTCGCCCTCTCCAGCGCACGCATCGCCTCGGTGCAGGGCGACCAGATCGGCGTCTTCGTCAACAACCTCACCAAGAGCGTGAGCATCAAGCTGCAGTCCGGTTCGTCGATCTACAACGGCCTGCTCACCGACTTCTACACCCTGCAGAAGGCGGAGCGGACCATCAAGATGAACAAGGCGCACAACGACGAGGTGCGCATCAAGACCGGCGACGGCTCCGACATCGAGCTGGACGTCGACATCAACTACCGGCTGATCCCCGGCGAGAAGGAGGTCAAGCTGATCGTGCACGAATGCGGCTTGGCCAAGGTCGTGCCATACGGGGCGCGATTCGGCAAGGACATGGGGACGGTCGATGCGTACCACGAGCGGTGGATCCGCGAATACTCGCGCTCGGTAGTGCGACACGTGTTCGGCGAACTCGACCCCAAGGCGTTCTACGACGCGGCCAAGCGTGACGAGAAGGCGGCGCAGGCGCTGCGCGAGTTGAACGACGCACTCAACCAGCACGGCATCGAAGTGACGCAGGTCGTGCCCGGTGAGTACAGCTACTACGAGGAGTACAAGGAGCTCATCGACCAGAAGAAGGCCGCCGACCAGGAGGTCGAGAACCAGCGCGAGGAGAAGAAGACCGCCGAGCGCGACCAGGAGCGGCAGATCAAGGAAGCCGAGGCGGTGGTCAAGGCGAAGGTCGCCGAGATGGACGGGATCCTGAAGAAGGAGTTTCTCACCGCCGAAGCCGATGCCGCGCGCGAGCGGCTGGGCGTCGAGGCACAGGCCTACTCGCTGAAGACCGCGGCGGACGCCAACCTGACCAAGGCGAAGAACGAGGCGTTGGCCAAATTCGCGCTCGCGTCGGCAGAGGCGGAGGGCCTGCGCAAGCTGGCCACTTCGCTGACGGGCGAAGGTGGGCTCAACCTGGTGAAGCTCAAGTACGCACAGGTGCTCGCCGGAGCGCGGATCTCGGGGGTGCCGTACGCCACCGACCCGCGGATCCAGAAGGTCGAGCTCGACACCCGAGGGAGCAAGTTGGGAGGGTCGCAGAAGTGAAGAAGGCCATCAATCTGGGCAGCATCTTCATCGTCGCCCTGGCGCTGATCGCACTGGTGTTCCGCATGTGCGTGATCAAGATCGAGCCGGGCGAGACCGGTGTGCTCACCAAGGAATGGGGTGGCGGTCTGCAAAAGCAGGACTACAAGCCGGGCTTCTACCTCAACCTCGGACCTCTGCACACGTGGAACGTGATGGACACCACGGTGCAGACCCTCAACATGCTCCGGGAGACGGAGCAGAAGTCGGGCAACCGCGGGTCTTCGCGCTACTCCGGTTACTCGTCGTCGTTCACCAGCGTCAACCCGCCGCTGCGCGTCAAGAGTAGTGACGGCGCCGACGTGATCCTCGACATCACGGTGAAGTACCGCATCCTGGACGGGCGTGCGTGGCAGGTGTTCCAGAAGCAGGGCGCGGGTGATGGCTACAAGATCCGCGTCGCGAGCCGCACCAAGAACACCCTGATCTCCGGGTTGGGCCACCTGCGCACCGAGGACTTCTTCGACCCGAGCAAGCGCCAGTCGATGCAGTCGGGCATGGTCGCAGAGCTCAAGGCCGACCTGGAGAAGATCGACGTGCTGCTGGTCGACATCCTGATCCGCGACCTCGAGTTCCAGCAGTCGTTCCAAGCGAAGATCAAGGCGAAGACCCTCACCAAGCAGCGCGCGGAGGTGCAGGTCGCCAAGACCAAGGCTGCGGAGGCGGAGGGCGAGACCAACCGGATCCGTGCGGAGACCACCGCGAAGGTGGCGGTGATTCGCGAGAACCTGGCGAAGTCGCTCACCGAGATGCGCGCCGAGAACGACAAGAAGATCAAGCGGGTGGTCGCCGACTACGAGAAGTACGTCGCCGAGACCCGCTCGACCGCGGAGCTCTACGCCAAGCAGAAGGAGGCTGAAGGGCTGCTGCTGGTCAAGGACAGCGAGGCGCGCGGCGAGGCGCTGCGGCGCCAAGCGCTGGTCGGCACCGGCGGGAACACGCTGGTGGCGTTGCGGGTGGTCGAAAACCTCAAGCTCGGCGACCTGAGCGTTTCCACTCAGTTGATCAACCCGCTGGACCTCGATCGGATGATGCGCAGCTTCGGCGTCGAGCCGCAGAGCAAGTGACCCCTCGGCGCCGACGGTAGTGGGGCCGCGACACCGAGGGGTCGGTGCATGACTGCACGGCTCTCGTAGCCGGGGTTGGCGGTGACGGTAACGGCGCGGACCGGAGGATGAGTGGCGCCGTCGGCCCCAGTGTCTCAGCACCGCTGTGGCTGTCGTAAGGCGGGGTCACGACGGATGGTCGGGTGGCAGCGGACAATGTGGTGGTCTGGGGTTCCGGGGTCTGGGTTCGCGGGGGGAGTGAGACCGTGGTTGCGTGGCGCGTCGCGCATCGGCGGGTGGACGTGGGGCGCGGGAGCGCACGTGGGGTGCGAGCGCAGGAACACATGGACGGGGCATTCGTCGACGCGGCAGCGCCGGGGCCCGCGAGCACGCGGCGCGGGGGCTCTCGAGCTCCCTCGACCTCGAGCTCAGAACCCGCGGGAGTGGGGTATCGGGGAAGGGCTGCGAGCGAAACGGCTTTCGCCTGGTGCACTACTCCGTGTAGGGCGACCACCTGCACATGATCGTGGAGGCGACCGACCGACTTCGCCCGTCACGGGGCCTGCTCATCCGCATCGCGGGGCTTGGACCGGCTGCGGCGTCGCGCCGGCAGGGTGTTCGCCGACCGCGATCACTCCTGCGCACGCCGCGCGAGGTCGCGGTTTCGGAGGGTGAGGCCGCGGCAGCCCGAGACCCCAGACCAAACGGCCACTGTCGGTGAACGACAGCAAGCTCCCACGATCACAGGGGCCAAGGCAGGGCCTCGTCCTAGGAGTCTGCGCCACAGAAGGGTGACTCAGGAGGTTCGTGGATTTCGGCGCAGGTCGCCGCCCGAAAACACAGCCGAATTGGTGGATTCGGCGAGGATTTCGGGGGGTGACAGGTGCTGGAAGGCGCGGATCTCATGGGTTGTCATTCTGTGGCGCAGACTCCTAGCCCGGACTATTCATGAGCAGCGTCGCGAGATCGTGCAAGGTTGTTGCTGGCAAGGAGAACGGCAGGTTCTGCCCGGAGGCGGGGTGCCTCCCCGTCGAGGAGCAGGTTCTGACGTTCGACGAAGCCAGCAGCGACCTTGCACGATCGCAGCAGCTCGGTCATGGATAGTCCGGGCTAGTGGGGTGTGTCCGAAGTTGGTCACATAAGTCGCCGGCCCTACGGCCCGCTCGCGGCGTCGCAGCTCCTCAGCTTGTCCACCAACAAGCCGTGTCGTCGCAGCTCCTTGCGAGCGAACCGCATGACTCGACGACTTATGCAACGAACTTCGGACACACCCCACTAGCGAGGCCCCGGAGCCAAAGGCGCGCCGGTCAGCGCCTCCAGGACGGGTCGCGCTTCTCCAGGAATGCGCGAGTACCTTCCCGCATCTCCTCGGTCGCGCTGATGATGCCGAACAGGTCGGTTTCGATGCGCAGTCCTTCGGCGAGCGGGACGTCCGCGCCGCGTCGCACCGCGGCCTTCGCCAGGGTCACCGCTTGCGGTCCGCGCGAGAGGATCTTGCGCGCCACCGCGGTCACCTCGTCGAGCAGCTCGGCCGGCTCGAAAACGGCGTTCACCAACCCGAGCCGCAACGCCGTGTCCGCATCGATCGGGTCACCGGTCAGGATCATCTGCAGCGCCGGACCGATGCCGATCAGGCGCGGCAGGCGTTGGGTACCGCCGTAGCCGGGGATCAACCCCAGGCTCACCTCGGGCAACCCGAGCCGCGCCTTGGTCGAGGCAAACCGTAGATCGCAAGCCAGCGCGAGCTCCAACCCACCGCCGAGCGCGTAGCCGTGAATCGCCGCGAGCACCGGTTTGGGCGACTGCTCGATCTCGTGCATGAGCATCTGGCCGTGCGCCGAGTTGGTCCGCCCGTCCAGGACGCCTTGCTCGGCGAGCACGCTGACGTCGGCGCCGGCCACGAAGGCCTTCTCACCCGCGCCCGTCAGGATGATCACGCCGACGTCGGCGTCGGCCGAAACCATCGTGAACGCTTCGAACAGCTCGGAGATGGTCTCGTTGTCGAGCGCGTTCAACTTGGTCGGGCGGTTGACGGTGATCACCGCCAGACCGCTCTCGATGTGCACCCCGACGCTGTCGAAGTCCATCAGTCCGCGTCCTCGCCGGCAGCGGCGTCACCTTCCGGCGTCGCATCTTCGGCCTGGCGAACGGTCATCGAGCGGATCTCGATACGCTCCTTCGGCTTGCTCTCCTCGCCACCCGGGCCGAAGCCGACCTCGGAGCTGGCAATCGCGTCGAGCACGTCCTCGCCGCTCTTCATGTAGGCGAACACCGTGTAGTTGCCGTCGAGGAAACTCGCATGCTCGCTGTGCACCACGAAGAACTGCGAACCCGCGGAGTCCGGATCCTGCGCGCGCGCCATCGACAGCACGCCGCGCTTGTGCGGCAGATCGCTGAACTCGGCGCGGATCTGGTAACCCGGGCCGCCGGTGCCAGGGTGGCCGGTCGCCCCCTTGCGCGTGTTCGGGCAGCCACCCTGGATCATGAACCCCCTGATGATCCGATGGAATGCGAGCCCATCGTAGAAGCCCTCCAGTGCCAGCTTGATGATGTTGCGCGCGTGGCCGGGAGCTTGCTCACCGTAGAAGCCGAACACCATGTCGCCCTTGTCGGTCGACATCAGCAGTTCGACGCTTCCGAGGTCGAGATCGTCCAGGTTGTCGAGTTGGATCGCCATGCCGCTCCTGTAACCCCTACCGCACGGGATGGCCAGTTCTGGCCGGGACTATTCACGAAGGGGCGTGGATCCACGACCAGGCCGAGCGGCACCGACCTCGCGGCGCGGACCCGGAGGACCGCCGCCGGTGCTTCCGCTACTGCTTGCGGAACACCGGCTGCACCACCGCGGCCTTGATCGTCACCGGGTCGACCGGCGCATCCCCACGCACCTCGCCAGCCGCGATCTTGTCGAGCGTTCCCTCGCCGGTCACCAGCTCGCCGAACGCGGTGTATTGCCCATCCAGCCCGGTGTTGGCCGCGTGCATGACGAAGAACTGCGACCCGGCCGAGTTGATGTCGTGACCCTCGCGGGCCATCGAGATCACGCCGCGCACGTGTCGGATGTCGTTGAACTCGGCGTTGACTCGGTAGCCGGGGTTGCCGGTGCCGGGTCGCCCGGTGGCTCCCGGCTTCGAGTTCGGGCAGCCACCCTGGATCATGAACCCGGAGATCACCCGGTGGAACGTGGTGCCGTTGTAGAAGCCGTCCTTGGCCAGCTTGACGAAGTTGGCGACGGTCTTCGGTGCCTTCTCGGGATAGAACTTCAGCACCATCTCGCCCTTGTCGGTCACCAGGGTGACGCGGGTCTTGGCGAGGTCCAGCTTCTCGACGTCGACCTTGCGCAGATCGGGGGCCACGCTCACCACGGCGCTCAAAGCCGGGATCTTCGCCCAGGTGAATGCGACCCGCACCACCCCGCCCTGTTTCGGGTTGGGAACCACATTGCCGACCGGGATCTTGATGCGGCGCTCGATGCGGGTGCCGGCGTCGAGTGCGAGGGTCCCCGAGGTGCGGTGCGCCACCGCGGGCCCCTGCTTGCCATCGACGCTGGTCTTGAAGTCGTAGCCGTTCACCAGCGTCAACGGGACCTTGCAGCTCTGCTTGGTGGACAGCGTCAGGATCAACTCGAACTCGCCGGTCGCCAACACCACGTCACTGGAGGGCGAGAGGGTGGTCGTCCAGCCATCCTGAGCCGCGAGCGGGCGGGAGGTCGAGCAGAGCGCGGCGAGCAACACGCCGGCCAGGGCGAGGGGGTGCTTGTTCATGGCATTTCGAAGGTTGGAGCGGGCCGCGATGCGCTGCCCCGAGAAAGCGAGTGTCGTGGCGCGAGGCCCGATTGCAAGCCGCGGCGGACGGATCAGCCGGCCTGGAACTCCACGGCCATACCCATCCCGCCGCTCATGCACAGCGAGGCCAGGCCGCGGTCGACCCCGCGCCGACGCATCTCGTGCAGCAGCGTCACCACGATGCGCGCTCCGGTGGCGCCGATCGGATGGCCGAGCGCGATGGCACCGCCGTTGACGTTGACCCGCTCGGTGTCGATCTCCAGGTCGCGGTAGCAGGCGATCGCCTGGGCGGCGAACGCCTCGTTGAGTTCGATCAGCGGGTAGTCGGTTAGCGTGCGGCCCGTGCGCGAGCACAGCTCGCGGATCGCCGGCACCGGACCGATCCCCATGATGCGCGGGGGGACACCCGCGGTTGCCGATGCTCCGAGCCACGCCAGGGGCCGCAAGCCACGACGTGAGACCTCGGATTCGGTCATCAGCAGCAGTGCCGCCGCGCCATCGGTGATCCCCGACGAGTTGCCGGCATGCACCGTCCCGCCCTGATCCACCGGTCGAAACACTGGCGGCAGCTTGCCGAGATCCGCCATCGTCACGCCGTGGCGCACGTGCTCGTCCTGCTCGACCACCCGCGTCGCCTTCCGATCCGCGACCTCGACTGGAACGATCTCGTCGGCGAATCGACCGGCGCGCTGCGCGGCCTCGGCGCGGTGGTGCGACTGCAGCGCCAGCTCGTCCTGCTCTTGGCGCGAGATCCCGTAGTCGTCGACCAGGTTCTCCGCGGTCATCCCCATCGGCTCGCCCAGGATCGCACAGGTGAAGCCGTCCTGGTAGTTGCCGTCGAGCGCCTTGGCGTGGCCGAGTCGGTAACCCTGACGCATGTTCGGCAACAGGAACGGGATGTTGGTCATGCTCTCCATCCCACCGACTACCACGACCTTGCGCCCGTCCAGCAGCAGCGCGGCACGCCCGAGGTCGAGCGCCTTGAGGCTGGAGCCGCACGCCTTGTTGACGGTGAAGGCCGGGGACACCTCGCCCACCCCGGCGCGGATCGCCACCTGGCGAGCAGGGTTGGGACCCGAGCCGAGCTGGCGAGCCTGACCGAAGATCACCTCCTCGACGTCGGTGGCCGCCACGCCGGCGCGGTCCAACATGCCACGAACCGCCGCCGCGCCGAGGTCCACCGCGGACAGCGGTGAGAGCGCCCCGAGGAACTTGCCGATCGGGGTCCGTTGGGCAGCGACGATGGCGACTCGTTCCATGGTTTCGGGCGGTGCTTCAGGGGCGCGAAGGGAGCGGAGCATATCAAAGCCGCTCCCGCCGCCGCGCTCGGGGTGGCAATCCGCACCGAACCGGCCATGCCTCGGAGGATTCGCGACCGACCAGACCCGTCGCGCATGGGCCGTCGAGACCCTGCGGCGCTGAGGAGTTCCTGGTGCCCCGCGTCCGGAGTTTGCAGCACATGCGCCCGGCCATTCGATCCGCTCGCTTGCGCGATCGCAGCAGCTCGGTCACGAGGAGTCCGGGCTAGACAGGGATGCACCCCGCTCGGGTCGCACTCTGCCGTGTGTCCGCGGCCGCGCGCGCGGACCCGCCGGACCCCGTTCTCGGGGTCGCGTCCCTCGGGGTGGTCGCGCCCGTGGCAGCGCCCGGACCGCCTCTCGCGGAAGAGGCCGCAGCGCAGATGCCGATTCCACACGGAGAATATGGCCGACCTGCGGGGTGATCGGGCCGCCATCGACCGTCACGTCCACGCGCTCCGCCAGCGGTTGGCTGACGAATCCAGGCGGCATGCGGATCTGGCGCGGACCACGACGGTCCCGCTGGAGGCGCTCGATATCGGTGACCCGATCCTGGAAGCCGCGCTCACCGACTCGGCGATGCAGATCTTCCTGCGGCACATGATCAGCCTGGTCGACGGGCCGCGCGACACACCGGAGGCAGTCGACCAACCGCGCCAGGACGCGATCCCGCGCGAACGCGTGCTGGAGGTCCGCGACCGCCTGGCGGCGATGGAGCCGTGCAGCGCACCCGACCTCGCGCTCGGGTTCGAGGACGAACGGCTGTGGATCCTGATCGACCTGCTGCACAGCGGCGACATGCTCAGTCAGCACCGCGCCACCGTCGAATTGCGCAGCTACATGAACCGCATCCGCGCCCGCGAGGTCGAAGTCGGCTGCCTGCCGCAGGTAGTGGAGGCGCTGCGCGGGATGGACAAGCGCCCGTTGGTGCTCGATCTGCTGCTCGAGTGCGCACGGCAGTGCTCGGAGGCGCACAGCGATGCCTGACCGGACGCGCATTCCCGCGGAGTCGCCGGTGGCGATGGTCGCCCACCGCCTGGTGGTCACGCTGATCAACCTGGAGATGCACGACCCGCGCGGGCAGTTGGTGCAGGACAGCGCACGACGCACCACCGAGCAGATCGTCACCGCGATCGACCGTGACCCGACCGCATCCATCACGATCGCGGTGCGCGACGGGTGCCTGTACCACGGCGACGAACTGCTGCTCGGCTCCACGCTGCAGGCGGCGCGCTTGATCGCGCTGTGCAGCGAACGCTCGATCGATGGCCTCCGCTTCGGCGCACAGACCACCCCGCACGAGCTGCTGGCCTTTCTCCTCCTGCTGTGCGACGAGGGCAAGCGGGACGCTCTCCACCCGGCCCGCGCCGCGACCCTGCTGCAGGCGGCCGGCATCGAGCACATCACGGTGCTCGCCGAGTCAGCCGACGCGCCGCGGCTGGACTCGCAGACCAGCGACACCGTGAGCAAGTATCAGGCGCTGTCCGGTTGCCTGCAGGAGAGCCACGTCGCCGCGTCGCGCGGCCACGACCTCGAGATCGAGAAAGCGTGCGGGATCATCGAGTCCGCGCTCAGCAAGGTGAACGCGCCCGCCGGGCTGCTGGCGCTGGCCTCGCACCACTTCATCGACAGCTTCACCGTCGGGCACTCGGTGCGGGTCGCACTGCTGGCACTGCAGGTCGCCGCGGCGGGCGGCGCGAGTCGGGAGAACCTGATCAGAATCGGGACCGCGGCGCTGTTGCACGACATCGGCAAGTCGCGCATTCCCCAGGAAGTGCTGTTCAAACAAGGGCGCCTGACCGACGAAGAACGCGAGATCATGGCGCGCCACCCGCGGCTCGGCGGCGAGGTCCTGCTCGAGCAACCGAACCTCGACCCCGGAGCGATCGGTGCGGCGTTCTGCCACCACATGTCGCCGGCGGGTGGCTACCCGCAGCCCACACTCGCGTTCGAGCCATCGCCGGTCAGCAAACTGGTGCGCGTGTGCGACGTGTTCGAAGCCCTGACCGCGGTGCGCCCCTACAAGAAGGCGCTCACCCCGCTGGAGGCCTACGCGGTGATGTTCCGCGACGAACGGGACTTCGACCAAGCGTGGCTGCGCTTCTTCGTCCAGGCGATGGGGATCTACCCGCAGGGCACGTTCCTGTCGCTGGACACCGGTGAGGTGGCGCTGGTGGTCGGCCCCGGCACCAGCCCGACGCAACCACTGGTCCAGCTGATGACCGACGCGCAGGGGCGCCCCTACCCCGACGGTGCACGGGACACCGTGCAGCTCGGTGAATGCGTCGACGGCATCACCCGCGACGTCGCCGCGGACCTGCCGGGACCGGACGCGGTATGGGGCGGAGCGCAGACCGCTGCGCCCGTTCACCACAGCACACACGATCCCGCGAGTCACGATCACGGTGTGCAGGGCTGCTGCGGTGAGCAGCTGGTCGATCCACCACCGCGAGCCTGATCGGCAGCGACCCGAACCGGTGAGTGCGCGTTCGCGCCACCCGACAGGAATCGTCCGGACCGGGAGTGCAGCCGATTCGATCGGGTAAGGTCCGGCCGATGGACAGACTGGCCGCTGCCGTGCTCCTCTACCGCGGCGACGGCTCCGCACTCGAGTTGCTGCTGGTCCACCGCGCCCCCGAGCTCCGCTTCTTCGGTGACTACTTGGCGCTTCCCGGAGGCGTGGTCGATTCCACCGACGGCGACCCCGACGACCCCGGGGCGCTTCGCCGCTGCGCCGAGCGCGAGCTGTTCGAGGAGACCGGCGTCGTACTCGACTCGGGAATGCGTTCCGCACCGGCAGCGCAGCGCGAGGCCGCGCGCCACGCGATGCTCGGCAGCGACCGTGCGGCGGGGCAGGCGGCGTGGGCTAACCTCCGCACGTCCGCCCGGGGCGACGCCGATTTGGTCGAACTCTGCCGCATCAAGACCCCGGCGTTCGCCCCGGTTCGCTACGACACCGCGTTCTTCCTCGCCACCCTGCCGCACGGCGCTACGCCGGACATCTGGCCTGGCGAGCTGGTCGGCGGACGGATGGTGACCCCGCGCTCGGCCTTGACCGAGTGGAGCCAGGGTGCGTGCCACATCGTGCCACCGGTGCTGGTGCTGCTCGAGCTGCTGCGATCCGGCGATATCGCGTCGTTCCGCCAACGGGCGGCGGCGCTCGCCGCGGGGTTCGAGCGCGGCAAGCTGCACCGGGTGTTCTTCAGCCCGGGAATCCTGATGGCGTGCCTCGCGACGCCAACGCTACCGCCAGCGACGACCACCAACTGCTTCGTGGTCGGCACCGCGCGGTTGTCGATCATCGATCCGGGGACACCGGATCCCGCCGAGCAGGCGCGGCTGTTCGAGCTACTGGACGAACTGGTTGCCGAAGGCGCCGAGCTCGAGGCGGTGGTCTGCACCCACCACCATCCCGATCACGTCGGTGCGGTTCGCGCTGTCAGCCAGCGTTACCAGCTGCCAGTGCGGGGCCACGCCAAGACCCTGGAGCGCCTGCCGTCGGGCTGCCTGCTCGGGGCGCCGATCGAGGACGGCAGCCGGTTGGATCTGGGGAACGCGCCGGACGGCAGCCCCGACTGGCACCTCGAAGCGATGTACACCCCGGGGCATGACCGTGGCCACCTCGCGTTCCGCGACAGCCGATACGGGGCGGCGATCGTCGGCGACATGGTGTCGACCGTCGCGACGATCCTGATCGACCCGCCGGAAGGGCACATGGCGACCTACCTGGCCAGCCTGCGGCGGCTCCGCGACACCCCGATCAGCACCCTCCACCCGGCGCACGGCCCGGCGACCCTGCGGGCCCGCGCCCTGCTCGAGAAGTTCCTCGCCCACCGGCAGGCGCGGCAGACGGCGCTGCTGCGTGCCCTCGAGAGCGGGCCGGGCTCGGTCGAGTCACTGCTTCCGGTGGTCTACTCCGACGTTCCCGAGCCCATGCTCCCCTACGCATCCCGCGCGCTGTTGGCCGGGCTCGAGATGTCGGTCGAGGAAGGGGTGGTGGAAGGGGACGGCACGACCTGGCAGCTGGTGCGCCGTTGAGGCGCGGACATCGTCAGCGCACCACCATGATCTCGTCGAGCGCCTTGCGGGACTTGGCGTGGAGCGGCACCAAGCAATCGTCCGCGGGGTAGCCGAGCGGGATCAGGAGAAACGGGCGCTCGTGCGCCGGACGGCCGAGGATCTGCCCGAGGAAGCCCATTGGGCTCGGCGTGTGGGTGAGCGTCGCGAGGCCGGCCATCTGGGCCGCAGCGAGGAACAGTCCGGTCGCGAGCCCTACCGACTCGTTCACGTAGTAGACCTGCGAGCCGTCGTCGCCCTTCATCAACTTGAACACGACCACCAACCACGGCACCGTCTCGAGGAAACCCTTGTCGGCATCGGTGCCGAGCGGTTCGAGGTCGCGCAGCCATTCGGGGTTGGCGCGGCGCGCGTAGAGCTCTCGCTCTTCGCGCTCCGCGGCGATGCGGATCTCGCGCTTCAGCGCTGCGTCACGCACGCACACGAACCGCCACGGCTGCTTGTTGGCGCCGCTTGGCGCGCTGCCGGCGGCGCGCACCAACCACTCCACCAGCTCGGCGTCGACCGGGCGATCGGAGAACATCCGCACCGTGCGCCGCCGACTCATCACCTCACAGAACCGGCGCGCGGCGTGTTCGGGTGCCTCGGTCGGCACGTAACGGTCGTCGTAGGGGACGAACCGGGGATCGCTCATCTGCCGCAGCATAGACCGCGGCAGATCGAATGCGTCAGCGAGTCCGCGCGCT
>JACKIB010000035.1 GCA_020638695.1 Planctomycetota bacterium
CCGGTGCGGACCGCATCGACCACGGGCAGCCCGCAGCCGTCCGCGGTGCGCTCGATTTCCGCCTGTGCCGCCGCTGCGCCCAGCTTGGAGGTGTTCAGCGCGATGCCGCACACCCGCGCGGTCGGGTTGGTCAGTCGGGCCGCGGCCTCGTTCGCGGCGATGCACGTCGCGAGGTCCGGCAGCGGCTGGTGCGGCAGCCCGCTCATGTGCGGTTTGCTCGGGTCATGGCACATCACCATCAGGTCGGGTTGGGCGCCGTGTAGCAGGCCGAGGCTGACCCCGGCGAACGACGGGTGGAACAACGAGCCCTGTCCTTCGATCACGTCCCAGTGCTCGGCGGCGTTGGCCGGTGCGAGCAACTCCACGGCGCCCGAGATGAAGTCGGCGACCACCGCATCGATCGCCACCCCAGAGCCCGCGATCAGGATTCCGGTCTGGCCGGTGGCGCGGAAAGTCGCGGGAAGGTGGCGCGCACGCAGCTCGCGCTCGAGGGCGAGCGCGGTGTACATCTTCCCCGACGAGCAGTCGGTGCCGACCGTCAGCACGCGACGACCACTGCGCCGCAGGCCGGTGCCGATGAACTGCGGCAGTCCCTTGGGGTAGCGGACGTCGTGCAGCTCGCGTCCGTTGGCGGAAGCCGCGGCGACCAATTCGGGTAGATCGCGCAGCCGGGTGTGCAGGCCAGCGGCCAAGTCGAGTCCCGCTTCCAGCGCCTGCCGCAGCGATGCGACCCAGTGCGCCGGCAGGGCACCACCGGGGGGCGCAACCCCGACCACCACGGTGCGTGCGCCACGGGCCACCGCCTGGTCGAGCGAGCAGTCGGGCAGACCGATGGACACGCCGTGTTCGATGGTGCGCCAGGTCCCGACGCATTCGTCGCGTCGCCAATGGGCCAGCCCGGTCGCGGTCTTGGCGAAGCCGTCGGCAGGGGTGTCGCCGACGAACAGGAGGTACGGGGCGTGGACGGCGTGGAGCATCGCGGGCACGGTACTCACGGGGTGTCATCCAGGCGAGTAGGATCGCCCCGCCGCGCGCCGGTCCGGCCGCAGCACGCGTCCGCCCTGCTCGCACTCCGGGAGCCGCAGTCGAGCGCATGCGGCGGCGGCTCGAAGCCGGTACGGAATCCGGGTACGAACACCCGAGAAGATGCTCGACGACCGCCTGCGCACCGCCTACCTCGCCCCCGACGGCTACGCCGCAGTGCTACGCGACGAACTCGGTGCCGTCGAGGCGGTGTTCGACCACCTATTGCTCGCGCCGGGGCCGATGCGGACGGCACGGTGGGCGGCGAACGTGTGGCGGGAGCCGCAGGTGATCCGCATCGAGTCGATCGGCGCCGGAGTGCGGGCGCTGCGCGCCATCCAGCGCAACTGGTGGCTCTACCCCACCGGGCACTACCGGCGCGCTGCACTGCTGCAGGAGCAGCTCCCCCACGTCGCCGCCCGCCCGCTGCACTACGGCGACGCACCACCGGCCGCGCCGCTTGGCTCGTGGACCATGCTCGACCCGAACACGCTGCTCGCCGCGCCGCGATGCACCAGCCCGTTCCCCAACGGAGTGGTGCAGTTCGTCCAGGACCGCGAGGGCCCGCCGAATCGCGCCTACCTCAAGTTGTGGGAGGCGTGGGCGCGCCTGCGCTGTTGGCCGCAGCCGGGCGAGCGCTGCGTCGACCTCGGCAGCAGTCCGGGCGGGTGGACCTTTGCACTGCAGCGGACCGGTGCCGAGGTGCTCAGCGTCGACAAGGCGCCGCTCGCGCCCGAAGTCGCTGCGTTGCCGCGGGTCACCCACCTGCTGCAGAGCGCGTTCGCGCTCGATCCGGAGCAGCTGGGGCCGGTGGACTGGCTGTGTTGCGACATCGCGTGCTACCCCGACCGGCTGCTGCAGTTGGTGCAGCGCTTCCTCGCTGCGGGCACCTGCCGGCGGATGGTCTGTACCATCAAGCTCCAGGGTGAAACCGACCACGGCATTGCGCAGGCGTTCGCCGAGCTGCCCGGGGTGGAGGTGCTGCATCTCCACCACAACAAGCACGAGCTGACGATGCTGCGCTGATCGGGCTTCGCCTGACCCCTGCGTCAGCCGAGCACCGCGGCGATGTGCTGGAACGCCCAGTCCAACTCCTCGCGCTGGATGACCAGCGGTGGCGCGAAGCGGATCGTGTGGGTGTGGGTCTCCTTGCACAGCAGTCCGCGCTGCATCAGCGCCTCGCAGAAGCGGCGTGCACCGCCGGCGGCCGGGTGGAGCTCCACGCCGAGCCACAGACCGGCATCGCGGACTTCTCGAATGTGCGGCGATTGCAGGGCGCGGATGCGCTCGGCGAACCACGCGCCCAGCTCCCGCGAGCGGCGGCACAGGTCTTCCTCGACCAGCACGTCGAGCGCGGCGTCGGCCGCGGCACAGGCGAGCGGGTTGCCGCCGTAGGTCGAGCCGTGCTGGCCGGGGTGGAACACCTGCATCACCGCGTCGTCGGCGAGGAATGCCGATACCGGGTAGACACCACCGGACAGCGCCTTGCCGATCGCGACCCCGTCGGCGCGGATGCCGCTGGCGCGGTGTGCGAGCAGGTGGCCGGTGCGACCGAGACCCGACTGGATCTCGTCGCACAGCAGCAGCGCACCGTGCTCGTCACACAGGGCACGCAGACCGGGCAGGAACTCCGCCGGCGGCACGATCACGCCCGCCTCGCCCTGCACCGGTTCGACCAGCACGGCAGCGACCCGCGGCGACATGGCGGTGCGGACTGCGTCGAGGTCGCCGTACGGCAGCACCGTGAAACCCGGTGCAAACGGGCCGTAGCCGTCGCGGGCGTCGGGGTCGGTCGAGAACCCGACGATGGTCGTCGTCCGGCCGTGGAAGTTGTTCGTGAACACGAGGATCTCGGCCTGGTCGGCTGGGATCCCCTTCACCGTGTAGCCCCACTTGCGCGCTGCTTTGATCGCCGTCTCCACCGCCTCGGCGCCGGTGTTCATCATCAACACCTTGTCGTAGCCGAGCAGCCCCGCCAGCTTGCGGCAGAACGGGCCGAACCGGTCGTTGCGGAACGCGCGGGAGGTGAGGCTGAGGCGCTGCACCTGTTCGATCAGGGCCGCGACGATGCGCGGGTGGTTGTGGCCCTGGTTCACGGCCGAGTAGGCGGCGAGGAAGTCGAGGTACCGGTTGCCCTCGACGTCGTACACCCAGATCCCCTCCCCCCGGGTCAGCACCGCGTCGAGCGGCTTGTAGTTGTGGGCGGTGAACCGCGCCTCGAGCTCGATCAGCTCGGCGGACTTGGTTGCGCTCTGCTCCATGGCACTCAGTGTATCGGCAGCGAGACACGCCGCGCAGCAGCGAAGGTTGTGTGGGCGCACTCGTGTGCGCCGGAAAGCCCAAGGCTACGATGGCCTCCATGCACGCACTGCTCCACGCCGTGGCTCGGCCCGGCTCGATGCCCTGCTTCGCCGTTCTGCTCCTCGCCGTGACGCTACCCGCGCAGACGCAGGAGATCCCCAAGGACGGCGCGACCGTCGAGCGCCACCAGAGCGGGGTCCAGTATTCGGTCCTGGCCAAGGGCAAGGGCGAAGCGCGTGCGGCGCTGGGCGACGATGCATTGGTGCGTTTTGCCGAGTGGCTCAACGATGGGACTCTGGTCGATTCCACCAAGCAGCGCGGCGGACAGCCGCTGCGCTTCCGGATCGGTGATCCGCGGGTGCCGCTGGGACTCAACCTCGGCGTCCAGTTGGTCGGCCGCGGCGGCCGCGTCAAGCTGACCGTTCCGCCCGAACTCGCCTATGGCAAGACCGGTCAGATGCCACGCGTCCCGCCGAACGCGACCATGGTGTACGAGATCGAGCTGGTGGAGTTCGTGTACCGACCCAAGCAGCCGAAGTTCATCCAGGGCGACCCGCAGAAGACCAAGGTCACCGACTCCGGACTCAAGTACCAAGTCTTGACCGAGGGTGCCGGCACCAAGCCGAGTGGACGCGACATCGTCGAAATCGAGTTCTCCATCTGGGACGTGACCGGCAAGCCCCTCGGCGGCACCTACGCGGTCGGTCAGACCGCGACTGCGCCGATCCCCGAACTGAGCCACCCGTTCTTCAAGGAACTGATGCCGATGATGCAGCCCGGTGCGGTGTGGCGTCTGGTGGTACCCAAGGAGCAAACGGTGCAGCAGATCGACCAGGACACCGTGTGGCAGGTCAAGATGATCCGGTGGGAGGTGGCACCGGTGATGCCGCCGCGCGACGACGAGAAGTCGACGTCGACCAAGTCGGGCCTCTACTACCAGAGGCTGCGGGAGGGCAAGGGCGGGCCGCCGGCCACTGGCTGGGTGTGCGAGCTCGCATGGAGTTTCTGGCGCGAGAGCGGTTCGTTCGTCGCGGGCACCAAGCTGCAGGGGCAGATGAAGACCATCGTCGGCCAGAGTCCGCACAAGTTCCTCGACGAGATCATTCAGCGGATGCAGCTCGGGGAGGTGATGCGGGTCGAGGTGCCGCAGGATCAGACGATCCCGAAGATGATCCCGTTCAAGACCGTGTGGCAGCTCGAGCTGCTGAGCAGGAAGGCGCCGCTACCGACCCCCAAGTTCGAGTTGCCGCCCGACAGCGAGCTCACCAAGACCGCGAGTGGACTGAGGTACAAGGTGCTCACGCGCGGCCCGGCAGACGGCAAGCCGCCGCAGAACGGCGGCCAGGTCACGGTGCACTACGCCGGATGGTTGACCGACGGGACGCTGTTCGACAGCTCCTATGCGCGCGTCGACCCGGTGCCGATGCAGCTCGGCGGAGTGCTCCCCGGTTGGACCGAGGGACTGCAGTTGATGCGCCCGGGGGACACGTTCCTGTTCGTGATTCCTCCGAAGTTGGCCTACGGCGCGCGCGGTGCCGGGGACAAGATCCCGCCGGATGCGACGCTGGTGTTCCACATCTCGCTGCTGCGGCACGGGCAGTAGCCCGGACGGTGAGCCGGCTTCGACGGCGCGTCAACTCTCCTCTGCCGCCGCGGTCCGCATGGCGCGCGCGATCAGCATCTGCAGTGCGGCGCATCCGGCGACGAGCAGCACGCTGGTCAGGATCATCATCCCGTCGGCCCCGGAGTGGCCCATCAGCTGGAAGAGTACGCCGAGCAACATCCAGCCGACGATCACGCTACCGAACGCCAGGGCGGCCGCTCCGAACCGGACCCGTAGCGAGTAGTACACCGCCAGGTGCAGCCCGAACAGCACCGTGATCGCCGACACGAGGAGCCGGGGTTCCGTCAGGGATTCACGCAGGGCTTTGGCCGCATTGCTCGGTGCGAGGGCCGCGCCGCAAGCGAACACGAGCAGGCCGGGAATCGCGGTCGCGGCGCTCCCGAGCACTTTCGACCAGGCGATGTGTCGCAGCGTGCCCGGCGTGATCAGCAGGCTCGCCAAGGTCCGCTCCTTCACTTCCTGGCCGAACACGCGACCGGCTTGCATGCCCAGCTCGACGACCAGAGACAGCATGCCGATCCCCATCACCAAGCCGCCGAATTGCTCTTGCGCCATGTTCTGCACCGGTACCAGCAAGCGGATGGCGACCAGCAAGGCGACGTAGGCGAACAACCGCGAGATCACGCCGAAGGTACCACCGGACAGGAACCGATAGTCCTTCCACAGGAACGGGTTCCGCCCACAGGTCGCGCTGCGGCGCCGGCCGCGGCGGAAGATCGCCAGCGCGTCGGCGCGGGCCGGTGCCGCCGGCCGCTCGTCACGGTTGCAGCGCTCGAACAACAGCCAGGCCAACGTGAACAGCGCGGCTGCCATCGTCAGATGGGTGGTGATACTCGGGCCGAACGTGGCGCCGAAGCTACCCCGCATGCTGGTGGATCGAAACAGGGTGGTGATGGCCATCGTGTCCACCCACCCGAGCAGCACGCGGTGCAGCGGCCCGCGTGCATTGCCCCTCATCACGCCGCTGAGTAGCCCCAGAACCAAGGGCAACAAGTGGTAGGCAACCAGCAGGATTGCCGTCATCACCGCCGCTCCGGTGTTGCGCTGCCGGATCACCGAACACAGCAATGCGAGCGAATACAGGAACAGCACGTATGCGCTCAGCAACCCGAACACGCCGAGCACCTGGTGGGTGGTGACCCCACCGAGCGTGATCGCTAGCAGGCAGAAGGGCACTTGGACGACGAGCAACAGCAGTAGGTTCAGCAGCAGGCCGACCGACTTGCCAAGCAGCAGCGACAGCGGCGTGAACCCGGCCATCCGCAGGAGCCCGAGGGTCATCCGCTCCTTCTCCTCGGTCAGGACGGTGGAGAACGAGCTGATCGACATCAGCGTCAGCAGGATGAAGTCGCACCAAGCCACCCAGGCGAACAGTGTCATCCCGCCGAGACTCGAGTGCCGCGCGACCTGTTGTCCGGCGATCACCGCCAAGATGAGCAAGACCAGCAATCCGGCACGCAGCCAGATCGTGCTCCGCGAGCGGGCGGCTTCGCGCACCGAACGCAGTGCCAGCGCCATCGGCCGCAGGTTCACGAGCGCACACCGGGCTCGGTGAGATCCATGAATGCCTGGTCGAGGTGGCGCCGGCTGCGCTGGAATCTCTCGACCTCGCCGCCGGCGGCGATCACCGCGTTCAGCAGTGTTCCGCTGCCGATCCGCTGCGGGTCGACGCGCAGCGTGAGGTTGCGCGGTCGGTCGGCGTCGACCCCTACCTCGAGCACGCCGTCGAGTGCGCCCAGCCGTTCCCCCACCGCGGGTGTCGGAACAGCCAACTGCAGTTCGAAGCTCACATCTTCGCCCTCGGCGTGGCTCAGCAGCTGCTCCATACCGCCGCTGTAGCGGATGCGGCCGCGGTCGATGATCGTGACGCTGTCGCACAGTGTCGCCAGCTCGCTGAGGATGTGCGAGCTGATGAACACGGTCTTGCCGAGCCGCTGGAGCTCGCGCAGGATGTCCATCAACTCGATGCGTGCCCGCGGATCTAGTCCGCTGGCCGGCTCGTCGAGCAACAGCAACTTCGGGTCGTGCACCAGGACTCGGGCCAGGCTGACCCGTTGTTGCATGCCGCGCGACAACCCCTTGATGACGTCATCGCGCCGGTGGTACATGTCGGTGAGCTGGAGCACGTCGTGCACTGTGGTCTTGCGCGCCGCGGGCCGCAGCCCGTAGGCGGCGCCGAAGAAATCGAGGTACTCCGCGACCGTCATCTGCCGGTAGAGCGCGAAATGGTCCGGCATGTAGCCGAGGCTTCGCCGGACGTGCCGCACGCCGTAGATCACGTCGGTGCCGAATACCTCCACCCTGCCGACCTGCGGCTCCAACAGGGTGGCGATCACCTTCAGGGTGGTGGTCTTGCCGGCACCGTTGGGCCCGACGAACCCATGGATCGCCCCGGCCGCGACGGTGAAGCTCACGTCGTCGACTGCACGGTGCTGCTTGAAGCGGTGCGACAGTCCATCGATCCTCAGGGCGGGTGTTTTGGAGGCGGTCATCAATCGGCTTCGAGCATCAGGTCGTAGATGGCGACGCCCGTCTCTTCGCCCACACCTTCGCCCTTCGCGGCGAGTTGTTGCGGTGGATCGCAGAAGA
This sequence comes from Planctomycetota bacterium, assembly GCA_020638695.1. GTDB lineage: Bacteria > Planctomycetota > UBA1135 > UBA1135 > UBA2386 > JACKIB01. The sequence goes on from JACKIB010000035.1 coordinate 7,538, forward strand.
CGAGCAAGCGAGTCGGTGAAGAACTGCGGCGCCTGGTCGGTTTCCGGCGGACCTGCCGCGGGAACTCCGCGGCGAGCAACGCCGAGATCGCTTGGTCGGCGATCTGCGCCTGAACCGATCGCCTGGCGCGCCCGCTCCGCACATACATCGTCTGCGCCATGAGAACGTGGGGATCCGTCGCGGCGCCCTCGTCGACCAGTTCGTTCCCGCGCACCCGCAGGGTCGTGACCTGACCCGATCGCACCAGGTACGCACGGAGCACCTTCGGTCCGTCCCACCGTAGGGTCTTGCTGCCGCGCTCGTCGGTGTCGCTCGTGACGGCGACCGGATCCCCGGTGAACGTCCCGCGGTGCAGGAACGGCTGTGCGGTGAACAGCGGCACATCGAGCAGCAGCGCGGTGCGGCCGGGTGGTGTGAACGCGCTGACTCGATCGGGCCCCGGCGCCGCGTAGGTCGAACCGCCGGCGTCGTGGTGGATCGCGTAGCGTTGGCTGGTGGTGCTGAACACCGACTTCCACTGACAGACGTCGAAGCGCCCGCGACCCAGGCCGCGGATGTGGCTGACCGACAGCACTCTGGAGCGCTCGCCGTAGCCCCGCCGTCCGACGGTGACGATCGCCCAGGAAAAGACCGCGACCAGTGCCAGCAGGATCGCCGTGTTGGTCAGGGGGCCGAGCCGCTGCTGGAGGTACGCCAACACCGGGACGGTGGCCACGAAGAACGCGGTGATCAACAGGTAGATCACCAACCAATTGTGCTCGGGCCGCAGCACCTCGCCGAGTCGCTGCGCGATGGCGTGGAGTCCCACCGGCCGCGGGAGCGACGCGGCGCTGCGCTTCCGCAGCGTGTACGGTGCGCTGGTGAGTGTGCGGGAATACCGCAGGATGCACCCCGCGCCCACCCGCTGCTCGGCCTGCTCGCCCGACAGCACCGCGAGGTCGCCGTCGAACCGCGGAAAGCCACCGATGTCCTGGAACACGTGTACGGTTCCGCCGGCGTGCAGCCAGTCGATCAGGGTCCGGCGCTGCGCTTCGAGCATTTCGGGGACGTGGTCGAGCACCACACCGCGCAAGGTGTCGAGTGCCGCCAGGCTGCTCGGGAAGGTCGTCTCGTCGTACGCGTGGACCTGCAAGCCCGCGGTCGGCGTGGCGTTCTTGGGGACCAGCAGCACCTGTGCCCCCGTGCCGCCGACCTTCGGTGGCATGATCTCGAGCAGCTTGCCGCCGAGTACGTGCACGCGGGCTTCGGCGGTCGCATCCGCCAGCCAGACCGAGGTCGCGACTTGCCGGGCTTCCCCCGGGCGCAGGAAGCACCGGATGGTGTGCTGCACGCCGGCATCCATCAGGCTGCGCACCGGGTAGACCGTCACGCCACCGTCGTAGTCGCTCGAGGTGTCGTTGCGCACCTCGAGCGTCAGCAGGTTGAAGCTCCCCGGCGTCGCCGTGTTGTCGAACCCCCACCGGTGCCCGACGACGTGCACTTGGGCGGGCGCGGCAGCGAGGGTGCAGAGCGCTGCCACCAGCGCGCAAACCAGCTGGAGTGGCCTCACGCGACCCTCACGTGGCCGCCGGGCTTGGCCTGGAACACCCACCACTCGACCAGCAGCACACCGAGCGCCAGCGCGGCTAGCACCATCCACAGGCTCCGGTCGGTGGTCACCTGACGGGTCACTGCCTTCTGGCTCAACTCGTTCATCTGCAGCTGATCGGTGGTGCGCAGCGCGGTCTCCGCGAGCGACAGCAGGCTGGCGCCGACCTGGAGCTCCGTTCCGCCACCGCGGACCAGGAGCGGGCCGACCTGCGGCGTGGCGATTCCGGTCAGCAACCCGCCGCTGTCGGAGCGCACCGTGGTGGTCGCGCCGCCAGGGCCGACCACCGTGAACTCGGTGTTCGGGGGCACCGGCAGCGGGGCGAGCACTCCGGTGCGCGGCGCCTGCTTGTCCAGCAGACCGGCGCGCTGCAGCGCTTGATCGACCAGATTGCGGCACAGGATCGGGAAGCCGACCCGATACGGCAGGGTGCTGCGCAACGGGTCGAACAGCAGGTGGTAGTGCAGCAAACCGCCGTCTTCCTTGGCGACGATCAGCGGGCCGCTGCTGCCCTGGGCGAGAATTTCGTAGCGCAGGCTCTCGAGTTCTTGCAGGCGCACGCCGGCGGCGAAGCGGACCCGTTGGCCGAACAGCAGCTCGGACAATTCGACGTGCTCCAGCAGCGGCGAACTGCGCTGCCAATCGACCACCGTCTCGGTTCCGGTCTGCAGGGTCTCGACGGTCAGCAGCGTGGTCAGATCCGGCGGGATGCCACCAGCGTGCAGCGTGGTGAGCGCCAGTGGCGTCTCGGCGCCGGGGGCGGTCAGCACCAGGTCGTAGGTGGTGCTGGCGCGTGGTGCGGTGTCGAGCTCGAGGTCGGGCAGCACCGCCAGGCCATGGCGGAAGAAGCTCAGTTCGCGGTCGACCAGCACCCGCAGTGGTCGTCCGGGCTCCAGTGCCAGGTAGGCGCGGTCGTCGGCCGGCATCGAGTCGAAGCCGCGGTGCCGTAGCCGGAACTCGAGCAGCGCGCTGCCCTCGACCGCGATTGGGAACACGAATCGCTGGCCCGACTGGTCACTGATGTGCACCGGCTCGGTGAACAGCGTGGTGTCGCCGCGTCGCACCTCGAGTTCGCACGGGATGTCGACTCCCTCGGTGCCCTGTACGCGCACGAACACGCTCCACCCGCGGGCGCCGTCACGCCGGGCGCGCAGCCCGGTGATCCCGAGGTTGGCACCGGCTGGCGGCAGCTTCTCGTAGTCCAGTTCGAACGGCAGGTCGAAGTCGATCCGCCCCGGGATGTTGCCGTCCGACAGCAGCACGACGCGGTCGAACGGCGCACTGCGCGCCATCGCGTCGGCCATGCGCAACGCGTCGACCACGTCGCCCTCGACCTCCTCGACCGCGAGGTCGTCGAGCGCGCGAAGTAGGACCCGGTGCGCGTTGGTGAACGGCACCAGCTGACGCGCGGTGCGGCCGAACGCGATCAGCGCGACCTCCTGGTTGGGCGACAGCCCGTCGATCAGGGTCCGCGCCCGCTCCTTGGCGAGTGCCAACCGCGTCTCCCCACCGAGCTTGTCGCGCGCCCCCATGCTGGCCGAGCGGTCGATCAGGATCACCGTGCGGTTCGAGCTACCCACCCCGCGGAAGAACGGCAGCATGGCCGCCAGGACGATCAGGCACAGGATCGCCAGCTGCAACCAGAGCAGCAGGTTGCGACGGAACCGCTGGAACGGCGAGTTGACTCGCTGGTCCTGCAGTACGACCCGCCACAGCGCGAGCGAAGGGACCTTCATGGTCGGTCGCCGCAGCTTCAGGAAGTACAGCAGCACCAACGGGACCACCAGCGCGAACAGCCACGCCGCGCTCGGCGCGTGGAAGCCCGGCCAGCTCACCGCACCCACCCCCGCCGCCGCAGCACATCGGTCAACACCGTCTCCGCGGTCAAGGCGGTGTCGAGGCTGACGAACTGACCGCCACGGTTGCGGCAGAAGGCGTCCAGGTGACCGAGCAAGGCCTGCAGGTGTTCGCGGTACAACCGCACCAGCTCGCCGGTGCCGGTGACGTCGAGCGTCTCGGCGTTCTCGCAGTCGACCAAGCGCACGTCGGCGGACAGCTCCGGCGACAGCTCGGACGGGCCGAGCAGCTGGAGGCCGTACGGCACCAGCCCGGCACTGAATGCCATGTTGAACGCGCGGTTGAGGTCGCCGGTGGTCAAGAAGTCGGACAGCACGAACATCGCCCCGCGGCCGCGGTGGCGACGCAGCAGTGCTTCGACACCCTGTTCCACCGTCGTCTCGCCGCCCGGGGTGACGTTCTCGAGGAATGCGAACAGCTCGCGCCGCTTGCCGCGGCCGCGAATCGGCTCAAGCCGGGACGCACCCCGGCCCGCGGAGTGGAACACGTGCACGCTGACCCGCTCGCCGCCGCGCAGCGCCATGGTGCCGAGTGCCGCCGCGAGTTCGAGCGCCCGGCGATCCTTCTCCTCGAAGCCCATCGACGACGACGCGTCGATCAGCAGTACCACGTGCAGCTGCTCTTCTTGGTGGAACAGCTTCACGAACGGTCGCTGCAGGCGGGCGAAGATGTTCCAGTCGACGAACCGCATGTCGTCGCCGGCCGAGTAGTCGCGGTAGTCGCGGAACTCGTTGCTGCTGCCGCCGCCGCGCGCGAGGTGCTCGCCCCGGCTGCGGTTGGTGAACCGCCGCGATACGACGAGCTGCATCTGCTCGATGCGTCCGAGCAGCTGATTGCTCAGCAGCCCGGTGATCTGGGCCGGTTGGTTCACGCCTCCTCGGGGGTTTCCTTGACGATCTCCGCTACCAACTCGGCGACCGCGAGGCTCTCCGCCTGGCCGTCGTAGTTGAGGATGATGCGGTGCTGCAGCACCTCGCGGGCGAACTTTCGCAGGTCAGCGAACCCGACGTGCGCCCGGCCGCTGGCCAGCGCCTGCACGCGCGCCGCGCGGATCAACCCCTGCGCGGCCCGCGGGCTCGCGCCGAACGCGACGAAGCGCTTGACCCGCGCGGTCGCGAGCTCCGACTGCGGGTGCGAGGCGAGTACCAGGCGCACCGCGTAGTCGCGCATCGGATCGGCGACCACGACCTTGTCGAGGATCCGTCGCATCGCAAGGATCTGCGGGCCGTCGACGATCTTCGCCACCGGAACGATGGCGCGCAGGATGGTGCGGGCGACGATCTCGTTGAGTTCGCCGCGCTCCGGGAACGGCACCTCGACCTTGAACAGGAACCGGTCCAGCTGCGCTTCGGGCAGCGGGTAGGTGCCCTCCTGCTCCAGCGGGTTCTGGGTCGCCAGCACGAAGAACGGCTGCTCGAGGGTGAAGGTCTCGCCCGGCGTGGTCACCGTGCCTTCCTGCATGGTCTCGAGCAACGCCGACTGGGTCTTCGGCGTCGCGCGGTTGATCTCGTCGGCCAGCAGCAGCTGAGTGAAGATCGGCCCGCGGCGGAATTGGAACCGGTAGCTGCCCGAGCCGTCGGCGGTCATCACGTTGGTGCCGACGATGTCCGCCGGCATGAGGTCCGGCGTGAACTGGATGCGGTTGAAGTCGAGATCGAGCACCCGGGACAGCGTCTTCACCAGCTCGGTCTTGCCCAGACCGGGTACGCCCTCGAGCAGCACGTTGCCGCCGCACAGGATCGCGGTGACGGTCGCCTCGACCGCCCCGGCCTGCCCCACGATCACCTTGCCGACCTCGGCGAGGATCGCCTGGAAGTCCTTTCGGAAGCCGTTGGCCTCGGCTTGCAGTTGCTCTTCGTTGCTCATGTCGGTTCGCTCACGGCTTCTTTTCCTGGGCGCGCCGCTTGGCTTCGAGCAGGCGCGAAGTGGTGGTCCCGGCGGGTGGTTGTGCTGGCGCGCTGGGTGACTCGGTGGGGCGGACCGCGGCCGGTGCCTCGTCGCCACCTGGGCGCGCGGCGGACACCTGCCGCTTCGGTGCGCCAGGCGCCGGTTCGGCGTCGTCGGCACGGCGCGTCCGCTCGCCCTTCTTCTCCAGCAGCGTGGAGAGCGTCTGCGTGCTGTGCTGCTTGCCCCAGACCATCGCCCGCAGCGTCGCCCAGTCCAGCTGCACGCGCCGCAGTCCGACGTCGAGTGGGATCCAACAGGCGAGCAGCAGCAACAGCAGGTCGAGGATCGACCGCGAGCTGTGCCGCGGCCGCCGGTCGACGCCGAAGATCTCGCGCCCCGTCTCGGCGCCGGCGAGCATTCGGCCTCCGGTGCGCTCACGGATCCGCTCGAGTGTGATCCGGTCGGCGCGAAAGCGCAGGAACTCGGGCGAGTACGACACCGCGAAGCCGCCGTGGGCGCGAAACCGCGACTTGTTGTTCGGGTCGACGCCGACCGCAGTCACCTGGTAGCGCCCGGTGCCGTGCAGTGGAAAGCTCGCTTCGTAGCGGTTGGGTGCGGTCTGCCGGAGCTGCAGCCGCTGGTTCGACTTGTCCGGTCCCTCGACCTGCGCTGCGACGCTGAGGAACGTCGCCGCAGGGTCGTAGTTGTCGACCACGATGTGTCCCTGCCCACCGGCCGCGTAGCTGCGCACCTGTGCGGTGTTCTTGGCGTCGGCCCGCGCCACCTCGGTGATCATCTGCTTGACGAACGCCGCAAAGTGGTCCCAGCCGAGCCAGTGCTTGCCCCAGCGCGGCGACAGGTCGCTGGTGAATGCGATCGACGCGCCGACGCCGTAGCGCCAGTGCGCCAACACCGGATCGGGATCCTCCTTGGACGGGCCGTCGAGGATCGTCGCGGCGCGCGGTCGCGGCGTGGTCCACACGTAGCCGTCGAGCTTCGGCAACCCGGTGATCCCCTTGAGGATCGGCGACGGCGAGAGGATCTCCGGGGTGAAGGTGATGTTCTGGATCGCGCTGCGCCGCAGGGTCTTCGCCTCCTTGATGAAGATCTCCGGCAGCTCGTTCGGGTCCTTGGGGAAGTAGAACTTGCCGCCGGTGGTCTGCGCGATGAGCTGCAGCGACTGCACGTCGTTCGGCGTGTGCGGGTTGATGCCCACCGTCGACACGCGGATCTGTGCTGCCACCATCTGCTGCAACAAGCCCGGCGGCGGAGGCGTCGGGTCGCCGTCCGAGATGATGATCATGTGCCGCGCGGCAGCGTCCGAGGCCTTCAGCCCCTGCAACGCCATCTGCATGGTCGGCACGAAGCTCGGCATGTCGCCCAGCTGTGCGTTGTTGATCTGCACCGCGAGCTTCTCCCGGTTGCCCGCCGCGACCAACGGGAACAGCCAGTTGTCGCCGTCCGGGTAGCTGTAGGCCAGCACCCCGACTTCGTCGCGGTCGTCGAGCACGTCGATCGCCCGCTTGGTGATGTTCTTGCCCCAAGTGTTGCCGTTGGCGAACTCGCAGGTGTGCAGGATGATCGCCAGCGCGCCCTTGGGCAGCTGCTTGCGCTTGCGCACGTCCATGGTCACCGGCAGCAGGTCCTCGATCTTGGTGTGGTGGTAGCCGCCGGGGCCGTAGCTGTTTGGTCCACCCACCATCACGAACCCCGAGCCCTGGTTGTAGACCGCGTCGTGCGCGGCCTGCAGTTGCGCCTCGTCGAACGCGTCGCGCGGCACGTTGACGAACACGATGCAGTCGTGCGGCAGCAGCGCGAGGGCGTGCCGCGGGAAGTCGAAGTTGCTGATCCGCTGCACCTCCCGCTGCCCCTCGCGCAGCGCGCGCTCGAGGTCGCGCCAGTCGCGTGGATCGCCCGCGGCGTCGGTCACCAGCAGCACCCGCCCCTTGCCCTGCAGGTAGAGGAACGACACCACCTGGTTGTTGTGCGCCCAGCTGTCCTCGCCCTTGGGGAGTTCGATGCGCGCGGTGTACTCGTAGTAGCCGCTCGACTTCAGGTGCACCGGCAGGGTGAAGCGGTTCTTGCCGGCGTGGAACGTGACCGGCTGGCGGGCGATCGGCTCGCCGTTCTGTGCGAGCGTCAACACCCCGCTGCCCGCCTGCAAGCTGGACAGCACCACCGAGGCCTCGAACGGCTCGCCGAGCTTGACGAACCGCGGCAGATCGAGGCGCTCCAGCCACACTTCGCGTTCGAACTGGTAATCGATGCCGAGCACGTCGACCGGGATGTCGCGGCTCTTGAGGTCGTCGAGCACGCTCGACAGTGCGCCGTCGGTCGCGACCCCGTCGCTGATCAGGACGATCCGCGACTGGGTTTGCGGCGGCAGCATCGCCGCGGCGAGCGACAGTGCCTTGGCGATGTCGGTGCCGTCGCGCTCGATGTGCACGTTCACCGTGCCACTCTCGGGTAGCGACAGGCCGGGCGGCGACTCGACCGACGCGTTGCGGCCGAAGAACAGCAGGCCGGCGAGGTCGAGTTCCGGCTTCTCCTGGGCGCGCTTCAACGCGAACTCGATCGCGCGGTCTGCCGCCGCGGTGACGATCGAGTGCGAGTAGTCGATCGCGAACATCACCGACAGCCGCTTGTCGGTGCGCACGGTGCGCGGCTGGGCAAACACCAGGATGAACAGCGCGAGCAGCGCGAAGCGGCTCAGAAGTGCCAGCTCGGCGCGCACCTTGGGCAGCCCCGAGTAGCCACCGCGGTGCATCCGCCAGAGCCATGGTGCGAGCACCAGCAATCCGAACGGCCACAGCGACGAGAACACCCACAGGCCGGCGCGGTCGGCGATCCAACAGCCGAGCGGGAAGCCGATCAGGAACAGCACGAGCGTCGCGTAGCTGTAGATGGTGAGCTCGCGCCGCGGTGGCGGCCAGACCGACATCCACCGCTGCGCGAAGCTCATCCGTGCCACTCCACCAGGCGGTTGTTACCGGTGTCGGCCACCAGCACGCGGCCGTCCGGCGTCACGGTCAGCCCCCACGGGGTGTACATCTGCCCGGGGCCTCGCCCACAGCCGCCGAACCGCTCGATCAACCGACCGTCGCGGCTCAGCCGGGTGACGCGGCCGGCGCCGTATTCGCAGGTGAACAGGTCCCCTCCGGGACCGATCGCCAGGCCGTACGGCATTTTCAGCTCCGGTGCGGTGGCACCGCCCAGCACCGAGACGAAGCGTCCGTCGTCGCGGAACACTTGGATGCGGTGGTTGATCGCGTCCGCGACGTACAACAACCCCGCGTGCCACACCAGACCGCTGGGCCGCTGGAACTGACCGGGCTCGGTGCCGAACGAACCGATGGTGGCCACCACCTGGCCGTCTTCGGAGAACTTCTGGATCCGATCATTCGAGCCGTACTCGGCGACGTAGAGGAACCCCGCCGGATCCTGGATCACCTTGATCGGGTAGAGGAATTGACCCGGACCGGACCCGCGGCTGCCCCAGGTGGTGAGCACCCTACCCGTGGGGTCGAAGAACACAACGCGCGAGTAGTGGGTATCGGCGACCGCGATGCGCCCGTCGCGCAGCAGGCACACCCCTTCCGGCTTGCCCACCGCCGAGTCGGGCATCGCCCACTGGCGCACCGGCTGTCGCGCGCGGTCGAGGACCAGCACTCGGCCGCCGTTGTCGAGCACCAGCACGTGATCGTCGTCGAGCACCGCGATACTGCGCGGCGCGGGAATGCGCTTGCCGAGCACCGGCAGCTGGGTGTGCCCCACCGCCCGCATGGACGACTGCTCGCCGTGTCCGACACACCCTGCGCCGAGCAGCGCGACTCCCGACAGGCACAGCGCCAGCCGCAGCACTGCCCGGGTGCCAGCCGCGAGCGGTGCCGCCGAACTGCGGTGGACGAAGCTCCGCCGCGGTCCGTCGGCGTCGCGGCGGACCCACGACTCCGACGTCGCGCCGAGCAGACGCGTGGCCTCGATGGTCAAGGGTCCATTCGGGTCGGGGTGCAGGGTCAGGTGCTCCGGGCGCAGGCAGCGGGGGGCCACCGAATCGGTCCAAGTGGTGGCCTCGTCCGGCGGGATCCAGTTGAACGGCCCGAGGTTTCGCGCCAGCTCGGGGGTCTCCGGTGCACGGTACAGCGGATCGACCGCGCCATGGTAGGTGACTCGGCCGTGCTCCAAGCACACCACACGCTCGGCGTACGCGAGCACCGGCAAGGGGTCGTGGGTGGCGAACACCAACGTCGCCCCGCGCCTCGTCACCTCGGAGTGCAGCGCTTCCCAGTACTCCCGCGCACGGCCGGCGTCGACGTGGGCAAACGGCTCGTCGAGCACCAGCACGCGGGCCCGCGTGGCGAGTGCGCGCGCCACCCCGAGGCGCGCCAGCTGCCCCAGCGACAGCTGCGCCGGCCGTCGCTCGGCGACATCGCTCAGGTCGAAGGTGGCGAGGAGCGCACCCACCTCGTCCGGTGCCGGGGCGACCGCCGTCAGGTGCGCGCGGACCGTGAGGTGCGGCCAGGTACCCCCTTGCGCCGGCGACCACGCGAGCGGTGGGTCGCCGCCGGGGGGCGCGTCGAACCGCAGGGTGCCGGCATCCGGCTGCGCGAAGCCGACCAACAGGTCGAGCAGCGTCGTCTTGCCGGAGCCGGACGGGCCGAGCACCGCGGTGGTCCCTCGCAGGAGACTCAGGGTGTCGACCTGCAGGCGCGGCGCCGCGGCACCGCGGACCCGCACCCGTTCGAGCTGGAACACGGCGGGCACGGCAGGGTTTGTAGCGGCCGCCTCGGGGCCCCGCCACCGCGGCGCGCGGGAGGGGCCGCATTCGCGTCGCCCCGGGCGAGATTGCGCGAACTCGCGCGATGGATCGTGGTGGCGCGGGCTAAGCTCCGCGCATGAACCGCACGCGGATCGTCGTCATCACCACCGTGCTCGCCGGTCTCGGTGCGTGCAGCTCTGTCTACTACCGCGCGATGGATGCGATGGGCTACGCCAAGCGCGACATTCTGGTCGGTCGCGTCGAGAAGGCGCAGGCGAGCCAGAACGAAGCCAAGCAGCAGTTCCAGACCACCCTCGAGGCGTTCAAGGCGCTCACCGGCTTCGACGGGGGCGAGCTGGAGGCGCAGTACAACAAGCTCAAGTCGGCGTACGACGCGTCCAAGGTGCGGGCGACCGCGGTGAGCACCAAGATCCGCGACGTGGAGGACGTCGCCGGGGCGATGTTCTCGGAGTGGGAGAAGGAGACCGCGCAGATCACCGACGCCGGGATGCGTTCCCAGAGCGCGCAGATGCGTGCCCAGACCCAGGGACGCTACAACGAGATGTTGAGCAAGATGAAGGCAGCCGAGGCGCGGATGCCGCCGGTGCTGGAGGCGTTCAACAACCACGTGCTGTTCCTCAAGCATCATCTCAACGCGCAGGCGATCAAGTCGCTCGACAAGCAGGTGCTGGAGATCGAAAGCAACGTGTCGTCGCTGATCGCCGACATGCAGAAGTCGATCGACGAGGCGGATCGCTTCATCAAGGCGCTGCCGAAGAACGGCTGAGCGGGCCGCCGATCCGCAGGGCGGGCGGGCGTGCGAGCGCGCGCCAGCCGGCGGTCAGCACGGTGCAGGCCGCGACGGCGGTCCCGCACATCCACAGCACCATGGCGGCGAGCCCGGCGCTCTGCCCGTAGTGCAGTAGGTTGTACAGGCGCGGCGCGGCCGGCGTCATGCTGGCCGGCGCCAACAGGTCGGCCGCCACCACTTCGAAGAACGCGGTGGCGAACAGCACCCCGACTGCGCCGGCGTGGCGGATCCCCGACAGCGCGAAGTGGATCCGCCCGGCGGCGCGTCGCGGTGTCGCGTCCTTGGCCGCGGCGAGCAGCGCACATTGGTGAACCGCTGCGGCCGGCACCATCCGCGCGGTGACCCCGAGCAACAGCGCACCGATCGGGAGCAGCAGCAGGGTCCAACCGACCAGCAGCGGCAGAGGGGTGTCGTACGCCGTCTGCAGGCCGGGCAGCTGGAACAGCGATTGGATGCCGAGCCCCAGCACCAGCCCACCGAGCAGGCCGGGTAGCGACAGCCAGGCGAGCACCCGCCGCGGCAGCAGCACGGCCATTCCCGAGGCGCTGGCCGCGGCTGCACCCGCGAGCAGTGCGCCGTGACCGAGTTCGGTGCCGAACTGCAGCTGGCCGCGCAGGTCGCTGAGGCCACGCGCGAGGGTCGCGCCGGGCAACAGCACCGCGACCGCGACCGCGATCCACGACCACAGCGCGGCGTGCCACGGCGGATCGCCAGCGGGTTCCGCCGGACCGGCGCCGCTCACCACCAACCAGACCACCGCACTGCCGAGCACGCCCGTCTCGATCAGCACCGGAACCACTGCCGCGCGCAGCGTCTCGGCGAGCGGAAGGCCGCCGGTCTGCGCGTCGAACAACCACACCGTCCACGTCGGACGTGCGCCGAGCGAGGCGAGTTCGAACTCGGCGAAGGCCAAGCAGAACGTCACGGCCCCGACCACCGCGCGGTTGCGCACCGGCCCGCGCAGCGCCAAGCCGGTGCCGCGCGGGCCACCCATCATGCGTGCGCAGTGGTGCGCCCGGCGATCGATCGGCGGGCCGGGCAACCAGGCGGCGAGCAGTGCGGCGATCGGCAGCAACCGAGTGGCGAGCAGCAGCACGTAGCACGGCTCCCCCGCCGCGCCGTGCAGCAGGCCGGAGTAGCACGTTCCGACGAGCAGCGACGGAGTGAACAGAGGTAGGAGCAGCAGGCCCCAGTGCCACGGTTGGCGCGTTGCGGCGCGTGCCGCAGCCGGGGCGACGTATGCGAGCAGCAGTGCGACGGCCAGCCCGCGGATTGCCGCGGCGAGCACGCCTTCGGGCACCGTCACCGCACGTACTCCGCCTTGAGGAACTGCAAGCAGGCCGCGGAACTCGCCGCCAGGGTGCGGAACCGGTAGCCGCGACGCGCGGCGGGCACCAGCGCGCGCACCTCGGCGGGTAGCGCTTCGTTGTCGACCGGGCCGAGTGGAACCTGCCGGCTGCGCGATCGCGCCAGCGCCAGTTCGCCCTCTGCCGACGCCAGGTAGTCGACCAGCCGCTCTGCTGCGGGGCGGTTGCGGCAGCTTCGCACGATGGCCGCCGTGTTGGGTACGCACAGCGTCGCACCGTCGGGCAGCGTCACTGGCAGCATTGCGACAGGGGCACCGCGATCGATCGCGGCGAAGTAGTCGTCGGTGTCGGTCCAGCCCACCGCGCAACGGCCCTGCGCGACCAGGTCCTTGACCGCGGAGTTGCCCGACACCACCTGAACCCCGCGGCGCAGCAGGTCGGCGTGGAATGCGCGCATGCGGTCCGCGCCCAGCTGCTCGTGCAGGGCAGTGAGGTGGAATCGAGTCGTGCCGAACAACGGCTTGGCGAACGCCGCGCCGAGGGCTCCGGGCTGCCGCCATGTGGCGTCCACTGCCGCCTGGGATGCGGCGAGCCGGTCGCGGTTCACGATCCAGACCCGCAGGCGACCGGCGAACCCGACCCAGCGCCCCTCGGGGTCCTTGAACGCCGCCGGGATGCGCGCCCAACCGGTGCCGCGGTACGGCGCCAACAACCCCTCGCTGGCGAGCCGCGCCGTACCGAGGGGCTCGTTGTTCCAGAACACATCGCAGCGCGGGCGGTCGCGCTCGCGCGAGATCAGTTCGGTTAGGCCGAGCGACTTGGTGGCCTCGGTGTCGTAGCGGACCGACACGGTGATCCCAGTGGCTCGGGTGAACTCGCGGAGGAACGGCGCCGCGTACACCGCGTCGTGCGCGCAGTAGACGGTGAGGTCGGCCGCCTCGGGTTGCGCGAACCAGGTGACCCCCACCGCGGCGGTCAACACCGCGAGCAGGAGCGTCAACCGGCGCACGGAACGGCCTCCGCCGCGAGGTGCCATTCGGTCATCGGCGGCGGTGCGCTACTTCTTCTTGGTGTCCCCGGTACCCGTGGGCGGCGCGTTCTGGCCGAGATCGTCGAAGTACTTGCGGATGCCGTCGTGGTAGCCCGGCGGGACGCGTTCCTGGAGGATCGCCTCGCTGACGCCCTGCTTGACCCGCTGCAGGTTCTCCGAGTAGGTGCCGGTCACCTTGCCGCGGTCGCCCTCTTCGCGGGTCTTCAAGCTCATCAGCATCTTGCCGGCCACCAGCGCCGAGCGGGACTTCTCGGTCTTGAACTTGTTCTTCTGGGACGGGTCTTCGGGAGCGATGCCACCCTCGCCCTTGCCCTCGCCCTTCATTCCGGGCCCCGGGCCCTCGCCGTCCTGTTGGGCCAGCATGCGCTCGTAGAACTCACGGTACTGTTCGAGCGTCTTGGCCAGGGACGCGCCATCGGGTCCGCCCTGATCCTCGCCCGGTCCTGGCTTCTTGCCCTTGCCCTTGCCTTCTCCCCCTCCACCGGGGCAATCGCAGCCACCCTTCTCGTTGGCCTTGCGCGCCGCCTGCAGCGCGCGCAGCGCGGCCTCGAGGTCCTTGAGATCGCGCATCGACTGGGCCAGCGCCTTCAACTCCATGTCGGACAGCTCGAACGACTCGCGCAGCGCGTCCTTGGCCTTCTCCGCCAACTTGTCGACGCCGAGCGCCTGCAGCTGGTTGAGCATCTTGCTGAGGGTCTCGTTGAGCGGTTGCGAGGCGGCGTGGCTGTCGAGGAAGTCCTTCAGTCCCTTGGTGCGTCGCTGCAGCTCGCGCCGCAACTTGTCGGCTGCCTCGGGGTTGCCGGACTTGGCCAATTCCTGCAGCATTGCGTGCAGCTGCTTGAGTTCCGACCGCAGGCTGTCGACCTTGCCGTCGGACAGTTCCCGCTCCCAAGCCGCCTGCCGTTGTTGCGTGGCCAGGTCGCCGAGCCGCTGCAGCGATGCGCTGGCACCGGCGGACAAGGGACTCTTCTCCTTCGCGGCCCGCCACTCGGCACCGAGCTTCGCCGCCTGACTCTTCAGTCGTTCGCGGTTCTTCTCCTGCGCCCGACGGTCCAGTTTCTGGAAGCTGCGCACCGCCTCCTCCAACGCCCGCCCGACTTTCTGCGAGTTGCGCTGTTCCAGTGCGGGCCCGACCAGGGCCTTCTTGCGCTCGGTGACCGCCTTGTGCTCACTGGCGAGCTTCTGTGCCTGCTGTGCGAGCAGCGTGCGCTCGGCACCGCTGCCGAACGGGTCGAAGCTCGGCACGAATGCGTGGGCAACCCACAAACCGAGCAGTGCCAGCGCGGCGATCGTCAGCCGCGGAACGAACGGCAGCGGGGCGATCTCGCTCGGGCGTAGGCGTGCTGCCTGACGGGCGGCGCTGGCCTGCACCAACTCGCCGTAGTCGTCTGCGATCCCGCGGCCGCCCGCGGTGCTGGTGAGGAACAAGTCGTCGGTGGCAAGGTGCTGGTCCGCGGCGCGCGCCGCGAGGTCCGGCTTGGGGCGCTTGTAGGTTGGCCAGGCGAGCAGCAGCGCGACGGCCGGGATCGACCAGAGCAGGAGGCTCGGCGCGGCGTCGGGCCACAGCGAGAGGCGGGCGCCGAACAGGTACACCGCGCAGGCGATCACCAAGGCCACCGTCCAGCGGAACGCCGCGGCCCCGAAGGCGCGCAGGTGCTGGCGGCGGGCGACGCGGCGCAGGGCGCTGTGGACGTCCGACTGTGGTTGGCTGGGCTCCGGCATGACGGTTTGCGACTATAGCGGTGTTTCGGTAGAAGCGGCCCCCGGCAATGATCCTGCGGTGTGCATCGACCTCTGAGCGGCGCCGGAGAGCCCTCGCGGGATGTCGCCTGAGTTCCTGAGGTGGCGGAAACCCTGACCGAGCTGTTGGCCGAAGTGCGGAATTGCCGCGCCTGCACCGACCTTCCGCTCGGACCGCGCCCGGTACTGCGGGCTTCCGCCACCGCCCGGGTGTTGATCGTCGGGCAGGCGCCGGGAACCCGCGTGCACGCCTCAGGGGTCCCCTGGGACGATCCCAGCGGCGACCGACTGCGCTGTTGGCTCGCGCTCGACCGAGCGGCGTTCTACGACCAGCAGCGGATCGCCATCATTCCCATGGGGTTGTGCTACCCGGGCCGCGGTCCCTCGGGTGACCTGCCGCCGCGCCGAGCCTGTGCCGAGCTTTGGTTCGCGCGACTGCTCGAAGCCCTGCCGTGCATCGAGGTGACGGTGCTGGCGGGTCAGTACGCGCAGGCGCACTACCTCGGTTCCGCGCGCCGCCGATCGCTCACCGAGACGGTCCGCGCGTTCCGCGACTATGCCCCGCGGTTCTTCCCGACCCCCCACCCCAGTCCGCGCAACACGCTGTGGCTGCGGCGCAACCCGTGGTTCGAAGCGGATGTGGTGCCGGTGGTCCGGGCGGCGGTGCACCGGGCGATCGGCACGGACCCGCACCCCGGCAGAGGGCACGCCGCAACGCGCGATTCCACTGCCGGTGGCGATCCAACGCGATCGTGACAGCTCGGCAGTGAATCGTCCGGGGTAGCATCTGCCGGCCATGCGTGCCTTGTCGATGATCCTCCTGCTCGCCGCGAACGCGTTCGGTCAGGCTGCCCCGGGGCTCCCTGCCGGTGCCCCGGACGGCCTCGCGCTGATCACCCGCGCCGAACTCAAGCGACACGCCGAGTTCCTCGCCTCCGACGCCCTCGGCGGCCGCTACACCGGGACGCCGGGTCAGGTGAAGGCCGCCGAGTACATCGCCAAACACTTCGCCAAGCTCCGCCTGCAACCGCTCGGTGGCGGCAAGCGGTCGTTCCTGCAGCAATACCCACTCGAGCGCACCTACCTCGACCCCAAGGGGACCTCGATCGCTTTCGGCGGCAAGAACCACACCACCGGCTTTGCGGTGATCCCCGGCAAGGACAGCAAGCCGGTGCGCGTCAGCGGCAGCTTCGTCTACTGCGGTACCGGCAACCCCGAGCAAGTCCCCAAGGCTTTGCTCGGTCGGATTCCGGTGGTCGTGCTCGGTGCACCGGGCGGCGCAGCGGGCGACCGCGGCAGCATGATGCGCGGCAACCGACTCGTGCAGCGCGCCGCCGCGGTCAGCCGCGACATGGCGTCCCGCAACATGCGCGTGGTGGTTTTCGCCGTCACCGATCCGGCGTCTTCGTTGCTCGACAACATGAACTACCGCGCACTGCTGCCGGAGAAGCACCTGCTCGAGTACGCCGGAGAGCGCGGACCGCGGCGCGCCGAGGCGCATGCCATCGTGTCGTTGCTGCTGGCGCCGAAGGGGTCGCGTGCGCTGCTGACGGCGCTGGGCTGCAAGGTCGATGATGCCGGAGTGGTGACTCCGCCGTCGTCGGGCAAGAGTCCCAAGGTGGCCGGTCGCGTGTCGGTCCATGTCCGGGAGGACAAGAAGTTCCACGCGGTCAACGTGTGCGCGGTGCTGCGCGGTACGAGCCGCGCTACGGAGGCCGTGGTGTTCTCTGCACACATGGATCACATGGGGACGCGGATGGACGGCGACCCGTTCAACGGGGCCGACGACAACGCCTCCGGCACGGCAGGGCTGCTGACCATCGCCAGCGCGTTCGCCGGCGCCCAGTCGCCACCCAAGCGATCGATCGTGTTCCTCGCGGTGTCCGGCGAGGAGCTCGGCTTGTGGGGTTCGCACTGGTATTCCGAGCACCCCACTTGGCCACTGGGCCAGATCGTCGCCGACGTCAACACCGACATGATCGGCCGCGACACCCAGCTGTCACCCAAGGGCACCGTCTCGGTGACGCCGAGCAAGGACCATCAGCAGTTCTCGACGCTCGTGCGCACTGCGGCCGAGATCGCCGGAAAGCTCGGGATGACCTTGAGCAACGGCGACACCTACTACTCCCGCAGCGACCACTTCAACTTCGCCCGCAAGGGCGTGCCGGTGGTGTTCTTCTGCGACGGCGAGCACGCCGACTACCACAAGGTCACCGACCACGCCGACAAGCTCGACTTCGCCAAGATGGAGCGGATCGCCCGCCTGGCGTACTGGACCGGTTGGCAGACGGCGCAGGCCGCGGGGCGTCCGAAGACGCTCGGTGCGACCGGCAGCTGGACCAAGTGACCCGCAGCGTGCGGGGACGGCCCGATCTCACGCTCGCGAAGCGGCGATCCGCCCGCGGGCGAATCGACCTG
>JACKIB010000036.1 GCA_020638695.1 Planctomycetota bacterium
CCATACCACTGCGGCGACACCAGTGATCCGTTCGATCATTCGGCCACTGTACCCGTCGTCGCCGCGCGGCGTGTGCTGCGAACGGCTGATGGGTGCGGACCAGACTTCCTTCCGGCGCAACGTCACATTGGCGCATCGGAGTAGCCGGTGGCGCACCGGCGGAGCGTGGCCCCTGACCCAGGCTACTGTGCCAGATCCGGCCCGAGTACGACCCGGAAGCCCTGAAACGCGCCTCGGTCGTCGGGGTTGAGCCAGCTTCGGAACGCGGAACGACAATCCTTGGACACGTCGCCGTAGGAACCTCCCCGTCGAATCCGAACCGACCCGCGTGTCACGTGCGGATCCACCACGGAGCCAACCGGGTAGTTGGCACTCAGGTCCCACGAATCGAGGCACCATTCCGCCACGTTTCCGTGCATGTCGCGGAGGCCCCATGCGTTCGCAGGGTAGCTCCCGACACTCCTCGACTGTCCTGGCGGGACGCAGTAGCCGTTGTCGTAGATGTTCGCCTGCCCACAACCCAAGCTGGTGCCAGCGTTCCAGTCCGTCGACGTCCCTGCCCGACAGCAGTATTCCCACTCGGCTTCCGTGGGAAGTCGGTAGACGTAGCCGGCCGGAAGCCGCTTCGCGGTCGCCTCCGCAACTGTCAGGGTCCTGCAGTATGCAACGGCTTCGGTCCAGCTTACTCGCTCGACAGGACGGTCCAACCCAACGAAGAACGCGGGGTTCGCACGCATCACGCCGAGGTACTGGGCCTGGGTGACCTCGTTTCTGGCCATCCAGAAGGGGCGCGTGATGTGCACTTGGTGAACGGGTAGTTCGTTCCGCTCGCCCCGGGTGGAGCCCATGACGAACGAACCCGCGGGGATGGGGAGCATGTCCTCCGGCACCGTGCCATCCTTCGGCAGCATGGCCACGGCGATCACACCCTCAGCCGCATCAGACATGACCGCCTTCAGGGAATTCCCGGCAAGAGGGTCGTACACAAGTGCTTGCTGAAAGAACTGAACACCGACGAGGCTCGGAGCCCAGGGGATCGCCATCGTGAAGTCCGCACGACCCTGCGTGCCCACGAGAAGAGTAGGCACGTCGAGACTCACGTGCAGCTGACACCCGGGCATCCCGTACGGGCTGAGAGCGACCGGAAGCGTGCCGAGCGCCGACGATGTGCGGCTGAACCCCGTGAAGAGCAGAGCTGCGCTGAGCGGCAGGTTGTCGATGTCGCCCTGCAGGGATCCACCCAGGCGCGGTGGCTGTGCGGCGCGCAAGGTGGATCGACCTAGGCTGCCACTGCAGCCGAGTGCGAACAGGGCGTACCGGGGGCCCCGGTCGAACACGAAGACAGTATTCGCCCCGAGGTCAGTCACAACCATGCGAGTTCCGTCGGGTGATATGTCGATTCCACACGGGGCAAGCGGGTTGTTGCTCGCTGTCCAGGAGACGACCTTGCTCCAGGCGCCCGTGGCGGGATCCAGGCGAAGAACGTGGTCGTTGGCCCGAAGCAGTAGTCGACCGTCCCGCGGGTCGACGACTACGCCGCCGACTGCCGGAAGTGGCGCCTGGGTATCCACCAGCGGAGCGTTGTCCACGCCCGTGAGCTTGCGCACTCGACCAGGAGCCGAGCCGCCTGCCCAATCGACGAAATAGATGGCGTCTCTACCGATGGCGACATCGATCGGGTCGTTGACAAGATTCGGTGAGTTGGCAAAGACCCGCGACTCGCCCTCGGGCGTCGACGGCCTCCAGCGCCATATCTCCTTCGGACCGTTTACCCCACGGTCGGCAACCAGAGCCTCACCCGGGAGGACCACCGGTCCGGCGTAGTCCCACGGCACGATCGCCATGCCGAAAGGATCACGATCCCCGCCTCCGAAGCCGCTGACCCACGTCTGTCGAACGCTCTGCCCGTAGGGTACGCGAAAAATCTTCCCGCCGTAGTCCTCGGAGAAGTACAGGTCTCCGTTAGCCCCGACCACGACGCACGCCGCCCGATCACTTGTGCACACCTGCGTTGCCAAGAGCCGGTGGTCAATGCGGAGTATCGCGCCGCCGTTACGAGAACTCAGAAAAATGGACCCGTCTACCGCACTGAAGTGGGCACCGGCCGGGGAAGCCACCGTGATGCGTGCACGAAGTTCCCAGCCGAGCTCGTGGATGACAGGGCTCTGAGCGGGAAGTCCGGCCGACGCAACCGCGAGCGAAACGAAGAGTTCAATCAAGGGGATCGTTGGAAGTGTTCGCATGGGAAGTCCTTGGCTGTGGGTTCATGGCCCGACGACGACAGCACCAAACCTCAGCAGACCCCACGCGCTTCTTGTGGCACCGTCGACCGGGATAGGCGTCGCGCCGGTCTCCTGCTGCTCTGGGACGTGGACGCCATTGGCTAGCGGATTGCCAGCTCGGTTCTGTAGCGGTCGGCGGTTGCCTAGCGCGCCGACGCTGAAGCAGCGTACGGCGGCTCTGGCTTGACAAGCCGGCCTGGCCCGTCGCCCATATCCCCCGCACCAGTGCTCCGGGTGTCGCAGACCAGAGTCGTCGTCGCCAGCGTGGCTCCCGTTCGGCACGCCTAGCCAGCTACCGCCGGCGCACGACTACAACGCATCTCGCCCACACCGGCGCCGCTCCCCGCTCAGCGCGGAACCGGCCGTAGCAGACGGCGGATCTCCCGCTGCTCGAGTACACGGCGGTAGATGCGCACCTCGTCAAGTCGACCACGGAAGAACGAGCTGTACTTCTTGCCCCTCCATCGCCCGAACTCCATGACGTGTGGCACGCCGGCCCGTTGCGACGCGGTCGAAACGTCCTTCAGCCTTGCATCGATGTAGAGACGGTGTGTCTTGCCGTCGAAAGTATATGCGCAGTGGTGCCACTGTCGGACGGGCGGTGGCGGACAGCTCACGAGCGGGTCGCCACTGAGCCTCCAGACCGTGATGTCGCCGTTCCGTCCGTAGCCTGGCTGGATCGAGGTCATCGTCTTCCAGTTGCACAACGCGATTGGATTGCACTGCGACTTGGGCTTGTCGGCGACCCACTGGTACCACGCGATGGTGATCGGGCCGTTCAGCGCTGGCAGATCGGCCACAGCAATCGTGACATGGTCGTCGCGGCCGTCGAAGCTCAGCGCCTGCCCGACCACGCCCTCGACCCACTTGACACCGTTCACGAGCTTGCCGTGGTTGCCCTTACCTGAGCTGTCCGCGCCCTGGTCAGCCCCATCGTCGAACAGCCAGCGGCCCACAAGCCCGTCGCTGGACGGCTCATCGAGTCGGGCCGGTGTCAGCAATGCACGGGTTTCCGCGACCATCTTGTCGATGCGGGCCTGGGCGCGGGCGCGGTCGTGCCCTCGCACTTGATCGATGGCCCGCCGATACCACGCGGCGGCGTGGTTGCGGACGCGGCTTCGGACCTCGCCCCGATACTGCTCACCCTGTTTCCACCAGCCGTCGCCGATCCGGATCGCCGAGCCAGGTGCGTCGGACTCGTTCAGCTCCAGCGCGGCGAGTGCCCGCAACGGCGCATCGCTGCCCCTCGCCAGGTGCGGAAGACCGCTGTCCCAATCTCCTTGGCGGAAGCAGCGAAAGCTGCCGACCTGCTGGTTGGCCGCGCGGTCATCCGGTTTCGTCGCCAGGATCGCGAGTGCACCAGCTACCGCCGGACGTAGGGTGGCTGCTTCGTCCAAGTCCCTGCCCAGCTGCCTCGCATGCTGGCTCAAGGCCGAGGAGCGCGCCAAACGGGCCAGCTGCGAGAAGCTACGCACCGCCCCGCGGGCGAGACGGTCGTCTTCGCGAGCCAGCCGATCGAGCTCCGCGATACACAGCTCGGCCACGGCGTAGGCATCCGCCGCAGTCCGCGCGCCCTTGCAAAGCGACTCGATGGCATCGAGTCGCATCGAGCCGCCGCGCAGGGCGAAGTCCTTCTCGAGGTCGCGGACCACTTCGAGGGCCGTGACGCCATCTCCCACTCGAAGGGCGGCCGCGTACGCCTCCGCCAGCATGACGTAGCGCTGCGCATCGTCGGTGGTCCGCGCCGCGTCCCGCCGCAGTTTCCCGATCATCGCTCGCTGCACCTCGGCTGGCTGCCGGGGATCGACGGCGAAGTACTCACACACCTCCTTTCGGATGCGTTGTCGTGTGACTTTGTCAGGAACTACACGCGGAGCCGCTGATCGTCCGTCGACCGTGGACTTCGCGCGGGGTAGGTAGGGAACCTGAACGTTGCGCATCACCGCGCCGTTCGCGACCCGCACGCGCACTGCACCACGCCACGCATCTACCTTGCCGGTGTGCTGGCCGAAGTCGAAATGGACCGCCAGATCATTCGCCCGCGCGGCGAAGTGATCGTGGCCGACGCGCAACCCGAACGTCCCGGCGGGCAGGCCCGTGACGACAAAGCTGCCGTCGGCAGCGACGCGGACCTGCTTGCTGACCGCGGTCGCATCGAAGACCACGAGCCACACTTGTCCTTCGAACCCGGCGGGTAGACCGTTGACGCTGCCGGCCAACGTCGCCGCCGGTTCGGCCTCGATGACGACGGTGGGCGGCGGCTTGCCTGCGACGATCTTCAGCGGCAACCGACCGACCGTTCCGGTCTGGGCGCTGCGGAGCAAGAGCGTGTAGTCCCCAGCGCGCAGGTGGCCGAGGTCGAAGCTGCCGTCGCTCGAAACCTGGCCCTGGGCCGCTGTTTGGCCGTGCTCAGGCACCGGACAGCCGCGGAGGATCCTGGCGTTGGCCGGGCTATTCTCGCGGCACGGCCGCTCGGCCGTGACCCAGGCCGGGAGCGGCACCTTGCTGGCGCTGGCGACCCGACCCCGCACGTGCACGGTGCCGGACGGATCGACTCCGGCGCGTCGCCGCGCAAGCTTCAGCACGACGCCGTCGACGTTTCGCACCGTCTTGATCGGCTCCAGGTAGAGTTCACCGTCCTCGAAACCCTTCGCCGTGACGCTGATGTGGTATTCCGCTGCGTCCTCGTACCACACCCGAAACCGACCGGTCTCGGGCTGATCCCAGTCGGAGCCTCAACCCCAGTGCGAGACGCCGTCCGCGTCCCGATGGACGGTGCACAGCAAGATGCTGTCGATCTTGACGCGCGCACCGGTGGCGGCGTCGAGCACTTCGCCCCGGATCGCGACCGCGGGCTGCAGGACCACGCGCAGGTCGCCCCGCGCCTCGGGCAGCGGACCTGCGTCGCGCGGAAGCCCGCGGCGCTGACCACGAGACGTTTGGCCGCGGCACCGTGACCGCGGACCAGGAACCGGCCGACCGCGTCGGAGCGTTGATAGCGATCCCACCCCCCATCGACCACGGCCTCGGCACCGGCCACCGGCTTGCCCGTCGGATCCGTGACGCTGCCGCCGACCGGAACCTCGGGCAGCATCCGAATCGGGGAGAGTTCCACTTGGTCGACGATCGGCAGGCCGACGGTGTGGTGAACTTCGACCTGGGCCATGCCCGCGGCCGAACAGCGTAGCGTGAAACTGCCGATCGGCAGCGGCGGCGTCGCGAAGCTCCCATCTGCTGCGACCGCCACAAGCCAGTCCGGCCCCAGCGCTGTTACCGTGTGCGCGAGCTTGTGGTAGCGGCCTTCCACGACGAGGCGCGCTGCGGAAACTGGCTTGCCATCGCCATCGACCGCCGTGCCCCGCAGCCGCGTGCCAGGTAGCAGGGTGAGTTCGCCGATGTTGTGGTCGTGGTTGGCGAACACGGGCACGCCCTCCCACCGTTGGCGGCTGAGATCCGCGCTCTCGGCCCATATGTCGAGCGAGGGCGTAGCCGACAGTGGCGCGAGCCGGAACCTACCGTCGCCGTCGGCTATGCACTCGACCCAGCGCGTCTCGTCCGACCCCCGGTCCAGGGCGAAGACCCGCGCGCCGGACACCGCCGCGCCTCGGTCCGACACGACCCGACCCGCCAGGGCCCCGATGGCTGCTGGCGGTTTCGAGGATTGGGCAATGCTCATGAGCGGGCTGACGCCAGCCACCACTGCGATCCATGCTCTGCCGATCATTCGAGTGCTCCTGTTGGTTCGAGCCGACCGCAACCGCGCGGGCCCGGCCCGGGATGCAGCACCAGACGAGCGCAGAACCCACACGGATCGGAGATTCGAGCATTCGTGTGATCTGCCGCAGCGTTGCGGCGCCGACGAGGCCGCGGTCCGGTTCGCGCCGCGCAACCGGTGCTCTTCGTCGACGCGCCGGCTCGAGCACCGGCAGCGGATCGATCGCGAGCTGGCGTTCGTCGCATTCAGCTCAATACCAGCCGATCGTCGCCTGACTGGCGTTGCTCAGCGTCACGCCGAGCGCGTTGGCGCTCGGATCCAGCACAAGCACCTGCTGGTAGAAGGACCTGCCGAGCAGGTTCGGGTCCAGCGGGATTTGAGTCGTCCAACGCGCCGATGTCGGCGTCGGTCGATCCGGGATCGGCGTCGTCAGGTCGGCACTGATCAGCAGCTGACAGCCCGGCATGCCGAGGACATCGAGCGACAGCGGCAGCGAGTGCCCCCCCCACGCTTTTCGGCTCGCACCGTAGGACCCGATCACGGGTGCGCTGGCCGGCAGGGAACCAACCGTCAACGTGAACGGCTCGCCGAGGCGCGGACCGGTGTAGCCCCGCGAAATCGTCGGGACACCGTTCGACCCCGCGCAGCCGGCGCCGAAGGTCGAGTGTGCCGACTCGGCGAGAACCTCGAACGCGTAGAGCCAGCCGTGCGTGTTCTGCCGCGCCAGGATGCTGAGTTCGCGGTTGTCGAAGCTCCACCGCACTTTGCTGCCGGTCACCGGCGCGAACTCGTACTCGTCCGACACGGACCATCCCGAGCCACCGATGTCCATGCGACCGATCGTGCGCGCGGCGGCGACGGCGACCCAGCGTGCACCATCGAAGTACTCGATTCGCGTCGTTGCGGCCGCCGCCGGCACGTGCTCGTAGCCGTGGTGCCACAAGACCACCTTCGTGAACGTGCGGTTGTCGCCAAAGTCGATCGTCGCCTGTCGCGGGCCGGCCCGGGTCGGGTCCCAGCTACCGCCAGTGAACGCCAGACCTCGATCCCAGGTGGGATAGGTGCGCAGATCGTCGACCAGATCCCATGGCTTCGCACCTCCACCCCAACCAGCGTCGGACTGCAGCGGGCTCGGGAAAGGCGCGCGCGTCGGGTTGCGCGCGACGCTCGGCTGCTGCGAGTACACCTCGAACTCGTAGAGCCAGCCGTGCTGGATCTGCTGACCCTGGATGTTGAGCTCGCGGTTGTCGAACGACCACCGCACCTTGCTCCCGGTGACCGGCAGGAACTCGTATTCGTCCGACACGCTCCACTCGCCGCCGAGCTCGATGCGGCCGAAGCGACGGCGAGCGCCGGTGTCGATCCACTGGACGCCGTTCCAGTACGAAATGCGCGAAGTCGATGACAGGCCCGGGACGTGCTCGTAGCCGTGGTGCCAGAGGATCACCTTGTCGAACGTCCTGTCGGCACCAAAGTCGATGGTCGCCTGACGCGGGCCCGCGGCTTCGACCCAAGGTCCACGCCCTCCCGTGAAGGCGAGGCCGCGAGCCCAATCGCTGTAGGTGCGTTCGTGGTCGACGAGATCCCAAGGTCGAGCGCCGCCGCCCCAGCCGCGGTCCGATTCGAGCGGGCTGGGTTTGCCGGACTTCGTCAGGTTGATGGCGATGTTCGGCCGCTGCGCGAGTGGAGTGGCGGCGATCGCCGCCATGCATGTCGTGATCAGCAGGGCGGTGCTTGCGGGTGAGGAGGACGATCGGCGGATCAACTTGCTCATGGACTCTCATTCCGTGTCGGTCTTCGGATGTTCGGGACCGTCTCGACTACGTCGTACGCGCACAGCTCGATTCCCGCAGTCGGTCGGACACTTGAGCCAGCACCGGATCACTCTCTAGCCCACGCCGCGCGCAGCAGAAACTGCGTCGCGTCAGCGTCACTAGCGCGACGTGCGGCTAGTTCGTCGTCGCGGGCCCGAGCGCGAACACTCGGTCACAAGCTGCCGACAACCCCCGCGGTTGCTCGCTGTAAGACGGAGTCAGTGAGCGCGCCTTGGAACCAGCACCGCGAACCGAATGCTTCCAAATACCCCATCCCGCTCCGCCCGGCACCTGCCTGCTGGCCCGCGCCGAACCGGCGTTGTAGCATCTCTCGAATCGAGGATCGATGCGTCGAGCGAGAGACTCCCAATGCAAGACACGACATCCGCCGAGACGATGGTGCTGCTGGCCCGCCACCGGAGCGGCGACGAGAACGCTCTGCCGAGTCTGATCCTCCGCTACTACCCTCGCGTGACGAGGCTGGTCAGAGCTCGGCTCGGACCGGAACGCCTCGCGCGAGCGGAGATCGAAGACTACGTGCAGGACGTGTTCGTTCGCATCCTGTCGTCGGTCGACAAGTTCGAGAAGCGCAGCAACGCCGAGTTTATCGACTGGGTGGCGACTGCGGCGACGAACGACATCAGGAACCACGCGCGGCACGATCGCGCCAAGAAGCGCGGCGGCGACCTCGCGCGCGAGGTGCAGCGGCACGCCGAGGAGAGCCTCGCAATCGAAGTCGCAGCAGAGACGACCGAGGTGCCGCTCAAGGCCTCCCGTGGTGAGGAGCAGGATCGCCTCGACGCCTGCGTGTCGCGGCTATTGCCTCAACACCGCGAAGTGATCGATTACAGCGTTTACACGGGCTACGACTGGCGCACGGTTGCGGCGAAGATGGGCCGAACCGTCGAGGCGTGCCAGGAGCTGCTGCGGCGTGCCAAGAGCGAGCTCCGCGAGAAGTTCCTGGAGCAGTCATAGGGGGTGAGCCGGTGGTCGCGACCCGGCCCCTGCGATCGGCGGAGTTCTGCCGTCAAGTGGGTGATTGCGAGGACGGCGCGGTAGCCGCGCTCGACCTCGAGCTTCACTCAGGGTCTCGGGCCCGCCACCACCTCGTCGTGGATGCGGCGCGTCCCCTCGTCCCCAGAGAGCCGCTTTGCGCCTACTCTGACTATCCCGTCTTCGGGCCGTAGTCCGGCTTCCTCTTACTCCCGGGCGTGCACCTTGGGGATCTCCTGGCCACCTACTGCGGAACGGCGCGCGGACAGACGAATGACCAGCTCCTGCGCCGGCCGCTGCCATGCATGCGCGCACGCACGGTCACCTGCAGCTCGCCACCAGGCCGAAGGCAGATCCAGCCATGCGGATCGTGCATCGCCACCGCGTTGCTGCCCTTCGGGTGCCGCGTGCGGCGCACGTTGTCGATCGCGACGACGCGGCCGCGCAGCGTGCCCTCGAAGCGAAAAAGCGCGCCCGCCGCGAAGCCCTCGGCCTCGAACGCCACCGTCGCGCCGCGGCGCGCAACGACGCGGATCGTCTTGATACCGCCGTCCTCAGTGGTCTTACCGCGCCAGCTCCGGCCGACGAGCAGCTCAGCGCCGGGCGGTGAGGGCGGCGGCAACGGTTCCGCATCGGCACACGTCAGTGCCCACGAGCGGATGCCGCGGCCGCGCATCTTCGCGGCGACGTGCAGCGTGAGCTTGCCGTCGAACAGGACCGCCGTGCCACGTACATCGACCATCTTCACCGAGCGGCTGCCCTTGGCGTGCTTCGTGCGCTGCACGTCGTCGATGGTCGCGCGCCG
The DNA here is from genome assembly GCA_020638695.1 of Planctomycetota bacterium. Classification (GTDB taxonomy): domain Bacteria; phylum Planctomycetota; class UBA1135; order UBA1135; family UBA2386; genus JACKIB01. The sequence goes on from JACKIB010000036.1 coordinate 9,610, forward strand.
ACCGTTGGTCGCGCCGGCGATGCGGAACACGGCGCCGGCTGCGAAACCCTCGACCTCGAGAACGACGCGCTCGGCAGTGCGCTCGACGACGCGGATGGACTTCTGGGCGCCGTCCTCGCGCGTCCTACCGCGCCAGTGCTGACCCGCGGCAAACGGGTCGGGACCGGTCTGGGCCGGCATCGCGACGGCGAACAGCGCGGTGAGGCAGGCGGTGATCAGGAGGCAGCGAGGGTGGCGAAAGCGCGGAGTCGTATTCACGGTGGGTCCAGCACCAAGAATGAGTGGTTCCCACGCCCGGCGGGCGGGGATCTCGTACAACCGTCAACGGTGCAGCGAGCGTGCGGGACGCAGACCGTACATGGGGCTTCCGTCGACGAGGGAGCTTCCCTGGACTAGACTCTTCGCCCGCTCCGCGTCGCATTCCTGGCCGAGCGGCGGTCGTCCGAAACACCCGCCCAGGGGGCTGACCCCCACCAGGGCAGATCGATCGAACGGACGTGCGGGGATGAGACACCACTCTGCGACATTACCGATCGTGTCGTGCAGGCCGAACGCGTTGGCACGAAACCGACCGATGGGCGCCCTTGTGTCACTGAAATTGCCGGAAGCCGCGACTTGCTCGACGTCCGTCCCGGGCCAAAGCGGCGTCGTCGTGCGCGCGCGACAGCCGTACTCCCACTCGACACCGAGCGGCACGCGCAGCCAACCGCCGGCACCGGCCATCGCGTTCAGGGCGTCGCTGATCGAGAAACCGCCCGCCACCACCGGGCTTAGGTCACGGCACACCCAAGTGGGCCCCGGCCAGCGACCGGCGAGGATGATCCACTGCGACCGAGTCATCTCGAACTTCGAGAGGAAGAACGCATCGACCTCACGGTCATGCCGTTCGTCACGCCTACGGCCTGCGACCACTGGCACGCAACCTGCCGGCAGCAGCACGAACACGAGTCCGGTGTCAGCCTTCAGCTCGAGCCGGCCGTCTGCACCGCGCTCAGGCTCCGTTCCCGTCGGCAAGTGCACGAACTCCCACAGCCCCGAGGTGGGGTCGGGCCCGAGAGGAACGAGGTCGAGCTGCGGCGCGACTGCGAGGCCGCGATACGCCGCATGGGTTCGGATGGCGGCGATCGCTTGCTGCCAGCGGGGGTGCTTGTAGGCCGCTTCGGCTGACAACAGTCGACCCCGCAGTGCTCGCAAGCCACGGACCACCTGCCTGTACAGCTCGATCCGGGGGGAGTGCTCACTGGCGTCTATGCGCACGGCGAGATCGCGGACCTCCTGATCCATGTCCGCGACTTCCGCCGCGAGGTCATCGCGCGTGGCTCGCCACCTGCCTGAGCGCAGGTCATTGCGTTCGCGTTCGAGCAGCCGGAGGTTGTTGCGCAAGTCCTTGCGCCAAGCGCTTTCCATGCCGTCCTTCGGCAGTGGCTCGGAGACTGCCTCCAGTTGCTTGGCCACTGCCTCGTCGAACTTGCCGACGCGCCACAGCGCGAACGCATGCGTGTCGCGGAACCTCGGGTGCCAGGCGCTAGCCCGTCGTGACCCGGAATCTCGCGTTCCGAGAACGCTCGCTGCCGTACTAGTGTCGAACTTCGCCACGAGCCGCTCCGCGAGGCGCAACGCGACCTGCTCTTGACCGTAGATCCGAGGCAAGTCGTCGGGCCGTACGCGCTCGAACACGTAGCCGTTGAGCTCGAGGGGGTCTTCCGGTGGGTTGCACCGCGCGACCGCCTCGTCAACCTGCTCGGCTGGCAACCACTCGACCAACCCGAGCACGCGATCGCGCCACTTCAACTCCTTCTTCTTCACGCTCAGCTCATAGGCGCGGTCGAACGCGGCACTTGCCACGCGCATGCCTTCCGCTGACGGCTGCGCGAGGGCCCGAATGCCCGCGAGCTCTGTCTCGAACACAGGGAGCATGTCGACGAGTTGCCGCGCAAGTTCAAGCCACTCCACAGCAGCGGGCCGGCCACTCGTGCCGTGGGCGCGCCCCTCGAAGTCGTTACCGATCACTCTCAGCCGCTCGAGCGCGGCACGCGCGGCGAGCACGCGCTCGTCCTTGTTGGCGCGGTCCTCGCTGATACTCCACGCAGCCAACGCCGCGATGCAAAGCGCGACAGCGACCACGGCCCCGAACAGCGCCGCCGCAAGCCACTTGTTGCGCCGCAACCACTTCCGCGTCTCCGCCCACGTGCCCGTCTCGTACGCGGCGACGACACCACCTTCGACGAACGCCCGCAAGTCGCGTTCGAGCGCACGCATGTTCGGGTACCTGTGCCCCGGCTCCCGCGCCATCGCCTTTTCGCAGATCGCGACCAGCGCCTGCGGTGCCCGACGACCGAATCCTGCCAGCGGCTGAGGCGGCCCCTCGACGACGCGCCATCGCACCGCCTTGCCTGTCGGCTTCGCGCCGGCCGGCACGTACGGCATCTGCCCCGCGATCAGATGATAGAGCATCGCACCGACCGCGTAGACGTCCGCCGGCGGCCCAATGCGGTCGAGCTGGCCCATCGCCTGCTCTGGCGACATGTACGCCGGCGTGCCGAGCACCTGCCCGTCACATGTCATAAGCGGCGACTCCGGCGTGCCGTCGTCGCCCGCGTCGCGCTCCGTCGTGATTGCGCTCGCCGACCCGTCGTCGCCAGCGAACCGCAGATCGTGCGGATCCTCGCGGTCGAGCAGGCGCGCAAGCCCCCAGTCCATGACATAGACCTCGCCGAACCGCCCGACCATGATGTTCGCCGGCTTCAGGTCGCGGTGGATGACCTTCTTATCGTGGGCGTAGGCCATTGCCTCGCACACCTTCTGCAACACGCCGACCACGCGGGCATGCGTCCACTCGGGATCCCCGGCCGCGGCGCGTTCGAACACGTCACGCAGCGTGTCGCCGCGCACCAGGCGCATCGTCATGAACGGACGGCCGTCGTCGCCTACGCCGATCTCGTGCACCGGCACGATTCCCGGGTGGTCGAGCTGGCTGGTGATCTGTGCCTCCTCGAGGAAGCGCCCGATCGTGCGCGCGTCTGCTGCCGCGCCTTCATCGCGGACGACCTTCATTGCGAGCTTGCGCCGCAGATCGCCGTCGCGAACGCGCAGCACGATGCCCATGCCACCGCGCGCGATCTCGCCGAGCACTTCGTAGCGTGCATGCGGTCGATCTTGCCGCCGCAGGCGCGCCAGCAGGTCGGCGACGTCGCCACCATGATCGTCGCTGTCAGCTACCGGTCGCGCGCCGTCGACTACGGTGTCGCCGACGGCGTCATCGCCCTCACGCAGCCCGCGGGGCAGCAGCCGTTCGACCGCTGCGCGCGCCGCCTCGTGTCGGCGCAACTCCGCGGCCTGCGCCGGATGGGCACGGCAGATGGCGTCGAAGTCGACCGCTTCGCCAGCTTCGCGGCGGCGCAGGTATTCCTCAAAAACGTCGGCGCTGTTGGCTCGTGGGGGCTGAGTCATGCACGGCTGTCCGCTCGTCGGCACGCCAGGCGCGCCGTATGCGGGATCGTAGCGTGGATCGGGATCGTCGTCATGGCGACTGGCAGGGTGGCCGGACGCGCGGGCGACCTTCCCCTTGGACGGAAGGGGTTCACCGCCGCGGAGCAAGCGTGCAACCGGCGACGCGCCGGTCCAGATGACCCGGGCGCGCGCCTCGCCGCGCAGCTCTTCCGCGCGGCGAAGATTGTCCCCGCGTCGGGCCCGAGCCCAGAGGCCTAGTCTTCCAGGAAGCACGTTTGGTATCAGCAAGGTGGCGAGGTACCCGACCGCCACGGGCGCGATGTCCCTCGGTGTGCTCGCGAACCAGCCAGGCAGCCTCCACCTGACCTCGATGCGAGGGCGGGCGCAGCTCGTCGACGTGTTCGATCTCTTGCAGACCTCTCGACGAAGCTGATGTCACGTGTAACCAAGAGTCGATCAACGCATCAATGTACGGGTTGTATGCTCCCGGCTCTATGCGGGACGACATGACACGCTCCAACGATCGAAACCCGAAGCGTGCGATGGGGCGTCGGATGTCGCTCTTCATCAGCAGTGATCCGGCGGATCAGCGTCCACCTCGGACTCGCCAGCGAGTAGCCGCCGGCAGCGCCAGCCAAGCGCGCCAGTGGCCGCTGAGGCGAAGCGGTCGTCTCGCCGAGAGCTACCGGACGGTGCGAAGCTTGCGCCGCCGCGCCTCGATCGGGTCGATCTTGCGATCCCACGACCGCGTGCCGTTGGTCAGTTCGCTGGCCCGCAGTTTCAAGGGACGGATAACCACCTCACCGCGCGGCCCGAGCGCGCGGTACTCGAGCGTCGGATCCGCGGGCCGAAGGTCGAACCGCATCACCCCGAAGCTCTCGCTACCAAACCACACCGGGCGGATTCGGATCTCGGGCTTGCGGTCGAGCCACGAGTCGGTGCAGCGCTGGGCGAGCGGCGAACTGACGAAGTCGTACAAGTCGTAGCCGCCCCGCTCCGACCACGGAATGCAGTTGAGTTCCGCGACGTGGGTGTCGCCCGACGCCAGCACGACGCCGCGAATCCCCTTGGTGCGGATGAACTCGAACAACGCGTCCCGCTCGTGCATGTACGAAGCCCACGAGTCGCCACCCTGGCCCTTGGCGGCACTCCAGCCCGACCCCGAGAACAGCACCTTGAACGGCGCCTTGCTGCGCAACAGCTCGGCTTCGAGCCACGCGCGCTGCCCCGCCCCCAGCATCGTCTTGCCGGGTCCGTCCGGCATGGCGTTCGGGTCGCGGTGGTAGCGGATGTCGAGGAAGAAGAGGTCGACGCCGCCGAATCGATGGTGGAAGAACACGCCGGGCACCACCTCGGTTCCGCAACCGGGATTGGCCCAGTAGCGCGAGAACACTTCGAGGCTCTCGCGCTTGCGCGGATGGCGCCGGTCGTAGTCGTTGACGCCGAAGTCGTGGTCGTCCCACACCGCGAGCTGGGGGGTCGAGTGCAGGATCGGTTGCAGGCCGGGCACATCCCGCTGCCGGCGATACTCCTCCGCGAGAATCGCCGGGTCGGTCGAATCGCCGTAGATGTTGTCGCCGAGCCAACAGAACAGGCTCGGTCGAGCCCGCTCGACCGCGGCCCAGATCGGCTGGACTCGATCCTCGCCGTAGCGAGCACACGAACCGAAAGCGATCTCGAATTCCGCAGGTGCGTCGTCCGCCGGCGGGGTCAGGAACGAGAACACGCGCCCCTTCAAGTACTTGTCCGATCTCCCGGCGACCTGCACGCGGTAGTAGTAGCGCGTCTGCGGCGTGAGGCCGGACAAGCTCGAGCGCACCGTCCAGTCCCCTTCCACGGTCGCGCGCACCTCCGTGCTCCACCGTGCGTGACGCAACTCTCGATCCGTGCCGTAGCGGACGCGGAAGGCGAACGGCCCGTTGAGTCGCGCCCACACGGTCATCCCGTGCGGTCCCGCTGCGCCGAGCATCGGTCCCTGCATCACGCGCGGACTTCCCAGCTGCCGCGCGGTCACGGCGTCTTGCGCGGTAGCCGCAGACGAGGCAACCTGCATCGCTAGCAGCAGCGTCACCCACCACAGCGATCCCACGACCATCCGGGCAGGCGCCATGACTCAGAAGATCTTCAGCATGGTGACCAGTCCCTGGTAGCGCGACAGGAAGCCACTGGTCGCGTTCTCGTTGCCGTTCGTGGTACCAACCGAGTAGAGGCGGCTGACCAACGACCCACCGTTGGGTGGCGTCGCCACGGTGCCCAAGCTGGACAGGCCGATGCCGTTGGGCAGAGTCGGGTCGGCGAACCCGTACTGGATGTAGACCTCGAAATAGGGCGCTATCTGCAGGTTCGCGACCGGCACGGATCCGAGCGCGAAGCGCCCCGCGGGGTCGGTCGCACCCGCCAGCGTGATGCTCGGCGTCGGGTAGACCTTCTCGCACCAGCCTGCCACGGCGAGGTCGGCGCGGCTCAGCCCAAGCACCGCGACCACCGCGGCGCTCGACGGCCCGTCGACCAGCCCGGCGGTGAGTTGCCCGGCGGCGATGACCGCGTCGGAACGCGCCGGTCGGGTCCGGCCGTTCGCCGTGCAGCCGGCGCCGAACTGCGGCAGCACGCTCGGAGCCCCGGCGAACACGAACGTCACCGCATCCATCGGCGCCAGACTGTTGTCCTTGCCGTTCTTGTGCCGCCACTCCCAACACAGTCCGCCGCCGGCGGTCGAGTAGGAGAACACCTGCTTGAACGGGATGATCCAGAGCGGCGGGTTGGGGTTGCCGCCGACCCCGACGCCAGCGGGCAGGCTCACCGACTGCATCGGCAACACCGTGGTCGGTGTGGCGGTGAAGTTGGCGGCAAAGCTGGTCGACATGGTCGCCGCGGTCTTGCTGGTCGCACCGAGCGTGAGCTCTACGTCCCAGACCCGCGCCGGGATCTGGTAGGTCGAAGCCGGACGCAAGTGCAGGCCGCTGGCGAGGAACGGGCGGCGACCGTTCAGCGCCCGGATGTCCGCCGCATCGTGGACCTGCTGGTAGCGGGAGGAAATGCCCTGGAACGGCAGGCTGCTGTTGGCATTCCCCTGCACGTGTTCGAGGCCCGCCGGCGTGACGGCGTACTGCGCCGAACCGGTCGCACAGAGCAGGGCACAGGCCGTGGTGCAGAGCACCGTGGCGGGCGAAACGGCGGACATCGCATTCCTCCAGGTCACAGGTTCAAAGGTGGTCCGGGCGAGCCGGAGCCGCACCGCGGGACCTCAGGTCGCAACGACGCGGTGCGGCAGTCGATCGAGAAGCGTCCCCGGAGCTAGTGCCCCGCGTCCGGAGTTCGCAGCACATGTACCCGGCCATTCGATCCGCTCGCTGCGTTGCTGCTCCTCAGCTTGTCCTCCAACAAGCCGTGTCGTCGCAGCGCCTTGCGCGCAAATCGACTGACGCGGCCACATTTGCTGCGAACTTCAGACGAGGGGCACTAGAACAGCTCGAGGTTCAGCAAGCGGCCCAGTTCGAGCGCACCGGACAGGTCGCTCGCCATCTGCATGCGAACCACCCCCGGGTTCGTGCCCTGGGGCACCGTGAACTGGAAGCGCAGCGTGCCATCGGCCCCGTAGGTGCCCATCGGCTGGATCACCATCAGGTTCGGGTCGATCAGCAGGTTGCACTTCCAACCGGGCACGCTCACGTCGACGCGGTTGAGGCCGATCAACAGCACCACGGTCGCACCGGGACGTCCGTTGGCGACGAACTTGGGCGACGACAGCGGAATCGCCTGGTAGGCGTTGTTGTCGTTCGGCGCCGAGTAGTCCGAGCTGAGGTCCGCGAACCCGGGGAAGGTGTGGATCGACTTGCCGTCGAGGATGATCATCCCGTCTTCGAGTTGGATGATCTGACCCTTGTCGGTGACCCGATTCGCCATCTCGTAGGTGACCCAGCGATCGGCGTAGCCCTGCCACCAGTAGACCGTGGTGCCCAGCGTGGTCGGGTTGTCGTAGACGAACGGGAAGCAGGAGTTCAGGTTGTCGTCGCCGACGAAGAAGCGCGTGCCGGTGAAGTTCTGCGTGCGGAAGCCGGTGCTCTCCATGCTGTAGACCGACGCGCTGGTGGTCTCGTCGATCACCACCATCTGGTCCTCGTTGCCGGCCGGGATCCCGGCGAAGCCGGTGCCCTTGGTGTGCTCCGACCACTTGTCTTCACGCGGGTTGAACGCGTAGACGTGCGTCGACGACTCGACGTAGCCGAAGAAGTCCTCGGCGTCCATCTTCTGCATCGTCGGGTCGAAGGTGCCCTTGATGGTCGCCCTGGTCCACTTGCCCGAGAACGCCGAGTAGCCGTAGATCGCCTTGTCGGTGGCCACCACCGCGCACATGTCGTTGGCATCGCTCTTGAGCGGCACCTCGCCGGCGGCCAAACCGGCGGGCTGGAACACCGAGCCACGCTTGGTGCTGGAAACCGCGAAGAACTCCACCGATCCCGGCGTCGCCGCCGCGAGCTGGATCAGCCACAGGTTGTTGGTGTGGGTATCGGTGAGCAGCACGTCGGCGCCCGTCTTGACCACCACCCCGTCATCGATGCCACGGAAGAACACCGCCTCCTTGGCGATCGGATCGTGCACCGCGATGCCGTTGTCCTGCGCGCTGTCGCCGTTGAAGATGATGCTGTCGTAGTTCGGGAACGCACCGGTCACCAGCTGACCGGAGTGCGCCGAGAAGAAGTGCAGCAGCTTGTTGGGCTGGTCCTGCATCAGGATGGTGTTCTTGTCGTACTCGAACACCGGGATGGTCCGGGCGAAGCTGACCGGGTGGAAAGCGTGCGTGAACGCCGAGTAGACCACTGCCTGGGTCTGCGCCGCATCGATCGAGAACCCCTGCTGGTTGCGGCGCGTGAGCGACTCGCCGGTGCCGATGATGTGGCTCACCGGCCCGATCGGCGCCACGAACTTGGCGGGCGGAGCCTTGCCCAGGGTCGCCATGCTGAACCCCCAGATGGTGTTGCCGTCCTGCACGTTGAGGCAACCGCGACCGACCACGACCAGCGGGGTGTTGTTGGTGGTGAGCTTCTCCCACCGTTGCGCCCAGTAGCCGAACACGTGCACGTCCTTGCCCTCGACGATGCACATCAAGTCCTGCGAGAAGTAGATGTCGCTGCCTGCGGCCGGACCGTTGAGGGTCAACGGCACGAAGTCGCCGTACCAGTTGAGGCCGAAGTACTTGCCGGTGTTGGTCTCCTGCACGACGTAGGGGTTCCGGCCGATCAACAGCGGCACGAACGGTGCCGAGCCGGTCAGCTTCACCGCGTCCTTCTGGGTGCGCGTGCTGCCACCCCAGATCTCGTTCGGGTGGTTGTCGACGGTGACCAGCCAGGTCGGCACGTCGGAGGACGACAGCACGTTGGCGACCTTGTCGGGGAAGGTGTACCCGCGGGGCCCGAAGTCGCACTGGGCCGCAACCGGGACCGCCAGGAGCGCGGCGAGGGAGAGAGAAGCGAATGGATGGAAGTCGAGCATGGTGTGTTGCTTCGCGTGCCACCCCACGGTCGGGGCGTTGATGCGGCGCGGGAAGCTAGCTGCGACTTGTTAAGCGCGTGGGGTTGCAGGCGTGAAGTCATCGCGCTCCGCGCTTCTTCACACGCGGCACGCTTCTCCTTCACCTATCAAGGCCGCGGCCGCACCCGAGGAGTTGGGGGAGCGCGGCGCTGCGAGGCATCGGCCCCGTTGCTTGCCGGCGCTTCCAGGGCCGCCGCCGAAGAAGCGGTCACCGATGTGTCGCGGGAAGTGTCGCGGAAGGTGCCGATTGATCTTCCTGTGTGGGACGATCCGCGGTCCCTGCAACTCAACGCCGCTCGAGCACCAGGATGCCGCGCTCGCGCACGCGTTCCGCGAGGCCCTCGGGCAACACCGCCGTGCCGTGCCGCGGCAAACCCTCGACCACGCCCGGTGTCGTCGCACGCCGCTCGCGCAAGACGACGAATCGCGCTTGTCGCCCCATCGCACAGAGCTCCGCCGCCGTGTAGTGGCGCGGCTCGAGCGGTTGCACGCCGGCGAAGTACAGCACCCGCGTCATGTCCCCGGTGATCCGCTCCCCGGGGCGCAGCAGGCCCCGCAGGTGCAGCGCGAGTTCACGTTCCGCAACCCGGTCGGCGTGGACCCCGCCGTGCACCACCAACTGCGAGCCGACCACCAACGCGAACAACCAGGGACGCGCGGGCAGAAGGCGCAGCCCGGCCACGGCCAACGGCACGACCGCGAACGTCCACCCGGCCAGGAAGCGCCACCGCGGCACGTAGAGGCACAGCATGGCCAGCACCAGGCCGAACAACACCAGGATGCTGCGCGGCCGGACGCGCAGCATCCCGAGGATCGCCAACAGCCCGAGCACGCCGAACGCCTCCAGCCAGCAGCCCGGCAGCTCGAGCACATGCCCGAGCGGACTACTGGTCGCCACGTTGTGCGCCCGGATGAACGCCAGTTTGGGGACCGGATCGAAGCCGACGTCGCACATCCCGCGCCACAGCGACAGCGCGCCGACGCCGGCACCGAGTCCGACGAACGCGCGCCAAGCACCGCGTTCGGAAACGAGCAGGGCCACAGGCACCAGCGCCGCCTCCGGGCGCACCCAGAATGCCAATCCGCTGGCGACGCTTGCCGTCCACATCCGCCCGGCGAGACCGCGCTCCAACGCGAGCGCAGCCAGCAGCGCGAACAACGGCTCGCAGTAGACCTGCGCGCCGAGCATGACCGGGCGGGTGGCGACCGCCGCGAGCAGCGCCGCGACGCGACCCCCGCCGGGCACCAAGCGTTGCGCGAGCCACGCGGTCGGCGCGATCGCCGCCGCTCCGCAGACCGCGAGCACCAACTGCCCGGCGGCGAACGGTTCCACCCCCAACGCCACCGGCACGGCGATCAGCAGGCTGGTCAACGGTGGGAACACCTGGCCGAGCGCGGCGGAGGCTTCGCCCGCGGCGAACCGCTCGGCCATCCACAAGTACGTGACGCCGTCTTCGCGCGGCAGCACCGTCCAGCTGTTCACCAGCAGCCGCCACGACAGTCCGAGCGCCGCGACGACGGCGAGGAACGCGGGCGACGCCGCGCCCTCGACCGCCAGCAGCGCGCGCCAGCGATTCATGGCAGCGCGCTGGCCAACCGCGGGTCCTCGCCATCCTCGGCGTAGCCACCGAGTCGGAACACCAGGTCGCGGTAGTTGCGCACGTCGAGCACCGACAGACTTTGCACCGCGCGCAGCGCGACCAGCTCGCGGCTGACTTCCCCGTGGGCGCGGTAGAAGCGCAGCGCCAGCTCGCGGGCGCGCTGGGTCGGAGTCACGCCGTCGGGCAGCGCGACCCACGCGTCCACCATGTCGCGAACGCGCCCCTGATCGCCGTCGTAGGCGCGCAACAGATTGCGCAACCCGCGGCGCGACACGCGACGCGCCTGCAGCGTGCCGCGAATCAGTCGCCGCGCGGGATGCGGCGCGAATCCGCGACGGAGCGCGCCGACCACCGCCCGCACCATCGACCCCTCGATGCGGAGCTGGGGGTCTTCGAGGCGTGGCAGCTCGCGCTCGAACCACTCTTCGGCCTGGAACAGGCTGCGCAGGCCGTCGCGATTGGTCACGTAGGCGATCGTCACCGACCGCTCGGCCAGCCGCCGCGCGATGTCATCCGACTGGTCCGCACCGAGCGCGAAGCCGCGCAGCAGTCCGTGCAGCTGCTCGACACGACGGCGGTTGTCGGCCGCCAACGAGCGCATCACTGC
>JACKIB010000037.1 GCA_020638695.1 Planctomycetota bacterium
GGCGTCTGCGTCACGGACTTCGGAGACACCCCCAGTGGCCCGGGGACGCCGCACCACCCGATCCGACGGCTCGCGACCCGTTCCATCGTGACACCGGCCGTGGAAGCACGGATAGTGCCCCGGAATGAATGGGCGCGGACTCCTGATCCTTCTCGGGCTTGCCTCCTGCACCGTGCGACCCTCCGAATCGACCAACCCATCCCCGGGCATCACCCACCAGTTGGCGGTCGAACGCGCGGCACGAATCCACGACGTCCACTACCGGTTGAGCTTCAAGCTCGGCAAGAAGATGGCCGCGGTGGCGGGTAGCTGCCGAACCACCTTCGAGCTGAATGCTCGGGGCCAGGTGGTGCTCGACTTCGCCGGCGAGGAATTGACCGGCTTGACCGTCAACGGAGCGCGGGTCGAGCCGCGGCGCGTCGCCAACCACATCGTGTTGCCCGCCGCACAGATGCGCATCGGCACCAACGAAGTCCGCGCCGACTTCAGCTCGAAGGTCGCACCGACCGGAACGCCGCTGACCGTCTACCACGACGCCACCGATGGCGCAGACTACTACTACTCGCTGATCGTTCCGGCCGACGCACACCGACTGTTCCCCTGTTTCGACCAGCCCGACCTCAAGGGCGTGTTCGAACTGACGGTCGAGACGCCAGCCGAGTGGAAGGTCGTGGCCAACGGCAAGGAGCTGCGCAGCTCGACGGCAACGGTGCGCTCGTTCGCGCCGACCAAGCCGCTGCCGACCTACCTGTTCGCCTTCGCCGCCGGACCGTTCGCCGAAATCGGCGGGCACTCGTTCCAACCGGCCGGTCGTCCGCCGATTCCGATGCGAATGTTCCTGCGGCAGAGCAAGGCCGACCGGGCCGAGGTCGACCACCTGTTCGACATGCACGGCCGTGCGGCGACCTGGCTGGGTGACTACTTCGCGTACCCGTACCCGTTCGCCAAACTCGACATGGTGCTGCTGCCCGGGTTCCCGTACGGCGGGATGGAGCACGCAGGTGCGATCTTCTACCGCGAGTCTTCGCTGGTGTTCGAGCAGCAGCCGACCGAAGGCGAACTGACGCGACGCAGCACCCTGATCTACCACGAGGTGAGCCACCAGTGGTTCGGCAACCTCGTGACGATGCGCTGGTTCGACGACCTGTGGCTCAAGGAGGGCTTTGCGACCTTCATGGGCTTCACCTTGTTCGAGACCCTCGAGCCGGGCAAACACGCTTGGTTGCGCTTCCACCACCGCGTCAAACCGGCTGCCTACCGCGTCGACGGCACCCCGGGTACGACACCGGTCTACCAGCAGCTCGCCAACCTCGCCGATGCCAAGTCGGCGTACGGTGCAATCGTCTACAACAAGGCCCCGGCGATCCTCCGGGAGCTCAACCACCGCCTCGGTCCGGCGGCGTTCCAGTCCGGGCTGCAGCTGTTCCTGCGCCAGCACGAGTTCGGCAACGCCACTTGGCGCGAGTTGGTCAGTGCGCTGGAGACGGCGGCGAAGCAGAGCGCGCGGCACTGGTCGAGCCGCTGGATCCTCGCCGCTGGCATGCCGCGGGTGGAAGCACAGTGGCGGGTCGAAGCGTCGCGCATGACCGAGTTCGCGATCCACCAGCAGAGCGTGCAGGGCGACGAGGGGACGTGGCCGCTGCAGCTCGAGGTGCTCCTGATCGACGCCAGCGGCAGTTTCGAACGGGTCCGGGTGGTGGCCGACAGTGCGGTCACCCGGGTGCCGTCGCTGATCGGGCGCGCCGCACCGGCGTGCGTCCTGCTCAATCCACGCGACATCGCGTACGGACAGTTCCTGCTCGACGACCGCAGCCGCGACTGGCTGGTCGACCACGCCCAGAACATCGAGGACCCGCTGGTGCGGGCGGTAGCGATGAGCGCGCTGTTCGACACGGTGCGCGAGACCAAGCTGGACCCGGCCCGGTTCGCCACCACTGCCCTGCGGCTGCTCGCGGGTGAATCGGACGCGGGCACCCACGCTTGGCTACTCGGCGCACTGCGCGTCTGCCTACTTCGCTACATGTCGGGCACGCGCAGCGAACCACTGCTGCAGAAGCTCACCGAAATCCTGCTCACCCAGCTGGAGGGCAGCGCCGCGGATCTCAAGACTCAGGTGCTGCGGTTCCTGCTCGCCTACACCCATGGCCCACAGGCGACATCGCTGTGCCAGCGGGTGGTCGCGAACCAGGCGCCGGCCCCGGGCGTCACGCTGGGACGGCGCGATCGCTTCCTGGCGGCCGCCGCACTCGTGGCCAGGGGCTACGGACGCAAGGTGCTGGAGGACCTGGTCACTTCGATGGGGCAGTCCGACGTCGGCCGGGAGGCGTTTCTCGCGGGCGCCGCCGACCCGTCCAGCAAGGAACAGTACTTCCAGAACTACCTGGGGCTCGACGTCCCGGAGCAGTGGACCATCGACAGCCTCGGCAACTTCCACTGGCCTGGGCAGGACGAGGCCACGCTCCCCTACCTGCGCCGTGCACTCGAGCGCGTCGAGTGGGTGAAGGCGAACCGACGGGTGTTCTTCATGCCCGCCTGGGTGGACGCGTTCATCAACGGCCACAGCTCCCAGCAGGCACTGGACGTGGTGCAGCGGTTTCTTGCCGACAACCAAGGTCTCTCTGCGGATATCCGCCGCAAGATCCTGCAGAGCATGGATAGCCTCAAGCGCGCTGTCGCCATCAGGTCTCGTTGGAAATGAAAAAGCTGAAGCGGATCTTCATCCTCATCATGGTCTTGGTGCTGCTCCTGCTGATCGCCAAGAACGTGCGGGAGACCGAGCTCTGGCTGTTCCTGTGGAATCCACGGATCTCGCTGGCCCTGCTGATCTTCATCTCGTTGTTGCTCGGCTTCGGTCTGGGGATCTTCGTGGCGCTGAACGTGGGCAAGGGAGACAAGGACGACGGCACCAAGGGCCGCGGTGCCGAGAGCGGCCGAGGCGCCACGCAACCGTGAAGTTCCGCTACGCGAGCAAGCTCGGCGGAATGCTCGCCGGCGTCCGGCACCTGCTGGTGGTGGCGCCGGAGCGGATCCTGCAAGACCCGCCAGCCGGACTGGGTGCGGCGCTCGGCCAAGCACGGACCACCCGGGTGCGGACGTTGGCTGCCGAGCTCCGAGCCGGAGACCTCGGCGACGTCGCGACAACCCTCACCGGCGGCGAGCCCGCGCGGCTCAGCGTCGGTGCTCTGCCGAACCGGGTGTCACGCTACAACTGCGCGGCGCGCCCCGAAAGCGTGCAGCGCGTGGTGTCGGCCGCGCGGCTCACGCCCGACCACAAGAATGCGATCCTGCTGGTGGTGGACGATCCGCTCCACGCGCTGCCGGTGCTGCTGGCGGTCGGTCGCGCGTTCCCGTTGTTCTCGCGCAAGTCGGGTGCCGGCAAGGTTGGCACGATCAGCGTGTGCGTGGTGGACGTAGCGGGGAACCCGTGCACCATCGACCCGACCACGCGCGCGACCGTCGACGCGTCGCGGCAAGCTGCCCGCCTGGTCGACGCTCCACCGACCGAACTCGATCCGCAGGCGCTGGCGAAGGAAGCGCGGAAGATGCTTCGTGGGATCGCCGGGGTCCGCTGCCGGGAGATCTCCGGCCCGGCGTTGCTACAGAACGGGCTGGCCGGAATCCACGCCGTGGGTCGGACCGCCGTCGCTGCGCCACGGATGCTGATCGCGCGCTACACGCCAGCGCGCTCGCGCCGCGGGCAGCGCAAGATCGCGCTGGTCGGCAAGGGAGTCACCTACGACACCGGCGGTCTGAGCATCAAGGGGAAGACCGCGATGCCCACCATGAAGGCCGACATGGGAGGAGCCGCCGCGGCGCTTGCCGCGTTCTCGGTGCTCGCCGGCGCCCGCATCCCCGCGCCACTGAGCCTGGTCCTGTGCCTGGCCGAGAACGCCGTCGGGCCGACTTCCTACAAGCCGGACGACATCCTCACGCTGCATTCCGGCAAGACCGTGGAGGTGAACAACACCGACGCCGAGGGCCGACTGCTGCTGGCCGACGGGGTGAGCTTCGCGGTGCGCGAGCTGGGCGCCGACTGTGTGCTCGACGCCGCGACGCTCACCGGCGCGCAGTTGGTTTCGACCGGCAACTTGCACGCTGCGATCGTCAGCAATTCGGAGGAACTCGAGCAACTCGTCATCGCTGCCGGTCGCGCAACCGGTGACCTCGTGCATCCCCTGATCTTCTGCCCGGAGCTGTTCAAGCGCGAATTCGCCAGCCCGGTCGCCGACATGCGCAACTCGGTGAAGAACCGCGACAACGCCCAGTCGTCCTGCGCTGCCCAGTTCATCTACTGGCACATCGAGGACACTTCCGCCGATTGGTGCCACATCGATCTCGCGGGGCCGGCATTCCTCGCTGACCGCGGAACCGGGTACGGCACGGCACTCATGGTCGACGTCGTGCGACGGCTCAGCGCTTCAGCCAACGACCGCGACTAAGAGTCTGCGCCACGGAAGCGCAACCAATCATCGACGCGCCCACGGTCAGCGGACCGGGAACGCGTCCAGCACGGTATCGATCTGCTGCAGCACGGCGATCAGATCCGCGGTCGCCGCGGCGATGCGGCATTCGAGTCGATTCCCGGCGCCGCTCACGTGACCTTCGATCAACAGCTGCCCGGCACCCACCGAGCGGACCTCTACCCCCAGCTGATCCTCCATCGTCCGGAAGCGCGCCACCTCCCGACGACCGTCGGTCAGCCCGGCGAGCGCGTCGCGGAAGTCGGCGAGATCGTCATTGCGCAACGAGCACGAGACCGCGCCGGCAAACCCACCGGCGCGCACATCGACCAACGCCTGCAACCAGTTGACGTCATCGCCTTCGAACGCGTCCGGGCGCTGGCGACCGGAAACCTGCACACGGATCCGCTCCCCCTCGGAGCCACCCAGGACGACCTCGTGCTTGCGCATGCCGCGAACGTACTCCCGCCCGCGCCCGAAGTCACGCCGGGCGCGCCGCTCTACTTGCCGGCCTTGGTCAGCGCTTCGAACACGTCATTGCGCACGTAGAAGCCGAACAGCCCGCAGCGCTCGCCGCCCGGCCAACGCGTCGGCCCGCTCTTGTAGTACAAGTGGTAGCCGCTGCGGAACTCCGGGTTGTTCCACAGTTCGCGATCACCGGGGAAGGGCGGGTCCGGCATGACCTTGGTGGGAACCCAACCCAGGCTGGAACCCAGCTGGATGAACTCGGGGCGGCGCGACAGCACGTAGGCACCATCGCCCTTCTCGTGCCCCGAATGACCCTTGCCCATGCCTTCCACCTTGCGGTGCGCGATGTGCGAATCGTTGAGCCCGAGCATGTCGATCGCGCGCATGCGGGAGTAGTAGACCAGCGCCCCGGCACTGTTCGCCGCCAACACCGCGCCCTTCGGCGCATGGATCCGCAGCCACCGACCCGCGACCGTGCCGTTGTGCGCGACGACGTCGCCGCGGATGCTCGGCGTGACGCTGGTCAACACCATCATCAGGTTGAACAGCACGCAGCCGATCACCACCGGCGTCCGGACCTCCTCACGGTGGGTAGTGAGGGTCATCGCCGCCAACAGGGCCATGACGGGAACCAGCGGCGAGAAGAAGCGGTAGGCCGGCATCACGTCGCCACCCACCAGCACGATGTAGCCGGTGAACACCACCAACAACGCCGGGATCACCAGGTAGTCCCGGTCGGCGTTGCGCCAACCACGCCCGACCGAGGCCGGCAACAGCAGCAGGGGCAGCAGCGCGAACACCGAGCCGAACACGTAGCCGAACCCCCGTTGCACCTGCGCCCAGGTCGAGCCCACTTTGGCATAGAACGTGTTCGGAAACAGATACCCGTAGTACGACCATCGCCACACGAAGTAGCTGCCGAACACCAGCACCACCGTCGCAGCCGCCAGTTCGAGCGGCCGGCGGCCGATCGCGGCGCGCAGCAACCAGGCGTCGGCGGCCACCACCATGACCACCAACGCCCCGTCCGGGCGGTTCATGCAGACCAACGCGGCGAGCAGACCGAGGCGGATCCAGCGGCCGCGCCGGTACTCGGCACCCTTGGCATGCAGGTAGCCGAGCAACAGGGCGGTGACCAGGAGCGCATGGAGCGACGTCTCCATGCCGCTCTGCGGCCAAGGAGTGAACGCCCCGCAGGTGCCGAGGAGCAGGCACGCATGGCTCGCCGTGCGGCGGTCGATCTGCACCCACCGCCAGCTCTGGTGCACCAGCACCAGGGTGCCGGCTGCACACGCATAACCGAGGATCAGCGACCAGACGACTGTATCGAGGTTGCAGAGGTGTCCGGCGGCCAGCAGCGCGACCCACAGGAACGAGCTGTAGCCCTCGACCGCAGCCTCCCCGGCGTTGAACCGGAGGCCATGACCCTCGACCCAGTTCTCGGCATAGCGGAAGAAGATGAATGCGTCATCCAACATCCACGCGCGCAGCATCAACGCGTGCCCAAGCGTGACGAAGCACGCGATGACAAGGGCGAGTTGCGAAAAGCGGTGCTCGGACATCGCGGAGGGGGGCGGGAAAGACTACCTCGCTGCCCCGTACAGTGCCCCGTCGAATTGCGACGCGCCCGACGGGCCGCGAGTCCGCGCCGCAACCAGCGCGGCTCAGGGTGACGTCGTCAGGATCTTTGCGCCGCCGGTATCGAGGTGGTAGTGCATCCGGCGCAGTCCGTGGCGCCCCATGAACTCGTCGAGCGCAGCATGATCCCGCGGTGCGTACACCATGAAGAACCCACCGCCGCCGGCGCCGGACACCTTGCCCCCCAACACCCCGAAGCGCTCCTTGATCAATCGGTACAGCGCGTCGATCCCTGGAATGGTGATCTGTGGCGACATGGCGGATTTGTGCGCCCAGTGGCGATCCATCAGCAACCCGAACTCGTCGTAGTTCTCGCTCTCGATCGCCCCGAGGATCTGCATTCCGATCTCCTTGATCGCCTGCAGACTGTCCCGGACCACTCCGTGCGCGCCTCGGTCAGGGTGACGCATCGCCTGGTCCTGGTGCCGCAGCACATCCGTGACCCGGCCTTGGATGCCGGTATAGTAGAGGTGCGTGTTGGCGACGAAGTCCATCAACGTCGCCGGATTGACCGCGGCGCTGCGCACCACGACCGCACCGCTCGGATCGATGTCGAGCACCGTCATTCCGCCGAACGCCGCGAGGTACGGATCCTGCTTGCCGACCGTCATTCCGAGTTTGCCGTGCTCGATCGCGAACGCTTCCTCCGCGAGGTCCTGGAGCGGCACCTCGTCGCGGCGCAGCGCACGCAGCGCTTTCAGCAACGCCACCGTGTAGCAACTCGACGAACCGAGACTGGCACCGGCCTTGAGGTCAGCCATCGACGAGATCTCGATCTGCTCGGTCAGCCCGATGTGCTTGAGCGTTTCGCGCGCCAGGTCGTGCTGCAGCTGATCCGGGTGGTCGACCGTCTCGATCTTGGTGTAGTGGACCCGGATCTTGCGATCGAGCACGGGCGGATTGACCGCCACGTACATGTACTTGTCGATCGCCATGGCGAACAGGAACCCGCCGTAGCGTTCGTAGAACGAGGGTAGGTCGGTGCCACCACCACCCAATGTCGTGCGGAAGGGCGCGCGGGCGAGGATCATTCGTTCATCATCGCTTCGCGCAGCGAATCGATCACGTGCACGACCGCGCTGGCGTCCACGGCGACGTGCCCCGGACGGAGTTCGGGAGGCGCCTCGAGGTCGGTCATGCTGCCCTTGGTCAAGAGGATCGTGTCGACGGTGGCCGACCGACCGGCCCGCACGTCACGCAGGTCGCGACACAGCATGAACGAACGCCGCAACTCCACGCGGTGCACCCCGGCCGCCTGGAGGATCAATCCGGGCGACGGTTTGGCACACCGGCAGCCGGTGACCAGTTCCGGCCGCACCGACGCCCCGGGCACGTAGCGGGCCCGGGGATCGTGTGGACAGAAGAAGAAGCCATCGACGCGCGCGCCGGCGCGGGCCAACAACATCCTCAGCCGGCCGTGGATCAGGTCGAGCTTCATCACCGACAGGCGCCCCTGCGCCAGCGCCGGCTGACTGGTCACCACCAACACCAGGTAGCCGCGCTCATTGAGGGCTCGCACCAACTCCGCGGCATCGCGCAGCAACACGACGTGCTCGACATCGAGCGGTGGTCCCATCACCCCGCACGCGTCGTCGAACACGAGCGCGTTCAGGATTCCGTCTCTGTCCAGGAAGACCGCGGGCTTCTGCAACGTGGTGTGGTGCGCCGGTTGCGACTCCGTGATTCTACGCCTGCGGGCGCCGCGGTCCAACAGCGTCGATCGATCAGGAGTTCTCCGGGCGGGCCACGTCGGCACGTGTGCCCGTGGGTCCACGCCGCCGCGAGCGTCTACGCAAGCCGCGGCGCGCGCCGGACCGATGCGGGGCGGCGGCAACCGAACCCAGCGCTTCGACCAGCGCCGCCCCGTAGTAGTCCACCCGCCACGGCTCCAGAATGCCCAGCCGGCGCAGCTGTTCGACGTCCGCCACTGGATGTTCGAGCTTGGCGAGCTCGAGCATGACCGCGCGCGGCAGCACCAGCGAAGCGTCGACCCCGCGCTCCGCCGCGACGCCCTTGCGCCAGGTCCGGAGCGCGTCATAGGCCCAACTCTGCTCCTCGCTGAGGAGATCGGTGTCGCGCCGGGTCGGCGAGATCCGGTCCACGGCGAGTGGTCCCGAGTCGATCCCGCGCCGCACCGCCTCGAGCAGCGCATCGCCATGCCGGTCCAAGAGCTTGGGGCTCACGCTCGCGCAACGGGCGATCGCCTGGCGCGACGTCGGCCGCTGCTCGGCGATGACCAGCATCACGTCATTGCCGACCACCTTGAACGCCGGCCGATCGAGGCGGTCGGCGATCTGGTGCCGCAGCGCGTAGAGCTCCCGCAACACGCTCTGCCCCACCGGGTCGAGCCGCTCCCAGCCCTTGACCTTGATGAAGTCGTCGGGGTTGAACACGCGCGGCTCGGGGATCAGTTGCTCGACGCGACGGAACTCCGCCGCGACTTCGAGCTGAGTGATCTCGGGGGCATTCCGCAGCCGGGCGCGCAGATCGGCAGCCAGCGGCAACAGGAAGCGCGTGTCGTAGCGGGCGTAGTCGAGCTGCCCCTCGGTCAGGGGACGGCAGCCCCAATCGCTCCGCTGCAGACGCTTGTCGAGCGTCACACCGAACGACTCCTGCAGGATCGCCGCCAGCCCGACGTTCTCCAGTCCCAGCGCCATCGCCACGACCTTGGTGTCGAACAGCGCGGCGAGTTCGAAGGGCATCGTGCGCTTGAGCATCAACAGGTCGAACTCGGCGTCGTGGAACACCTTCACCACATGCGGATCGGCGAACACCGGTACCAGGGGGCGCAGATCCAAGCCCACCATGGGGTCGATGATGTAGTCCCGCCGGGCGGTGCTCACCTGGATCAGGCACAGCCGCTCGTAGTAGGCGAACAGCGGATTGGCCTCGGTGTCGACCGCGATCGCCGGTGCGGCAAAGAGTCGCTCGGCGAGTTGCTCGAGATGGGACTGAGTTTCGATCCGAATCGGCGGCGGCAGCGGCTCCATCAGGCACCCTGCCGGTCCGGGGCGGTGCGGGCTGCCGAGCATCGTTTGCGTTCTGTCCGCATTCCGCCGGCTCGGATCACCCGCGCTGTCATGCGGTCCATCAAAGCGGGATACCGCGTGCAACGCAAATGCCGTCGACATCGGAGTCTCGCGAGGCCCGGGGCGCGCGTCCGCGTCGGTGACGGCGGATTGGGGACACCGGAGCGCCGAATCCCGGGCGTCCACGCGCTGGCGGAGCACTCTTCGAATGGTACGATCCTCACCCCGGCACGCCTTCGTAGTGACACCGTCGCGAGACCGTCACCCACACCCTCGTCCAGCCGAACGATCCCCGCCATGCCTCCGTTCCCGACCGGGACCGTTCCCTTGCGGTCGCTCGTTCTGGCCATCTGTGGCCTCGCCGCGACGGGCACCGGGCAGGTTTCGCTCATCCCGCTGACGAAGATGGGCGTGTTCGCCCGCCTGGACACTGCCCAGCCCACCTACGTGGTGCTGTCCGGATCCCCGACGGCGACCGCTGCCGATCCCCTGGCGGTCGCGGTCGACGAACTCGATGCCACGAAAGCACCGATCGCGCACGCGCGCACCAAGGTCAGCTTGCGGGTGATCGAAGGCTTGCCGATCGCGCGCGTGTTCGAATCCGGGTTCGTCACGACGCTGACGAATGCACGATCGCGCGCGGTTGGCACGGCAGCGCCGCCGGCGACCTCCGGTGCGCAGATCGTTCCGCACAGTTGGCTGCTCCGCTACACGGGAACGCCGGGGCAACGGGTACGCGTTCAGTTTCGCCTCCGCAGTTCGGTGGCAGGTTCCGCCACGATCAGCGGGGTCGCCAAGGTGGACGTCGGCAACGACAACTCGGTGGAGTTCAACGCCCCACTCGACGGGTCCCGCTACATGGGCAACCACACCCTTGCGATCGGCTCGTCCGGGGTGGCGGACATGCGGATCGAGACCGGGGTGCTGCTGACCTCGACGTCGGCCAGTCCAGCCGGCTACAACCTGGTGCTCGACGTCGCGTACGAGCCGTTGCGCGGCATGCTCGCCTCGGTGTCGCCGTACGGTCCGCTGTGCGGCCCCGAGGTGTTCGGCGTGTCGTGGGAATCCACCACCAACCGGTGGTTGCGGCTGTTGCTCGAGGGGGCGCCGGCCAACACCCCCACGACGTTGATCGCCGGCGTGCAACGGATCCAGCTGCCGTTGCCCGGAGTGACGTGCGAGCTGTTGACCCAGCCGGTGGTGATGGTGCCGATGCTCACCAACAGTGTCGGGCGGTTGATCAGCGATCTCGATTCGGGCCCGCTGAACGGCTCCATCGACGCGCGTTTCCAGTTCGCCTCGTGGCTCGACCAGGGGCGTTCCCTGGCGCTGAGCCGGGCGATCGGGTACCGGGTTTTCGAAGCGAGCGACGCCCCGTTCACCCCGTGCGACGTGAACCACATCCTGGTCACCGGACAGAGTCTCGCGATGGGCGGGCTGGGCTCGCCGGTGCAGAGCAAGACGCAGCCGTACGGCAACCTGATGTTCAGCGGCGGGGTTCGCAGCCTGACCGGCCGACTCTCACCCCTGGTCGAGAGCTTCTGGGAGACACCGAGCAGCGGCATGGCCAACACCGCGAGCCGGCTGTTCCTCGACCACGTCAACGATGTGCGGGCGCCCCGCCCGACCAAGGCCCACGACGCCTTGGTGAGCGTCCACGCCCAGCCCGGCCATCCCTACTCCCTGCTGCGCAAGGGGACGCAACCGTTCCAGGACGGCATCAACCAGTTCCGGGTCGCGCGACACCTCGCCGATCAGAACAACCAGAGCTACGCGGTGCGCTGCGTCGCGGTGGTGCACGGCGAGGAAGACCACGCGCGCTACAACGGCACCTACGGTGACGACTTGATCGAATGGCAGCGCGACTACGAGTCCGAGATCCAGTCGCTGGGTCAGACCGAACCCGTGCCGCTGCTGCACTCCCAGCTGAGCAGCCACTCGAGCCTGCAGTCGCCGTGGAGCTTCATCCCCGACGAGCAACTGCGCGCGTCCGTGTCGTTCCCGCGGCGCGTGGTGTTGGTGTGTCCGAAGTACACCTTCGACTACCTGGACGGGGTCCACCTGACCGGAACGGGGTATCGCCACATGGGCGAGTACTACGGCAAGGTCTACAACCATGTGGTGCTGGAGGGTGGAACGTGGGAACCGCTGCGCCCCGTGACGGTCCGCCTCGAAGGCGCGCAGATCACCGTCCGCTTCCACGTTCCCGAACCCCCGCTGGTGCTCGACACCACTTCGGTCGTCGACCCCGGCAACTTCGGCTTCGAGTACACCGACAGCAGCCCGACCCCGCCCCGCATCCGCAAAGTGAGTCTGGTCGACGAGGACACCATCCGCATCGAACTCGACGCCGCACCGACCGCCGCGGCCAAGTTCGTCCGATACGCGTACACCGGCAAGCCGGGAGCGTTCAGCGGACCGAAGACGGGCGTGCGCGGCAATCTACGCGACTCCGACGACACGCCATCGCTCTACGCCAGCCCGCTGCACAACTGGTGCGTGCAGTTCAGCTGGCGAATCCGCTGACCCGGACTACTCGTGAGCAGCGTCGCGAGTCGGCGCAAGGTTGTTGATGCCAAGGAGAACGGCGGGTTCTGCCCTGAGGCTGGGTGCCGCCCGTCGATCTGCAGGTTCTGACTTTCGACGAAGCCAGAAGCGACCTTGCCCGATCACGGAAGCTCGGTCATCAATAGTCCGGGCCAGCCCGGACCGCAGCGTGGAGCAAGTCCGCCCTGAGCACCACGACACCCCACGCGGTTTGCCACCCCGATTCGCCCGCCCCGATTTGCCAGCCAAAGCGCTTCGTAAGCGGCGGAGCGTAGTGTAGCGTCCATGGATCCGCTTCTCGAAGCGCCGGACGAAGCCATGGTCGCTCCCTTCCGCCCACAACGCTCCTGCTTGGTCGTGCTCCCCACCTACAACGAGCGGGAGAACCTGGAAGCAGTGATCGCGGCGATCGCGGCCAACCTGGTGACCGACGTGTTGATCGTCGACGACAACAGTCCGGACGGCACCGGCGAGTTGGCGGATCGGATGGCCGCGGAGTTCCCCGCGGTGCACGTGCTCCACCGCCCGAACAAGCGTGGCCTCGGCACCGCGTACATCGACGGCTTCCGCTGGGGCCTGCGCGAGGGCTTCGAGCGCCTGATCCAGATGGACTGCGACTTCAGTCACGATCCGGCGGACTTGCCGCGGTTGGTCGATGCGTGCGAAACGGCGGATTTGGTGATCGGCAGCCGCTACGTCGACGGCGGCGAGACGCCGGGGTGGCCCGCCTCTCGCCGGCTGCTGTCGCGCTGCGCCAATCTGTACGCCAGCGCGTTCCTCGGCCGCACGGTGCGCGATTGGACTGCGGGATTCCGCTGTGTGCGCAGCGATGTGTTGGCGCGCGCCGACCTCGACCGCATCCACGCCACGGGGTTCTCGTTCCAGGTGCAGTTGACCTGGGTAGTGAAGCAGCTGGGTGGTCGGATTCGCGAGGTCCCGGTCCGTTTCGTCGACCGACGCAAGGGCGAGAGCAAGCTGGATCGGAGCATCGCCCTCGAGGCACTCCGCCTCATCCCTTCGCTGCGCTTCCGCGCTTGACCCCGACGTGATCAGATACCCGTGGTTGTCGGCGATCGCCGTCATCCTGCTGGTCACTGCAATCGCCACCGCCGTCAACCTGAAGGCGGGTCGTCTGCAGTACGACGAGGGCGAAGTGCACGTCTACGTGCTCGGCGCCGAGCGGATGCGATCCGGTGCGGAGATCTACCGCCCGGACGATATCAAGCCGTTCACCTACCCACCCGGCATGGCGTTGATGTTCATGCCGCTCACGCTGCTGCCACACGATGCGGTGCGGCCGCTTTGGTACGGAGCCAACGCGCTGCTGTTGGTATGGGCGATCGCGTTGGTGCGGCGCTTGGTGCGACAGCAGGATGCCGCGATCCCCGGGGACCGGCGCGCACAGTGGGCGTTCTGGCTGCTGACCGTCGTGTTGTCGGTGCGCCACGTCGCCGCGGTGTTCTCCAACCAGAGCAACGACCTGCCGGGGTTCGTGCTGGTCCTGCTCGGCATGACGGGGATGGCTTCCCGCCGCGATTTCGCCGGAGGCTTGGCGATCGGCCTGGCTGCGGCCAGCAAGGCGACACCGATCCTGTTCCTACCGTTCCTGCTGCTGCTGCGGCGCTTCAGGGCCTCGGCCGGAACCATGGTTGGCACGTTGCTCGGCTCACTCGCCCCCGACGTGTTGTTTCCGCGGACCGACCACCGCTACTGGGTCGAGTCGTGGTTCTCCACATTCGTCGCCGGCATCAACCCGGCAGACGGCGGCAACACCGCAGCGGTCGGCAACGCGTGGAAGGCGTGGAACATCCTCAACCAGAACCTCGCGAGCATGTTCTATCGGCTGTTCACCGAAGTGGAGCCGATCGCCGACCACACCTTCGACATCAGTCTGTGGCACATGGATCGTGGCGCGCTCGGCCTGCTCACGCTCACCGCCCAACTGGTGGTCGCGACGGTGCTGATCTACGCGGCGTGGCGGGCACGACACCTCGATGCACCGCGGCAGGCGCTGGGGATCGGATCCCTGTTGGTCTGCGGAATGGTGTTGCTGTCACCGATGAGCAGCAAGAGCCACTTCTGCGTGTTGGTCGCACCGATCGCGCTGTGCGTGCACGACTTCGTGTTCCGGCGGCGGGACCGTCTGGTCCTCGTCTGCCTGATGGTGCTGTTCGTCGGCGCGCTGACCAGCAAGGGGGTGTTCGGCCGGCGCAGGGGCAACCAACTGCTGGCCCACGGCGCCGTCACTTGGTGCGCACTGGCAGCGCTCGTCGGCACCACCCGAGTCCTGGTGCGGAGCGCCGCACGCCCCGCACTCGGCGGCTCGACCGGCTCGTGAATCGCGGCGCGCTGGAACGACGCGCGATCGCGGCAGCTCGACCCCGAATCGTCCGGGCCAGGGTCTATCATCGCACCATGCGATTCCCGATCCGCATTCGTCCCGCATTGGCCGCGGCCATTCTGTGCTGCGCCGCCCCGGCACAGAAGCCCGAGGAACTGGTGGCGAAGGCCCGTCAGTCGATCGACCGGCGCGACTATCGCACCGCCCTGACCGACCTGAACTCGGCGCTCCGCGGTCAACCGAAGTACGCCGAGGCACTGCGCTGGCGCGGCCACGTGCACACAGTGCTCGGCGGACACGCCGCGGCGTTGCGGGACCTGGATGCGGCGCTCGCGCTGGACAGCAGCAACAGCTGGGCCTACTACGCCCGCGGCATGGCCAAGCACAACCTCGGCGACATGGCCGCGGCGATCGTCGACTACACCGAGTGCCTGCGCCTCGACCCGAACAACTACAAGGCGGTCGAATGGCGCGGGTTCTCGAAAGCGATCCTGGGCGACCACATCGGGGCGTGGGCCGACTTCACCCGCGGAGTCGCACTCGACCACGACAACCCCTGGGTCTACTTCGCCCGGGCCAAGTCCCTGCTGGTGCTGGGTGAGATGCCACACGCCAAGCGCGACCTGCAGCAGGCGCTTCGGCTCGACCCCAAGGATCCGCACACCCACGCGCAACTCGGCTTCCTCGAGGCGACCTTGGGCGACGAGAAGACCGCGCTCGCACATTTCGATCGGGCGGTGGCGCTGGACCAGAAGGGGCAGGAGTACGCCCGCCTGTGGCGCTACTGGCTCCGCGCCAAGATGGGCAAACTCGGCGAATCGGCATCCCTCGACCTCCCCGAGCGCGGTTGGGCCGGCGACGTCGGACGTGCGCTCGCCGGTGGGTTGACCCCCGCACAGTTGTTACAACGCGTTCCCACCTACGGCGTCGAAGGCGCCGAGTATCGCCAGCGCCGCTGCGAAGCGTACTTCTACTTGGGACTGCGCTCGCTGCTGACGGCACACCCGCACGAGGCACACGACTTCCTGGTCAAGGCGCTGGTACGCGGCGATCGAACGATGCCCGAATGGCGGGCTGCGCTGCGGCTGACGCGGAAGTAGGTGGGGCGACGGCGGGTCCGGCAGCGCATTCGCGACGTCACCCGATCTCCGGCCCGCGCACCGCGGGTCCCGACGGCAGCTCGCCGACCCAGCGCATCGCGGCTGCCCCGCCCGGATCGCCCGACGGCGATCCGGAGAGCTGTTCTCGCTTGAAGATCGGCACTTCCGCCTTCAATCGATCCATCAGGAACTGGCAGGCCGCGAACGCCGGTGCCCGGTGCACCGCCGCGACCACCACCAGCACCGCGGCCTCGCCGATGGGGACCTCACCGAGCCGATGCACCACCCGCGCGCGGCTGATCTCGAAGCGCTTCACCGCCTCCTCGAAGATCTGTCCCATCATCCGCCGGGCCATGTCCACGTAGCACTCGTAGTGCAGCGACTCGACCGCGGCCCCGTCGTTGTGGTCGCGGCACACCCCGGCGAAGGTCACCACCGCCCCATCGCGATCCGAGCGGACCTCGGCCTCCAGCGGGCGCGGATCGATGCGCTCGTGCGTCAGTTCGAAGCGGTACAGCTCCGGCCGACCGGACCCGCCGCTGATCGGCGGGATGAACGCGACTTCGTCGCCGTCCGCGAGTCGCCGTCCAGCTTCGGCATAGCCCTGGTTGACCGCGAACGCCACGGGAACTCGGAGCAGCTCCGGCGCGGCCTCGGCGAGCAGCGACCGCAGCCGCTCCACGGTCGTACCTTCGTCGAGCTCCAGTTCGAGAACCTCTTGGCCGAGGATCTCTCGGACGGCGGCAAAGCAGCGGACGGTGATGCGCACGCGCAGATCATGGCACATCCGAGCAGCGACGGAAGCCACCAATCGCCACACCTCGACTCAGACGCGGTCGAACAAACGCGCGACACTGCTCGCGATTCGTCCGGGCTCGTGGAACGCGAGGTAGAGTGCGGCCCTCGATGAACACAGCACCCGCTGAGCCACGGCGACGGAAGAGGCGCTGGATCAAGGTGAGTGCCGCACTGTGCGGCGCGGTGCTGATCGCGGTAGTCGGGTGGGCGACGGCCAACTGGACCTTCGTCTCGCGCCTCGTCACCTTCCCGATGTCCCGGTCGTCGACCGCGATCGAGTGGTACGAGCCGCTGGAGGAGATCCCCGGTGCATTCTCCCGGGCGTTGCCGAGCGGCGCCGCCGAGGCCGCCGCGTTCGACCGCGCCCGACTGGAGCTCGCTTCGAACTGGGCCGACGCCCACGAGTCGTGTTCACTGCTGGTGCTGCACCGCGGCGTCGTGGTGTTCGAGCGCTACTGGCGCGGGTGCCACGCACAGCGCCGGACGGTCTCCCATTCGCTGGCCAAGACTCTCCTCGGGTTGCTGGTGGGGGTGTCGATCGCCCGCGGCGAAGTCGGCGGCCTGGGCACGCCGGTTTCCACCTGCGTCACCGAGTGGTCGGGCACCCGCGAGGGCGAGATCACCGTCGGTCATTTGCTGTGGATGGAGAGCGGTCTGCACTACTCGAAGAACTACAACCCGCTGTGCGACATGGTGCGGGTGCACCTCGAGCCCGACTTGGTGCCGATCCTGCTGGCGATGCACCTCGAGGTCCCGCCCGGGACGCGGTTCCAGTACAACAACCTCAACACACAGCTCCTCGGCCTGTTCCTCGAACGAGCCACCGGCCGCCGCTACGCGTCACTGCTCTCCGAGCGCATCTGGCAACCGATCCACGCCCGCGACGCCGCAGTGTGGCTCGATCGGGAGCGAGGCAACGCCAAGGTGTACGGCGCCGTCTTGGCCACCGCCCGCGATTGGGCACGCGTCGGCGAGCTGATCCGCAACCTCGGCCGAGTCGGCGACCGGCAGGTGGTTCCGGCGGCCTGGATCGAGCGGATGGAGCAACCTGCGCCGCACCGCGGGTCGTACGGACTGCATCTGTGGCGCAGCAAGGGACGGCCGGACGCCGGCGTGCCTCCCTACGTCTATCTCGACGGCCGGGCCAAGCAGCGCGTGTTCGTGCTCCGCGGGCTCGAGCTGGTGATCGTGCGCACCGGGGAGGACTCGCGAAGTTGGAACAACGAGGATCTGTTGGCGCTGATCCTCGCCGCCCGATCGACCGAGGGACCACGGTAGCCGCATCCCGGCGCGCGCATCGATTCAGCGCGCGAAACCGAGTCGCACCTCGGCCGCGTCGCTCAGTTCCAGCACACCGAGCCCCGGCCCCACGGGTGAAGCGATCACCATCTGCACGGTGAGCTTGGTGCCGCTCAGCACGTGCGAGTTCGGCAACGCGAACGAAGTCACGAAAGAACCGGTGGCGTCGGTCACCCCCAGGGGCTCGTACATCGCGTTGGCCAGATCGACCTGCACCACGCAAGGTCCGGGAATCGTGCTCGGCTTCGCGGAACCCAGGGACAACAGCAATCCGGTCGCCTGGTTGGCCGCCGCGCCGCGCAGCGACCAGAACATCGCCCGACCGAGGTTCGGGTCGCCGAGGATCAATGCCGGTGTGCGACCGGCGCCGCCACACGGCGGACCGATCGACTGCCACCGGCCCTGGACCGAAGCCAGGGTCCGGAACAGGTTGCGCGCCAGTTGCCGGTTGTCACGGCTGGCGAGGCTGGTGCCGGTACCGTTGGTGTTGAAGAACGTGTTGCGGTCGAAGTGACCCAAGATCAGCCCATCGTCCTTCTGCGCCATCACCATCGCACCGTCGCGCGCTCCGGCGGCGACCAGCACTCCGGGTTGGCCGGTGTTGCTCAGCTGCCGCACCTGGAATCCGGTCGCGGTCACCAGAACCGAGGCAACCCACCCCTCCGAGCCGCGCTCGACGTGGAGGTAGCTGACACCCTCACCGTCGAAGTCGTTCACTTCGTCTGCCGGGCCGGCCCCATCCGGACCCGATACCACCGGATGGGTGGGCTGGACGAAGCGGCCCGCGGTGCTTCGTGAAATCACCGGCACGCCACTCGCACTGTCCTGGTAGACGCTCAAGCCGTAGCGCAGCAGAAACTGGTTGTCGCTCTTGGGCGCCGCGTCCCAGTCCGGTCCCCAATTGGCGTCGCTCATGAACAGCGCCGAGCCCCCGGCGTCCATGTAGGTGTGGAACGCGCTGACTTCAGCGGCGGAATACACCCGGTTGTTGGAGCCGAACACCACGATTCGGTGCGCCAGCAGCAGCGCGGCGGTCAGCACCCCCTGCGACTCGATCCACTGCGAGACCGTGAACCCGTCGCTGCGCAACAGCGCGGCCAGTTCGCCGAACCCGTGATTGCCCGGCTGGGTGCTGGTGTCCTGGATGTCGCTGAGGTGCGCGGTGCGCTGCTGCGGCGTGCCCGAACCGAGACCGCCGCTCCCGTCAGCACCGCGGATGAACAGGACGGAGCGTCCCAGAGGATCGACCTGCGACTGCGCGGCGAGACCGAGCGGCAAGAGCAGTGGAACGATGGCGAACAGGTGGCGGACACGGCGAACCGACATGGCGCAGGTGGGGTGGCAGGGGAATGCGGACTCCCGGATTGTAGGAGTTCATCGCTGACGCGTGTCCAGAGCCCCGTCGAGGACAAGATCCTGCGTTCGAGGAAGCGCGCCGCGACCTCGCGCAATCGCAGCAACTCGGTCATCGCTCGTCCGGTCCGGTGTGGTATCGCCAACTTGCCTTGCATGAGTCGGCAAGTCCGTGCGGTTCGCTCGCAAGGAACTG
>JACKIB010000038.1 GCA_020638695.1 Planctomycetota bacterium
TCGCGGCCGATGTAGCCGCAGTGGCTGTAGACCAGCTCCCGGCGTTCGCGATCGAACAGCTTGACCACGCCACCCTTGGTGAGCCCGACGAACAGGTCGTAGCCGGGGCGTCGGACCTTGAGCAGGCCGGTGCCGGGGAAGTGCCAGGTGTGCGCGCCCTCGTCGGGCGCCGCCGGCGGTTTCGCTCGGCCCTCGAAGCGAACCGCTGCCAGGTAGGCGAACACGTAATTGTTGAGCAGCGGGAACAGATTGTAGATGTCGACCGTGCCCAACCCGGCGGCGCTGCGGGTCTCCACTGCACTCAGCATCTCGCGCGCGATCCAACTGGCGTGTGCGCTGTCTGCCTTGCGCATCTCGAACGCCGCCGGGTAGTAGGTCTGGGTGTTGCGACTCGTGTATTCCCCGCCGAGGCTGCCGTCCGGGTGGATGAAGTGGGCGAGGAACGCGAACGACCTGTCCAGGGACTCGGCCAGCCGCGGATCGCCCGACAGCTCGAGGTGGCGCGCCAGGTAGTAGCTGCCGTGGGTCTGGTAGCCGGGGTCGGCGGCGCCGTACTCCTCGTACCACCCCTCGGCGGATTGGTGGGTGAGCACCTTGTCGAGGAAGTACCGACTCCGCTCGGCAAACCGCGCCTCGCCGCACACCAGGTGGGCGTGCCACAGGGCGGTGGCTGCCGCGGCCAAGTGGTTGGACAGGAACCCGTGGGTCTCGTCGTTGCGGCACAGCCAATCGCCGGCGCGTCCGAGTGTTTTGCGGAACCGTTGTGCCGTCGCGGCGGGCAGGTGCTCCCCGACGAACTGCCATGCTTCGCCGAGGTAGTGGCAGGTGAATGCGGTGGCGGCGAGCGAGCGCTCGAGCGGGTACGCCTCGTCGAAGTCGCCGGTTCGGCGCTGGATTCCGCACCAGTAGTCGAACCCGCCAGCGATCCACGCCAGCAGTCGAGCGTTGTGGTAGTACGGACTGTTCGGCAGGTCCGTGGCCCACAGGAAGCCCAACACGCACAGGCCCTCTTGGAAGCGAGCGCCGGGGAAGTCGGTGAACTTCCACGCCCAGAAGGTCCGGTCGAAACAGCCGCGCGTGCGGCTGAACTCCTCGCGGTCGAGCAGGCTGATCACCCGTGGGATCTCGGCCAGGATCGCGTTCCGATACGTCTCGCTGGCGGTCGTCATGTCGCGGTGGGGCTCGAGTTCCGGAGTGGGGCGGATTGGGGGGTGCCGCGGCTCGACACGTAGAGGATCGCCCCGGGGATCGCCCACGCGATCAGCACTGCGCGCTGCAGCAGCGAAACCAGGCTGCCGCAACCGATGCCTACCAGGTCGAACAGGAATGCGTACATGGCCTCGGCCGTGCCGAGCGCGCCGGGGGGGTTGATCGGCAGGGCCATCGCCGCCAGCGCCATCGGCACCAGCAGGAAGAACGCGGCCGCCGACGGCAGCTCGGGTACCAGGGCCTTGGCCAGGCAGATATTGGTGATCACGACCAGCAGCTGCACGACCACACCCAGCAACAGCACACCGGCCATCGCGGGCTTGTGGCGCAGGTGCACGCCGATCGCCGAATCGATCCGCTTCATCCGATCACGCATCGGCAACCGGTCGAGGGCCCAGCGGACCGGTGGCCAGTCGCGGACCGTCCGTGACAGGAGAGCGACACCCGTCAGCATTCCGGTGGCAATCACTGCCAGCACGGCGAGCACCAAGTACGACAGCGTGGCGTTGTGCCACACGAAATCCCAGGCGAACAGCACCGCGATCGGCACCAGCATGAGGGTGCACAGCAAACCGGTGGCCCGGTCGACCACCACGGAGACCATCCCGGCGCTGCGGCGGGTCGGGTGCGCCCGAGCGACGGCGAAGACCCGGTACAGGTCGCCGCCGACCGAGCCGAGCAGGAACTGGTTGAAGAACAACCCGATGAAGCAGATCCGCAGCGTCGTGGCGAAGGTGAACTCGATGCCCTGAACGCGCAGCAGGATCCGCCAGCGCCATACCGTCAGCCACTGCACCGCTCCGGTCGCGATCACCGCCGCCAGCAACCACGGCCAGCGCTCGTGGACGCCGCGCAGCTGCGACAGCTCCATGCGTCCGGAGGCGACGAGCCACCAGAACACCAGCGCCGCGAGCAGCAGCTTGGCCGCCCACAGCAGCCGGGTGCGGAGTGCGCCGGGTGTGTCGGGTGGCGTCACGGCACGCTCGCTCTACCGGCGCGCCTCGACCTCGGATCGCGCGCCGTGCGCCGTGCCTTGCTGCGGGAGTTCGGCGGTGCCAGCCAGCGTCGCGACGAACGGTCCCATCGCCAGGAAGTCGAGCTTCGAGTCGAGGAACGCCCGCACGCCGTCCTCCGGGGTGCACACGATCGGCTCCTCGTGCATGTTGTAGCTGGTGTTCACCAGCAGCGGCACGCCGGTCAGCTCGTGGTAGTGCGTGAGAATGCGGTGCATGCTCGGGTTGATGTCGGCCGTCACCAGCTGCGGGCGCGCGGTCCCGTCGACGTGGACGATCGCGGGACACTTTTGCCGGGTGAACTCGGTGCAGTCCAGGATGATGGTCATGAACTTCAGCGCGTGCTCGGTACCCTGGATGCCGAGGAACAGCTCATCGGCGTGCTCCTTCATCGCCACCGGCGCGAACGGCATGAACTCGGTCCGACCCAGGCGCTTGTTCAACCAGTTGTTGGCCTCCGGCTCGTCGGCAGCGTAGAGGATGGTCCGATTGCAGAGTGCCCGCGGACCGAACTCCATGCGGCCGTTGAACCGTGCCACGACCTTCTTGGCGGCCAATAGCTCGGCGATCACTCGCTCCACGTCGTCGTAGCGGCGGAAGCTCACGCCGGCCGGAGCCTGCGCGCGCAGCGCGGCCTCCATCTGCGCTTCGGTGAAGTCCGGACCCCAGTACACCGAGTCGAACGGCCGCGGTTCCGCTTGGAGCAGTTCGAGCGCCGCTCCGCAGCTCAGCCCGCCGTCACCCATGTTCGGGAAGATGTAGACCTGGTCGAACCCGAGGCCGCGGAACAGCGCGGCGTTGGCCTTCACGTTGGCGAATACACCGCCGGCGAGACACAGGTTGCGCAGGCCGGTCTGCTCGGCGAACGGGCGCACCAATTCGACCAGCTGCTCTTCGAGAATGGTCTGGAACACGCAGGCCACGTCCTCGCGCGAGTGGCCCTTCAACAGGCGCCGCAACGGCGCCTTGAAGTTGCGGTACTGCAGGGTCTCGAACAGGTCTTCACCGCGCTTGAGCGCCTTGGTCGACCAGCCGCGGATGATGCCCTCGGAGTAGTAGCGCTTGTCGAGCTTGAACCCCTTGCCGCTGCCGCGCAGCGTCGAACGCACCTTGTCGTACAGCTGTGGGTCGACCTTGCCGAACCCGCTCAGCCCGGTGATCTTCCCCTCGTGCCGGTTGGCGCGGAACCCGAGCACCTGGGTGCACGCGGTGTAGAACTGGCCGAACGAGTGCGGGTAGCCGATGCTGTGCAGCAGCTTCATCCGGCCACCCGAACCGCTGGCCACCGTGACCGACACATAGTCGCCGACACCGTCCGCGGTGACGATCAGCGCGTCGTCGAACGGCGCGGTGCGGTAGGCCGACGCCGCGTGACACTGGTGGTGTGGCGCGAAGTGCAGCCGCGGGCGGATGCCGTACTTCTCTTCCAAGAACCCGAGAACCCCGCGGTAGCCGAGCGACCGGGTCCACGCGAACGCCCGGTAGAGCAGCTTGTTGGCGTGCGGGATGTAGTCGTTCAGCGCGTGGTACTCGAAGGTGTCTTCCGCCTGGTTGGCGACGAAGCGCTTGAACAGCTTGCCGGGCGGCAGTCCCGCGATCACCACGTCGGTGATCTCGCGCGGGTCGACGCCGGCGGTGTTCACCACCGACTCGATACTGAGCTTGGGCGGATACTTGGTCGAGAACTTGACGCGGTCGAGCCGCTCCTCGCTGATCGCCGCGAGGCAGTCGTGCCCTCGGTACAGCGCGGCGCTGGTCTCGTGGGTGGTCGCGATGCCGAGCACCAGCTTGCGCTCGCGCACGTCCTCGGCCACCAGCTCGCGGGTCGTGGCGACGCGGTAGTGGCGCCGCACCGCGTCGAGCATGCGCTGGCAGCGGCGGCGCTTCTCCGCCGCGCTGAGGTTCGACAGCGTGTAGTACTTGGCGCGCCAGTTGTCGAGCACGGTCCGCGGCAGCGCGTCAGCCGGCAGCGGGTTGGCGAAGTCGGTGAGGTGGAACAGCATCACCAGCGGTGCGCCGGTCTTGCGGTGGCGCCGTAGTCCGCGTTCGAAGTACCACTGACCGAGCAGGATGCTGTAGCTGGGGTGGAACGGTACCGGCCCGGGGGAGTCGGGCAGCGGCAGCTCGAGCAGCGGAGTGTCGAGCAACGGGTGGTGCGGGAACGGCTCGATCGACAGCGCCTCCAGCTGGCGCGCGAACTTGGCGTTCGGGAACACCGACGAGTCCCACTGGTAGCCCGCTTCGGCGAGCAGCGCGAAGGTCTCGCGGTCGATCTGGTAGCTCGGGGCGCGGAAGCCGCGCACCGTGACGCCGAGCTCCTTCTCCAGGCGCGCTTTGCTGTCGACCAGTTCGCGTCGCCGATCGTCGCGGCCGAGTCGGCGCAGCTCCGGGTGCGTCAGGGTGTGCGACGCGATCTCGTGTCCGGCGTCGACCGCGCGCTGCAGCAGCGCCCGCGACTTGGGATGGTCGAGCTGGTCGGCGACCACGAACAGGGTCGCGCGGAGCTCGTTCTGCGCCAGGAAGTCGAGCAGGTTGGCGATCCCGGTCTCGAACAGCGGATCGTGGTCGAGCGGGTAGTTCCACCCGTGATGCCGGTAGATGTGCGCGGCACCGTCCAGGTCGACGTGCAGGACGGCCTTGGGCTTGTCGTGCGTCATGAGTTGTGGGTCAGTTCCTTCGCCTTGGCGTTCCGCTGTTGCTCGCGCTGCCGCAGGCTGGCGAGTTCACGGCGAAGCGTCCAGAGCTCCTTCTGGATGGTGTTGCCCTGCTGGGTGATCACCCCGTAGGCGAACAGCAGGATGGCGATCATCAGCAGCGCCAGGCTGACGATCAGCATGTAGACCGACACCAGGTTCATGAAGAACCGAATCACGCCAGCGCCGAGGAATCCGGCGGACAGCACCACGCAAAGGGTGCTCAGCAGCCACAGCCAGCGGGTCGGCTTGGCCAACAGGCTGAACAGCGTGTGCGTGACTACCAGGCGCTTGATCTTCGACGAGCTCTTGCGGGTGACTCGCTGTCCCTGGTGCTTGTAGTCCTTCCACTCGAGGATCGCCGGGATCTCGTGGAACCGGTAGCCGAACGCCTCGGCCTTGAGGATCACCTCGAGGTGGAACTCCTTCTTGTTCTCCTCCAGCGGCAGCGCGAGGATCGCATCGCGCTTGTAGGCGCGGGTCATGCCGGTGTTCATCGTGGTCGCGCTGCTCATGCAGGCGCGGATCACGTGGTTGCCGAACTTGCTGATCCAGACCCGCTTGGCCGGCACGTTCTTGTAGCCACCGCCGGGCATGTGTGGGCTGGCCACCGTGATGTCGACGTCGGGGTTGTCGAGCATCGCCTGGTAGAGCCGTTCGACGATGTCCTCGCCCCACGACAGGTCGATCTCGGTGGTCACCAGAATGCGGCCGCGCGCCTGGTGGATGCCGGTGCGCAGCGCGTGGCCTCGGCCCCGGTTGTGCGGGTAGCTGAGCACCCGCAGCTTCGGCTCGGTGCGGGCGATGTCGCGCGCGACTTGCAGCGATCCATCGCGACTGCCGTCATTCACCACGATCAGCTCCCAGCTGACGTGGAGTCGTTCATGGAGGCGCTGCAGCAGCGCACGGATCGCGGCGCCGATGATCTGCTCCTCGTTGTAGAACGGGCAGATCACGGAGATCTCCAGCTCCTCGCCCACCTGGGACAGGGTGTCACCTTCGATGTGTTGCATCACGCGGGTTCCTCGGTGCCATGGCCCGTGGGCGAGACGGGCGGCCAGCCGGACTCGTCACGAGTCCGGGCTAATCCTTGCTCGGCTGGTAGATGAGAATGGTGTAGCCGATTTGCGCGGCCGGCGTTCGTTTGCGCAGGGGAGCATAGTAGCCGGGAAGGAACACCCCTGCCAACAGCGTGGCGCTGACCGCGATCGGACCCCGGGAGAGATCGAGCGGCGGCAGGGGTTCGCTGGACTCGTACCACCACCGACCGCCGTCCCGCGGCGCCAGGCCGACCGACGGCAGGTACTCGTAGTCGATGCCGTAGTGGCGCGCGTCGGCGCTGCCGAAGTAGGCCAGCCGGATTCGCTTCAGCCCGTTCCGCAACATGTAGTCGCGCAGCCCGGGAAGGTCCTGGCCCCAGTCCAGGAACGAGTCCGCCAGGTAGCGGTAGCCCTGGCTCGGTCCGCCCACCAGTGGGTTGAAGTGCGCCAGGTAGTGGGGGTGCACCCACGCCGCACCGGCAGCGTAGCCGGCAAGCAGCAGGCCGAGGCCGGCCCGCGCCACCCGGAGTCGCACGGTCGGGAGCGTGCCGTCGAGCGGACCGCCGTCGCGCGCCAGCCCGCCGATCAAGACGAACAGGCAGGGGAACACCGGCAGGATGTAGCGCAACCCGATGCAGACGCTGCGCAGGTAGGAGAACAGCAACAGCACGAACCCTGCGGTGATCAGCAGCAGCCATTCGGCGTTGCTGCGTCGCCGCAGCAGACCCCAGAGCGTCGCTCCCAGGAGCGCCAGGGTCGGCAGCGGCGTCTTGATGAGAAACGCGACACCCATCATCCAGTACCAACCCCGACGCGACGTCTCGCCGCAGAAGTAGATGGTGTTGCCCGAACTCACCCGACCGAACTGGAACGACAGCAGCTCGAGGAACGGTCCGGGCAGCGGCAGCGGCAGCCTGGTCAGTGCGGCCACCGGCGACGCCAGGGGGGTGCCGAGCACGTGCAGGCGCTTCAGCAGCTTCTGCGGGTCATCGGTCAAGCTGGCCAGCGAGCGGAACGGATCGGTGAACAGGTATGCGGCGTTCAGCACCAACAAGGCGACCGGCACCATCACCATGAGTGCGGTCAGCAACGACAGCAGAATTCCGACCCGCGGCCGCGTGGCTGCGGCGCGGCGCACCCATGAAAGCGGCCACACCGCGTCGCGGTCGGCGCGGAGCAGCAGCACGCCGCCGTACAGCGCGAAGATCGGCAGGAAGAACATCGCGGTCGACTTGGTCGCGACCGCGGCCCCGACCGCCAACCCGCTGTGGACCGCACCCCGCCAGCTCGGCGCGCGGGTGAACCCCCAGAAGGCCCGCGCCGCCCAGAGCATGCAGGCGCTGAGCGCCAGGTCCTGCGTGGCGAGCCGCGTGTGCGCCAGGATGTTGGGGCTCAGGGCGTAGAGAAACAGTGCGAGCAGCCCGCCTCGGGTGCCGTAGAGCGCACGGGCGAACGAGAACACCAGCAGCCCGAGCAGCACCCCGACCACCACGGTCGGGATGCGCGCCCACCACAGGATGGTGTCGGCGTCGACCCGGTTCTCGTAGAGGAACCGCCGCGCGTAGTGCCACTGCTCGATCTCGTTCCACCGGCCAGGATCGCCTTCGACCGGTGGCAGTGAGGGCCGCAGCACCAACAACGGCACCGCCGACAGCAGCTTCATCAGCGGCGGGTTGGTGGCGTTGAACGAGAAGTCACCGGTCCGCCAGTGGTAGTAGCCGGCCGTCAGGTACGCGATCTCGTCGGTGGTGACCGACTTGCGGCGCATGCTGTCGAGTGCCAGCCCGCAGAACAGGGCGAGCAGCAGGGCGACCAGGGCGGTGGCGCGGCGGGTCATGACACAGAGCGTGTCGGACGTTGGCGCCGCCGGCAAAAGTGTGGTGGGGAATCGGTGGCTCGTGCGGCCCGACACGCCTTCTCCGAGCCGGGGGCGCCGGCGCGTCTCGGCGCGCGTGGTCCGGTGTCGAATCTCGCGACGGTGGACCATGGACGCGTACGGCTCGAGCCAGAGCATCCAGGAGTCTGCGCCACGGAAGGGCGATTCAGGAGGTGCGTGGATTTCGGCGCAGGTCGCCGCCCGAAAACGCATCCGAACTGGTGGATTCGGCGAGGCTTTCGGGGGGTGACGGGTGCTGGAAGGCGCGGATCTGATGGATTGTCATTCCGTGGCGCAGACTCCTGGAGACCGCGCCGCCGACACCGCGAGCACGAGCCGGATGCGTCCCGCGATCCTCGACCGAGTAGCGGCGAATCGGAGCTTGCAGCTTGCTCATCGACCGGCAGCCCCGCTCCGCGATGGGGTCGCGGGGCGGACCACCCGAGATCCCCCGTTGGCAGGAGGCCTCTCCGGACGGTTTCGGGCGGGCTGGGCGCGTGCCAAGTGGGGGGCTCGCGACGCGTTCGCGTGCAGGGCGTCGGCCCGACGCGGCTGGAAGCTGAGAAGACCTGTTGCCTCGCCACCCGTCGGCGCGCGGAGGCTCGTCTGCGGACACGCTGCACGCGGCCCGAGTCCACATGCCGGCCAGCGCGATGAGCTTCGCCCGCCGTGTGGCGTCGAATGCGCGCAGCGTCGCTCACCACCGCGCGGCGAAACCAGGTGTAGGCTGGTGGCCCGCATGTCGGTCCCCGGGCCGATTCTCGCGAGCCCACACCCATGCACGAATCCCGAACCCTCAAGTCGATCCCGGCCGCGTGCACGCTGTTGATCCTGGCGCTGCTGTCATCCTCGGCGGTCCGGCTGCCGCGGTTGGTCTTGCTGGTGCCCATCCCGCAGGCCGCGGCCTGGCAGGACGACGCGTTCCTCGCCGCGGTGCCGGCGGCGATGGTCGCGGGCGGTGCGCCGATGGTGATTGCCGTCGACCCGGCTCGGCCTTGGCGCCCCGAGCTGCTCGACTTCCTGCGCCGCTACGCGCCGCAACGCGTGTGGTGGGTCGGGGGTGAGGTGCCCGGCGGTGCGCCGGAGTCGTTGCCGGTCGAGCGGCTGCCGTGTGCGAGCGCCGAGCAGGCGGCACTGGTGATAGCGAAACGTTGGTGGAAGGCGTCGCGCCGCGCGGTGCTCTACCCCCCGGAGAACCGTTCCGCGGCGCTGGCTGCGGCGGTGCTCGCGGCGCGGCTCGGCGCACCCCTGTTGCCCTGTGCCGGTGCCGAGCCCACCGCCGAGGTGCGGAAAGAGCTCGAGCGCTTGGGCGCGGTCGAGCGGATCGCGGTGGGAGTCGGCGTCGCCACGGCCGTGCGAGCGACACGGCTCGCGCAGCCCGAAGACGTCGTCCGCTGGATGGCAGGCCACGGGTTGCCCGTTGGCTACCTGGCCGCAACCAACCCGAATGACACGACACTCGGGCCGGCGCGCAAGCTGTCGTTCGCCGCGGTCATCCTCGCCGCGGCGCGCGGTGGTGCGGTGGCGCCGCTCGCCTACACGACGGTGTGGAAGCAGTCGTTCGCCACCAGCGAAGAGGTCACCATTCCGCCCGAAGGCGCCCGGCCGAGCAGCGTCCCACTGCGTCGGGGTGCGGTGGCGCTCGGCGGCCAGCGCGTCGCGTTCCTCACCGGCTGCGGCCCTCGTGACCGCAAGTTCTGGGTGCAGCTCGATCACAACGGCGACGGGAAGTTCACCGGCGCGGACGAACACCCGCTGCGCACCGGCGCCAGTACCGAGGTCGCGGGCCGACGCTTCACCGTCGACCTCGATGCCGACGAGAAGGCGCGCGGTCGCAGCCTCTGGTTGACGGCGCCCACCCCCGACGAAGTGCGCGGTGACCTCGCGCGCTTTCGCCGCGCCGCCGGCAAGCCGGAGTTCCTGTGTCTGGTCGGTTGGCCCGAGACCCTGCCGCCGGCGGTGATCGCGCACGGTCAGGGAATCGACGCGGACCTGGTGTCGGATCTGCCGTACGGCCAGACCGACCCCGATCCGTTCGTCGAGCTCGCGTTCAGCCGCTTCCTCGCTGCGGACTGTGCCTCGGCGTGCTTGCTCGCCTGTCGCGGGTTGGCCTGCGAGGGATTCCGCGATCGACCGTTCGCCAAGCGCTTCGCCACCGCCGAGTGGGACGAGCCGGAACGCCCTGCGCTGGAACGCGCCGGTCTCTCATACGCGGGCCACCATCCGGGTGGTCGGGACCTCGCGCCCGGCAGCCCACTGACCGAAGTGGGGTTGTTGGTGCACGCCTCGCACGCGATGTGGACCGTGCTGGGCAAGACCTACAGCTGGAACGCTGGCGCGCTGCTCGCACCCTGCGTGGTCGAGTCCGCCGGGTGCAGCACGGCCTCGCTCGATCAGGATCGCGGCAAGCACCGCTCGGTCGCCGTCCGAATGCTGCGCAACGGTGCCGTCGCGTTCGTCGGCAATTCACGGCGCGGCATCGCCCAGCAGGAGTTGTTCCGCTCCGAGCTGCGCAACGCGTTGTTCGCCGGCCAGACGCTCGGTCAGGCCAACCGCACCGCGCTCAATCGGCTGATCCTTGCCGTCGAGGAGAAGGGTCAGCGCCGCGGCGGGCCGTTCTACTACCAGCTCTACAACCACGCGGTGTACGGCGATCCCGCGCTGCGACCGACGTTCGGTGGCGCTTCCGCGCGACGCGGTGCACGCGTGGTGCTGCGCGGCGACGTGGCGACGATCCACGCGCCCGACCGCTGGGTGCGGGTCGAGTACCCGCCGAACCCCGACTGGAAGTGTCCGCTGCCCAAGCTCTACACCTGGCGCGGCGCGGGCACCGGGGTCGAGAGTCGGTGGCACGGGCCGGGCAAGCGCAACGATGACGAGCTGTGGGTGACCGCGGAAGTGCGGACCCGGCGGCGCGTGCGCGCGGTCGAGCCGGTGGGGTCGCCAGCGCCGATCGGTTGGTCGGGCAAGTTCTTCGTCGACGAGCACGCGGACGGGTCGCGGTCGATCCTGTGGCGGGTGCGACTGATCGACTTCGACGTGCCGTCGGGGAAGGTGCGGGCGGAGGTGGCGAAGGTGAAGATGCGACTGCGGGGGTGAGGCGTCGTTTTCAAGAATCTTGAAAATCAAAAACCGATGTTTCGATTTTCACACTTCCACGGACAAGTGTGGAATGCCGCCGAGTTGGCGCGTTCGCTCGGATCGAGCGAACCGACAGCGCGTCGTTACCTCGATCTTCTGGCGTCGACGTTCATGGTGCGGCAGTTGCCGCCATGGTTCGAGAACGTCGCCAAGCGTCAGGTGAAGTCGCCGAAGGTCTACGTCCGCGACAGCGGGTTGCTGCACACCCTGCTCGGAATGGAGACGCGCGCCGCCCTGGAAAGCCACCCCAAGCTCGGCGCTTCTTGGGAGGGATTCGCCCTCGAGCAGGTGCTGCAGCGCGTCGGTAGCTCGAATGCGTACTTCTGGGCGACCCATGGCGGTGCGGAGCTCGACCTCATGGTGACTTTGGACGGCAAGCGGTACGGGATCGAGCTGAAGTACGGTGATGCTCCGCGTTCGACTCGGTCGATGCGCGTGGCGATTCATGACCTCGGCCTCGAGCGGGTCGTGATCGTGCATCCTGGTCGCGAGAGCTACCGAATCGACCAGCGCATCGAGGCGCTGTCGATCCTGCACGTGGGGCGGTTGTTCGCGGTCGTCGGCGCAGGTCGCTCATAGGTCCGCGCCCCGCGCCGAACGACAGAGACATCGCGGCGCAACGGATTGCGATTGTCAGAATCGGCGATATCGCCGCTGCCCGAATCCTCGCGGATCCTGCGCCGACCCGGATCTTGGAGGAACAGGCCTGATCCACTACCCTCTATTGCGATCTGACCCGTCAGCAAATGCCACAGCAGTCTCGCAGCTGGCGCTACGCAGCTCCCGCGGTCAGGGACTCCTCTTGGTGGCGATGCGGGCTGGGTTTCCATGGGGGTATCCTGGACAACAAGTCATCAAAGCTCCTGGTCGTGCTCTACAGACTGTTCGTCGTCACGGGCGCGATCGGGGTAGGTCTGGCACTGGTGGTGATCTGGGGCCTTGCCGAGGACCCACGCACGGTGATTTTCCTCTCGCGCGTCATGGGGACCTGCTTGGTCCTCGCGGTAACGAGCGCCTTCGCCATGAGTGCATCCCAGCTTGTCGGGAGTCGTCGGTCCGAGGACGTCGATGCGTAGTTGCTTCAGGGAATGCGCGTCGACGCGGCGCCGAGGCAGCGGCCCCGGAAGCTCCAGCAAGCAGGGGCCTCATCGCGTGAGCTGGAGGTGCGGTGAGCTCTGACCGCATCCAGCGGTAGCGCGCCGCCGTCGGCACGTAC
Organism: Planctomycetota bacterium; assembly: GCA_020638695.1. Lineage (GTDB taxonomy): Bacteria > Planctomycetota > UBA1135 > UBA1135 > UBA2386 > JACKIB01. The sequence goes on from JACKIB010000038.1 coordinate 12,189, forward strand.
CTCGGTGCTCTTGCCGGCCTGTTCGTCGGCTTGACGATTGCGTGCCTCTGCTTCCCGTTCCGCTCGGATCGACCTTCCTCTGCACCCTGCACGGCGCGCTCCTCGGTTCGCGCACCGTTCGCACGCGTTGACCGCCCCGCCGATCCCCCCATCTCCCCCGCCCCATCGCCCGTTTCTCCGCTGGTCCGACCCCCCGGATTGCCGATAGCCTGAGCACGTGGCTGTCGCACGGTGCGACACCTCAACCCCGGGCATGCGACTCGCGTTCGTCAACCACAGCTACATCGAGCTACCGCGGCAGGGCGGCGGGCTGAACAGCAACTCGATCGGGTTGTGGAACTACCAGATCGCCACGCGCCTGGCGGAAGACCACGACGTGACGGTCTACCACCAGCGGCGCGGGCGGGCCGCCGACGAGCTGGTGGAGCACGGCGGGGTGCACTGGCAGAGCTACTCGGTGCGGCAGGACGAACGCGCGCACAAGATGGTGGCCCGCTGGGATGGCCTGCGGCGGCGGATGGGTTTGCGCGGGAATCCGCGGCGTCCCCGTTTCGCGACCCCGGGACACTACCGGCGCTACATCGACGCCGTCGCCGCCGACATCGCGCGGCGGGAATGCGAGGCGGTGCACATCAGCAACTACCCGCAGTTCGCCAGCGCGGTGCGGCGGCACAACCCGCGGGCGAAGATCAACCTGCACATGCAGTGCGATTGGTTGGTGCAGCTCGACGCGGACGTGTTGGCACCGCACCTCGAGCGCTGCGATCTCATCTCGGGGTGCAGCGACTACGTGGTCGATGGGATCCGGCGGCGGTTCCCCGCACTCGCCGACCGCTGCTACACGCTCTACAACGGTGTCGACCCGACGGAGTTCGTGCCGGGTGACGAGGCGCACGACGGATCGCACGTGCTGTTCGTCGGGCGGTTGTCGCCGGAGAAAGGACTGCACACGCTGCTCGACGCACTGGCGCGCATCGCGCCGCAGCATCCGCGTCTTCGGGTCACCATCGTCGGCGGTCGCGTCCAGGTGCCGTACGAGTTCGTGGTCGCCCTGTCCGACGACCCGAAGGTGCGCGCACTGGCGCAGTTCTACGCCGGCGATGATCCGTTCGCCTACGAGCGGGCGCTGCACCGGATGGTCGAGTCCCGCGGCGACGGCGTGTTGCGCGGCCGTGTGGAGTTCATCGACCACATCCCGCAGCCGGAGCTGCGCCAGCTGTACCGCGGCGCCGACGTATTCGTCTTCCCGTCCGATTGGGACGAGCCGTTCGGCATGCCGGTGATCGAAGCGATGGCCAGCGGCGTGCCGGTGGTGACCACCCAGAGCGGCGGCATCCCCGAGTTCGTGACCGACGGCGTGACCGGGTTGGTGGTGCCGCGCGCCGATGCCGCGGCGCTGGCCGGCGCACTAGACCGGCTGCTCGGCGACGCGGGGTTGCGCCGCGCCATGGGAGCGCGGGGCCGTCAGGCAGTGGCCGACGGTTTCACCTGGGACCACGCGACCGCGGCGCTGCTGCGCGCCCTCTTGCCGGCGGGCACCCGCGCCGGCCGCCACGATCTCGATCCGAGTCCAACATGACCCATTCCACAGAACACGGCGTCGTGACGCCGGAGGTCATCGTCGTCGCCGGTGCCCGGCCGAACTTCATGAAGGTCGCGCCGCTGTGCCGCGCGTTCGCCGCCGACGGGCGGATGCGCGTCCGGCTGGTGCACACCGGGCAGCACTACGACCCGGTGCTCAGCGACCAGATCATGCGCGATCTCGAGCTGCCGCCACCCGACGACCACTTGGAGGTCGGGTCGGCCGCGCCGTCGCTGCAGACCGCGAAGATCCTCGAGGCGATGGACCGCATGCTGGTCGAGCGTCCGCCGCTCGCCGTGTTGGTGGTCGGCGACGTCACCTCGACCGTGGCGGCCGGGCTGGCCGCGGCCAACCGCAGCGTGCCGCTGATCCACGTCGAGGCGGGCCTGCGCAGCCGCGATTGGACCATGCCCGAGGAACGCAACCGGGTGGTGGTCGATCGATTGTCGCAGCTGCTGTTCGTCACCGAGCCGAGCGGTGTCGACAACCTGCGCGACGAGGGAGTTGCCGCGGGCGTGCACCTGGTCGGCAACACGATGATCGATTCGCTGCTGCAGATCCTGCCGCGGGCGCGCGAGTCGGGGATCCGCGAGCGACTCGGCCTCGCCGACCAGCGCTACTCGGTGATGACGCTGCACCGGCCGGGCAATGTCGACCAGAGCGCGGCGTTCGCCAAGATGATCGAAGCGCTGGCGCCGCTCGCCGAGGAAGCGCCGTTGGTCTTCCCGGTGCACCCGCGCACCAAGGCTCAGGTCGAGGCGTTGCACGTTCCTGAGGGTCTGCGCTGCATCGCGCCGCTCGGCTACACCGAGTTCATCGGGCTGGTCGAGCAGGCGTCGTTGACGCTCACCGATTCAGGGGGGCTGCAGGAAGAGACCACGGTGCTCGGGGTCCCGTGCCTGACGCTGCGTCCGAACACCGAGCGACCGATCACCGTGGAGATCGGCTCGAACGAGTTGGTCTACAACGATGCGGAGAAGATCCGCACGCTCGGAATGAAGGCGCTGCGCGGCGAATGGAAGCCGCACCGGGTGCCCGAGCTGTGGGACGGGCAGGCTGCGTCGCGCATCGTGTCGGTGATCGGCGAATCGCTGCTGCGGTAGGTCGTGGTCGCGGCCGCGCGATGTGCGACGCGCGGGGCGATTTCAGTAGTCGCGGAAAGCGAACACGTAGCCGCGGTTGCGCACGGTCCCGCCATTCAACAGCGTGTCGGGTTGCACCGTCGGGCTGCTGCCGTTGGCGATCACCTGCCCGGTCTGCGGGTTCGGATCGGGTCCCGGCGCGATGGTCTGCATCAAGCTGAGCGAGGTCGTGATCCCGAGTGAGTTCGCACCGCGCTCGAGCCACGCCATCTGCGAGTAGAACGACGCGTTGCCGAGCGACTGGTCGGGCGGGATCGGCAGCGGGATCTTCGTGTAGCCGTTCAGTCCGCTCGAGCGGCCGAATACCAGGAAGGTCACGTCCTGGGCGATCACGCACGAGGTGCCCGGGAGCTTCACCGGTGGCTGTGCGCGAAACCCGATCAGGCCCGCGGCGGTCAATCCGTCGGCCCATCCGTGACCGAGCAGCATGTGGTTCTGGCTGCCGACTCGCAGCTCGGACGTGTGCGACTGGTGCAGTACCAGCGTCTGGTGGACCGACTTGCACCCGGCGTAGCCGGAGTTCTGCGCGTAGGTCCCGGTGCTGGATCGGCGGCCGTCCCACAGGTCCAGCGGGTAGGTGAAGTAGTTGTTGCCGTTCGAATTCCCGTAGACCCGAAACTCAGCGACCAGCGCACGCTTTCCCGTCGCCCCTGGCCAGGCGAACGCCAGGCTGTTGTCGAACGGGAACACCAGGCCGAAGCCGTAGTGGTTGAGCTTCGGGTAGGAGATCGCCTTCTTGAGGATCACCTGCTGGGTGGTCGCGGGATCGAGGTTCGCGGTGAACGTGGTCGACAGGTTGCCCGGGGACGCCGGCATGCCGTTGACGTCGGTAGCGCCCAATGCCATCCACGCCGACAGGATCACCGTCTGTCCGCCGTAGGCTCCTGTTCCGTGCGGCGGGGCCATGCGCAGCGCCACCGAGCGGAGGAGTTGTGGGCGCGTGGCGTCGAACGCGTCGTAGGCGAACGCTTGCTGGTAGCGGCTCGGGTACCAGGAGAAGGGGATGTTGTTGTTCGAATTGCCGACCGTGACCGCGGCCTTGGGCGCGATCAGGGTGCTCTGCCCCGAGAGCTGGGTCCCGAGGAGCGCGGCGAGCAGGTAGGAGATCGACTGGTGCTGGGGCATGACCGATCCCAGACACCCGGCGGGCCGATCCGTGACCGAAAACGGTGGATGGTTGCCCCGTAGACGGATCGTGCGGACGATTCGTGGAGTCGCCTGGACGACCCATGAGACCACGCCCGCACGCCGACGACCTGCGCCCGAGCCAGTCTGCTGGCGGCCGGCCTGCGGCCTGCCCGCGGGAAGTCGGTGCCCCTGGTCGCCTCGCTCGGGAGGAACTCGCTCAGTCGGCGCTTCGCGTCATCCAGCCGTCGAAGGGATCGTCCGCCGATTCGCCGGCCGCGAAACGGCACGCACCGAGCGCCCCGCGATGACCGCGCCGCCGAGCATTCCCGTCCCGGCCGCCTTCGCAGGCTACCGCCGCGTCCCGCTCGACGGCGCGTTGCTGTTGTTCGACCGCGACACCGGCTGGAACGCCAAACTCGAGGGCCCGGAGACCGCGCACCTGCGACAGCGCGCACCGCGCTACGTGCAGTTCGCCATCACCAACCGGTGCAACCTCGCTTGCACGTTCTGCTCGCGGGATCTCCACGCGACGAGCGGCTGGACCGCGGACACCGCGTTTGCGTTGCTGCGTGACCTCGCCGCCGCCGGAGTGGTCGAGGTCGCGTTCGGTGGCGGCGAGCCGTTCGCGTTCCCGGGCTTCGTCGAGCTGGTGCGCCGGCTGTACCGCGAGACGCCGCTGGCGGTCAGCATCACGACCAATGGCACCCTGCTCGACGACGTCCGCATGGCGGCGTTGCGCGGCTGCATCGGGCAGCTTCGGCTGTCGCTCTACGACGACACGGACTGGCCGGGGCGGGTCGAAGGCCTGCGCCGCCACGGTGTGCGTTTCGGCGTGAACTACCTGGTCACCCCGCCGCGCGCCGCGACGCTCCACGGCACGGTCCTCGACCTCGCCGCGCGCGGTTGTGACGACGTGCTGTTGTTGACCTACAAGGGGCGCGATGCGTCGCTGCACTTGAGCGAGACCGAAACGCGCCGGCTGGCTGACGACGTCACGGTGTTGCACCGTGCACTCGGGGCGCGGGTGCGGCTCGGGCTCGACGTATGCTTCGGCGAGCGCATGGCCACGGTGCCGCAGATCCTGCGGAACATCGACTGCGGCGCGGGCCGCGATTTCGTCGTGGTCACCAGCGATCGTCGCTTGGCGCCGTGTAGCTTCCACGATGTCGCCGTGCCGTTCGCCGACGCAGCCGAGTTGTTGGCACTGTGGGCCCGGGGCCCCGCCGGGTTCGCGGCGCCGGCACCCCAACCCGGGTGCGCGCGTCGATCGGGCATCGGGCTTGGTTCGCCATGAAGATCACCATCTGGAACGCGTTCGCCAGCAACAACAGCGGTAGCTACACCATCGTGGGGCGGTTCGGCTCGCCGGAGCGGGCGGCGGCGGTCGCGGCGACGCTCCGCACGGTCTGTGCCGAACACTCGGAATGGCACCGCACCGCGCGGAGCGAGCGCCCGGCCGCGTCGCCGGTGGTGCGGTGGATCGCCGAGGAGGGCCTGCAGCCGGGTGACAACCCGGGTGGGCTGGACGAGTGGCCGGAGTACGACGCGGACCCGGCTGTCGAGGAAATCGACCGCCAGGTAGTGCTGCACGTTCCCTGTACTATCAGCATGCCACCGTGCTTCGGGGAGTTCTTCTACCGGCAAGGTGGCCGAGTGCAGATCGAACTGGACCACGCCCACCACCCCATCGCGGCGCGGCTGCAGATCTGGCGGAAGGGCTTCCACGGCGACCCGACGTGGCCGGCGCGGCGCGCGGCGGCTACCGAGATCTTGCGGCGGCTGACCGTCCCGGCGCGATCGTTCACGGTCGATGAGGGCGAGTGGGGTGCGCTCGAACTGCGGGCGGTGTTCGACGACCTGATCGAAGGCGTCGCCGCGGTGCGCGATGTCGTGGCACGCGAAGGACTGGAGTGCTCGATCGTGCTGGTTGAGACCGAAGGGAGCGGGGACGACACCGCGCGGTGAGTAGGCCGGACCCGTCGTAGGACCTACGGCGAGCCTTCGTTGCAGCAACCCATGCAGGGGACCTCGGCGACAACCCGGTGGTGCGTGAGTAGTGGCGCGAGATCACCCGGCCTACTCCTGGGCAGCACGGCTTGTCCGTTATTCTCCTGAGGGCGAAGAGCCTGCGAGTGTTCCGACTTGCGGGGCTTGACGGGG
>JACKIB010000039.1 GCA_020638695.1 Planctomycetota bacterium
CCGCCGAGCGTCGTCAGCGGGAACGGCAAGACCAGCGGCGCCCAGGTCTCGGCAGACAGCCCGCTCAACAACACGGCGCTGCTGCGCCGCGGCCCGTTCTGCACCAGCACCCGGTAGGTAGTTCCGATCACCGGAGAACCGGTCACGCCGATCGTCGGCCGCCCGTTGCTGCCGACACAATCGGTCGCGCCGTAGCGATATACCGCCGCGGTACGGGTGCGCAGCGCATCGAGTTCGGCCCGCAGGCTGTCCCGTGCGAGCTGTTGCTCCGTGGTCAACGAACCGAGCAGGAGATCGCTCTGCTCGAACGGATCGACCAGCAGGTCGTACAGCTGTTCGGTCGGCGGCTGCGCCACCCGGAACAGCCGGATCAGCTTGTAGCGGTCGTTGCGCAGCGTGGCGAAACCGTTGCGCTCTGGTCTCGGCCAGGAGTCGCCGGTGAACTGCTCCGTAGCGATGGTCTGCCGCAGCGGACTGCGGTTCGGATCGGCCAGGTACGGCGCGAAGCTGATCGAGTCGAGCGGCACCCACGCCGGCACACTGGCCCGCGCGTCGACGCCGGCGAGTTCGAGCACGGTGGCGAACAGATCGACAGCACCGACCAGCGCGGTCACCTCGCGCCCCCCGGACGCCACCGCGGGACCGGCCACGATCAGCGGCACGTTGGTGCCACCTTCGTACGGCGTCGCCTTGCCGTGATCGCTCGGGAACGGCGCCTCGATCACCGGTTCGAACGTGCCGTTGTCGCCGAGGAACACCACGTTGGTGCGATCGAGCGAACTGCCGAGACCCGCGAGCAGCCGGCCGATCTCCGCGTCCATCGCTTCGACCATCGCCGTGTAGAACGGGATCGGCTGCTGGTCGGGATCCTTGCCGGTCAGGTCTTGGGTGTGCAGGTTGGCCGGTGGCGCGTGGAACGGCGTGTGCGGCGCGTTGAACGCCAGATAGCACACCCACGGGCCGTTCTGCCCGCGAATCCACGCCAGGGCGTCGTCGACCATCTGGGTGGTGGTGTAGGTGGTCGACGTCTGCGTTGAACCATCGACGGTGCGCGGCCAGTTGTAGTAGTCCGTGGTCGCACCGGGCAGCATCCCGGCGAAGTGGGACCACCCGCCGACCCGCCGCGGGTGGTCTTCGTCGCCCCGCGCCGGACCGAGGTGCCACTTGCCGATCGCGGCGTGGCGGTAGCCCGACTTCGCGCGATCGAGCACCTCGGGGAGGGTGACAGCCGATTCCTGTAGGGTCGCCGGATTGCCGATGGGGATCGCGCTGCCGATCAGCGTGCGGAACGCGTACTGCCCGGTGTGGATGCAGGCCCTCGTCGGCGAGCACACCGCGTTGGAGTAGGCGTTGCGGAACAGGACGCCGCGACGCGCCAGCGCATCCAGCGTCGGGGTGGGCGGGGGCTTGGGGCCTTCGCGGTAGGCGCCGACCTTGTCGACACCGATGTCGTCACCGACGATCACCAGCACGTTGTTCTGCGCGGGCAGGAAGGAGGCCGTGAGCACTGCCAGCGCTCCGCCCAGCCGGAGGGGCTGGACCAGGTTGTCTCGGGTCATGTGGGTTCGTGCGTTCAGCGGCAGGGCGGCAACCGGGGTTCGGGTGTGCGGCTGCACCCGGGACAGCGCACCGGGTTTTCTCGCCCTGTCACGAAAGCGATCGGGGTTCATCCACCGCCGACGCAGAGTGCCTCGATCTCGCGGATCTCCTTGGGCACCCCATCGGTGAGAACGCGCGGACCACGCTTCTCCACCACCACGTCGTCTTCGATGCGCACTCCGATGCCGCGCAGTTCCTTGGGCACCGAGGTATCGCGCCGATCGAAGTACAGCCCGGGCTCGACGGTCAGGACCATGCCGGCCCGCAAGCGCAGGGGCTTGCCGTCCGGTTCTTGGTAGGTGCCCGCATCGTGCACGTCCATCCCGAGCCAGTGGCTGGTTCCATGCATGAACCACGTGCGGCACGCACCCTTCTTCAGCAGGCTGTCGGGACGGCCACGCAGCACCCCCAGCGCGATCAACTCACGTGTCAGCACCCGGAGACAAGTCTTGTGCGGAGCGTCCCACGTCGCGCCTTCCTTGACCGAGCGGATCGCGGCCTTCTGCGCCTTCAGCACCGCGGCGTAGACCGCCTTCTGCGGCTCGGAGAACCCACCACCGACCGGGAAGGTGCGGGTGATGTCGGCGGTGTAGTGTTCCCACTCCGCACCGGCATCGATCAGCAGCAGCTCGCCGCGTCGGATGCGCCGGTCGTTCTTGACGTAGTGCAGGATGCACGCATTCGGCCCACTCGCGACGATCGAGTCGTAGCCGTTGCGTGCCGAGCCCTGGTTGCGGAACTCGGTCTCGACCAGACTCTGCACCTCGTACTCGATCATGCCTGGCGCCGCACCCTGCATCGCGCGGCAGTGACCACGCGCGGTGATGCGCGCCGCCACCGCCATGCGGGCCAACTCGTCGGCATCCTTGATGAGACGCAGATCGGCGATCGCCGGCAGGGGATCCTCGAGCACCGGGTGCGCGGGCGGATTGCCCCGGCGCTGTTTGGCGGCGTTGTGCGCGCACACCTGCAGCAGCCGGCGGTCGAACGCGGGATCGCGGGCGAGTGTGTGGAACACCCGAGCGTGTGCACCGAGCAACTCGCCCAGCTTCTCCCACAGCTGCTCGATGGCGAATGCCTCATCGACTCCGAACTGCTTCACCGCGCCGCGCACCCCCGCACGGGGCCCGTCCCAGATCTCGCGAGCCCGGTCGCGCGGCGGTACGAACAACACGCTGCGGTGCGTCGCCGCCCCGGTGCGCCACGCGACCAGCAGCGAGTTCGGCTCGTCGAAGCCGGTCAGGTAGTGCAGGTCGCTTCCCGCCCGGAACGAGTAGTGGACATCACCATTGCGGATCGCGTGGGGCGCGGTCGGCAGGATCAGCATTCCGTCGCCCAGTCGGTTGAGCAAACGTTGGCGGCGCTTGGCGTACATCGGGTGTGGATGATCGCCGGACGCCGACCCGGAAGCCACCGCCGGCCCGGCTCCGGCCCGGTGATCCAGCCGCGCACGACCGGCATCGCGCGACCGTGCAGCGATGGGCGCTGCCCGTCGGACTACCGCGAGGTCGCGCCTTCGAGGATCCAGCGGCGCACCAGCTCGCGCCCGTGCTCGGCCATCGGCGGCGTGTCGAGCGGCATTTGCTCGCCCGCGGCCGGTCGGCGTTCCATCAACTTGCGGTACAGGTAGGACCCCTCGGGATCACCTGGCACCACCAGTGGGAACTCGCCGTTCTCGTTGCCCTTGATGCGCAGCAGCGCCGGGGTCTCGAGGCGGTACTCGCCGCGGCGGTTGCCATCCATGTGGCAGCGGGCACACAGCGAGCGGAACAGCGGCTGGATGTGCTTCGACCAAAGCACCGGGCCATCGGTCGGACCGGTGATCTCCGGCCCTTCCTTGATCTCGCCGGTGAACAGCGGGGCACGACCGAACGCGCCACCGGCAAGCGCCGGCTCCGCGAGCCCGTTGCCGTCGGTATCGGCCAGCCCGTCACCGAGCACCTCGCCAAAGCCGTCGAGTTCGGAGAACGCCAATACCGGAACGATCCGCGCCAGGAAGCGATCGTGCGTCTCCACTGCGCCGGCGATGCCGGCGGCCGCGCTCTCGCGCAGGGCTTCCAGCACCGCACTCAGGTCGGCCGGCGTGTAGCGGATGCCGACGGAGTTGGTCGCCGAGCGAAACAACCCTTTCTGCGCGTCGAAGAACTGCTGCAGCAACCGATCAGTGCAGGCCTTGGCCCGCTCTGGCAGACCCGGGACGGTCAGGTGACGAGCCGCCGCCAACAGGCCCGCGGTCATCTCGGCATGGGCTCGCAGGCCGGCGGTGCCGGTGGCTTCGCCCTTCTCCAGATCGAAGCCGGAGTAGACCTCGCCGGTCGCATCGGTCAGCTTGGCCAGCGCGAACTCGACCATGCGCGTGTAGTTGGCGCGGAACCCGACGAGGTCTTCCTCGAGGTGCACCAGGGTCCCGAGCGCTTGCAGCACCGCGCCGGTCGCGGCGACGTCGACCATGCGGACCCCGCCATCGCCCTCGTTGCGCTGCAGCAGGGCGCCCGTGGTGCTATCGAGGTGTGCCGCGATCAGGTTGCGGTACATCACCGTGGCCATGTCGAGACCCGGGGTCGGCGGTCCGGGCGGCGACGACCGCGCGCCGTCGAGGATCCACTTCTCGATCAGCTTCACCTCCGCGCTGGTCGGATCGAAGTAGGGGCCACCGTACGGCATTTGGATGAACGGGGACGGCGGGTTCGGCAGCAGGATCCAGTAGATCGCGCTCTTGCTCGGATCGCCGCGGGTGAGGATCGGGTACTGCGATTCGGGTCGCGTGTTGATCCCGCCCTTGACCAGCTCCTTGTAGAGGTCGATGCGGAACTTGGCGAACGGGTCGTAGGCGCCGTGGCAATCCCCGCAGTACTTGGCGAGCAGCGTGCTGACACCGCTCTCCCAAGTCACCAAGTCCTCGCTGGCGTTGGCACCCCCCACCGCCAGGCTTCCGCCCGTGTTGCCCGGGCCGCCGTTCGGCTTCGGTCCGAACGGGTTGCCACGGAAGATGTCGCGCAGGTGCGGGATCGGGTTGCTGTCGGAACGGAAGTACGAGATCTCGCCGCCGACGCGGAGCAGCAACGCGAGGGTCGCCAAGTCGCTGGCGCGGTCGACGATCGAGTACGACTCCGGCCGGCCCGCGGAATCCTCGTTCACCCGCACTGCGCTGGGCAACCACCGCAACCCGGAGTTCGGATCGTAGTCGGCCGGGAACGCGAACGGGCCGAGCACCGCATCGTCCATGAACATGCTGGAGAACACGGTTTCCTCCGCGGCGATCACCTGCTGCATCAGCAGGAGGCCGAGCATGCCTTCCTCGGGCGTCGCCCCGGGACGGTCGCCGCGGTTGCGCTGCAGCAGGTTCGAAGCCAGCATCAGTCGACCGAGCATGGCGCGCGCGACCTGGGCCAGCTCGACCTTGCCTCGCACCACGGGCTTGGTCTCGCGTAGGCCGCTTCCCGCTGCCGCGAAGTCGGCCATGCCGACCGTCCAGGGCATCACGATCGGCCGCAGTCCGGGCGGTAGGTCGGCGCCGGCGAGCCGGGCCAGATCGCCGAGATGCTGCGCCATCGTCTCGTCGAGGTTGCTGCCGTTGTTGTTGTCGTCACCCGGTGCTCCGGTGGCTTCCGCCAACCGTCGGATGTACGCCGAACCCTCCATCGACGCACCGTCTTGCGCGTGGAACGCGCTGGTCTCCAGGTGCGTCCGCGCCATCGCGACCAGGCGATCGCGGAGCGCGGTGTCGGCCATGGTCAAGCTCGCGCGATTGGCTCGCAAACCGACCGTGCCCGTCGACAGCAGCAGCGAGGCAGCCAAACCGTCCGCCTCCCCACCGGCGGTGGTCGGCGCCCCGACACGCAGCGAGAGGTTCTCCGCTGGCGGGACCACGGTCGTGGAGCTGCTCCCGCTGCAGCCGACCCCGAACAGGAGGAGCAGAACGGTGAGGAAACGAGGATCAGGGTGACGACGGGACATGGAGAACTGCTCGCGTGAGGGACCGCAGCATCAAATAGTACCCGCTCCCGCGGCGAGACGCGCCAATGCGTCACCATCGAGGCGGCACAACCTCCATGGATCCGCGAGCTCGGCGCCGAGTCGCCGGTAGAAGTCGATCGCGGGCCGGTTCCACTCCAGCACCGTCCAGTCCAGTCGAGGACACCGGCGCTGCACCGCGACCGCCGCTACCTGCGCGAGCAGGGCTTTCCCCAGCCCGGTGCCCCGCATTTGCGGAGTAACGTACAAATCCTCGAGGTACAGGGTCGGCCGCGTCAGGAAGGTCGAGTAGGCGCCGAGGAACACCGCGTAGCCGACGACTCGCCCCGCTGCCTCGGCGACGAGCGCCTCGCAGGCCGGCGGCGTGCCGAACAGATGTGCGTGCAGGTCTGCCGCCGAGGCGTGCATCTGGTGTTCCAGCCGTTCGTACTGCGCGAGTTCGCGGATCAGCCCCAGGATCGCCTCCACGTCTGCGGGCCGCGCAGCGCGCACCACGGCGCGCTGTTCCTGATGGCATTGGGCTTTGGAAGTCATCGGAGTGAAGCGAAGATCCACGGATCATCACCCGGATCGCCTCGTAGCGCCGGGCCTTTTCCGCGACCGACGTCGCGTTATCCGCAAGAACCAACTCGATCCAATGAAGAAGACGACCTCAACCGTACTCGCCGCCGCTGTGTCCGGCCTCCTGATGGGAGGGATGACCAGCTGCGAGAGCATGAACTCGAACAAGACCAAGGCCGAGGCCGCGAACGCCGGCAAGCACGTCTGCAAGGGCATGAATCAGTGCAAGGGCCAGGGTGGCTGCGGCGGCACGGCCGGCAAGAACGAGTGCAGCGGCAAGGGCGGATGCGCCACGGTGGCGCACCACGAGTGCGCGGGAAAGAACGCCTGCAAGGGTCAGGGCGGTTGCGGCGGCAAGGCTGGCAAGAACGAGTGTGCCGGCAAGGGTGGCTGCGCCGTACCGCTCAAGCACTGAGCCGCGAGTCCACGAGCGACCCGCGATCGGACCGAGGTCTTCCGAAGGACCGAATCTGACCGGGCCGGACGCTCCAACCGAGGAGTGGCCCGGCCCACCACCTCGGCGGCGAGGACCCGAGGGTCCGGGGCGCAGCCGGCAGCTCGCTCGGCCGCAGACGGGGATGCACCTGCCGAAGTCGTTCCCGCTCAGCGGAGCCAGCAGCGATCTCGCTGGACGGTCCTCCGCGGCGGGCGATCTCGGCACGGGTGCTTGGGAACTCGCGATGCACGAGGGAAGATCTGCGCCCGCCTGTTGACGGCCGAATCACGGTCGCCGGAGCACTGAACCCATGAAGAAGACGACGTCCACCGTTCTCGCCGCCGCCGTGTCTGGCCTGCTGATGGGAGGCATGACGAGCTGCGAGAAGCAGACCAGCAAGACCGACAAGCCGACGAACAACACCAAGACCAAGGTCGATGCCGCCAGCGCCGGCAAGCACGTCTGCAAGGGCATGAACGAGTGCAAGGGCAAGGGCGGCTGTGGCACCACCAAGGGCAAGAACGAGTGCAAGGGCAAGGGTGGCTGTGCCACCGCGGCGCACCACACCTGTGCCGGCAAGAACGCCTGCAAGGGCCTGGGTGGATGTGGTGGCAAGGCCGGTAAGAACGAGTGCTCCGGCAAGGGCGGCTGCGCCGTCCCGGTCAAGCACTAGGACTCGGCTGCGTTTTCGGGCTGCGACCTGTGCCGAAGTCCACCCACCTCCTGAATCGCCCTTCTGTGGCACAGACTCCTGGTCCCGACTGTTCATGAGCAGCGTCGCGAGCTCCTGCCGCATGACTCGCCGACGCGTGCACCGAGCCTCGGTGGCAGCCCGCTGGATCAGACGACTCATGCGTGGCGCCGCGCGCGCAAGCGGGGTCGGGATTGTCACGAGCGACCTGGCGCCGTCGCAGCAGCTCGGCCATGCCGTGCCTGCGCTGCCCCGGAATGGCGCTACCGGGTCGGACTGATGGACGTCTTCGACCTCGCACGTCGCGACCTGGGAGTCGGCATCGGCCTGCGCTCGGTGCACTTCCCACACATCCTCGAACACTGGCCGGAGATGCCGTGGTTCGAGGTGTTGTCCGAGAACTACATGAACACGGGTGGTCGCCCGCTGCACGTGCTCGATTCGATCGCCGAGCGCTACCCGGTGGTGATGCACGGCGTGTCGCTCAACCTCTGTTCGACCGACCCGCTCGACTTCGACTACCTGCGCGAACTACGGGCGCTGCGCGACCGCTGCGGCGCAGCGTTCGTGTCCGACCATCTTTGCTGGACCGGGGTCGGCGGCAAGAACCTGCACGATCTGCTGCCCATCCCGTACACCGAGGAAGCGCTGCAGCACACCTGCCGCAAGGTCGAGCAGGTCCAGGACTGCCTCGAAGCGCCGCTGGTGTTGGAGAACCCGAGCACCTATCTGGAGTTCGCCGGCAGCACGATGAGCGAATGGGATTTCCTGACCCGACTCGCGACCCAAACCGGATGCGGGCTGCTGCTCGACGTGAACAACGTCTACGTCTGCTCCCAGAACCACGGGTTCGACCCACGCACCTACCTCGAGCACACCGCGTGGGACCACGTGGTGCAGTTCCACCTCGCCGGACACACCCGGTTCGCGACCCACCTGCTGGACACCCACTCGGCACCGGCATGCGACGAGGTCTGGGAACTGTTCCGCCACGCACAGGAGCTGAGCGGCGGGCGCTCGACCCTGTTCGAGTGGGACGCCGACATCCCGTCGTTCGAAGAAGTGTGGGAAGAAGCCCGCAAGGCGGAGGCGATCCGTGGCGCGGCACCGGCCCGCAACGGTGTCATGCGCAGCACCGAGGCCACCGAGTGACGCGCGAGCGAGCTGTCAGGTGAATCCGAACCCCGAACCGCTGCCGCTCGACACCCTGCAGCGCTGGATGTCGGTCGTGATCGAGCATTCGCGCGACGCTGCGGCAGGTGCCCGGAGCGCTGCCGGTCGCAGCATGGTGCCACTGGCACGACTGCGCCACGGCGACGTGGTCAAGGGTGCCGGCCCGACCGAGGTCTATCGGCGACTCGACGTCTACAACGGCGGCTACTTCGCACGGCTGAAGGAAGCGCTGGAGAGCGACTTCGCCGGCTTGGTGCACGCCCTCGGCGAACCCGGATTCCGGCACTTGGCGCTCGGCTACGTGCGCCAGCACCCGAGCCGGCATCCGAACCTCAACGTGTTCAACCGACACCTGCCGGTGTTTCTGGGGCGCCAGCGCGATCTGCCCAACCGCGCCTTCCTGCGCGATCTCGCCGAGCTCGAGGTCCGGATCACCATGGCGTTCGACGCCGAGGAGTTCACGCCCCTCGACACCGCGACGCTGCACGGCTTGACCCCGGAGCAGTGGCAGTGCGCGGTGCTGGTTACCAACCCCTCGCTCCAGCTGATGGTCAGCGGCTACCCGGTGAACGCGTACCTGCAGGCGGTGTACGACGGCGAGCAACCGGAGATCCCGGGCCGCTCTCGGACCTGCGTGGCCATCTATCGCAAGGACGACTCGGTGTGGCGCCACGTGATGCCGCGCCCGGCCTTCGGGGTGTTGTCGGCGCTCGCCGAGGGCCAGCCACTCGCCACGGCGCTGGAGCGCGCCAAGGGAGCAGCCGACTTCCGCTACTGGTTCGCCGACTGGGCGGCCGACGGTCTGTTCACCGAAGTGATCGCACCGACGGGGTAGCGGTCACGCGCCGGTAACCGCCAGCGACTCGGTCGAATACCACTGCTCGAGGATCGCCGCGAGGTCGTCCGCCGTGCGCATCGCGATGAACGCATCGCGCACCGCGATCGGCTGGAGGTGCAGCCTGGCGTACTGGATCGCGTGCGAGCGCAGCCGCCGCAGTCCCAGGCGCTCGCCGTACACTTCGCGCGCGGTCGCCCAGTGCAGCTCGATCGCGGCGCGCTGTGCGAGAACGTCGGGCTCGCATGGCGGTTGGCCGGCCAGACAGTCCAGTGCCTGTTGGAACAAGAACGGGTTGCCGATACAGCCGCGCGCCAAGGTGACCCCGTCCACGCCGGTCTGCTCGATCATCCGCCGCACGTCCTCCGCACCGAACAGGTCGCCACTGCCGATCACCACCCGATCGCCGACGTGCTGCTTGACCCGCGCCAGGAAGTCCCAACGGCTGGGCCCGACGTACTTCTGCGCGACGGTGCGGCCGTGCACGGTCACCGCATCGATTCCCGCGGCGAACGCGGAATCGAGGATCTGGAAGAACTGCCGCGCCGCCTCCGGGGAATCGTCCAGTCCACGGCGCATCTTCACGGTGACCGGCACCCGGCCACCGACCGCCGACAGCACCTCGCGCACGATCGCCACGGCGACCTCCGGCTGACCGAGGTGGTAGCCACCGCGGCAGCGCCCCATGACCTTGTTCACCGGACAGCCGAAGTTGATGTCGATCAGGTCGTAGCCGGCCGCGACCATCTGATCGGCCGCCGCACCGAACACCAGCGGATCGGTGCCCATGATCTGCCCGCCGGTGGGGTGGTCGTCCGGCGGGATGTCCAGGATCCGCCGCTGGGCGCGACCCTTCACCAACACCAACCGGTCGACCACCACCTCGTGGAAGCAGAACCGCGCCCCGTGGGCCCGCGCCACCCGGCGCATCGCGAGATCGCTGTAGCCGCTGAGCGCCGCCTGGAGCACGCGGGTGTCGAGTCGAAGGCTGCCGATGGTGAGCATGAGCTGGTTCGGGCACAGTGTAGGCGACTCGGGCGGCGGACGTTCGCCCGCTTGCCATGCGTTTCCTGCCGTTGCTGCTGGTCGTCGTCTCGAGCGCGCTGCCGTTCGTCCCGGCACTCCACGGGGAGTTCCTCAACTGGGACGACGAGATGTACTTCCAGGACAACGAGGCCTTCCGGGGCCTGTCGGGGAAGCACCTGGCGTGGATGTTCACCACCTTCCACTACGGCGGCTACTACCCGGTCGCCTGGTTGAGTTGGGCGCTCGACTACACCGTCTGGGGAATGGACCCGTTCGGCTTCCACCTGACCAACCTCGTCCTGCACACCATGGCGGCCGTCGCGGTGTGGATGCTGGTGGTCGACCTCCTACCGGGCGGCGCGCCGCGGGCTGCGGTCCATTGGGCGGCGGCCGGCGGCGCCTTGCTGTTCGCGCTGCACCCGTTGCGAGTAGAGAGCGTCGCATGGATCGTCGAACGGCGCGGCATCCTGGTCGGCTTGTTCGGCGTGCTGTCGGCACTGCTCTACCTGCGTGCTCATCGAGCACCATCGGCGGGCCGGCGCCGCGGCCTACTCGTCGCCTCGGTGGCGGCATTCACCCTGTCGATGCTGGCCAAGAGCTTCCTGATCGGCTTCCCGCTGCTGCTGCTGCTGCTCGACGCGTGGCCGCTGCGCCGCTGGCCGCGCGACGGATTGCGGGTGCTGGCCGACAAGATCCCGTTCGCTTGCGTGGTGCTGGCAACCGGCATCGCGGCTCGACTGGCCCAGCAGCAGGGCGGCGCGGTACGGGGCCTGGACGTGCATCCGGTATCGGCCCGACTCGCGCAGACCGCGTGGTCGTTGGTGTGGTACCCGATGCGCACCGTGTTGCCGTCCGACCTCGCCGCTCTGCACCCACTGGAGCGGCGCCTGGACTGGACCGAGCCGCGGCTGGTCGCCGCGGAGATCACGGTTCTCGCCAGCGCGGTGGCGCTGTGGTGGTGGCGCAAACGCGTACCCGCGCTGGTGGTCGGCTGTCTCGCCTACGCGCTGATCGTCCTACCGGTGGGCGGTCTGGTGCAGAGCGGTCCGCAGATGGTCGGCGAACGCTACAGCTACACCGCCTGCGTGCCGTTCGCGGCGCTGTTCGGCTGGGTGCTGTGCGCCGCAGCCCGCAGTGCGTCGCCGGTCCGTTGGTCGATCGCCGCCACCACGGCCGTCGCACTCGCGGTGCTGGGGAGCGCGAGTTGGCGCTACAGCAGCGATTGGTGCACCTCGATTCGGCTGTGGGAACGAACCATGGAGGTTCACCCCGACGGGATGCAGGCCAGCTACAACCTCGGTCGCGCGCTGGCCGCCGCGGGCCGCCACCACGAGGCGTTGCCCAACTACCGCCGAACCGCCGCGCTCAACGCCGACTACCCGGACGTGTGGTGGGCCATCGGCTGGTCGTCGTACTGCACGAGTGCCTACCCGGAGGCCCTGCGCGCTTTCCGCGAGGCGGCCGAACGCGACCCGCGGAGTCCCAAGGTCGCTTACGGCATCGCGATCGCCAGCCTCGAGACCGGGCAGCTCGACCTGACGGTCCGCGCCTGCCAAGCCGCCATCGCGTTGCGGTCCGGTTGGTCGGATCCGTACGCGGTCCTCGGAGAAGCCCTGCGCCGCAAGGGCGACCGAGCCGGGGCACGGCGTGCCGCCGAGCAGGCCCTGGCGCTCGATCCGAACAACCGCATGGCCGCCAAGCTGCTCGCCGGGACCAAGGACTGAGACCGCCCACACGCGGCGAAGACCGGTCGACGGCGCGGGCCCTCAGGGGGGGGGCACCCGGACTTTTTTCGGGCAGCTCGCGACATTCTGACGACAGCCGTAGTCACAATGCGACCACAGCTGTAGTCAACCGATGGCCCACCTACCTCCCGACGATTCCCCGACCCCGGACGGCACCCTCACCGGCACGCAACTCGAGCTGATGGAAGCGGTGTGGGCCGCTGGCGCGGCCGGGATCACGGTTGCGGACCTGTGGCAGGCGCTGAGCACGCGCCGCCCGGTGGCCCGCACGACCGTGCTCACCACCGTGCAGCGACTGGAGAAGCGCGGCTGGTTGCGGCGTAGCGGCATCGGCCGGACGGCCCAATACCTCGCAACCCTCGACCGCTCCGCCGCGGCGGGCCGCCTCGCGGCGGGCTTCGTCGACGAGTTCTTCGCCGGGTCGGCAACCGCCCTGGTGTCGAGCTTGCTCGGCTCGCGCCGGTTGCGGAAGTCCGAGCTGGCGCGCTTGCGCAAGCTGCTCGACGAGAAGGAACCCACCCCGCCGCGGACGCGCCGCAAGGAGCAGGGTTGATGGCACTCTGGCAAACCCTGTCCGACCCGACCGTCGTCGGCTACCTGGGCAGTGTGCTGCTCGGCGGAACCGCGACCACGGTCCTCGCCCTGGGTGGCGCACTCTCGGTCGGCGGCCGTGCGACGCGCTGGCAGCAGGCGATCCTGACCAGCGGGCTGGTGCTGCTGTGGGCCGCGCCGCTCTGCGCACTGCTGGGAAGTTCGCTGGGCATCGGTCAGTTGAGCATCGCGGCTCCCACGGCTGGCGGAAGTCGACCGAGCGACGACGCCCGAGTCACGGTCGGTCCGGCGAACACTGTCGCGCCACCGCGAGTGGGAACCGGTGGAGCGGTCGGCGACACCGCACCCCGCACCGACACCGACGCAACCCCGGTCGCGACGGACGCACTCCGGTTCGACTGGCTGACCGCATCGTTGATGCTGTGGACCTTCGGCAGCGGCATCGGCCTGCTACGCCTGTTGTACGGCGCTCGGTCGCTGCACCGCTTCCGCCGTGACTTCGACCGTTCGACCGACCCTGCCCTGCTGCACGCCGTGCGCGAAGTGGCGGCCGAGCTCGGCATGCGCGCGCCGCCGATCGACGCCCACCCAGCACTCGGCGCCCCGATCACACTCGGGCTGTTCCGCCCTCGGCTCGTGGTTCCGAGTCAGCTGGCCGCCGAACTCGACGCCGTGGAGCTGCGGGCGGTGCTGATCCACGAGTTGACCCACGTCGCCGAACGCCACCAGATCGTGCGTCTGGCGCAGTGCCTGGCGCGCGTTGTGTGGTGGTGGCATCCATTGGTCGCGGTGCTCGACCGTGTGCTGCGCAGTGTCCAGGAGCGGGTCTGCGACGAGGAGGTCGTGGTGCGGACCGGCGACGCGCACGGCTTTGCCCGCTGCCTGGTCTCGTTTGCCGAGCGTTCCCACCCGACTCCCTTCGCATTCGCGACTCCCGGCCTGCTGCTGTTCGGCAGCGAGCTCGAAGTGCGGGTCACCCACTTGTTGAAACAGGAGAATCCGATGAGGTCACCGATCGGTGCCGCAGGCACCATGCTGCTGATCCTGAGCGCGACCGTGGCGGCCGCCGGGCAAGCGGGTCTTTCCCTGGCGCCGGCCCCACAGGACAAGCAAGCCAAGGACGGCCTGGGACCCAACGACGCGCGGCGCTACCTGCCACTGCAGTACGGCGCGAGTTGGCATTGGCGGTTCCGCGCCGACGACGGGCGAACCGCGCACTGCTCGTGGCGCTGCGTCCGCCCGGTAACCGCCCACGGTGGCACGACCGCCTGGGAGCTGCGCGCCACACACGGCTCGTACCGCAGCTGGGACTACCGCAGCGCCACTTCCGCCGGCATCTACCGGTTCCGGAACGCGTACATCCAGCCGATGCGCGGTGTGTCGACCGGTTCGCCACCGATCCGCCTGGTCCCCGGTCCGATCGGCGCGGTGACACAGTGGACGTGGACCGAGGTCGGTTCGGTGCAGACCTCGGGCGTGGGGGAGGGGCCGAGCGACGACCAGTTGCGCATGAACTACACGGCGCGGATCGCTGCGATGTCCGATCCCGTCGAGGTGCCGGCCGGCAAGTTCGACGCGGTGCGAATCCAGACCAAGATGACCAGCAAGTACTTCGGTGAGACCGAGCAGACGCTGTGGCTGGTGCGCGACGTCGGCATCGTGAAGCGGGTCGAGCGGGGCGCCAAGTCGACCCACACGTACGAGCTCGAGAAGTTCACTCCGGGCAAACCGTTCGACTCGGCCGGCGCCGAGATGCGCGCGCGCAAGCTGTTGGCAACCGACAAGCGCTACCTCCCCCTCGGCGCGCCAGCGACCCTGCAGCGCCTCCGGCACGCGAAACTCGAGCGCCACCTGCTCTCGACATTCTGGCTGGCCCGCTGGAAGAACGACCACAAGGTCCTGGTGCGCGACTCGATAGCGGGCACCCAGGCGTTCTACCCCACTTCGATCGCGGCGTGGCAAGAGCTCGCGGCCAGCGAGGACATGGCTCCGCCGCAAGACCACGCCACCGAGTTGGTGACCAGCTACGGGTTGCTGTGCGCCCTCTTCGCCGACCCCGAGTGCAAGCCGCGGGTACGGCAGACGCAGTCGACCGCGGGCAAGACGGGGATTCGCGCACAGGCCCGGGTAACGACGACCGACGCCAAGGGCACCCAGAGCGGCTGGGCCCGGATGTTCTTCCGCGGCGAGAAGATCCTGGATCTGGAAACCAACTTGATCCCGCAGACGGCCGCGGGTGTCAGGACCCCGCGCTGAGCACCGAGGCCGGCAGTCGGAGCGCGGGGTCGAGCCCGGGCCGGGACCGTCGCACGCGCCGAGAAGCCACATCACAGTGCGCAGACCATCGGGCGGCGACACACATCGCGGGCTTCGCCGACACACCGTCACCCCGGGGCATGCCAGTCCGCGGTCAGCTCCAGCCACATCGCGAGACCTTCGAACGGGCGGTACTTCGCGTAGCGACGCTCGACCGTGCGGTCCGCCGGGGCTCGGCGCGATCCGAGCAGCTCGGTCAGGCGCGCCCGACACCAGGAGTCCAGAGCGAGGTCGCGGTAGTGCCCCAGCGTCCGCATCGCCTGGCCGGCGGCGTACGGCCCGAACCCTTCGAGCGCGAGTAGGCGGCGGCGCACCTCTTCGGTGGTGAGGTTGGGCGCGGTGAACGACGCATCCCGCAGCACTCCGGTGGCGAAGCCGCGCGCCAGCGCGACGCAGGACTTGGCACGGTAGCCGGCGCGCACCACCTCACGATAGAACGCCTCGTCCTGCGCAGCGCACGCCTGCGGACTCGGGAACGCGCGACCGGCAGGCGACGCGCTGCCCAGCGCATCGACCAGCCGGGCGGTCATCAGCTTGGTCGCGGCCCACGAGCAATTGGTGGTGAACAGCAGCTTCATCAGGTCCTCGAACACCGAGGCTCCACGCAGGATGCGCCCGGCCCGCCGCCGAGCCGCCCACGCCAGCCGCGAGCAATCCGCGCACACCCGCCAGAAGGGCTCGAGGTCGTCGTCCAGCCGCAGCATGTGCGTGACCAACTTCCGGACCCGGGCGCCCTGCGCTGCACTCAGCAGCCGTCGCGATGTCGCGACCACCGAGAGCCCGTTCGCGCCCTGTCGGACCACGACATCGACGCCGTGCCGATCGACCTCGACGGTCACCGACAGCGCGCGTTCGGGCTCCGACCAGCCGAACGGTTGGAGGTCGACCCAGCCGTGGCTGAACGCCACCAGCCGCAGATCGAACCCCGGCTCGACGCCGATCCGGAAGCGCCGGACCGCCACGTCAGGAGTCGGCGCCACGGAAGCGGCACGCGGGAACGAAGCGCGTCCCGCCACCGGGTACCGCGCGACAACACGCGTGAACCCGGGGGGAGGTCGCGGCAATCGGTTGGCGGCATGTGGCGTGCGTCCATGGCGTCACGGGTCGCGGTTCCGTGGCGCCGGCTCTCGGCGTCGCCCGATCGACCTCTGGGTTGCGCGAGCGCGGCTGGGGCATGACCCGTGACGACTACCCTTGTGACAACCGCACCAGCACGCGCTGCACGTCGAGCGCACGCGGCGCATTGAGCACCCGCTCGGCGATCTTCTGGCACTCGTTGACGGTGAAGCGTCGCAGCACCTTGAGGATCCCGTTCAGTCGCACCGGTGCGACACTGAAGTCGCGGACCCCGACGCCGATGTAGAACGGCACCCGCATCGGGTCAGCGGCGCCCTCGCCGAACAGGATCAGGGTCTTGTCGGCCTTCGCGGCGTCACGCGACATCCGAGCAACCAGCTCGAACAGCGCCGGGTGCACCGTCTCGTAGTAGTCGCGCACGATCGTGTTGTCGCGGTCGGCGGCGAGCAAGTGCGCCTGCAGGTCGTCGATCGCCACCACCGCGAAATCCGACTCGTTGAGGAATGCGTGCAGCACGAACGCCGCGGCGGGGATTTCGATGATCGGCGCGATCCGCAGTACCGAGGCACACTTGATGTTCTGCTTGCGCAGCTCCAATCGCTCCTCCAGGATCGCCGCCTTCACCCGCTGCAGTTCCGATAGCCCAGTGACGAACGGCACCAGGACCCCGGCATCGTCGACCCCGGCGCACGCGCGCAGGATCGCCCGCAGCTGCAACCGCAGAATAGTCCCGTCGTGCAGCAGCGCGCGGATGCCGCGCATCCCCATCGCCGGGTTGCGCTCGGTTTCGCTGGGCAGCGAGATCAAGCGGGTGCTCGAGCTGACGTCGAGCAGGCGGAACGTCACCGGGTGCCCCTTTGATCCGTGCAGCACCTCGCGGTACTGCTGCACCAGGTTGTCCTCGCTCGGCACCGCTCCGGCGGTGAGGAACGACAACTCGGTGCGGTACACACCGATCCCGTCCATCGCCATCGTGCGCGCCAACGTCGCCTCGCCGACGCTGCCGCAGGCGGCCATCAGTCGCACCGCGACGCCATCGCGCGTCTCGTGCACGCGATCGCCGGCGGGCATCTCGATGCCGCGGGTCTGCTCGGCAGTGCGCTGGTACTCGGCGCGCAACCGCTCGTCGGGGTTGACGTGGAGCTGGCCGGTCGCGCCGTCGACGATCACGAACGTGCCGTTCTGCACCAGCGAGGGGAGGTCGCGGATGCCGGTGATGGTCGGGATTCCCATCGAGCGCGCGAGGATCGCCGCGTGCGAACTCATCCCACCCTCCTCGGCGACGATCCCCTCCACCCGCTCACTGTCGAGACCGAACATGTCGGTGGTGGTCAGCTTCTTCGCGGCAAGCACGTAGCCGCCTTGCGGGAGGTCGGGCGCCGCGGCCGCCGCACCGTCGTCGAGGTTGCGCAACACGCGGGTCGCGACGTCGCGCAAGTCGCCGGCGCGCTGCCGCAGATAGTCGTTCTCGACCAATTGCACGATCCGGTCGTAACTCTGCACCACCTTGTGGATCCCCGAGCGGACCGACAGCCGCTCGTCCATCACCATGGTCTCGATCTCCTCGACGAACTTGGGATCCGAGAGGTAGGCGATATGGGTGTCGAAGATCCGCAGCTCGTTGCTGCCGAGGCTCCCGCCGTGCTTGCTCTTCAGCTCCTCGATCTGGCTACGGCTCTTCGCCAACGCCTCCCGCAGGCGCGACAACTCCTCCTCTACCTGGTCCGACGAGACCCGTACCAGGTAGCCCTCGCTGGAGGCGAAGCCCTGCAGGTGGACGACACCCATGGCGACCCCATCGGCAACGGCTTCACCCTTGTAGACAGGCACTGTAGACAGGCACTTTGCTGCGGAACGTGGACGTGACGGAAACCGCGCGACATCGTGCCGTGGGCCACAGGGTTTCCCAAGCGGGATTCCCAAGCGGGTCTCGTTCCGCCCCGGACCGGGGAAGCACCCCGCCTCCGGGCAGAACCTGCCGCGCTCCTTGCCAGCAACAACCTTGCACGATCTCGCGACGCTGCTCGCGAACAGTCCAGG
>JACKIB010000004.1 GCA_020638695.1 Planctomycetota bacterium
CCGTTGTCCGGCAAGTGGATCGACAGCAACCGAATGCACATCAACTTGCGGGTGCGCGGCAACCAAGTGACGGTGCAGATGGTCAGCACTGTGGGGCACAAGTGGTGGACCCACGCGGCCGGCGCCGCACAGCGCGGCGCGATTCCCTCGATGGTCCACTACAAGGGACGCACCCGAGTCGACACGCAGCGCGGCAGCATCCGCGCCGACGGCAAGCGCCTGGACTGGGGCAACAAGACCCACTGGGTCTACGTCGGCCCCGGCGCATGGCGAAACTGATCGGCGCGCCGCCCGCTCACCGGCGGATGCGGAACACCACCGGCTGGCGGAACGGCAGCTCGACCTGTCGCCCGTCGCGGCTTCCCGGAGTGAATCGCCACGACGCGAGGCTGATCCGCGCCGCCTCGTCGAGGCACGCATGGCCGGACGACTCGACGACCTGTGCCGTGCGCACCGTGCCGTCGGCGCCGACCGCGAGCAGCACGACGACGGTTCCCTCCCAACGGCGGCGCAGCGCGATCTTCGGGTAGCCCGGCGGCAGGTTGCGGTCCGCGAACGGGCTCGGTTGGACGACCACCGAGGGTCGCTGCGGCGCGTCGACCTTCCTGAGCTCCGGTGCCGGCGGGCGGATGCGCGCCAACCAGACCTCGGCGGTCGGCCGCGGTGAGTCGGGCGGGAGCAGTGGGATCGCTTCGGGCTGCGGTGTCGTCTCGGTCGGAGGCGGGTCGGTGGGCACGTCGACCGGCTCGGGAACGTCTGGCTCGGGCTGCTCCGCGGTGGTCACCGGAAGCAGCTCGGGGGTGTCCGGCGCGGGGATCGGCAGGTCCGCGGCCGGAATGTCGATCGCGACCCAAGCAGCCCGCGGGGGGGGTGCCACCGGCCGAATCCACAGGATCGCCGCGGTGGCCAGCAGAACGCCGTGCACGATCGCGGAGATCAGCAGGGGGCGTGCGGGGCGGGACATCGCGGTGGTCGTGGTCGCAGCGCGGCCGGTGCCGCACCCGGATTCCGGTCCGGTTGTGGCGGAAGCTCCACACGTTGGCAAGCCCCGCGGATCCCGATCCGCCGGTGCTCGGCCGCGCCGCGGCTGCGGGGGACCCGTCCTGACGCGTTCCGCGGGCCAGCGGATCGGGGCTTCCTGAGCAGCAGGGGCCGCGGATCGTGCCGGTTCGCGAAGATCCGTCTGTGCCTCCCATGACACGTGGCAGCTGTTTCGCTTCCGGGCAGCGGCCCCGGAAGCACCAGCAGGCAAGCGGCCCAGGCCTCATGGCGGCGCGCAACGCCGCGCCCACCCGAGTCTTCGGGTGCGGCCTTGGCCGCGATAGGTGAAGCGGCGATGCGACCCGCGGACGGCACGGCCTCAGAACATCCACCCGAAGATCAACGTGACCTTCAGGTCGGGCGAGTCCTTGGTGAGGCCCGGGAGGATCGCCAGGTCGATGTGTGCCTGCGGCACGGGACGGAACTGAAGCGTCGGGCCGATCAACAGCTCGTCGGTGTAGTGGCCGCGGGTCGTCTTGTCGTCGATGAGTGCGCCCTTGGCCTCGATGCCGAACGCGAACCGCTCGTCGACCAGGGTCTTGCTCACCCCCGCGGTGATCTCCCACACGTTCTCCTGCATGCCGCCCATCTCGTGCTCGAACACGAAGTTGGTACCCCAGTGCCAACCGGTGGTGATCTCGCCGCCGAGCAGCAGCTTGCCCTCGATCGCGTCCGGAGCATCGCTCTTCGACGACCACTCGAGGTATAGCGTCGGGTTGCCCCAGATCGCGTCCCAGTCGGCGAGGGCGTGGCGGATCTCGAACTTCTGCTCGTCGAACGTCTCCGATCCCTCGCCGCCGTCCTTGTGCGACACGATGTAGAGGTCGAGCTGCGTCCGGTAGCCGAGCCCGAACTCGAACTCGTACATCTTGCGGGTCTCGGTGTGCTTGTCCTTCACCTCCGGCTGCAACCAGAACTCGAACTCGGCGATACCCGGCGGACGCACGTAGATGCGGGTCTCGCCGAACAGCCGGCGCGCGGTCCAGCGCGGCTGCTGGTAGGGGCCGATGCGATCCTCGTCGCGCAGGCTCGAAACCGATCGACCTTCGACGGTGATCGCGTTGCCCTGCGTGGGGATGAACTGGTTGGACGGTCGTTGCTTGTCCGCCGGGTTGTTGATCTGTGCACCGACGGGCGCGGCCGCGAGGGCGAGGACAACGGATAGGAGTGACTTCCGGAGCATCACTCGACGAGAGCGGTAGGCTTCGCGGCGCGCAACCCGACCGGCGCTTGCCGGGGCTTGGAAAGTGGCCGGGTCGGGGCGCAGCAAGCCCGTTGCGTGAGACGGGGCTTAGCCCGGAGGATCGAGCGCCGCATTCGCAGGAATGCCCGGGCATCCGGGGTCGCAGCCCCGAGAATGCCGCGACGCTCCGCCACCCATCGATGTCCGACCCCCGCGATCTGCTCGGCCTGACGTTCCCCGAGCTCTCGGCGTCCCTGCAAGGGCTTCGCGGAGCGGGTGCCGCGGCCGCGATCTACCGCGATGCGCTGGTTCGCGGTCGATTCGTGCCGGAGCGGCACGGACTCGGAGCGCGCGCGGTGGCGGCCTGGTGCGAGCGCTTCCGAATCGGGATGCCGTCCGTGGTGGAACTGCGGTCCGAGCCGGCGCCGCGCGGAGGCGAGACCGCCAAGGCCGTCCTCGCGTTCGGTGGCTCGCCGGCGCGCCGGGCCGAATGCGTGCGGATCCCGATCGGCGCGCGCCGCACCAGCCTGTGCGTCTCGACCCAACTGGGCTGCCGCATGGGGTGCCGATTCTGTGAGACCGGCATGTCCGGTTATCGCGGTGACCTGACCGCGGCCGAGGTCGTCAGCCAGGTCGTGTGGGCGAACTCGGTCGGTTGGGAACCGGGTTCGGTGGTGTTCCAGGGCATGGGCGAGCCGCTCGACAACTTCGACGCGGTGCTGAAGGCGCTGCAGATCCTGCACGACCCGCACGGGCTAGGGATGGCGCAGGAGCGCTTCACCGTGTGCACCGTCGGGCACGTCCCCGGCATCCGACAGCTGGCCGAACTCGGGTGGAAGCGGCTGAACCTCTCACTCAGCCTGAATGCGCCGGACGACGCGCTGCGCTGTGCGCTCATGCCGATCGCGCGCCGCTGGTCGCTCGCCGAGGTCAAGTCGGCGGTCGCGGCGTACCGCCAGCGCCGCAACTTCCAGCTCGGCGTGCACTACTGCCTGATCCCTGGCGTGAACGATCGGCCGGAGCACGCGCGTGGGGTGGCGGAGTTCTGCGCCGGCCTGGGTCGGGTGATGGTGCAGTTGATCCCGTACAACCCCGGCAGCGCACCGATCGCCCGCGCGCCAACCGCCGACGAGGTTGCGGCGTTCGTCACGCGGTTGCGCGGACATGGCTTGGCGGTGCGGCAGCGGATCACCAAGGGACGCAGCGTGATGGCGGCGTGCGGACAGCTCGGTGGCGCGAGCGGCCCGGCGGGGTGACCGCTTTGATCGCGGTTGGGCTCGAACGTGTTCACGGGCCGTCCGCGCGAGGAGCCTCGGTGTCCGATGTCCCGCGGCGGCGCTCTTCCAGCTCGGCGAGCGTCTTCGGCCAGTCGCGATGCATCAGCTGGCTCAGCCCTCGATCGGCGAGCAGCCGCCCGGCGTTCTGGCACACCGCACAGTAGTTGCACTCGTTCTCCGCGTAGCGGATGCGCTGCACGGGTCGGCCGCAGTCCGGGCACGGTTGGCGGTAGCGGCCGTGCACCGCCATGCCTTGCTTGGCTGCGGTGAACGAGTCGGGGAAGCCGTCGCCGACTTCGGTGCGCATCCGTTCGATCCAGCTGTCGAGCACTGTTTGGGTGGCGGCGTGCAGGCGTTCGGTTTCGTCGGCATCCAGCCGCGAGGTCAGCTTGACCGGGGACAGGCGCGCGCGGTGGAGGATCTCGTCGGAGAACGCGTTCCCGATGCCGCTGAACAGGCGTGGGTCGGTGAGGGCCCGCTTGAGTGTGCGGTTCTCCCGGGCCAGCGTCGCGGCGAACTGCTCGATCGAGGCACCGAGTACCTCGAGTCCACCGCGGTCGAACTCGTCGAGCCCGGACCTGCCGACCACAAGGTGCAGCGAGGAGCGCTTCTTCGAACTCGCCTCGGTCCACACCAGGCTGCCGTGCGCGAAGTCGAAGGCGAGCAGCGCCGCGCGGTTGCCGAGCGGGGCGCCGACCGCGCGCAGGCGCAGCCGCCCGCTGATCATCAGGTGGATCACTGCGAAGTGCTCCCCGCTGAACTCGAGCAGCAGTTGCTTGCCGGACCGCCCGACATCGACCAGTTGTCGGCCGTGCAACGCCTCGAGTGGTGGCGCCACGCTGCGCAGCAGGAAGTGACTCTTCAGCCGTGTGCCGCGGAGCTCGTGGCCGACCAGCAGTCCACGCAGGCGCTCCTGGTAGACCGTGATCTCGGGCAGCTCCGGCATCGCCGCATGATCCACCTCCCGGACCGGGCGAGCCCGGACAATTCGGGACCGAGCGGTTCCTGAGTGCTGGGGTCAGGGACGGCTTGCGGTGGGCCGGGAAGCCCGGCCCGAAGGGCTGCGCAGCCGGTCCCAACGGGGCCCGGGCACCGGGTGGGTGGGAAATCGGTACCTCCCGCCGCCCCGCGGGGGACGTATGATGCGGTCAGGTCGGGAGTGATGTCCGGCCGAAGACGACTCTCGGAGCCCCAGAACCCAGGTGCCCGCCATGAAGAAGCTGCCGTTCCTCCTGCTGTTCGGACTCGCCGCGCCCGTGTGTGCCCAGATCGAGACCGAAGACCCGAAGGCGAAGATCCAGGAGATCTTGGACAACGTCGCCAACGAGATGAAGGAGATCGACAAACTGCTGCAGGAGAGCGGTCGCAGCAAGGAAGCCGCCAAGTCGATGAAGAGCAGCGTGCAGAAGCTCGACAAGCTGCTCGACCAGGTCGGCAAGTCGCAGGGCAAGGTGGTCAAGGGCATCGACGAGCTGCTCGAGCAAGCCGAGAAGATGAAGGGTGAGGGTGGCCAGTGCCCGTTCGGCGGCGAGTCGTCCTCCAACCAGAAGAAGCGGCAGAAGGGTCAGCAGCAGTCTTCCCCGGAGTCCCAACAGGATCAGGGGCGTCGCCAGCGCGAGCGCGAGTCGCGCGAACCCCGGCAGCTGGGCCAGAAGCCGGGGGAGAAGCCCGGCGAGAAGAACGACAAGGGTGGCAAGCCGGAGAACAACCAACGCGACCAGGGCAAGGGCCAGAACGCCACCGCCAAGTCGCAGCCGAAGGACCCGACCGGCAAGGCCGACGCCGGCAAGACCGCCGGTGCCTGGGGCGAGCTCCCGGACTACATCCTGAAGCACGGGCGCGGCAGCATGCCGGCGGTGCCGGACAAGTACCGCAAGTACCTGGACGCCCTCTCGAAGCAGGGTCAGCAGCCGCAAAAGAAGTAGGTTGCCGGCGCCCTGCGCCACGGCGATCAGGCTTGAACCGGGCGGGTGCGGAGGCTAGGTTCTCCGCCCTTCGCGGCCCGTGCGCGACAGGCCTCCTTAGCTCAGTTGGTTAGAGCGGTGGATTCTTAATCCATAGGTCCTAGGTTCGAGTCCTAGAGGGGGTACCACTCCTGCGAGGGGCAGCCAGCCGCGCCCCTTGCATCCGCCGGGACTGGAGGGGAACGCATCGACTCGGACAGGCTGGTCAGATCGAGCAGATCAGCCCCCCGAGATTCGCGCCGCATCGATTGACCGTGCCCGCTCGCGGCGGCAAGATGCGCGGCCCGCACGGCGGACGTCGTGGCGTGGTGGTATTAGCTCAGTCGGTTAGAGCGCCGGATTGTGGTTCCGGAGGTCGGCGGTTCAAGTCCGCTATACCACCCCATTCTCGGCGACGGTTCGCCCGCGGGTTGTCGGGTTGCCGGCCGCGAAAACCCGGCGTCGGGTTGCCTTGCGGTGCGCACCGCACCTACGGTGACACCCCGTGTCGAGCTCGAACGCCGCCCTCCGCAGTGCCATTCTGGCGACGATGCTGGCCGGGCCGCTGGCCGTGCTGGGTGCGCTGAGCGTCGCCGAGGACCCTGGCGCGATTGGCGCGCGCAAGCCACTGGTGCACCGCGAGGACCGATTCGCCGGCGCTGCCAGCTGCCTACCGTGCCACCCGGACCACCACGCGAGCTGGCAGCGCACTTGGCATGCGACGATGACCCGGCGGCCCGGCCCCGCCACCGTGCGCGGCGCCTTCGACGGGCGGCCGGTGCGCTTCTTCGGCGACTTCGCGCGACCGTTCGTCGAAGGGGACCGCTACTGCATCGATCTGCCGCGCCGCGGCGGCGGTCGGCGGATGGCCGAGGTCGCTCTGGTGGTCGGCTCGCACCGCTACCAGCAGTACTTCGAGCGGATCCCCCGGCCCGGTCGGGTCGGCGACGGGGACGGCCCGGCGCGCTTCGAACGCCTGCCGATCCTGTGGCACGTCGAAGAGCGGCGCTGGCTGCACGTCGACGGGATCTTCCTGTCGCCCGACCACCCGGACTGGCACCAGCAGCCGGCGGTGTGGAACGAGAACTGCATCTTCTGCCACAACACCGCGCCGCGTCCGGGCATGTCGAACTTCGCCGACCGTCCACAGGGCGCCGACAAGGACTTCGACTCGAAAGTCGCCGACCTCGGCATCGCCTGCGAATCTTGCCACGGGCCAGGGCAGCGGCACGTGGACGCGATGCGCGATCCGACGGTGCGCTACGGGTTGCGCGTCGGCGGAGCCGACCGGACGCTGCACATCGTCCAGCCGGAGAAGCTCGACAAGGAGCGCGCGGTGTCCGCCTGCGGCCAGTGCCACGGCCAGCGGGTCCCGCGGCCCGTCGAGCGCATTCGCCAGTTCCTCGAACGGGGCCCTACCTTCCGCAGCGGTGCACGGCTGGAGGATCACGTCGAGCCAGTGGGGCCGGCGACCCGGATCGGTGGCGACGCGCCGTTCCGCCTGCGGTTCTGGGGCGACGGCACACCGCGGCTCACGGCGTACGAATACCAGGGCACGGTTTCGTCCCCGTGCTACCTCCGAGGTTCGATGACGTGCGGTTCGTGCCACGCGATGCACCGCGGGTCGATCGACGCAAACCTGGCGGACGGGATGGATGGAGATCGCGCCTGCCTGCAGTGCCACGCGTCGATCGCCGCCGACCTGCGCGCCCACACCCGCCACGATCCCGCCGGCTCGGGGTCGCGTTGCCTCGCCTGCCACATGCCGGAGATCGTCTACGGGGTGCTCGGGGTGCATCGCAGCCACCGGATCGAGAACCCCGACCCGGCGCGCGATGCCGCCACCGGGCGGCCTGACGCGTGCACCCTGTGCCACCTCGACCGCTCGCTCGGTTGGGCCGGTGGGGCCATGCAGCGGTTGTTCGGCAGCCGCTACCGCGTGCCGACTGCCCGCCGCGATGGCGTGCCGATCGACCGCCCCGATGCGTTGGCGTCGGTGCTCGCCGGCGACGCGGTGCAGCGCGCGGTGTACGCGCACGCGCTCGGTCGCGGCGACGCCGCGCCGGCCGACGGCGTGGACCGCCGCCTGGCGCTGCTGGCGTCGCTCGGCGATGCGTACGCCAGCGTACGCACCTTGGCGTGGCGCAGCCTGCGCCGGTTGGAAGAGCGGCGACCGCTCGGCATCGGTCCTCAGCTCGCCGCGTTCGACCCGGCGGCGTCCACAGACCCGGGCGCGCGTCGCGCCGTGGTCGCCCCGCTGTTGCGCGACTTCGCGGCGCGCGCCCGCGCTTCGTTCCCAGCCGCCGCCACCCGCTACCTCGCGGCTCCGGATCTGCAGCCCGACATCGAAGAGTTGCAGCGTCTGTTGGCGCGCCAATCGACCCAAGTGATCTCCATCGGCGAATGACCCGCGAGCCCGACTGATGCAGACCGGTGAGAACGACAAAGCGGCGCACCCGCAGCGCGACGATCCGCACTGGCACGACCCCCGCCTGCGCCGTCTGGTGGCACTCGGCTTCTGGTTGCTCGCGGTGTTCGTGCCCATCGGGTTGGCGCTCGAGGCGCTGCACGCGTTCAAGGTCGACGTGTATCTCGGCAGCCGCATGCGCCAGCACCTGTGGACCCTTGCCCACGCGCACGGCTCGGCGCTGGGATTCGCCTGCTTGGTGTACGGTGCCGCCGCGGCGCGCTTCGTCGCCCCGCCGGCGCGTGGTGCGGTGGCGCGGTGGCTCGGGTTCAGCGCCGTGCTGATGCCGCTCGGGTTCTTCTTGGGCGGCATCGGCAACCGCGAGGGCGACCCGTCGCTGGCGATCCTGCTGGTTCCCGTGGGCGGATTGTTGCTGTTGGTCGCCCTGTTGCGAGCCGGAGTCGGTTGCTGCAAGGTGGACGACCGATGAGCAGAGATCGGGAGAAGCAAACCTCTCCGCGGATTGCGCCCCCGGTCCGCACGTGGCTCGATCCGAGGTGTCCGGCATGAGCGGGATCGACCCATTGGAGAACTCGCGTTCTCCCGACGACGACCCGGCCCGCGAACCCGCACCGATCGACGCCGCGTCGTCTCCCGAGGTGGGCCACGAGTCCGCGGCCGAGGTCGACCCCGTCGCGGGGCCGGCATTCTCACACGAGCAGCTCAGCGCCAGCACCCCGGAGCCGCAGGAGCGGCTCGACCCCAAGGTCGTGGTCTACTGGCTGGTGTCCGGCTTGATCAGCTGGGTGTTCCTCGGGGTCTTGCTCGGCGGCGTGGCGTTGTTCGCGTGGTTCAAGTGGTCCAGGTTCGGCATGCCGGTGGCGATCGCGGTTGGGGCGATCGCGGTGTTGCTGTTGGTCTGGACGCTGATCTCGCCCACGCTCGCCTACAACCGCTGGCGGTTCTCGGTCGGCGCCGACCTGTTGTTGGCCCGCTACGGGATCCTGTTCATCGAGGAGAAGGCGATCCCGATCTCGCGGATGCAGCACATCGATCTGTACCGCGGGGTGGTGGAGCGGATGCTCGGCCTCACCACGTTGATCGTGTTCACCGCCGGCACCGAGGGTGCCCACTTTCGCCTGCCGGGGCTCTCGCTGCTCCGGGCCCGCGAACTGCGCGACTTGATCCTGGCGGCGCGCGGCGATGACGTCATCTGAGCACGAAGCCGAGGCATCGGACGCCACCGATCCGGTGCCGGGCGACCAGCCGGTGTTGCTGGCGCACGGCTACCTGCACCCCGGGATCCTGTTCCTGCGCCTCGCGGCGGCGTTGCGCAGCTCGGTGATCCCGATGGTGGTGGGGTTGTTCGTCGTCGAAGGCGGGGTGCGCTGGGTAGTGATCGGCGTGGCGGTGTTCTTCTTGGTGATGAACATGGCCTACGTGCTGATCCGCTTCATCACGTTCCGCTACTGGTTGACCACCGACGAGCTGGTCACCACCGAGGGCATCTTCAACCGCCAGGAGCGGCGCATCCCGGTCAACCGGATCCAGGACCTGAGCTTCGAGCAGAGCATCGTGCGGCGCCTGTTCGGCCTGGTCGTGGTCACCGTCGAGACCGCGGCCGGGGAGGGCGCGGAGGCCAAGCTGGACTCGCTCGGGCTGGCGCCAGCAGCGCAGCTGCGCGAGGCGCTGCAGTATCTGCGGGCCACCGGATCCAGCGGGCGCACCGTGACGGCGGGTGGCGTCGCGCACCCGGATCCAGCGGCGTGGTCGGAGGAGGAAGTCGTGCTGCGGGTGCGGGCGGTGGACCTGACGATGCGCGGCCTGACCGACAACCGCGCCGGCGCGATCCTGATCTTCGTGTTCGTGTTGATCGAACAGGCGCAGGAGCTCGGTGTGGTCACGCGCGCCAAGGACGTGGTCGACGCCTGGGTGGAGCGCTTCTCCCAACTCGACGTGGCGCACACCGCGTTGGTCGCCGCGGTCGCGCTGGTGGTGGTCGTGGTGCTCGGTTGGGTGGTGTCGATCGCCGCGTCGTTCTTGCTGTTCTTCGGTTTCACCCTGACGCGCCGCGGCGAGGTGTTCCAGCGCCGCTACGGGCTGCTGACCACTCGTGTGCGTTCCTTGCCACAGCGCAAGATCCAGCGGGTCTTGATCGAGCAGAACCTGCTGCGGCGCATGTTGCGGGTCGCGGTGGTTCGCGCCGATTCCGCCGGCTCGGGCGCCAATCAGCAGGAAGAGGTCAAGGGCGGGCTCGACGTGGTCGCCCCACTCACGCCGCTGAACACCGCGCGTCTGTTGGTGCCGCACCTGCTCCCCGGAATGGACCCGACCGCGGTGCCTTGGCAGCGCGTGTCCGGCAAGGTGGTCGGGCGGCTGTTCGCCGAGGGGTTCGCCGGGATGGTGGTGGTGATGGCGGTCGGCCTACCGACCATCGGGGTGGTGGCACTGGCTTCGATCGTGCTGCCGGTGCTGATGTTGCTGGCCGGCGTGCTGATCTACCACAACCTCGGCTACGCGCACGCCGACGGGCACTTCGCCATGCGCTGGGGGGTGCTCGGCCGCTACCGCGCGTTCATCCCGTTGCGCAAGGTGCAGGCGGTGGCGCTGCGCGCCAGCCCGTGGGACCGCGCGTTCGGCCTCGCCCGGTTGGTGGTCTACGTCGCCGGCGCGGCACCGACCACGTTGCAGCACTTGACGCGGAGCGACGCGGTGCGTCTGCAGCGCGAGCTCGCGCACACCGCGGCGCGGGCGAGATTCGTCTGGTAGCTTCGTCTGGTAGTGCGCGGGTCAGTGCGCGGTGCGCGTCTCGACCGTGGAAGCTCGACCGGCGACCAGTGCCCGAAGGTCGACCCGATAGAACGTCTGGTTCTGTGCGCCCGCGGTCGGGTTGTCGCGGTTGTCCACCGCGTTGGCCACCCACAGCACCCGGTCGGTGCTACACATCACGGCCTGGTGCAGGCACGCGTGTTTCGGCGGGTAGCCGCGCATCAGGCGGATCAGGCTGTCGGCGTCGTGGGAACCGCGGTGCGCTTCGAGGAATGTGGTGATCCGCTGGTAGCGGGCCAGCGAGCGGCCGTGCACCGGGTCGGTCGTTGCGTCGTGAGTCGCCGCGGTCTGCGCGCCGACGAAGTGGTTGGTGCGCCGCACGGCGTCGCGCAGCGGCTTGTGCGGCGGCCTGTCCTCCGCCGGATCGCCGAACCCGGAGACGAACAGGTGGCTGCGGGTCACTTCCAGCGCCACCGCCTGCCGTTCGTCACCGCTGCCGACGATGAAGTTGAACCCGGCGGTGCGCGGGCCGCGACGGAACACGTCGACCGCTGCCGCGAGTCGGTTGGCGCGGCGCAGCGCCTCGCGCACCATGAAGATCATCGGCATGCCCCGCAGCGACTCGTCGTCGCTCTCCGCACCCATCTCGCCGATCGAGATTCCGGCGTCGTTCAACCCGGTCACCGCGCCGAGGAACCCCGCCCAGGACGGCACCGCGTTGGCGATGCCGTCGTCCGGCACCCGCACCAGAACCACCGCGTGGTTCTGGATCCGCGTGGTCGTGCCGATGTCGAGCGGGTAGTCGAGGCTGCGGGCGTGGTAGAGCTTGCCGTCCCTGCTCATCGAGCGGGCCACCGCGGCGCCGCTGCAATGGAACTTGCTCGGCATGGCGTGCAGCAACTCGACGTCGTCGAGCGGTGCGCCGCAGCCATCGGCCAGCCCGCGCATCTCCTCGCGGTAGCGAAGCGGGATGTGCGGGGCGAGTTGGTCGAACATCACCCGCAGCTGTGCCCGCGACAGGCCGCGGCGCTCGGTCCACGCCAGACTCTCGGCGATCACCTGCTTGGCGCTCGGCAACAGCCGCCCGTGCTGTAGACCCATCTGGTAGCCGCTGCCCCGCAGCACCAAGACCTGCAGCGGTCCGAATCGCAGCAGCTGGCCCCGCTCCGCACGAACGACCGGCTGCAGCGCGTTCTGCGGTGCGTGGCAGGCGGGCGCGACGAGGGTAGCGACGAGCAGGTAGAGGAGGTGTCGGAGATCTCGCATCGACTCAGGCCGTTGGTGCGGGCGTCGTTCGAAGTCGAGTGCGACATTGCGCGATCGTCTCGGTCGAGTCAACGCGTTCCCGATACGTGGTGCCGATCGCTGCGCCGCGGGTCGCGTGGCGTAGCTTCGACGCGCATGGTCGAGCCCGAGTCGGAGCAGTCCCCAGCCCTGGTCGCGGTAGGTCCACGACCCGGCGATGGTCCATCGATCGCGAATCGCCGACGCCCGTGACTGTCCGTCTCTCCAAGTTCTTGGCGCTGCTTCGCCACCGACCCCAGCACATCGGGATCACGCTCGACGATGCCGGATGGACCGATGTGGATGCCCTGTTGGCAGCGTGTGTTGCCCACGGCGACGTGCCGGTGGGATTCCTCGACTTCCCAGCGGATTGATCGCTCCCGTCGCTGGTTCGCGGGGCGGCGGCGGCGTCGCTCGCTGCGACCGGCAGGCGAAGTCGACCACGTCGCTGCCGCGACGCGATTCCAGCGTCCGCTCAGTGCGGCTGCAGCCAGGCCTGCGAGCGGTAGCGATCCCAACCGTCGCACCCGAGCGTGACGACTGGTCCGTCCACGTCACCGCGCGCCGCGACGCGCAGTGCCGCGGCGACGTTGGTCCCGGTCGAGCCGCCGACCAGTACGCCTTCCTCCACGATCAGCCGCCGGGCGGTCGCGTAGCTCTCGGCGTCCGTCACCACTTCGGCGGAGTCGATCACCGTTCCGTCGAGGTTCACCGGGGGCTCTGCCGAGCCGATTCCCTCCACCCCGTACGAGCCACTCGGTCCCGGGGTGCCGGTGCGGACCCAGTCGGCGAGGCCCGAGCCGACCGGGTCCGCCAACACCACGCGGATGTCGGCGCGCATCCGCTTGAGGAAGCGGCCGACACCGGAGATCGTGCCCCCGGTGCCCGAACCCGAGACGAAGGCGCCGATGCGGCCCGCGGTCTGGTTCCAGATCTCCGGGCCGGTGGTCTCCTCGTGGATCCGCAGGTTGGCCGGGTTGGCGAACTGGTCGGTCAGGAATGCGCCCCGCTCGCGGGCGATCCGCGCCGCCTGGTTGCGAAAGTTGTCCGGGTGGGTGAGCGGCTCGTCGGGGGCGATCACCACTTCGGCGCCGAGCGCTGCCAGCGCGGTGCGCTTGTCGGCCGACATCTTGCGGGGCATCACGCACACCAGCCGGTAGCCGCGCCGCGCGCACACGATGGCCAGCCCGACGCCGGTGTTGCCGGCGGTCGCCTCGACCACTGTGCGCTGCCCGCCGCCGAGTAGCCCGCGCGCTTCGGCATCTTCGACGATCGCCTTGGCGATCCGATCCTTCACACTGCCGCCGGGGTTGAGGTACTCGCACTTCAGCAGCACCGGCACCGGCAGATCGGCGGACAGGGTGGGGAGTGCGATCAGCGGCGTGCCGCCGATCAGGTCGAGGACGTCGGGGGGTAGTGCGACGTCGTCGGGCTGCGTGCGGGCGCGGTGCATCGGCGCATCATGGCCGATCGGGGGCGGTGTGTCGTGCGCGGCGCGACCTTCACGCCGTCCAGCGACGGTCCGCGTGCGCGCCCCACCGCGCACCGCACGGCGGGGCGCTGGTAGCTCTACATCACCGGCTCGATGCCGAGCTTGCCGAAGCCCTTCTCTTCGAAGTTCTGGCGGAACATGTCCCGCAGCTTGGTCGCCGCGGCGTCGTACGCCGCCTTGTCGGCCCAGGTGTTGCGCGGATCGAGGATCTCCGACGGCACGTCCGGACAGCTGTTCGGCATCTGCAGACCGAACACCGGGTGCCGGGTGTACTGCACCTTGTCGGCGTCGAGGTCGCCGCGCAGCGCGGCGTTGAGCAGCGCGCGGGTGTGCTTGATCGAGATTCGCTTGCCGACGCCGTACGGGCCGCCGCCCCAGCCGGTGTTCAACAGGATGCAGCGCGTGTGGTGCTGCTGCATCTTCTCGGCCAACAGCCTGGCGTAGACCGAAGGATGCTGCGCCATGAACGGGGCGCCGAAGCAAGCGCTGAATGCTGCCTTTGGCTCGGTCACACCCACTTCGGTGCCCGCGAGCTTGGCGGTGAAGCCCGACACGAAGTGGTACATCACCTCCTTGGGGGTCAGCACCGAGACCGGCGGGAGCACGCCGAAAGCGTCGGCGGTCAGCAGCACGATGGTCTGCGGGTGCGGACCCATCGCGTCCGGCATGACGTTGGGGTTGCAGGTCAGCGGGTAGGAGAAGCGGGTGTTCTCGGTGATCGAGCCGTCGTTGAGGTCGAGCTCCTGCGGGTCGGTGTCCTCGAGCCGCTTGCCGGGCAGCGCCGGCACGTTCTCGATCACGGTGCCGGCCATCGACAGGGCGGCGGCGATCACCGGCTCGGCTTCCTTGTTGAGGTCGATCAGCTTCGCGTAGCAGCCATCCTCCAGGTTCGACACGCCGCTCGCGGTCCAGGCGTGCTCGTCGTCGCCGATCAGCTTGCGGTCCGGGTCGGCCGACAGGGTCGTCTTGCCGGTGCCCGACAGCCCGAACAGGATCGCGCAGTCACCGTCCTGTCCGACGTTGGCCGAGCAGTGCATCGACAGATGTCCGAGGTTGGGCACGATGTAGTTCATCACCGTGAACATGCCCTTCTTGTTGACGCCGCAGTAATCGGCACGACCGACCACCAGGATCACCCGGTCGCGCACGTCGACGATCACCGCCCGCTTCGACTTGGTGCCGTCGCGCGCCGGGTCGGCGTGGAAGCTCGGCACGTTGAGCGTGGTCCAGCGCTTGTCCGCTTCGTTCTGCACCCCGGCGAGGTCCTTGGGGAACATGTTGTGGACGAACATCGCGTGGGTGGCGTACTCGCTGATGAAACGGTACGGCACCGCGTAGTAGGGGTCGGTTCCGCAGTAGACCTCCTGCACGTACAGCCGCCCGCCCTTGGCGTTGAGGTGCTCCACCGCGCGCTTGCGCAGCGCCAGGTACTGTTGCGGGTCGAACTTCTGGAAGTCCTTCTTCCACCACAGCACGTCTTCGACCTCCGGCCAGGCGACCGCGAAGGTGTCCTGGACCGGGCGGCCGGTGCAGCTCGGATCGGTGTAGAAGATCAACGGTCCGTCGACCCCGAGTTTGGTCTGGTAGGCCTTGGGTTGGTCGTCGGGTCCGTCCGGGCGAATGCGGCCGCGGTCGTGCGCGAGCGCCTCGTGGAACAGCGTCACCTTGTCGAGGTTGGCGCGGTACTGCACGCCGTCGAGACCGAGGAGCTCTTTCAGCTCGGCTTGGAAGGAGGTCATGGCCGGTGGGGAATGGGTCGGATCCGAGATCGAAGTGGGGTCGGGGAGGTGCGAGGGGTGGATTCAATCGCGCCGCACCGCACCACGCAACGTCGCCGCGAGGCAAAAGCCGGTGCGACGGAATGCGGGGAGGGGGTGCGGACGACGGTGGGTGCGTCGGTCCGTCCGATGCAGTTGGGATCGTGGCGCCGCGGCTCGGGATCCATCGCCATTGCGATCGGCACCGCGCCACCCTCGGTATCGCCGGCGCACCCGGGGAATCGAGTCGACCCCGAGCGCGATCAGCGGCGGGTGTCCGCGGCCTGCCCGGCGCGAGCACGCTTCTCCTCCGTCACCATCGCCGCCTCCGCGAAGCTGCGCTGCCTCGTCGCCGCGGGCGCAGACTCCTGGGAAACCGACGGGAGCATCGCTCTGCCAGGCGTGGTGCTCAGCCGCCCAGCAAGTTCTGCCGGATCCGCTCCGTCACGACCTCGAGCGCGGCGTCGTCGGCGTCCGGTGGGACGTGCAACGCCGCGGTGTAGTGCAGCCTGATGCGGGCGCGTGGCTTCGGCACGGCGAAGTGGTCCCAGCTCCGCAGGTGCCATGCACGGTCGCACTCGACCCGAATGGAGACGATCGGGCAGCCGGTTTCGCGTGCCAGCCAGCCGAGGCCGAGGTTCATCGAATGCCGCGGCCCGCGGGGACCGTCCGGCGTGATGACCACGGCCCCGTGGTCCCGCAGGTGTGCGCGCATCTCGCGGAGCGCGCGGGCGCTGCCACGGTTCGAGGAGCCTCGGATCACGCGGTACCCGAAGCGCTCGAGGACCATCTTGACGAGTGCGCCGTCACCGCTAGGCGACACGAGCACGCTGATCCCCATGCGCGTGTGGAGCGGCAGCGGAGCGAGCATGTCGCCGTGCCAGATCGCGATCAGGAATCCATCGCCGCAGCGCGCGTCGGTGAAGTGCTCGTAGCCGATGCGTTCGACGTGCCAGGATGCCCGCAGGCCCCGGAGCACGAGGGGCAGGAGCAGGCGCGTGAGGACTCCCCCGATCGCGCGCCGGACGATGCGGAAGCCCCGCCGCCACCACCGGTTCCTGCCGCGCCGCTGGCGCTCCAGAGTGACGTCGGTGCGATCACGAGCACGTTCGGAGCGGGCCTCGCGGGGCGACTGCACGGGCGCAGCGAGAGCG
This sequence comes from Planctomycetota bacterium, assembly GCA_020638695.1. Classification (GTDB taxonomy): domain Bacteria; phylum Planctomycetota; class UBA1135; order UBA1135; family UBA2386; genus JACKIB01. The sequence goes on from JACKIB010000004.1 coordinate 16,308, forward strand.
CGATCAGCGGCCGGTGTCCGCGGCCTGCCCGGCGCGAGCACGCTTCTCCTCCGTCACCATCGCCGCCACGTCGGCGAGCAGTTGCTTGGCGTCGTAGACGATCCCGTCCTTGATCGTCCAGCGGATCCCGCCGACCCGCTCCACCACGTCCTGGGCGTTGAGCCGCGGGTGTCCGGTGCCGTACAGCACCTTGAGGTTGGCCAGTGGGTTCTCGCCGACCAGCACGATGTCGGCCAGCATGCCCTTGCGCAGTACGCCGAACTCGATCGGTCGGTGCTTGGGTTCCATCAGCGTGAGGGCGCCGTTCATGGTCGCCGCGCGGATCACCTCGAGTGGGTGCAAGCCCGCCTCCTGCAGCATCTCCAGCTCTTCGATGTAGGCGAATCCGTAGGTCTTGTAGATGAAGCCGGCGTCCGCACCGGTGGTGATCCGACCACCGAGCTTCTTGTAGTCGTTCACCAGCCGCATCCACACGCGGTAGAAGTTGCGCCACGCGACTTCGTCGTGGGTGGTCCAGTCGAACCAGTACGAGCCGTGTGCCTTGCGACTCGGTTGGAAGTAGTCCCACAGCGACGGCAGGGTGTAGGTCGCGTGCCACTCCGCAGTGCGCGCGCGCATCAAGTCGCGGCTCGCCGAGTAGATCGCCAGCGTCGGGCACCACACCGTGCCCAGTTCGCGGTGGGCTTTCAGGTACGCGTCCCACTGCGGGGTGCCGGGTGGGTGGACCTGGTCCCACAGCCGCGCGGCCTGGGCGAAGCGCATCTGCTCGTCGTCGTAGTTGTGGTTCGGCGGGTAGGGCTGCACGGTGTGGTCGCGCAGCAGCGCTTCGAAGTGACCGTAGAAGTGGGTCACCGACCGCAGCTCGGCGCGTGCTGCGTCGAGCGCGTTCATCTGCGCCACCCCGTTCTGCGCGAGGTGTGCCACGCTGCCGAGCCCGCGGACCTTCGCGGTGTGGCACAACGCCCGCATGATCTCCGGGCGCTCCGCACCGAGCTTGAGTCCGTCCAGGCCGTCCTTGGCCATCTTCTCGACCCACTCGGTCGCCTGCTGCGGCGTGTCGAACTGATGCGGCCGTTGGTAGTTGAAGATCCGCGGCGCGACGATTCGGTTGGCGGCGCTGCGCGCCTGTTCGGACTTGGTGAAGGCGTGCGGGCCGAGCGGCACACCGCGCACGGTGGTCACGCCGTGCGCCAGCCACAGCTTGTAGACGTACTCGGCACGCGGCGCCTTCTTGCCGTCGCCGAGGTGCGCGTGCATGTCGACGAACCCCGGCATCGCGTACATCCCGGTGGCGTTGATCGTGCGATCGGCGCGGCCGGCGAACCGACCGATCGATACGATGCGGTTGCCGCGCACCAGGATGGTGACCGGGCCCCGTGGTGGCCCACCGGTGCCGTCGATCAGCATGCAGCCGCGGATCGCCAGGCGTTCGTACGGGCCACCGCCCTCGCCCGCATTGCGCTCGGGTGCCGGAACCAGCTGGGCGGGTGCAGGGGCGGTGAGTACGGCGACGAACAGGGCGAGGCCGGCGTGGTAGATGGGCGGGCGAGGGATGCGCATGGTTCGGGTGGGGGCGGTCAGCGCTTGCGTGACCGGCTCAGCCACCACCTCTCTGCGGCGTGGATCGCCGGGCTCGAACGCGCCGGGTCGGGCCGCGGATCGTAGCCGAAGTCTTGTCCAGCCAGTGCGTGCAGCGCGATCCGGGCGGCGGAACGCGTGGGTGCGAGCGGGCTGCGCAGCGCCTTCAGCACTTCCGGCACGAACTCGATGCCGCGGCGGATCGCCGCGCGCGCGGCAGCGGCGATCTCGTCGTCGCGGGCCTGCGCGCCGAGCGCCGACAGCCGCGGGTAGCGGGCCGGGAGCAGTTTGCGAAAACCGCGGCGCAGGAACAGCACCGCGAACGCCGTGTCGACCGGGCTGCCGGGTCCGGCCAGAGCACCGGGACGGATCTCCCAACTGCTGCGCCATGCGCCCGACTTTGCGTCCTGCATGCGCATCAGCATCGTCGCGCCGACGCGGTACCAGTCACGGCCGCCGACGTCGTTCCGGTCCGACAAGATGGCGGCGCGCTCCAGGCCGTAGTGGAAGTAGAGGCAGCTCGGCGTGCGGTCGTCACCGATGTCGAGCTTGTTGTCGGCCATCCACTTCCACGCGCGCTGCAGAACCGGTGCGAGCCGCAGGCGCACCACCTCGTCCTTTGGAAGCATCTGTGCGCCGATCTGCAGAACCGCGATCCCGGCGACGGTCATCGATGCGTACGCGTGTTTGCGCCGGTGTCCCACCGTGTAGCCGAAGCCGCCGGTCTCGGTCTGCGCCGCCGCGACGACTTCGCACAGCCGCAGCCACACCTCGGTCGGCACCGGGTGCCCGAGGCTCGCGGCGGCGCGCAGGCCGAGGGCGGCGTACTGCGTGTTGCTGAGGTCCCAATAGCCGTTGCGCTTGGGGTAGGTGAAGCCGCCGGCCGCGCGGTTGCGCAGCAAGGTCTTGACGTCGCGTGCCAGCAGCTGGTCGCGGGCTTCGAGGTCGGTGCCGAACGCGGTCGGGTGCTCGGCCAACACCATCAGCCGCAGCGCGGCTCCGTAGGTGCCGGGGAGTGCGCTGCGGCTCAGCCGATCGAGGGCGCGGAGTAGCAGCGGGGTGTGGTGCGGCGTGCCATCGTGCAACGCCGCCAGGCAACAGAGCGCGAGCACGTCACCGTGGGTCTTCGTCAGGTGGGTGTGCAGTGCGGGGCGGGCGCGGTCCAGGCACTGCGTCACCTCCGGGCTGCCCGGAGCCTGGGCCTGGATCGGCAAGACGGCCGTCAAGGCCAGGGGCAGCGCGGGCAGCGGGAGCCGAGGCCTTCGCATTCCGCCAATCTGCCACGGGTCCGCCGGGTCGGGAACCCGCGACGCCAAGGCGATCTATCCGCAGGCGAATAATCCCCGGGCTGTGGCGAATCCGCGCCACCCCCTATCCTCCTCCGTTCTGCCATGCAAGGACCCCTGATCATCGTCTCCAGCCTCGTTCTCTCCGCCGGCATGGCTGCCGGCGTCGTCTTGTGGTTGCACGCCCAACCGGCGGGATCGCCGGTGGCCCCGGCATCCACCGAAGCCGCGGAACTCGCCAGTCGACTCAAGCAGTTGGAGAAGGACCTCGCCGAGCTGCGCGCGGTTGCCGGCGAGCGCGCGCCGCAGCGTCAAGCCACGCAACCCGTGTCGGACGCGCAGATCGAGGCGGCGGTGCAGCGGTTCATGAGCAAGAGCGCGGTTCCGGCCTCCGCCGGCAAAGCGGTCAGCAGCGGGATGACGGCCAAGCAGGCGTACCTGCAGCTGTTGTCCGGCGAGGGCTCCGACCAGGATCGCATGGACCTGTGGACCAAGGTGCGCAAGGGTGGGCAGATCGACGAAGTCGTGAAGATGTTCGAAGAGAACGCCAAGATGAGCCCCAGCGACGTTGGCGCGCAGTTCGGACTGGGTAGCGCCTACATCATGAAGCTGCAGGACATGCCGCCCGGAATGGACGCCGGGATCGTCGCCAACAAGGCCGACAAGGCGTTCGACCGCGCACTCGAGATCGACGCCAACCACTGGGACGCGCGCATGATGAAGGCGACGGCGCTGAGCTTCTGGCCGCCGATGTTCGGCAAACAGGCAGAGGCGATCCGGAACTTCGAGGTGCTGCGCAAGCAACAGGAACAGGTGGCGTCGGCCAACCCGCCGAAGAAGTTTGCGCGCACCTATCTGACCCTGGGCAACCTGTACTCGCAGCAGGGCAAGGCCGACAAGGCGAAGGAGTGCTGGACGCGTGGGCTCGAGCTGTTCCCCGACGACGGCCAGCTGCGCAAGCAGCTCGGCCAGTAGCGACCGCGCCCCGGGTGCGCGATCGGTCCTGCGGTCACACCGCGGGCGGTTTGGTCAAGTAGTCGATCAGGTCGAGCTTGGTCACGATCGCGCGCACGTTCTGCTGCTCGTCGACCACCACACCGACCTCGCCGCGTTCGAACAACTTGGTGAGCTCCGAAGTCGAGGCGTGGATCGACACCGTTGACACGCGCCGTTCCATGACCTCGGCCACCGACGTCTGGGGACTCGCGGTCTTGTCGACCATGACCCGCAGCACGTCGGTCTCGGTGAGGATCCCGGCCAGCTTGCCGCGGTCGACCACCGGCAGCTGCGAGAACCCACGCTCGCGGAACAACGACACCACTTCGCCCACCGTCTGGCCGACGTCGGCAGTGATCACCTCGCGCCGTGGCATCGCCCGAACCAGCTCGCCGACGGTGCGCAGCGCCCACTCCGGCTCGGTGAACCCGTTCTCGCGCATCCAGCGGTCGTCGACGAACTTGGTCAGGTAGTTGCGGATCGAGTCCGGCAAGATCGTCACGACGCGAGCCCCGGCGGGCAGTTCGCGGGCGACCTGCAGCGCGGCCCACACGGCCGAGCCCGACGAGCCGCCGACCAGCAGACCCTCGCGGCGGATCAACCGCCGGGCGGTCTGGAACGAGTCGCGGTCGTTGCTGCGGATCCAACGGTCGACCAGCTCGCGGTCGAGCACGTCCGGGATGAAGTCGTAGCCGATGCCCTCGACCTTGTACGGCGTGATCGGGCCGGGGCCGGCCAGGATCGAGCCCTCGGGATCCACGCCGATCACCTGCACCTTGGGGTCGCGCGCCTTGAGCGCCCGCGCCACACCGGTGATCGTCCCACCGGTCCCCGCGGTCATCACCACGGCGTCGAGCCGTCCACCGCACTGTTCCCAGATCTCGACCCCGGTGCCGTCCTCGTGTGCGCCCGGGTTGCTCGGGTTGGAGTACTGGTCGAGGATGTGGCTGTTCGGGATGATCTCGCGCAGCCGCTGCGCCACGCCGATGTGACTCTCCGGCGAGTCCCACGCCGCTTCGGTGGGGGTGCGGATGATCTCGGCGCCGAGTGCCTCGAGCACGACCTGCTTCTCGCGGCTCATCTTCTCCGGCATGGTGATGATCATCCGGTAACCGCGCGCCGCGGCCGCGATCGCCATGCCGATGCCGGTGTTGCCGGAGGTCGGTTCGATCAGCGTGTCGCCTGGCTTGATGCGGCCGGCGTTCTCGGCGTCGAGCACCATCCGGACGCCGATCCGGTCCTTGACCGACCCGCCGGGGTTCATGAACTCGCACTTGGCGAGCACTTCGCAGGACAGTCCGGCGGTGACGTGGTTGAGGCGCACCATCGGCGTGTGCCCGACGGCAGTGAGAATCGAGTCGTGGATCTCGGTCATGGTTCGGGGCCGGGTACCTGGCCGTGGCGCGGGCGATCGTCCGCCTGCTCGCCACCCCGAGCCAGTCAAAAGCCGCGCTCGGGGAAAGCAAGGCTGGTGCCTTGCAAACCCGGTCCGGTACCCGAATATGGGCCTTGTGACTGATTCCGAGCCCCAGGCGCAACCTGCGCCCGACACCTCGCCGGATCCCGCCCGGGCGAGTCGCCCGGGGGTGGACCGGGAGCGAGTGATGGCGGACGCGATGAACACGTTGTCGAAGCTCGGGGTCGGCGCCCCGGTCGATGGCGACGACTCCGAAGCGGGCGGCGGCTCCGGCGCCACGGCGGAGTCCGATGGCGGGGACAGCAAGCGCGGCGCACGGCGCCGGCGCAAGAAGCGCGGTCGCGGTCCCGGCAGTGGCCCGTCGGTCACCGGGCACGCCAACGACGCGGTGCGCGCGTTGTCGGACATGGTGCGCCAGGTCCTGGAGAACCAGGGTGTGCACTTCCTGTCCCGCCCACGGCACCTCGATCTGCGGTTGTCGGTGCCGCTGGACGTGCGCACCGACGGGGCCCGCGCGGCCAGTCGGCTGGTCGACTCGGTGCTGAAGCTGGTCGAGGACGTGCGCGCCAACGACCGCGCCATGGCACCCGGATCGGTCTACTGCTACTTCAGCGAGTCGGCCGAGGCGGAGGGTTGCCGGCCGACCGAGCCCCGGTTGGTGTTCGACGGCTACGGCAGCACGGGTCGCCCCAAGTTCAGCGACTTCGTGACGATGGCAATCGAGCGCAAGACGCCGGGCATCGACGGCCTGTTGGCGGGCAGCGACGTGACGCTGACCCACGTCACCCAGGGGCGCGTGCTGCGCACCGCGCAGCTCGCCGAGTTCGGCAAGGGCTCGCCGGTGTTCCGCGTGCTCGGCCAGGTCGACGCCGGACTGTTCGCGGTGCGCGGCCAAGAGGCCAAGGCGGCATTCTCCTTCCAAGTGCTGCTGGGCACCGACATGCAGGGCAAGAAGGTCCTGCGACTGCACCCGGTGGGGCAGTGCGACGTGGCCAACCTGGTCGACCACTCCGTGCCGCAGATCCTGTTCCGCTTCCAGGGTGACCTCGACGAGGCCGCGCTGCGCTTGCAGGGGCTGCTGGCGAAGAACGACGAGGTCGACGAGGAGGACTTCGTGCTGCCGCTGTTGCAGGATCTCGCCAAGCGGCTGGCCGATCGGTCGAAGCACCGCAGCCGCCGCACCGAGCACGCCGACCAGCGTTCGGCCAAGAGCACGCGGCCGACCGCGAAGGCGTACGAGGACGCGCAGCAAGTGGCGGACAACGACATCCTGTTCGACGAGCAGGACGGCACCATCGTGGTGGTCGGCCGCGGCAACCGCGCACACGTGTTCACGCTCGACGGCAAGCACGTGACCAGCCTGGCGAACATGCACCGCAACGCGGTGCAGCAGCGGATTCGCAACCACCGCTGGCGCACGACCCAACCCGAGGAGCGCGGGGAGTTCCGGATGCAGCTGCGGGCGATCGTCAAGAGCCATCGCGACGAGGTCGATCGCTCGGACGGTGGAGGGGGCTCTCGACGCCGCGGCAAGGGCCCGCGCGGTGCCCCGGCCCAGACCGAACCGGGTCACCTGCAGGCCAAGATCGCTCAGCTCATGTCGGGACTCGGTGGCGGGGCGGCGAAGGCGCCGCCACCCGCGGCCCAGCCGGCGCCCGAGCCGGCGGAAGCTCCTCCGTCAGCGGCCGCGGAGCACCAACAGCCAGATGCAGAACAGGTAGATCAGCGTCCCGACGGTATCTGACAGGAAGTTCAGCGCCGGCACCGAGAACACCTCCGGCTGCACCTTCAGGCGCGAGATGACCAGCGGGACCACGGCGCCGACCACCGCGACCGTCACGACGTGCACGCCGATCGCCGTGGCGATCCCGATGCTCTGCCGGAAGTCGAAGCTGGTCGTGGGCGCGAGCGTGGCGAACAACCACGTCAGTCCGAACGCCACCCCTGCGAGGACGGTGCCCAGGCACATTCCGACCCGCAGCTCCTTCCACAGAACGCGCGGCAGTTGGTCGTGCGAAAGCGCGTGGACCGCCAGCGCACGCAGGATCAGCGCGCTCGCCTGGCCGCCGACGTTGGCGCCGGTCGCCAGCAGCAACGGGAGGAAGGCCACCGCGAGATCGGCCTTGTGGATCGTCTCCTCGTAGCTCTTGATGATCATCGCCACGATCAGGAACGACACCGCCAGGAACGCGAGCCATGGCACCCGGCCGCGGAAGTGCTCGAACACGGTCGAGGCCAGGTAGCCCTCCGGCGCGTCCTCGACCGAAGTGATACCCGCGCGCATGCGCACGTCCTCGCTGTACGCCTCGTCGATGATGTCGACTGCGTCGTCGTGGGTGACGATCCCGACCATGTGGTCTTCTTCGTCGAGCACCGGCAGCGCCAGGAGGTCGTACTCGCGGATCAACCGCGCCGCCTCTTCCTGGTGCGCCGTCGCGCGCACGGAGACGAGTTCGCACTTCATCACGTCGCCGACCGTCAGCCGACGGTCCGCCATGATCATGTCGCGCAGCGACAAGAAGCCCTTCAGCTTGCCGCTGCGGTCGACGGCGTAGCTGTAGTAGATCGTCTCCTTCGACGGCGCCTGCCGCCGCAGCTCCTCGAGCGCGCGCGGCATCGTCAGCTCCTCGCTGAGCACGCAGAACTCGGTGCTCATGATCGACCCGACCTGTTCGTCGCCGAACCGGTCGCGGCGCATCAAGTCCGATCGCGCCTCGCGCGCCAGCAGCGGCATGAGCTGCTGCCGCACCGTGTCGTCCAGGCCCTCCAGGAACTCGGCCCGCTCGTCCGACGGCAGCCCCGCCAACAGCGCCTGCACCCGCGACCGGCTCGAGCCCAGCATGATCTGCTCCTGCAGGCTCGGCTCGAAGTAGGCGAACATGTCCCGCTCCATCTGGATCGGCAGCAGCGACATCGCCTGGGTGATCTCGTCCGGCTCCAGGCAGTTGAGGATCTCGGCGGCCTCCTTGGGGTGGTATTCGTCGAGCAGCTCGCGGAGCTTGTGATGGCCTTCCTCGCCCTCGCCGAGGAGATCCCTGAGCTCTGGACCGAGGGGGAGGCGCATGGCGACCCTTTAAGGGAAGCCCGAAGTCGGGAGAAGAGGATTCTTGACCCCGGGATGCGCGGGTCGGGGTGCTTCGCCCGCTGTGCCTTGGGGGTACGTGGGGTCGTCGGGTTGGCGCCGTCGCGCGAACCGGGTCGAGAGGGCGCGACGGGTCGGTCGACGGGGTTGGGGCGCAAGGCTCGACCCCGATCCTCCAACCCGCCTCCGCGACGGAGGTGAGGTCGCTGCCGCGGGTCGCGCCGGGAAACTCGGTGGTACGAGGGTTCCGCCGTCGTCCGCCCATCCGGGAGTCCGCGTCTGGCGGCCCGGCGCGAGCCCGGTTGCAGCCGGCGGGTTACCCGGCCGGTTGCGCGAACCTCCAGACGACTACTGCAGCGTTACCCCGAGCCCGTTGGTGAACACCACCGGCAAGGCTCGCGCGCCCGGGCTGGCATCGACTGCGCCCACCTGCGTGCGGAAGAAGAACCCCTTGAGCACCGGGTTGCTGGGGATCGCCACCGGAATGACGAAGCGGCCCTCGGCGCGCGAGGCGTCGCCTGGTGTGCTGATGCCGTAGACCGACGCGGCGAGATCGGTGTGCAGGAAGCACCCGGGCGCGCCCATCACGCCCATGTCGAAGCTCGGCATGTTCTTCTGCAGACCGATGATCAGCATGACCCGAGCGCTTGGCGGCAGGCCGATCGCCTCGAGGCTGAAGTTGGGGTTGCCGAGCGTTGGCGGGTGCGGGGCGCCGTAGACGGCGACGTTCCCGTAGCCGTCGGCGCAACCGCTGCCGATCGGCACGACACCGGGTGCGTTGACGTACATCCGCACCGGTGTGCTCACCGGGTTGGTGGGGTTCGAGCCGTGGAATGCCCACGTGTCACCGTTGGTGCGACCGTCACCGTTCACGGCGTTGACCACCGTGTAGAACTCGACCGGCCCGGTCTGGGCCGGGGCTTGGTAGTTGAACGTCCAGGTTCGGGAGCGGTCGTCGCTGTGGGTCAGCGCGTTGCCGGCTGTCGACGTGCGCGTGTTGGCGCCGGCGATCAGTTGGCCGGCCGTGACATCCGCGGCGAGGCCCCCGCGGGTGCCGGCGGCGCCACCGGTCGCCGACACCGTGATCGCGGTGGTCTGGCTGCCCGACAGCACGCGCAGTCCCAGCTGCACCTGGACGGTCGGACCACCGGGGGTTCCACTGTGGCACGAGCCGCAGGACGCACTCGCGTTGCGGGTCAGCGGCAGCGAGCTCGACGGCAGGATGCCGCTGCTTCGGGTCAAGGCGGGAGGAGACAGGACAGCGAGCGTCGCGAGTGCGCTCGCGACTGAGAGGGTTCGTGCGTTCATCATCGGAATGAAGGAGTGGCACCGCTGGCTCAAAGGCCGTGCCAGTCCGCTGCGGCGTCGTGGTCGTTCGAGATCCTGACGTGGTGCGGCAGCACGCTGAACACTCTGTTGCTGACGTGCGCGAACGGGGCTGCTGGCGGTCGCGGTTGCGCGGCTCGTCGACCGACCCGGAGTCGGCTTGGTCGAGGCGTCGGCACTTGTCGTTGCCGGACGTCCCGGCGCTGGCCGCACTCGCCGCGGGTGCGGGGGGCGGTGGATCGCTGGAGGCGTGAGCGCTTCGGGGTGCTCGAGACCCCTGGCCGGAGTGGTAGGCGACCCCAGGGCGAGAGCCGGGGGAAGCCGGAAGTCGGGAGGAGAGGGTTCTTGACCCGGGGGTGGGCGGGGGCTAGCGTTCTGCGCCCCCCGCGGTTGTGGCCGTGGCGGGGTAGTCGGGGTGTGGCGCAGCCTGGTAGCGCGTTGCGTTCGGGACGCAAAGGTCGGAGGTTCAAATCCTCTCGCCCCGACCAGTCTAAGTAGCTGTCGATCGCGTGTTTACGCGAACCTGCCCGCGGGCGGTGCGACGGAGCCCTTGCGAGAAAAGCCGGACAGTCCGGGATTCGAGCAAGACACCGGAGCCCACGCGATGAAGAGCAGGAAGCAGAGTCAGACAGTGAATTCCGCGGCAGGGCGACGACTGCCCGCGTTGCGCACGCACAAGCGGAGCGGGCGGTGCTACGCCACCTTCGCGGGGGAGGAGGTGTGGTTCGGCAAAGCCGACGACCCCGACACCGCGCGCCGCTTCGAGTCACACCTCGGACAGTGGCTCGCGCGCGGACGACAGCCCGAGGCGCCGCCCGATGTCGAGCTGACCGTGAAGGCATTGGTCGCGCGCTACCTCACGCACCTCGAAGCGAAGCATGACGAGCAGTGGCATGCCAACAACGGGGCCAGGCTGACGTAATCGCTCGAGCCGTTGCTGCGGCTGCACGGTGGGGATCCGGCTGCGGAGTTCTCGCCGAGGAGGTTCAAGGGGGTCCGGCACGCGATGATCGCAACGGACCGGCTCTGCCGCGCCGAGGTCAACGAGCGAATGCAGACGCTGCGGCGCTGCTTCCGGTGGGCGGTCGCTGAGGAGCAGTTTCCTCCTTCGGTGATACACGGCCTCGCGGCCGTCGGCCACCTCCGCCGCGGCGAGTACGGGGTGCGCGAGGGCCGGGTGCGCGAGCCCGTGGCCGAAGACGTGGTCGCCGCGACCCTGGAACATCTGCACCCGGTCGCGGCCGCGCTTGTGGAGGTGCTCTGGCTCACGGGGGCGCGGCCGAGCGAGGTTTTCCGCCTGTGTCCGCAAGACATCGACCGCATCGGCGAGGTGTGGGTGGCGAACCTGAAGGAGCACAAGACCGCGGGCAAGGGCAAGCGGCGAGACCTCTGCTTTGGGCCGCGCGCGCAGGCGGTGCTGCGCCGCTATCTCGACCGCGTGCCGAAGCCGGCGCCGGACGCCCCAATCTTCTCGCCGGCGGTGGCGATGCGGGAGCACGCAGCTGAGCGCCGAGCGGCGCGGACAACTCCGGTATGGCCAGCTCACCAGAGGCGCTACGAGCGGGAGCCGGCCCGCAGGGAGCCGCGCCAGCTCGCGGATCGCTACGACGCCGCCGCACTGCGACGCGCGATCGAGCGGGCGGTCACGCGAGCAAACCGTGAACGGAAAGCCAAGAATGCCGAAGGTCACCAGCCGCCCTTGGCCCTGCTCCCGGTCTGGACCCCGTATCAACTACGCCACGCGGCGCTCACGCGCATCCGGCTCGCCCAGGGCCTGGAAGTCGCGAAGGCCGTCGGTGGGCACGCGAGCGCCCTGATGACAGAAGCGTACTCAACGCACGCGGAGCGCGAGCTGGCGCGGCGCGCAGCGGCCGACATGGGGTAGGATGACGGGCGGGCAACGGGACCCGGTAGGCCACCGGGAACCGGGCGCGGGCTCCGCCCCCGCGCCACGCCCGACCTTCTCCTCGGCGGTGAGAGGCGGACCAGTGACCGAGGAAGAAAGCGCGCCGGAGCCGGCGCAGAAGAGCTGCGAGAAGGCCGAGGTTCAGGCTCGCAGCGAGCAGGGGTGGCAGGTGCTCAACGCGCACCGCGCCAACAAGCTCGCCCTGTCGATATATGAATCGGAGACGCTGACGCTCGACGAGCTGCGCCGCCGGCATGCCGATGCGCCGGTCGACGAGATCGTCGCGCGGATGGTGGCGAACGGGTAAGTCATGGCATCACCGTTCGCGCAACGAATCGCCAGGATCCTGAAGGGGAGTCTGACTCCAATGCCGTTAGCCTCCCAGTCTGCACCTGATCGGCGCTGTGAGAATCTCGCGCGAGAGCGTCCCCCGAGCGCGGTTCCTCGAGCGTCGCGCGAGTCGTGGCGAACAACGCGACCTGACGGTCTGTCGAGTACTGCCAAACAAGGTCAAGGTTGCCAGCAATCGATTCTCGGTTGTGCAAACAAGCAGGTGTCTGCTGGGTACGCGGTGTCGCAAGCTGTATGATCTGGGTCGGTCAATCAATGCGCGGTCACTCGCGCATTTTTGTTCTGAAAAGAGGCGGTTCTCACCATGGCTGGCACACAAGAAGCTAGCTCAAATTCGGTCTGACGGAATCACGATTCCTCGTGCACACAAGTTTCTCTCTGGCTTGCTCCGCGAGCTAGACATCGAGGATGTCCGCGTTGGCGATCGCGATTTCAGTCGCTGCGGTGCACTCAGCCCAGAACTTCTGATCGCGATCCTGCTGTTCATGGCAGGCGACGGCAACCGTCGCGGCTACCGGCATCTCCTGAACACTTTTTGGGATCAGGCCACGGACTTCGAGATCGATCTTCCCTCGACGAAGCCAGTGACCGCCGCCTCGTTCTGCACGGCACGGGAGAAGGTCGCTCCCGAGTTTCTGCGCTCGCTGGTGCATGCCGTCTGGCAGAAGATGTTGGATGACTTCCCGGACGCGTCCTCGTTCCGTGGTCGGCAGGTGTACGCAGTCGACGGATGCAAGATCAACGTCAAGCGGAGTCCCGAGCTGGATCGCGAGTTCGGTCGCCCTTCCGGTGCCTATGTGCCGCAGGTGCTCATGAGCGCGCTGGTCAACGTCTGTAGTCGCACACCCGTCGACGTCGCCGTCCGGGGACACGCTTCGTGCGAGCGGTCGATTCTGCTCGAGGAGCATCTTCAGTTCCTCAGCCCCGGCGACATCCTCGTGCTCGATCGTGGCTACCCATCGTACGAGATGATCCGAGCCCTCCTCGACGCGCGGGTCGACTTCCTGGTTCGGACGCCGGTGAGTTCGACGTTCCCCGCGATCGCGGAGTTTCTTGCCACCGAAGCGAACGACGCAGTCGTCTACTTGGACCTGCCCGGGAAAGCGAGTTGCCAGGCTCAGAGGGTCAAGCTGCGAGCTATCAGGACTCAGGGACCGGACGGCCCAGCCGTGTTCCTCACGTCGCTTGCTCGCGGGGAGTGGTCTTGGAGTACCCTCACCCAACTCTACAAGCTCCGTTGGGAGTCGGAGGAACTCTACAAGACTCTCAAGTCTGACTACCTGGACCCGAGGCAGTTCCACTCGCACAAGGCACAAGGTGTGCGCCAGGAAATCTGCGCCACGATGCTCTTTCTGGGAATCTCGCGCTACCTCATGGCCGCTGCGGCTGAGGTTCACGATTCCCCGCTGCACGAGATCTCGCAGAAGGGCGCGGTCCTGTGTTTCGGCCAACACCTCGTTCGTCTGTTCCGAGCCGACTCAGATTCGGCAGCTCACGTTGTCCAACTCCTACTCCACAGAATCGCCAGATCACGCGACAAGCGCCGTCCTCACCGTTCCGCCCCGCGCGTCTCGAACAAGCCACGCTCAAAGTGGACCCCTACGGGACGAAGGGGACGCTAACGGCATTGAGTCTGACTCCCCTTCTGAGATCGCACGGTTTTCGCAAGGAAGGCAGTGTCTATCTTGCCCAGTATGGTGAGATGGCTTTGCTGGTCGATATCCAGAAAAGCAGGTGGAACGACGAAGACGATGCGAAGTTCACAGTCAACGGGGGCATCTACATCCCTGGAATCGTGAGCGCGTACTCGGGTCGGCCTGATCCAGAGAAGCCCAAGATCGCGGACTGCAGCTTGTCCGTGCGAATTGGGATGCTCGATGAGTTGAGACTTGACAAGTGGTGGAAGGTCACGTCGCGCGATAGTCGCCAAGATGTCGTGGACGAGGAGATCGCGAGGGAGCTATGTGATCGGGTTGAGATGCTGCTCTTGCCCTTCCTCGCGAAGTTCGAATCTCCCGCTGGTGTTGCCGAATATCTTTGCAGGGACGATGGATACGCCCATGCGATTCGTCGCGCCTCAAGCACCGGCGCAGCGCCATGCCTACGCATGCCTCATCTACTCGAGGATGGGGAACGGCGCCAAGGCTCAACGTGCAATCGAGCAGGCACTGCGTGAGGCGGAGGGCTCGCCGATCGAGAAGGTCATCAAGCGGCTGCGGGATCAGATCCTGTCAGCTTGAAGCACCCTATCCCGGCGTGGCGTAGGTGATCCTGGACTGGGCGTCGCGAATCTCTCGGGACCATGTTCCCGGTTGCACAGGGTGGTCCCTATCGCGTGGTTACGGTGCTCAACGCGCACCGCGCCAACAAGCTCGCCCTGTCGATGCAATCGTGCAACTCCAAGGTGGTCGAATCATGAACGGAATTGTCGAGCTGGCTTCGTCTACCGAATTGCAATGAGCGCGTACAAGCAATCCGCGTTGGAAACTGCGGTCCTTGATCGCTTTCATCAGCTGTACGGAACTAAGGGCTTTCCACCGGCGTCGGCAGTCCGTGTGTTGCATCGCGAGAACACCGGATGCGGTCGCTACACCGATATCGAGTGCGATGCCGTGGTTCGTCTGGCTGACGGCTACCTGGACCTTGGTGGTGGCTTCGTTGAAATGAGCGACGTGCCAAATGGAATGGCGGCGACTGTGCTCCTGAAGGCTGGGCGCGTCAAGATGCTCGAATTCGCGGTCTACGGCGGTGACTTCTGGGACGGAGAGGAAAGGGAATGGAGGATCGTGTGATGTGGGCCGCAAGAACTGGCTCTTCGCGGGCAGCGACGAGGGGGCGCGCGCACGGCGACCTTCGAGGCGAGGGCGAGGACGATCGCGGCGTGCATGCGCGGGAGACACTGCGCACCGCGTGAACCGAGACGCCGAGTCCCCACGAACGGTGCCGCCCATCGCTCCCACCGCTATCCTCTCCTGCCTCGTTCGACCCGCGCCCCCGGAGAGGCCCTTGACCGCAACCCAAACCGCCGGCGACGAGCCGGCCCGCGTCTTCCAACTCGACCACTACCTGATTCGCCGGAAGGTCTTGAAGATCCTCGGCGGGGCCTTCCACGTGTTCGACCGGAAGGACGCTCTGGTCGGCTACAGCCAGCAGAAAGCGTTCAAACTGAAGGAGGATATCCGTGTGTACACCGACGACACGCTGCAGGAGGAGCTGCTGTTGGTGAAGGCGCGGCAGATCATCGATTTCGCCGCCGCCTACGACATCGTCGACAGCCGTACCGGTGCCAAGGTCGGCGCGGCGCGGCGCAAGGGCTTGAAGTCGATCCTGCGCGACTCGTGGGAACTGCTGGACGTGAACGACAAGGTGCTCGGCAAGCTGGAAGAAGACAGCGCCGGCATGGCGCTGGCGCGTCGGTTGCTCAGCAACTTGATCCCACAGCGGTTCCGGTTGTCGGCGGGGAGTCGGCCGCCGGTGCACTTCGCACAGCGGTTCAATCCGTTCATCTACAAGCTCGAGGTCGACCTGCCGCAAGGCCATGGCTTCGACCCGCGGTTGGTGTTCGCGCTGGCCGTGCTGATCTGTGCGATCGAGGGCCGCCAGGACTGACCGGTTCGATGGACGTTCCGGTCGACTGCGCCTGCGGGCATCGGTTCTCGGTGCCGGAGAGCCTTGTGGGTGGGCTGGCGCAGTGTCCGGAGTGCGGGAAGGCCACCGAAGTGCCGGGGCTGCGCGACCCGCTGTGGCGGGTCCTACAGGTCCTGGCGCTGTTGGCGGTGGTGGCTGCGGCGTGGTTCGGGTTCCAGGTGGGTGGCGCCGGCGGGGCGATGCTCGGTGGGGCCGGCACCGCCGTGGTGCTCTGGGTGTTCAGCCGTGGTCTCTGAGTCCGGAAGGGATCGTGGTCGGGAGCGATGCCGGGTGCGACCGGGTCCGGTCCAACCGGGGCACTGGTGTCCGAGCACATAGGTGACACTCGATCGTGACCTGAAACGCCGTGTCTCCGTCAACGGTCGTCATGGGGCACGCGGATCGGGTGACCGTGACGCCCGCTCGCACCCCAGCGTCGCCCCGCCGCAGCGCGAAGTCCTGCCAGCCCCGCCGCAGCGCGAAGTCCTGCCAGCGCTGCCGCAGCGCGAAGTCGTGCCAGCGCCGCTGCGGCTCGGAGCCCCCCGCCTCCGCGCCGCCGCCCCTCAGCGCCGCTCGAGCTTGTAGCAGCCGGCCTTCGCATCCCACGACAGGTCGCGAGCGTTGTAGTCCAGCCACCGCAACACCGTTGCCGCGCGGACGCCGTGCGTCCGCAGCTCCTCCACCGGCGCCGGCAGCTTCTCGGCGACCTTCGGAGGCTGCGGCGGCTTCGGAGGCTTCGGCAGCAGACCACGCAGTAGCGCAGCCAGCCGACCGGAGGCGAGAAAGCGAACCTCCTTCTCGGCGTGCATCAGCAACACCGCCCAGTAGCGCGGGTCGCGGTCGAGGTGCAGGGCCTCGAGTCCGGCGAGGATCTCTGACTTGCCGGCGCGTCCCACGCCGCGCAGCTCCTGGGCCACGGCGGCATCGTCACTCGAGGTCGAGAACTCGATCGGCTCGGGGCCGTCACCCTTGTGCACCGTGACGCGGTTCTTCCGCAGCAGCACCCGTCCGCCGCGGTAGGGCATGATGCCGAAGTCGCTCCGCAGCCGATTCAGCGACTCGCAATCGTCGAACACGCACAGGTTCGAGGCGCGCACCACCTCGCTGTTGTCGACGAAGCGCGTCGCACGGGCGTAGAGCACGTTGGTTCCGCGCAGGTCGAATACCCGCCCGCCGTGGTCGCGCTTCGCCATCCGTCCCGACCTGCCCTCGAACACGCAACCTTCGACCAGCAGGACCGAACCGCTGGCGAACACCGCGTTCGACCCGCCGGCGCCGGAGTTGTAGTTGTCGATCAGGCAGTCCCGGATCTGCACCGAGCCACCGTTCCGCAGGTCCAAGAACTCATTGTTCTGACAGTCGATGTGGACACCGGCGATGCGGACCCGGGTCGCGGTCTCGAGCTGCAGGTGGAGCACGGTCTGCTCGCGCCCTTGGCCGACGAACGCCACGTCGCGCCACGAGCGGCGCGGCGGCAGCTTGTAGGTTCCTTGGCCCAACAGAATCGTGTCGCCCGGCTCCATCTGCTCGGCAGCTGCTTCGAGAGTGGTGTGCGCCTGCCCCTGGCCGACCCGCAGCAGGCGGCCGGTCAACCGGGGCATGGTGTCGCAAGCGAAACGCGCGTAGTCGCGGCCGAGCAATCGGTCGTCGACCATGAACTCCACCGTCTGGTTGGCGAATCCCTCGAGCTCTCGGCGCACGTTGTCGCGCTTGCGCAGCATGGTGGAGAAGCTGTCCGTCACCGGATCGATCCGGTTGCCGGCGATCTTCTCGAGCAGGCGGGTGTACGGCTCCTTCATCCGCTCCACTTCTTCGCTGGCGCGCTTTGCCTCACCCTGCGCCTGTTGGTAGAGCCCGGTCATGGTCGCACCAAACCCGTAGCCGCTGAACAACAACACCGCCGCGGCGGCGGTCGGAACCCGGTATCGCATCATCATCTTCTTCAACACGTAGAGTGCACTGTCGCGGCGTGCCTCGATCGGCTCGCCTGCCAGGTAGTGCTCGAGGTCTCGGGCCAGTTCGCCGGCGGTCTGGTAGCGCCGCTCGCGGTCCTTGTGCAGGCACTTGCGCAGGATGGTCTCGACATCCGCATCGATCTCGCGCCGCACCGAGCGCGCCGGCGTCGGCTCGGCGGTGCGGATCCGATCGACCACATCCACGAAGTTGCCGGTGACGTCGTACGGAAACCGCGCGGTCAACACCTGGTAGAGCACCACGCCGAGCGCGTACACGTCGGTGCGGGTGTCGACGCGGCTACCGTCACCGCCCAGCTGTTCGGGCGCGGCCCAGGGCAACGATCCGACGAACTGCCCGGTCACGGTGTGCAGGCTGGCATCGGTCCGGCCGGCATCGAGCTTGGCGAGCCCGAAATCGAGGACGAACGGCTCGCCACTGCGGTCGACCCGGATGTTCCCGGGCTTGAGGTCCCGGTGGATCACACCGCGCACGTGTGCCGCATTGACCGCCTCGCACACCTTGGCGAACATCGCCAAGATGTCGCGCAGCGCCCCGCCGTGCACCGCGGCATGGCGGTCGAGCGGCAGGCCGTCGATGTAGTCCATCACGAAGTACGGATCCTGCCCGGGTGCGCTGGTGTGGTGGATCGTGACGATGTTCGGGTGGTTCAGCTGTGCGAGCACCCGCATCTCGCGCTCGAATCGTGCGCGCTCTTCGGGACTCGCCAGCGGACCTTCGAGCATCACCTTGATCGCGACCGTGCGATCTGTCGCCAGGTCCCGGGCCCGGTACACCACCCCTTGACCTCCGCGGTGGGCCTCATCGAGGACGGTATAGCCGGGGAAGTGATCGAAGGCCGGCCCAGCGATGGCTTCGATCTCGGCCCGAGCGGCGTGGATTGCGTCGGCGTCGCGGTCCTGGTCGGTCATGGATCTGCCAGGATTGCGCCAGACGCGGCGCGTCGCTCACGCCGAGATCACAGAAAACCCGTGGCCGAGCCCAGAATCTCGCGCAGCCGGTCGTGTGCTCGGGCGCGCAGCATGTAGATCGCGCCGGTCGAACGGCCCAAGGCGTCGGCGACTTCGGCGATCGACCGGCCTTCGAGGTCGTACAGCTCTACGGTGCGGCGGTAGCTCTCGGGAAGTCGATCCAACGCGCGGCTGAGCAGTTGCCTTGCTTCGCGACCGGCGAACGCGCGGCTGGCGGTGTCACCCGTCGTCACCAATTCCTCGAGCAGGAGCGCCTGCGACTCCTCGGCATCGGTCGACACTCGGCGACTCGGGTTCGGGCGTTTTGCCCGCTCGAGCCCGCGGATCGCATCGCGCAGATTCTGCTCGGCGCGCCGCCGTAGCCACGCGGCGAACTCGTCCGGTGTGCAGTTGCGCAACCGATCCGCGGCGAGGAACGCCTCCAGATAGGTCACCTGCATGATGTCGTCCGCGTCGAAGCTCGCCCGCCACAGCGGAGCGATGTGCAGCGAGCGCAGCACCGCCTGCGCATGCGTCGCCAGGAGTCGCTCGATGTCGTCCACCCGGACGACGATCATCGACCCGGGGAGACCCGCCGTCCAGGTCCTCGCCGCGACACCCGCATCAGCCCGGACCCGTACGACTCGACGACGCAACGAACTTGCCGGACTATCCATGACCGGGCTGCTGCGATCGCGCAAGGTCCCTGCTGGCTTCGTCCGCCGTTCTCCTTGCCGGCAGCAACCTTGCACGATCTCGCGACAATGCTCGTGAACAGTCCGGGCTGTGCCCCGCGTCCGGAGTTCGCAGCACATGTGCCCGGCCATTCGATCCGCTCGCTGCGTTGCTGCTCCTCAGCTTCTCCACCAACAAGCCGTGTCGTCGCAGCGCCTTGCGCGCAAATCGACTGACGCAGCCACATTTGCTGCGAACTTCAGACGAGGGGCACTAGTGGGGTGTGTCAGAAGTTCTTTAGAAAAGTTGAGCTTCTGATCAACGCTAGGACGTACGGCACCCCATGGACAGAAGCACTCGGATGGGGCGCCCCAAGGCGAGACTCGAGGTCAGCGATGAGCAACGCGATAGACTCCTTGCGGTCGTGCGGCGCACCACCTCAACGCAGTCACACGTGTTGCGGGCTCGCATCGTTCTGGAGTGCGAGAAGGGCATCGACAACCAGGACGTCGCGAAGGCACTTGGAACGACGGGACAGACAGTCGGGAAATGGCGACGTCGGTTCATCGCCGAGGGTTTCGAGGGGCTGTTCGATGCACCACGTCTGGGCTCACCCAGGTCAGTCAGCGACGAGATTGTAGCTGCGACGATCCGGAAGACGCTGGACGAGTCGCCAAAGAAGGCGACGCACTGGAGCACGCGCATGATGGCGAAGGAACGCGGGATCTCGCCATCAAGCGTGTCCCGCATCTGGCGGGCGTTCGGCCTCAAACCGCACCGCATGGACTCCTTCTCACTCTCGGGTGACCCGTTCTTCGTTGAGAAGGTTCGAGATGTCGTCGGTCTCTACATGAGGCCACCAGACAACGCTCTCGTGCTCTGCGTGGATGAGAAGTCGCAGATCCAGGCGCTAGACCGTGCGCAGCCGATGTTGCCAATTCGCCCAACGGTCAACGTAAGGCAAACCGATCGCTACATCCGACACGGCACAACCACCCTATTCGCCGCGCTTGACGTCGCGACCGGGCGCGTCATCGGGAAGTGCTTCCGGAAACACCGGGCGAAGGAGTTCATCGCTTTCCTGACCGAGATCGATCGAAACGTCCCTGATCACCTCGACCTCCACCTCATTCTCGATAACTACGCCACGCACAAGATTCCTGACGTCAAACGCTGGCTGCTCCGGAATCCGCGCTTCCAACTACACTTCACACCCACCAAGTCGTCGTGGCTGAACCTCGTCGAGAGCTTCTTCTCCTTGCTGTCGCGCCGCAAACCCAAGCGGGGCGTCCACCGCTCGACACTGGCGTTGGAAAAGGACATTCGCCAGTTTCTCGACGTCCACAACGATGATCCCGTGCCATACCAGTGGACCAAGACCGCGGATCAGATCCTGCGATCTCTGCAGCGCTACTGCGACGACGTCGCGGGAAAGTAGTCCAAAACTATTGCTAGGAACTTCGGACACACCCCACTAGCGAGTGCGGATCCGCAGGTGCAGGGCCGGCCGCGCGTCGCGCAGGACCTTCGCCACGGCGATCTCGATGTGCTGTGGGATCGCCGCCAGCAGCTGCTCGGCTCTGTCGGGGCCGCCGAGCAGCGGTCCCACTGCCGCGATCACCTCCCGGGTTCGCTCGCGGTTGCGCAGCCGGGTCGCCGGCAGGTGGACCTCGCCCAGCACCAAGGCCTTGTCGAGCAGCGGAAGGCGGCGGAGGTGGCGAGCCTGGATTCGCGCGAGCAACCGCGCAGCATCCCTGCCGTCGCTCGGCAGACGCGCCTTGACGCTGAAATCGCCGACGATCCCGGCGAAGGTCGACAGCGCCTCGGCATTCGGCTCGGTGATCGCTTCTGCGACGTCGGACTCCTTCAGCATGACGCGCAGCGGTGTGCCTTCGAGCGTCTGGGGACGCGCCGCCGCGATCTCGATGTCGGGTCGGCCGACGCGGCGGCAATCGAAGCGCATGCCGAGCTCGCTGCCCACGGACTCGGCGTAGCGCGCCGGTGCCTGGATCCCGACCAGCCGCACGTAGCGGCCTGGTCCGTCGATCAACATGCTGAACGAACCGTCGAACAACGGGAGCCGCTGCGTGGCCAGGCGGCGAAACTCGGCGCGTTCGGCGATCGAGGAGCCACGCAGCGAGGCGAGGCACTCGCCGAAGGGTGCCAGAAGGCGGGGCAATGCCGGGCCCTGTACCGCGGCGGCGATACTGAGTGCCGCGTCAGGCGTGCGCAGGAGGTGCGCTCCCCGGGGGCTCGGCTCGACCCCGGCGAGGACCTCGGCAAGCCACGTGTCCTTCCGCGGCACCAGGTCGGCGTCGATCGCCAGCCCCGCGATCCCGTCGCCGCGCCGCGCGACCACGAGGTCGATCTCGGCCAGCTGGAATGGGAAGTCGGTGATCCCCTTCATCGCCTGCGCGACGTAGCGCGGTTCCGCGCGGTAGCCGAGGACGAAGGTGCTGAACACATAGGCGCGGATCAGACCGCCGGCGATTCCGGCGCGGCGGACCAGCGCCTTCTTCAACGCGCCCGGCCGCGCATGCAGTTCGAGCAACGGCGTGCCGGGCCTTACCTTCTCCGCGGACAGCGTCTGCCGGTTGTCTGCGGTCAACGTGAGCACCAGTCGGTCTCCGTCCCGCGCGGCCGGGTCGTCCGGCGGCCCCCCCGGCAGGACCTCCGAGGTGGCCCACACGAAGTCGTGCAGGGTGGTCGCGAGCCGCAGCACGGGTGCGGGTGCGCGATCCGGTGTTGGGCGGGGCGACACCTGTGCGGGTGTTCCGGAGCCGAGGAGCACGAGTGCAGCGATCGAGCTGACGAGCGAAACGCATCGACGCGCGCACGGCATGGGGGAGATTCGCAGACGCATGCCACGCCAGTGGCCAACTGGCGGCACAGGTCGTCGCGGGGACGCTAGCGCCCCTCGTCTGACGTTCGCAGCAAGTGTGGCTGCGTCAGTCGAATCGTGCGCAAGGCGCTGCGACGACAGCTTGTTGGTGGACAAGCTGAGGAGCGGCAACGCAGCGAGCGCATCGAACGGCCGGGTACATGTACTACGACCTCCGGACGCGGGGCCCGAGCTAGCTAGCCCTCCGGGAAGACCGGCCCCATCGGGGTGGGGCGCGTCGGGCGGGAACACGGGTGCGTAGATCACGGTTCAGCGCCCCTTCTGCGCGATCTCGACTCGAATGTCGTCTCCACCGCTGGCGAATTCGACCGGAGCCGCGTCCTTCCCGAACGTGAGGCGCAGGCGACCCCGAGGCGGCGTGCCGCGCACCACGAACCGACCCTCGTGCTGAAAGACGTAGAGGTCTTGGCGAACTTCCTGCCAGCCGGCGGCGGAGTCCGGCCCGACGCCTTCACCCCGAACCTCGACCGCGACTCGCACCTGACGTCGCGCCTCGGGGGGCGTGAACACGAGCCACCCGCCGACGACTCTCGGGGGCTGCACCAACCGGATCTCGCCCAGGTCATTGCAGCCCGGCCGCAGCGTGCGGCCTGCGGTGTTGCCGAACAAGACCCCGTCGAAGCCGCCGTTGCGAAGCGACAGCGTGAACTGGGTCATCTCGGGGTTGCTGGTGCCCGCGCGGCTGGAATGCCACAAGAAGCGACCGTCCGCATCGGTGTGCAACCCGTACCGAGGATGCGGCAGGTTGCAGCGCAGCCACATGTGCTCGTGCGCGATCGGCTGCCCCGCGGCGTCGACCACACGACCCGCCACGGCGATCGCGTCGGCGGGGATCGCCACTTCGGTCTCGACGACCTGATCGAGGTGCGTCGGACCGACCACGGAGTGCGGCAACACGAGGTTGCTGATCGTGACCTTCAGGTCGAACTTCGTGGCAAGTGGGACCGGGCAGAACCGAAACACACCATCGGCATCCGGCTCCCGCTGCCACTCTTGCTCCGGCTTGCCGCGGTCGCCCGATGGGGCGATCCACAGACGGGCCTGGGGCTTCTCGATCTGTCGCCCGGGGTGCACGAGCCGAACGTGTAGCGCACCGGTCGCCGGCAGGGGGAGCTTCAGGGTGCCGGCCGGCGGAGACGTGGCGGGGAATGTCGTCGAGCACTCCCGCAGTCCCGGACTCGCCACGCGCACCACTACGTTCGCTGTGCGAGGTACCCCACTGCGGTCGCGTCCCACCCAGCTCTCGGAGTAGCGGATCGACGCGATCCCCTGCGGATCGGTGTCCCGCGCGGTGCCGCTGCCCGCGATGACGAGTTCGACCGGCACACCGGGGAACGGCCGCCCGGACGGCCCGACCACCAGCACCGCGAGGTCGTGTCGGCGGGATACCTCGATCGTCGCGCGCGCGTCCTCGTCCCGAACGCTCAGCCGCGAGGCGCCCACACGATCGGCTTGGCGGGCGTAGACGTCGGTGTAGTCGCAGTCGATGCGGATGCGGGCGATGCCGCGTGGGTCGGTGCGTGCGTGCCGGCCGAAGGCCCGGGCGAGTTCCTGCGGGTCTTCGTGTTCCCTGCGCTTGTTCGCAGCGGAACCGGTACCGCGGCGCGCCCAATCGTCGGCGCGCATCCAGCGGAGCTCGGCACCGGCAACCGGATCGTGGGTCACCCAGTCGACGACCCGCACCTCGAACTCGACACCGGGCTTCGTCGCGGGTTTCTCGGTGCGCTGCGCGACCGGCTCGCGGCGATCCTCCGCGTCAGGGGCGACCCGGATCGGCGCGGCCTGCGCGGGATTCGGGTGGAGCGACTCGGACGTAGGTGGGAGTCTCGGTAGTCGCGTGCACCAACCGACCGCCAGTGCGAGGGCGACCAGCACGAGGGCGACGGGGAGCAGGCGCATGGTTACCGTTCTACGGGTTCAGTGCCGCCGTTGCGCGGACCACCCCAAGCGGCGCCGGCCAGCACTGCAGTTTGGTCGCTGCGTTGCCGCTGCTCGGGTTGTCTGCCAGCAAGCCGTATCGGCGCGGACGCGGGATGGGGTGCCCACACGCCGCGGAGGCATCGAGATACACTGCTGTTGTTCCGCTGGCGCAACACGGCGCGGGGTCTCCTCGGAACCCGGAGGGCTGGCGCCGGTGGCACATCCGTTGCGCTTTCCCGACCATGCCACGCATCGACATCGCACTGTTCTGCCTGCTCGCATCGCCGGTGATCGCGCCGGCGCAGGGCGCATTGCTGGCGGAGCTCGAACCGGGCGCCACCGGCTCGTTCGCTTCGCGCTTCACTTCGATCGGCTCGACCACCGTGTTCGTCGGTCAGAATCGTGCGATGGGTCGCGATCTGTGGCGCACGGACGGTAGCGCCAGCGGCACACAGCCGATCGACTTGTTCCCCGGCGCCGGCTCGGCGGTCGACACGACCAATCTCGAACGCGTCGGCGACCGAGCGCTGTTCGTCGGGACCGATGGCCAGCAGTGGGGGCTGTGGTCGACGGATGGAACGCGCGCCGGATCGCGGCTTCTCTACCCACTGGTGCCCGGCACGGCGACGCCGTGGCATTCCGAGGTGTCCGGCGACGGGTCAGTCGCGTACCTGATGGTGCGGAGCAGCGCGACCGCCGACCTTCTCCTGCGGTCCGACGGCACCAGCGCGGGGACCTCCGTCGTGCGGACGATCCCGGGCAGCGGCGCGGGACAACGGTTGATCCTGGCTCGTGGACTGGCCTACTTCGGTGTGCTCACGACGAGTGGTACGGAGGTGTGGGTCACGGACGGCACGGCGATCGGCACCGTGCGCCTCGCGGCCTTCGCGACCGGTTGGAACCAGACGACCCCGGTCGGTGGACGTGTGTACTTCGTCCAGGGGATCAACCCCACGTTCGCGTCACTCTGGGTCACCGATGGCACACTTGTCGGCACCCGCACAACCGGCGTGCTCACCAACCGGCACGTCCTGTCGATCGCCCCGCGTGGCAACGACTTGCTGGTGCTCGCCAGCCCGATCGGCGGCGCCGTCGAATTGTGGCGGGTCGATCAGAACCTCACCGCGACCCTGCTCGCGACGTTGATTCCGGGTAGCGCATCGCAGATCCCGGCGTACAGCGCCGGTTATCTCATCGCGGCGGACGACCAGGTGTTCGTGGTCCTCGGTGGCTTCAACCAGTGGAAGACCATGTGGCGGTCCAACGGCACGGCCATGGGAACAGTGCAGTTCCTGTCGCCGGCGAATGGCGTGGACGCGTGGGGCCCGTACTTCTCGGTGGGCAATTCCATCGTGTTCCCCGCGCGCGACGTGCAGAACGACCGGGAGCCATGGATCTCCGACGGCACCACCGCGGGGACCCGCAAGTTGATCGACGTCAACCAAGGCAGCGGTTCGTCCAACCCGCTCGAGTTCGCGCTGTCTGCCGACCTGCCACGCGGCGCCCGGATGTTCTTCGTCGCCGGGGATGCGCAGTTCGGAACCGAGCCCCGTGTGCTGCCCCTTTCCGTTCTGGGCGCCGCGGCGGTGGTCTCGGTGAGTACGCCTTGTTCCGGTGGACGCCGCATCCCGCAGCTCGATCGAGTCGGGGGCCAACCGTCGATCGGCAACGCCGGGTTCGGGTTGAGGCTGGACACGGGGCGTCCCAACACACTGTCCGGGCTCTTGGTGGACCTAGTCCAAGGTGCGCCGATCGGCGCTTGCCCGACGCTGCTTCCCGCGGTGCTGGAGCTGTTCCAGCAGACCGACACGGTGGGGCGGGCGACCTGGGCCACGCCGGTGCCGAACGATGCTGCACTGGTCGGTCTGCGCGTCTACGTCCAGGGTTTGGTGCAGCAGCCCGGGGGTGCGGTGCTCGGTGTTGCGGACAGCAGCTCGGTGTCGGCGGTGCTGATCGGTCGCTGAGTGGAACGGCCGCGCATGGACGTGGCCGGCTGCACGGGTGCGAACCGTGTCGCACCGAGCTGGTGAGGTCCAAGCCAGAAAAAGTCACTTGGCTTCCCCGCCCCGCCTTGCCCTTGGCGCCTGCGGGTTGGAACATCCTTGATGGCCCCGATCCACTCAGGGTCGATGTGTCCGCCATGCAGGATGACGACGAGGAAGCCACCGGGAAGCTGTTCTACTCGGGCATCAACCCCGACGCCGACCGGGCCGAGTACGCGCTGCCGCGAGGTGTTCCTGCTTTGCAGGACGGAGAGCCCGAGGTCGAGCCAGAAGACGACGGCTGCGCCGACGAACGTCCTTGCTCGGCGGATCAGCAGTTGGTGAGTACGCCGCCGACGCCAGGCGCAGCACAGCGGACCTGGAGTAGACGCTGGCTTCTCGGCGCCGGTGCGATCGGAGGGGGCCTGGTGCTCGTCGGCGCTGGTGTGGCGGCATGGGTGGGACGCGATGGCGCCCGCAGGGTCGTTCCCAGCAACCCTTTTCCAGAAGATGCCGGTTGGCTGGTGCGCGGCGCTCGAACTGCGGCGCTCGGCGATCTGAGGGACCTCGTCGGCACATACGGCACCTACCTCATGGTGGTGGAGCTGTATGGCAAGGGAGATGACTTGCTGTGGCAGGGTGTCGATCGACTCGGTCGCTATGCCCTGCTGGACGGTGGGCAACGCGGAGCGGAGATCGCCAAGCAGATGCTCGCTACGTTTCAGCACGCGCCGCCGCCGCGCCACCTGCAGTCGCTCGCACTCGAGCTCCAAGCGTTCCTCGATCGGAGGGCGCGGCGCGAGAGGAGGGTGCGGTGATCCCAGGGAGCATCAGCGTCAAACCGAATCCCGCGAAGGAAGGTAGCAGCGTGACCGTCCAGGGAAAGCCCGGCCAGACAGTCTTCGTCAGCGCGCCGGGCAACCACTCGAAGGTCGTACTCGATGCCAAGGGGAAAGCGACAGTGAGGGTGCCGGTCGACGCGGGGAAGCAGTTCACCGTGGGCGACGGCAAGTGGCCCGGTGGGGAACAAGTTGTTGTTTCGGTGATCTCCAATGGCAAGTAGCTCACTTCGACCAACAGGCAAGACAGCCGGCTTCTGCCTCGAACCACTCCAGCAGACGGTCCATGAGGAAACGGAATCATGATCCCTTTCGCCAAGTCGTCAGTAGTCGTCCCTTGCGTGCTCTGCCTGGCTAGTGCCGCGCAGGTCGCCGCCCAGGTCCATCAAGTGTCGCCGGCGTTCGACTCGACGCTGGCTCCGGGTGCAGACTGCTTGCCGGGGCTGCGCGGTGGCTTTCGACAACAGATCTTGATCGACCCGGTTCGGCTCGGTGGGCTGGCCGGGCGGACGCTGACAGGGTTTTCCTTCCGTCGCGACCTCGGTCGTGCGGAAGCCCTGAGCGGAGGTCAAATCAGCTTGGACGTGCGATTGTCAGTCGGTGTCACGGCTGCGCGTGACTGCTCGCAGGTGTTCGTGGCCAACGCGCCAGCAGTCAGCCAGATGCAGGTGTTCACGGGGATCGTCACCGTTCCCAACTCGCCGCCACTGGGCTCGAATCCGGCACCGTGGGGGGTGCAGAACTCTGTTTCCGTCTCCTTTGCATCGGGATTCAAGTACACCGGGGGGACGCTCTGCATCGAACTCGACGGTCGGCCAGTCCCGGGGAAGGAGCCGGATTTCTGGTATGTGAGTCAGGAGGTCGGCGTGGCGGGTGGCGGCTCCGCAACTCCATTCGGCGTCTCGTGCTCGACTTTCCACGTCGGCGGTGAGTCCCTGATCGTCGAGGCGAAGGGGCTGCAGCTCGGCAGTACCATGCGGTCGTTCGTCGTCGGTCGGCCCGGATCGAGTCCGCTGCTGCTGGTTGGCGCGTCATCGCATCCCAGCGGAGTAGACCTGTCTCCTACCGGTGCCTTGGGATGCTCGCTGTACGTGTCCGCCTACGTCGCGATCGGGCTGACCTACTCGCCGCAGCTCCCAGGCTTCCCGAACGCGTTCGCCAATCTCGAGCTGCAAATCCCGTCGCGTGGTATCCAGCCCGGGACCCGCTTGTTCTTGCAGTCCGCGGACCTCGAAACGGCGTTGCCGAGCAGCCAGTGGACCAACGCAGCGGGGCTGACGACCAGCAATGCGGTGGACCTGCGCGTGGCCTCGACCCCGCCGGTGCTCGGCATGGCAAGCGTTACTTCAAGGCCGGTCGATGCCGCGCAACCGATGCCGGCGACCGGTGAAGTCGATGTCGAGCGGGCACCGGTGCTGCGACTGTACTATCGCTAGGTCGAATCGGGTGCCCTGCGCAGCGGCGCCCGGTGGTTGCCCCGGAATGGTGGACCTGCACGTCGACCGCACTCTGAACGCGCTTGTCGGGTCACGTGGAGGACCTTCCGCTGAGTGATCGCCGTCCGTCGATCGGTTCGCCCGGTGCCCTCGCGCGCGGTAACCTCGGCGCCCGACGCCATGCCGATCCGCCAGATCGTCCTGCAAGACAACCTCGAGTTCCTCAAGACCCTGCCCGACGGCTCGGTCGACTTGATCTACATCGACCCACCGTTCAACACCGGAAAGCGTCAGGAGCGGCGCCGGATGAAGGTCGAGCTCGATCGCGAGGGTGGCGCTCGGATCGGGTTCGGGGGCAAGCGCTACCGGGCCGTCGACCTCGGGGCGGCGGGGTGGGACGACGTGTTCGACGACTTCCTGGGCTTTCTGCGGCCGCGGCTCGAGCAGGCGCACCGGGTGCTCGCCCCGACCGGCAGCTTCTTCCTGCACGTCGACTACCGCGAAGTGCACTACTGCAAGGTCGAGCTGGACGCGATCTTCGGTCGCGCGTGCTTCCAGAACGAGATCATCTGGGCGTACGACTACGGTGCGCGGTCGACCAAGCGCTGGTCGACCAAGCACGACAACATCCTGTGGTACACCCGCGATCGCGCGGAGTACACCTTCCACTTCGACGAGATGGATCGCATCCCGTACATGGCTCCCGGGTTGGTCGGCAAGGAGAAGGCCGCACGGGGCAAGACGCCGACCGACGTGTGGTGGCACACGATCGTCAGTCCGACCGGGAAGGAGAAGACCGGCTACGTGACGCAGAAGCCGCGCGGGGTGCTCGACCGGATCGTCAAGGTGCACTCGAACCCGGGTGACCTCGTGCTGGACTTCTTCGCCGGCAGCGGCACGACCGGGGCGTCGGCGGCGGCACTCGAGCGCCAGTTCATCCTGGTCGACGACAACCCGGAAGCGATCGAAGTGATGGCGCGTCGGCTCGCCGAGTTCGAGCCGACGTTGCTGAACTGGCCACCGCGACGGACGTGAGCACGTTGTCTATCGCGGCGAAGGCCGCACCCAAGGACTTGGGCGAGCGCGGCGCTACGCGCCGCCATGAGGCCTCGGCCGCTTGTTTGCTGGAGCTTCCGGTGCCGCTGCCCGCTGGCGAAACAGCCGTCCAGGTGTCTCGGAAGGTACTGGCGAATCTCCGCGTGCCGGCAGGATCCGCGACCCCTTCAGCTCAGTCGGCGCCGTCGCCGTCGCGCTTTGTCGCGTTGCTGCCCCGTCCACGTTTGTAGTCTTCCTTGCGCAGGCCGAGTCGTCGCATCTTGGCGTAGAGCGACCGCGGGTCGATCCCCGCCCTGGACGACGTCTTGTCGATTCGGCCGTGGGTCAACCGCAGCACCGCGTCGAGGTAGGTCCGCTCGAATGCTTCTGCCCACGCGCGCTTGGCTTTGCGCAGCGGCTGTTCGAACCAGTTGGCGTCCAATGCCGCGAGGGGTGCGGCGGCCTTCTCGATCAGCGGCTTGACGTCCTTGGGGACGTGGCCTGACGCGATTTCCTCCGGCAGATCGGCGACGCGCAGCTCCTCACCGTCGCACAGCAGGACCGCGCGCTCGATCACGTTCATCACCTCGCGAACGTTGCCCGGCCAGTCGTAGCCCTGCAGTGCCTTCATCGCCAGATCGGACACGCGCACCGCGGTGGCGCGCAGTTCCGTGCGGTAGCGCCGCAGATACCCGTCGACCAGCAGCGGGATGTCCTCGCGCCGCTCGCGGAGCGGGGGGATGGTGAGGGTGACCACGCTGAGTCGGTAGAACAGGTCGGTGCGGAACCGGCCGGCGTCCATCTCGCTCTTCAGGTCACGGTTGGTGGCCGCAATGAGCCGCACGTCGACGTCGATCGGCGCCTCGCTGCCCACCCGTTGCACATGGCGTTCCTGTAGCACGCGCAGCAGCTTGACCTGCAAGTGCGGTGGCATCTCGCCGATCTCGTCGAGGAACACCGTGCCGCCGTGGCCCATCTCGAAGAACCCGCGGTGTGCCCGATGCGCTCCGGTGAACGAACCCTTCTCGTGGCCGAACAGCTCGCTTTCCATCAGGCTCTCGGGGATCGCGCCGCAGTTCACCACGGTGAACGGACGCTCACGCCGATCACCCGCGAGGTGGATCGCGTTGGCTAGCTTCTCCTTGCCGACCCCGGTCTCACCCAGAATCAGCACCGAGCTCGTCGATTTGGCGACCCTATGGGCGATCTTCATGAAGCGCGCCATGGTCGGGCTGTGCGACACGAAGTCGCCGAGCTCGAACTGCTCGAGCGGGTTCGTGGTGTCGCGCAGCTGCTCCGCCTGGTCGCGGTGGCGGTCGACCAGCGAGTTGAGCGCCGCTTCCACTGTCCCGTCCCCAGCGGCGGCGTCGACCACGGTCGTGCAGCCGGCGGCGATCAACGCGGCGCGGTCGTCCGGCGACTCATGGGTGGCGAGGTACACGATCTCCGGTTGGGCGCGGGACTTGTCGGCGCGGCGCAGGTTGGGGAGCAAGCGGCGAAGCTGCGCCGGGCCGCCGACCCATGTGCTGTCGATCAGGATCAGGTCCGGATCGAAGCGATCCCGGTAGTCGGCGAGCGACGCGGTGCGATCTGCGCGCTCCGCCAAGAGGTTCGCCGAGGTGGGCGCGTTCGCGAGCCGCTCGGCGAGTCGGGGGTCCGAAATGGCGATCAGGAGCCGGACGAGCATTCGCCGGAATGCTATCCGCCTCACCGATCGGTCCAGCCGGATTCCTGCTGGACAGAATCGGGCATTCACGCCCGAAAACCACGACGCGACGCCCGGTGGGAGGGATGGGCTTGCCCCGCGGCGCCGCGGTATCCTTCCGGGTACGCCGCCCCGAGGTACGAATCACCTTACCCCTCCGTGCCGAACGGGCGCGGCCAACCTTCACGCTCCACCGCGAGCTCGAGTCCCTCTATGCGCAAGATCGCTTCCCTTCTGATTCTCACAGCTTGCTTCGGCGCACTCGCCACACCAGACGCGGCGGCGCAGAAGAAGAAGAGCACCCCCAAGGCCAAGTCCGAGAAGTACAACGTCGTGCAGGTCGACGCCGAGTACCGCGTCGTCAAGAAGAGCGGCATGAAGGCGCTGACGGCCGAAGTCGACGCGCAGTACAAGACCGCGCAGCGCGAGTACGACGCCAAGGCGAAGGAGGCCAAGAAGGCCAAGACCAAGTTCACCGACCCGCGGCCCAAGAAGAAGAAGATCAAGATCGTCAAGGGCAACCTCGCGTCCGAGCAGGAAGCCAACGACGTGATGGCCAAGCTCAAGGGCGGAGGCGCCGACGACAAGGGCAAGGGCAAGACGGACAAGGGCGACAAGGGCAAGGGCAAGACGGACAAGGGCGACAAGGGCAAGTAGCCCTCGCCCGACCCGCCTCGGCAGATTCTGTCCTGAGGTGGGTTGTGTCCCTGTGTGGTCGCCGAGCCCTTGCTTCGGCGACACTCTCGGCTGGTCCAGGAACCAGCCGCGCAACGATCAGTCGCGCAACAGGGGCACGGCTTCGCCGATCCAGCGCGCCATTCCGCCATCGACGTTGCGCAGATCGCTGAAGCCCTGCGACAGCAGGATGTCGCAAGCCATCGCGCTGCGCACTCCGTGCTCGCACACCACCACGTAGCGCGCGGTCACGTCGAGTTCGTCGAGGCGATCCTCCAGCTCTTGGATCGGCAGCAGGACCGCGCCGTCCACGTGGTAGCGGTCGAACTCGGGCTGGGTGCGCACGTCGAGCACGATCAGGTCGGAGTCCCGACACAGCTCCGCATGCGACTCGGCTGGACTGAGGTTGCGGAGCTGCATCTCGCTCGGGTTCGGCGGACCGATCAGTTGGCGTCGAAGGTGAGCAGCAGACCGTTGGTCAGGTCGGCGTAGAGCGGCGGATTGCCGGTCGGGCCGTAGCCGGCCTGCAGCATCAATCGTTCGCCGATCAGGCTGTTGTCGTTGGGGATCGAGCCGACGACGCTCCACGTGCCGAGCGGCCCGGTGTTGAGCGGGAACATCGCCACGGGGAGCGTGAGCTCGACATAGATCGTCGAGGCCCAGTTGAGGTCGAGGTGTCCGTTGCGCGACGGGAAACCGATGAACAGGAATCCCGACAGCGCGCCGTAGTCGGTCGTCAAGGTGATGGTGGCGTTGGTGCCGAGCACCGGGTCGTCGCACGTGAGGTGCGGCAGCAGGCCTACGTTCTTGGCCCCGAGCCCGACCTCGTGCGTCGTCGCCCCTGCTTCCAGCGCCCACAGCTGCCGGGTGGGGTCGCTGCTGTCGGTAGCGGCAAACAGCACGCGGCCGTAGCTGAACACCAGGCCGCCGGCGTTCGACGAGTCCGTGCCGGTCCGCACTTCACCGACCAACACCGTGCCGGTCGCCGTGCCGTCGGTGCGCCACACTTCGCGACCGTTGGTGGTGGTGTTCGCCGTGAAGTACGCCATGCGCCCGCCGACCGAGATCAGATCCGCGATGGCACTGCCGCTCGAACCCGACTCGAGTTCCTTCACCATCTTGGTGCCGCTTGGGGTGCCGTCGGAGACCCACAGCTCCGAGCCGCTGGTGCCGTCGTCGGCGGCGAACACGACGCTGCTACCGACCCGGGCGAACGGGCCGGGGTTCGACGACCCGGAGCCCGCGGCGATGTCCTTCAGCATCGTGGTGCCGGTCTCGGTGCCGTCACTGACCCAGGGCTCCTGTCCGTCGTTGGTGGTGGCGGCGAACAGCACGCGGTTGCCCAGCGCGACGAGCGCATGGGGGGCGCCCGACACCGCACCCGTGCCGATGTCCTTCACCAGCTTCGGGAAGCCGCCGAACAGGTCGGTCTTCCACAGCTCCACGCCGCTGCTCCCGTCGTCGGCGACGAAGAACAGCTGCTTGCCCACCGAGAGCAGTTGGGTTGGCGACGAACTGGACGACCCGCTACTGAGGTCGGCGACCATGCGGGTGAAGGTGCCGTCGGTGACGTACAGCTCCCGCCCGCTCGTCGGCGTCCACGCGGTGAAGAACAGGAAGTTGCCGTGTCGCGTCAGGTCCGAGGGCTCGCTGCTGCCGGTCCCGGGTACGAGGTCGACCAGCAGTTCGGTCCCCGCGGTGGTTCCGTCGGTCCGCCACAGCTCGATGCCATTGGTCGCGGTCTCGGCCTGGAAGTAGAGGAAGCCGTGTGCGACGGCGAGCGCCTTGGGGTTGGACGAGGCGGCCCCGGGGTTGATGTCCTTGACCAACCAGGTGGAGCTCGCCGCACCGTTGGTGGCGTAGAGCTCGGTCCCGGTCGCCGGCGTGGTGGCGACGAAGAACACGGTGGCGCGCAGCAGGGTGAAGTCACGGGGCGAACTCGAGCCCGATCCGGGCACGAGGTCGATCAGCAGCTGAGTTCCCGCGGTGGTTCCGTTGGTTCGATAGACCTCGACTCCGGTCGCGGCATCGTTGCCGGCGAAGTAGGTGACACCGGCGGCGTCGTAGGCGCCCTGCGGATCGAGACGATCGGCAATGCGCGTCGCTTGGCACACCGCGGGCGAGGCGAGGGCAGAGATGAGCAGCAAGTGGCGAGTGGTACGTGTGAGCATGGCAGCAGCGGGATCGCGTGTACCGGCAGGGTGGCACGCATCGCGCGCGCATTGTAGCAATGGCGGGCCGGCTGACGAACACCCGGGAATTCCTCCGCGCAGCCGCACATCGTCCCCGTCGTGCAGTCGCGCCAGCGAATCAGGAGAATCCCCGAGGATCGACAGCACATCTGTCCGGTGTGGGGAGCTCGACTCGTCAGACGTCCGCGGGAACGGTGCGCGTCTCGGCGTCGACGCACGCCTGGGTCGCGTGCCTCGAGCGCGCTTCTCGAGATTCAGAGCTTCTTGGCCTGGAACCTGTCGCCCTGCGACAGGTCGCCCGTGGTCCACCCCAGCTTGAACCAGCGCGCGCGCTGTTCGGCAGTGCCGTGGGTGAACGACTCCGGAGTGACGTGCCCGCGGCTGCGCTTCTGCAGGGTGTCGTCGCCGATCATCGCCGCGGCGTTCAGCGCTTCCTCGAGGTCGCCGTGCTCGAGCAGCACGTTGCGCGACCGCTGTGCGTAGTGCGCCCACACACCGGCGTAGAAGTCCGCCTGGAGCTCGAGCCGCACCGACAACTGGTTGTAGTCGGCTTGGCTGAGGCGATTGCGCTGGGCGTGGACCCAAGCGCTGCGGCCGAGCAGGTTCTGCACGTGGTGGCCGACCTCGTGGGCGATCACGTAGGCCTGTGCGAAGTCACCAGGCGCGCCGAGCTTGTCGCGCAGCGTCTTGTAGAAGCCGAGGTCGATGTACACCTTGCGGTCCGCGGGGCAGTAGAACGGCCCGGTTCCCGCGTCGGCTTGACCGCACGCGCTCGAGGTCGTCGCGGTGAACAGCACCAGCTTGGGCTCTTCGTACTGCTTGCCCATCTTCTGGAACAAGCTGCGGAACGTGTCCTCGGTGTCCGCGAGCACGACCTTGACGAACTCGGCGAGTTGGTTCTCTTCGCGCGGGCGGGCTGTTGCGGGGCCGGGGGGGTTGCCCTGCGGGCCCGTGCCTTGAGCCTGGGCGGCTCCACCGAGGAACTGCTGCAGGATCTTCGCCGGATCGCCGCCGAGCAGCAGCGCGAGGACCAGCACCAGGATGCCGCCGCCGCCGACTGCAGCGGCCTTGCCTGGTCCGGACAGGCCGCGCCGATCTTCGACGTTGTCACTTCTTCTGCCTTCTTGCCAACGCATGGGGTGTCTCGAGAGGGTCGTGGGGATCGCCCGAGGGGACGGGCGCGGGCGTGATGCTACCGTCGGTCCGCGATCGATCCCTGCTTCGCTCCCGGCACCGGCAGACGCGAAACCGGTTTCCGGTCGCGTTTCCTGCCTCGTTTCGGTGGTGGCGAACGCCGACCCGGTGTCCGGACGATGCCGAGCGGGTCCGGAGCGCTTGTTACAGTCCGGTGTGCTCGGCCTATCCGTCTGGTGGCGCGGGCGAGAGCCTCCGCCCGCAGCGCTTGCTCTGCCCTCAGACCCCAAACGAGAACGCTCATGAGAACCTCCCAGCCTGCCCGACCCTCGACGCTGCCACGCGTGCCGCGGGTCCTCGCCGCACCAATCCTCCCACTCGCCTGCTTGGCGTGGGCGCCGCTGTCCGCCCAAGGCCCCCAGGTCGATTGGACTCCGAACTCACAAGAGGTGGTGCTCAACACCGAGTCCCAGGTGATGCCGACGCCGAACGGACCGGTGACGGTCACCAACGGCGTGTTCGTGTTCCGCAACGTCGTCATCCCCCAGGGGACCACTGTCCGCGGTGTCGGGCGGAACCCGCTGGTGTTCGTGCTGGCCGGAACCCTCAAGGTGGACGGCGTGATTTCGGTGCGGGGTGGTGACGGCCAGCGCGTCGACACGCTCAGCTCGGCCAACTTCCCGGCGGCCGGTGGCTCCGGAGAATGCGGTGGGGGTGCCGGCGGCGCCGGTAGCCCGAGTTCCACCGCGCGGAGTTTCACCGGGGCTACCGGAACCGGACCGCTGCGGATCCCCAACTTCGGGGGAGTCGGCGGCCGGATCAACTGCGCCAACCCGGGGTGCGGAATCGGTTCGGGCGGTGGTGGAGGGGCATTCGCGACCCGTGGGGATCCGTACTACCCGATCGCCGCGACCACGCACTTCGTGCAGCCCAGTGGTTTCGGTGGCTACGGGTGTGTCAACCGGACGTCGACGTCTCTGCCCGGCGGTGCGCCTGGCGCGGTCTACTTCCGCGATGGCGATCCGAGCAACGACTTCTTCGGGGTCGCCTTCGACCTGAATCGGCAGCGTTGGATCGTCGGAGAGCTGCCGATGCCAGTCGGGGGGAGCGGCGGTGGCGGGGGCGGTGACTTCGCGCTTTCGTGCGCCACCAACGACCCGCTGTTCATCCAAGACGACAAGGGTGGCGGCGGGGGCGCCGGGGGCGGGGTGTTCTTGGCGATCGCCAACGGAACGATCTCGGTCGGTCCGGCCGGACGCGTCGACGCCAACGGTGGCGATGGTGGGGGCGGTGCTTGGGCCGGATCCAACCTCAAGGGTGGCGGTGGCGGAGGCGGCGCCGGTGGGATGGTGCTGATGTTCAGCCGCAGCAAGATCGCGATCGAAGTGCACGGCGAGACGTTCGCCAACGGTGACTACGACTTCCCGATCCGCGCCGACGGCGGCGTGTGCCGGCAGGACGTGTACTTGGGTGGCTTCCGGATTCGCGGTAAGTACGACCCGCTCGGCACCGCGACGCAACTCGACGTGCGTCCGACCGGTGGCTTCGGTGGGCTGGGCGTCGTCCAGCTGTTCGCTCCGCCCGGCGCCAACGCGGATGGCACCAACACGATCCTCGACGACAATGTCGAGCTGCTGCGCAACAACATCGTGCTGCGCGGCGCCGAGAAGCAGCGCTACCTCGCGTGGCGCGGCTTCCCGGATGCTGCCGGAGTGTGGCGCGACGATCGCGGCAACGTGCTGCAGGTCGGCAACAAGATCGGCGACATCCATCCGACGCCGATTCTGCTGCCGGCGTTCTGAGGCGGACCACCCGGGGGGTGGCTTGGCACAGTTGTCTGGGGAGACGCGCAGAGCCAGCACATCGCGGCTGGTTCCGCGCCGCCCGAGACTTCAGTCGAGATGGGCCCGCGCACTGTCGCCCATCTCCACCGCCGGCGCCCCACCACGCGCCGGGAAGTACTCCCGCCACCGCGCCGTGACCTTCGCCGCCGTTTCGTCGTCGGCGAACAGCTCCTCGGGGTAGCTCGGTTTCATTCGCGCGTCGATCACCAGCGGCCCGTCGTACACCACTTGGTTCCGCACCACCCGGGTCGCACGCGCGTGGATATCGGCGGCCGGCTCGAAGCGGGTGAACGCAGTCCACAGGAAGTTGACGCTGCTGCGGCAGGTGCGCTCGGCGTCGTCGGCCAGGACGACCAGCGGCCAGTTGGCGAGTGCCTCGGCGGCGGCGAGGCGCTGCGCCGCCGCCGGCTCGTCGGCGAAGCGCGGGCCGCTTACCACCACGCATCCGGGGCAGAACACCGCGGCGTGGGGGAAGCCCGACGGCAGGCTGCCCTGGAGTTCGCTCGGTAGCGAGCGGACCGGATCGCCCAGGCCGAGCAGCACACCCTTGCTGCCCTCGTTCACCTGCGGCCCGCTGTAGTCGAGCGTGTCCATCGACAGGTTGCCGAGCACGTAGAGGTCGGTCGCCGGCTGGGTTCGCGCAAGCACGTGGGTGAGCGTCGCCTTGAAGTCGCGCAGGTCGACCGGGCGGTCGGTGAGCAACAAGAACTTGGTCAGCGACAGCTGCCCTTCGCCGAGGATCCGGAACGCGCTCGCCATCGCCTCGCGCTTGTAGCGCTCGTGCACCACCGCCGCCGCCAGACTGTGGTAGCCGGTCTCGCCGTACGACCACAGCGCTCGCACCGACGGCATCGCCAAGTGGATCAGCGGCGTCAGCAGTTCCTGCAGGTAGTCGCCGAGGAAGAAGTCCTCCTGTCGCGGCTTGCCGACCACCGTGGCGGTGACGATTGGATCGGGCCGGCGCAGCAGGCCGCGCACCCGCACGAACGGGTAGTCGTGCTGCAGCGAGTAGTAGCCGTAGTGGTCGCCGAACGGTCCCTCTGGCCGAACGGAGTCGGGGTCGACGTCCCCGACCAACACCAACTCGGCATGGGCCGCGACCGGCAGCGGCCCGAGTGGATTGCGCGCCATGTCGAGGCGCCGGCCCTGCAGCAGCGATGCGAGCAGCAGCTCGGGCACGTTCTCCGGCAACGGGGCGATCGCCGCGAGGATCAACGCCGGTGGCCCGCCGAGGTGGATGTTGACCGGCATCGCCGTGCCGCGGTCGCGGTGTGCGGCGAGGTGGAACCCGCCGCCCTTGCCGATCTGCACGTGCAACCCGACGGTTCGGTCGTCGAACCGCTGGGCGCGGTACATCCCGAGGTTGTGCCCCAGCCCGTCGGGGTGCTCGGTGTAGACCAGCGGCAGGGTGAGGAATGCGCCGCCGTCCTTCGGCCAGGTGCGCAGCAGCGGCAGGCGATCGAGGCCGGGGTTTGGTTCCACTACGCTGGTTGCCGGGCCGCGGCGGACGCGGCGCGTGCCGACCCGCAACAGCGAGCCGAGGGTGTCCCGGTTGCGCCACAGCGCGCCGAGACTCGGAGGCACGAGGGTGCGTGGCAATGCGGCGAGCTGCTCGACCAGGCGCTCCGGGCGCGGGCCGAACGCCAGCTCGACGCGCCGTGCGGTGCCGAACAAGTTGGTCACCAGCGGCCACGGTGCGCCACCGACCGAGCGGAACAACAGCGCCGGGCCGCCTGCGGCGATGACGCGCCGATGGATCTCCGCCGCCTCGAGGTCCGGGTCGACCGGGGCGTCGATCTCGACGAGTTCGCGTTCGCGGCGCAGCACGTCGAGCAGGCTTCGTAGATCGAGCAGGGATCGACTCATCGCAACGGAGTGGGGGGGCTGCAGAACGGCAGGATCCAGCGCGCGACCCGGCGACTGGCGCCGGCGGTGCCGAGCCGCGCACGCACGGCGCGGAGGTCGTCGAGACACCGGGTGCGGGTCGCGCCGTCCGGCCACAGGGTGCGCGCCGCCGCGAGCACGTCGGTCCATCCGTCGTCGCCGCGAAAACACAGCTCGGGGATCACCGCGCGGCCGGCGATCAAGTTGGCGGACGCGATGAACGGCACGGTCAAGCAGCGCCGCGCGAACCACGCCGCGAAGCGGCCCGACAGGCGGTAGACCACCACCGTCGGGGTGCCGTGCAGGCACGCTTCCAGCGATCCGGTGCCGGACTTGGCGAGCACCAACCGCGCGGTGGCGAGCACGGCACCGATCGGTCCTTTGCGGTAGCGCACGAACTCCGCGTGGTGGTCGCGCAGCAGCGACTCGATCAACGGGCCGCGGGCGGGATCGCTGTGGGGGAGCACCACCGTGAGCTCCGGGTCGTCTTCGCGCAGCGCGGCGGCGACGCGCAGCAGGCCGGGGAGATTGAGTTCGATTTCGCGGCGTCGACTGCCGGGCAGCAGACACAGCACCCGCGGCGGCAGGTCCGGTGCCGGCGCGTCGGGAGCGCGGTCGAGCAGCGGGTGTCCCACGTAGCAGCTCGGGATCCCGGCGTCGCGGAAGAACGCGCTCTCGAACGGCAGGATGGTCAGCGTGGCGCTGACGCAGCGCCGATAGCGCTGCATGCGCCACGGACCCCACGCCCAGTACTGCGGGGCGATGTAGTGCAGCACCGGGATGCCCCGCCGTCGCGCCAACCGCGCCAGCACGAGGTGCAGTCCCGGGTAGTCGACCAGCACGACCAGGTCGGGGCGTTCGTCGTCCAACACTTGCAGGAAGCGGCGGACCGCGCCGAGCACGAATGGCAGGCTGCGGAACACACCACTGAGGCCCATCACCGCGCGGCCGCTCAGCGGGTAGCGCAGCGCGACTCCGGCGTCGGTGAGGGGGGCACCGCCGAAACCGATCCACTCGACGTGCCCGCCTGCAGCGGCGACCGCGCGCACCGCGGCCGCAGCGTGCGCATCGCCCGAGGCTTCCCCGGCGGAGATGAACAGCCGGCCGGTCCGCGCCTCGCCGGGCATCAACACGACCTGCGGGTCGTCGTCGGGTAGCGCCGGCTGGTCGGCCAACACCCGCAGCGCGGCGGCGCGCCAACGCGCCTGCGTGGGCAGGAAAGCCAGCAGCCGCAGCGGTGCCAGCATGGCGCGGACCGATTCGCGCAGCAGCAGCCAGGCGACGACCAGGCGGTACTTCACGTCGGAGGCCGACCTCAAGGTGTGGCGCGCCGCAGCAACTGGTCCGCGACGCCGTAGAGCACCGCGGCGCCGAGCAGCAGCCAGACGTGGTAGGTGAGGAACAGCGGCCCGAACGAGGTGCGTCCGGCGAGGATCGGCCCGTAGACCTCGATGTCGGACAGGGCGAAGAAGCTGTACTTCCGCACCGTCTGGATCAGGTAGAGCGCGGTCTGCAACACCACGAAGCCGCCGGCGGCCGCCGCGGCGTGGGCCTGCACCCGGAACGCGGTCGAACACACGGTGGTCAGGGCGAGGATCGTCAACAGGAACACTGCCGAGTGGGTCGCCGCCAGCGTGGTCGTGCCGAACGGCACCGCTTCGCCGACCAGCCACCGACTCAGCGGGATGCCAGACCACGCGACCAGGTACACGGGAGCCATCAACCCGACGGCCGCTACCGCGAACTTGCTGCGCAGGATCGCCGCGCGGCCGATCGGTCGGGTCACCAGGAATTCGAAGCTGTGGCTCTCCCGTTCGCGCGCGATCAACCCGGTGCCGAGCAGGATCGCCGCCGCCGCGCCACACACGTTCGCCCCCTTGAAAAACACCTGGAGCGCGAAGTAGCTGCGGTAGTCGGTGGCGGACCCGATGATCTGCCGGAACAGCTCGCTCTTGATCGATTTGGTCGCCCAGACGATCGGCCACAGCTGCTTGGCGGCCTCGTGGAGGTCCGGCCACAGCACGATCGCCGGCACCAGGATCGCCTGCATGACCGCGAGGTACGCCACGATCAGCGGCCCGAGTTCGCGTGCGGTCTTGGCGGCGATCATGCGGTCGCCGGCTCGGTGAGCAACCGGTAGATGTCTTCCAGTTGCACCGAACCCACCTCGGCGGCAACTAGTTTGTCAGCGGGAATGCGGGCCAGCCAGGCGACCGGGTCGCCGTGCGGGGCGACCAGTAGGGTTCCGTCGGGTTCGCGCGCGATCTCGGCGGCGCCGTCGGGCAGCGGCGTGTCGCCGGGCTCGAGGCGCAAGCGCACGCGCTGCCGTAGGGCGGCTCGCGCCGCGGCGATGCGCTCTGGCGGCACCACCTGGCCGTCGAGCAGGAACACCAGCCGATCGGCGACCGTCTCCACTTCGCGCAGGTGGTGCGAGCTCAGCAGCACGGCCTTGCCGCGCCGGCGCAGCTTCTCGAGTAGGTGGCGGAGGAAGAAGCGCGCGCTGGCGTCGAGTGCGCGGTCCGGCTCGTCGAGCACGTACACCTCGACGTCGGGGATCAGCGTCGCCATCAAGGCCAGCTTCTGCTTCATGCCCGCGGAGTAGCTGCGCACGCGCTTGTGCAACGGCAGCCGGAAAGCCTCGAGCAGGTCGAGCTGCGTCTCGTCGTGCAGCATCGGGTAGAAGCCCAGGGCGAAGCGCAGGAACTCGCGCCCGCGCATTCCCGGGTACAGGCTCGTCTCACCCGGCAGGTAGCTGCAGTGGCGCCGGATCCGCACTGCGTCGTGCCGCGGGTCCATCCCCAACACCCGGACGCTACCGCGATCGGCTTGGTGCAGGCCGAGCAACACCCGCAGGCAGGTGGTCTTGCCGGCGCCGTTCGGCCCGACGAACCCGACGATCGCTCCCGGCTCGACCGCGAAGCTCACGCCGCGCAGCACGGTGCGCCCGCCGAACGACTTGTGCAGATCGTGGAGCTCGATTCCGTTCACGGGGTTGCCCCGGACCAAACATGACCTGGCTGCCGCGCTCATGCAACGTCGCCGCCGCGGCTAAAGATAGGCAGAAGACGCTTCGATGCCACCGTCGGACGTCCCATGCTCTGACCCAGCGATGAAGAGCATCCTGATCGTCGGCATGGGTGAGGTCGGAGCCCACCTGGCGAAAGTCCTCTCCCGCGAGGGCCACGCGGTGACCGTGATCGACCCCGACAAGGCCAAGCTGGCGCGGGTGGCCGACATGTACGACGTGCAGACGGTGCTCGGCGACGGGTCCTGGCCGAGCACGCTGGACAAGGCGGACGTGCACTCGGCGGACCTGCTGCTGGCAGTGTCGAACGTCGACAGCGTGAACATGCTCTGCTGCCTGTTCGGCAAGCGAATGGGGGCCAAGACCACCGTGCTGCGGCTGAAGGACACCGAGCCGGTGCGCGGTAACACCATGGTCTACCGCAAGAACCTGCTGTACGACCTCATGCTGTCACTCGACGACCTCGCGGCCGAGGAAATCGTCAAGACCATCCGACAGAACCAGGCAGTCGGCGTCGAGCACTTCGCCGAGGGCAAGATCCAGATGCGTCGCCTGAAGGTGCAGGCCGACTCGAGCCTGATCGGCGCCCCGCTGCGGGAGCTCAAGATCCCCGATCGGGTGCTGCTCGCCGCGGTCGATCGAGACCACGACGTCATCATCCCGGGCGGCGACACCATGATCCAGGAGAACGACGTGGTGTTCGTGGTCGGTGAGCCGAAGGCGATCGGAGCTTTCGAGAAGAAGACCGGTGCGCGTTCGACCTACCTGCGCGACGTCGTGTTGGCCGGCGGCTCGGGAATCGTCGAGCGGGTGGCGAGCGCGCTGCGGCGCCTGCACGTCAAGACGCGGATCATCGTCGAGAACCGGGCGGACGCGGAGCGCCTGTCGACGGTGCTGGAAGGTGCGGTGGTGCTGCACGGCAACCCGACCGACCTCGCGTTGCTGAAGGAGGAGCACGTCGGGGAGGCGGATGCGTTCCTCGGCTTGTCCGACGAGGACGAGAAGAACCTGATGTCCTGCCAGCTGGCCAAGAGCCTCGAGGTGAAGCGGACCGTCGCGCTGGTGCACAAGCCGGACTATGCGTCGATCTACGAGCAGCTCGGAGTCGACGTGGCGGTGTCGCCGCGGCTGATCTGTGCCGATCGAATCCACTCGTTCGTCCGCACCGAGTCGATCAGCACGATCGCCACCATCGAGGAAGGCAAGGCGGTGGTGCTGGAGTTCGAGGTGAAGGCCGGCAGCAAGATGGTCGGCAAGACCCTGGCGAGTGCCGGATTCCCACGCGGCTGCGTGGTCGGGGCGCTGGCCCGGGAGTCGGGTGAAGTGATGGTGCCGCGCGGCGACGACGAGATCCATGCGCTCGACAACCTGGTGATCTTCGCGCTGCGCGAGGTCGTCGACTCGGTGATGGCGTTGTTCGGGATCCGGTGAACCGGGCCGGACCCGCGGGCGCGGTCCGGCTCGTGACCCAGCGGGGATTCACCGAGCTTTTTTGCAGATTCCCCGGGACTGGTTGTCCCGCTCGTCATCCCGGAATCCATAGAACCGCCGAAGCTCAAGCCGCGGCCGTGGGGTGACGAAGTCCCCGGCGGGACGCATTCTTGCGCGCCCGTGTCCGGAGTTCCCCGCGACGCATGGCACTTGCATCCCGAGACTCGCATGACTCCACGATCGATCCTCACCTGTGCGGCGCTCCTCTCTACCCTGTGGTCCTGCTCCGGCTCCGGGTCCGGGACGCAGGCGACCAGCTCGGTCTCGATCGCGATGACGGACGCGGCGAGCGACGAGCTCGAGATGTTCGAGGTCGACGTCGGCTCGGTGGTCCTCGTTCGGCTGGATGGCTCACGCGTCAGCGTGATGGCGCGGCGCGCCCGGGTCGACTTCGTGCAACTGAGTAGCCTGGTGGACCTGCTGGTCGGTGCGAGCGTGCCGGTGGGCGTCTACAAGAGCATGGAGCTCACCCTGGACTTCTCGGATGCGCAGGTGTGTTTGGCGGGCAAGACCACGTCGGCCACAGTGTTGGATGCAAACGGCAGCGCGATCTCCGGGGTCGTCACCGTCGACGTGGCGTTCGCCAGCAGCAATCGGCCGAATGTCGCGATTGGCCGCAACCACCTGTTCATGCTCGATCTCGATCTCGATCAATCCGTGTCGGTGGACACCGCGGCGAACACCGTGACGTTCACGCCGGTTGCCACCGTCGAGGTCGACCCGCTCAACTTGAAGCCGGTCGCGACCACCGGGTTGCTGGACGCGGTCGACATCGCGGGCCAGCAGTTGGTGGTCAAGCGGCAGACCCGCGGCGGCGCGGACATCGGCACCTACGTGGTCACCGTGACGTCGACCACCGTCTACCAGATCGACGGTGTGACCTCGGTCGGC
The DNA here is from genome assembly GCA_020638695.1 of Planctomycetota bacterium. Lineage (GTDB taxonomy): Bacteria > Planctomycetota > UBA1135 > UBA1135 > UBA2386 > JACKIB01. The sequence goes on from JACKIB010000004.1 coordinate 60,431, forward strand.
GCAGCCGGTCTGACCGCGTTGTCCGGCGTGCCGCTACAGTCGCGCATCTGGGTGCAGGGTGCGATCGATCGCAACGAGCGCAAGCTGATTGCCGCGGCGATCGAGACCGGCGCAGGGACTCCGGGCAACGGGCAGGACTGGGTCGTTGGCCACATCGTCGGTCGCGACAACGGCGCCGGTAGCAGTGCCACGCTGACGGTCGCGGGGATGTCGCTCGACATCTCCAGCAACGTGCGGCAGATCAACACACTGCACACGATCAGCGTCGACCTGGCCAACACCAAGGTGCTCAAGCGACTGAGCGGCACCGGACTGACCACCGATGCGCTGAACATCGGTCAGCGGATCGCCGCGTTCGGGGTGCTGGCGGGCACGGCGTTGGATGCCACCGGTGCCGGAGGCACGGTCCGGATGCTGCCGACCAGTGTCTGGGGGGTGGCCGCTGCCGCACCTTCCGGTGGCACGATGACCCTCAACCTGAGCCGCATCGGGCTGCGTGCCATCGGCCAGTTCAACTTCACGGTCGCGACCAATCCGCAGGCTGCACCCACGGCATACAAGGTCGGGGTCGGGTCGCTGTCGACCACCGGGATCACCACGGGGTCGAAGATGCGCGTGATCGGTTTCGTCAATCCGGTCGACGTCCCGTCGGACGACGACCTGACCGCCGAGTCGATGGTGGATCGGTCGACCACCAACAGCCTGCTGCTCTGTCAGTGGATTCCCGCCGTGACCTCGGCGATCTCGAGTTCCACGTCCAGCGAGATCACCCTCGACGTCTCCGCGGCGCTGATCAAGCAGGTGACGGACGGGTTCGGGACGACGGCGCTGAGCAACTCGCCGACTCCGGCGAAGCTGCAGCCCTTGTTGCCGATCGGCATCTACCGGATCGTCCAGGGCGGTGCCGTGGAGCTGCACGTCGGCTTCGAGAGCTTCGTGCAGTCGCTGGGGCAGCGCATCGGGCCGAGTGGGAAGGTGTTTCGGATCGCTGCGTTGGGCACGTTCGAGGCGTCGACTCAGACGCAGAAGACGTACTTGATGTCGGTGATTCTGCTGTGATGTCGGTGGTTCTGGTGTGTGTGTGGGGGGGCTGTCGGCATGGTGAGGTCGTGAGCTCCCTCAACCTCGAGCTCTGAAGAGCGGGCTCTCCGCAGCCCCGTCGCCGTCGGCATCGGTCCAGGCTCGCTTCGCTCGGCTAGAGCGACCGATGCCGACGGCGACGGGGCCGCGGGAGAGCGGGTGGGGTATGGGGGTGGTGTGCGGCATGAATGGGCGCGGATCGAACGGGAACGTACGGGTGACCGGGCGGTGCGGCGCGGTCTGCCGCGCGGGGGTCGCGCACGATCGTGCACTTGAGCCGAGTGTTGCCCTTGTGCCCGGACTCGTCGAGGCACAGAGTTCTGAGCGACGCTGTTGGTAGCTGATCCAGAGCACTCCCGCCTGGTTTTGGGTGGAAGGCCAGATCGGGCCCGCGTGAACCGGGCGGGGGTGTCACCCATGTGCCCGGTCAAGAGTGCTAACCATGTTCCCGGTTGCGCAGTGACTCTGCGGGTTGGGGGGTGGGCGCTCACCTCTTCGGCTTCCTTCGCGGATTGATCTGCGGAACTATGCTCTAACAAGGTTGCGTGACGCGGGTCGAAGGGCGACATTTTTTCCGCGCATGAAGTGCGGGGGTCGTGGGGCACATTACATGTGAAAACATGGAGTCATGAATTGACTCATGCCGGCTCGCTCGGTAGAACTATGCTCTAACAAGGGCAAGGTGATGCGGATGAAGCAATCGAAGGAAAGCACGGGCATGTTGCCGTTCCCCCGCATGAACTGGGGCGGTCGGCGCAAAGGGGCGGGGCGCAAGCCGAAGGGTGACAAGGCCGGGGTGTCGCACCGCAGTCGTGCGGCGCTCGCCGCGCGCTTTCCGGTTCATGTGACCACGAGGTTGATGCGTGGACTACCGTCGCTTCGCAGCCAAGGCGTGTACGCGGTGCTGCGCGCGGCGTTCGCCATGGGCTGTGACCGCAACGGCTTTCGCCTGGTGCACTACTCCGTGCAGGGCAATCACCTGCACATGATCGTGGAGGCGACCGACCGCACCTGCCTGTCGCGCGGCCTGCAAGGGCTCCTGGTTCGCATCGCTCGAGCCCTGAACCGCCTGTGGCGTCGCGCCGGCAAGGTGTTCGCCGATCGCTACCACGACCACATCCTGCGCACCCCCCGCGAAGTGCGACACGCTCTCGCCTACGTCCTCAACAACGCACGTCGCCACGGCGTGCGCTTGGCGCAGGAGATCGACTACTTCACCTCGGGATGCTGGTTCGACGGCTGGCGCGAGAACCTGACGAGCAAGCAGCCCTCGGGCCTCGCCCGGCCGGTCGCACGCGCGCGCAACTGGCTACTCAACATCGGCTGGCGAAGACACGGTCTGATCAGCCACCGCGAAACCCCGGGCTGACGCGCTCACATCGCGCGCGCTCACCCACGCCAAGACCCCACCCTCTCCCCTCACGGCCCCGTCGGCATCGGCTTCGGTCGCAACTTGCCCATGCCCGAAGCCGATGCCGACGGGGTCGTGAGGGGAGCCCTCACAGGCTCTCGAGGTTGAGGCTGAGGGAGCGCAACAGCCCAACAGCCCACAGTCTGGTGGTAGTGCCCCTCGTCTGAAGTTCGCAGCAAATGTGGCTGTGTCAGTCGATTCGCGCGCAAGGCGCTGCGATCGAGCTGCTGCGATCGCGCAAGGTCGCCGCTGGCTTCGTCGAAAGTCAGAACCTGCTCCTCGACGGGGAGGCGCCCCGTCCCCGGGCAGACGACCTCGCACGATCTCACGACGCTGCTCACGTATAGTCCGGACTACTTCGCCGACAACACCAGTTCGGCACACGAACCAGCTTCGGCATTCGCGGACTTGTCTCCCTGCAGCACCAGCGCCGGAGGAAAATTGCGCGCCACCAAGCGCGCGATGCGAAACCGGTCGAAGCGGTCGCGCATGGCTCGGCGCAGGCGGCGTGCGCCTGGCGTGATGTACGACTGCACATAGCTGAAGGTGCGGAACGTGCCGCCGTGGTCGAGCACTTGGTAGGCAGTGGAGACGATCTCCTCCATCGCCGGGAGGAAGATGAGCGGCAGACCCGAGATGATCGCCTTGGGCCGCGGCAGGTCGCGCTCGGCAAGCAGTTGCTCGATCTGCTCGACCCGGGCGTTGGCGAACTGGAGTTCCGGCATCCGCTGCCGCAGGACGTCGCAGAAGCCGGCCTCGCTCTCGATGCCCAGGTAGCGAACGCCGTCGATCGGGCGGATCGCGCGGCGGATCTCCTGAGTCAGCGCGCCGGTGCCTGGTCCGTATTCGACGATCAGATCACCCGGGCGCAGGTCCAGGTCCAGCAGCATCGAACGACCGAGGAATCGCGTGCTCGGGCAAACGGCGCCGACCTCGCGTGGATTGTGCAGGAAGCGGCGTAGGAAGAGGAACCGTTGGCCCTTGGCAATCGCTGTGGTCATGTGCTGCCTGCGCTGGTCAGGTGGAGATGGAGAGGTGCCGGCGGCGAAGCGCATGCGTGCGCGCCAATGAGAAGCCGAACCGCCCGTGATGAACCGTAGCGTCGCACGTGAGTGGATCCACGGTGTCTCGGTCGACGTCGGCACGTCGGGTTCGCGTCGCGACACGAACTCCGGTCATTCAACAGAACTTCATCAGAACATCGCCTGGTCTGAACAACCGCTCGGTCTCATTCCTCCCCGTCCTGGGAGGGCAGCGAAGCGGGCCTGTGTTCGGCATCGCGACCGCCCGCGCTCCACGCAACAAGCCCACCAACGCATGCTCTGCTGCCCAACGGGGCGCATCTGCGCCGCGCACCAACCCAACTCATGAAGCGAGCCAACGTCGGGAAGGTCGACTTCCACCTCCACTCCTACGCGTCGAACGTGACCGACTACTATGCGGCCAACACGTTCGCGATCCCGGAGTCCTACTCTGACCCGTTGGAGACCTACCGGCGGTTGAAGGCCCAGGGCATGTCGCTGGTCACGCTCACGGACCACAACTCGATCGACGGGGTGCTGGAGATCCTCGACGCGGGCCACCGCGACGTGTTCATCTCCGCCGAGATGACGACCACCTTCCCCGAGGATGGGTGCAACGTCCACGTGACGGTGGCGAACATGACCGAAGCGCAGTTCGCCGAGATCCACCGCCTGCGGCGCAACATCTACGAGATGATTGCCTACGTCGACGAGCAGATCGCGCTCGAGGAGACGGACCCGGAGCGCAACCGCATCGCCTACTTCATGACGCACCCGCTCATGAGCACACAGAACCGTGCGTATGGGCGCGAGGGCTCGCTGACGGTGGCGCATCTGGAGAAGATGCTGCTGCTGTGCAACTGCTTGGAGGTGCGCAACGGCACCCGCACCAAGCTGCTCAACGACCTGACCCGGCGCTGGGTCGAGGGACTCGATCGCGCGGCGATCGAGCGGTTGGCCGACAAGCACGGGATCGAGCCCAAGGGTGCGGAGCCGTGGCGCAAGTCGATGGTAGGGGGGTCGGACGACCATTCCGGGATCAACCCGGGCCGCACCTGGACCGAGTTTCCGCTGCCGGCTTCCGGGTTGCCGACCGCCAACGACATCATCGATGCGATCCGTCGCCGCGACACGCTGCCAGCGGGTCGCCACGGTGGCCCGGTGACGTTGGCGCACGCGATCATCAAGCTGATCCACGACGGGAGCGAGATCCAGGGAGCGCGGTCCGGGGGCAAGGGCGTGAGCCTGGGGGGGTCGCTCGGCTCGCTGTTCGGCATCGTGTTCCATACCGACGGCGTGCGCCTTCGCGACAAGGTCAAGGTCGCGACCAAGGCGTGGCTCAAGGGCAAGATCTACCCGCGAATGCCCCGGTTCGGCAGCGGTGACAAGCGCTTCGAGCGGATCCTCGAAGAAGAGGCGTTCAAGCTGCTCGGCAGCGCGGCATTCAAACGCGAGGTCGCGGCGGCGCCGGATGCCGATGCCAAGATCTACCTGGCTTTCGACACGCTGGTGAACCAGATCCTGCGCCGCTATGTGGAGCGGATTACCCATGCGGTCACCTCGCGCAACCTGGTGCAGGTGATCAAGGAGACGGTTGCGCTGGTTTCGTCACACGTGTTCGTGTCGCTGCCGTACTTCCTGTCGTACCAGGCTCAGAGTTCCGACCGTTTCATGGTCCGCGACGTGCGCAAGACGTTCCGCATAGAAGAACGGCCGCGCTTGGTCTTGGTCACCGACACGTTCTTCGACATCAACGGCGTGGCCCGTACGATTCGTCGGATGCTCCACGAGGCGGAGCGGCGCGACATCGACCTCACTGTGGTGACGTGCATCAGCGAGCACGAAAGGGCTGCCCGAGAGGCCGACCCCGAGGTTCGGGCGTGGATCGACGCGGGGCAGCTCAAACTGTTCGGCTCGGTCGTCGACATGGAGTTCCCGCAGTACGACGAACTCCGCGTGCATCTGCCGCCGTTCCTGGAGTTGCTGAAGTTCCTGCAGGAAGGTGGCTTCACCAAGATGCAGATCAGCACCCCGGGGACCATCGGACTCGCCGGATTGATGGCTGCGAAACTGCTGCAGATCGAGACTGCGGCCACCTACCACACGAGCTTCCCGGAGTACGTCGAGGACTACACCAAGGACATCAGCCTCGAGGCGCTGACCTGGAAGTACATGATCCTGTTCTACCACTCGGTCGACGAGGTGGTGGTGCCCTCGAAGTTCATCGCCAAGCTGCTGCACGAGCGAGGGCTGCGCAAGCGCAAGCTGTTGATCCTCGACCGCTGGGTCGACACGGACCGGTTCTCGCCGAAGCACCGCGTCGAAGGGTATTGGCGCCGGCACGGGATCGAGGACGAGGCCAACCTGGTCAAGTTCGCCTACGTCGGCCGCGTCAGTTTGGAGAAGAACCTCGACACCATGGCGCGCGCCTACCTGGAGCTGCGACGCAAGAATCCGCGGGCGCATCTGATCGTGATCGGGGATGGGCCGTTCCGCGAAGAGCTGCAGAAGCAACTCGCCGGGGTTCCGGCGACCTTCACCGGCTACCTGCAAGGCGAGGAGCTGTCCACCGCGTTGGCATCGGCCGACTGCAAGCTGTTCCCGAGCACCACGGACACCTGGGGCAATGCGCCGCTCGAGGCGCAGGCGTCCGGGTTGCCGGTCGTGGTGTCCGACAAGGGTGGCCCGCAGGAACTCATGGTCGACGGTGTGACCGGCTACTGCGTGGCGGGACGCAACGTCGGGCAGATGGTCGATGCGATGACCAAACTGATGGACGCGGCCACGCGGAAGAAGATGGGCGTCGCGGCGCGGCGGTTCATCGAGATGAACAAGGTGGACCAGCCATTCACCGCGATTCTGGATGCCGGCGCCTACCGTCAAGCGGCGCGGCGGCGAAAGGTCCACGGCGCGTCGATCCTGCGGCGAAGTGGCAAGGGACCCCAGCTGATCGGCTCGCGGCTGGATGGCCGCGAGCACTTGGTGAGTTTGTCGGAAGCCTGAAATGACCAACGTGATCCTCTACGTGGCCGCGGGCAGCGCGGCGGTGTACCTGGGGTATCTGCTGTTCGAACGCCTACAGCTGTCGCTGGCCAAGCATCGATCGCTGCGTGGTCATGCGCGCATGGCTCGGCGGGTCGCACGGATCCTGCCCTTCTACGAGTACGACGAGACGCGCTTCTTCCGCTCGGACGATCCGCCCGCCGACATCGAAGCCAAGCGTCGCGCGGGGTTCGCCCGCTTGGCCTCGCTGTTCGCGACGCGGGCGCCGAAGACCCTGGCAGCGAGTGCGGAGCTCGAAGGAGCTGTGTCCGACGTCGAGTTCACCAACAGCTACCGAGTGCCGTTCCAGTTCCGCAACCACGTCAAGTCGCACCTCAAGCTCGGCCTGGTCCTCGAAGCGACCCGCGGTACGTCGGTGTGCGACCTCGATGGCAACTGGTCGCGGGACCTGACCGGGGCGTACGGCACCAACCTGTTCGGCTACGATTTCTACAAGGGCTGTATCGAGCGGGGAGTGGAACGCGTACGGAGCCTGGGGCCGGTGCTCGGGCCGTACCACCCGATCGTGGCCGACAACGCGCGACGACTGCGCGAGATCTCCGGGATGGACGAGGTGTCGTTCCACATGTCGGGCACCGAAGCGGTGATGCAGGCGGTGCGCTTGGCGCGCTACCACACCGGGCGTTCGCACATCGTACGGTTCTGCGGCGCCTACCACGGTTGGTGGGACGGCGTGCAGGCGGGAGTGGGCAACCCGCGGCCGGCACGCGAGGTGTACACCCTCGAGGACTTGTCGCCACAGACGCTGCGGGTGTTGCGGCGCCGCCGGAACATCGCCTGTGTGCTGGTGAATCCCCTGCAAGCGATGCACGCCAACAGCAACGCCCCGGCGGACTCCACCCTGGTCAGCAGCGATCGGGCGGCACGCTTCGACCGCGAGCGCTACACGGCGTGGCTGAAGGAGCTGCGGCAAGTGTGCACCGAGCGCGGCATCGTGCTGATCCTCGATGACGTGTTCCTCGGCTTCCGCCTGGCTCGCGGTGGCTCGCAGGAGTACTTCGGCATCCGTGCCGATCTGGTGACGTACGGCAAGACCCTGGGGGGCGGGCTGCCGATCGGGGTGGTGTGCGGCAGCCACGAGTTGATGCGGCGGTTCCGGCCGGACCGGCCGGCCGACATCTGTTTCGCCCGCGGGACCTTCAACTCGCACCCCTACGTGATGGCGACCACCAACGAGTTCCTGCGCCATCTCGACGAGCCGGGGGTCGTGGCGGCGTACGCCGAAGTCGACCGGACGTGGGATGCGCGGGCAGACGCGTTGAACCGAAGGCTGGAGACGGCCGGGGTGCCGGTGCGGGTGGCCAACATGGGGTCGATCTGGACCACGCTGTATGTGGCTCCGAGCCGCTACCACTGGATGTTCCAGTACTACCTGCGCGCGCAGGGGCTGACGATGAGCTGGGTCGGCACCGGCCGGTTCATATTCAGCCACGACTACACCGAGCAGGACTACCAGGAAGTGGCCGATCGGTTCGTCGCCGCGGCCGCGGCGATGCAAGCCGACGGCTGGTGGTGGTTCCCGCCCGGATTGACGGCCAAGTGGATCAAGCGGCGGGTGGCCGGCGAGATCGTCCGCACCCTTCTCGGGCGCAAGCCGGTGCCGTCGGTCGACGCCGAACCCGCCGGGTCCCCGGTGGTGCAAGCGAGCTGATCCGCGATGGACGTTCCCGCGATCGTGTCCGACCGAGCTGCGCCACGGCCCTCGTGGTTCCTGCGGATCTGCCAGCAGGAGGATCTCAATTTCCTCCTGACCAATCGGATTCCGCGGCGTTGGGCGACGCTGTTCATGGGCTGGTTCAGCCGCATCGAGCTGGCCCCCGTGCGTTGGCTGTCGCTTGCGGTGTGGAAGCTGTTCGCGCCGGACCTCGACCTGAGTGACGCGAAGAAGCAGCGCTTCACCAGCATGCACGACTGCTTCATTCGGCAGCTGCGGGAAGGTGCGCGGCCGATCGCTGCGGCAGCAGACCTGCTGGTCAGCCCGTGCGATGCCGAGGTCGGCACCTGCGGTCGCATCCGCGGCACCGAAGTGATCCAGGCCAAGGGCTTCCCCTATCCCCTGTCGGACCTGTTGGCCGATTCGCGCTTGGTCGACAAACACCGCGACGGGATGTTCGTCACCCTGCGGTTGCGCTCGACGATGTACCACCGCTTCCATGCGCCGTGCGACGGCAGCTTGGACGAGGTCGTCTACATCTCGGGCGACACTTGGAACGTCAACCCGATCGCGCTGCGGCGCGTCGAGCGACTGTTCTGCAAGAACGAACGTGCAGTGCTCGATCTGCAGCTGGCCGACGCACGGCGCAGCGTGACGATGGTGCCGGTGGCCGCGATCCTGGTCGCAAGCCTGCGCATCCACTGCCTGGGGCCGACGCTCGACTTGCGCTATCGGGGGCCGAATCGACTCCCGTGCCGCGCGAGCTTCGCCAAGGGCGACGAGCTCGGCTACTTCCAGCACGGCTCGACGATCATCCTGTTCGCCTCAGGAGGGTTCGAACTGTGCGCCGGCGTTCAGGAAGGGGTCACCGTCCGAGTCGGCCAGCCGCTGCTGCGCATGATCGACCTGTCCCCGTCAAACCAAGAGCCGGATCGGCCGTGTGGTCCGACGGCGCAACCCGTTCCCGATAGCCCGACATCCGATGACTGATACCGCTTCCGTGTCTCTGCCCTTCTGGGAGGCCCTGCGCGAGCAGCGCTGGGACGACCACCGCTACTACCATCAGTGCCGCGTCAACCAGTCGCTGCACCTGATCAGTGCGTGCTGCTTCCTGAGTTCGTACGTGATGATCTTCGTCAACCCGATCTACGCCGCCATGGTCGGTTGGCTCGGCGCGATGCTGATCCGTCAGGTGGGGCACTTCTTCTTCGAGCCGAAGGCGTACGACCACGTCAACCGTGCCACGCACGAGTACAAGGAGTCGGTCAAGGTCGGCTACAACCTGCGCCGCAAGGTGATCCTGCTCTCGGCATGGGCGCTGTGCCCAGTGGCGCTGCAGTTGTGGCCGTCGATGTTCGGGTTGTTCGATCCGCACACGTCCGCATACGGGTTCCTCTACAACCTCAGCTGGATGTGGTTGATGGTGGGGGGCGCGGCGGTGCTGGGCCGGACGCTGTATCTGGCCGTCATGCAGACGCCGCAGACCGGGTTGGTGTGGCTGGTGAAGATCCTCACGGATCCGTTCCACGACATCCGGATCTACCACAAGGCGCCGTTCTACCTGCTGCGCGGTGAGCGGTACGATCCGATGACCGACAACTGGGGGCCGCGGACCGTTCAGCCCTGAGCTGCAGGGGCCGCGGATCGTGCCGGTACGCGAGAATTCGCCTGCACCTCCCGTGACTCGTGGCAGCCGTCTCGCTGGCATGCAGCGGCCCCGGAAGCTCCAGCAAGCAAGCGGCCCAGGCCTCATGGCGGCGCGCAGCGCCGCGCCCACAAATCGCCAGGTGCGGCGCGGCCTTGGCCGCGATAGGCTGCAGGGGCCGCGGATCGTGCCGGTACGCGAGAATTCGCCTGTACCTCCCGTGACTCGTGGCAGCCGTCTCGCTGGCATGCAGCGGCCCCGGAAGCTCCAGCAAGCAAGCGGCCCAGGCCTCATGGCGGCGCGCAGCGCCGCCCCCACCTCGTCTTGGGTGCGGCCTTGGCCGCGATAGGCTGCAGGGGCCGCGGATCGTGCCGGCGCGAGAATTCGCCTGTACCTCCCGTGACTCGTGGCAGCCGATTCGCTGGCATGCAGCGGCCCCGGAAGCTCCAGCAAGCAAGCGGCCCAGGCCTCATGGCGGCGCGCGCGCGCGCCCACCCAAGTCCTTGGGTGCGGCCTTGGCCGCGATAGGCTGCAGGGGCCGCGGATCGTGCCGGTACGCGAGTATTCGCCTGTACCTCCCGTGACTCGTGGCAGCGGTTTCGCTGGTATGCAGCGGCCCCGGAAGCTCCAGCAAGCAAGCGGCCCAGGCCTCGTGGCGGCGCGCAGCGACGCACTCGCCCAATGCTTTGGGTGCGGCTTGGCCGCGCTCTGCGCGCCCCGGCCAACCGGCACCACCGGCGTGCGTCCGTGAGCGTCGTGGAACTCAGCGCGAGATCGAGATCCCATCCGGCCGGTGACGCACTTCGCGCGGTGCGTAGGACGGCCGCGGCACCGCCAACGCCTCGCGCATTCGCGCGGGGCCGGTGAAGGTGATGAACCGCTTTTCCTGGTTACCCCGCCGCAGCGTCGCCAGGCCGCTCGCCAGGCCGACGAAGGTCAGCTGGCCGGCGCGCTCGGCGGTGTCTTCGAGGAAGATCCCCGTCCCGCGTGGAAGTGCCCGACCGGGCCACTCCAAGGCGTAGCCGGTGACTGCGTCGTCGTGCGCCACGCGAACGGTGATGCGCTCTACGTCGCGGCCGGCCCACACCAGCGCCACCAGCTTGTCGCCGTCGGCGAGTTCGCGATCGAGCACCGGCACCGCCTGGGTCTTGAGGTCGATCAACGCGATGTCGTAGACCCCGCCCAGCCGCCGAATCACGCCGTCGTCGACCAGCACGTCGGGGCCGAGGAAGTAGTGCACGCGGCAGTCACCACTCGCGCCGTCGGCGCTGAGGAAGACCACGCCTTCGGTGGTGGTGGCGCCGAGCTTGTCCGCTTGTCCGCGCACCTCGATGCGGGCTACCGGGCGGCTGCGATCGATCTCGTGCACCCCGGAGAACAGGTGGACCGAGCAAGCGCTCGACCCGGCGAGCAGCGCCAGCCCGCACAGACGCACCGCCAGAGCGGCGCGGCGGCGTGGACTCCCGGACGAAACGGTGCTGTTGCGCTGCTCCATGGTCTGTCGGCCTCGGATGATAGCCGGGCCGGACGCGTCCGGCGCGGATCAGTCCGTCGCTTCGGACTTGTTCGGACCCTTCTTCTTCGTGTCGGACGCCGCGGCACTGTCGCTGGAGCCCGCACCGCCGGATCCGGTGGCGCTCGAGCCGGGGCTTCCCGAATCGCCGCTCGGCGCGTCCTTGTCGGCTTCCTTGGCCTTGCGGTACGACGCGCTGCGGTAGTCGGTCTCGTAGAAGCCGGAACCCTTGAAGATGATCCCTGCGCCGGGCCCGATCAGGCGAACGAGCTTCGGCTTACCGCACGCCGGGCACTTGCGCAGCGGCTTGCTGCTCATCGACTGAAACTCCTCGAAGGAGTGTTGGCAGCTCTCGCACTCGTAGGCGTAGGTCGGCATGTCGGTCAGTCCCGTTCGGCCTCGCTCTCACCCGCCTCGCGCTCCGCGGTCGCCGAGCCGCCGCCGACCATCACGCGGGTCGGACGGATCACCCGCCCTTCCAGCGTGTAGCCCTTCTGCAGCACCGCGGTGACCTTGCCGGAGGGCGCCTGGGGGTCCGGATCGATCCCCACCGCCTCGTGAACCGTCGGATCGAACAGCTCGCCCTCGGCCGAGATCTCGCGCACGCCGTGGCGCTCGAACACGCCTTGCAGCAACCCCTGCACCATGAGCAAGCCGTCGCGGATCGACTGCACGGCAGCATCGCCGGTCTGTTGCCCGATCTCGGTTGCCAGGTGGAAGTTGTCGAGCACCGGCAGCATCTCGCTGGTCAGGGTCTCGATCGCCGACTTGCGTGCCTCGGCCATCTCCTGTGCGCGCCGCTTGCGGAAGTTCTGCAGGTCCGCAAGGGTGCGTTGGAGCTGCGCGGCGAGCTGGTCGCGCTCGGCGGTCAACGTCGCGAGATCGTCGGTCGACGCCTCGTCCGCAGGGTCCGCCATCGCCTCGCCGTGCGGGTCGACCTGCGGTTGCTCGGTGGCGTCGGATTCGTTCTTGGAGTTGCTCATCGCTGCTGTTCGAGAGTCACTGGAAGATGTCCTTCACCCGCTCGACGATGCCCTTGCGCTTCTTCTTGCCCTTGCTGTCGTCGAGTTCGTCGAAGCGCCGCAGCAGCTCTTCCTGCTCCGAGTTGATCTTCTCGGGCACTTCGATCTGCACCTGCACGAAGGTGTGGCCCTTGCCGTAGCCGTCCATTCGCGGCAGCCCCTGGTTGCGCAGCCGCAGGCGCGTGCCGGGCTGGGTGCCTGGCGGGATCTTGAGCGCGACCGTGCCGCCACCCAGTGTCGGGATGTCCACGGTGTCGCCGACCACTGCCTGGCGGTAGCTCACCGTGATCTGGGTCAACAGGTCGTCGCCGTGCCGGGTGAACACCTGGTGGGGCTCGATCCCGATGACCACCACGAGGTCGCCGGCGGGACCGTTGTGCTCACCGGGCTCGCCCTCGCCGGGGATGCGCTGCACGTGGCCGTCCTCGATGCCGGGCGGAATGCTGACGGTGATCGATCGGCGCTTGCGCTCGACTCCGCTACCCCGGCATTGGGTGCAGGGAGTGTCGACTACCTGCCCGTGCCCATGGCACTTGGGGCACGGCTGGCTGACTTGGAAGAACCCTTGCGAGCGCACGACCTGTCCGTGACCCCCGCAGGTACCACAGGTCTTGGGAGAAGTGCCCGGCTTGGCGCCGCTGCCACCGCAGCCCTCGCAGGGCTCGTTGCGGTTGATCTCCAGCGTCTTGCGGGTGCCGAGCGCCACCTCCTCGAGGCTGAGCATCAAGTCGACCCGCAGGCTCGCACCGCGCCGCGCCCGGGTTCCGCCGCGCCGGCCGAACAGCTGGTCGAAGATCCCGCCGCCGCCACCACCGAAGATGTCGCCGAACGCCGAGAAGATGTCCTCGAGGTTGGAGAAGCCGCCGCCGGGACCGGCGTACTGGCCGTCCACCGCGGCGTGACCGAACTGGTCGTAGCGGGCCCGCTTGTCGCTGTCGGACAGCACCGAGTACGCCTCGGCGGCCTCTTTGAAGCGTGCCTCCGCGGCCTTGTCCCCCTTGTTCTGGTCGGGGTGGTTGGCCAGCGCGAGCTTGCGATAGGCCTTCTTGATCTCGCCGTCGGACGCGTTCTTGCCGACGCCGAGCACCTCGTAGTAGTCGCGCTTGCTTGCCATGCGGAAGGCCTGGGGTGACGGAACGGTGGGGGTGGCAGGCCGCTGCCACCCGGATCAGATCGTGTGGGGGCCGTCCGGGCTCTCATCGGCCGGAGCGGGGGACGCTCCGGCCGAACGCTGCTGGTTCACCCGAACGGCGGACACCGGTCAGCTCACCGCACCATCGACCGCCTCGGCGTCGTCCTTGATCGACGTCACCAAGGTGTCGGTCGTCAGCATGAGCCCGGCGATGCTCGCCGCGTTCTGCAGCGCGCAGCGGACCACCTTGGTCGGGTCGAGGATCCCGGCCTTGATCAGGTCGACCCACTCGTTGGTGACCGCGTTGAAGCCCTCGGTGGGCTTGCGGGACAGCGTCTCGTCGACGATCACCGCGCCCTCCTCGCCAGCGTTCTCGGCGATCTGCCGCAACGGGGCGGAGCAGGCCCGCTTGACCAGCTCCACGCCGAAGCGCTCGTCGCCCTTGGCGCGCAGGGTGTCGAGCACCGCGCTGGCCCGCAGCAAAGCGGTACCGCCGCCGGGCACGATGCCCTCGGCGACCGCTGCCCGGGTGGCATTCAGCGCGTCCTCGACCCGCTGCTTCTTCTGCTTCATGTCGGCTTCGGTCTGCGCACCCACGCGGATGATCGCGACGCCGCCGGTCAGCTTCGCCAACCGCTCCTGCAGCTTTTCCTTGTCGTACTTGGAGGTGGTGGTCTCGATCTGGTTGCGGATGCTGTCGGCGCGCGCGGTGACGTCGGCCTTCTTGCCAGCGCCCTCGATGAGGGTGGTCGAGTCCTTGTCGATCACCACCTTGCGGGCGGTGCCCAGTTGCGACACCGTCACGTTCTCCAGCTTGATGCCGAGGTCCTCGCTGATGCTCTGCCCGCCGGTGATGGTGGCGATGTCGGCGAGGATCGCCTTGCGGCGGTCACCGAAGCCCGGCGCCTTCACCGCGGCGACGTTGAGCACGCCCTTGATGCGGTTGATCACCAGCGCGGCCAGCGCCTCCGCTTCGACGTCCTCGGCGATGATCAGCAGGGGGCGACTGGAGGTGCTGACCTGCTCCAGCAGCGGCACCAGCTCGCGCACGCTGCTGATCTTCTTCTCGAAGATCAGGATGTAGGGGTTCTCCAGCACCGCCTCCATGGTCTTGGCGTCGGTGATGAAGTACGGCGAGATGTAGCCCTTGTCGAACTCCATACCCTCGGCGAAGTCCAGCTGGGTGTCGGCGGAGCTGCCGTCCTCGACTGTGATCACGCCTTCCGAGCCGACCTTCATGACCGCCTCGGCGAGCAGGTCACCGATTTCCTGGTCTTGGTTGGCCGACAGCGCGCCGACCGAGGCGATCTGCTCCTTGCCCTTGACCGGCTTGCTCATCGACTCGAGCTCGGCGACCACCGCGCGCACCGCCTTGTCGATCCCGGAGCGCAGCTCGTTCGGGTTGGCCCCCGAGGTGAGGAAGCGCTGGCCGGTGGTGATGATGCTCTCGGCGAGCACCGTTGCGGTAGTGGTGCCGTCGCCCGCGGTGTCGTTGGTCTTGCTCGAGACCTCCTGCACCAGCTTGGCGCCCATGTTCTCGAACGGGTCTTCGAGTTCGATTTCCTTGGCGACGCTCACACCGTCGCGGGTCACCATCGGGCCGCCGAACGACTTCTCGATGATGACGTTCTTGCCGGCTGGTCCGAGGGTGACCTTGACCACCTTCGCCAGCTTGCTCACACCCTCGACGACTTTGCGCCGAGCGGTCTCGTCGAACATGATCTGCTTGCCCATTGCCGTTCCTCCTAGGCCTCTTGGTTCAGCTTGGCCAACAGTTCGCTCTCGCGAACGATCTTGTACTCGACTCCGTCGACCTTGACGTCGGAGCCGGAGTACTTGCCGAACAGCACGATGTCGCCCTTCTTCACGTCGGGCTTGATGCGCTTGCCGCTCTTGTCGCGCTTGCCTTCGCCGACAGCAGTGACCTTGCCCTGCTGCGGTTTCTCCTTCGCGCTGTCGGGCAGCAGAATGCCGCCGGCGCTGGTCTCTTCGGCGTCGAGAATCTTCAAGACGATGCGGTCGTCGAGGGGTCGAATAGCCATTTCAGTGATTCCTGTGTCAGTTCGTGTGTCGTGAGTCTGTGTGTGGTGCGCGCCGCGGGGGCTACATCATGCCGCCCATACCGCCCATGCCGCCCATGCCACCCATGCCGCCCATACCACCCATGCCGCCCATCTCGTCACCGCCCGGACCATCCGGCGCGTCTTCCTTGACGTTGGCGATCATGCAGTCGGTGGTGAGGAGCAGGGTGGCGACGGAGCTCGCGTTCTGCAGCGCGGTGCGGGTGACCTTGGTCGGGTCGACCACGCCGAACTCCAGCATGTCGCCGTACTCCTGGGTCAGCGCGTTGAAGCCGAAGTTGGTGCCCTTGCCCTTGAGCACCTTGCTCAGGACCAGCGCGCCGTCGATCCCGCCGTTCTCGGCGATGCGACGCAGTGGGCGGGTCGCCGCTTCGCGCACGATCTCCACCCCGAACTCGGCGTCGCCCTTGAGCTTGTTCTTCTTGCAGAACTCGCCGTCGAGCACCTTCACGGCGCGCAGCAGTGCGGTCCCGCCGCCCGGCAGAACGCCCTCGGCGATCGCCGCGCGGGTCGCGTGCAGCGCGTCCTCGAACAGCGCCTTGCGCTCCTTCATCTCGGTCTCGGTGAACGCGCCGACCCGAACCTCGGCGATTCCGCCGGTCAGCTTGGCAAGCCGCTCCTGCAGCTTCTCGCGGTCGTAGTCGGAGGTGGTGTTCTCGAGTTCGCGGCGGATCTGCTCGATCCGCGCCTTCAGGTCGCCGGGACGGCCCTTGCCTTCGACGATGGTGGTGTTGTCGTTGGTGATGATCACCTTCTTGGCGACGCCGAGCTGCTTGACGGTGATCTTCTCCAGCTCCATGCCGAGGTCCTTGAAGATCGCCTCGCCGCCGGTCAGGATCGCGATGTCCTGCATCATCGCCTTGCGGCGGTCGCCGTAGCCCGGCGCCTTCACGGCGCACACCTTGAGGATGCCGCGCAGCTTGTTGACCACCAGGGTGGCCAGCGCCTCGCCTTCGATGTCCTCGGCGATGATCAGCAGCGGCTGCTTGGACTCCTTGACCTTCTCCAGCAGCGGCACCAGCTCACGGACGTTGCTGAGCTTCTCCTCGTGGACCAGCACCAGGCAGTTGCTGAGCTCGGTCTTCATCGAGTCCGGGTCGGTGACGAAGTGCGGCGACAGGTAGCCGCGGTCGAACTGCATGCCTTCGACCACCGCGATCTCGGTCTGGGTGCCCTTGCCCTCTTCGACCGTCATCACGCCGTCCTGGCCGACCTTCTTCATCGCGTCGGCGATGAACTTGCCGGTCTCGGTGTCGTTGTTGGCGGCGATCGTCGCCACCTGGAACACCGCCTTGTTGTCGTTGCCGGGCACCTTCTTGGCGATGCGCTGCAGCTCGTCGCACACCGCTGTGGTGGCGATGCGGATGCCCCGCACCAGCTCGGCGTGGTTGGCTCCGGAGGCGAGGTACTTCATGCCCTGCTCGAGGATCGCGTGGGCCAGCAGGGTCGACGTGGTGGTGCCGTCGCCGGCGACGTCCGAGGTCTTGCTCGCGGCCTCGCGGACCAGCTTCACCCCCATGTTCTCGTAGGGGTTGGTCAGCTCGATCTCCTCGGCGACCGAGACGCCGTCCTTGGTGATGGTCGGACCGCCCCAGCCCTTGTCGAGAACGGCGTTGTGTCCGCGGGGTCCGAGGGTCGAGACGACGGCCTTGGCGAGCTTGCTCACGCCGCGCAGGATGGACTCCTTGGCGTCGGCTTCGAACGTCAGTTGCTTTACCATTGTGTGTGGTTCGGTTGGCGTGGGGTTGATCTGGCCACGGCTGCGAGAGAGAAGGAGAAAGGGGCGCCGGGGCCTGGCCCGGACGATTCATGACCCAGCTGCTCGCGCACGATCTCGCGGAGCTGATGAATGGTCGGGGCAGCGCAGTGCCGCGCATAGCAAACCCGGTGCCATCACCTGCGTGCCGCCTCGGACCCGACCCGCTGCGCGAATCCGCGACAATCTGGCAGCGGCAGCGCGGAGTTCGGGAGAAAATGGTGCCAAACTGGCATGTCCGCCGAGGGTTTGGCATCGACTCGCTCGGACCCGATGATGCGCCCATGCTGTCGATGACCCGGATTGCGCTGGTGCTCGGGGCGGCGTCCGCCGCGCTCGCCGCGCAATCGCAACCATTCCTGCTCACCCGCATGAGCGGTGCCCAGTCGTCCGGTGTGCCGAAGGCCGTGATCGGCGCCGGGGACGCCCGCAAGCTGCGGATCGCCATCGAGGGGGTGCAGATCGACGTGCCTTGGGGGGAGATCCTCTCGCTGCAGGGCCCGGCGCCGCGGGTCGTGGCGCCACTGACCGTGCAGATGGTCGGCGGGGACGAGCTCAAGGGCGAGATCCACGGCGGCGACCGCGGCGGCGATCAGCTCGCCCTCACGTCACTCTGCCTCGGTGTGCAGCGGGTCCCGACCGATCGCCTGGCACGGATGTTCTTCGCCGACCGGGTGGGGCCCGGCGGCGCGGATCGGATCGTGCTCGAAGCGTCGAGCGGCTTTCGGGAGGCGCTGTTCCGCAAGGCGCTGCGCGGGTTCGACACCGTCGGCGGCGAGATCGAGCGATTCACCGCCGAAGGGGTGATGTTCGCCGCCCAGGGGCGCAGCAGCCCCAGCTTGTACCGCTGGTCGACGCTGCTGGGAGTTGCCCTGCTCGAGGGCGCCGCGCCGAAGGCGCCGGGCGCGTGGCTGTTGCACACCACCGCGGGGGACCGCCTGCGGGTGGAGTTCGACGGCTTGTCCGAACGCGGTTTCGCGCTGCGCACCGAGTTCGGTCCGATCACCCTCACCGCCGACCGGGTGGCTGCACTGACGCGGGTCGGCGGCGATCACCGCTTCCTGTCCGACCTCGACCCGGTGCGCGTCGAGGAGTCGGGAAGCGAATCGAAGGTCGACCCGTCGCCGCTGTTCCGCTGGCGACGCGATCGGACCGCGAGCGGAGGCGTGGTCGGGGCGGTGCACAGTCGCGCTGATGGCTATCTGGTGGTCCACGGCGCCACCTATGGCAAGGGCATCGGGGTGCACAGCCGCTGTGTGTTGACGTTCCGGGTGCCGCCCGGCGTGCGGAAGTTCTTCGCCTTGGTGGCGATCGACGACGAAGTGTTGGCGCTCGACGTCACCGGGGACGCGGACGCGGTGGTCAAGTCCGGGGACAAGGTGCTGGTGCAGCACACCGGGTTGCGCCGCGGTGCCGCGCCCAGGCCCATCGGTCCGGTTGCCGTGGAGCCCGGCGCGCTGTTGACGCTCGAGGTCGGGTTCGGCAAGGGCATGTTCCTCGGCGATCGCGTCGACTGGTTGTCCGCCGTATTCCTCAAATGAACCTTCCTCGAATGAATCCAGTGCGGAAATGACGCCCTGGCAGCTGGCCGCCGCGCTCGTCGCGTTGGCGCTGCCCGCGCTGCTGCTGCCCCGCCGCGGGCCGTGGTGGCTGCGGATGGTCGCCGCCCTGGCATTGCTCACCACCGCGTTCGCTGCCCTGGATCTGCCGCGTGCGATCGTCGAGCCGGTGGCGCCCGAAGTGATCGTGGTCGCCACGCAGCCGCTGCAGACCGCGCAGGCCCGCGCGGGGGTACCGACCCTCGGTGCGGGCGTCACCGTGACCTACGAGCCCGGCGCCGGTGCGCTCGCTGCGCGGTTGGCGCGCGCGCGGTTGCGCCGGGACGCGGCTCCGGGATCCAGGGTGCTGTTGCTGTGGAGTGGCCGCACCGCGGCAGCGGGGCCGTCCCCGCGGACCGCGCCCGGTACCCGCGCCGCGGTCGGCACGCTACGGCCGCCGTTGCCGCTCGACCCGCGGGCGATCGAGGTGCGTCCCCTCGGTCCGCTCGCCGTAGGCCGAGCCGGTGCGCTCGAGATCGGGCTCGGTTCTGCCGCGCGAGGGCGCACCGATCTCCGCGGTCGGATCGAGGTGCGCGACCCCAGCGAGCGCGTGGTGTGTTCGCAGCCGATCGGTGGCGATCCCGTGGAGCGGCTCGACTGGCGCCCCTCGGGTGAGGGGGACCATACCGTCGAGCTCGAACTCGAGCTGGGCGATGCGCGGCTGCACGGCCGAGGCGTGGTGCACGTCGCTGGCCCACCCCCCGTGACGTTGGTCGGCGGTGGGGCCGGCGCGCCCGGCACCCGTTCCGCGGCGTGGCTCGGGGCGCTTGCGGTTCAGGGGTTGAAGGCACACCCGGTGGCGCAGCTCCCGTCGCGGTTGGAGGGGACGCTGGTGCTGCTCGATCGATTGGCAGCCGCGGACCAAGCGCGCGTGGTCGAGTTCGTGCGCGACGGTGGCGGCGTGTTCTTCGTCGGTGCGCCGGATGGCGGCGGCCTGCCGCCGCGCGACCAACCGCTCGGCGGGATCGCCCCGGTGTTGTGGTCGGGGGTCGTGCCGCGCCGCGCGGGGGATGGCGCCGGGGCTCCGGACTCCAAGGCCGACCACCCGACGCGCGACACCACGCCGCCGCCCCCCGCCCCGCCCGAGTCGGCCAAGGGCGACACCCAGAAGGCTCGCCTGCGGCCCGACGCCAAGGAGGAACTCGCGCCGGCCCGCGGCATCGCCATGGTGCTCGTCGTCGACCGCTCGTGGAGCATGAGCGAGCCGCTGGCCCGCGGCATCACCAAAATGGACCTCGCCCGGGCCAGTGCGCTGAAGACCGCCCAGGCACTCGACTCCGGCGACACGCTCGGGGTGGTGTCGTTCGGCAGCGGGGCGACCGAGGTCCTGCCGCTGGTGCCGGTCGAGCAGGGCGGCAAGATCCGTCGTTCGCTCGCCGATCTGCGGGCGCTGCGCGAGGGCACGAACCTCGCGGGCGGACTGCGCATCGCCCGGCAGATGCTGCAGCGATCGAAGGCGTCGATCAAGCACGTGGTGGTGGTCAGCGATGGCGAGTTCACCGACGCCGACTCCGAACTCGATCCGGCATTCGTCGCGGCGTTGCGCTACCGCGGCTCAGGCGTGTCGCTGTACATCGTGCAGGTCATCCCGCTGGAGGCGATGTCCGCTGGGGCGGCCACTCGGGTGAAGAAGCTCACCGGGCTCGCCAACGGGTTGGCGGCCGACGCCGACAACCCGTTCTTCTGCAACCTGAAGTCGTTCGACGCCGTGCCCCGGATTCTCAGCGCCGAGGTGCGGCGGTTGCGTACCAAGGCCGGCCGACCGTCCGACAAGCCCGGCACCGGCGCCGGTGGTTCGGGCCAAAAGCCCGGCGCGACCGAGCGGCAACCCCCGCAGCCGCCTCAGCCGAGTCCGCCCCAGCCGGTTCCGCCGACCCCGCGCGAGCCCGTGCCCGCGGAGCTCGTGGTGCGCGCGCTCGAGGACTCGCCGCTGCTCGAGCCGGACGTGGCAGCCGGATTTCCCTCGGTCGCCGGAGTTCTCACGGTGGCCGCGCGCGACGACGCCTCGACCTTGTTGGTGGCGGGTCGCGAGGGGATTCCCTTGCTCGCGTTCGCCAACCGTGGACTCGGACGGGTCGGTGCGTGGACCGCGGACCTGTTCGGTGCGTGGGGGCTGCGCTGGGGGAAGGATCCCAAGCTGCCGGGCCGACTGGCGCAGTGGCTGCAGTCGGTCACCCCGGCGCAGGCGTGGCTCCGGCCGCCCGCGGTGATCACCAATCCGTCGGCCGAATCCGCGGCACCGGTCCCCGCCGAGCTCGAGGCCTTGGAACGAATTGCGGGCGCGAAGCTCCGAGCGGTGGGGTCTTGGGTCCCGCCATCGCCTACAGTCCACGACCGCACCGAGCGTCGGGGCGTCGAGCACGCCCTTCCGGCGGTCCTTTCGCTGTGCCTGCTCGCCGCCGCGGAGTTCCTCGCGCGACGCCGGGCGTCAGCTACTGCGTGGCGCCCTCACTCGACCGACTGAAGCCATGAGTCTGATCCGAATCGCGACCTTCTCCTGCCTCTCCCTGACGCTGTTCGTCGGCTGTGCCAACGACGCGAACCACGAGCCCGGCCCAGGCACGCCCCCACCCGCAGCGACGAACCCCACTCCCGGTCCGAAGCCGACCTACACCGGCCCCAAGGTCGCCGCGGCGTGGAAGGGGTCCGAGCTGGCGGTCGACTGCACCGTGCCGACCGGCGGCTTCCAGCTGAAGTTGATCGAGACCAAGCGCGACGCGCAGCACACCGTGGTGCAGCTGTGCCTCACCGCGCCGCGCGAAGGTGCGGTGGTGACGCAGGCGATCGAGACCAAGTCGGTGCGAGTCGCCCTGCCGGAGGAGGCGGGGGCGGTGCACGTATGCGTCCAGCGGATCACCGACGGTGCGCACTACATGGTGGCGCCTCCGTTCGAACTCGCCTGCGTGGTGGCGCACAAGTAGCGGCGGCGGATGTTCGAGCTCGCGGTCGAGACCGATCGGCGTTGGGCGGAGGGGGCCTTGGAACACCTCGGCGAACTGCTGCTCGAGCACGCGCACCTGGAGCGCAAGGCGGCGGCCAACGCCCTGCAGTTGATGTTCCGCTACCCGGAGCACGCGTTCCTCCAAGCGCCGCTGAGTGCGCTGGCGCGCGAGGAGCTCGAGCACTTCGAGGCGGTGCTGCGCGTGATGGAAGCGCGGGGAATCCAATTCGCAGCGATCCGTCCGGGCAGCTACGCCGGCCGGCTGCTGCAGGTGGCCCGCACCAGCGAGCCGGGGCAGCTGCTCGATCGGTTGCTGTGTGCGGCGGTGATCGAAGGGCGGAGCTGCGAGCGGCTCAAGTTGCTGGCGGGTGCGCTCGAGCGGGCCGGCGACGACGAGTTGTCGGGGTTCTACCGCGGCCTGGTGCAGTCCGAGGCACGCCACTACCGCGACTACGTCGAGTTCGCCCGGCGGATCTTCGGGGCCGATGCAGTCCGGGTGCGGCTGCCGGAGATCTGTGCGCACGAGGCGGAGGTGCTGGCGGCGATCCCGGGCGAGGCCCGCATGCACAGTGGGCGGCTCGCTGCTGCGGACGACGGCGTGGAACGATGCGGCGGCTGATCGCCCTGCTCGCCGCGGCGACGTGCGCGAGTTGCCAGAACCTGTCGACGCCGCTCGACTACTTGTTGAACCTCGGAGACCCGCAGCCGGTCGCGGAGTGGCACACGCCGCCCGACGGGGTGCGGCGCGTCGTCGTGCTGCGCCACGGACTGTGGCGTTCCGCCGCGTCGATGGCGAAGCTCGAACGGGCGCTGTGTGCCCACGGCTACGAGACGCTGAACCGCGACTACCCGAGCACCTCGGGTTCGATCCAGGAGCACGCCGCCCGGTTGCACGGCGAGATCGAGGGCTACCTGGCGCGGCCCGACCCGCTCGCCCGACCGGTGGAGCTGTATCTGATCGGCCACTCGATGGGCGGGCTGCAGATCCGCAGTTACCTGGGACAGCCAGGCGCCCGCCAGCCGACCGCTTGTGTGTTCCTCGCCACTCCGCACCGCGGTGCGGTGCTGACCGACCGCCGCAAGGACTGGTTGTTGTTCAAACTGTCGATGGGGGACCGCGTGGCACCCCTGCAGCTGTCGCCCGGCTCGGCGTTCTACCGCACCTTGTCGCCCATGCACTGCCCGTTCGGCATCGTGTACGGGGCGCGGGGCGATGGCGACGGGTGGAACGACGACATTCCCGGGGATGACGACGGGACGGTGGGGGTCAGCGAGGCGCAGCTCGAAGGTGCGGTCGACGTGGTCTGCCTGCCGCTCGGGCACACCGCGCTGTCGATCGACGACAGCTCGGTGCGCGAGGTGCTGTGCTTTCTGCGCTACGGTCGCTTCGCCAGCACCTGGCGGCGCGAGCCGAATTGACCCGCGCGCAGCGCGAGCCGGCCGCTACTGGATCGTGGTCTGGATGATGCCGGTGTTGCCCTGGAACGTGGCATTGGCGCTGTCGAGCGTCACCACCTGGCTCCAGAACTTCAGACCCAGCATCGTCGAGGACGGCACCCCGAGCGCCAATTCGCCGTAGCCGGCGGCGTCCAGCTTGCCCGCGGACAGCATCACGAACGGACTGAGCCAGGTGAAGCCCAGCGCGGAGATCGTGGTCGACTTCGGCGACGCGATCAGGAACCAGTCGTGGGTCGGCTGGGCCCCGTAGCGCCAGCTCATGTTGGTCGCCGGCTTCACGGTCGCCGGTGCCAGCAACTTCGGCGGCGTGGTCGCGGTGTAGCTCAGGTTGACCTTGTTGCTCGCGCCCTGCGCGTCCTCCACCCACACCTGGGTGGGGCTCAGCGAACCCGGCACCGGCGAGCTGAAGGTGATCGTGCTGTCGTCGACCACGTTGAACTGGTTGAACAGCTTCCACAGCCGTGTTGTGCCGACGTACAGGTAGGTCACGTTGGTGAACCCGACGCCTTTCATCGTGATGCTGCCGCCGTCGAACGCCTGCACGCTGGTCGGGCTGATCCAGCTGATCGACGCGTTGGGGCCGGCCGGCGACAGGCAGGTGCGCGAGTTGCGGAACGCCACGATGGCGGCGATCGAACCGGAGGAGAAGTTCGTCACGTTGCCGCTGCACCCGCCGAGGCCGGGGCACATGATGTTGCAGGTGCTGCCGGAACAGTGGTTGGCCGACCAGTTGTGTCCGAGCTCGTGCGCAGTGAGCGACACGCGGTACGCGTAGTTGCTGGAGAATCGCGACTCGGACAGCCCATAGCCGTAGTTGGTGTCACAGATGGTGGACAACCAAGCGATGCCGATCGTCGAGCCGACCAAGCCGTAGCCGGTGAACAGGTGCGCGATATCGCGGCGCACGCCGGTGTGGAACGACAACCACCGGGAGCGGAACTGGTTCAACAGTGTGCCCGCGTCGTTGCTGGTGTAGACCTGCGCGGTGCGGACGATCGTGGTGGTGATCGAGTACTCGATCTGGACGTCGCGCTTGTATATCGCTTCGACGCCGTTGATCACCGCCGCGACGTCGTTCTGGGTCGAGGTCACGTTGCTGCCGTTGAGCACGTAGAACCGATAGTCGGCATCGCAGGCGATCTCGCACACCATGTTGGCGCTCGGCACCGACGGTCCGTTCGGCTCGAGTGGCTGGACCATACCCTGCACGCCACACCGCGCCGCCGGCACTCGGTTCTGCGTGCTCGAGAACACCAGGTGGGTGGCCGGGTTGGCGTTGGGGATGCGGCGCGAAATCGGCTGGATGCCCCACATCGGCTGGTCCTTCGCCAGTTGCAGCGTGGCCCGGAGTTGGCCACCGTACAGCGACGCCGCGACGGTGCTGCCCGGGAAGCCGACCACCGCGCCGCGGTAGGTGGTGTTCTCCGGGGTCGCGACGCGTTGCAGTCCGTTCGGACCGAACACCAGCAGCTGGTAGTCCTTGGCCCGCACGTCGTGTGCGTTCAGCCCGAGCACCACGGTGCGGCCGTCGAGCACCACGGTCACCTTGAATCCATCCACCGCACGCTGCGGCAGGGAGAACTCCTGCAGGGTGCCGCCCGCGACGTGGAACGCGGTCAAGACCTGACTCGGGGCCGGCAGGATGGTCGACGCGGTCGGTGCAGGCGTCTGCGCGACGGCGAGACCGGCGAGCAGGATGGCCGCGCCGACTCGGGCGACGAAGGGGGAGTGGAGGTGAGGAACGTGCATGACTCGAGCTGGGATTCCTGCAGGGACTGCTGGGGATTCGCGTTGGCGACGCGGGTTGCGGCAGGTCCTCTCCAGTGTAGCCCGAACCGGTGCGAAGTCGCGGGGGCACCCCCCTGGAACCCCGGACTCCACCGGCGGGCCCGGCTTCGCGGCAAACCCGCCCCGCTTGGTTGGCGCAACGCTCGTGCGACCCGGCCCACCAGTGGTCCGAGTCGGCGGTTCCCCCACGGGTAGCCCCACTGCCCCGGGGGAATCGGGTGGATCGCGGTGGGTCACCGCTGGATCGAGTTCCGCCGCATCGGCGCCTCCGCCGGCGTCTTGGTCGACTCTCGGTCCGCGGCGCGCAGCGAGTTGCGAATCCACTTGGTCCCGGGTGCCGACTCCGGCATCCTCTGCAGCACGTGGGCACGCGCTGGTTAGCTAACTTTCTCGGATCCTCGATCGGCAGCAAGGTCACCGTCGCGGTGTCCGGACTGGTGCTGTTTGGGTTCGTCCTCGGCCATCTCGCCGGCAACCTCTTGGTGTTCCGCGGCAAGGGGGCGCTCAACGACTACGCCGAGTTCCTGGCCCATCAGCCGGGCCTGGTCTGGACCGTCCGTGCGGTGCTGCTGGTCGCCCTGCTGGCGCACGTGTCCATGGCCATCCGCCTGCAGCTGCGCAACCGCGCCGCCCGGCCGCAGCCGTACGCACGCAACGCCACCGTGCAGGCCAGCCTGGCTTCCCGGCAGATGCTGCTCAGCGGCCTGCTGGTGCTCGCCTACATCGTCTACCATCTGCTCCACTTCACGGTGGGGGCGACCGATCACGCCGCCTTCGAGCAAGTCGAGCAGGTGGTGCGCAACGGCGCCACCGTGCAGCGACACGACGTCTACCGCATGGTGGTGACCGGGTTCGGCCACGTGCCGGTCGCTGCCGCCTACGTGGTGGCCAATGCGCTGCTCGCGTGGCACCTCAGCCACGGCGTTTCCAGCCTGTTCCAAACCCTCGGCATCGACGATCCGCGCTACCTGAGCTGGATCCGGCGCGGCGGCATCGGTCTCGCCGCGGTGATCGGTGCCGGCTTCATCTCGATCCCGCTCTGCGTGCAGCTCGGGCTCATCGCATGAATCTCGACCCGAAGATCCCCGCCGGCGACCTCGCGGACAAGTGGGACAACCACCGGTTCCGCCTCAAGCTCGTCAACCCCGCCAACAAGCGGCGCTACCGCATCGCGGTGGTCGGCAGTGGCCTGGCCGGTGCATCGGCCGCCGCTTCGTTGGCCGAACTCGGCTACGAGGTGGACTGCTTCTGCTTCCAGGACAGTCCGCGCCGAGCGCACAGCATCGCGGCGCAGGGCGGAATCAACGCGGCGAAGAACTATCAGAACGACGGCGACAGCGTCTACCGGCTGTTCTACGACACCCTGAAGGGCGGCGACTTCCGCAGTCGTGAGGCCAATACCTACCGGCTCGCCCAGGTCAGCGTGCAGATCATCGATCAGTGCGTCGCCCAAGGTGTGCCGTTCGCCCGCGAATACGGTGGCCACCTGGCCAATCGCTCGTTCGGCGGCGCGCAGGTGTCGCGCACCTTCTACGCGCGCGGCCAGACCGGCCAACAGCTGCTGCTCGGCGCCTACTCGGCACTGAGCCGGCAGATCGGTGCCGGCAAGGTGACGATGCACGTGCGCAGCGAGATGCTCGACCTGGTGGTCGCCGACGGGCACGCCAAGGGGTTGATCACGCGCGACCTGGTCACCGGAGCGATCCGCCGCCACGCCGCCGACGCGGTGGTGCTGGCGACCGGTGGCTACGGCAACGTGTTCTACCTGTCGACCAACGCCAAGGGCTGCAACGTCACCGCCGCCTACCGCGCGTTCAGGCGCGGCGCCGGGTTCGCCAACCCGTGTTTCACGCAGATCCACCCGACCTGCATTCCGGTGTCGGGCGAGCATCAGTCGAAGCTCACGCTGATGTCCGAGTCGCTGCGCAACGACGGTCGGATCTGGGTGCCGCTGCGCCATGGCGACAAGCGGCCGCCGAACGAGATCCCCGACGCCGAGCGCGACTACTACCTCGAGCGCAAGTACCCGAGTTTCGGCAACCTGGCGCCGCGTGACATCTCGTCGCGCAGCGCCAAGGAAGCGTGCGACGAGGGGCGTGGTGTCGGTGAATCGGGCCTCGGCGTCTACCTCGACTTCCGCGATGCGATCCGGCGTCTCGGGCGCGACGTGATCGAGCAGCGTTACGGCAACCTGTTCCACATGTACGCCAAGATCACCGCCGAGGACCCGTACCAGGTGCCGATGCGCATCTACCCGGCGGTGCACTACACCATGGGCGGGCTGTGGGTGGACTACAACCTGATGGCCACGATCCCCGGTTTGTTCGTCATCGGCGAAGCGAACTTCTCCGATCACGGTGCGAATCGCCTGGGCGCCAGCGCGCTGATGCAGGGACTGGCCGACGGCTATTTCGTGTTGCCCTACACCATCGGCGACTACCTGGCGCAGTCCAAGCCGGGGGCCGCGCACGTCGACCACGAGGCGTTCATCGAGGCCGAGTCGGCGGTGGAGAAGCGGATCGCAGCGCTGCTGGCGATCGGTGGGCGGCGCAGCGTCGACTCGTTCCACCGCGAACTGGGCCGCATCATGTGGGAGTACTGCGGGATGGCCCGTACCGACGCCGGGTTGCGGCGGGCGTTGGAAGAGATTCCGGCGCTGCGCGAACAGTTCTGGAGCGATCTGCGGCTGCTCGGTGGTGCGGACAGCTTGAACGTATCGCTGGAGAAGGCCGGACGGGTTGCGGACTTCCTCGACTACGGCGAGCTCATGTGCCGCGACGCCTTGGCTCGCACCGAGTCGTGCGGCGGCCACTTCCGGGTCGAGAGCCAGACCGATGACGGCGAGGCAAAGCGCGACGACGAACAGTTCGCGCACGTGAGCGTCTGGGAGCATCGCGACGGCGACGAGCCGGTGATGCACAAGGAGCCGCTGACATTCGAGTACGTGCACCCCAGCGTCCGGAGCTACAAGTAAGAACCATGCGGTTGACCTTGCACGTCTGGCGTCAGGCCAACTCCGCGGCGCGCGGGGGAATGGTCACCTACCAGCTCGACGACGTCAGTCCCGACGAGTCCTTCCTCGAGATGCTCGACAAGCTCAACGAGCAGCTCATCGAGCGCGGCGAAGAGCCGGTCGCGTTCGACCACGACTGCCGCGAGGGGATCTGCGGATCGTGCTCGCTGATGATCGACGGGATCGCGCACGGCCCCGACGCCGCGACCACCACTTGTCAGTTGCACATGCGGCGGTTCCGCGACGGCGCGGAGATATACATCGAACCGTGGCGGGCCAAGGCGTTCCCGGTGCTGCGCGATCTGATCACCGACCGGTCCGCGTTCGATCGGGTGATCCAGGCCGGCGGCTACGTGTCGGTCAACACCGGCAGCGCGCCGGACGCCAACGCGGTGCCGGTGCCCAAGGCCGACGCGGACGCGGCGATGGACGCGGCCGCGTGTATCGGCTGTGGCGCCTGCGTCGCGACCTGCAAGAACGCTTCGGCGATGTTGTTCGTCGGCGCCAAACTGGCCCACCTCGCCAGGCTTCCGCAGGGCCAGGCCGAGCGGCGGATGCGCGCCAAGCGCATGGTCGAGCAGATGGACGCCGAGGGTTTCGGCGCGTGCACCAACCAGCTCGAATGCGAAGCGGTGTGCCCCAAGGAGATCCGGGTATCGGTGATCGCGGCGATGAACCGCGACTTCCTCCGCAGCTCGGTGTTCTGACCACGCGTCGCGCGAGGGCCTTGCTGTGAGCCGCGTGCTGCTGGTCACCACCAGCACCGGTGCCGCTGGCGCGGAGCGCGTGGTCGAAGCCCTGGCCCGCGGTCTCGCTGCGCCGTGGCAGGTCGAAGTCGCCTACCTGACCGGCGAGCCGAGCCCGTTGGATCGCAGGATCGCCGCCGCAGGGGTGCCGGTGCACTACCTCGGAGGAGTACGTCACCGTCCGCTCCGGCTGCTGCGCGAGCTCCGCGCGCGAATCGCCGCAGTGCGGCCGCAGTTGGTGCACACCCATTTGCATCACGCCAACGTGCTCGGCGCCTGGGCGCTGCCGCGTGGGGCACCGACCGCACTGCTGCAGACCGTGCACGTGATCGAGGGTCGCCGCCGTCCGCTGCGCCCTGTGCTCGATCGGATCGCGGCGCGTCGGGCGGGCGCGGTGGTTGCCGTGTCGCAGTCGGTGCAGCAGCACCTGCGCGAACTCGGCATCGCCGATGCACGGTTGCGCCGGATCCGCAACGGCATCGATCTCGCGCGGTGCGGTCCCGACGCGGACTCCGCCACCGCCCGCGCGGCGCTGGGTGTCGAGCCGCGCGCACCGACCCTCGTCGCAGTGGGGCGGCTCGATCGGCAGAAGGGCTTCGACCTGCTGCTCGCCGCTCTGGTGCCGATCGCCGCACAGCAGCCGCGCGTGCAACTGCTGGTCGCCGGGGAGGGGCCGGAACGGACCCGCCTGCAACAGCGAGCCGCGCAACTCGGCGTCGGCGGGCGCGTGCACTGGCTCGGCCACCGCGACGACGTGGGGCAGGTGTTCGCGGCCGCCGACGTGGTTGCGTTCCCCAGTCGCTGGGAGGGGTTCGGCCTGGTGCTCGCCGAGGCCGGAGCCGCGGCGCGCCCGGTGGTCGCGTTCGACCTACCGCCGTGTCGCGAGATCCTGGTCGAAGGCGAGACCGGCTACCTTGTGGCTCGCGGCGACGTCGGCGCGCTTGCTCACCGCCTGGTCGAGCTGCTCGCGGTGCCCGCCCGCGCCGCGGCGATGGGGCGCGCGGCCCGGGAGCACGCGGTCGCGGCGTTCGACCGAGCGCGAATGGTCAGCGAGTATGCGGTGCTGTATCGCGACCTTCTGTCCGGTAGGCGCACACCGTCGCGGTAGTGCATCGCGGACGCCGTGCTCCGCGGGATCGCTTTGCGCGGCCCGCCGGCGTGGTGCACGATCCTGCGCTCGAGGAGGGTGAACGGGCGCATCACCACGGCACGCGCACGCCGGTCGGCAGCGCGGCGAGGAACTCGCGGCCGTACCGTTTGGTGCGCACCCGCGGGTCGAGCACCACTACCTTGCCGCGGTCGCGCCGCGAGCGCACCAGGCGTCCGAAGCCCTGCCGGAACTTGAGGATCGCCTCGGGCAGCGAGTGGTCGCGGAAACCGTTGCCACCCTTGGCCTCCAGCGCGCGGATCCGCGCCTCGGTCAGCGGGTGACCCGGCTGGGCGAACGGGAAGCGGGTGATCAGCACCAGAGTCAGCGCGTCGCCCGGCACGTCGATTCCTTCCCACAGGCTTTCGGTGCCGATCAGCACCGAGCGCGGGTCGTCGCGCTTGGCGCG
This sequence comes from Planctomycetota bacterium, assembly GCA_020638695.1. GTDB lineage: Bacteria > Planctomycetota > UBA1135 > UBA1135 > UBA2386 > JACKIB01. The sequence continues at coordinate 90,910 of JACKIB010000004.1, forward strand.
CAGCAGCTCCTGCTGCGGCCGTTCGCCCTGGACCAGTAGCTCGATCCCGGCGTGTTGCAGGCGATCGCGGACGGTCTCGGCGAGACGGTGGACGAACGCCCAGGAAGTGCACAGCACCAGCGCCCGGCCGTCGTTGTCCAACAGGTGGTGAAGGACCCGCTCGGCCGACTCGCGGGCGAAACCCTCGGGGTCGGTGCCGGGATCGGGCAGCGCTTCGTCGAGCACCAGGTCGACCTGCGCGCCGTAGTCGAACGGCGAGCCGAGCCGTAGCGTGGTCGCATCGTCGATGCCGAGCTTGCTGCGCAACCGCGCGAAGCCCGCGCTGTCGGTGTCGAGCGTGGCGCTCACCAACACCGCGCAGCGGGGTGCGGCGAACACCTGCTCGCGCAGCGCCGCGCCGAGTTCCAGCGGCGCGCTGCGCAGTTCGGCGCCGGTGCCCGGTCGGTCGGCGCGGCGGCGGCCGGAACGCTCCAGCCAGCGGACGTGGTTGGGCGTGCTGGCGCGGCCCAAGGCGCGCAGCGTGTGTGCCAACGTGGCGAGACCGCGCGCCCGCGCCAGCATCTCGGTGCGTGGCGACAGGTCCTCGATCCGGCCCGCGTCGTCCTCGACGGTCGCGGCCAGCTCGTCGAGAAGCTCGGCGAGGCTGCCGTCGAGCTCGGCGTCGCCGAGTGGCAGCGTGTCCGCGCGCCGCTGGGCGAGCCGCGCCGCCAGGGTGTCGAAGAACTCCTCGGCGCACAGCCGCGCCTGCCCCAGCAGGACCTTGGAGCGCGCGCCGCCGAACCGCGCCAGCAGCCCGCGGGGCGCGTTCCGCGGCTGCAGGCGCCGCAGGTGCCAAGCGACCGTGCCGTAGCCGACCCGCAGGCCGAGGCTCTCGGTGGCCACCCGCTCGAGGTGGTGCGCCTCGTCGAACACCACCACTTCGTGGGCCGGCAGATAGCTCGCACCGGCGAGCCGCAGCGCGACGTCCGACATGTAGAGCGCGTGGTTCACGATCAGCAGGTCGGCCGAGCCCAATCGCCGGCGCGCGGCCTGATAGTGGCACGGCTCGTAGTGCGGGCAGGCGCGGTGCAGGCAGTTGCCGTGCTCGGCGCACACCTCGTCCCACACCTCGCGCTCGGTGGGGAACGGCAGCGTCATGCGCGTCCCCTCGTTGGTCGACAGCGACCAATCGACGATGCCGCGCAGTTGCTCTTGCTGTACCGGGTCGTCGAACAGCAGGCCGCGTTCCCGGGTCGCGAGGTGCATGCGCCGCAGGCACAGGTAGTTGTTGCGGCCCACGGCGGTGACCGCCGAGAACTCGAGGCCCAGCACGGCCTGCAGGAACGGGATGTCCTTGTGCTCGAGCTGCTGCTGCAGCGCGATGGTGCGGGTGGAAACCACGACGGGCCCGCGGCCCCGATTGGCGGTCGCGTGCAGGACTGCCGGCAGCAGGTAGGCGAACGATTTGCCGACGCCGGTACCCGCCTCGGCCAGAACGTGCCGACGTTCGCGCAGGCCACGTTCGATGGCCACAGCCAGTTCGAGCTGCTCGTCGCGCGTCTCGTAGCCGTCGAGCCGGCGGGCCACGGCACCGTCCGGTCCGAGGAGGGCCGCGACGTCGCTCATCGAGTCGTGGTGCGCGGCATCACGGTTTCGGGGTGTGCCGCCGGTCGGGGTGGTCTTCGTGTTCGGCGACGAAGTCCTCGGCCATCACCAGGCGGCTCGAACCCTCGCCGCGTCGGTTGTGCACCACGGCCATCTGCCGCGGTGCCCGGGCGACGCGTTCGCCGAGCGGCGAGCGGGCTCGTACCCAGTGCGAGGCGGTCCGCTGCTGTGCACGGTGATCGCGGAACACGTAGCTCACGCGGTACATCGTCGGCAGCACGTAGCGCAGGCCCTCGACCGTGCGAATTTCGGCGACACTCACGTCGCCGCGCGAGAGCAGGCGCCGCAGCCGCAGCACCGCGAACACCCACGTCAATGCAAGCGCCGCCCCGGGCGCGAGCAGACCCCACATGAAGATCCAGTGCAGCGGCGGAACCAGGGCGATCCGGCCGCCGCGCGCCCGGCTGATGTGCGGTTCGTTGCGGGCGTATTCGATTTCGATCGGCGCACCGACCTCGAGATCGGGACGGTGCAGGAAGCTCCTTCCCATGCGCGTGTTGCCGCGGTGGGTGACGTAGTCGTAGCTGATCCGGATCGGCTCCAGGCCGCTCCCGCTGTGGGCGCCGCCCTCGACGCGCGTCACCTTGCCGGTGACCACGCGGCTGTCGGCATCGATCTTGAGGTCGTCGGCCTGCTTGCCCCCGCGCGCCAGGAACAGCATCAGGGTCAGCAGCCCGCCGTAGACGCCGAACATCAGCGCACCCAGCGCCACCGGCCACCAGTGCCACATCACGGACGCGTGGCGGACTCGGCGCGGGCTCGGCGGGATGTCGTGGATCTCGCGGGTCATCGACGGCGCGCATTGTAGCCCGGACGATCGAGGTCCCTGCCGGTTCGGTCGGTGGCCGGATCGGTGGCACCCTTCGATGCGGGGCGTCCGGCCGGGCGCGACCCGCGCAGCTCGGTTGGCCCGCGGGATCGCTCGGCACTCGGCCGCCGGCCGAAGTTTCGTCCCGCCGTTGCCGAAGATCCCGATGGCCCGGACGATTCACGCCCGAGTTGCTGCGATCGGCAAGCTCGCAGCTGGCTACGTCGAACGCCAGACGCTGCTCCTCGACGGGTGCGACCCGCCCCCGGACAGCCTGCCGTTCTCCTTGCCAGCAACCAGCTTGCGGAATCTCGCCAACGCTGCTCGTGAACGGCGGGCGAGGACCCGGTTCCCCACGAGGTACGAGTCGATGCGCGTGTTCCCCCGTCAGCTGTTCCCGATGCTCCTGCCGCTCGTGCTCCTCGGCGCCCCTGTGCCGGCCCAAGCCGATGTGCGGCGCAACGAGGTGGTGGGGGTTACCGCCGGCACGGCGACAAGCGCCCCCCGGCTGGAATGGCAACGCTCCGATTTCGCGGGCTGCGCGGTCCGTGGTTGTGCGCTGCCCGGGTTCGAAACCTCCGCGCGGCCGTGGGCCGGCGGCACGGCATTCAACGGCGACGTCCCGCCGAATCTCTCGAACAGCCTCGGCGGGGTGTGGGTGTCGAACGGCCGGAAGATCGCGCTGGTCGATCCGGCCGGGTGCGCCATGCGGTGTCCGGCGCAGGATGCTCCACTCACCACGCCGACTGCCGACGTGACCGGACTCGCCTACTGGGAACAGGAAGCGGGGCTGCTGCTCAGCGACTCGACCAACCTCCTCTACTGGGTGAGTCCCAACCAGTGCGCGATGACCGCGGTGGTATGCGACACCTGGCAGAAGTCGATCGTCCCGACCGGGTTCACCATCGCCGGGCTGGCGAGCGACGATGTCAATCGGCTGCTGTTCGTCAGCGCGTCGACCTTCTCCAGTACTCCGGTGCGCAGCAAGCTGTGGGCGACCTACCTCGGCTTCCCGCGGCGCCCGATCGACTCGGGTTGGTGCGCGGTGGCCCCGCCGTGCGAAATCACGATCCCGACCTGCGGCACGACGCCGCTCGGGCCGATCACCGGGCTCGGCTACGACGCCTGCACCGGGACTCTCTACTGGACCGACGGGCGGACGGTGGTAGCGGGACAGATCAAGATCGACACGGCGCGCTCGACCTGCACCCTGAGTCTGCTCGGCTGTTGCACCAAGTCGAGCGGCGAACCGTTCACCGGCTTGTGCGTGGCCCAGAAGCAGCCGTTCGCGGTGGGGACGGCTTGCGTGCAGGGTGGCTGTACCGCGTGCCCGACGATGGTCGCCAGCAGCTACGGGGCCCCGTTCCTCGGCAACCGCAACTTCGCGTTGACGCTGCGCAACGCGCCCACCGGCGCGATGCCGGTGTTCCTCGCCCTGGCGATCGGCGGGTGCACTGCGCCCGGTGTGCCGATCGGATTCTGCGAAACGGCCCGGATCGGCACCTCCGCCCCTCCCTTGCTCATCCCGATGCGCGTGGCGCGGGTCGGTTCGGGGCCGTGTGACGGCCACGCCGACTTCAGCTTCGGTGTGCCGGTGCTTCCCCAGCTGTGCGGCACGCCGATGTCGGCACAGTGGGCGATGGACTGCACCGGACCGAACGGTCCCGGTCAGGCGATCACCAACTGCCTGACCTTCGAAGTGACCACCAACTGATCGCCGCGGCGCCCAGCCGCTGCGGGCTGCCACGATTGGTTGAGGTCACGGCGGTTGGCCGGCGGGGCGTCGCGGTTGCGCGGAATTCGCCGGCGCCTCGGGCACTCCGCGACACTCACCGCGGGATCGCTCGCCGGGTGGCGTTGCGCCCCTGCAGCCGATCTCCCAAGATGGCTGCGGCCGGCGGTGCACCCCCGACGATCCTCCACGCCGCTGGCGGCCCGCGATCTGCCACCGTTCCGCCCAAATCGATGCTCCATCCGATGCCGATGCCCGCGCCGAGCCGAGTGTGGTCTGCCCAATGCCTGCGCTGGGCAGTTGGCTCCATCGCCCTCACCGCGGTCCTCGCTCCGGCCCAGGGACCGACCCTGATGGGACTGAGCGCCAAGACGCCGTACGTGGTGCGGCACACCGTGTCGAGCAGCGGTTGCCAGGCGACTGCGTGTTCGGCTGCCGGTCGCGTCGCGGCGCAGGCTTCCGCGCTCGCCGGGGGCGCGGCGTGGGATGGCAGGCAGGGTCGGATGTGGGTCAGTGCGGGGCTCGGGCTGACGGTACTCGAGGTGCGTGAGGCAACCGGCGCATGCGGCGAGACCTGTGCGGCGTTCGCCGCTCCCGGGGCGAGCAGCGCCTCGTTGGTGACCGGTCTGGAGTACATCGAAGCGGGCGTGAAGTCGCTGGCGGTGCCCGACGCGGGAGCGCTGTTCCTCGCCTACTCGGATCAGCGACTCGGCTGGGCGGCGGCGCGCGGGTGTGCGCTCGCCAAGTTCACCACCTGCGACCTCAGCGGTGTGCTCGGGGTGGGCCGGGTGGTCGCCGCGCTCGCCGCCGACGACAGCCGTGGCTTCCTGCTGCTCGGCACGTCGTCGACCAGTTCGACTTCGCCGGCGAACGTGATCCATGTCGTCTCGGTGGAGAACCCGTGCGTTTCGCTGTGCCAAGGCGTGGTGTCGGTCAGCCAGACGCTGTGCCCCAGCGTGCGTCTCGGCGCGATCCGCGGCATGGCGTACGACGGCACCACGGATCGGTTGTTCGTGACCGACGGGGCGACGATCGTCTACGGCACGTTCGCGGTGACGCGGACCACGAGCGGCTACACCTGTCGGTTCACCCATGCCGGGTGCTGCACGGCCGGCGGCCCCGAGTTGCTCACCGGATTGGCGCTCGCTGCGCCGCCACCCGACGTCGTCGGCAGCTCGTGCACCGCAGGCAGCTGCACCACCTGCAGCGCGATGCGGGGGCTGGTGGTCGGCGACGCGGTGCTCGGCAATTCGCGGATGGTTCTCGCCCTGCGCGGTGCGCCCGGCAACGCGACCGCCGCGGTGCTCGGGTTGGGATTCGGCCCGTGCGCGACGGTGGGCGGCATCCCGGTGGGGGCGTGTGCCCCGATCCGGGTGGCCTTCCAACCCCTGCGTCCGCTGTTGTTCTCGTTCGCGCTGCCGTCGTCGGTCGGCTGCACCGGACAGCTCGATGTCCCGGTGGCGATCCCGGTGGAACGAGCCCTGCTCGACCTCGACCTCTCGGCGCAGTGGCTGCTGTCGTGCCCCGGCGGGGGCACTTCGGTGACCAACTGCGTGCACGTGCGCATCGCTGCGCTGTGAGTCGTCGCCGCCGGCCCGACTGGATCGTATCGGCGATGCTGTTGCTGGCAGGGGGGGCGCTCGCTCAGGCCTCGCCGCCACCCGTCGACGCGCTGGCCGAACAACGGTGGAACGCGCGGCTCGCGGAGCTGTTGTTCGGCTTTGCCCGGCAGGCGCAACGCGACCAGGTCGGCCCCGCGGCGAAGCGGGCGTTCGACGAGATCGTGTGCCACTACGCCCCGGGGCACGCCGGGGCGCGGAAGGCACTCGGCCAGCGGCAGACCGTGGCCGGGTGGAAGCCATCGGGGTCGCCCCCGGAGTTCCGCGACGGGGCCACCGACGAGCAACGGGTGCGGATCGCCAGGCAGTGGCGCGCGTTGGCGGTCCGGCTCGCGGGGCTGCACCGTGCCCGTGCTGCGGAGCTGCGCCCGAACGCGCCGCAACGCGCGATGGCCCACCTCGAGCGGGCCATCGCACTCGATCCACTCGACGAGGCGGCGCACCGGCTGCTCGGCCACGGGTCGGTCGCGATCGGCGGCACGACCTACCACGGCAGCGCCGCGGAGCTTGCGTTCATCGCCAACTTGCGGCGGATCGAGCAACGTGCCCTGGCGCTGGCACGCCAGCCGATCCGGGTCGACCGCGTCGTCGAGTTGCCACGCGAGCTCACGGTCAGCGGCCTGCCGTTCCACGGCGCGCACTCGGTGCACTTCAAGGTGTTCACCCGGGGCACCGCGGTGCAAGCCGAGGACTGTGCCCGCTGGGCCGAGCGTGCTCTGGTATTGCTCACCGAGCTGCTCGGCGAGCAGCGCGCGGCACGGCTCGCGGTCGCCGACCGCCAGGTGCGCTACTGGGACTGGCAGGCATTCGTGTGGACCGAGCGGGAGCGCGACGCACTGGTCGCGGCGAACCTGCAGCGCAACGCCGAATCGCCGCTGGCCAAGCACCTCGCCGGGCAACGCGCGCAGCTCGAAGCGCACACGTTCAGCAACATCAGTTGGAACGCGGGCGACAAGCTGTGCGAGATCGGCGTCGAGCTGACGCCGGCAGCGATGCACGACCGGTTGATCGCCAGCTGCTGGGAGATCGGAATCGGCGTGGTGTTCGACAAGGGCGAGAAGACGCCGAACTTCGCGTTGACCGAAGGCGCGTTGCACGCGGCCACCTGGCTGCTGAAGTCCACCGCGATGTCGAAGCGCGGCACGCTGCCGGAGGGCACCGCGGCGGCGCGTGAGGTCGAGCTGCCGCGCGCGATCGGCTGGTGGCGCCGCACCGTTCGCGAGCAGGCGCTGGCCGGCACCGACATGCCGTTGCGCGACGTGGCGCGGCAGACCGCGGCACGCTTTCCCAACGCCGCGCGGCTCAAGGCGTGGAGCTTCATGACCTGGCTGATGGCGCGCCATCCGGAGTCCTGGTACGAGCTGCTGATCACCGTCCCGGGCGACAAAGTGCCGTTCCCGGAAGAGGTGGAGAAGGCGGTGCAGAAGGTCCTCGGCCGGCCGCTCGACGACGTCGAACGCGAGTGGCGAGCCTGGGCTTCAGGTCGTTCGGTGGCTGCGCTGGCGACCGGGTTCGGCCCACCGGTGTTGCCGGAACAACCGAGCCGCGAACAGCGGGCGGGTCTTGCACGGCTGAACGAGGTCCGCACGCGCGCCGGGTTGCCACCGTGCGTGCTCGACCAGGAGGCCTCGCTGGGTTGCGTCGACCACGCGCGGTACCTCGCGGCCCATCCCGAGCAGTGGACCTGGCCGGCGCTGCACGAGCAGGACCCGGCCAAGTCGGGGTTCAGCGCCCGCGGCATGCGCTGCGGCCAGCGCTCGGTCATCGTGGTCCAGGCGCGGGGCGCCGCCGCGTCGGTCGACGGCTGGATGGGCACCGTCTACCACCGCTTCCCGTTGCTGGCGCCGAACGTGCGTCGGGTCGGGTTCGCGCTGGTCGACGGGATGTGCGTGCTCGACCTCGGCTCGCTGGAGGAGCCGCACCGCTATGACCGCGCGGGCCAGCCGCTGGGTCCGCAGTGGGTGGTGTGGCCGCCGGACCGCAGTGCGGACGTGCCCCGGCAGTTCGCCTTCTACGAGCTGCCCAATCCGCTCGGCGACCAGCCGCCGCCCAAAGACCGCGACGACCGCGCCGGCTATCCCGTCAGCTTGACCCTGGCGCACCACGTGCACCCGCGGCTCTCCAGCGCCGGTATTCGGATGTTCGCGCTGCGCGGCCGGGGCGCCAAGCAGGCGCGCGGCGACGAAGTGCGGCTGTTCGTGCACACGCCCGCGGCCCCGCTGCTGCGCCGGATGGTGGCGGCCGACGCGGTATTCGGCATCCCCGAGCAGCCGCTGGAGGCGCGTACTTCCTACGAAGTGGAGGTGCGGCTCCGCCTGCGGGGCGCGGAGGACCATACGGTGGCATGGCGGTTCACCACCGGCAGTGCACCGCTGCGCCGGCCCGGCCGGTAGCCCGCCAGCGGAGAACGCGTTCCCGGCCGGGTCTTGAATCGGCTCCGGAGGACTCCACAATCTCCGCAAACTCCTCGAACTTCGCCCTAGCAACAACCATGTCGCGCGTCGACGAAATCCTGAGCTGGTACGGCTCCGACAACCCCGGCACCCTCAAGAACCTCCGCTGGATGATGGACTCCGGCACCCTGGCCGGGACCGGCAAGATGGTCATCCTGCCAGTCGATCAGGGGTTCGAACACGGTCCAGCGCGGTCGTTCGCCAAGAATGCCGCCGGCTACGACCCGCACTACCACTATCAGCTCGCAGTCGATGCCGGTTGCAACGCCTACGCTGCGCCGCTGGGCTTCCTCGAGGCCGGGGCGCGCGAGTTCGCCGGCCGGATCCCGACCATCCTCAAGCTGAACAACAGCGACAGCCTGTTCTCTGGCGAGGATCCGCAGCCGGCGATCACCGGCTCGGTCAATGATGCGCTGCGGCTCGGCTGCGCCGCGATCGGCTTCACCATCTACCCCGCGTCGAGCGCCCGCAACGAGATGTACTCGGAGCTGCGCGAGATCGCCGAGGACGCCAAGTCCGCGGGCCTCGCGGTGGTGGTGTGGTCCTACCCGCGCGGTTCCGGCATCTCGTCGAAGGGTGAGACTGCGATCGATGTGGTCGCCTACGCGGCGCAGATCGCCGCCCAGCTCGGCGCGCACGTCATCAAGGTGAAGCCGCCGACGGAGCACATCGAGCAGGACGCGGCGCGCAAGGTGTACGAGTCGGAGAAGATCGATGTCTCGACGCTCGAAGCACGGGTTCGCCACGTGATCGACTCGGCATTCGGCGGGCGACGCATCGTGATCTTCTCCGGTGGCGCAGCCAAGGGCACCGACGCGGTGCTCGAAGAGATCCGCGGCCTGCACCGCGGTGGCGGCTTCGGCTCGATCATCGGGCGCAACAGCTTCCAGCGGCCGAAGGCCGACGGGATGAAGCTGCTGCAGTCGGTGATGGAAATCTACAAGGGCTGAGCGGCGGGTGTCGCACCCGGTCTCGCGAGGCTGGTCGCGAGATCGTGGGTCGTCGATCGGCTGGGGGGGTGGCGGGCTACGGGGCTCGCTCGGCCTCAACCTCGAGAGCCGCGAGGGCTCCCTCACGACCCCGTCGGCATCGGCATCGGTCCCAGCAAGTTGCGACCGACGCCGATGCCGACAAGGGGCCCTGAGGGGAGTGGGGGAGTCCTGGTGGGGGCGGGGGCGCTGTCAGCCCGGAACCTCGTGGTGTCCGATCAACCCGTGCCTTCGCCAACCGACGTTCAGCAACCAGTTGCGCGCCCGGGCGACCGGTCGAGCGAGTTCTTGAGGCGACTCGGTTGGTCGGCTTCTCGCGCCAACCGTCGAACCACCGTCCCGAGGTGAACCAGTCGATCTCCTGCGCCAACCGCACCCCATGCCGGCGCGCGTTGTGAGCACGTAGGCCAGCGCGTGGCGCACTTCGCGCGGCGTGCGGGATGTGGTCGTGGTAGCGGTCGGCGAACACCTTGCCCACGCGCCGCCACAGGCGATTCAGGGCCCGAGCGATGCGAACCAGCAGCCCTTGCAGACCTCGTGACAGACACGCGCGGTCCGTCGCCTCCACGATCATGTGCAGATGGTTGCCCTGCACGGAGTAGTGCACCAGGCGAAACCCGTTGCGCTCGCAGCCCTTCGCGAACGCCGCGCAAAGCACCCCGTACACGCCGTGGCTGCGCAACGAAGGAAGCCCGCGCATCAAGCGTGTGGTCACGTGAACAGGAAAGCGTGAAGCCAAAGCCGCACGACTGCGGTGCGAAACACCTGCCTTGTCACCCTTCGGCTTCGGCCCCGCCCCTTTGCGCCGGCCACCCCAGTTCATTCGAGGGAACGGTAGCAAACCCGCTTCGACTTCCGATCGCTTCATCCGCATGACCCCATCTGCGCCACCGAGACAACATACGATCCACCATCACGAGGTCAACCAATAACTCCATGTTTTCACATCCTTTTGCGGCTGAACTACGCGCCATCTCGCGAAACACCGTCGACAGTCACGCGACAGCCTCGCGCTCGCGAGAATCTGGCTGGCGGCGCGTATCGGCCGCGAACTTGGGCGTCGCTGCCCAGGGTCGCGGCTCATTCCACGCACCGGAACCCTCTCAACTTGTTCGAGCACTGTTCCAAGAACCAGGCCCGCGGCCCCGTCGCCGTCGGCATCGGTCGCTCTAGCCGAGCGAAGCGAGCCTGGACCGATGCCGACGGCGACGGGGCCGTGGGAGAGCCCCGTGGCTTCAGAGCTCGAGGTTGAGGGAGCCCAGGAGTCCGACACCCCCACACCCCGACACCCCCACACACCTACTTCCAGTCAGCAGCCCGCCGTTCCAGCTCTGCGGCGCGGTCGGCGACGGCCCCGCCGGGCCTCGCCTGGTCGAGGTCGAGGTCGAGGTCCCCGCGCCCTCCGCCATTTTTCTCCACCATCCCTGCAACGTCACCCTGCGTTCCTCGCTGGGGCACCACCCGCGGGACGACACCCCGCCGCACGCACGCCATGGAACACCTCACCCCCCGTCTCCCGACCCCCCTCGTGCGGAAGATCGCACTGTCCCTCCTACTGGTCCCCGTCGCGGTCTTCGTCTGCTTCTGGTTCTCCGCCTCCGGTCAGCGCATGCGCGCGAACTGGGCGATGGACTCGGCGATGGTGGCGGCGCGGAAGGCGCCGGAAGTGCGCGCCGAGCAGCGGGCGATCGACGCGGAGCTCGCTCGCCTTCGGGGTGTGGCCGAGCACGGCAGGTCGATCGACGGCACACGGCTCTCGGCCGCGTTGCGCCTCGGCTACGACCGGGACCAGCGCGTGCTGTCGCGTCGCCTTCGGGCGTTGGATGATCTGCGGCGAAAGGCCGCGATGCGACAGCTCGGTGACCGACAGCTCGTGTTGGTGCAGCATCACCTGCCGCTGTACCGTGAAGCCGCGGTCGCCGAGCTGCGCGCGCGCAGAAAGGCGCGCCCGTAGTCACCTGGTGACGCGCCGGACGCGCACCGGCGCTGCACGACTCGGCCGGTCAGTACCGCAGCGGTACGGCCGCGTGCGCGGACTCGACCGACATTCCCTTCAGCACGCGGATCTGCGGCTTGGGTTCGTCGTCGTTTCGGTCGTCCAGGTACACGTGCAGCACGTTGTCGAAGGTCGTCATGTAGTCCGCGACGTCGAACGGCACCCGCCCGACGCCCGCGCCGCGCGGCGCCATGTCGATGAACAGTGGCGTGATGCCCTCATAGCGGACGAGATCGACCAGGGCGCGGATGAGGAACTGCTCGTTGTCGAGCAGCGGGAACCGGTTGGTCAGTCGGTGCACGTTGTCGAACACCAATCGCGCCACACCGCCGCCGCCGCCGTGGCCACCGCGCGCCATGCGCAGGATGTCCCATGCGAACTTGCCCGCGCTGATGAACTCCGGATGCAGGTAGAGGACCCGGAACGCCGGGTGGAAGCGGGTCTTCGCCTCGTCGAGGCAGGGGTGCAGCGCCGGGTCGGCGGCGCACACGCGCCGCAGAGCTTCGCGGTCCTCCTTGGTGGAGATCATCAGCGCGCTCTGTCCGGTGCGCCGCGCCGCGGTGAGGAAGCGCAGCGCCAGATAGGTGTAGCGCGTGCCCGGTTCGGCGAGCAACACCGTCGACGAGCGCTCGGTGGGGCGGCGTTCCGGGGCGAACGCGGCGTGCACGTCGTCGTGCCCCAGGTCGATCGGGTCGTTGCCGCGCGACGGCACCTTGAACCCGGCGCTGTCGCGGGCGATCGACAGCTGCGCGGCGACGGATGGATACACGTGGATGCCGGGTCCCCGTTCGTTGCGCGCACCGAGGTACACGTCGCGGCGGATGCCGCGGCCGGCGATCGAGAAGTGGTGGGCGCCGCGGTAGTAGTACTGGTGCCGCGCCTTGACGATCTCCATCACGCGGGTCTTGAAGCCGCCGGGTTCCTGGTCGAACGACAGCCGCAGCAGCACGTCGGTCGAGAACTCCTCTGCGCTGGGCAGCCGGAGATCGCGTTCGTCGGTCTCTTCCTGCACGAAGATGCCGTGGATCTGGCGGTCCATCAGCGCGCGCCGGGTCGCCAGTAGCTTGGCCCGCTTGCCGTAGTAGTCGAGGTCGGTCAGCAGCAGCCCGACGTTGTCGATGCACACCATCCCGACGTCGCCGCCGAGGTCGTAGTTGCCGATCTCGGCGAGGATCCAGTCGACGTCGATGCGGAACATGCCCGACTGCAGGCGATCCGCGCCGCCGGTCTCTGCCTGGGTGAGCACCAGCCGCGTCCGTGCCGTGCCGGCGCGCGCCTCGAGGCAGATCTTGTGCGGGACTTCTTGCGGCAGCTCGGTGATCTCGCCGGTGCAGCCGAAGTAGTCGAAGTCGGCCTGCAGCTTGGCGCACAGGTTGCGCGGCGCGTGCTCGACCGAGTAGTAGAGGAAGGTCTGTCCGTCGGCGCCGCGCAGCCAGGCACGGGTCAGCATCTCCAGGGCGAGCATGGTCTTGCCCGAGCCAGCTCCGCCGGTGGCGAACATGAACGCCGACGAGCCGGCGGGGTAGCGGATGCCGCCCCCGAGGATGGCGTCGAGGCCGTCGATGCCGGTCTTGAGGAACTCGAACATGCGCCGCCAAAGTAGCGCCAGCGAGCGCGGATTCCCTCTCTTGACACCGCCGCCGCCGGAGCCGAGCCTGACGCCGTGCTGCCCGAGACCACCGACTTCTGCCGCTTGCTGCTGTTGCGCAACCCGGAGCTCGAGCCGCGGTTCTCGAGCATCGCGGTCGGGGGAGGGGAGGCGACCCTGGGGCGGCGTGGCCAAGCGCAGGTGCACGGTTGGCTGAACCTACTCGGTCCGGTGCCGGTCGCTGCCGTGCACTGTCCGGACCAGCCACAGTGCGAGGCGCCGGCGCGCGCGCTGGGGGTGGCCAAGCAACTGGACGTGGTGGTGGACCCGCGCCTGCGCGACCAGAACATGGGGTCGTGGCAGGGCCGTAACTGGGACGAGGTCGTGCAGCAGGAGGGAGCGTCGGTGCACGAATTCTTCGCCAACTTCGGCGAGGTGCCGGCGCCGGGCGGCGAGAGCTTGGGGCAAGCGGTGGAGCGGGTGCTGTCCTGGTGGCAGGACATCGCCCCGCAGGGCCTGGGTAAGAGCATTGCGGTGATCAGCAGTGGCGCGCTGCTGTCGGGCTTCGCGGCCGCCATGCTCGGTCTGCGGCTGAGCCGCAGCGTCAGCCTCGGGCTTCCCTACGGGGGGCTCGGCGTGCTCGATTGCTTCGGCAACGGGGTGCGGATCGCTTGCTGGAACCCGACCGCCCTGTCCGAATTGGCGTGATCCAGTTGCTGGACAAGCGGAGGAGCGGCGACGCCGCGAGCGGGCCGTAGGGCCGGCGACGCATGTGGCGAACTTCGGACAACCACTTGGCAGTTGGCGCGTGGGCCGGTCGACAGGTGGGGCCGTGCAGGGGACACTCGGGGATCGAAGACGAGCCTCGATGCCCGAGCTCGGCACCGAACCGATGATGAACTCGAACCCGTTCCTCCGCGCGGCGTGCGCCGCCGCCCTGCTCCTGCCTGCAGTCCCTGGTCAGGACAAGCCCGTCCACGAGTCGGCCACCCCGGCGCAGAAGCTGCTGGAGGTCGCCCGCGAGCTGCAGCGCACCGGCCACGAAGACGTCGCCGCGGTGATCCGTGCGCAGGCGAGCCGTCTGTTGCTCGATGAGGGTCCAAAGGTGCAGGCCGCGGCCCCCGGGCGCGAGTCGGCCAAAGGTGCACCGGCCGCCGCCAGCGTGCGCCAGCCGATGCGGCTGGTCGCGGGGTTGCCGCCGCAGTCGCCACGCCGCTCGATTCTCGTGGTACCCCGCGAGGGTCTCGAACGCTACGACCGGCTCGAAGTGCCGCCGGAGGATGCGGCGGTGGTGGACATCAGCCGCAAGCGGTTTCGCTATGTGCCGACACGGGTCGCCACCGACGGCAGGGGTGACGTGACCTGGGTCGGCCTGCCGTCGCGCCGAGCCGAACAGGCCCCGGCTGGGCAGACCCCGGCTGCACAGACCCCGGCTGCACAGACCCCGGCTGCACAGACCCCGACTCAACAGGCCCCGACTCAACAGGCCCCGACTCAACAGGCCCCGACTCAACAGGCCCCGGCTCAACAGGCCACGGCTGGGCCGGATCCGATGCTGCGGGCCAAGGTGCGCGCGCTCGGCGAGGAGGTCGCGCGGCTCCGCGCCGAGTTGACCGAGATCCGCCGTGCGCTGCAGGAGAAGGAGCGCGCGCGGCTGATCCGCTGAGCCGACTGGCTCACCCCAGATAGCCGCCGAATTCGCCGCCGCTCTCGAGCGGCCGCTCGATCCGCACGTGTGCCCCGTCGCGGCGTCCGGCCTCGAACGCCTCGGACCAGCGGCCGCCGGTGCGCTCGGTGCGCATCGTCGGGTTGCGCCAGCGGTGGAAGGCGTCGAGTTCCGCGTCGCCGCGGAACACCAGGCCGCGTTCCTGCCGGATACTCTCGCTCTGCTCGCGCAGCTTGCCGAAGAAACCGCTGAGCACGCCGCTGAAGTAGCGCAGCCGCTGCCGGTTGCCCGGCAACCCACTGGTGCGGCGGTGCTCCTGCCACAGCGGCTCGAGCACCCGGCTGAGGTAGGTGTGCACGTGCTCCGCCATCTGCAGGTTCTCCGGTGTTCCGGAGACTTCCATCACCGTGCCCTCGACCATCGTGCGCACGCAGAACGCCGGCACCCAGATCACCCGCACGAAGAAGAAGCTGTTCAGGATCGACCCGAGCCGGAACTCGAACGCATGGTGGCGGCGGCGGACCTCACCCAGCTGCCGCACCTCGAACCGGCGTTGCTGGTCGAGCTCGACCAGCTCGATGTTGTGCTTGACCAGCAGCTCGTGTGCCTTGCGCATCGCGGTGGCCGCCTCGTTCTCGTTCGGGCTGCTGGTCAGCGCCAACAGCTTCTGGATCACCGCGAACGCCTTGTCGCGGCTGCTCGCCGGGCGCGGATCGCCGTCGCCGGGTCGTGCGCTCGCTGCCGGGGACACGCGCAGGATCGAACACGCGCGGTGGAACGCGTCGCCGTGCGGGCGTTCAGCGGTCGCTCCGAGCACCTCGTCCGCGTATTGATGTGCCATCTCGTGGCGCAGGGTGTCCATCACCTCGTGCCAAGGGTCCTGCAGCAGGTGAGTGCTCGAGATCGCGAGCAACCGCTTGTCTCGGTCCCACGAACCGAGCTCGTGGCTCTTGTTCGTGATGACGAGCATCGGCTCACGAAGCTGGCCACGGCAGAACTCCTCGTTGTAGTACTCCCACCAGGAAGCCAGGGCCCGGGTCAGCGTCGCCATCCGGGCGATGCTCGCGGGTGTCCCGGGCTCCGCGGAGTCGTGGTCGTTCATGTCGACCACAGTTCTATCGCATGGCAGGCCGCACCCGATGTCCGGCCTCCCTGGCTCGACAGCCCGCGGACCACGGAACATCGGGTCCGAGTGCGGGTGGCAGCGCGCGCGTCCACGCGCCACCGGCCCCGAACTATTCATGAGCAGCGTCGCGAGATCGTGCAAGGTTGTTGCTGGCAAGAAGAACGGCAGGTTCTGCCCGGAGGCGGGGTGCCTCCCCGTCGAGGAGCAGGTTCTGACGTTCGACGAAGCCAGAAGCGAACTTGCGCGATCGCAGCAGCTCGGTCATGAATAGTCCGGGCTAGGAGTCTGCGCCACAGAAGGGCGACTCAGGAGGTGCGTGGATTTCGGCGCAGGTCGCCGGCCGAAAACGCAGCCGAATTGGTGGATTCGGCGAGGCTTTCGGGTGGTGACGGGTGTTGGAAGGCGCGGATCTCAAGGGTTGTCATTCTGTGGCGCAGACTCCTAGCCTGTTCGCCGATGCGCTCCGCCCATGCCCTGCTCCTTTTCTGCATTGCCTGCGCGGCGCCGAAGCCCCTGGTGTTCGGCGCCGACCTCGCCGCGGCTCGGGAACGCGCCCGCGCCGCCCAGCAGCTGGTCGTGGTCCAGTTCGAGGACCCGGCGGTCCGGACGCGGCAGCGGGACGCTTGGGTCGACCAGCGCGTGATCGAAGTGGCGCGCGGGTTCGCCTTGGTGCGGGTGCCGGTCGAAGCGGCGGAGCCGCAGCAGTTCCAGGAGATGTTCGACGCGCCGCCGGGTGCGGCGCTCGGGGTGCTCGATGGCGATGGGTTGGTGGTGGCGACGCGCCTCGGGGTACCGCGGCCGGAGACGTTGGTCGAGGTGCTGCAGCGGGTCCGGTCGGGCTACGCCGCGCTGCACGCGGCGGCGGCCGCGCGCAGTGCCGCGCGCGGCACCGACGTCACCGAGCCGGTGTTTCGGTTGGCGGTCGCCTACCGCGACGCCGGCAACGCGGTGGCTGCTCGGCGCCATCTCAAGTTGGTCGCGTTCAGCCGCCACCCGCGGCTGGCGGTCACGGCCTGCGTCGAACTGGTGAGGCTCGAGGTCGCGTCCGGCAATGCCGCGGAGGCCCGCAACTGGCTGGAGCAAGTGCAGGCGGCCGATCCTCAGGGGCGAATCGTCCCGCGGCAGCAGGTCGCGGCGCTGCAGGCGACGATCGCACACCTCGCCGCGACGCCGCACGACCACGCGCACGGTGGTCACACGCACGATCACAGCCACGATGGTCACGATGGTCACAGCCACGATGGGCACAGCCACGATGCCCACACGCGCGACCGTGTGCCCGAGCGCCGATGAAGCGCCAGGACAAGGCGCGACGGATCCTCGAGATCCTCGACGAGCTCTACCCGCAGCCGCCCGTTCCGCTGCTCCACGACGACGCATTCACCCTGCTGGTCGCCGTGGTGCTCTCGGCGCAGACCACCGACGCGCGGGTGAACCTCGTGACGCCAGAGCTGTTCCGCCTGGCGCCGACGCCGCAGGCGATGGCGGCACTGGGGGTGCCGAAGATCCTCGCCTGCATCCGCACCTGTGGGCTCGCCCCGGGCAAGGCAAAGAACATCCAGCGGTTGTCCGAGCTGCTGGTCGAACGACATGGAGGCGCGGTGCCGCGGACCTTCGAAGAGCTCGAGGCGCTGCCCGGTGTGGGGCACAAGACCGCCAGCGTGGTGATGGCTCAGGCGTTCGGGGTGCCGGCGTTCCCGGTCGACACCCACATCCACCGACTGGCCGCCCGCTGGGGGTTGTCGGACGGGTCGGGCGTCGAGCGCACCGAGCGGGACCTCAAGGCGGTGTTCCCGGAGCAGCGGTGGAACGACGTGCACCTGCAGATCATCTACTTCGGTCGCGAGCACTGCCCGGCCCGCGGCCACGACCTGAGTCGGTGCCCGATCTGCAGCTGGGCGGCGTCGAAGCGGCGGATCGCGGCGGAACGGGGCAGTCGGTAGGTGCCGCCGCTCGAGTCGCTGTGCACGGCCCGGTCCGCGCTGCTCGCCGAGTGGGCGCGCAGCGAAACTCCGCGTACCCGGAACCCGAATGCGGCGTAGGGGCGGCGCGCGCGTTCCCATGACCCGACCTTCCGCCGAGGCCTTCCCCGTGTCCGATCGCCAGCCGGTTCTGTTCGTCTCGCACGGGGCACCGACGTGGGCGCTCGACCCGGTGGCGGCGGCGGACTTCCGCGCGCTGGGTGCGGCGTTGCCGCGGCCCGGTGCGGTGTTGGTGGTCTCGGCGCACTGGACCGACGCGCCGCCGGCGCTCGGGGCTCGGCAACCACGGGACCTGCTGTACGACTTCCACGGCTTCCCGCCCGAGCTCTACCGCATCCGCTACCAGGCGCCCGCGGCGGCCGCGTTGGCCGACGAACTCGAACGGCAGATTCCGGGCCTGCGGCGCGACGATGATCGCGGTTGGGACCACGGTGTCTGGGTGCCGTTGATGCACCTGTTCCCGACGGCCGACGTACCGATCCTGCAGGTCTCGCTGCCCCAGGCGTGGTCGCCGGTGCAACTGTTCGAGTTCGGCTCCGCGCTCGCGCCGCTGCGCGACCAGGGCGTGCTGATCCTGGCGAGTGGCGGCATGGTGCACAACCTCGCGCGCCTGGCGTGGGACGGCGGCGGCGGCGCGCCGCAGTGGGCCACCGATTTCGAATCGTTCGTGCGCGAACGGCTGACCAGGGGTGACACCGACGGGCTGCTGGCGTACCGCGAGCGCGCCCCGGGGTTCGCCTTGGCCCACCCGACGGACGAGCACTTCACCCCGCTGCTGGTCGCCGCGGGGGCCGCGGGGTCTGCCCCGGTCGCGTTCCCGATCGAGGGATTCGACTTCGGTTCGTTGAGCCGTCTCGCCGTGCGGTTCGGCTGACGCGCGCCGCCGCCGAGCGCGAGCGGTGGGCCGAGTTGACATCCAGGTTCCGGTGACCTGAGATCTTCCCATGGCCGACCCCCGAGACGCTTCAGCACCGGTTGCCGGGCCGCAGGCCCCGGTGGTCCCGCCGCGCCGACGGGCCTTTCTGCGGTGGCTGTGGCGCGGCGCGCTGCTGTTCGCCGTCCTCGTCGTGCTCACGGTGATCGCGGTGCCGTTCGTGCTCTCCTCCGGGGCGGTGCGCCGGCGCATCGAAGCGCAGCTCGCGGCGACGCTGCACACGGGAGTGCACCTCGACGGGCATTCGCTCGGCTGGCTGTCGGGCGTCGAGCTGCGCGGGTTGCGCGTCGACAACCCGCCGGGCTTTCCAAAGGACTGGCGGCCGATCGAGCTGCAGCGGCTGCACGCCGAGACCTCGCTGTTCGGGCTGCTGCGCGGGCGAATGCAGCTGAAGGGCACCGTCGAGGGGTTGGCGGTGCGGCTCCACGAACGCAAGGATGGCACGACCAACCTCGCGGTGTTGTTCGGCGGCGGGGCGGCGAAGACGCCGGGGCCGGCACCCGAGACGCCCCCGCAGCCGGCGCCCCCGCAGAAGGGCGACTCGGTCGAAGCGCAGCTCGCCAAGATCGCGCTCGACCTGCGGCTCGACAAGGCGCGGATCGACGTGTCCCACGAGGAACTCGGGATGGTCGAGTCGCTGCGCGAGGTCACCGCCACGGTGGCGAAGCCGTTCGGTTCGACCACGGCGGAAGTGCACTTCGCCGCCGACTTGCACCGGACCGGCGCCGCGCCGGGTCGGCTGGAGTTGGACGTGTCGGCCGATGCGCGCCGCAGCGAGCCGTCGACCTTCGCCCTGCGCTGCCGCGGCGTCGATCTGGCCAGCTACCGGCCGTTGGTCAACTCGTTCCTACCCGCGGAACAGCGGCTGCGCGAGTTGGGCGGTGCGCTGGAGGGCACGCTGCAGGGGCGCTATCGGCACGGGGCGGGGGCGTCGGTGAACGGCGAGTTGCAGCTCCTGCGTCCGGCGTTCGCCGGCGGCGCGTTGCAGACGCTGCGTCTCGACGGGGAGCGCTGGGTGCTGCGCCCCGGTGTCGAGGCCGCGGTCGACGCGTCGGGCAACGTGCAGTCGGTGTCCACTGCCGGCCTACTGGTCGACCTCGGATTCGCCAAGGTAGAAGGCCTCGACTCCGCGGCCGCGCGGGCGCACGACGGCGCGCGCGCCGCCAGCGGCCTGGCGTTCTCGATCGACCTCGGCAAGCTCGCGCGCATGGGGGCCCCCGGTCTCGAGTGCCTGCGTCAGGGCGCGGGCGCGGTGGAGGGCCGCGCGACGCTGGCGATGGAGCCGCGCTTCGAACCGGACAAGCTCGCGTCGACGTGGTCGCAGCTCCTGCGCGCGACGGCGCGGATCCGCCTCGACGGCCTGCAGCAGTCCGGTGTCTCGGTGCGCGGTCTGCAGCTCGACCTGCTGCTGAAGGGTGCCGAGGCAACCCTCCAGTCGCTGCCTGGCGGAACGATCAACGGCGGGGCGGCGCGGATTGCGGGCAAGGCCAAGCTCGTCCCGGCGGACGCCGCGACCGCGGAGATCGACTTGGAGTGGACCGGGGGGACGATCGGCGGCGACGCGGTGCGGTTGCTGCGCTACGGCGTGCCGTTGCTCGCCGGCATGCCACTCGACAAGGCTGGCAGCCTCGACCTGGCCGGACTGTTGGACACCAAGTTGCACTTCGCCGGTCCCGCGCTGCCGGGCGCCAAGGAGTCGCTGCTCGCTTGGGCAAACCGCTGGGCGGGGAGCGGCAACCTCGGGTTGCGCGAGGGCCGGGTGGCGCCCGCCCAGGCCTGGTCCTCGTTGCTCGCGTTCGCCAAGCTCGACACGCCGATCGATTTCGACGCGATCACGTCCAAGTTCCGGTTCCAACAGGGAGCTGTGGCGACCGAGCTGATGAAGTTCAACCGCAAGGCAGCGAGCTGGTCGCTGCAGGGCGAGGTGAAGCTCGACGGGTCGATCGACTACCGGATCGACCTGCGTCAGCTCCTCGCCGGCCACCGCGATGGCGAGAAGGTGCTGAAGTACCTCGGCAGCCAGCCGCTGAACGCGCGGATCCTCGGCTCGCTCGACGCGCCACGGCTCGAGGCGCGGAGCTACCGGGACTTGCTGACCGACGCGGTCAAGTCGGCGGCCAAACAGGGGGCCGACCAGCTGCTGGAGAAGAGCAAGAGCAAGCTGGAGAAGGGGCTGCGGGACCTGCTGAAGAGGCGCTGAGCTGCCGCCGCGCGCCCAGCGGCGTGCGACCCCGATCCGGAATCCTCCCCATGGCGGGACCCGGTTCCGTTCGTCCACCCGCCGCTGCCACCGGACCGCCAGCGCAGCTCGCAAATCGGTAGCAAAGATTCGGCGCGCGCATGCCGAAGAGGATCGGCGAGGCGGTTGCGGGCAGGGTGCCCGGTCGACTGCTCACAAGGACGGCCCACGAGGATGGAAGCGGATTCGACGGTCCTGGTTCAGGTGCCCGTCGCGGGCGCCACGCGTCGCTTCGTTCCCGCGACGGCACTCAAGGTGCGACGCCGCTCGCTGGTGCTGCGCATCGCGGCGGAGGACTACCGACCGCGGCAGCACCAAGTGCTCAACGTGTACTTCCGCGACGGCGAGGACTTCCTTTTCCAACCGTGGCGGGTCGGCGCGGTGAAGGAGCGCGGGGAGTTCGTCGAGGCGAAGCTGGCAGCGCTGGGCGAGCCCGAGGTCGGCTGCCTGCGGGCGTCGCAGCGCATCGAGACCTGCTTCGAAGGGATGACTGCGGTGCTGCAGGACGAGGATGGCTGCCTGGTCATCGACATCAGCGAGGAAGGCCTCGGGTTGGTGGCTGGTCACCGCCACCCGGTGGGGCGCGTGTTGCGCCTGGCGATGAATGTCCGGGGTGTCGACTACGGCGGTACGGTGTCGGTGTGCAGCGTCGCGCCGGCGCCGCGCAACCGGTTCCGCTACGGTCTGCACTGCGAGCCCGACCGTGGGGTGGACAACCTCCACGGTTCCCTGCGCCACCTGTGGCTGGAGCTGCAGACGCGCGCGCTGGCGGCTGCACCACTGCCGGAGTAATTCGCCCGCCCGGGGGAGGCGGCCGCGGCCGCGGCGAGTGGGCCGGGTCGTCGCGTGACCGAGCCGCGGGCAACGAGCATTCCGGTGCAGGGCGGTCCCGGGCGGTCGTGACGCCGCCTTGGCGCGCAGGAGGCCAGGCCGGTGCTCGTGGTTGCACGGCCTTCCGGCCGGGGCTACCCTCGCCCCGCCGACCCCGCGGAGTTCGAGAGACCGAGACCATGTCCACGCCGCCCCCAGCCGTCGGCATCCCACCGGCCGGTGGCGAGCCCGCTCCGGAACCCGCGCCTCCGGTCGCCGCGGTGGATGTGCTGCGCAACGCCGATCGGTGGCTCGCGGCGCGCCGTGCCTGGGTGATCGGCGTCCTGCTGCTGAGTGCGGCGCTCTGCCGCATCGTGGTGCTGGTCGAGGTGTTCGACACGCCGGTGATGTACTCGGTGCGGCACGAAGAGATGGACATGCGGTTCTTTGCGCAGTGGGCCGCGCACATCGTCGAGCATGGACCGCTCGACCCGACCCCGCTGCACCCGGTGCACACCTGGCACCGCCACGTCGCCGCGGCGCACTTCGGGAAGTTCCCGCCGGTCCCCGGGAAGAACTTCCTCGAGCTCGACAACCGCGTGCGCGAGCCGATGATCCGCGACCTGTGGAACGAATGGTACGGCGGCAACCGCTACCACCAGGAGCCGCTGTACCCGCACCTCCTCGCGCTGGTGTTCTGGCTCACCGGCGGAGAGGACGTGCGTTGGTTCTACGGTCTGCAGTTGCTCGGCGGAGTACTGTCCATCGGACTGCTGTTCGGCGTGGCGCGGCGCAGCTTCGGCGACTTGGTGGGGGTGTTGGCCGCCGCGATGGCCATCGGCTACGGGCCGCTGATCCACTACGAGCTGGTCTTGCTGCGCGTGTCGTTCCTCGTGCTGGCCGGGCTGGGGCTGCTGTACGTGTTCCAGCGCATCTACACGTCGCCGCGCGGACTGGATCGACCGCTGTGGCACTGGCTGCTGGTGGGAGCGCTGGTCGGTCTCGCGACGTCGCTCAAGATCACCTTCGCGCCGCTGGCGTTCGGGCTCTTGGCTCTGGTGCTGTGGCCCGCGCGCCGCGAGTTCAGGCGGTGGTTCGTGCCGCTGTGTTCGGTGGGCGGGGCCGCGCTGCTGTTGATGACTCCGTGGTTCGTGCGCAACGCCGTGGTCGGCGCGTCGCTGTTCAGTCTGTCCAGCGTCGGTCCGGTGACGTTCGCAGCGAGCAACTACCCGAGCTACTTGGTGGACTACGGGTGGGCTCCGTACGGCGAGGACGCGTCGGTGCTGGCGCGTGTCATGCACGAGTCCCACGGCACGCTGCTCGGCGCGATCCGCAGCACCCTGGCGCTGTACGAAAGCACCGGTGCCTACATCTGGAAGCTGATCGACAAGCTGCTGATCGCCTGGTTCTGGTTCGAGCAGCCCAACAACACGAACTTCTACTTTTCGACCGTGTTCTCCTTCGTGCTGACGGTGATGCGCTACCTGGTCGTCGCAGCCTGGGTGATGCCTGCTGGGCTCGTCGGTCTCGGCGTCGCCTTCCGCTGGCGGGCGACGCGCGCCTGGTGGTGGTACCTCGGCCTCAGCTTCGCGCCGCTGGTGGTTTTCTACACCCTCTCGCGGTTCCGCGTGCCCGTGATGGTCGGGCTGTTCCCGTTCGCGGCGCTGGGGCTGGTGTCGGTGGTGTCGTGGACGGTTCGGAACCGCGTGTGGCCGACGATCGTGGCGCTGGTGCTGTTCATCGCCGGCGTCGTGTGGATGTGCCGCTCGTTCCGCGACCCGATGCGCCAGGTGATCGATGCCGGCAACTACAGCGGAGCGCTGCAGCAGTACTACATCCCGAAGTACACCCAGGCGATCGACGCCGGCCAGCACGCGCAGGCGTTGGCGGTCCTGGAGCGCTTCTTCGGCATCCTGCCGGACTACTTGTTCAACCTGAACGGCAACCACCCGCCCGAGAATCAATACGAGGGTGCCTTCGCGATGCAGGTGGCCGGGGTCTACCAAATGGCCGCGAAGCTGGCGAACCACCTCGGTCGCCAGCAGGACGTCACGCGCTTCGACGCGGTCGACCACGATCTGCGCGCGGCGGTGGGCGCCTACCAGGTGTGGATGCGTGAGCTTCAGCAGGAAGCCGAAAGGACCAAGCAGCCCAAGCCCAAGAAGTGAAGGGAGCCGTCATGCAAGCCTGTCGCAACGGTGCGGAGTTCGGTCCGGTCCACTCGGTGCGCGCGCGGTCTGGCGCGGTGTTCCGGTGCGGGATGGTCGCGGTGTTGTCGCTGCTCGCCGGGTGTGCCGAGCGTGCCAAGTCCGGGCGCGACTGGGTGCTCGGCGGCCACGCCGTGGCGCTCGACCTCACGATCACCGGCAAGTCGACCGGCAAGCTGCACGCCGACAAGCGGCTCCCCGACGTGGTGCGCAAGAACTACGCCGCGTTCCTCACCAACGCTGCTTGTGTGTACAAGGACGGGCAGCTGTTCCAGCGCACTCCGGTGCCGCTGGAGGTCTACCTGATCGCCGACGCCAAGACCTTCGCCGAGTTCGGCGGCGCGCGTCTGGAGCCACCCGGGGCGTTCGTCGCCGGCGATCCGCCGGCCATCTACCTGCAGCTCGGTCCGGATCCGTTCAGCCACCACGCACTGCAGCCGCGGATCCTGCGCGAGCTGGCGTGCGCCGTCATCCACGACATGCTCGGCGGCACGGAGCAACCCTGGTTCCTGTCCGGCCTCAGCGCGCTGCTCGGCGATGGCGCGATCGACCCGGTCAAGGAGCGGTGGGTCCCCGGGGTGCCCGATCCGGCGTTGTGGCAAGCATTGGGCGACGGGAAGGATCTGCCGAGCTTCCAAGCGCTGAGCCATGCCAAGGCGGACGAGTTCGCGCGGCTCGGTGCGCGTGGTCGCGCCTTGGCGTGCGCGGTGGCGTACTTGCTGCACACGCTCGATGCGGACGCTTTGCACACCTTCACCTACCAGGTGCAGGTTCGCGGGGCGCGCGACGCCGACGCGGTGCTCTCGGTGCTACGCGAGTTCCTGCCGCGCGCCATGGATCGACTCGATCAGGTGCTGCCCTCGCTCTACCGGCTGCGTCCCGATCTGCGCGAATTCTTGGCGTGTGCCGGGCAGCCGATCGGTGCCAAATTGCTGCCACGCGCCAAGGCGCTGGCCGAGAACAACCCGGAGGTCGGCGCCTACTGGTGGATGTTCGCCCGCTGCTTGGCCGCCACCAAGGCCGACCCGCGAGCCGCGCTCGAGCGGAGTGCCGCGTGCCCGCCGCACCGTGATCTCGGCGAAGTGCTGCGCGAGCTGACCGAGTTGCTGTTCCGCGCCAAGGATTGGAGTGCCCTCGAGAAGGCGGTCAAGCAGCAGCTTCGCGCCTCGCTCGCGCCGACCCCGCGCATGTGCCTGATGCTCGCCGAGTGTCTGCACGCAACCGGCAAGAGTCCGGCGCGGATTGCTGCGGACGGGTTGCGGCTCCCGGCCGAGGGGTTCGAGACCGAGGTCGCTCGGCTGCGCGAATTGGCGGCCAAGTAGCGCCGGGGCGGCGGCCGCACGGGCGGTTCGCCGCTCGGCTCGGGGGGTCTCAAGCGCCCGTTCGAAGAACGCCGATCCAGAGCCGACGCATGACCACCCAGCACGCGACGCCGGCGACCCTCGACTTGACCAACCGCCGCCCGGAGCGCCAGGTGGCCGCGCTGCTGCTGTGCGAGGCCGGGCGAGTGCTGCTCGAGCGACGTCCCGGCGGGCAGCCTGGAGAGGCCGCGCAGTGGGACCTGCCTCAGGTCGCGACCGAAGGTGCGGAGACGCCCGAGGACGCCGCGCTGCGCTACCTGTCCACCGAGCTGCGCGTCGCGTGTGCCGAGCTGCTGCTCCACACCGCACAGGACGTGGACGCGGGTGATGTGCTGTGCCGGCGGTTTGTCTACCGGGTCCGTCCGTCGGGCGCGCTGCCGACGCACGCGTCGCTGCGCTGGTTCAAGGTGCGCGAGCTCGACGAAGTGTTCCAGCTCAGCCCGGCGGTGGCTGCGTTGCGGATCGAGTGAGGGGCGGGATCGGTCGCCGACGCGGCGTCGACGACCCACGCGCAGCCGCGCCGCTGTCCGTGCATGCCCGCCAGACTCGTTCGGGCTGAAGCTACTGCTTCTGCATCGGCACGTCGAACTGGATCGTGTGCGAGCCCTGCTGGCCCATCACGCGGATGTTCTTGACCACCACCTTGACCCCTGCGGCATCCTTCGGGACCCCGTCGAACTCCATCGGTCCGTTGAACTTCTTGTCGAGGCCGGGCCGCATGTCGAAGTCCTTGATCGACTTGACGAAGACCCGCAGGACACCGGCGTGCTCGGCGTCGCCGACCTTGGCGACGAAATCGCCGTAGCTCATCTGCAGCGTCTGCTCGGTCTTGTTCTTCATCCGCAGCCAGACGCGCAGGCGGCCGCGCTTGTGCTCGACCTTCGATACCATCACCGTGATCATCTCGGTCTCGGTGGTCAGCGGGGGTTCGAAGGTCAGCTTCGACGAGGCGCACCCGGCGATGAGGTAGGCCAACAGGGCGAGGAGGGCGAATCGGCTGGCGATGGAACGCATGTCTGGTTCTTTCCCGTGGATCGGATTCGCGGCCAGTGTGCGGTCGGGGACCACCCCGCCCAAGCGCTTTCCCGGCGAAAGCCTGTCAGCCGGGCGATGCGCGCCGCGACCTTGCGGGATCGCCGCAGCTCGCTCGTGAAGAGTGCCGGCTACAATCGCGCCGATGCTCGACGCTCGGTCCCTTGGTGTCGCGGTCCTGCAGGCCGCGGTGATGCTCGTCCCGTTCGGCGCCGCCGGTGCGCAGGCACCCGCCAAGGCCCCGGCGAAAGTCGAAGGCGCGAAGGCAGCCAAGCCGCGCAAGGTCGGCGGCCCAGTGCTCGCGGTGATTCCGCCCGATGCCGCGCCGCTCCGCACCGTGCTGGTCAGCGCCGACGGCTCGCGCCTGGTGCGGTTCACCGAGGACGACCGCGTGGTGTTCGGGTTGGTCGCCGACTACCTGTCACGTGACAAGAAGCAGCGCACCAAGAACGAGACCCGCTACCGCTACGCGCTCAAGGCGCCGCTGCTGTCGCCGCGCGGCGACTTGCTGGTCGCGCGCGCCGCGGACGCGGTGCTCGCGGTGGTGGATCCGAGCCCGCGGCAGATCCACCAGCTGCGTGGGTTGCCCGGGGTCGGTGCCTGTGGGTTCCACCCGGACGGTGCGCAACTGGCCACCAGCATGCGCGATGGTTTGGTGCGCATCTTGGACGCCAAGGCCGGCAAGCCACTGCGCTACACGCCGATCCAAGGCACGGCACATCACTGGGTCGGCTTCGCGGCCAAGGGCACGGTGTTGATGACCGCGGGGGTCGACAAGAAGCTGCGCTTCTATACCTACCCCGACATCAAGATGCTGCGTGAGGCGCCGCTGGCGGGGCCGGTGCACCGAGTCGCGATCCACCACGCCGGGACCCAGGCGGTCTGGGCGATCGGCAAGCAGGTGTTCGTGCACGACGTGCGCGGCGAGCAGGCGGAGCGCAAGATCGATCTCGACGCCGAAGTGACGCAGGTGGCCTACTCGCGCGACAGCACCCAACTCGGGGTAGCGCTCGTCGACGGATCGGTGCGGGTGCTCGACGTCGCCACGGGAGCCGAGCTGCACCGTTTCGCCGCACACCCGGACAAGACGCTGGTCTGCCTGGCACACGCTGCGGCCGGGGATCACGTCGTGTGGATCACGGCCGCCGCCGGCGGCGATATCGTGTTCTGGAAGGACCCCAAGGCGAAGGGCAAGTCGTCCGCCAAGAGCAAGAAGAAGAAGAAGCCGAACAAGCGCCGCTGAATCGCCCAGCTCGACCCGTGCATGGCGCGGGTCGAGCTGGGAGTTCGGATCCACACCAGGAATCGGGCAGGTGCGACGCCGCGACTACCCGCGCGTGTTCGGCCGAGTTCCTCGTTCCCTTGGGCACTTGGTTCTTCGACCGCACGGTCTCGTGGGAGTGCGGGCTCGCCGTTCGGGCCGATCCCGTCAGCGTCCGATCGCTTCGATCTCCGCGGCGTCGAGCGTGCCGTCGCCGTTGGTATCGAACCGCCGTGCATAGCGCCGCCACCCGGCGGGGATCTCCGACTGGTCGATCTTCCCGTCGCCGTTCTTGTCGAGCATCTTGATTCGCGACACCAGCGAGCCGAGCAGCGATTCCGGGTGCTCGGCGACGCCGGAACGCAGGCTGCTGCGCGCCGCACTACGGATGGCGCGCTCCAACCGCCCGCTGTCGCGTTCGCGGCGGGCGATCATCAGCAGCGTCACACTGCCCATCTCGTCGGTCGACTGCAGACCCCAGCGCACCCGACGCGGTGGGTCGAACGGATTGGCGGGGTTGTCCTTCGAGTTGTCGTAGGTCAGCGTCACCTCGATCTTGGTGCCGCGGCGCAGGGCGACCGGCTCGCGGTACTGGTAGCGGTTCTGCCAATTGAACGCCCAGTTGTCGATGTAGAACACCGAGCGCGGCTCGCCGCCCGGCGGCGTGACCTTCACCTGCATGGTGCGACACAGGTAGTGGGCGTGGCCGCCGACGGTCAGCAGCGAGGCGTCCACCGGCAGGGTGAACGCATCGCGGATGGTGAACTGCTTGGCACCGGCCGGGATGTCGATACCTGCGGCGAACCCGAAGGCGGGAGGCAGCTGCAGCCCGACCATGGTGTGCGCGGGCGGCGTGTCGGTGAAGTACAGCCCGAGGGTGGTCTGCTCAAACTCGGCCTTGCCGGACGGGTGCAGGTGGCTGCGCAGGATCAGGTCGGCACCCTTCGGCAGCTTGCGCGCCAAACCCATCGGCAGGTGTTGCGGTTGGCCGCCCACCGCCCAGCCGCCGAGCCCGGCCGTGCTGGTGCCGAGGTTGCCGCCGCGCGAACCCGCTCCGCCATCCATGCCGTCGAACCCTGGCTTGCCGTCCTGCCCGTCGCGCCGCCTTGCGGCGCCTTGGGTGTCGATGCCGAAGATGATGTGGTGGAGCACCTGCCGCGATCCGGCCCGCACTTCGATCGCGGTCACCCAGCGGTCGCGGTCGAGGTTCAGCGGCACCACGAAGTTGCGGTAGATGTCCGGTCCGCTGGCCGGCACCGGGAACGCCTTCGGCATGGTGACCACCAGGTCCGGTTTGCCGAGCTGCCAGCCCTCTGGGAACTTCGGAGCAGCGGGGGGTTGTCCCGGTCCTTCCGGGCGACCGTCCGCGACCCAGCGTTCGAGCGTGGCGATCTCCGCCGCGGTCAGCCGCCGCTCCCCGACGAAACTGCCGTGGCCCTCCACCGGGTGCCAGGGGGGCATGAACCGCGCCTTGGTGGCGCGCACCATGGTCTTGCCGCGGCGCCGGGCGTCTTCGAACGTCAGCAGGCTGAACGGCGCGCCGCCGCCCGGGCGGTGGCACGGCGCGCAGCTCCGCAGCAGGATCGGCGCAACGTGTTGGTTGAACGTGACCGGCTGCTGGGCGGAGGCGGTGGTGACCGCCGAAGCCGCGGCGAACAGTGCCAGGGGGAAACGCGGACTGCGCATGCCCACATGTTGTCGCGCCGCCGCGCCAGGGGGACCGATTCTCCTCCGCAGGCACTTCCCGCGTTTCGCTCGTCGCCTGGTGAGAATGGCGGGCTAGACTGACGCCGCATGGTGCGGCGCGTCGTCCACAAGATCCTGGTGCCCGTCGAGTTGGTGGAGGAGACCGGACGCGACGCCGGCTACGCGATCGACCTCGCCGCGCAGCTGCGGGCCGACTTGATCCTGGTGGCCGTGATCGACACGCCGGCGGCCGCGACGCTGATCACGCACCACCGAGGCGGGCGCGTCAAGCGCGGGGCGTCGCTGGTGGACGAGGCGCGGGGCATCCTGCAGGACATCGTCGACCAGGCAGCCGAGGCGGGGGTGGTGGCCTGGGGCCACGCGATCGAGAGTGAGGAAGTCGAAGCGCACATCCTCAAGGAGGCGATCATGCAGAAAGTCGACCTGATCGTGGTGCGCAGCCACGGCCGGTCCGGGCTGGTCCGGGCGCTGTTCGGCAGCACCGCCGGCGAGATCCTCAAGGCCGCACCCTGCCCGGTGCTGGTTCACCGGGGCTGAGGCGCGGCCGCACGGATGGCAGCCAAGAAGAAGAAGGGTGTCCGCGCCCGCCAGGTGCGTTCCACCGAACCACAGGACGAACGCCGCAAACCCGAGTCGCGGCGCCCGAAGGTCCCCGCCGCGCCGGCCACCCGACCCGATCCGAGTAGCGCGCGAGAACTGAACGCGCCCGCGCCGGCGCGCCCGCGCGGGGTGGTCGAGCGCACTCGGTTGCGTCCGGTCGACTTGCGGTTCTCGTGTCCACCGGTCAGCCACGGCAGCCGCCAGCCGAGCCTGTCGACCCTGCTGTGGCAGGACCGCCCGGTGCAGGCGATCCGCACCGGACTGACGCTGTACGCGACCGGCTACAACATCTTCGTGAGTGGCACGGTCGGCTCGGGACGAACCCGGTTGGTCACCGACCTGATTCGCAAGCTCAAGCCGCCCGGGCGGCGGGTGCCCGACCGGGTGTTCGTCAGCAACTTCCGCGAGCCCAACCGCCCGCGCCTGATCACGCTGGACCGCGGCGCCGGGCCGCGCTTTCGCGACGAGATGCGCGAGCTGGTCGTGGCGATCCAGGAAGCGCTGCAGGGTGCGCTGCGGTCGCGCACCCACCGGGTGTCGCACGACCTGGTGCTGCGCGCCACCGAGGAACGCGAGAAGCGGCTGATGGCGGCACTCGAGCGGCAAGCCCGGCGCGAGGGCTGCGCGGTGGTGCAGTTCCCCGGTGCGGGTGGCGGCACCATGGCCGACATCTACCCGGAGGTCGATGGCGAGCCGATCAACCCGGAGGCGCTGCGCGATCTGGTCGGTCAGGGTCGGCTGTCGCACGCCCGCTACCGCAGTTTGCTCGGCAAGCGGGACGCGCTGATGGGCCGCCTCGAGGACGTCACCGAGCGGCTGCTGCGGCTGGCGCGCGAGACCGACCAGGAATTGCGCCGGATGGACCAGCAGGTGGCCGGGCACGTGCTGCGCTCACACCTGCGGGCGTTTGCGCGCCGCTGGCCGAGCGAGCAGATCGGCGGGTTCCTCGCCGACCTGCGCGAGCACGTGCTGGAGGACGTCGACCGCTGGCTCGCTGCCGAGCCGCCCCCGCCCGGCGGCGCGCCGGCGGGCACCGCCCCTGCCGAGGCCGAACCGCTGCCTCCGCCACCGGCGCCAGTGCGCGGCGAGCCGGTGCGCTTCAACGGTGTCGAGGTGCACGTCGTCAAGACCAGCGCCGACGACCAGTGCCCGGTGGTGCTGGAGACCCACCCGACCTACGCCAACCTGTTCGGCATGGTCGAGCCCGGACGCGACGGCCACGGCCCCAGTCTGGCGCACGTGCACCCGGGTTCGCTGCTGCGCGCCGACGGTGGATTCCTGATCCTGCGCCTGTCCGAAGTGCTCGGCGAACCGGGGGTGTGGACCCAACTCAAGCGGGCGCTGCGGGTCGGCTGCGTCGAGATCCGCGAGTTCGATCCCAACTCGGGAGTGGCCGCGGGCACGCTGCAGCCCGAAGCGGTGCCGATCTCGCTCAAGGTGATCATGATCGGCGAGCCGGGGGCGCACGAGACGCTGGCGCACGAGGACAGCCAGTTCCTGCAGACCTTCAAGGTGCACGCCGAGTTCGACAGCGTGATGCCGGCGACCCAGGGCAACCGGCGGCGCTACGCCGACCTGATCGACTGGTTTCGTCGCCAGGAGGGGCTGTTGCCGTTCAGCGGCGACGCCTGTGCCGCGGTGGTCGAGTTCGGGGCGCGGCTGGCGGGGCGGAAGGATCGGCTGACCGCGCGGTTCGGCGAGTTGGCCGATCTGGTGCGCGAGGCTTCGCATCTGTGTGCCACCGCGGGCGGCCCGACCGTGACTCGCGAGCACATCGAGGCGGCGCAGCGCGCCCGGGTGTTCCGCGTCGACCTGCCGCGCGAGGCGATCGAGCGGGACTTCCGCGACGGCTACCTGCTGCTGCAGACCAGCGGGCGGGCGGTCGGTCAGGTGAATGCGCTCACCGTGCTGGAGACCGACGCGATCATGTTCGGCAAGCCCAGCCGGGTCACCGTCGCGACCGGAGCCGGACCGCGCGAGCGGACCGGGGTGATCAACATCGAGCGCGAGTCGGATCTCTCGGGACCGCTGCACGACAAGGGGGTGATGATTCTGCAGGGCTACCTGCTGCAGCAGTTCGCGAACGACGGGCCGCTCGGCCTGCAGGCGACGATCTGCTTCGAGCAGACCTACGGCGGGATCGATGGTGACTCGGCCTCCGGTGCGGAGCTGTGCGCGCTGCTGTCCAGCCTGACCGGAATCCCGTTGGCGCAGGGGTTCGGTATCACGGGCGCGATCAACCAGCGCGGCGAGGTGCAGGCAGTCAGCGGGGTCAACGAGAAGATCGAGGGCTTCTTCCGGCTGTGCCGCAGTCGCGGATTGTCGGGTGATCAGGGGGTGATCCTGCCGCGCGCCAACGTGTCCGACTTGATGCTCGACCCCGAGGTGGTCGCCGCAGTGGAGGCCGGCCGGTTCGCGATCCACGCCGTGGAGTCGGTCGAGCAGATGCTCGAGCTGCTGACCGGACGCCCGGCTGCCGAGGTGAAGGCGGCGGTGGCGGCGCGGCTGCGCGCGTTCCGCAGCGTCGCGACCGGGGACTGAGTCGTCCGGATGGACGTCAGAACCCGCTCCTCGACGGGGAGGCAACCCGCCTCCCGGCAGGAGCTGCCGTTCTCCTTGTCGGCAACAACCTTGCACGATCTCGCGCGACGCGGCTCATGAAGAGTCATCCCGTGGCGCAGACTCCGAGGTTGCCAGCGTCGCCTGCGCTCAGTGGTGCCCAGCGGTGCGCGCGTCGTGGTGGTGCGTGGCACCACTGTGCGGCTCCGGCGCGTGCTCGGGCGTTCGATTCGCCGCGAAGCGATGCGAGGGTCCGTGCGGTGCGGCCTTCGGCTGCAGTCGCGCGACCGCAGCCGCGCCCTCCGAGGTGACCAGCCGCCAGCGGCGGTCCCACTTGGTCACCCAGTCGATCGTCAGGCGCTTGGCGTCGACGATGCCGACCGCGATCCGGAACCGATCCTCCAGCCGCCGCGCGGCGAGCAACCGCGACTGGGCGAACACCCGGTCGGCCTGCGCGACGCCGTGGGCCACGTGCAACGATACGCCGTCGCGTTGTGCCAGCGCGAAAGCGGGTTCGAGGTCGCGCTGCAGGGTGCGTGCCGGATCGGTCCGCGGTCGCGGGTCGCGCGCCAGGTGAGGGTCGTCCTTGTCGACCAGGATCACCAACAGCTGGATCTGCTCCTGTTCGACGCCGCGCTCGATCGCGGCGACCTCGGCCATGCGCAGCAGCGGACCCGGCGAGCTCAGCACCAGGAGGTCGCGGTGGGCGACCCCGAGCAATTCACCGGCCGACACCGACGAGCTGGTGGCGAGGGCAACTGCGGCGAGCTTGCGCCCGGGGCCGTGCGGCCGCGGGCGCGGCGCCAGCGGGCGACCGGCCTTGGCTACCGCGGCGTTGCCATCGCGCAGGTAGCGCATCGCGTGCCAGGGTGACCAGCGGGTCAGTGGGCGCAGCAACGGGATCTCCGATCCGGTCGGCGTGTCGCCCGACCCCGCGGCCGGATGGGCTGTTGCCGTCGCGGTGCCCTGCGCTGCCCCGTGCTGTGCGGAGGCCGAAGCGCTCGCGAACACGGCGATGGCGAATGCGGCGGCGAGCTTCATGCCGGGCTGATCGGGCACGGAGTGCCGACATCTTGAGCAGGTGTCGAACTCCCCGACGCAGCGGGGCGTCGGGTGTGGCGATCCGCGTCGCCTCAGGCGTAGTAGGCGCCGAACCGGTTCTGGATGAACGTGGCGTAGCTCACGTCCTCCATGCGCACGAACCCCTGCTGCGGCAACGCGCCGTCGAACAGCATGTCGACCACCGCACAGACGCCTGCCGCGGTGGTGATCTGGATCCCGCTCCAGTTCTCGCCGTCGATCTCCCGGTGGTAGATGGTGCGCGCGAACACGTTCTCCGTGAGCTTGCCCTGGTGCATGCCGACCGCGGTGACGAAGATCACGATCTGGTCGCGGAAAGTGGTCGGCAGCGTGCGTTCCCACATTGCGGCGAGCGCCTGCTGGTCATCCTTCAGCCGCATGTCGTCCAGCAGGAACTTCAGCAGGTAGTTGTGTCCGGGGTAGCGGATCGACTTGTAGCTGACGTTGCGCACCTTGCCCTTCAACGTCTCTGCCAGCGTGCCCAGCCCGCCGGAGGTGTTGAACGCCTCGTAGCGCACGCCGTCGAGCATGATCTCCTCGAGGTTCTCCAGTGGCTGAACGGTCGCCAACCGCCCGTCGAGTAGCACTTCGCAGGGCTGGCAGTACTCGTTGATGAGTCCCTCGGTGCTCCAGGTGAGGTTGTACTTCAGCCGGTTGCCGGGGAAGCGGGGCAGCGCACCGACCCGCAGTCGCAAGTCGGTGACGTCGGTCATCGGCTGCAGCAGGTGCATCGCGACGATCGTGATGAAGCCCGGCGCCAGGCCGCACTGCGGCACGAACGCGGTCTCCGCGCCCTTCGCCAGCGCCTCGACTTGATCGGTGACCCGCACGTCCTCGGTCAGGTCGAAGTAGTGCAGTCGGTTCGCACGGGCGCGCTCGGCGATCACCGGGTTGCAGTGGAACGGCGCGCACGACACCACGGCCGCCGCGCCGCGCATCACCTCGTCGAGTGCCGCCGGGTCGGTGAAATCCGCGGCGTGGCCACGCGCCCCGGGCACCCTAGTGCAGATGCGATCGACCGCGGCTTGGTCGCCGTCGACCACCCGCAGCGCGTAGTCGCCGCTAAAGCCGAGGAAGTGGGCAACCATCCGGCCGATCTTGCCGGCGCCGATCAGGACGACATCACGCATCAGCCCCTCCTGCCGACCAGGTAGGCGATCCACGCCGTGTCGGGCTCACCGTGGTCGCAGCGCTGGTAGTCGTTCTCATCGTCGTTGTCGCTCATGTCCCACAGGAAGTGCACGTCCTCGAAGCCGGCAGCGACCATCATCTCGTGCAGCTCGGGCGCGGTCCACATGCGCCAGTCGTAGACGAACGCGTCGCGCATCTTGGTGCGGTCGGCGAACTTGAAGTGGATCTTGCACACCGAGTGGTAGGTCAGCGGGTCGAACGCGAACTGGTCCCAGACGTAGGTGAAGCCCTGCTCGATCTCGCGCGGCTCCTCCATCAATTCCTGGGTCTCGCTGCCGCCCCAGATGTCGAGCATCAACACGCCGCCATCGTTCAGCGACCGGTAGCAGTTGTCGAAGTAGCGCTGCATCAGCTCGCGCGTCTTGAAGATGCAGTAGCTGAAGTTCATCGCCGCGATCACGTCGGCCTTCGGCTCGCACAGCTCGAGCACGTCGCGCTGGTAGATGTGGATCCGCTGCTGCTCCTTGGCGCTCAGCTGCGCCAGGTTGTGCTCGCGACCCCAGTCCAGGGTCGGCCCGTCGAGGTCGACGCAGATCGCGTGGTTGTCGCGGTGCAGCTTCACGAAGTGGCTCGACAGCACGAAGGTGCCGCAGAAGTCCTCGCGGAACCAACGCGGCGCGCGCTTGGTGTAGCTCTTGACGTAGTCGTAGAAGAACTCGCTGTCGATCTCCGGGGCCTGGACGCTCAGCTGGTAGAGGTCGTGCTTGTCGGCGGTCGCGGCGGTGAATCGCGGGTCCACCGCGCGGCGCTTGCCCTTGCGCTGTTTGCCCGACTTCTTCTCCTTGCCCTTGGGCTTGCCGCCGCCCCTGGACTTCTTCTCCTTGCTCTTCGCCGAGGCGCCGACATCCGCGAAGTCCGCCGCGGCGCCGCGCCGCTTGGCGTCCTTCCGCTTGCCGTCCTTCTTGTCCCGCTTGCCCTTGCCGGACTTGGTGGTCTTCTCGGAGGAACGGGGCAGCGTCTGCTGGGGTGTCGTCATGGTGTTGGGGCGGTGCAGAGGAGCGCGAAGCAGACGCGTTCGGCGCGCACGGTGCAACCCAAACTTGTCGCACGTCGCTACACTCCACACACGATGACACGACCGAGCACGCTCCCGTCGAACCCCGCGGTGACATCGTCGAGCAGCCGGGTGATCGGGTGGTGCGCCGTGCTGCTGATCGGCTGCGCGCTCGTGCCGGCGCGGCTGTCGGCACAGACCGCGGCGGCGGCATGGCACGACGACTACGATCGCGCCGCAGCGCTCGCGCGGAAGTCCGGCAAGGACGTCCTGCTGGTGTTCACCGGCACCGACTGGTGCCCGTGGTGCCGCCGGCTCGAAGCCGAAGTGCTCGGACACCGAGAGTTCCGCGCCGCCGCCGCGGCGCGGTTCGAACTCGTCAAGCTGGAGTTCCCGCGCGATGCGGCCGGGTGGCAGAAGCTCGCCAAACCGTGGCGCTACCAGCAGCTGGCCGACCAGTACGCGATCGACGTCTACCCGAGCGTGCTGATCGTCGACGCGACCGGTGCCGTGCTGGCCCGCACCGGCTACCAGAAAGGTGGCGTGGCGCCGTACCGCGCGCACCTCGACCAGCTGCTCGCCGCCGGGCGCAAGTTGCGGGAACGGATCGAGCGGCTGCGCCGGCAGGTGGGGGAAGGGCCGATTGCGCGGCGTGCGGTAGCACTCCGCGAGGCGCTCGGGCTGCTCGCACCCATCCGCCGTCCGGAGGCTGGCAGCACGGCGCTGCTCGGCATCGCCGAGGCGGCGTTCACCATCGATCCGACCAATGCGCAGGGACTGCTGCATCAGGCCATCGGGGTGGCGCTCGACACCGGGATCGCGCCGGATCCGTTCCTCGAAGCCGTGCGCCGCTACGACCCACGC
This sequence comes from Planctomycetota bacterium, assembly GCA_020638695.1. Classification (GTDB taxonomy): domain Bacteria; phylum Planctomycetota; class UBA1135; order UBA1135; family UBA2386; genus JACKIB01. The sequence continues at coordinate 127,352 of JACKIB010000004.1, forward strand.
AACCGACGGCAGCAGCGGCAGGCCATCGCGCTGGCGCTGGTCGGCAAGCGTGCCGCGACCCCGGACGACGCGCGGCGCCTGGTCGCCGAGCTCGATGCGCTCGCGGCCGCGAATGCCGTGCTGGCGGAGGCGACGCGGTTCGGGCTGTACCGCCGCGCGGCGCTCTTGCTCGACCGACTGCGGGTCGACCCGGAAGCGGCCAAGCGGTTCGCCGGCCTCGCGCTGCAGCTGCGCCCGCCACCCGAAGCGCGGGCCGCGCTACGGCGGATCGCCGGCCGTTGAGCACCCCGCAGCACACCGCCGCGGAACGCACCGTCCGACTCGGCCTGATCGGCGCGGGTCGCCGCCGGGACGGCACCGGTCCGTTCCTCGCGGTGCACGCCGAGCGCGCGGGCGCGCGGGTGGTCGCGGTGGTCGGCCGGCAGCTCGGCTCGGCACAGGTTGCGGCAGCAGAACTGGCGTCGCGGCTCGGCCACGCCGTGACGCCCTGCGCGTCGCTCACGGATCTCGCCGCCGCGTCACTCGACGGCTGGATCGTCGCCAGTCCGGATGCTGCACACCGGGTCGCCCTCGAGGCTGCAGCGGAGGCCGCGGTGCCGGTGCTGTGCGAGAAGCCGCTGGTGCCTCGGCACGAGGCGCCGGGGCTCGCGCCGCTGCTGGCGCGCTTTCGTACCGCGGGCGTGTTGCTGATGGAGCACTGCCAGTGGCCCGAGGTGATCCCGGTGTTCGATGCGCTTTGCCCGGGCCGTGCCCAGCAGCCGACGCGCATCGCCATGGGGCTGTCCCCGTCCCGCCCCGGGCCCTCGATGTTCGAGGGTTCCCTTTCGCACCTTCTGAGCCTGGCGCAGGCCCTCCTGCCGATCGACGCCCGTACCCGCGTCGCCCGGCTCACTCGCTCCGGCGACCCGGCCACCGGGGTCCTGGACGTCGAGTTCGAGCTCGAACGGCCCTTCCCGCCGGTGCGCTGCCGGCTGGAGTTGCGCCACGTCGCCGCCCAGCCGCGCCCCGCCTGGGTGGCGATCGACGGCGTCCGGATGGACCGCGAGATCGACCTACGGGACTACGCGATCGCGTTTCGGTGTGGAGATCAGCGGATCTCCGCGGGTGATCCCAGCGCGTCGCTGGTGTATCGTTTCGTCCGCTACGTCAGGGAGGCAACTCATGAGCGAACTGGAATCGAGTGCGATTTCGTCGAGCACCGAGCCCGGCTCTTCGCCGAAGCCCTCGACGGCTTCCTCGGCGGCGGGTGAGGGTCCACGGCGCGAGGAATCGATCCACGACTTCACCCGCAAGCTGCGCCAGCCGGGTCTGTTGCCGGGCGTCGTCGATTACTTGAAGTGGCGCCGCGCCCTGGAGCGCAGCCGTGCCGAGGGGCTACCCGATCCGGCTACCCCGTCGCTGGTGCCCGGGTCGATCAACCTCGACCTGACCACTGCGTGCAACTACCGCTGCGACCACTGCATCGACTGGGACATCCTCAACGACCGCCGCAAGCACGACGACGCCGAGCTGCGCAGCGCGATGCAGCTGATGGCCAAGGGTGGCCTGCGCAGCGTGATCCTGATCGGCGGCGGTGAGCCGACCCTCTACCCCGGGTTCGTGTCGTTCGTCGAGTTCCTGAAGTCGCTGGACCTGATGGTCGCGGTGGTCAGCAACGGCAGCCGTGGTGACCGGCTGCTGGAGATCGCGCCGTTCCTGCGCCGCGGCGACTGGGTGCGGCTGTCGCTCGACTCGGGCAGCAACGCCACCTTCACCGCGATGCACAAGCCGGCGCGCCAGTCGCTGACGCTCGACGAGATCTGCAGTTGGATCCCCAAGATCCGCGCCGCCAATCCGGAGATCGACCTCGGCTACTCGTTCATCATCACCTGGAAGGGCGGTGCCCGGCAGGACACCAAGGTGATCGAGAACATCCACGAGATCGTGTCCGCCACCCAGCGCGCACGCGACGCGCAGTTCAGCTACATCTCGTTCAAGCCGTTCCTCGAGCGCACCGAGGACGGTGCGGAGGTGATGGATCCGAGCAAGACCGAGGAAGACCTGCGGAAGGTGCGGGCGCGCATCGTCGCCGAGGTCGACCGGGCGCGGAAGCTCGAGCGACCGGGCTTCCGGGTGATGGAGAGCACCAACCTGCGGATGCTCGAAGAGGATCGTTGGCGCAACCTGACCGCCCAGCCGCGCACCTGCCACATGCAGGCGCTGCGTCAGGTGGTCACGCCGATCGGGACGTTCAACTGCCCGGCGTACCGCGGGGTGGGGTACGCGCAGCTCGGCGAGAAGGACGCCTACAAGGATCCGGAGACCGCCCGCACCACTGCCGAGCGCACCAAGGCGCTGCTCGACGGCTTCGACGCGAGCCACAATTGCCGTGAGGTCACCTGCCTGTACCACGCCACCAACTGGTGGATGGAGGGACTGATCCACTCGGATGCCGACCTCGACGCGATCGAGGCAGCGGAAGACCGGCGGGATTTCTTCCTGTAACCGCGCCCCTGCGGCGCGATCCCCGGCGATGACCTCTGACTGCGCGTCCGGTGGGCGCGACTCGGCGCTCGGATGACCGCGGTGGAAGCGGCCGGCTCGGCGCTGGCGGTGATGCTGGTGACCGACGGTCGTGGCGACGCCGCGCGGGTCGAGCACCTGGTGACCGCGGCTGTCGCCGGCGGGATTCGCGCGGTACAGCTGCGCGAGCCGGGATTGTGCGCCGCGGAACTCGCGACACTGTGTGCCGCGCTGCGCCCGGTGCTCGATGCGGTGGGCGGGGTGCTGTTGGTGAACGATCGGGCCGACGTGGTCGCCGCCGGGTTGGCGCACGGCGTGCACCTCGGGCACCGCTCGCTGCGTCCCGAGCAAGTGCGCCCGTTCGTCGGGGCCGCGCTGGTCGGATGCGCCGCGCACGACGCGGGCGAGCTGCGCGCCGCGCAGGCGGCGGACTACGTGCTGCTGTCGCCACTCTTTCGCACCGCGAGCAAACCCGACGTCGAGCCGCTGGGTCTCTCACGCGCGGCGCGCTGGATTGCGGGTAGTGCGACCCCGGTGCTCCTGCTCGGCGGGATCGACGCGAGCAACGCGGCGGCGGCGCGGCAGATCGGTGCCCGGGGCGTGGCGGTGATGCGCGCCGTGTGCGACGCTAGCGATCCACGCGCCGCGGCGGCGGAGCTCTGCGCCGCGGTTTCGAACTCGTGATGCGCACCGACACCCCGAACCGCCGGATCCAGAAGTGGGCGCGTCGCGTGCTCTGGGTCGCGGTCGGCGTGGCGCTGTTGCTGTTCTTCCGCACCTACTGGTACGCCGTCGTGCCGCCGGGCATGGACACCATGCCGGAGGCCTATCCGCCGGGAACCACCTGCGTGATCCAGCGGGATCCGGCGCACTTCAAGGAGGGCAAGAGTGTGATCCTGCTCGAGGTCACGCCCGGCGCCGCGCCGCTGTGGACCCGTGTAGTCCGGGTGAAGGGCGACCAGGTGTTCGTCCGCCACGACAACCGCAAGTCGCAGTTCTGCGGCTACGAGGACCGAGGCTGGCCGGTGAGCAGCGTGCGCGGCCTGGTGGTGTCGGGCTTCCCGCCGGCCGACCGGGTCCCGGAGCCGGCCCGTGTCCGCTGACCGCACGGCGGCGGCACCGGGGGCGGAACGCGCATTCACCCGCGAGTTGGCCCGGCTGTTCGCCACCGAAGACCCCGGAGTGCTGCTCGGTATCGGCGACGACGCGGCCGTGCTGCGCACCGGACCGCGCACCGTGGCGGCGTGCGATCCGGTGGTCGAAGGCGTGCATTTCACGCGCGGGGATTCGCTCGCGCTGGTCGGTCGCAAAGCCGTGCATCGCAACCTCTCGGACCTCGCGGCGATGGGCGCCTTGCCACGCTACCTGTTGGTGTCGCTGCTGCTGCCCGGCTGGTTCACCGCCGCGGCGCGCCGGCAGCTGGTGCACGGCATCGCCAAAGCGGCGCGCGGTGCCCACTGTGCGGTGGTCGGCGGCGACGTGGCGCGCACCCCGGGGCCGTTGGTGGTGACCGTCACGGCACTGGGCGCCGCGCCGCGTCGCCCGCTGCGGCGCTCCGGGTTGCGTCCCGGTGATCACCTCCACGTAACCGGGCCACTCGGTGGTTCGTCCGCCGGGCGCCACCTACGGTTCTTGCCGCGCGTCGCCGAGGGCGCGTGGTTGGCCGGGCAACGGGTGGTCACCGCGGCGATCGACGTCAGCGACGGTCTGCTGCTCGATCTGGCGACGCTGCTGGAGGCGAGCGACGCCCCGGGCGCAGTGCTGGATGCGCGCGCCATTCCGGTGCACCCGGCGGCGCATCGCATGGCGCTCAGCTCCGGCCACACCGCGCTGCACCATGCACTCGGCGATGGCGAAGACCACGAGTTGCTGTTCGGTTGCCGCGGGTCGTTGCCCGACGGTGGACCGCTGCGGCCCCGCGCGCGGCGGCCGATCGGCACGGTGAGTGCGACCCCCGGCTTGATGCTGCGGCAGAACGGACGGCTGCGACCGGTGACGGTCGCGGGGTACCAGCACGATGTCTGACGTGGCCGGGTTCGAGGTGCGGGGCGTATTGGCCGACGAGGCGGCGACCGAACGCCTCGGCGCGGTGGTCGGCGCTCGGCTGCGGCCCGGACAGGCCGTAGCGTTGCTCGGCGACCTGGGCGCGGGTAAGACCTGCTTCGCCCGAGGGATCGGGCGCGGGATGGGGATCGACGACCCCGACGCGGTGTGCAGCCCGACCTACCTGCTGGTGATCGAGCACCCGGGTCCGTTGCCGATGATCCACATCGACGCCTATCTCCCGGACAAGACCCGCGCATTCCTGGCCGACGGCGGGATCGACTACCTGGCGGAGCGACGCGGGGTGGCGGTGGTGGAATGGGCGGACCGGCTCGCCGATCTGTTGCCGGTCGAGACGCTGTGGGTGACCTTGGCGCCGGCGCCATGCGGCTCAGGTCGGGAGGTCGTTTTGGTCGACCGAACTGCCGGGGCTTTCCCCTTCTTGCGGGACGTTCGAGAATCGCTTTTCGAGTGAACCGCACCCCCATGCGGTCGTTCGCAAGCCCGCTTCCCATGGAACCGCCTCGCAGCCAAGACCCCGCCCCGTCCGACGCGGACGAATTGGCGGAGGACATGCTCGCCCGCTTTCGGGACGGCGACCAGGCGGCCTTCCAGGCGATCGTGACCCACTTCGAGCCGCGGCTCGTGCAGTTCTTCTACCGCCTGTGCTGGGACCGTGACCGGGCCGAAGACTTCACCCAGGACCTGTTCCTCAAGCTGCTGCGCGGCGCCCGCGGCTACCAGCCGCAGGGCAAGTTGAGCACCTACATCTTCCGCGTCGCGACCAACCTGTGGATCGACTCCTACCGCTCGGCCAAGCCGCGCGGGCCGCTGTATTCGTTGGACCAGGTGATGTTGAAGGGCGAGCCCCTGGCCGATGCGGCACCCGGCCCGGGCCCGGCAGATCGGTTGCTTCTGGACGAGGAGAAGGCGACCCTGCGCGAGGCGCTCAAGTCGCTCACCGAACCGCACCGCCTGGTGCTCGAGTTGGCGGTCTATCAGGAGATGCCGTACGCCCAGATCAGCTCGGTGCTGGACATCCCGGTCGGCACCGTGAAGTCGCGCATGCACAACTGTGTGCGCGCGCTCCGCGAACACATGCGGGACCGCAGTCGGCCGGTCGAGGGGGAAGTGGCAGATCGTGCGATGCCCGGGTCGGGGGAGGCGCCGCGCCGCGGCGAGTCCTTTCGATTCCCGTGGCGGCGCGCCGGAGGATTGCGATGAGCGCCGCTGACGAGATGGACGAGGGCCGGTTGGTCGATTGGCTGCTCGGTGAGGTTTCGGCCGAACAGGCCGAGGCGATGGGGCGCGAGGCAGCGCTCGATCGCGATGTCGCCGGTCGCGCCGCCGAACTGCGCGGCCTGTTCGCCGACCTGCGCGAGATCGGCGTCGCGCCGACCGGCCGCGTCGGTGTCGCGCTTCGCACGGCCGTGGAGCGCCGCCTGGTGCTGCGCAATCGGTCGCGCGGCACCAGCCCGTCGGCCAGGATCGTCTGGCTGATGCGGGTCGCCGCAGTGGCGATGATCAGCCTCGGGATCCTGTCGTTCGGCCGTTGGCTGTGGATCTCCCACGCCGACGGCGACCCGGTGCACATCGCTGGCTTGCTGCCGCGGCCACACGAGGCGCGTCGCGCGCCGGCGGTGGAGCCGGAGGTGGTGCGGAGCGAGTCGCAAGCCACCGTGGTGCCGCGTTACTGGCTCGACGACCGCATCATGCGAGCCTTCTACGGAGCGCTGACGCAGAGCGAGGCTGCGCCGTCGGAGACTTGGCTGTGTGCGACCAATGATCTGGCCGCGCTGCGGCTCGAGTTCCAGGGGCGGTTCAACCCGACGCGCCGGATGGCGGCGATTCACGCCGCGGGGGCCAGCGACTACCTCGAGCACCGGATCCAGACGCTGGGCGACGAGATCGCCGGCAAGATCGAGATCGAGATGCTGCAGGGCACCGCGTCGCCGAGCGACGTCGCGCTGGCGCTGCGCGCGCTGCTCGCCGCGGGGTCCAGCCGCCGACTCGGGCCGCACAGCCGGGCCGTGCAGCGGTGTGGCGAGTTCCTGGCGCAGCGCGTCGATCGGCTCGAAGGTGGGGTGTTGGCCAGCGCGCTCGCCGGGTTGGTCGACGTGGCGGTGGTGTCGCCGCGCGGCACCGCCCGGTTGGTCGGTCGAAACACCGCGCGCATGGTGCGTGCGTTGCTCGACGACGGTGACGGCAAGACTCGCCCGGACTTGCTGCAGTGGAACACGCCCGCGGCGCAGGTCGCGGACGCCGGCCGCGTGCTGCGCCTCGCTCCCGCATTCGGCGTCGACGTCGAGGCCGCGACCAAGGCGCGGGCCTACCTGGCGGCGTACCTCGCCAAGCGGGTGTCGTTCAGCACGGAGGAGCGGCCGGATCTGTTGGCTGCGCAACTCTACGGGTTCGGCGACCTGATCGACCGCGCGCCCATCGAACGCAAGCTGCGCCTGTGGCACGCCTCCGACCTGGTGCCCAACTACTTCGTCGCGCTGCACCACATCTCTTGGAGTCGCTTCCCGCTGCGTGCCGGCTGGGCGGCGTTCCAGCGCGAACTGCGCAGCGTCGCTGCCACCGCGACGCCGGCCGAGGTGGGGGACGCCGCGGCGTTGTTGTTGTCGCTGGCGGTCTACTACGCGGCGCCGGGGTGCCAGGAGCTCCTGGCGATGGCGAGTCGCTGAGCGGGACGTTCGGCTCGGCGCGTCGCTGACGACTTGCCAATGAGCGACGGCTTCGTGCGAGTCCGGATTCGTTCTGGTCGGGGGGCGATGCACACGTGGGTTGCTGGGCTCTTGGGCTGCTGGGCTCCCTCAACCTCGAGCTCTGGAACCGCGGGGCTCTCCCACGGTCCGTCGCCGTCGGCAGCGGTCCAAGCTCGCTTCGCTCGGCCAAGGGCGCCCGATGCCGACGGCGACGGGACCGTGGGAGAGCGGGTGGGGTATGGGGGTGAGGTGGGCCGCGAGCGGGCCACGACCGTGGGCGCTCCTGGCGGCTGATCAGTTGATGAAGCGCACCCCTCGAGTCCCGCGGATGGCCAGTTCGTCCCTCCGGGAACGGGGCGGGGTGTCACCCAGGGTTTGCGCGTCACGTGGACGAGGGGGTTGGTCGCGTGCTGCGGGAATGTGGGCTCGGTGGATGACCCGCCGCGGGCTGGGCCGTGAGACAGCGCCCGAACAAGGCGAAAGGAGAGCGTGCGCGGGAGGTTCTCCGGGTGTTGACTCCGGCCCATCGTGGATTGGTTGCCTGTGAGAACGTGGACTTGTCAAGAATGCCCCGTCGCGACGGGCCTGCGGAACAGTGCCCGAACAAGTCGAGAGGATTCGTGCGCGCGACGACACTCCATCACTGGTTCGCACGCGACTCAGTCATCCGATACACGTGAAAACAATGAATAGTGGGTTGACTTCGATGGCCTTCGCATGCATGATTCTGTTCTGGCAAGGGTGGGGTGATGCCATGAAGCGATCGAGAGACAACACGGGCCTACCGCCGTTTCCTCGCATGAACTGGGAGGTCGGCGCAAAGGGGCGGGGCCCAAGCCGAAGGGGGACCGGGCCGGAGTGTCGCACCGCAGCCGCGCGGCGTTGGCCTCGCGCTTTCCAGTTCACGTGACCACGAGGTTGGTGCGCGGGCTTCCATCGCTACGGAGCCAAGGCGTGTACGCGGTGCTCCGCGCGGCGTTCGCCATGGGCTGCGACCGCGACGGCTTCCGCCCGGTGCGCTACTCCGTGCAGGGAAACCACCTGCGCCTGATCGTGGAGGCGAGCGATCGCACATGCCTCTCGCGGGGCCTGCAAGGTCTCATGGTCCGCATCGCCCGCACCTTGAACCGGCTGTGGCGTCGCGCCGGCAAGGTGTTCGCGGACCGCTACCACGACCACATGCTGCGCACGCCCCGCGAAGTACGCCATGCACTCGCCTACGTCCTGAACAACGCCCGCCGCCACGGCGTCCGGTTGGCGCAAGAGATCGACTACTTCACCTCGGGACGCTGGTTCGACGGCTGGCGCGAGAAGCTGACCAGCGCAGCACCCTCACCCCTCACCCGCCCAGTCGCACGCGCCCGCAACTGGCTCCTGAACGCAGGTTGGCGCAGGCACGGCCTGATCAGCCACCACGAGGTCCCGGGCTGACACCCACCAACGCCCACCCACTCCCCTCGCGGCCCCGTCGGCATCGGCCTCGGTCGCAACTTGCCCACGCCCGAAGCCGATGCCGACGGGGTCGTGAGGCGAGCCCTCGCGGTTCTCGAGGTTGAGGCCGACCGAGCCCACGACCCCAACGCCCACGCCCACGTCCACGCCACCCCACCCCACACCCCGTCACGTCAACCCCACAGGAAACTCGCCAGCGATGTCCAGCCCCTGCTTGGGGTTGCCCGCCTGCGGGGTATCGTGCCCGCCCATGAGTGCGGTGGCCGGTCGTGGACTCGTCTGGGTGGGTGTGGTCCTGCTGGTGGCCGCCGCGCTGGCCGGTCAGGACACCAAATTCAAGTTCACCGAACCGAAGGACATCCCCATCCCGACCGAGAAGGGAGGGGGGCGGGTGGTCGATCTCTCGCTGGAGGATGCCCGCCGGATGGCGGATCGGCAGAACGTCGACCTGTCCGCGCTCCGCCTTACTCCGCAGCAGACGTTGCTCGACATCCAGTTCGCCGAGGCGTTCTACGACAGCCAAGCCTACGCCGAGGGCGGTTACGCCTCGTCGAAGGATCCCAGCACCAGCCCGTTCTCTCCGGCGATCACCCGCGAGATCTACGACGCGAAGATCGGTTGGCGGAAGCGCTTCTACAGTGGTGGGCTGTTCGACCTGAGCTTCTTCGGGCAGAACCTCGACCAGTCGACCTCGTTCAGCGGATTCCCCACGCGGTTGCGCAGCGAGGGGTTCCTGGCGACCTACACGCAGCCGCTGTGGCGCGCGGCGTGGTGGGCGTACGGCGAGGCTGACGTGCGCAAGGCGCAGGCCTCGGCGGCGGCCAGCAAGCACACCGTCGCGCAGAGCGAGCAAGACACCCTGCTGGCGGTGACTCGCGCCTACTGGGAGCTGGTGTTCGCCCGTGAGAACTACCGGGTGCAGTTCCAGAGCCTGGAGTTGGCCAACGAGCAGCTGCGCATCACTCGGGCGCGCATCGCCGTGAAGGACCTGGCGCCGCGCGATGCGGTGGCCGACGAGGCAGAGGTGGCGCGCTTCAACGAGGCGCTGATCACCGCCGAGAACGAGATCCGCCAGCGCGAGGACGATCTACGGGCGCTGATCTTCAGCCAGCAGCAAGGCGACATATGGGGGGTGGTGCTGCGGCCGTCCAGCCCGATCCCGTCGACCCTCGATGCCGCCAAGCTCGATTGGCGCGAGGTCGCCGAGGTGGCGCTCGTTCAGCGCCCGGAGCTGGGCAACCTGCGTGCTGCGGTGGAAGCCGCCCGCCAGGATCTGGTGGCCGCCGAGGGCGAGTTCAACCCGCAGCTGGACCTGGTCGGATCCTACAATTCCAGCACCGCCACGACCTCGACCTTCAGCAGCGCCTGGGACGACGTCCACAACCTGCGCTATCCGGACTGGAGCGTACGGTTGTTGTTCTCCTATCCGTTGGGCAACCGCGCTGCGCGGTCGCGCCGGGATCGGGCCCAGCTGGGGCTGGAGGCGGCGAGCCGACGGGTGGTGGCGCGCGAGATCAAGGTGCGCACCGAGGTGCGCCAGGCGGTGCGCAACCTCAAGACGCTGACCGAGAGCATCCGCGCCAGCCGCGAGTCCGTGCGGTTGGCCGAGAACGACCTCGATACCGCCCGCCACAAGCTGCGGGTCGGCAGCCTGACCTTCTTCGACGTGGCGCAGCGCAACCAGCAGCTGCAGCTGGCGCGCAGCCGGCAGCTGCGCAACCAGCTGGACTTCCGCATCGCCGAAGCGGTGCTGCTGCACGCCCAGGGGAAGCTGTTCCCGCCCGCCCCCGAGCCCGAGGCGCCCAAGTGACCGGGGGGTTGGGGTGATTCCGCTCCCGGGCGGTTCCCGTAGCCGCTGCCAGGGCGGGTTTGCGGATCGCCCGGTGACCCAGACGCCGCCTGCCGACTACACAGGATGACCATGAGCGACCGGAAGCCCGCCCTCGATCTTCGTCGCCGTACCACCGCGGTCGTGCTGCTGACCCTGCTCGTCGCCTGCCGGGACCAGTCGTCGAAGCCCGACGGAGATACTGTCCCGGTCCAGGCTGCCGGCACGACGGGCGGCCCACAGGGCCGGACGGTGCTGCCGTCGGTAGCCACCGAGCTGGCCTACCCGGTGGGTGGTTGGCACACCGATTTCCCCTACTCGCTGCACGTCCCGCCGCACCGCCTGGGGGCCTGGTACGACCGAACCCCGCAGGAGGCGCTCGACAAGGTGGTGGCCAACGCATCCGGGGCCTGTACCACCGACGCTTGGCGGATGTCGAAGGAGTTCTTCGACCACCACTGGGAGGATGCCGAGCGGCTGTTGATCGAGAAGCTCGACGAGACGCAGCGGCGGCCGATGAGCTACGACCACGCCGAGAACCTGCTCGGCATCATGGGGCGCTGCAGCACGCCTCGGTTCGCCGCGGTGATCACCCGCGCGGTGTCGCACGAACACCCGGGGATCCGTCGGGCGGCGTTCCGCGCCCTGCGCAATGCCGGCGACGAGAAGTCCGTGCTGGCCGCCGGCAAGCTGTTCCCGCAGTTGAGTTTCGTCGAGCGGATCGACTGGCTCAAGGCGGCCATGGTGCACCTCGGTGACCAGAAGTTGTTCGAACTGCTGCGCGAGTTGCTCACCAAGCACGAGTTCGCCGACCTGCGGCCGCACGCGTTCGAGCTGGCCCTGAAGATGCCCCCGGCGCGGGCCGTAAAGATGTTCGAACCCATCTGGTTGGGCTTCGCTCCCGACCTGCAGCTGCACGTCGCCGGCATCTTCCACGCCGCCGGGGATGCGCGGGGCACGGTGCGTCTGCGGCACGCGCTCCGGCCGCCGATCGCCAACGAGAAGAAGAAGATGGTCGCGGTGCAGGGGGCCATGCGTGGCAACACTGCCGAGCTGATCGACGAGCTGCTGGTGTTGAGCAACGAGGACAACCTGAAGATCAACCGGCTGATCGTCGAGGCGATCCGCAAGGTGCCCGGCCAGCGGGTGACCGACACCTTGACCGCGTTCGCCGCCGCGGCGCAGAACCCGGAGCTGCGCCAGCGGGCGCTGTTCGCGCTCGCCAGTCGCGGCGAGACCGCCGACCTCGATCCGCTGGTGGAGAAGGTCCGGCGCCAGGCGAGCGGTGGCATGCTCAAGGTGGCGATCACCGACCTGGTGTCGGCGCGCTACGGCAAGGCCGTGCCGGCGCTGCTCGAGCGCAGCAAGAACGCGCCGAAGGAGGAGGAGGTCTACTACATCCGGATGATCGCCTCGATCGGCACCGCCGAGTCGTTCACCGCCCTGCGCGAGGTGTTCCTGCGACCGGAGTACGTGCTCGCCGGCAAGGACCGCTACTCGAACGTCACCTTCCTCGGGATCCAATTCTCCAACCTCAAGGAGCAAGCCACCGAGATGGTCGGGTTGCTGCGCGAACTCCCGGCAGCCGACTACCGGCGCCGCAGCGCCATGATGCATGCGCTCGCCAACCTCGCCGGTGCCTACCGCGATGAGCCGCTCGCGCCGCCGGTCTACGGGGCGTTGCGCGAGATCCTGTTCGACCCGGCACAGGTGCCGCAGGTTCGCATGTTGGCGCTCGACTACCTGCGCAAGGATCTGCGCCTCAGCGACGCGATCAAGCTGAAGGGTCGCCTCCCCCAGGAGGAGAAGGGGTTGCGGCAGTACTTCAGCGACTACCTGACCGAGTTCCTGTAGCGGTGGGTCTCGGAACCCGCGGGCGCTACTTGCCCCGAGTCGGGGATCCGGAGGCCGGAGGTTCGCTGGACGGATCGACGTAGATCCAGCGCAACCCGTCCTGCCCGCGGTAGTCGTTGTTCTGGTAGACGGTCACCGACTCGTAGCGGCCGTCGCCGGGCATCGGATGGTCGCGCGTGCCGATGTAGCGGTTGCTGAGGTTGCGGGTGAATGCTGCGCGACCGTCGGTCGGGGCGAAGAACGCGGAGTGTCCGCCTTCGCCGAGGGTGCGCGGCCAGCCGTAGATCTCCAGCGCCGGGCGGGTGGGGGTCGTTGGTGGTTTTGGGCTGTCACTGCGCCGTGAGGTCGGCGGTCCGGGGCGCTGGATCTCGCCCTTGTCGGGTGGTGGTGTCTCGCACACGACGAACAGGTAGTGCTTGCCGACGAACGCGAGCGCGCGGTCGCCGAGCCGACTCGACAACTCGCAGCTGCGGATGTGGCGTCCACTGGTCGGATCGGGGTTGCCACCGTGGGCGTTGAGGTGAGCACGTAACGCGGTGCGCAGCGCCTCGTCCTTGCCGTCGACACTGCGCATGTCCAGGTCCCGCACCTTGTCGCGCAGCGCCAGAGTCGTGGCCAGGCCCTGGGTTTCGATGCGGAACACCCGGGTCGCGGTGCCATACGGCAACCAGAAGCCGAACCCGAGCCAGCCGACGCCGGCCGCGACCAGCAGGTTGCCGAGGTTGAGCCGGGTCTTCCCGGAGCGCGCCATGATTCGGCTTTTTAGCGTCCGCCCGGCGCCACGCCAATCGTCGAGTGCCCGCGCATCGGACCGACTGCAGTGCCGCAGGTGGTTTCCACCGCTGCTGCCAACCCGTAGCGTGCTGCCGTTGTCGATCCACCTGGAGATTCCCGCGTCGATTGCCGCGGAGCTTTCGCGGTTGCGCGCCGCCGGCGATCGGCCGTTGCTGGTCGGTGGCGCGGTACGCGATGCCCTGCTCGGTCTGTCGGTCCACGACTTCGACGTGGCCAGCCGGCTGCCGCCGGCCGAGTTGGCGTCGCTCTACCCGAGAGTCGATCCGCGGCTCGGCGCCGCGCAGGTGCCGCAACAGGGCTTGGAGCTGACCGTGACCAGCATGCGTCGCGACGGGGTCTACACCGACCAGCGGCGCCCCGATCGGGTCGAGTTCGTGACCACGCCGGAGGAAGACGCGGTGCGGCGCGACTTCACCATCAACGCGCTCTACTACGATCCGTTCGGTGGCGAGCTGGTGGACCCGTGCGGTGGTCACCGCGACCTGCGAGACCGCGTGCTTCGGGTGATCGGCGATCCGGAGCGTCGCCTGCACGAGGATCCGCTGCGGATGCTGCGCGCGGTGCGCTTTGCCGCCCGCTACGACCTCACGCCCGAGCCGTCGACCGCTGCGGCGCTGCGGCGCGGCGCGGATGCGTTGCACACGCTGTCCGCGGAACGCGTCCTGGCCGAACTGACCGCGAGCTTCACCGGTCGCGGTCGCGGTCGCGCGCTGCGGTTGCTGCTCGAGTTCGGCCTCGCCCCGGCGGTGCTGCCAGAGATCGTGTCGATGCCCGGGGTTGAGCAGCCCGCCGAGTTCCACCCCGAAGGCGACGTGTTCGTCCACGTCTGCCTGGTGCTCGACCACGTGCCCGAAGGCGACCCGGTGCTCTCGTGGGCGGCGGTGCTGCACGACACTGGCAAGCCGGCGACCTTCGAGCGCGCCGCGGATCGGATCCGCTTCAGCGGTCACGACACCGTGTCGGCGGAGATCGCCGACCAGGTGCTGCACCGGTTGCGTGCCCCGCGCGAGCTGCGCGAAACGGTGGTCGAAGTGGTGCGGGATCACATCCACATCGCGACGCTGTTCGACATGAAGCCGGCGCGTCGCGCCCGCTGGATGCGTTCGCCGCGCTTTCCCGCGCACCTCGAGTTCCACAGGGCCGACTGCCTCGGTAGCCATGGCAAGCTCGACATCTACCAGCGCGCCCGCGGCGAGCTCGAATCGCTGCCGCCGGAGCCGCCCCCGCCGCTGTGCACCGGGCGGGACGTCCTGGCGCTCGGGGTGCCGGAAGGCCCGGCAGTAGGGGGGCTGTTGCGCCGCTTGCAGGCGGAACTCGATGCTGCCGGTGTCTCGGATCGAGACACCGCGCTGCGAATGCTCGGTCAGGTTGTCGAGGAATCCTTCAGGGGCTCCCGGTAGCAGGTCGATAGGCAATCTGCTCGGGGGGTCACCTTCGTGCAGTACGGACCTTTGGCAAGCCTATGGACTCGGACTTCGAAGCGTTTCGCCGCGAACGCAACTTGCGTCGACGGCAGTCAATTACCACCGAGCGGCCACTCGGCCACAACGAGGTCTGGGAGGCACTCGAGGCCAAGGAGGCGGATGACCTCCGCGACCAGGTGATCGACGCGGAGGTGGACGACTTCTTCTGCGGCGCGACCAAGCTGGCCGCCAACCTGGTGAAGAAGGTCGCCGACAACCGCAAGCAGGAGATCTCGCAGAAGCTGCAGAGCGAGATGCAGGAATTCCTGTCCGAGTCGTTGCGCCACGCCAACAACTTGGTGCATTCGCTCGACAATGTGCACCCGAACCAGACCGAGGCGACGGTCGAGCCGAGCCTGCGCAACCTCGACGGCCGCGAGATCGACAGCTTCCGCGCCGAGGGAACCGCGACGCTGGGCGACAAGCACCTCGGGCAGGGCCTGTTCACCGAGCCGGCGCCCGGCCCGGCGCCGGCCGGACGAGAGGCGCCGCCGTCGTTGGGTGCCGAGCAGGACGAGGACCCGATCAACGGTCAGCGGCTGAGTCTGCGCGCCGGCGAGCTCGAGCTCGCCTTCGCGCCGTCCGGCGATCTGCCGTTCGAAGCCGACCCGTTCTCGGTCGGCCTGCCGAACAGCGCCGCGATCCAGCGCCCCGGGGCCTCGGCGGTGCCGCCGACCCTCTCCGGGATCTACCGCGCTGCGGCGATGCCCGAGGACCACTTGCCGTTGGCGGCCTTGTACGGTGGGCACGGCGCCCCCGTGGCAGAGCCGCCGGCGAGCGACTCGTCGTTCGGCATTCCGGTCAGCAACGACAACATGCGGATCCGCGAGGACGCGAACCACGCCGATGCGTCGGGCTCGTCGTTCGGGATCCCGGCGCTGCGCAGTGGCGGCCCCCCGGTCGAGGAGCCGGCGGCGGTGGAAGAAGCGCCCGCGCCCGCGCCGGTGTCGAGCCTCGATGCGTCGCCGGAGGGCAGCACCAACCAGCGGATCCGTGACGCACTGCTGTTGCTGGTGAAGCAGGGCGTGATGACCAAGGACCAGGCGCGGGCAGCGTACTTGCAGCAGATGCAGCAGCCGCGGGGGTGACCCGCGCCGTGAGATCGTGCAGGGTTGTTGCTGGCGGGAAGAACGGCAGGTTCTGCCCGAGGCGGGGTGCTCCCGTCGAGGGGCAGTTTCTGACGTTCGACGAAGCCAGCAACGAACTCGCGCGATCGCAGCAGCTCGGTGGTGAATAGTCTGGGCGAGTGCCCCGCGTCCGGAGTTCGCAGCACAAGTGCCCGGCCATTCGATCCGCTCGCGGCGTCGCAGCTCCTCAGCTTGTCCACCAAGCCGTGTCGTCGCAGCTCCTTGCGCGCGAACCGCATGACTCGACGACTCATGCAACGAACTTCGGACACACCCCACTAGGTCAGCGCGATCCGCCGGGCAATCCACCGCGCCAAAATCATCGCCGCAGCGATGCAGACGGCTTCGACGGGCCGGCCAGCGCCCAACGCGATCAAGCCGGTGAACACCATCGTGCCGAGCAGCAGCCAGGTCATCACGCCGCGGATCGTGCGCTGATCCCAAGCGGTGTGGCGGTGTCGCACCAGCAGCACCGCGGCGAGCCCGAGTCCGATCGCCGCCGGCCAGCCGACCGGCAGGACCAGCAGCGTGAGTCCGGTACTGAGCACCGCGGCCGAAACCAGGCCCAGCACCGCGCGTCGCGGTGGCCGCGGCACGTCCTCGAGGATGCCGAGGAAGGTCACGCAGACGATGTACACCGCATAGCCGGCGGCGAGGATCAGCGCCGCCTCTTGGCGGCCGGGCTCGGTCACCGGACCCATCATCAGCGGCACCAGCAGATTCATCCCACGTAGGGTTCCCATGGTGAGGGCGCCCAGCGCAGGGCTGCGCTTGAGAAGATAGTCGTAGCCGAGTACCAGCAGGGCCATCCCGCCGTGCCACAGCGGCACCGGGCTGAGGCCGGGCGCGGCGAGTAGGAACGCGAGCCCGAGCAGCAATGCGGTAGTCGGGGAGATGCTGCCGGACGGGATCGGCCGCTCCGGGCGCACCACCGCGTCGGTGGCTCGGTCGGCGTGGTCGTTGAGGATCATTCCCGCGGCGTACAGCAGCACGCTGGCGAGTACCGCGCGTGTGGCGGTCGCATCGAACGGGCGGGCGAGCAGGCACACGCCTGCGGTCACATCGGCGGCCGGCGACAGCAGGGTGCCCGCACGGACCAGGCGCAGGAAGGGGAGGATGGCTCAGCCTCGGCTCAAGAACCAGCTCAGCTTGAGGATGTCGTTGTAGGTGACGTACAGCAGCAGCGCGAGCACGAACACCATGCCGAGAATCTGGCTGTAGCTGTGCACCCGCGCGCTGACCGGCGATCCCTTGATCCGCTCGATCAGCAGGAACATCAGGTGGCCGCCGTCGAGCACCGGGATCGGTAGGACGTTGATCACCGCCAAGTTGATGCTGAGCACCGCCAAGAAGTACAGCAGTCGCGACAGGCCTTCCTGCGCGTTCATGTAGCTGACCCGGGCGATCGTGATGATGCCGCCGAGGTTGCTGGTCGACACTTCGCCGGTGAACAGCTTGCGCAGTGTCACGTACACTTGCTTGATCATGTCGACCGAGGCGACGAGTCCGGCCTTGATCGACGCTCCCAACCCTTCGACGCGGTACGCTTCGCGCAAGTCGCGCACCTGGATGCGGAACCCCAGTGTCGGTTCGCGGCGGGGCTCGATGGTGACCGAGAACGGGCCGCTGTCGCGCACCAGCGCGAGCACCAACGGTTTGCCTGCCGCCCCTTCCACCGTCTCGATCACCTGTTCCCACTTGGTGACCGGCTTGCCACCGATCGCGCGCAGTAGATCGCCGCGACGGACTCCGGCGGCGGCGGCGGCCGATGCAGGCATCGGGCGCAGCAGGAGATCGGCGGGGTCGGCGACCAACGCGATGTCCTTGGCCAGCGCTGCGCGGTCAGCGGACGGCACTTCCGCAGTCAGCTCGACCGGCTGCTTGGCGTCGGTGCGCTGCACTACCAGCTGCACGGTCTTGCCGGACTCCTGGAACTTCAGGTCCCCGCCGCGGAACGGTTGCCCGTCGACGAACAGCACCCGATCACCACGCCGTAGCTGCAGCGCGCGGGTCGCCGGGGTATCGCGGAAGCCCTGCACGGTGCGCTGGCTGAGGTAGATCCCGAGCTTGGGTGTCGCGCGCTTGTCCGGCTCGGCCTGAAAGCTGAACTCCTGCGGCTTGGCGCTGTCGCCACCGCGCCGCACCATCACCTTGACCGGCCGCTTGCCGGCGCGCGGCTCCTGCTCTTCCCAGGTGGTGAGCACGGTGTCGAACTCGCGGTGCGACGGCACGTGCTTGCCCTCGAGCATCACCAACTCGTCGCCGGTGCGCAGACCGGCGGCGAATGCCGGTGTCCCCTCGGGGACTTCGATCCGCACCGGACCCGGCTCCAGCGCGTTGCGCACCTCGAGGGTGCGGATCCCCATCGCCTTGTCGTAGCGCGGATGCGCCACGCATTCGCGATCTGCCCCGTCCCGCTGGTACTGCACCTTCACCCCGCGCAGCGAGCTGGCCAGGGCGACCTCGACGGTGATGTTGTTGAACGAGTAGACGTCCTTGCCGTTGATCGACCGGATCCGGTCGCCGTGCTGCAGTCCCGCTTCCCAGGCCGGCCCGCCGGCGGCGACTGCGCCGATCACCGGGGCGTCGAACTGCACCCCGATGCGGAACACCATCGGGAACACCACGAGCGCGAACAGCACGTTCATGATCACGCCGCCGGAGTAGAAGAACGCGCGTGCGAACAGGCTCTTGCTCACCAGGTCGCCAGTGCGTGCCTGTACACGGGCGGCCGCGGTGGGGTCCTCGCCCGCCACCTGCACGAACCCCCCCAGCGGTAGCGCGGAGATCCGGTAGTCCGTGCCACCGCGGACGAAGCCCCACAGCCGGGGGCCGAAGCCGAGCGAGAACACGTGGACGCGGATCCCGGCCAGGCGGGCGCACAAGTAGTGGCCCAGCTCGTGGACGAAGATCAGCAGGCTGATGCCGATGATGGTCAGGAGGATGGCCATGGGCTCGGGCTTGCGGGGGGCGGGGTCTGGACGCGCCGGCGGGGGCAGGGGCAGTGCGCCACTCTACGGCGAACCCTCGCAGACGCCGGCGAGAAAGCGCGGACCGATCGGAGTGATCATCGGCGGAATCGACGCGGCACCTGACTCGGCGGCAGCGGACTCCGGTCGCGTCACGCCTGCGCGTCGGCCAGCCGCTGCGCTGCATCGCGCGCCGCGCGGTCGGCGGCGTGCACCGACTCCAAGTCCCGAACGGTCTGCGGGCGATGCTCGCGCACCACTTCCGCCACGACGTCCGTGATCGCCGGGAACGGCACCGCGCCGGCCAGGAATCGAGCAGTCATCACTTCGTCCGCGGCGTTGAGGACCGCCCCCGCGGTGCCGCCGCGCGCCAGCGTCTCGTAGGCCAGCGGCAGGGAGGGAAACCGCCGCGGGTCCGGTCGCTCGAAGGTCAGCTGGGCGAAGCGGACCGGGTCGAACGGGGCGAACTCGAACGGGGTTCGCTCGGGATAGGTCAGGCAGTAGAGGATCGGCACCCGCATGTCGGGTACGCCGAGCTGTGCCAGAATGTTGCCGTCGACGAACTCGACCATCGAGTGCACGATGCTCTGCGGATGGATCAGGACCTCGATCTGCTCTGCGGCGAGGCCGAACAGCCAGTGGGCCTCGAGCACTTCGAAGGCCTTGTTCATCATGGTCGCCGAGCCGATCGTGATGCGCGGCCCCATGTCCCAAGTCGGGTGGCGCAACGCTTGCTCCGGGGTGATGTCGGCGAACTGGTCGAGCGGGCGGGTCCGGAACGGTCCACCCGACCCGGTGAGGTAGATCTTCCGCACCCGCTCCGGTGCCTCGCGGTGTAAGCACTGGAAGATCGCGCAGTGCTCCGAGTCGACCGGCAGGATCGCCGCGCCGGTGTCCCGCGAGAGCTCCATCAGGTACGGCCCCGCCATCACCAGCGACTCCTTGTTGGCCAGCGCCAGCGGCAGTCCGCGGCGCAGCGTCCACTCCGAGGCCGGCAGGCCCGCGGCGCCGGTGATCGCGTTCAGCACCAGGTCCGGGCGGCTGGCTTCCAGCGCCGCGACGATGCCCTCGGGCCCCGACTCGTAGCCGACGCCGGGCGGCAGGTCGGGGGGGCGGTCGGCGCCGCTGCTGAGGCAGACCACCTCGGGGCCGAACCGCGCGGCCTGGGCGCACAGCGAATCGGCGGCGGAATGCGCGCTGAGCAGCACCGCCGCCAGTCGGTCGCGACGCTCGTCGATCAGCCGCAGGGCGCTCTGGCCGACCGAACCCGTGCTGCCGAGGACCGCGATGCGCTTCATGTGGACGCGGCCCACGATAGATTGGGGCGGTGGCCGGATCCATGGGACCCTCGCAGTCCGCCGCGTTCTGTCTGCAATGCGGCGCGGTGCTGGAGCTGCGGCACCTGTTCGGCAGGTCGCGGCCGGCGTGCACGCGGTGCGACTTCATCGCCTTCGAAGCCACGCCGACCGCCGCGGGTGCGGTGGTGGTGCGTGGCCGCGAGGTGCTGCTGATTCAGCGCCGCATCGATCCGGGCCGCGGTCGCTGGGGTTTCCCGGCCGGATTCCAAGACTACGGCGAGACTCCGGAGGACTCGGCGCGCCGTGAAGTTCGCGAGGAGACCGGCCTGGAGGTGCGCATCGAGCGTCTGCTGGCGGTCGAGCTGTCGCGCGACAACCCGCGCAAGCTCGTCAACCTGGTGATCTACTTGGCCCGCGAGGTTGCCGGCGAGCTGCGGGCCGCGGATGATGCACTGCAGGCGCGTTTCTTCCCCCTCGAGGCGTTGCCCGAGGAACTCGCCTTCGACAACAACCGCCGGCTGCTGCAACAGCTGCGCGACGAGTTCCCCAGCGGAGACATCTCTTGACCCAGAAGCCAGCGAGCGGCGACGGCTCGGCGTACCGTGCCGCCGGCGTCGACATCGACGCGAAGTACCGAGCGGTCGGCGGCAGCGCCGAGGCGATCCGCGGCACCTTCACCCCCGGGGTAGTCGGCGACATCGGCTCGTTCGGCGGCTTGTTCGACATCGGCAGGGCCGGTGCCGAGGGGCAGCTGCTGGTTGCGTCCACCGACGGCGTGGGAACCAAGGTGAAGGTCGCCCAGCTCGCCGGCGCGGTCGGCAGCGTCGGCGAAGACCTGGTCAACCACTGTGTGAACGACATTCTGGTGCAGGGCGCCCGGCCGCTGTTCTTCATGGACTACATCGCCATGGGGAAGATGGTCCCCGAACAGGTCCAGGCGGTGATCGGAGGCCTGGCCAAGGCGTGCCGTGAGAACGGCTGCGCGCTGCTCGGCGGCGAGACCGCGGAGATGCCCGGAGTGTATGTGCCGGGTGAGCTGGACGTCGCCGGCACGATCGTCGGTGCGGTGGCGCGGGACAAGGTGCTCGACGGGTCGCGGGTGCGGGTCGGCGATCGCCTGCTGGCGCTGGCCTCCTCCGGGCTACACACCAACGGGTTCTCGTTGGCGCGCAAGATCGTGTTCGACGACCTCGGTCTGTCGGTCGACGACCGGCCGGACGAACTCGACGGGCAGAGCGTCGGCGAAGCGCTGCTCGCGGTGCACAAGAGCTACCTGCGGCCGCTGTGGCCGCTGCTCGAGGCACGGCTGATCCACGGCATGGCGCACATCACCGGTGGAGGTCTGCCCGACAACATCCCCCGGGTGCTGCCCGGGGATGTGGCGGTGCGGATCGACCGCAGTGCGATGCCGCGCCCGCCGGTGTTCGATCTGTTGGTGCGCGGTGGCCGGGTCGCCGAGGCGGAAGCGTATCGGGTGTTCAACATGGGGTTCGGGATGGTGCTGGCGGTGGCGCCGGCGGCGGTCGAGGAGGTGTCCTCGGCGCTGATGGCCGCGGGGGAACCGGCGTTCGTGGTCGGCGAAGTTGTTGCCGGCAAGCGCGAGGTGCACCTGTGACCCGGGCGGCGGCGCTGTGCGCGGGGTGGTGG
The DNA here is from genome assembly GCA_020638695.1 of Planctomycetota bacterium. GTDB lineage: Bacteria > Planctomycetota > UBA1135 > UBA1135 > UBA2386 > JACKIB01. The sequence goes on from JACKIB010000004.1 coordinate 149,038, forward strand.
TTGTCGTGCGTGCTCGTCGCGCCGCTCGCCGCGCAGGAGACGTTCGCCAGCCAGTGCGCGCAGGCGCGTGCGGAGACCGAGCCGGCGCGGCGGCGGGCCGCATTCGCCGCGGCGCTGGACGCGTTCACCAAGATCCCGTTGGACTCGAAGGCGTACTTCGAGGGCCTGCCCGAGGGTATCGAATGCGCCCGCGAGGCGGGTGACCACGGCATGGCGGCGCGCCTGCTCGAGGTTCGCTGGCGGCGGGATGGCGGCAGCGCCGCGCTGCTCGGCGCGCGGCTCGAGGCACTGTTGCGGGCCGGGGACGGGCGCGGCGCGGTGGCGCTGGCGCGCCAGCAGGACGCGAGCTTCCACGGCGCGGTGGTCGCTTTCGGCCGCACCCGGGGCAACTTCGGACCGCTGATGACCGCTGGTTCGGCGCTGCTCCAGGACGGTGAGTCCACAGCCGGACTGTGGGTGTTCGAGCTCCTGGCAGAGGCCTACCCCGGCGACGTGAGCGTGCTCGCGAACCTCGCGCTGACCGAACGCTACCTCGGGAGGGTCGAGCGCGCCGAACGCCACTACCGGGACGCGCTGCAGCGCGCTCCGAACACGGCGTGGGTGTGGAACCACTTCGGGTTGATGTGCAAGGGCATCGGCAAGTGCGATGCAGCTGCCGACGCGTTGCTGCGTGGGATCGCGGTCGAAACGACGCAGGAGGAGCCCACCATCGCGATCAACCTCGGGGTGCTGTTCCAGCGCACCGGAAACGCGCGTGGTCGCAACCCGGTTGCCGACCTCGCCGCGCTACTCCGGCGCACACCCCAGGCCCCGATGGCCCGCCGGCTGCTTCTCGATTGCTGGCACCCGCGCGGTGCCGCCCAGCGCTGAGCGGGGACACACCCGCCGCGCTGTGGATCGGAACCTTCGGGTGGCAACATCCCCGGTGGTGGGGGATACTCGCCTCCCGGACCCCTGCCCCTCGGTGTCCGGATCCTCCGCTGCCGGTCCAACGCCGGGGGGTCGACCATTCCGGTCCTACCGGGTGGCACCGCCACCGACAACACGACCTACGGAGCAACCCATGGCGATCCTCGCCAGCCTGACCGTCCTGTCCCTCGTCACCGCCGCGCCGCAGTCCGCCGCGCAGGAACCCGATGCGCGGCTCAAGCCGTCGCTGAGCAAGTTGGAGCTCGAAGACCTCAACAAGAAGACGAAGGCCTGGGTCGCGGCGATGCTGCACCTGGAAGAGAAGCACGACACGCGCAACCGCAAGCGGCTCGACCAGGCACGGGAGAAGTTGTTCTCGGTGCTCGCCAAGAAGGCGAAGGGACAGAAGACCGATCCGGTGCTCAGCCACACCGGCAACGTGCTCGCGATGTTCGACGGCTGCTACGAGTACAAGCGCACGCCTACCTCCGGGGAAATCAAGAAGCAGACGGTCCGGAGCACCATGGAGGGCTTCAAGGACCTGTCCTACCACTTCCTCGCGCCCAAGGGCTACGACGCCAACCAGCCGTACCGCTCGGTGCTGGTGCTGACCGGTTGGGACAGCGCCCGCAGTGCGTGGGCCGAGGCGCGCGGCTACTTGAGCGACATGTGGGCGAAGTCCGAATCGGCCGGCGATTCGCTGTTCGTCGTTCCCGACCTGCGCAAGGGCGATGACCTCGAGACGCACCCCGACCTCACGTCGACCGACGGCTTGACGAACGAAGGCGAGCGCATCGCCGGCGTGCTGCGCCCGTTCGGCGAGCTGCAGCGCAACTTCCACGTCGACCGGCGACGGGTGTTCCTCGACTGCGGGCCCGCTACCTGTGGCTTCGGTCTGCGGCTGGCGACGTACTTTCCCGGACGGTTCGCCGGTGTGATCCTCCGTCGCCCGGTCGACCCCAAGGACCTGCAGCTCGGTGGCTTGATGGGGACGCCGATCTGCCTGGTGTCGAACGACAAGACCGCCGCGGTGTGTGACAAGTTGAAGGCGGCGCTCGACAAGCTGAAGGCCGGGTGCACGGTCGTGTTGAAGGAGGGCGACAAGGCCAATGCCGAGATCGAGAAGTGGATGCGCGGCGTGGTTCGCCCGCTGTTCCCGGGCTCGGTGATCGTCGCCCCCAACCACGACAAGTTCCGCCGCGCCTACTGGGTGGAGATCGCCTCCTGCGAGCCGCTCGACGCGGTGGCCGCCCCGGAGAAGCGACCGATGGTTCGGGTGGACGCCGACTACCAGAAGAACCGCATCCTGGTCGAGTCGCGCAGCGTCTCGGCGATCCGGCTCTACCTCAACGATGCGCTGCTCGACCTCGACAAGGAGTTCACCGTGGTGGTGAACGGCATCGAGCTCGCGGGCAACAAGGTGCAGCGCTCGCTCGGCACCGTGTGGGAAGCGATGAAGCCGCGGTTCGATCCGACCTTCATCGCCACGGCTCGCTACGCATTCGAGGTGCCGGTGCCGAAGAGCGACAAGAAGGGTTCGGGCGGTACGGCTTCGGGCTCCGGCAAGTAGGCGATGCAGGGTCCGGCCCGGCGGATACCGCTCGAGTCGAGCATCCGATGACGGCAGTCGAATCCGCCCCCGGGCGTGATGTCCCCATCCCGGTCGCCGCCATGGCGGCGGCTGCCACCGGGTTCGCCGTCATGTTGTTGGAGCTGACCGCTGTGCGGTTGTTCGCTCCGGTGTTCGGGGACAGCCAGTACGTGTGGACCAACGTGATCGGCGTGATCCTGCTCGCGCTGGCGCTCGGCGCGTTCCTCGGTGGGCGGTTGGCCGACCGCGGTGTGGGGCGCAAAGGGCTGTCGGGACTGCTCGTGGTCGCTGCCGGGCTGGTCGGGTTGGTGCCGCTGATCGGCCCGCCGCTCGGTGCGTGGCTCGCTCCTGCGGACCTTCCGCTGGACTCGGCGATGGCCGCCCTGGTGCGCGGTTCGTTGGTCGCCTCGTCGCTGCTGTTCGCGCTTCCGGTCCTGCTGGTGGCTGCGGTGTCGCCGGTTCTGGTGGTCAATCTGGCGCGCGCCGACGGCAGGGTAGGGCGGGCCAGCGCGTTGGTGTCCTGGACCGCGACCCTCGGCAGCGTGGTCGGAACGTTCGTCGCGACCCACTGGCTGATTCCCGAGGTTGGAAGCCGGTGGACGGTGTGGATCGCGGCGGTCTGCTTGGCGGCGGCTGCGCTGCTGTGTCGGTTCGGTGCCGCGGGCTCGGTGGTCGGCGTGCTGCCGTTGGGGTGGTCGCTGCTCGCCCCCGATCACCTGGAGGCGGCCGGTCCGGGTGAGGTGGTTCGGGCCGAGGTGGAGAGCCCGTACCAGTTCCTGCAGGTGGTCGAGGTCGCCGACAGCGACCCGCGCCGGACCCTGCTGCGGATCAACGAAGGCCTGGACTCGTTCCACTCGGTTGCGCTCGCGGGCACGCCCTACACCGGTGGCGGCTACTACGACTACCACGTCGTCGCGCCATACCTCGCCGGCGACGGCGCGGCGCCGCCGCACTTGCGCGTGCTGTCGCTCGGCGACGCGGCCGGCACCTTCGGGCGGCTGTACGAGCACGTGCATCACCCGAGTTCGATGGACCGGGTGGAACTCGATCCTGCGGTGAGCCGACTCGGCGACGCGTTCTTCCCCGGGAAGCAGCCCGAGGGCGAACGGTTCGCGCTCGATGCGCGGGTGTTCGTCGACCGCACCCAGCGGACCTACGACGTGGTGCTGTTGGACACCTACAAGCACCAGATCTACCTGCCGGCACACGTGGCCAGCGCGCAGTTCTTCCGCGGTGTGCGGCGCGTGCTGCGCGAGGGTGGCATCGTGTCGGTCAACGCCGGCGGGGTGCGCTTCGACGATCCGGTGGTGCGCGTGCTCGGCGACACGATGGCACGAGTGTTCGGCGAGAGCTGGGCGTTCCGCATCCCGAACTCGCGCAACTTCATGCTGGTGGCGCGGCGCGACAAGCCGCTCGATCCCGGGTGCTTGGCGCGGGTTGCCGCGCCTCCCTCCGATGCCGCGTTGCAGCAGGTGCTGGCGCGGACTTCGGTGCCCGGCAGCTGGCATGCATTCCCGCAGCGCCCGGGCGCCGAAGTGCTGGACGACGACCGCCCGTTCCTCGACGCCCTGCAGGAACGCGCCTACCGCGGCGACGAAGCGTCGCCCGGGCTGTTGGCCATGCACGGTGCGCGGCCGCCCGACGAGATACTCGGAGCGGCCGTCGGACTACTGCAGGCGGGGCGCCTGGAGGAGTGTCGCGACGTGTTCGCCGGTGCACGCGCCGCGACCGGTCCGCTGCGAGTGCTCGCCGGCGACTGCCGCTGGCGACTCCGTGACGCGCGTGGTGCGGCCGAGGAATACCGCGAGGCACTGCGGCTCGGCGTCCCTGAAGCGCAGCGCGTGCGAGTGGAGGAGAACCTGAAGTGGTCGAGCGTGGAGGCGGATGGCCGTGGCCACGCCCGGCGTGTCGGGCGGCGGAACGGGTGGTTGGCCGTGGGGGTGGTGCTGTTGGCGGCCGTCGGGTTCGTGGCCGCGTCCAGAAGCACCGTGGTCGCTCCGGGTCGATAGCAAGCGACAGCCAACCAGGCCTGCGATCGTGCGAGAAGGCTGCTGGGCTTCGTCGAGACATCCAGCCTGAAACGGAGAACTGCCCCGCCCGGCAGTGATCGCCGGGCGGTCCAGCGGCCCCAATCTCGGAGCGGGCCCCGAGATTGGATTGAACCCGCGACTACAGGATGTCCAGCACGCCGGTGCCCGAAGTGGTGAGGGTCTCGACGGCCGACCGGTAGTTGATGTTCTGCGCCAGCTTCGCGCTCCACGGCAGGGGTTCCTTGTCGGCCACGCCGCCGAGCGCGACCGCGGCGAACGCGCGGCTGAGCGGCGTGAGGGAATCGTTGCACAGCATCTTCCGGAGCGGCTGGATGCTGTGCCGGTCGCCGATGAAGCTCAGTGCCGCGGCGATCGCGCTCAACTTGGCGAGGTTCGGTTGGGGGTCGCCCAGCATGTCGGTGAGCGTCTTGGTGACGGTGCGGTCGCCGAGCTTGCCGAGCGCGATCGCCGCCTGCTTGAGCAGGTCGGGACGTCGTACCGACTGCCGCACGACGTCGTGCACCAGCGTGCGGGCGCTGCCGTGGCGCATCAGCGCGAGACCGATGCACAGGTAGCCGGCCAGCTCCTCCTTGGACTTGGCGTAGCGGTTCAGCAGTTCCATCATCTGGTCAGCCGCGTCCACCGAGCGGCACAGCCCCAGGGCGACGGCGAATGCACCCTGAGCGTCGGGGTTGCTGCCGTCCTTGAGCTGCTTCGCGAGTGCAAAGCCGATCGAGGAATCGCAAGCGGCCGACTTGTCGCGGTCCAGCCGGTGGAACTCGAGCACGCCGAGGGCGAGAGCCGCCCATGGACGCTCGAGCGACTTGCCGCCTTTCGACAGGACCCGCAGCAGCACAGCCCTGTTCTTGATCCCGCCGATCTGGCCTAGCGACATCAGGCTGAAGTACCGGGCCTGGTGGTCCTTGCCGGTGTGGAAGTAGTCCAGCAGTGCCTTGGAATAGCGGGCATCACCGGCATCGACCTCGCTCGGCTCTGCCAGCTGACCCAGTGCGATCGCCGCACCGCGGTAGATGTCGAGGCTGTCGCGCTTCTTCGGGTCGAGGTTGTTGAGGAAGATCTGCTTGAAGGTCTCGTGCCGTGCCGTGTTGCCGCGTCCCAAGAGCTTGGCAATCGAGGGCGGCACGTGCGACTTGATCAAGTCGACGCTGCGGCCCGCTTTCTTGTTGTAGAACGCCATCATGGACCCGAGCACGTCGTCCAGCAGCTTCGCCTCCTTCTCCGGCAGGTTGCCATGGCCGATGTTCAGCAGCCCCATCCCGTTGACCGCAGCCACCAGGATGTTGCGATCCCGGTCCTGGTCTGTGGAGAGCAGCTTGTCGAACACGGTGAACACCTGTCGCTTGAGGTCGACGTTGGCGTCGCGGTGCGCGATCAGCCCGAGCGCGTAGCAGGCGAACGATCGGGTGCGGATGTCGACCTCGGCACGTCCGCACAGTTTGCGGCCAGCGCCGGTGTCGAGCGCGAGATCGGTCAAGTCCGGAACCGCCGCGACCATCCCCGAGATCCCCATCGCCAGCGCCGCGGTTTCGCGGATCTCCTGGTCGGGTCGCTTCAGGAACTTCTCGAAGATCGGCAGGATCGCAAAGTCCTTGTGATCACGTCCGATCTTGGCGAGCGCGACCACGCACGACGAGTTGATGTCGCGATCGTCGGTAGAGTCGAGGATGCGCTTGAGGGTCGGCAGGATGATGTTCTGGATGTCGGACTCGGCGGGCCGGGCAGTTTCCCGCGATGCGACACGCCGGTTCGGCCCGAGGTAGAACTCCTCGCCACCGGTCGTGATCTCGCCGGCGTCGAGTGCGTCGCGCAAGCGGATGAACCGGTCCTTGTTGAACTCCCACCAGAAGCTCCAACGGGTCAGGTCGTCGGTCAGCTGGATACCGCTGCGGGGAGTCTTCGGCCCGGTGCCCGAACCGGGCGGCCCCCCGGTCGGCGGTCCGTTCGGTGCTGCGGGGTTCGGAGTGTGTGGTCCGCTCGAACTCGGTGCGCCGGGCACGTGTGGTCCGGGAGTGATCGGACCGGGTCGGCCCGGGTTGCCGGGGTTGCGCGGGCGGGTGCCGGGCGGGACGGTGTCGCCGGGCCCACGGTAGATTCCGCCGTGCGCCGATCCGAGCTCGGCGAGGCCGAGCAGGCTTGCGCAGGCGAGACTCGAGAACAGCAGGTTGTTCATCTGAGGGTCTTCCTCGAACGTGGATGCGCGCACCGAATCGGGGCGATCGGTTGTCACCGAGCTTCCGGTGCGTGTGGAACACCGCTGCCAAAGCAAGCGTGGTGCCACGACCGCTGCGACCGGTGAATCGTGTCGTACGCGCGATGCATGTAGGCACCGCGAAACAACTGCGCTCCCGACGGAGCAAGTAGCCGTGAGAACATGGAACTCCGGGTGCGTGGTCGGCGCGGGTCGCGGCGCCGGTTGCTGTTCGATGCACACGGTCATGCGGGCCGGTTCCCGATGTTCGGGACTCACTTGGATGGCCGAGTGTCTCGCCGTGACCCCTTCGCGGGCTAGGAGTCTGCGCCACGCGTGCTCGTAGCGAGTGCGTCGTGCAGGCGAAGTGCGTGATGCGCTGGCCTTCTCTCTGGGGTCAGTGGCAGACGACGTCTGCTGCGCAATGCCATGGCCCGCGGTCATGTCGGTACGCGCGCGGCTCGGCGCGGGAGATCGGCCCGGGGTTGCGCCAAAGAGCGAGGCCCAAGGCCTCTCGGCGCAGGCTGCCAATCGAGAACGCCACCTGCAGTGCGACCGCCGTACACGACGACGCCCCGCGGCTCGGCCGCGGGGCGTCGCGTCAGGGCCTGGCCCTGAGTTCGGTTGCGCTCCCGACTACAGGATGTCGAGCACGCCGGTGCCGGACTGCGTCAGGGTCTCGACCGATGCGCGGTAGTTCATGTTCTGCGCGATCTTCGAGTTCCAGGGCAGCGACTCCTTGTCGGCGACACCACCCAGCGCCACCGCGGCGAACGCGCGGCTGAGCGTGGGCAGCGAATCGTTGTGCAGCATCTTCTTCAGCGGCTGAATGGTGCGGCGATCCCCGATGAAGCCCAGGGCCGAGGCGATGGCGCTCAGCTTGGCCAGGATCGGCTGCTTGTCTTCCAGCATGTCGGTCAGCGTCTTGGTGACGGTCCGGTCGCCCAGCTTGCCGAGCCCGATGGCAGCTTGCTTGAGCAGGTCCGGGCGCCGCACGGACTGGCGCACCACGTCGTGGATGAGCTCCTTGGCGCCGCTGTAGTTCATCAGCGCCAGGCCGATGCACAGGTAGCCGGCGAGCTCGTCCTTCGACTTCGAGTAGCGGGTCAACAGGTCCATCAGCTGGCTCGCGGAATCGGTGAAGCGGGACAGACCCAGCGCCACGGCGAACGCCCCCTGGGCGTCCGGGTTGGTGCCTTCCTTGATCTGCTTGAGCAGCTCGAGGCCGACCGTGGTGTCGGTGGAGGCCGCCTTGTCGCCGTCCATCCGGTGGAACTCCATCACGCCGAGCGCCAGCGCCGCCCACGGCCGCTCCAGCGCCTTCTTGCCCTTCGACAGGACCTTCAGCAGTTCGTTCTTGTTGGTGGTGCCACCGATCTGGCCCATCGACATCAGGCTGAAGTACTTCGCCTGGTGGTCCTTGCCGCTCTTGAAGTAGTTGAGCAGCGCCTTGGAGTACTTGGCGTCCTTCTTGTTGACCTCGCCGGACTGGACCAGCTGACCCAGCGCGATGGCACAGCCCTGGTAGATCTCCAGACTGTCACGCTTCTTCGGGTTGAAGTCCTTGAGGAACGCCTCCTTGAAGGTGTTGTGACGATCCGTGTTGCCACGGCCCAACAGCTTGGCAACCGCCGGCGGCACGTGCGACTTGATCAGGTCGACGCTGCGCCCCGCCTTCTTGTTGTAGTAGGCCATCAAGGTCGCCAGCACGTCGTCGAGCAGCTTCGACTCCTTCTCCTGGAGGTTCTCCTTGCCGACGTTCAGCAGCGCCATGCCGTTGATCGCGGCGACCAGGATGTTGCGGTCGCGGTTCTTCTCGTCGCCGAGCACCTTCTTGAGCGCCTCGAACACCTGCCGCTTGAGGTCGACCTTGGCGTCGCGGTAGGCGATGAGGCCGAGTGCGTAGCAGGCGAACGAGCGGGTGCGGACATCGACTTCGGCGCGTCCGCACAGCTTGCGGCCGGCGTCGGTGTCGTGCGCCAGGTCGACCAGCGAGGGCACCGCGTTGACCATCCCGGAGATACCCATCGACAGCGCCGCGGTCTCGCGGATCTCCTGGTCGGGCTTCTTCAGGAACTGCTTGAAGATCGGCAGGATCGCGAACTCCTTGTGGTCACGGCCGATCTTGGCCATCGCGACCATGCACGAGGAGTTGATGTCGCGGTCGTCGGTGCTGTCGAGGGTCCGCTTCAGCGCCGGGAGAATGGTCTCCTGGATGTCCGAGTCGGACGGCTTGGCGGTGTCCTTCGACGCGACGCGGCGGGTGGCGCCGAGGTAGAAGTCGTCCGAACCGGTGACCGTCTCGGCGGCGTGGATCGCATCGCGCAGGCGGATGAACGGGTCCTTGTTGAACTCCCACCAGAACGACCAGCGGCTGAGGTCATCGGTCAGCTGGATGCCGCGCGGTCCGGTCTTGGGACCACCGCCGGGGCCGGGGCCTGCGGGGCCGCCGGTCTGCGGGGCACCGGCGCCGCCGGGCCAGGGGGTGGGGCCGGCCGGCGCCGGGGCGCCAGGTGCGGACGGGCCAGGGTCACGGGACCGGGGACGCCGGCGGGACCGCCAGTGCGGCCGCCGCCCGGCTCGGCGGAACCGTATCGCCGGGGCCACGGTGCTTGGCCGCCGTGGGCCGAGCCGATCTCGGACAGGCCGAGCAGCGAGGCGCACGCGAGACTGGAGAGGAACAGCTTGTTCATGGGTTGTGCGGTGTCTTGGAGGTTGGGGCGCCGCTCGAAGCCTCGGGAACGGTGCCGTCCGCGACCAGGAAGCAAGTCCGATGCCGTCGGATCACGCTGGCCACGAGATTCCAATTCTCCCCCGATCGGCCGCCAGCTACCAGGGTTGCGGGCCGTTCGCGCGCAGATCCGACGGCCGCTGACCGTCTCACCCCCGGATCACCGGGCGCGCGAGTGTTACCGAGCCGAAACGACAGCGCCGCGACCACCCCCGTGTCGCGGCGCTTCGGTGTGCCGTGTCGCGCAGCCGGTTTCGGCAGGCTGACCCGGCGGTTCACGCAGCAGGCCGGCCTACTTGCGGGCGAAGTTGATCGCCACGAAGCCGTCGGTCTGGTTGCCGACCTTGCCGACCAGGCGTCCGTTCTGCAGCGTGAACGAGCCCGAGTCGCCGTTCATCTGCTCGGTCGCCCCGGTGTCGAGGTAGGTCAGCACCTTGCGGGTGGTGGTGATCTGCAGGCCGTTGCCGTTCTGCGTGCCGGTGCCGACCGATTGGACGCGAACCCGGATCACACCGCCCTGCCCGTTCGGCACCGCTGCCTGGGCCACGGCGGTGAACGAGTAGGAGCCGCGGCCGGTCGCTTGGAACTTGATCGCCGCGCCGTAGGACACCTGCTGCCCGCCGACGTTCTCGGTCACGGTGCCCGACCAAGTGCCGGCGAAGTCGTTGCCCTGACCCTGCCCCGCGCCGGTGTCGGGACCTGCGCCCTGGCCGTAGAGCTTCTCCTCGCCCTGGCAGTGCTCCAGCAGTTTCCACTGCTTGGCGATGTCCGCCGGCAGCTCCGGGAGCTCGGGGTTGGAGATGCCGCGGGTCCACAGGTCTTGCAGGTCGAGCAGGTGGATGCGGCCGTCGCGGGACCACTTCTGCAGGTTCTTGATGCCCTTGTCGAGCACCGCCTCGAACAGGTGGGTGCCGCCGTGGCGCAGGCCGCCGGCGACGCCGGTGGACTCGATGCCGATCAGCGTGCCCGACGGGACGCGGAACACCGGGAAGCAGTGGCCGGGGACCAGCGCGAGGTAGCTGCGGATGCCGACCGAGTTGGCCATCGCGGCATACAGGATCGCCAGGTCGATGCAGGTGCCGGAGCGCTTGCGGATGGTCTCGCGCGGATACTGCAGGCTCTGCGCCGATTGCGGGTCGAACGCCACCGAGCGGTCGATCAGGCCCTCGGGTGCTGGTAGGTGAACTCGTTCACCTGCATCAGCCGGTAGATCTCGCCGAGCACCTTCAGGCAGTTCTTGTCGTTGTCGGAGGCGCCGACCCCGCCGGCGCGGCGGTTGGCCATCGAGGCGAACTCGGAGACGATCTTGTCGTCGCGCGACACCCAGGCGGCGACGAACGGCGCGTTGGCGTGCGCCTCGTGCCAGGTGCCGAACGACTCGTCACCCTTGATGTCGGAGAACAAGAACGAGCGGTGGCCGAGCACCACCAGGCGACGGCCGTCGCTGCTGGTCTGCTTCTGTCCGGCGTCGTCGGTGCTCTCCACTCCACCAGCAAGTTGGCCGGGGTGTTGGAGGTCAGGGTGGCGATCTTCGCCTCGAGCACCGGGTAGTAGGGAGCGACCACGGTCTGGTCGGGGACCAGCTCGGCGAAGCTCTGCCACAGGCTCCAGTCGGAGTAGCCGCTGAGGCGGAAGCGGACGCGCAGGTCCTTGATGACGCTGCTGCCGGAGTTCTTGAAGGTCGACTTGGCGACCCACATGGCGGCGAAGTCGGTGCCGAGGCCGTAGACCTTGTAGAGCGCGCTCATCAGGCGATCCTTGGTGCGCAGCTTCTGGCCGAGAGCGGCAGGTCCGGCCTTGGCCTCGCGCTCGAGGGTGTAGGTCAGCGTGCGTTCGCTGTTGTCGAAGCGCGCCTCCTTGGCGCCCTTGGGCAGGTGGTAGAGGACCTTGCCCTTGTAGGCGATGCCACCCGGCCAGGTGCCGGACTCGACGAAGTAGCCGACGGTGCCCTCGGCCTCGTTGGCCAGGTTGATGAAGTCGATGCCGCGAGCGAACGGCAGCACCCAACGGCCGCCGCCGAGGTTGCGCATCGCGCCGCGCTGGGTCATCTCGAGGATCACGGACGACTTGGCGTCCTCGTAGCGGGCGCTGGTGTCGGTGATCTCGACGTCGCTGCGGGTGCCGGAGAAGTCGCGGACGTAGCGGAATGCGTTGGGGTTCTCGCCCTTGACGCGGGTGTAGTCGGCGGCGGAGAAGCGGATCTGGATCTTGGCGACGCCGTCCCCGTTGGGCAGCAGGCGGATCGATCCTTCGAGCTGCACGTTGCCGCGAGCCGGCCCGTCCTGGGCGATGGCGGGGGCGGCGAGCAGGGAGAGTGCGGCGACAGTCGAGAGCAGGGCGTTGCGGGTCGGGGTGTTCATGGCTTGGTAGGGGCCGTTTCCGGCGATCTGCGGTAGCCACGCTTGTTTCGGTCGTGACCCCTCACGGAACTCGCAAAAAACCGCCGGATCGGTCACTGCAAGATTGTCGGGGTTCGGTCCGGGGCGAAAGTCGCGACGCGGGAAACCCCACTGCCGCGGGCCCGGTCTGGGCTGCGCACCTGGCGCGGGCCCGGGTCAGCGGCCCTTGCCGAGGACCCGGGTCAGCCGCCGGACCACCGCCGGGCTGCCCGCCAGGCTGGGGTAGTGCCGGTCGGGGTCGTAGTCGCGCAGCGGGAAGATCGGCTTGCCCAGCCAGTCGGTGAAGGCGCCCCCGGCCTCGCACACGATCAACCCGGCTGCCGCGAAATCCCACAGCTTGCCCTGTTCCTGCACGTTCCCGTCCATCCGACCGACCGCGACGTCGCACAGCTGACTGACCGTGCACCCCATGTTGCGCAGCCGCGCACCGGTGGTCGCGAGTTTGCTCACGAACTCCAACCGGCGCTTCCCCCGGTGCCACTGCGCACCCAGAATCGACGCGTCGTCGAGCCGCTGCACCGCCGGCATCCCGAGAGGTCGGCGCCCGCAATGGGCTCCCAACCCGAGAGCCGCACTGTAGATGCGATCCTCCGGAAAACAATGAACCGCCGCGGCGAGCGGTTGGCCACCGCGGAGGCAGGCCACCGAAGTGGCGAACACCGGCAGCCCGCGGCCGAAATTGCTGGTGCCATCGATCGGATCGAGGATCCACACCAGTTCGGCATCCAGTCGCTGAGCCGGGCGCTCTTCGCCGAGCACGCCGTGGTCCGGGTGCGCCGCGAGGATGCATTCGCGCATCGCCAATTCGGCGTCGAGGTCGATCGCAGTCACGAAGTCACCGACACCCTTGCGGCGCATCGCGACTCCGGTGGTGCGGTGTCGTCGGCGCACGATCTCGGCGGCGGCCGTGGCGGCCGCTCGGGCGGTGCGCAGCAGCGCACGGATTCGTTGCGGGCTCGGTAGGCTGGACCGAGTAGGGTGAGGGCGCGGCATGGGAGCTCGGGGTTCCGGGTTCGCGTCGCGCGCACACTACCCCGCAGCACATGACGAAGACCATCCGAATCGCGCTTCCGCTGGCGCTCTCGGTCATGCCGTGGGCGGCCTGTTCCGGACCGCGAGGCAACGAACGCCTGGCCCCGGCCGAGCTGCCCGAATGGAGTGGCGGAACCCGCGGACCGGGTGCTGCGGACGGCACGCCCCGGCCCGCGCCGGGGGCTGCCGCGGCTCGGCCGGAGGTCTTTCCGCCGGTGCCCGAAGCCGCGGTCGCACAAGCCGACCTGCTGCCATTCCTGCGCGAACGCAGCCAGAAAGCTGGTGAGGCGGGGCTGCGCGGCGTGCAGCCCGGCCTGACCCTGGTCGAACGCCTGCGCTACTGCTGGGCGCGGGTCGAACTCCGGGAGTCGGACGCGGTGCGGCCCGAGTTGGAGCGGCTGGAGCGAGCGCACCCCAGCAACCCCGCAGTGTGGGTCGTGCTCGTCCGCTACCACGAGCTGAACGATCGGGCGGACGCGGCGATCGCGGCAGCGCGTCGCGTGGTCGAGTTGGAGCGGCCGACCGGCTTCGCGCGCTTCCCCGAGGCGCCGACGACCCTGGGTCGCATGCTGCTGCGCACCACCGCCACGCGCGACGAGGGACGGCGGTTGCTGCACCAGTTGGTGCTCGAAGCCAAGGACCCGGTGGATGCCGCGATCGATCTCGCCAACGACTACTTGATCGAGGAGGAGAACGCGCAAGTCGAGGCGGTGCTGGTGCGCGCCCGGGAGCGCGCTCCGGACTCCAAGGAGCTGATCCGGGGGTTGGCGGCCCACTGCGTGCGGATGTTCGAACCGAAGCGGGCGATCGAGCTGCTCGGACCGCTGGCCCAGCAACCACCGACCGACCCGGCGGTGGAGTATCAGCTCACGCAGGCGATGTTCCTGGCCGGCGACTACGCGGGCACGCTGAAACACGTCGAGGTGCTACTGGGTCGCACCGATCGCTCGCCCGACGAACGCGCCGAGCTGGTGGAGTTGCGCGAGTGGGCGCTCGATGCCAAGCGCGCCGGCAAGCAGCTCTGGCGCCTGTGGGAGTGTCTTGCGATTCTGCGTGGCCACCCGTCGCTCGACCTCCGCTGTCAGGTGCTCGCGAAGCTCAGCCAGGACAAGAGCCCGGTCGTGGCCGAACGCGCGCTGTTCGTCGCCGACCGGACCGGGTGCACCCCGCTGCGCGTGCTGGCGCTGGTGTGTCGGCTGCGGCGGGTGAAGGATCCGATGCCGGAACTCGAGGCCGGGTTGCGCGACCGCCAGCACGAGGTCAGGGCGAAGGCAGCCGAGCTGCTGCCGAAGGTCTGGGGGCAGTTGGCGGACCGCCAGAGCCGCGTCGCCATGCTCAGTGACTTGGTGCTCGGGTGCATGGCCGCCGAGCAGAACAGCTATGCGTTCCGCATGATGCACCACGCCATGCAGGCGTTGTCCGGCCGTGAGGTGCCGTTGCCGTTCGGCGCCTGTGCGGACCCGGCGCAGCGCCGCGAGATCGTGACTGCGTGGAGGAACGGACGATGATCCTGGTGACCGGCGGAGCCGGCTATATCGGTTCGCACACGGTGTTGCAGTTGCGCGAGCGCGGGGCGGAGGTCCTGGTGCTCGACGACCTCAGCGAGGGGCACCGCGATGCGCTGCTCGGTGCCGATCTGGTCGAGGGCTCGACCATGGATCGCGCCTTCCTCGAACGGGTGTTCGCCGAGCACTCGATCGACGCGGTGTGCCACTTCGCTGCGCGTTGCTATGTCGGCGAGTCGGTACGCGACCCCGGCCAGTACTACCGCAACAACGTGGTCGGCACGCTCAACCTCCTGGAGGCCTGTGTCGCTGCGGGGGTCACCCGGTTCGTGTTCAGCTCGACCTGCGCCACCTACGGCGAGCCGCCCGCGGTGCCGATCGTGGAGACGATGCCGCAGGCGCCGATCAACCCGTATGGCGAGACCAAGTTGGTGTGCGAGCGAATGTTGCGCGACCTGCAGCGGGCCCACGGGTTGCATTCGGTGTCGCTGCGCTACTTCAATGCCGCCGGCGCCGACCCCGAGGGGCGGATCGGGGAGGACCACGACCCCGAGACGCACCTCATCCCGTTGGTGCTCGGTGCCGCGACGGGCAGGCGGCCGGCGCTCACAGTGTTCGGCGACGACTACCCGACTCCCGACGGCTCGTGCATTCGCGACTACGTGCACGTCACCGACCTCGCCGAGGCGCACGTGTTGGCCCTCGAGGCGATGGCCGGTGGTTTGACCGGGGCGCGCGCGTTCAACTTGGGAAGCGAGGCAGGCAACTCGGTGCTCGAAGTGATCCGGGCCGCCGAGCAGGTCACCGGCCGCTCGGTGCCGTACTCCGTCGGTCCGCGTCGCGCTGGCGATCCGCCAGTGCTGGTCGGCAGTCCGGCGAAGATCACCGCGGAACTCGGCTGGCGGCCGCGGTTCGCCGACATCCACGCGGTTCTCGAGACGGCATGGCGGTGGCACCGCGACCGCCCGGACGGTTTCGTCGCGTGAGGTGGCTGCGCGTCGTGCTCTGCTGGTCGGGGCTCGCCGCGGCGACGGGCTGCGCCACCACCTACTCGGAGGCGCTGGACGAGTTCGACGCGATCACCGGTTGGACGAACCCGGCCCAGGAGCCGGGCATCGCCAGCTATCCGGCCAAGTCCCTGCAGTACCCGTGGTACTCCTCCTGGCTGCCGGTCGACCCGGTCCTCGACGACGTCGAGAACCCGCCCGGCTTCGTGCGGCGGCGTATCGAGATCCTCGCGGCGCGCAGCGGCGAGGGGTTGGCACGGGTGGCGCCGGTCACCCGCAGACTCCTGTGGATCGCGGACCGCGACCCGAACCCGCTGAATCGCATCGTCGCCCTGCAGGGAATCGAACGTGTGCTGGAGGTGCTGAACCTCGACCCGCTCGACCCGTCGGCGTACTCGAACGAGGAGTCTCCCGCCGAACTGCTACGCCGCGAGCAGCAGCTCGGCAACGCCCAGGCGACGCTGCGTCGTTTGCTGCAGCGGAAGGACCGAGCACGACTCGATGCCGCGGATCGAGCGACGTACTGTCGAGTGCTGCGGGAGTTGGCCGAGCGCCCGCTGGCGTCGCGTCGCCGCCAGCGAGACCTGATCCGCGTGCTGTGGTCGGTGCGCACAACCGAGCGGGAACCGCTGGTGGTCGCGGCGGCCAACGACGCGCTGCGCCGCGCGATTTGGTACGGCAGCTGCAACGCCTTGCGCGCGGCGCTCGTGCCGCAGGAGGCCGGTGCCCTCGATCAGCCGGAAGTGCGCGAGGAGGTGCTGTACATCTTCCGCCGGCTCGGCGGTGTGCCGGCCGTGCCATTCATCCTGCGGACCATGCAGCGGCCGCGGGTCGGCCCGCTCAATCGTTTCGATCCGGATCCGCGGGTGCGGATGAGCTTGGTTCGGATGTGTGCGCAGCTGCACTACCGGGAGCAGGAGCGGAGTTCGGGGCCGCAGCCGATCGAGTTCCTCTACGACACGGCGGTCGACCCCGACGAGGAGGAGACGCTGCGGCGGGTGGCACTCGAGGGACTGGCACGCAGCCTCGGATCGAAACGCGTGACCACGCCGATCTCGTTCGACGACGCCTGGGCCCGCGCCTGGTGGCGCAGCCACGTGCTGGGGCGGGATCGCTGATGCTCTCGGCTTGGCTCGAAGAGACCCTGGCGTACGACGGCAGCCAGCTGCGAGCCCACTGGATCCTGCGGCACTGCGGGCTGGTCGGCGACGCGGTGGTGGCGTTCCGCGGCCCGTGTCGGGTGGCTGATCGGGAGATGGCAGACCTCGAAGACCTGCTGTCCGGAGTCGGGATCGCTGGCGATGACATGGTGCACTTCCTGTGCGAGTGCTTCGACGATGGTGACTTGCTGCGGGCCGTCTATGTGCAGCGGCTGTTCTCCGCCGCCGCGGGCGATACGCTGCGGGCCCTCGCACCCGGAGTCGACCTGCGCCGGCAGGGCGACGACTTGTTCGTCGGTCCGGGGAAGCTCTCCATCTCCATTGCCACGCGCTCCCCGGTCTCGACCTTGATCCATTTCGCCGTGAACGTCTCGAACGAGGGGACCCCGGTCCACACCGCCGCGCTCGCGGACCTCGGGGTCGATCCCGCCGAGTTCGCGCAGCGGTTGCTGGGCGACTGGACAGCGGAGGTGGAGTCCGTCCGCCTGGCGCGTGCCAAAGTGCGCGCGAAGGACGAAGCGTAGTGCGCCGTCATCTGCTCACCGCCGGCAAGCTGCTGTTCGTCGCGGGGCTCATGTACTGGGTGCTCAGCAACATCCAGTGGCGCGACAGCTGGGTGAAGATCGATCCGGTGGCGAAGCAAGAGACCCGCCACTTCGGCTACATCCAGGGGGCGTGGGATGGCGTCGAGGTGCGGTTTCGTTCGGAGGACGGCGGACCCCCGCAGGTGCTGCGTCCCGATGCGAACTTGCGGGTCGACCCGGGACTCCCCACTCTCTGGCTCAACCTGCGGGCGGGGTGGTTCGCCCTCGGCGCGCTGTGCTACCTGCTGACGGTCAGCTTCGCATCCTCGCGCTGGTGGTGGCTGCTCGAGGTCAATCGGTTGCCGATCGGCTACTGGGCGGCATACCGGTACACCTGGGTCGGGGTGTTCTTCAACAACGTCGTTCCTGGGCAGACCGGCGGCGACCTGGTGAAGGCGATCTACGTGATGAAGCGCTGCCACGGCGAGCGGGTGCCGGCGATGATGTCGGTCGTCATCGACCGCATCCTCGGACTGGCATCGCTGTCGCTGCTGGCCGCGATCGCGGTGCTGTTCTACCTGGACAACTCGGAGTTCGCGACCCTGGCCGCCGTGCTGTGGGCCGTGCTCGCCGGGGTGGTGCTGCTCGGCGTGGTGGCGTTCAGCCGCCGAATCCGCTCGCTGATTCGGCTGCGGGATCTGCTCGAGAAGCTGCCGCCGAAGTTGAGTCACGTGCTCAAGCGGATCGATCACGCGGTGTACTTCTACCGCGGCCACAAGACCGGGATCTTCGTCTGGCTGCTGCTCGGCACCATCAACCACGTGCTCAGCGTGGCCAGCTACGCATTCGTCGGTGAGGCGCTCGGGGTCGGGATCCCGATGCAAGACTACTTCGTGCTGATCCCGATCATCGTCATCGTGTCCGCGGTACCCATCGCGCCGAACGGCTGGGGCGTGGGCGAGTTCATGTTCCGCCGGCTGTTCGGCGACTTCGGTGCACCCCACCTGGTCGGCGCCGACGCGCTTACCGCGACCAAGGTGATGGGCACCCGCGGCGTCGCGCTGTCGCTGCTCTACCGCATCCACCTCACGCTGTGGTCGTTGGTCGGCGGCGTGCTGTTCTTCTTCGACAAGGACAAGGTCACGCGCGCGGAGATGGAACGTCAAGCCGCTGCGGAAGAGGTCGAGGAGGCGCAGATCGACGCCGAGATGGAAGAAGCCTCGGGCGCCGCGCCTCGCTAGCGCTAGCGTCCGGCGGGATTGGGGCTGGGCGCTGGGTTGTGCGCGCCGGGGCATCTGGGCTCGCTCAACCTCGAACTCGGCCGTGTGGTGTGCGGCGTGCCTCTCGGGGTCCGGTCGATGCGTCGGGTGCGGGGGTGATGGACACTCGGGGTGGGGCTCATGTGGGGGTGGCGTGGGGTGGTGGTGTGGTGGTGTGGTGAACTGCTTGGCTGCTGAGCTCCCTCAACCTCGAGCTCTGAAGCCGCAGGGCTCTCCACGGCCCCGTCGCCGTCGGCATCGGTCCGGGCTCGCTTCGCTCGGCTAGAGCGACCGATGCCGACGGCGACGGGGCCGCGGGAGAGCAGGAGGGGTCTGGGGTGGAAGGCCGTGCGATCTGATTGAGCACTGACCGGATCGTGTTGCGGTGGCGAGTGGTGATGCGGGAGGTGATCGATCGACGATTCACACTCGAGTAGATCGGCTCGATGCGGCTGGGCCCGCATTACATGTGAAAACATTGAAGCGTGACTTGACTTGTCGTGACTTTGTTCGTAGAACTATGCTCTAACAAAAGGTAGGGTGATGCGGATGAAGCGATCGAAGGACGACACGGGCCTGCTGCCGTTCCCTCGCATGAACTGGGGAGGTCGGCGCAAGGGAGCGGGGCGCAAGCCGAAGGGTGACAAGGCCGCTCGTGCTTGTCGCGCGGCATGCAGGGATTGTTGGTCCGCATCGCTCGGGCCTTGAACCGGCTGTGGCGTCGCGTAGGCAAGGTCTTCGCCGACCGCTACCACGACCACATCCTCCGCACGCCCCGCGAAGTGCGCCACGCGCTGGCCTACGTGCTCAACAACGCCCGCCGCCACGGCGTGCGGTTGGCACAGGAGATCGACTGGTTCACCTCGGGATGCTGGTTCGACGGTTGGCGCGAGAAGCTGACGAGCAAGCTGCCCTCAGGCCTCACCAAACCGGTCGCACGCGCCCGCAACTGGCTGCTGAACATCGGCTGGCGCAGGCACGGCCTGATCGATCACCACGAGGTCCCCGGCTGAAGACCGCCATCGCATTCCACCCTCCTAGGACTCCACCCACTCCCCTCGCGGCCCCGTCGGCATCGGCTTCGGTCGCAACTTGCCTTGGGCCGAAGCCGATGCCGACGGGGTCGTGAGGGGAGCCCTCGCGGTTCTCGAGGCTGAGGCCGAGCGAGCCCAAGACCCCACGCGGCGGTCGTCGACCGCACCGCACCTCGAACCCCCAACGGTAGTCTAGTCTCAGCAACCGATCGGCCTCGACCGACTCGGTCGCGCGCAGCCTCGCCGCTGCGCAGCGCGACGTTGCCCAGCAACACGGATTCGGAGTTGTTGTGGTGTGGGTGTGGCGGTGCTTGGACTGCTGAGCTCCCTCAACCTCGAGCTCTGAAGCCGCGGGGCTCTCCCACGGCCCCGTCGCCGTCGGCATCGGTCCGGGCTCGCTTCGCTCGGCTAGAGCGACCGATGCCGACGGCGACGGGGCCGCGGGAGAGCGGGTGGGGTCTGGGGGTGGAAGGCCGTGCGATCTGATTGAGCACTGACCGGATCGTGTTGCGGTGGCGAGTGGTGATGCCGGAGGTGATCGATCGACGATTCACACTCGAGTAGATCGGCTCGATGCGGCTGGGCCCGCATTACATGTGAAAACATTGAAGCGTGACTTGACTTGTCGTGACTTTGTTCGTAGAACTATGCTCTAACAAGGGTAGGGTGATGCGGATGAAGCGATCGAAGGACGACGCGGGCCTGCTGCCGTTCCCTCGCATGAACTGGGGAGGTCGGCGCAAGGGAGCGGGGCGCAAGCCGAAGGGCGACAAGGCCGGGGTATCGCATCGAAGTCGTGCGGCGTTGGCCTCGCGCTTTCCGGTGCACGTGACGACGCGGTTGGTGCGCGGGCTTCCGTCGCTGCGGAGCCAGGGCGTGTACGCGGTGCTGCTCGCGGCGTTTGCGAAGGGCTGCGAAGGCAACGGCTTTCGCCTGGTGCACTACTCCGTGCAGGGCAACCACCTGCACATGATCGTCGAGGCGAACGACCGCTCGTGCTTGTCGCGCGGCATGCAGGGGTTGTTGGTTCGCATCGCTCGGGCCTTGAACCGGCTGTGGCGTCGCGTAGGCAAGGTGTTCGCCGACCGCTACCACGACCACATCCTCCGCACGCCTCGCGAAGTGCGCCACGCGCTGGCCTACGTGCTCAACAACGCCCGCCGCCACGGCGTGCGGTTGGCACAGGAGATCGACTGGTTCACCTCGGGATGCTGGTTCGACGGTTGGCGCGAGAAGCTGACGAGCAAGCTGCCCTCAGGCCTCACCAAACCGGTCGCACGCGCCCGCAACTGGCTGCTGAACATCGGCTGGCGCCGACACGGCCCGATCGATCACCACGAGGTCCCCGGCTGAAGACCACCATCGCACTTCCACCCTCCTAGGACTCCACCCACTCCCCTCGCGGCCCCGTCGGCATCGGCTTCGGTCGCAACTTGCCTTGGGCCGAAGCCGATGCCGACGGGGTCGTGAGGGAGCCCTCGCTGATTCTCGAGGCTGAGGCCGAGCGAGCCCAAGACCCCACGCGGCGGTCGTCGACCGCACCGCACCTCGAACCCCCAACGGTAGTCTAGTCTCAGCAACCGATCGGCCTCGACCGACTCGGTCGCGCGCAACCTCGCCGCTGCGCAGCGCGACGTTGCCCAGCAACACGGATTCGGAGTTGTTGTGGTGTGGGTGTGGCGGTGCTTGGACTGCTGAGCTCCCCTCAACCTCGAGCTCTGAAGCCGCGGGGCTCTCCACGGCCCCGTCGCCGTCGGCATCGGTCCGGGCTCGCTTCGCTCGGCTAGAGCGACCGATGCCGACGGCGACAGGGCCGCGGAGAGCAGGAGGGGTCTGGGGGTGGAAGGCCGTGCGATCTGATTGAGCACTGACCGGATCGTGTTGCGGTGGCGAGTGGTGATGCCGGAGGTGATCGATCGACGATTCACACTCGAGTAGATCGGCTCGATGCGGCTGGGCCCGCATTACATGTGAAAACATTGAAGCGTGACTTGACTTGTCGTGACTTTGTTCGTAGAACTATGCTCTAACAAAGGTAGGGTGATGCGGATGAAGCGATCGAAGGACGACACGGGCCTGCTGCCGTTCCCTCGCATGAACTGGGGAGGTCGGCGCAAGGGAGCGGGGCGCAAGCCGAAGGGTGACAAGGCCGGCGTATCGCATCGAAGTCGTGCGGCGTTGGCCTCGCGGTTTCCGGTGCACGTGACGACGCGGTTGGTGCGCGGGCTTCCGTCGCTGCGGAGCCAGGGCGTGTACGCGGTGCTGCTCGCGGCGTTTGCGAAGGGCTGCGAAGGCAACGGCTTTCGCCTGGTGCACTACTCCGTGCAGGGCAACCACCTGCACATGATCGTCGAGGCGAACGACCGCTCGTGCTTGTCGCGCGGCATGCAGGGATTGTTGGTCCGCATCGCTCGGGCCTTGAACCGGCTGTGGCGTCGCGTAGGCAAGGTCTTCGCCGACCGCTACCACGACCACATCCTCCGCACGCCTCGCTAAGTGCGCCACGCGCTGGCCTACGTGCTCAACAACGCTCGCCGCCACGGCGTGCGGTTGGCACAGGAGATCGACTGGTTCACCTCGGGATGCTGGTTCGACGGTTGGCGCGAGAAGCTGACGAGCAAGCTGCCCTCAGGCCTCACCAAACCGGTCGCACGCGCCCGCAACTGGCTGCTGAACATCGGCTGGCGCAGGCACGGCCTGATCGATCACCACGAGGTCCCCGGCTGAAGACCACCTTCGCACTTCCACCCTCCTAGGACTCCACCCACTCCCCTCGCGGCCCCGTCGGCATCGGCTTCGGTCGCAACTTGCCTTGGGCCGAAGCCGATGCCGACGGGGTCGTGGGGAGCCCTCGCGGTTCTCGAGGCTGAGGCCGAGCGACCCCACGACCCCACGACCCCACGACCCCACGACCCCACGACCCCACGACCCCGGATCCCGAGACGAACAAGCCTCGCCCCCTGCTGCACCGCGCCGCCCCACAACTTTCCGCGAACTCGCGACGCGGCATGCGAACGCTCGGGCTAGTCTCCAGAGCCCCTTGCGGTCCGAACCGGACGAGACCGAATCGATCGAGCCACGTTGTGAAGAGGACATACCCATGAGTTCGGTGCTGGTCGTCGGCTCCACCGCATTCGATTCCATCGAAACCCCGTTCGGGTCGCGCGAGCTCTGCCTCGGCGGTTCGGCGACCTACTTCAGTCTGGCGGCGCGGCTGTTCACCTCCGTCGAGCTGGTCAGCGTGGTTGGGGACGACTTCCCGGACGAGCACCGGCAGCTGCTGCGCTCGTGCGGTGTCGACTTGCAGGGGCTGGAAACCAAGCCCGGCAAGACGTTCTCCTGGAGTGGGCGCTACTCCGCGGACATGAACAGTCGTGAGACGCTCGACGTGCAGCTCAACACCTTCGGCGATTTTCGTCCGGCGGTGCCAGCGGCCTACCGGGACTCCGCGTTCGTGTTCCTCGCCAACGGTGCGCCGAGCACCCAAGCGTCGGTGCTCGACCAGATGGGCGGCACCACGTTCTCGGTGGCGGACACGATGAACCTGTGGATCGACTGCGCGCGCGACGACCTGCTCGGGTTGCTCGAGCGGATCGATGGGCTGATCGTCAACGACGAAGAGGTCAAGATGTTGACCGGCGAGTCCAACCTGATTCGCGCCGGGCGCAAGGTCCTGGACCTCGGGCCCAAGTTGGTCATCGTCAAGAAGGGCGAGCACGGCTCGTTCCTGTTCAGCAACTACTTCCAGTACGCCCTGCCGGCCTACCCGACCGACGTGGTAGTCGATCCCACCGGAGCGGGCGACAGCTTCGCCGGTGGGTTCATGGGGTTCGTCGCCGAGTGCGACAGTCTGAGTTTGTGGAACATGAAGCGGGCGATGGCCTACGGCACCGTGTGCGCGAGCCTCACGGTGGAGGGCTTCGGCGTGGACGCGATCGCCGCCGCCAACCGCGAGCGGCTCGAGCGGCGTTACCAAGACCTGATTCAGTTCGTCTCGCTCTAGTGCCCCGCGTCCGGAGTTCGCAGCACATGTACCCGGCCATTCGATCCGCTCGCTGCGTTGCTGCTCCTCAGCTTGTCCACCAACAAGCCGTGTCGTCGCAGCGCCTTGCGCGCGAATCGACTGACGCAGCCACATTTGCTCACGCCACTCGCCTGGCCGCGCCAGCTCTCGCGCGATCTGCTGACGTGCTCGATTGCGTGCGAGGCGCGGTGACGTAGCACGCTTGCCGCGCCGCGGTGTGGCGGTTACGTTGCTGCGTCCCCCCGATGCTGGACCTCTTGCAGGAGACCTGGGACCGGATCCAGCCCGACCTCGAGGTAGCGGTCGGCGCGGCGGCGTTCCAAGCCTGGTTGGCACGGCTGCGGCCGTTGGCCCTGGAGCGCAGCGTGTGCTACCTCGAGGCCGAGAACCGGATGATCTGTGACCGCGTCCAGCAGCTGTACACGCCGCTGCTCGAGGAGCGGTTGTCGCTCGCCATCGGAACGCGCATCGCGGTGCACGTGACGCCCGCGCCGGAATCGCTGCTGCCGGACGTGCTCGAGGTCTCGCCGAGCACCCCGGTGGTCGATGCCAGCAACAAGACCGCGTTCCTCGTGCTGCAGAGCTTGGCGGCTGGTCGCTGCGAAGTTCCGGCGCACTTGTTCGTGTTCCACGGGCCGACCGGGGTCGGCAAGTCGTACCTGCTGCGCTGGTGGCGGGATGCCACCCGTTCCCGCTGCCCGCTGCACGACGGCTTGTCGCTGCGCAAGGCGTTCCAGTTGAAGGTGCGGGACCACCGGGTCGAGCAGTTGCTCGACGAACTGACCGCGGTCGAAGTGCTGGTGGTCGACGGCATCCACCGATTCGCAGGACACCGGCGGGCCCAGTCGGAGTTGGCCAAGGCGCTGCGGCTTCGCCAAGAGGCGGGTGCGCTGACGTTGGTCACCTCGCGGTTCGCGCCGCGCGACATCCGCGAGATCGATGCCGGCCTGTCGAGCCTGCTGCTGAGCGGATTCGTCACCGAGATCCGTCCGCCGGGCCACGGAGCGCGGCTGCACTTCCTGCGTGCCCTCGAAGGAGCGCCGTCCCGCAACGGACGCGCCGCCGCGATCGAGACCATGGCCCGCGACCTGCGCGGTAGCTACTCCGACCTGCAGCAGGCGTGGACTGCCGAGCACCACAGCCTGCAGCACCACGCTCGATCGAACTACCTGCGGCTCATCGATCCGGGGCGGGAGTTCCGGCGCCTGCGCGACTTGGTGTGCGAGCGCCTCGGCGTGAGCGACGCGGAGTTGATGGGCAAGTCACAGGTGCGGCGGGTCAGCCTGGCGCGTCAGGCGTTGGCGCTGCTCGCGGTGCGCCAGGGCCTCAGCCAGGCAGAAGTCGGGCGCCACCTCGGCGGTCGTTCCCGCGCATCCATCAGCTACGCGATCCAGGCGATCGAGAAGCGCATGGCAGAGTCGGCGCGGATCCGCGAGATGGTGGAGGGGTTGCTTTGAACCGCGGTCTCTACCTCGTGCTCGAGGGTGGCGACGGCAGCGGGAAGACCGAGCAGGGACGCCGCCTGAGCGGTTGGCTGGCGGAGCGTGGCCACACCGTGCGGCACCTGCGCGAGCCGGGTTCGACTGCGGTGGGGGAAGCGCTGCGCCGACTGCTGCTCGACCCGCGGACCGGCGGGTTGTTGCCGCTGACCGAGGCGCTGTTGTTCTCAGCGGCGCGTGCCGAGATGTTGCGCACCGAGGTCGAGCCGTTGGTCCGCGGTGGCGGAGTCGCGGTGGTGGAGCGGTGCTACTTGTCGACCTTGGTCTACCAGGGGCTGGCCAGTGGCGTCGCGCTGCCGTTGCTGCGTGAGTTGACCGACGCGGTGCACGGTGCGCTGTGGCCCGATCGGATCTTCTTGCTCGACGTGGACCCGTCGACCCGCCGGCAGCGGGCCGATGCCGCGGGCAAACAGGACCGGTTCGAGAGCCGCGACGAGTCGTTCCACCGTGCGGTGCGCGAAGGCTACCGCGAGCTCGGTGGCGCGGCAGTTCACGAGATCGATGCGCGGGGCTCGATCGAAACCGTGCACGCGGAACTGCGGCGGCAGGTCGAAGGCCTGTTGGCGGAGCGATCGGCGTGAGCGCGTTGATCGGACAGGGTGAGGGCTACGCGCGGCTGCGGGTCGCGGCGCGCCTTCGTCGAATGCACCACGGACTGCTCGTCACGGGACCCGCGGGCTCCGGGAAGTCGACGGCAATCGACGAACTCGCCGCCGCGGTGCTGTGTGCGGACGAGTCCGACCGTTCTGCTGACGCGGCGTGTGGCGAGTGTCCGGCATGCCGCGCGGGCGCGGCCCACCCGGATCTGTTCCGCGTCGAGATCCCGGAGGACAAGGACGAAATCCCGGTCGACTCGGTGCGCGAGCTGCGCGCCAGCCTGATGCGCTTGCCGGTATTCGGCCGCGCTCGGGTCGCGGTGCTGGATCCGGCGGACGGGCTCAACCTGCAGGGGCAGAACGCGCTCCTCAAGACGCTCGAAGAACCGGGCCGCGACACGTTCCTGTTGCTCGGCACCAGGCGGCCGGAGGCACTCCTCGACACCGTGCGGTCCCGCATCGCCGTGCTGCTTATGCGGACGTTGCCCGAAGAGCAGGTGCTGGCGCGTCTCGCCGCGCTCGAACCCGAGGTCGAGCCGGCGGATCGGCGCTGGGCCGCCGGTCTGGCCGAGGGCTGTGTCGGTCAGGCCCGTGCGTTTCTCGGTGAAGAAATCCGGCCACTATATGTGGCGCTCCAGGACTTCCTGGCTGGCCGCGGCGGCACCGCGATCCAAGTCGCGCGTGCCGCGTTGCTCGGCGTCTCGGGGCGAATCCCGACTCTCCACAGAGCCCGTCAGGTCTTGTGGATCCTGCGCACGTTGCTGCGGAACGCGTTGTGGAAGGTGCTTGCCAGTGCCGACGCAGCTCCATACTCTGCCGGCGCTTCGGCTGCATGCACCCTGTTGGAAACACTGCTCGACGCGGAGTCGGACCTGGCCCAGCGGATCCCGCCGGAACAGGTGCTTGTCCACGTGTTGCTCACCGTGGATCCACAGGATTCCACTGCCATCCGGTAGGGGAGAGTCATGCGCCGGCGCCATCGGTGATGGCGAGGGGGTCGGGCACGTGGATCCGGACCATCGGGGTAGGTCAGCCCCGCGGTCCTCGGATCGTGTCTGACGGCAGCTGGATGGGACAGCTGCCACTTCAGGGCGGGTCGCTGATGGTCGATAGAGCCCCCCGCGGGCAGGTCGAACCATCGGAGGTACCCCTAGATGTCGTTTTCGGATGGAATCGAGGAGCGGGTTGCGCAGATTCGCCGGCGCGACCGTCGCTACGCGCGCAACGGCTACTACTTCGTCCTCGACGCGCTGGACTACACCATCGAAGCGCTGGGGCGCGACCAGCACACCGGTGAGAGTCGCCACGTCGGTGGCCGCGAGCTGCTGCTCGGGCTGAAGGAGTTGGCCGCGACGCAGTTCGGGCCGTTGGCCACCGTGTGCCTCGAGCGCTGGGGCATCCGCACCACCGAAGATGTGGGCGAGATCGTGTTCAACCTCATCGATTGCGGCCTGCTGAGCCGCCGCCCCTCGGACTCCCGACTCGACTTCGCCGACGGGTTCGACTTCGCGCGGACCTTCGAGGAGAAGTTCCGCGAACGCCTCGAGGCGATCAGCCAGGCGGAGTTCGTCCTGTAGACCGCGGCGCGTCCGCGCTCACTTGCGCCCGGGTGCCGGAGCCTTCGCCCCGGACTTGCCGGTGTCGAACCCGATCTTCAGCACGCTCTTGTAGGCGTCGAGCGTGCGGATGTCGGTCCCGCACTTGCCCAGCACCGTGCGCAGCGCTTCCTGCAGCTGGTTGTCCTCCTGGAAGTCGCCGAGCGCCCGACTTCCGGGATACGCCTTGCCGCGCAGGTCCGACACCTTGCCGCGGATCGCGTAACGCAGCCAGCGTCGCACGTCGTCGCGCGGCAGCGGAGTGTCCAGACCCTTGTAGAACTCCTCGAACCCGGGGTAGCGCTTCCAGTCGGCGCCGTCGCCTTCGGCCAGCTGCAAGAACAGTTGCTGCTGCGCGTCGATGTGCTTCGTGACGTAGGTGTTGAACACGTCCTTGTCGAGCAGGTCGGTGATCACCGACTCCTTCCAGAGCTCCTTGGTCGGCGTGTCGCGCATCTCGAGCTGCTTGTCGGGCGTCACGCCCCAGTCTTCATTGAGCACCTTGCCGTGGATGTCGACTTGACGGTGTACGCAGCGTCCCTTCGGCAGGTAGTAGTAGGCGACCGTCAGCTTGATGCGCGGCCCGATGTCGTACACCCCGTTTTTGTTGGTGTCGGTGAACGGTTCGCCGGCGTCCCACTGGTGATTGCCGTTCTGGTCGACGAACGGCTCAGGTTCCTCGCACGCGAGCGGGAGCAGGCGCTGCACGCTGCCCTTGCCGAACGAGCGCTTGCCGACCAGCACCGCGCGGCCCAGGTCCTGCAGCGCGCCGGCGGTGATCTCCGACGCCGATGCCGAGCTGCCGTTGATCAGCACCGCGAGCGGCAGGTCCGGCGCAACTGGCTCACCGCCCGTGCGGTAGTCCTGGCGCGGGCCCTGACGTCCCGCGGTGTAGACCACCAGCTGGTTGCGGGGCACGAACAAGCCGACCACGTCGCGCGCTTCCTCGAGGTAGCCGCCGGTGTTGTTGCGCAAGTCGAGCACCAACCCGCGCGCGCCGCGGCGGGTCAGGTCGCGCAGCGCCTTCTCCAGTTCGTCGGCCGTCGTGCTACCGAACCGCAGCACTTCGGCGTAGCCGATTCCTCCGGGCAGCAGGTCGTGGTTGACCGACGGCACGTGGATGATGCGGCGGGTGATGGTGATGTCCTTCGGTTCGCGCCAGCCGCGCCGCATCACCTTGATCTTCACCGGCGTGCCGTCCTTGCCCTTGAGCCGCGCGATGATCTCGTCGGAGTTGTGGCCGTGCGTCTCCCAACCGTCGACCTCGAGGATCTTGTCGCCGGAACGCAGGTTCGCGGCGTACGCCGGGCCGGAGTAGATCGGTCGCAGGATCGAGAACACGTCGTCGGCGTCGAAGTCGACGAATGCGCCGATCCCGCCGTATTCGCGGTTGAGGTCGAAGAAGAACTGCTGGTACTGCTTGGAGCTGAAGTAGGTCGAGTAGCGGTCGAGCGAGCGCAGCAGCCCGCGCGCGGCGTTCTCGATCAGCTCCTTGTGCGGCACCTTGTCGCCGCGGATGTGGCTGCGGTCGACTCGGGCCAGGATCTCCCGCAGCAGTGCGAGTTCCTTGTCGGCACCGCTCGCAACCGAGCTGCCGCCATCGAGTCGGCGCAGCATCGCGTCGAAGGTGCGCCGCTGGTTCTCGATCCGCAGATACGAACTCGCCAAGCGCCCGTCGGCGGTCGGTTCGTCGGCGATCTCGCGCAGTACCGGCCAGCCCGGGCCGTCCGGCCCGTCGTTGATCTCGGCGAGTCCCAGCGCGCCCATCACCTTGAGCCGCGGGTCCGACGACGTCACGAAGTCCTTGAGCACCCGCTTGGCCAGCGCTTGCTCCGCTGCGGTGCCGATCCGCCACAGCGCCTTGGCGGCGGCCACCCGCACCGCCGGCGCGGTCAGATCGTCGGCGACCCGCGGCTGCACCGACTTGCGCAGATCGGGTAGCGAGCGACGGTCGAAGTATGCGTCGCGCGCCACCAAGGCCAGCGCCGCCTGCAGCACCCCCGCGTCCTTGCTGCCGAGCACCGGTTGGAGGGCGGCGAGGATGTCGGTGCTGAACTCGGTGCCCTCGCTGATCTCCTGCAGGGCGCGGGCGGCGGCCAGGCGCGCCTTGTCGCCGCCGCGCGGCAGCTCGCGGCGGATCGCCCCGGCGATCGCTTCCTCCTTGCCCTTGATCTCGCCGATCCGCCGGCCGAACTCCCACACCTGCTCCACCGATCCCTGGTCCGCCCGCCGCAGCAGCGCGGCGACCTCGGCGCCGGTGTCCTGGGCCGGCGCCACCGAACACAGCAGCAGTGCCGGGAGCGCGAGGAGGGTCCTGCGGAAGGTCAGGTCGAGCAACATCGTGTCAGTTCCGGGTCAGGTGCGTGGTGGGCGGTCCACCGCGGGCCGCGTTCCTACCATCGACAGCAGCGTAGTCTACGGCTCGAGGATCGTGTGCCGCAGTGGTCGGCCGGGTAGCTTGTGCGGGAATGTCCGAAAGCTCCAGCCACCTCGACGACCGCGGCCAGGCGCGGATGGTCGACGTCTCGACCAAAGCGCCGACCACCCGTGTAGCGGTCGCCCGCGCTGCCGTCTGCATGCCCGCCGCGGTGCGCGCGGCCGTGCTCGATGGATCGCTACGCAAGGGTGAAGCCCTCGCGGTGGCGCGGCTCGCGGCGATCCAGGCCGCCAAGGAAACGCCCCGCTTGATCCCACTGTGCCACCCGCTGCCGCTCACCGGCGTCTCGGTCGACCTCGAACCGGTCGGCGAGGACCGGATCGAGATCAGGGTCCGGGTGACCTGCACCGGACCGACGGGCGTCGAAATGGAGGCGATGACCGGTGCGGCGGTGGGGGCGCTGGCCCTGTACGACATGTGCAAGTCGCTCGATCGCGGCATCGCGGTGCGCGACGTGGAGTTGCTGCACAAGTCGGGTGGCAAGTCCGGGGTCTGGGATCGATCCCCGGTGGCGGCGTCATGAGCGTGGGCCGATGCGTCGCGGTGGTCGGGGCGACCGGTGCGGTCGGGCAGGAGCTCTTGCGCACCCTGGAGCAGCGTGACTTTCCGGTGCGCGAACTGAGGCTGTTGGCGTCCCCGCGATCGGCCGGTCGCCAGATGGAATTCTGCGGCGAATCGCTGCCGGTCGAGGTGCTCACCGCCGAGTCGTTCCGCGGTGTCGACCTGGCGTTGTTCTCCGCCGGCGGGGCGACCAGTCGCGAGTTCGCGCCGCGGGCGGTCGACGCGGGAACGGTGGTGGTCGACAACAGCTCGGCGTTCCGCATGGATCCGACGGTTCCACTGGTGGTACCCGAGGTGAATGCGGCGGCGATCGCCGGCCACCGTGGGATCCTCGCCAACCCCAACTGTTCGACCATCCTGATGGTGGTCGTGCTGGCGCCGTTGCACCGTGCTGCGGGGCTCGAGCGGGTGCTGGTGGCGACCTACCAGGCGGCATCCGGAGCCGGGCAGCGGGCGATGGACGAGTTGCTGGCGATGACCCGCGCGGCGCTCGATGGCGCGCGGCCGGCGCCGGAGGTCTTGCCCCACCCGTTGGCGTTCAACCTGTTCCCGCAGGTCGACGTGTTCCAGCCGAGCGGTTACACGCGCGAGGAGGACAAGATGCAGGACGAGACCCGCAAGATCCTCGACCTACCCGAGCTTCGCGTCGAGGCGACCTGCGTGCGGGTGCCGGTGCTGCGTTGCCACAGCGAGGCGGTGTCGGTGGAGCTGTCGCGCCCGCTGACGCCCGCCGCCGCGTCCGAGGTACTGGCCGCCGCACCCGGGGTCGAGGTGCGCGACGATCCCGACGGCCGCGGGTTGCCGCAGCCGATCGACGTCACCGGCCGCGGCGAAGTCGTGGTCGGGCGGCTGCGCCCGAGCCGCGCGTTCGACCCCGGACTGGCGTTCTGGTTGGTCGGCGACCAGCTGCTGAAGGGTGCGGCGCTCAACGCGGTGCAGATCGCCGAGCTGCTCTGACGGCGGATTTCTTTGTATTGCTCCGGGCGTTGCGCTCTGCTTGCCGCCTTCCCGGAAACCCACCCGAGAACCCAATGGCTGTGAAGCGCTCCGTCACGCAGAAGAACGCCGCGGCACGCAAGCCGGCAGGTCGCGCAACCTCCGGTCGCAAGGCCGGCAAGGCGGCGAAACCCGCCAAGGCGGCGCCTGCCCCTGGCAAGGCGAAGGCGGAGTCGCAGCTTCCCGCCGAACCGAGTGCGTCGCGGGTGACGGAGATCCAACGGATCATCGACGTGATGGTCGCCGCCGGGGCGGTCGAGCTGGAGATGCGCGACCCGCAGGGAACCAAGCTGCGGGTGCGCCTCAAGGAAGATCGGCCGATCCTCACTACCCACCACGTCGCGCCGGCACTGCCCGCCGCCTCGGTCGCGTCGCCGGCCGCGGTGGCCGCACCCGCCGGCCACTCGGCTCCGGTGGTCATGGCGGGCGAGACCTTCCCGTCCCCGATGGTCGGCACGTTCTATCGCGCCGCGTCACCGGAGGCCGAGCCGTTCGTCGGTGCGGGCGACTCGGTCGGCGAGAACTCGACCCTGTGCATCATCGAGGCGATGAAGGTGATGAACGAAATCAAGGCCGAGTTCGTCGGCCGCGTGATCGAGGTGCTGGTCGAGAACGGCGAGCCGGTCGAGTTCGGTCAACCCCTGTTCCGCATCGAGAGGAGCTGAGTGGTGCTGCGCAGGATTCTGATCGCCAACCGAGGCGAGATCGCCCTGCGCATCATGCGCGCCTGCAAGGAACTCGACATCGAGACGGTGGCCGTCTACTCGGAGGCCGACCGGGGTGCGCTCCACCTCCGCTACGCGGACGAGACCGTGTGCATCGGCCCGGCGCCGAGCGGTGAGAGCTACCTCAACGTGCCGGCGCTGATCGCCGCCGCCGAGATCTCCGATGTCGACGCGATCCACCCCGGCTACGGCTTCCTGTCGGAGAACGCGCACTTCGTCGAGGTCTGCCAGTCGTGCAACATCCAGTTCATCGGACCCTCCGCCGAGACGATCTCCACCGCGGGCGACAAGGTCGCGGCGATCGAACTCGCGCGGCGCGCCGAGGTGCCGACCGTTCCCGGTAGCGGTGGGCCGGTCGAACAAGAGGCCGAGGTGCTGCGGGTCGCCGGTGCGATCGGCTACCCGATCCTGATCAAGGCGGCGGCCGGTGGCGGCGGGCGCGGAATGCGCGTCGCGCGCAACGACGAAGAGGCGGTCGCCGGATACCACGCGGCGCGCTCCGAGGCCAAGGCCGCGTTCCACGACGACACCGTCTACATCGAGCGGTTCGTCGAGCGGCCCCGCCACGTCGAGGTACAGATCCTCGCCGACAAGCACGGCAACGTGATCCACCTCGGGCAACGCGATTGCTCGATCCAGCGCCGCCACCAGAAGCTGCTCGAGGAGAGTCCGTGCGTGGTGCTCGACGACGCGACGCGCACCGCGATGGGTGACGCTGCGGTGCGCTTGGCGCATGCGGCCGGCTACTACTCGGCCGGCACCGTCGAGTTCATCCTCGATCAGCAGGGTCGCTTCTACTTCATCGAAGTCAACTCGCGCATCCAGGTCGAGCACCCGGTGACCGAGGAAGTCACCGGAGTCGACCTCATCCAGGAGATGATCCGAATCGCCGCGGGCGAGCGGCTGTCGATCCGGCAAGAGGATGTGCAGATCCGCGGCCACGCGTTCGAGTTCCGCATCAACGCCGAGGACCCGGAGCGCAACTTCCAACCCTGTCCGGGCACCATCGACGTGATGATCCCGCCAGGCGGCCCGGGTGTGCGCTGGGACAGCCACGTCTATCAGGGCTACAAGGTGCCGCCGTACTACGACTCGATGATCGGCAAGCTGATCGTGCACCGTCCGACCCGGCTGAAGGCGATCCAGACCGCACGCCGCGCGCTCGCCGAGATGCACATCGGGGGCGTCGCGACCACGGTGCCGTTGTTCCGCAAGATCCTCGAGCACTCGGATTTCGTGAAGGGTGACGTCGACACCGGGTTCGTCGAGCGGTTCTTCGCGCCGCGATGATCCCGACCGAACGCCAAGCCGCCGCGGGGGACTCGGGTCCGGAGCGGTCGCTGCGGGTCGGAGTCCTGACCGGCGGTGGTGACGCGCCGGGGCTCAACGCGGCGATCTGTGGACTGGGGCGACGGCTGTTGCCACTCGGCCACCGGCTGTTCGGGTTCCGCCACGGCTGGCAGGGTCTGATCGAGGACGACGCCTGGGAGATCGAGCCGCGTGAATTCTCCGACCTGATCGCGCGCGGCGGCACGATCCTCGGTGCGGGTTCGGCCAATCCCTACAACCAGCCCGAGCGCGATGTCCCGCGGGTGCTCGAGACCATCCAGCGACGGCGTCTCGACGCGGTGGTGGCGATCGGTGGCGATGGCACGCTGGGCGCCGCCCAGCGGTTGGCCGATGAGCACGGCGTGTCGATCGTCGGGGTCCCCAAGACCATCGACAACGACTTGTGCGGGACCGACTTCACCTTCGGCTTCTTCACCGCAGTCGAACGGGTGACTCGCTGCATCGACGACCTGCGCACCACCGCCAAGGCCCACGACCGAGTGATGGTGGTGGAGTGCATGGGCCGCCACGCCGGTTGGATCACCGCGTACGCCGGGGTCGCGGCGGCGGCCGAGGCGATCTTGGTGCCGGAACGTCCGGTGGAGCTGCGCGAGCTGTTCGGCCGCCTGCAGGTGCTGCGCGACGCCGGCCACAAGTCGGCCGTGCTGGCGGTGGCCGAGGGGGCGCGGCTGTATCGGGATGGGGTGTTGCTGTCGACCACACAGACCGACCGGTATGGCCAGTTTCTCACCGGTGGGGTGGCGCGGATGGTCGCTTCCGAGGTCCAGCGCGAGGTCGGTTGGGAGGCCCGTGCCGTGGAGTTGGGCCACTTGCAGCGCGCCGGGCGGCCGCTGGCGATGGACCGGATCTTCGCGCTGCGGCTCGGCGCCCACGCCGCGACGCTCCTGTTGGAGGGACGATTCGGTCGGATGGCCGCCATGCAGAACGGCGAGATTGCCGATGTACCGCTGGCGGAGGCGGTTGCTCGGATTCGCAAGCTCAGCGACCATTTCCTCGACCGCTACGAGGCGTTCTTCGCCTTCCCCAACCCATGAACAAGGGCCTACCACGCACTGTTCGACTCCCCAGCTCGGGCGTTTTGCTCGGGTTGCTGCTGGTGGTGGTCGCGCCGAGTGCACCGGCGCAGATCTGGCGGCGGCTGCAGTCGCCGCAGGATCAGGCGCGCGATCAGCAGGAACGGGAAGCGCTACTCCGGTCGCAGCAGGCGGACGACCTGCAGCACCAGAGCATGTTCCCCTACAGCACCATGCCGCGCGGCCTGCCGCTGCCCTTCCACCTCGGCTACCGGCCGGGTCTGCAGCAGTTGTTCCCCGCGAACCCCGGGTTGCCGTCCTACCCGGGCAACGTGCCGGGCTACGGCAATTACCCCGGCGCCGCGCAGGATCCCGGCAAGTCCGGTGTGCCCAGTTTGGAGCCCGGGATGCTGAAGCCGGACGACGGCAACGCCTGGCCGTCGTGGATCACCCACAGCACCGCAAAGGTGGGGTCCGAGGCGACCGCCGACCAGGCGGTGCTGGTCCGGGTGACCGACCGGGTCTGGCTGCGTGCCCCGGGCGAACCGGCATACGTGCCGCTGGCCTTCCACGACCGCTTCCGCGTGCTGCAAACCGGCAGCCAGGTCGGGGTGCGTGGCAAGGGCGAGTACCAGGTCGTCACGCACGACGGGGGCAAGCTCAGCTCGCGCGGTCCGTGCAGCCTCACGGTGGTGGCGATGAGCGAGCGGGAGATGAGCCTCGAGCTGTCCACCCTCGATTCGCTTTGGCTTTCGGCCACGCTGCGGCCGGTGCACGCCAAGCTGCCCGACGGCACCGAACTCGACTTCACCAACAGCGCGGTCTACCTGGAGCGCCGTGGCAGCCGCTGCCGGCTGGAGAACAACGGCAACAGCGTGGTCAAGTTTCGCGGCGCCGCGGGCCGCGGTGAGCTGCGCCCCACCGACTACATGACCCTGTGGATGCAGGAGCCGGCCACCGTGGCACCGGCCGACGCGTTGCAGGTGTCCGGCGACCTCGTCAAATCGCAGAGCGGGGCTGCGACCGAGTTGCGTGGTGCCGCCAAGGGCCGCGTCGACTGGTCCGGTGCCCGCTTCAAAGTCGAGGAAGGCGCGACGCTGAGCGTGGCGCCCCTACCCAACCTTTCGTCCAAGCGCTGACCCCAGCCGACCAGCCCGTCGAGTCCATGTCCGCAAGCAAACGTGTCTTGGTCACCGGCGGTGCCGGCTTCCTCGGTTCGCACCTGTGCGAGCGCTTCCTCGCAGATGGCCTCGATGTCATCTGCATGGACAACCTGATCACCGGGGATCTCGCCAACATCGAGCACTTGATGGGGGATCCGAAGTTCACGTTCCACCATCAGGACGTGACCCACTTCATCCACGTCCCCGGTCAGCTCGACTACATCCTGCACTTCGCATCGCCGGCGAGCCCGATCGACTACCTCGAGTTGCCGATTCAGACCATGAAGGTCGGTAGCCTCGGCACGCACAAGGCGCTCGGGTTGGCGCGGGAGAAGAACGCGCGGTTCCTGCTGGCCAGCACCAGCGAGGTCTACGGCGACCCGCTCATCCACCCGCAGCGCGAGGACTACTGGGGCAACGTCAACCCGGTGGGGCCGCGCGGCTGCTACGACGAGGCCAAGCGGTTCGCCGAGGCGATCACCATGGCGTACCACCGCTACCACGGGGTGGCGACGCGGATCGTGCGGATCTTCAACACCTACGGCCCACGCATGCGGCTGAACGACGGTCGGGTGCTGCCGGCGTTCATGAGCCAAGCGCTGCGTGGCGAGGACCTGACGGTGTTCGGCGACGGCAGCCAGACGCGCAGCTTCTGCTACGTCGACGACCTGGTCGAAGGCCTGGTGCGACTGCTGCACAGCGACGAGGTCGACCCGACCAACATCGGCAACCCCCACGAGATGACCATCCGGCAGTTCGGCGAGGCGATCCTCCGTCTCACCGGCTCGACGTCGAAGTTCGTCGAGAAGCCCCTGCCGGTCGACGACCCGAAGATCCGCCAGCCCGATATCGCCAAGGCGCGGCGGGTGCTGGGCTGGGAGCCGGTAGTTTCGCTCGAAGAGGGTTTGCAGCGCACTTGCGATTATTTCCGGGACAAGCTCGGCCTACGCTGAGCGTCCGATGAGTTACGCGATCGGATCCCTGTCCCTCGCTCTCGGACCAAGGAGCGGCCACCTGTGCGACGTGTCTTGATCACCGGCGGTGCCGGCTTCATCGGCACCCATTTGGCAACTCGGCTGCTCGATGCCGGCGACTCGGTCGTGGTGCTCGACTGCTTCGACCCGTTCTACGACCCGGCGATCAAGCGGCGCAACGTCGCCGGTCTGCGCGCCCGAGGTGGCGACCGCTTCGAGCTGCTCGAGGGCGACATCCGCGAGCCCGAGGCCTGTCGTGCCGCGGTCGAGGACGTCGACGGGGTGATGCACCTCGCCGCGCTGGCCGGCGTCCGCCCATCGCTCGAGGATCCGGTGCGCTACATGGACGTCAACGTGCGCGGCACGCAAGTGCTGCTCAACGCGGTGCGCGATGCCGCGGCGCGCAAGCCGATCCGGTTCCTGTTCGGCAGCTCGTCGTCGGTCTACGGCGGCAACGTCAAGGTGCCATTCGCCGAGAGCGATCCGGTCGAGCACCCGGTCTCGCCGTACGCCGCCAGCAAGCGCGCCGGCGAGCTGATTTGCTACACGTTCCACCACCTGACCGGGATCCCGGTCACCTGCCTGCGGTTCTTCACCGTGTTCGGTCCGGGCCAGCGCCCGGAGATGGCGATCCACAAGTTCAGCCGGATGATCGTCGATGGCAAGCCGGTGCCGATGTTCGGCGACGGTACCACCAGCCGCGACTACACGTTCGTGTCGGACATCGTCGATGGGCTGGTGGCGGCGCTGGAGCGCGCGGACGGCTACCGGATCTACAACCTCGGCGGGTCGCGGACCACGACGCTGGCCGAGCTGATCCGCGGCATCGAGCAGGCCCTGGGTCGCACCGCGGTGATCGAACGGTTGCCCGAGCAGCCCGGTGACGTGAAGACCACCAACGCCGACCTCACGCTGGTGGAGCGCGAGCTCGGCTTCATGCCCAAGGTCTCGATGGCCGAAGGGCTCCGCCAGTTCGCTGCCTGGTATCTCGCCGAGCGGGAGGCCGGCAGGGTCTCGTAGCGTCCGTTCGACCATGCCCAGATACCTCGTCACCGGCGGCGCCGGATTCATCGGCTCCCACCTGACCGAGGCGTTGCTCGCCAACGGCGACAGCGTCGTGGTGTTCGACAACTTCAGCTCCGGCAAGCGCGGCAACCTGGAGCACCTCGACGGGCCGTTCGAAGTGGTGGAGGGGAGCATCACCGACCTGGCGGCGCTCGACGCCGCGTTGCGTGGCTGCCAGGGGGTTTTCCACCT
Organism: Planctomycetota bacterium; assembly: GCA_020638695.1. GTDB lineage: Bacteria > Planctomycetota > UBA1135 > UBA1135 > UBA2386 > JACKIB01. The sequence continues at coordinate 186,618 of JACKIB010000004.1, forward strand.
CGCTGCGGTGCCGTCGGTGCCGCGCAGTGTGAAGTACCCGTTGGAATCACATGAGGCCAATGCGACCGGCACCATCCTGGTGCTCGACGCAGCGCGCCGCGCCGGTTGCAAGGTGGTGTACGCCGGGTCGTCGTCGGCCTACGGCGACCAGGACGTGGCCGAGAAGCACGAGGAGCTGCGCGAACGGCCGATGTCGCCGTACGCCGCCGCCAAGCTGGCCGGCGAGCTCAACTGCCGGGCGTTTGCCAACGTCTACGGTCTGCCGATCGTGGTCACCCGGTTCTTCAACGTGTTCGGCCCGCGGCAAGTCCCGGACAGCCCGTACTCCGGCGTGGTGGCGGCGTTCAGCCTCGCGCTGCTGCGCGGCACCACCCCGGTGATCCACGGCACCGGCGCGCAATCCCGCGATTTTACCTTTGTGGCCGACGTCGCGCGGGGTTGCATACTCGCGATGCAGTCGGCCCTCGACGGCTGCCACGTGGTCAACCTCGCCTGCGGCGGCAGCCACTCGGTGCTCGACATCCTGCGCGGGCTGGCGCACCACGCCGGCGTGACGGTCGAGCCGGAGTTCCTGCCGGCGCGCACCGGTGACGTGATGAACTCGCGGGCCGACATCACGCGAGCCCGCGAGCTGCTCGGTTTCGCCCCGCAGGTGTCGCTGCTCGACGGACTGAGAATCACCTACGACTGGTATCGGAGCGTCTACGCATGAAAGGCATCGTCCTCGCTGGCGGGCTCGGCACCCGGCTCTACCCGCTGACCAAGATCACCAACAAGCATCTGCTGCCGGTGTACGACAAGCCGATGATCTACTACCCGATCCAGTGTCTGGTGAACGCCGGGATCACCGACATCCAGATCGTGACGGGTGGGAACAGCGCAGGGCACTTCCTGCAGCTGCTCGGCAACGGTGCCGACTTCGGCCTCAAGGATCTCAACTACACCTTCCAGCAGGGTGAAGGCGGTATCGCCGACGCGCTGAAGCTGGCGGAGAACTTCGCCGACGGCGAGGACATCGCGGTGGTGCTCGGCGACAACATCATCGAAGGCTCGATCCGCAAGCCGGTCGAGGACTTCGCCAAGCAGGGCAAGGGCGCCAAGATCCTGCTGAAGGAGGTGTCCGATCCGGAGCGGTTCGGCGTCGCCACCGTCGACGAGCAGGGCAAGGTGGTGCGGATCGTCGAGAAGCCGAAGGAGCCGGAGTCCAACAAGGCGGTGATCGGCATCTACATGTACGACGCCGAGGTGTTCGACATCGTCCGCACCCTCAAGCCGTCGGGCCGCGGCGAGTTGGAGATCACCGACGTGAACAACGCCTACATCCAGCGCGGCACCATGACCGCCGATGTGCTCAAGGGCTGGTGGACCGACGCAGGTACGTTCGATTCGCTGCTGCGCGCGTCCAACTTGGTGGCCGAGAGCGGCGCCAACCGGCAGGACCTGTGAGATTCCTGGTCACCGGAGCCCTGGGGCAGCTCGGCCGCGTCGCCTGTGAAGCCGTCGCGGCGCGCGGCTGGCAGGCGATCGCCACCGACGTGCCCGAGGTTCCGGTCGACGACTTCGATGCGCTGGCGGCCGTGTTCGGTCGCGAGCAGCCGACGCACGTGCTGCACTGCGGCGCGATCACCAACGTCGATGGCTGCGAAGCCGATCCCGACACCGCCAATCGGGTCAACGGTACCGGCACGGCCCACGTCGCGCGACTTGCCGAACAGCACGGCGCGGCGCTGGTCTACGTCAGCACCGACTTCGTGTTCGACGGCAAGGGAACGCGACCGTACCGCCCCGAGGACCCGCCGGGGCCGATCTCGGCGTACGGTGTCAGCAAGCTGCTCGGCGAGCGGGCGGTGCTCGAGCGCGGGTGCGCCGCGTTCTACGTCACCCGCACTGCGTGGGTGTTCGGCCCTGGCGGCAAGAACTTCCCCAGGGCGATCCTCGATCGTGCCCGCTCCGGACAACCGCTCCGGGTGGTCGACGATCAGATCGGCTGCCCCAGCATGACCCGTGATCTCGCCGAGGCGATGCTGGACCTGATCACCTCCGGGGCGCCGGGCGGCATCTACCACATGGCCAACGAGGGCTCGTGCTCGTGGCACCGATTCGCTTGCCAGATCCTGCAGGCGGCGGCGATCGACGTCCCGGTGGGCACGATGAGCAGCGCCGAGCTCGGTCGGCCGGCACCGCGGCCGGCGTATTCGGTGTTGGACTGCAGCAAGCTGACCGCGGTGCGGGGCAAGCCGCTACCGCACTACGAGGATGCCCTGCGTCGCTACCTGCAGGAAGAACTCTCATGAGCAAGATCCTGGTCACCGGCGGAGCCGGCTTCATCGGTTCGAACTTCATCCGCTTGCTGCTGCAGCGCGGCGGCCACCAGGTGGTCAACCTCGACGCGCTGACCTACGCCGGCAACTTGGAGAGCCTCGCCGATGTGGCGAACGAACCGGGTTACGCGTTCGTCAAGGGCGACATCGCCGAGCGCGACCAAGTCGAGGCGGTGTTCGCCGCCCACCGCCCGTCGGTGGTGGTGCACTTCGCCGCCGAGAGCCACGTCGACCGCTCGGTACTCGACGCCAGCGCGTTCGTGCGCACCAACGTGATGGGCACCCAGGTGCTGCTCGACGTGGCGCGGGCCAACGGCGTCGAGCGGTTCGTGCACGTCAGCACCGACGAGGTCTACGGCAGTCTCGGGGCGACCGGGAAGTTCACCGAGTCCACCCCGCTGGCGCCCAACTCACCGTACTCTGCGAGCAAGACCGGCAGCGATCTGCTGGTGCGCGCGGCGTTCCACACCCACGGCTTCCCGTGTCTCACGACCCGCTGTTCGAACAACTACGGGCCGTTCCAATTCCCCGAGAAGCTGATCCCGCTGATGATCCTGAACGCGCTCGACGGCAAGAGCCTGCCGGTGTACGGCGACGGCAAGAACGTGCGCGACTGGATCTACGTCACCGACCACTGCTCCGGCATCCTGGCGGTGATGGAGCGCGGTCGTGACGGCGAGGTGTACAACATCGGCGGCAATGCCGAGAAACAGAACATCGAGGTGGTCAAGACGCTGCTCGGGCTGCTCGGCAAGGGCGAGGAGCTGATCACCTTCGTCAAGGATCGGCCCGGCCACGACCTGCGGTACGCGATCGACAACACGAAGATCCGCAGCGAACTCGGCTGGGAACCTGCCCACAGTTTCGACACGGCCCTGCGCGAGACGGTCGACTGGTATCGCAGCAACGCGGCGTGGTGCGGCTCGGTGCGCAGCGGGGCCTACCGCGATTACTACGCGCGGCAGTACGACGCGCGGTAGCCCGGCTCCACCATGACCGGGGCGGCGCGATCGTGCGCGTAGCTTGCGAATCGTCCGGGTGCCGGAACCCCTTTGGACCGGCTGCGGACTGGTCGATAACGAGGCAGGTAGTGGCCGCGGTGCTTTGCAGCGGAAAGGGAACGGCGTACGATACCGGACTCCCCTCTGCTCCAACCGGGGTTCTGCCCGGTCCTCGAACGCGTCCATGATCGAAAAGCTCACCCGCGTCCTGCTCGTGTTGCTGTGCTGCACGGCGGTGGCTTGCTCCAACTACGAGGAGAAGCGCATCCGTCAGCTGCTCAACGAGAAGGGCTTCGGGACCCGCGCCGAAGGGCGCGCGACCCTGGAGAACTACGTCGCCGGCGGCGACGGGGTGGTGTTCGCCATCAGCCCGGCCGTGCTGCAGGCGCCCGGTGCGGAGACTCTGGCACTGCTGACGCAGGCGCAGGAGGTCGGCCTCGACGGCACCATCCTGGTGCCGTACGTCGGTCCGCTGATGGTGCTCGGGCTCACCGAACGCGAGCTCAAGCACCTGATCGAGTCGCAGCTGCGGGTGTTCTTCAACATCGACATCCAAGTGATCCCCCGGATCATCAACCGCGGCAAGTTCTTCTACGCGTTCGGCGAGGTCGGCCTGAAGGGGCGCGTGCGGTTCCTCAAAGCCGACCTGACGCTGCTCGAGGCGATCACCGTGTTGCAGCCGACCCAACTCGCCAACATGGGGCGGGTGCGGGTCATCAAGCCCGATGCCGAGAACCCGCTCACCGTGGTGGTCAACGTCCGCGAGATGATGCAGACCGGCAACATGCGCTACAACATCCTCATCGAGGAGAACGACTTCATCTACATCCCGCCGACCTGGCTCGGCAGTCTGGCTCGGTTCATCGAGAAGCTGCTGCAGCCGTTGAGCGTGGCGGTGCAGTCGTTGTTCGGTCTGGCGGCGATCCGCTACTCGGTCGACGTGCTGCAGGGCGACAACGCCAACGGCGGCCGGTTCTTCGTGTTCTGACGCGGTCGCCATGCACGTGATGCGCAAGTCCACCGGAGCGAGGCCATGACGCAACTCGACGTCCCGGTCATCTCGTTCAACCACTACCTGGATCTGCTCCGGCGGCGGACCTGGCACGTGGTGATCGTCAGCGTGCTCGGGCTGGTGGTCGGTGGGGTGGTGGCGTTGTTGATCCCGCGCTACTACGTCGCCGAGACGCACGTGCAGTTCAACCGGCCGATCGCCGACCGCAAGCTCGGCTCGCCCGAGGACCCGATGGCCCAGGTGGTGAGCGCCGCGATGGTCACCGTGCCGAGCGGGGTGGAACGCGCGATCCAGGGCCTCGGTTGGCCGGAGGGCACCTCCGGGGACATCGAGGCGCGGCGCGCGTTCGTCGCCTCGGTCCGGCGTCGGGTCCGAGTGGCCGACCTCGGACCGGCGGGGCGCATGCGGCAGATCGCGCGGCTGGCGATCGTGTACGCCGACACCGACGGCCACCGCGCCGCCAACATGGCCAATCGGCTGCGCGAGATCTGGCTCAAGGAGTTCGTCGATCGGCTCGAGCAGCGTGCCACCGAGGACGTCCAGGCGGTGGTCCACGAGATCGACAACGTCACGGACCGCAAGGTCGAGGCGGCGCGCGAGCTGGCGCAGTACGAGGAGGAGCACGGTCTCGACCCGCAGAACGCCAACGACCCCAAGGGGGAGCGGTCGGCACTGAGCCGCGAGATCCAGGAACTGCAGCGGAGCGTCGATCGGACCGACGGCGAGATCATGGCGCTCACGCTGAAGATCCAACACCGGCAGGGTGATCGCGACGTCACCTCGCCGACGTTGCCCGTGCCGCCCGAAGAGCGGTTCGCCGACGAGGCGGCCAAGCAGGAGTTCCTGCGCCTGTCCTACCAGTTCCTCGCGGTGAAGAAGACGCTCGCGGGAATCAAGCCGGCGCACCCGGGTTACGCGGCGAACAAGCGCCTGTTCGATCGCCTGCGCGAGCAGCTGGCGCAGCTCGAGGGTACGGCCGGCGGTCCGGCGGCCCCCAAGCCCAACCCAGCCTACACCGAGATCGAGCACGAGCTGCGCGGGCTCGCCAGCGCGCTCGCGGTCGCCAAACAGACCAAGATCGCGCTGGAGAAGCGGCTCGCCGAGAAGCTCGAGCGGCGCAAGCGCATGCCGGCGATCTTCACCAAGTACACCGAGCTGCGCTCCAAGCTGACCATCCTGCAACAGCGCGAAGAGTCGCTGAACAACGACCTCGCGGAGCGCAACAAGGTCATCCTGATGATCCGCAGCGAGCGCCCGGTGCAGCTGCTGGAAGAGGCGTTCGTGCCGTCCCGACCGACCGAGCCCAACCCCTACCTGCTGGCCCTCATCGGCTGCGTGGTCGGACTCGGCCTGGCAGTGGGGCTGGTGATCCTGATCGACCTGATGCAGCTGACCTACAAGTCGGTTGCCGAGGTGGAGTCGGGGCTCGGGTTGCCGGTGCTCGGCAGCATGAGCCACATGGAGACCGACACCGAGGTGATGGCGTCGCGCGATCGACGGGCGCGGCTCACCATCCTCGGGGTGACCTTCCTGCTGCTGCTCCTGATCGTGGTGGTCATCTACTACGTCTCGCCGACCAGCCTGCCGAACGTGGTGCGCGAGATGCTCGACTTCCTGCTGACCGAGCAACGCCAGCGCTGAGCGAGTCGTGCGCGACTTCGTCGTCCTCGGGATCGTCCTGCTGTCGTTGCCGACGGTGTTCCGCCGGCCGTTCGTCGGCCTGATCCTGTTCTCGTGGCTGGCCTACATGCGCCCGCAGGACCTGTGTTGGGGCTTCGCCCGCGACATGCGGTTCAGCTTCTACGTGGCGGTCACCATGGTGATCGGGTGGTACGTCAACGATGCGCACAAGCGGCGCTTCTTCACCCCCGACCCGCGGATGTACTTGATGCTGACGCTGGGGTTGCTGATCACCGTCAGCCTGGCGTTTGCCTCGCAGTACGATCCGCTCACCGGGCGCTACTACTTTGAGTTCCTGAAGATCTTGGCGATCGCGATCTTCACCATCGGCCAGGTCGACAGCCGCAAGCGCCTGCGTGCGCTGCTGTGGACCATCGCGTTCTCGCTCGGGTTCTACTCGGTGAAGAATGGTCTGGTCGGGATCGCCCGCGGCGGGTCGACCATCCTCCGCGGTCCGGGTGGCATGCTGGAGGACAACAACGACTTCGCCCTGGCGTTGGTGATGAACATCCCGCTGCTCTACTACCTGGGGCAGCTGGCGAACGACAAGCGGATCCGCATGGTCACGCTCGCCGCGATCATGCTCACCGCCGTGACCGTGCTGCTGACCCACTCGCGCGGCGGGTTCCTGGCGATGAACTCGGTGTTCTTGTGGATCTCGTGGCGCTCCGGAAAGCTGCTGCGCGCCCTCGTGGTGCTCGGGGTCCTGGCGGTGCTGTTCTTCGCCTTTGCGCCGGAGCACGTCGTCGAGCGGATCGCCAGTATCGGCAAGGGTCGTGAGGACGACTCGGCGGCCTCGCGCCTCGACTCGTGGATGGTCGCGCTGCGGATGATCGCCGCCAACCCGATATGGGGGGTCGGGCTGCGCAACTTCGTGATCTCCTCACCGGACTTCGGAGCGGTGATGGGTCCGGACCGGATCATGCACGTGGCGCACAACTCCTATCTGCAGATCGCTGCGGAGGGCGGCCTGATCGCCTTCATGGTCTACCTGGGACTGCTGGCCTCGTCGTTCACCGCCGGCTGGTTCCTCCGGCGGGTCGGGCGTTCGCGCCCCGACCTGGCCGACTTCGGGGTCTACGGGCGGATGTTCGAAGCCACCATGCTCGGCTTCATGGTCGGCGGCATGTTCCTCAACCGCGGCCACTTCGACCTCGTGTACCACGTGTTCGGCATCATCGGTGCCGCTGTATTGGTGGCGCAGCGCGAGCTGCGCCAAGCCAGCGTGCCGCAGGCCGACGGCGCGCATCCGGTTCGGCACGGCCGCCAGGCGGTCACGGTGCGCTGGCGATCCCCCGTCGACCACTTGGCTACAGCCCGTTGGGAGCGCGGCTAGCCCGGACGATTCATGAGCAGCGTCGCGAGATCGTGCAAGGTTGTTGCTGGCAAGGAGAACGGCAGGTTCTGCCCGGAGGCGGGGTGCCTCCCCGTCGAGGAGCAGGTTCTGACGTTCGACGAAGCCAGCAGCGACCTTGCGCGATCGCAGCAGCTCGGTCATGAATAGTCCGGGCTAGGAGTCTGCGCCACAGAATGACAACCCATGAGATCCGCGCCTTCCAGCACCTGTCACCCCCCGAAATCCTCGCCGAATCCACCAATTCGGCTGTGTTTTCGGGCGGCGACCTGCGCCGAAATCCACGAACCTCCTGAGTCACCCTTCTGTGGCGCAGACTCCTAGCCCGGACTTTTCATGAGCAGCGTCGCGAGATCGTGCAAGGTTGTTGCGGGCAGGGAGAACGGCAGGTTCTGCCCGGAGGCGGCGTGCACCCCCGCCGAGGAGCGGGTTCTGACGTTCGACGAAGCCAGCAGCGATCTTGCGCGAGCGCAGCAGCTCGGTCATGCATAGTCCGGGTTAGGTCGGGCCGCCCCGGAAGTCGAGATAGCATCGGATGTGCGGGATCAACGGCATCTTCTGTCTGCAGCGTACCGCACCAGTCGAACGCGACCTGGTCGTCGCGATGTCCGACACCCTGCGTCACCGTGGACCGGACGGCGAGGGCCACCGCGTCGCGGCCGGCTACGGGCTAGGGCACCGGCGCCTGGCGATCGTCGACTTGGTTTCCGGGGCGCAGCCGATGGGCGACGCCGCGGGTGAGGTCTGGGTCACCTTCAACGGCGAGATCTACAACCACGAGGAGCTGCGCCGCGAGTTGGAGGCCGCGGGTCACCGGTTCCGCACCCGCTCCGACACCGAGGTGTTGGTGTACGGCTACCGCGAGTGGGGGACCGCGCTGGCCAGTCGGCTGTTCGGGATGTTCGCATTCGCGATCGTCGACCAGCGCGACCACTCGCTCTACCTGGCCCGCGACCGGATGGGGCAGAAGCCGCTGTACTGGATGCAGCACGCCGGTCAGGTGCTGTTCGCCTCGGAGATCAAGGCGCTGCTCGCGGTGCCCGGGGTGCCGCGCCGACTCGACCCGGTGGCGCTCGGCGAGTACCTGTGCCTGAGCTACGTGCCGGATCCGCGGAGCATCTTCGCGGACGTCCACAAGTTGCCGCCCGCGACCTGGATGTTGGTCCGTGACGGACGCTTCGAGAGCAGAGAATACTGGTCTCCCCAGCTCCGCGCCGGTGCATCCGATGGCACCACGCCGAGTCTTCACGATCAGCAGCAGGAGCTGCTCGATCGGCTCGATGTGGCAGTGCGCCGCCGGCTGATGTCCGACGTGCCGCTCGGTGCGTTCCTGTCGGGTGGGGTGGACAGCTTCGCGGTGGTCGACAGCATGAGCCGGGTCGGCCCGGGCGAGGTGCTGGCCTGCACGGTCGGGTTCGACGTGCCCGAATACGACGAACGCGTGTTCGCTCGCCAGGCGGCGCAGGCCTGTCGCGCGCACCTGTTCGAGGATGTGCTGAAGGTCGAGGACATGCTCGATCTCGACTGGTTCACCGAAGTGTTCGACGAGCCGTTCGCCGACGCCTCGGCGATTCCGACCTACCACGTCAGCCGCATCGCCCGTAGCCACGTCACGGTGGCGCTGTCCGGCGACGGTGGTGACGAGAACTTCGCCGGGTATCGCCGCTACAAGTTCGACGCCGAGGAGAACCGCCTGCGCCGCCTACTGCCCGGAGCCGCCTGGCGCGGCCTCGGTGCGCTGTACCCCAAGCTCGACTTCCTGCCCCGCTGGTTGCGCTACAAGCGCACCCTGCAGAATCTCGGCTGTTCGCCCGACGAGGCGTACGCTCGGTCGGTGAGCGCAGCGTTGCCCGAGGACGTGTTGCCGCTGCTCCGTCCGGCGTGGCGGGCCGACGATCCGCTCGGGGCAGTGCGCGCCGCCCACCGTGAGGCCGAGGGTTGCCATCCGCTGCAGCGCTGTGCGCTCGCCGACCGCCGCACGACCTTGCCCGGCGACATCTTGACGAAGGTGGACCGCGCCTCGATGGCGGTGTCGCTGGAGGTTCGCTCGCCGTTCCTCGACCACCAACTGGTCGAGTTCGCCGCCGATCTGAGTTACGACCGCAAGCTGCTCGATGGCGCCAGCAAGGGTTTTCTGAAGGAGGCGCTGGTCGGTCGACTCGGTCGTCAGGCGCTCAACCGGCCCAAGCGCGGTTTCGCGGTGCCGCTGGCGTTGTGGATGCGCGGTAGCCTCGGCGATGCGCTCGGGGCGGCACTCGCCGACGGGCCGTTGGGACAGTTGCTGGAAGTCGAACGCGCTCGGCGTTTGCTGGACGAACACCGCCGCGGTGCCCGCGACCGCAGCCGCATCCTCTGGGCGCTGCTGGTCCTGCACCGCTTCCTCAACAGGTGGGCCGGGTGACCGGGCAGATCCTCACGTTCACGAACCTGTTTCCGTCGGCGGTGCGTCCGCACCACGGACGGTTCGTGCAGGACAGAATGCAACGCGTCGCCGTGGCGGCGGGCCTCGACTGGCAAGTGGTCTGTCCGGTGCCGCGCGTGCCCTGGCTGCTGCGCCGCCGCGCCGACCGAGCGCTTGCGGCCATGCCGCCCCGCGAGCTGGTCGATGGGGTGCCGGTGCACAACGTGCACTACCTCCACCTTCCCGGGATGTCGCGTGCCCGACAGGCTGCGCGGGTGGCGCGGGCCTGCATGCCGGTGGTGCGCGAACTGAGCCGTGGTCGTCCGACCGTACTCGATGCTCACTACCTGTACCCCGACGGGGTCGCGGCGCTACACATCGCCCGTGCGCTGCAGTTGCCCTGCGTGGTTACCGCGCGCGGCTCCGACGTCAACGTGCTCGCCGAGATCCCGGTGATCCGCGAGCAGGTGCGGTCGACCATGCACGACGCGGCGCGGTTGTTCGCAGTGAGCTCGGCCCTGAGCGGCCGATTCGCCGACGTGCTCGGCAATGGGTCACGGGTCGAGACGGTGCGCAACGGGGTCGATCTGGAGCTGTATCGCCCTGGCGACCGGGCCGCCGCGCGCCGGGCTCTGGGGTTGCCGGGCGATCGGCAGGTGGTGCTCGGGGTCGGGCGTTTGGTCGAAGGCAAGGGGTTCCACCATGCCGCCGCAGCCCTGGCGGGACTCGGTGGCGATGCGGTGTTGGCGCTGGTGGGGGACGGACCGGAGCGCGAGCGCATCGCCGGGCTGCTCGCTCCGCAACGCCTGTGCTTGCTCGGTGCACGCCCGCGCGATCAGGTCATCCTGGCGTACCAGGCGAGCGACCTGCTGGTTCTGCCGACCTACCGCGAGGGCTGGCCGAACGTCGTCACCGAGGCCTTGGCCTGCGGGCTCTCGGTCGTGGCGAGTGCGGTCGGCGGGATCCCGGAGATCCTCGCCGACGATCGGGTGGGCGCGTTGGTTCCCCCGGGCGATACGGAAGCGCTGCAGGTTGCGCTACAACGGTTCCTGGCGGCACCGCCGGATCCTCGCTTGGCCCGTGCGCTGGCCGAGCGCTACTCCTGGGACGATACCGTCCAACGGCTGTCCGCGTTGTTCCGCGACCTCGTGACGTGAGCTACCGCATCCTCTACCACCACCGCATCCGCGCCGACGACGGGCAGGCCGTGCACGTCCGCGAGATGATCCGCGCCCTGCGCGCGGCGGGTCACACGGTGGCGGAGTGCGCGCTGGTGCCGAAGACCGCGTCGGTCGACGCGCCGGTGGCCGCCGTGCAGGGAGCGGCAGTCGCCGCCCCGTCGAACGGCTCGGTCAACGGCACCGCAAACGGGGTGGTGCGGGGTGCGGCGTCGTCCCGTCGTCCGGGCAGCATCTGGAACCACGTGTCGCTGCCACGGCCGGCGATCGAATGCCTCGAGGTGCTCTACTCGCGACGCGGCGCGGCGATGATCGCGGCCGCTGCCGCGCGGCAGCAGCCGGACTTCGTCTACGAACGCCACGCGCTGCACTGTCGCGCGGGTCTGCTCGCCAAGCGGCGGCTCGGCGTTCCGCTGCTGCTCGAAGTCAACTCGCCGATGTGCGACGAGATGGAGAAGCTGGGACTGCTGCGCTTCGCGCGTCGTGCGCGCAAGACCGAGCGAGAGGTGCTGGCCGGCGCCGACCGGGTACTGGCAGTGTCCGACGTGCTGGCGGAACGCCTGATCGAACTCGGTGCGGCGCGCGACCGAGTGCGGGTGATCCGCAACGGTGCGGAGCCGAGCCGGTTCTCCGCGGAGGCGGTGGCCGAGGGTCGCCGGCTGCGCGGGGAACTGGGCCTCGGGGATCAGGTGCTGGTGATCGGGTTCATCGGGTTCATGCGACCGTGGCACCGACTCGACATGGTGGTCGAAGCGCTGGCGGCCTTGTCGCGCCAGGATGTGCACTTCGTGGTGCTCGGCGAAGGGCCGGCGCTCCCCGAGCTGTTGGAGCTCGCACGGGCCCGCGGCGTCGCCGATCGCGTGCACGCGCTCGGCGCCGTGCCGGGAGAGGCCGTAGCGTCGGTGTGCACCGCATTCGACGTCGCGCTGGTGCCCGCGATCAACGGCTACGCCTCGCCGCTGAAGCTGTTCGATTCGCTGGCCGCGGGTGTCGCGACGCTCGCGGTCGACCAGCCGAACATCCGTGAGCTGATCGACGACGGCCGCACCGGAGTGTTGTTCGCGCCGGGCGACACCGCCGCGTTCACCAGCAAGCTCGCCGAGCTGGCCGCCGATCCGGCGCGCACGCGCGCGCTCGGCGCGGCCGGCCGCGCGGCGCTGTCAGAGCACGACTGGACCTGGCGTGGCAGCGCGCGGCGGGTGATCGAGTGTTTCGAGGAGCTGCGCCGATGAGGCTGTTCCTCGCCTGCTACCTGCCGCTCGCTATCGCCTACGGGGACACCTGGGTGTGGATCTGGGATCGCTGGATGCAGGGTGAGTACTACTCGCACGGTCCGTTGCTGCCGATCGTCGCCGTGTTCGTGGTGCTCAACCAACGCACGCGATGGACCGAGCAACCGGCGACGCCCGATCGCCGCGGTTGGTGGCTGCTCGGCCTCGGTCTGTTGCTGCGCTTTGCCGGCGCCGCGCAGACCGTCGACTCGCTGTCTGCCGCCAGCCTCATGCCGTCGATCGCCGGGCTGGTGCAGTTGACCGTCGGCTGGCGGCGGCTGGTCTCGCTGCTGCCGGTTATCGGCTTGTTGGCGCTCGCGACGCCGATGCCGATGGATCTGACCGGGCGGGTCGCGTTCGAGCTCAAGGAAGTATCGATCCGCGGCGCGCTGGCGATCTGCGAGATGGTCGACCTCGGCGTGTTCCGCCACGGCGCGAACATCAAGGTGCCTGGCCAAGCGGTGATGCTGCCGGTGGCCGACGCGTGTGGTGGCCTGCGCTCGCTGCTGGCGCTTTCGACGTTGGGCTACTGCCTGGCGTTCTTCATGGGCTCCAGCAGCTTCAAGCGCCGCGCGGTGATCATCCTGCTGACCGTGCCCTTGGCTGCCGGCGTCAACATCCTGCGGATCGTCGGGCTGTGCGTCATGGCCAAGCGCGTCGACGTGTACTATGCGGGGGGAACCGGCCACACGATCATGAACCTCTCGGCTTGGGTGGTGAACATCGGCATCCTGTTGCTGGTGGACTCGCTGCTCGAGCGCGGTCGCCCGGGTCGGCGCCCCCTGGTCGCGCAGGAGGCGCGGGCATGATTCGGGTGCCGGTCAAGTCGAGCGTCGCGTTGTGGCTGCTGGCGCCGCTCATGCTCTCGTTGAGCGTGGTGCGGCCGCCGAATCCGCGCAGCGACCGAGCGAGTCGGCTGCCGACCGAGCTCGGCGGGTTCCACCTGAAGAAGCGGATGGCCATCACCGCCAACATGGAGCGGCTGCTCGGCACGCGTGACGTCGCCTGGTGGGTGTTCGCCGACGCCGCCGGGCACGAGTCGTACGTGACGATGGTGTTCCACGACAGCAACTGGAAGAGTCTGCACCCGCCGCACATCTGCATCCGCGGGTCGAACTTCAACATCGACCAGGACGGTGCGATGCAGGTCGGGCTCGACGATGGGCGGAAGATCGAGGTCGGCCGGTTGCGCGCCACGGTGCAGAATGACCCGAGCCGTGACTACCTGAGCTACTTCGCGTTCGTCGGCAAGGACTTCGTGACGCCGAGCTTCTTCAAGTTCTACCTGCAGCACGCCCCGCGAGCCTTGGTGCGCAGTTCGACCTCCGGGTTCCTGTTGCGGGTCGAGTCGTTCATCGGCAAGGACGGTCCCGCGGCGACCGAGCAGCGCTGCCTGAGCCTGTTCCGCGCCGCACTGCCGGCCGGCGAGCGGCTAGTGGGCGTGCGGTGAAGCACGCGCTGTCGATCGACGTCGAGGACTGGTTCCAGGTCCTCAACATGGCGCAGTTGATCGATCGCGCCGACTGGGAGCGATTCGAACTCCGCTGCGCGGACTCGACGCGGGTGTTCCTGGACCTGCTGGCGGCACACGACGCGCGGGCCACGTTCTTCTTCCTCGGCTGGATCGCCGAGCGGCTGCCGGAGTTGGTGCGCGAAGTGGTGGCCGCCGGCCACGAGATCGGCTCGCACGGCTACGACCACAAGGTGCTACCGGAGCTCGGCGCCGAGGGTTTCGCCGCCGATCTGGCGCGCACCAACGCGGTGCTCCAGCAGGTCGCGGGAGTGCGGCCGATCGCGTTCCGCGCCTGCACTTGGTCGGTTACCGAACGCACCCCGTGGGCGCTGCCGGCGCTGGCGGCCGCCGGTTTCCGACTCGACAGCTCGATCTACCCGGTCCGGCACCCGGACTACGGGGTGCCCGACGCGCCGACCTCGCCGTACCGGATCGCCACGCCGGCCGGCGAGCTGGTGGAGTTTCCGCCGCTGACACTGAGCAAGCTCGGCCGGCGGCTGCCGGTCGGCGGCGGCGGCTACCTGCGCTTGTTCCCGGTGCGACTGCTGCGGCTCGGGCTCGCGCAACAAGAGCGTGGCGGCTGGCCCGGGTGCATCTACCTCCATCCGTGGGAACTCGACCCGGAGCAACCACGGCAACCGCTGGGCGGCCTGCGTGGCTTCCGCCACTACGTCAACCTCAAGCGCACTGGCAAGAAGCTCACCGCGCTGTTGCAGCGCCACCGTTTCGTGGGGCTGAGCGAGGCGCTCGCGCCGTACGCCGACCGGCTCGCCGGCGTCGCGCCGCGCACGATGTTCCGGGCTGGGTGACTCGCGAGTTCGTGCCGGCCCTGACTACCCGAGGGTCTCGAGCACGAGCCGCGCGGCGGCGACGTAGGGTGACTTCGGGTAGTCGGTCTGCAACTTCGCCAACAGCGCCTTGGCTTCCTCTGTGCCCTTGGCGTTGTGGCACGCGATCAAGGCCTGGGCGCGGAAGAACAGGTGGATCCCGTCGACCTGCGGAGCGGCCTGTGCCATCGAGTGCGCGGCGGGCAGATAGGTGCCGAGCCGCAGCTGCACGAGTCCGAGCGACAGCTTGGACGCGGTTCCCAGACCGCGCTTCGAAATGAGCTTGCCGCCCTTCTCGATCAGGGTGCCGGCACGGGCCAGCAGCTGCAGCAGCGTGTCGAGTGCAGCCGGGCTGTCCATGTACTTGGGCATCCACAGCAACGACTTGACGCCGTCATCGATCCGGTTCAGGCGAACCAGCCAATCGGCGCGCAGGTGCCACAGCGGCAGCAGGGAGGCGTCGCGCCGCAGGACGTCGTCGAGGTGGCCCAGGGCGCGCTCCAACCCGTGCCGGTGCCGCAAGCGGTCGAGCGTCTGCACGACCCAGTCGGTGTTGGTGTCCTTGCCGGCGGCGAAGTAGTCGAGGTGTCGAGTCAAGTACTGGCTCTCGGCGACCACCAGGCGGTGCTCGGCGTCGGCGGCTTGATCGGTGCCCTTCAGTCTCGCCACCTGCTGTTCCATGCTGCGCAGCACGAAGTGCAGCGGTGCGCCGTGGATCTCCCCGTTGCGCAGCAGGCCGATCGCTTCGGTGAGGACCTGCAGCTTGTCGGGCGCGCTGGCGGTCGGCTCGGCGCGAGCGACGGTCGCGTAGTAGGTCTCGAGGTACTCTTCGCGTTGCGCCTCGGGAACGCGCACTTCGATGCGCTTGAGCAGCGCCAGCGCGGTGTGCGGGTCGCCGTAGCGCGCGACGATGCCCACTTCGCGCAGCCCGATGCCGGCGATGTCGGTGTGGTTGCCCCAGAATCGCGCGGCCAGCGGCAGCAGCTTGTCGCGCACGCCGGGCAGCGCCAGCAGCTCGGCCTTGTTGCGCAGCACGGTGGCCATCAGCGCGGGGGGCACGTCCTGCCCGCCCTGCACGACGATCGCGATCATCTGCTCGATCACCCGTGAGTTGCGCAGCGCCGGGTTGCGGCTCGCGGTGAGGAACGACAGGGCGTAGCTCATCACTGGCCGGTTGGCGAGCAGTGCCTCGCGGATCCGCTCCAGCTCCATCTGGGCTTCCTGCAGCTTGCCGACCTGGGTTGCCGCGTGCGCGAGCAGGATGTGGGCCACCGGATTCTCGGGGGCCCTCCGCACCATGTCGCGCGCGCGCACCCGCGCCACCGGTGCGAAGTAGTCGCTTTCCAACAGGGCGGTGAGCACCAGCAGGTCGCGTCCGACCTTGTTGCGCAGCTCGAGCACCGCCGGGCTGCACTGGGTGGGCTTCTGCTGCAGCGCCGCGAGCGCGCACTGCGCCGCCAGGTTGTGTGGGTCTGCGGCCAGGCGCTCGCCGAGCAGCTTGATCGCGCGCTGCGGCTCCGCGGTCCCGGCCACCACGATCGAAGCGATGTCGTTCGCCACGAAACCCTCGGGCAGCGTCGGCGTGCGGTTGTCGCACAGGTCCAGCCGTGCCAAGTCGAGGGCCGCCGGGCTGCCGTCGGGGAATGCCAACGCAGCGGACAGCAGCTCGCGGGCGCGCAGCGCGTCGCCTAGGTGTAACGCCTGCCGCGCGGCGGCGACGAAGTGCACGCCGCTCCGCGCTTTCTCGAAACGCGGGTTCTGCAGCAGGTCGAGCCAGGCGCGCAGCGCCAGCCCGTGTTCGTTGGCCGTGCCCAAACTGGTCGCCAGTTCGACCAACTCGGTGGCGTGTTCCACGGTACCGAGCAGCGAGGACAGCATCCCCTCGCGGGCCAGCGGGGTGGCGTTCTCCGGGTTGAACAGCACGTAGCGGCCGAGCGCCCAGCGGATCAGCTCGCGATCGCGCGGTGATGCGCTCTCCGCGCCGCGCGACAGCTGGTGCAACGAGCGGAGCATCGCCAACACATCGCGGCGATTGGGCTCGGGCTGCGCCAGCATGGCGCGGGTCGCCAGCACCTGCATCTCGAGGTCGGCGCCGAACCGCTCGGCGGCGCGTTGGGCGAGCGTCAGCACGCGCGTGTAGTGCTTGCGCTGCAGCCAGCGGCGGGCCAGGAACCGGGTCGATTCGAGGTCCGGATCGCCGTTGAGGATCGCCTGGAAGCGCAGTGGATCGGTTGATCGCCCGTCGGCGATGCACGCCTTGGCCATCAGGTTCAGCGCGGTCTTGTCGTTGGGCCGGTCGACCAGCAACAGTCGCAAGACCTGGATCGCCTCGCCCGGTCGATGCGCGGCGATCTGCGCTTCGGCGAGCAGGTAGATGGGGGTCTGGTTGTTCGGGAACAGCTCGCGCGCCCGTTGGGCACAACCGATCGCGATCTGCGGGCTGCCGAGTTCCAACGCGCGGCGGGCCACCGCTATGTGTAGCGCCGGGTAGCCGCCGACTTCGTCCGGACAGTCCTTGCGCAGGCGCGCGGTGCGGTGGACCAACTCGTCGAGGTCGAGTTTGGCGGCCCCGAGCTGGGCTTCGACCAGCAGCTGCAGGGTGGCCTCGCGCTCGGGTAGGCTCGACAGCGCGCGCTCCAGACGGCTGCTGGCCGAGACCGAGCGACCCTTGCTGATCTCGTAGCGGGCGTACTCGTGCACCGCCTGCACCGACAGCGGCAGTCTCGCCATCCAGCGCTCGAACAGTCGCGGGCGATCGCGCTCCTTGCAGTTCTGCACCAGCCGCGGGAACGCGAGTGCCAGCATCTGCTCGGTCGAGCGCCAGCCCACGGTCGCCGATTGGTCGACGAAGATGTTGAGGTGAGCCGCTGCGTCCGCCGGATCGTGCAGCAGGAGGCCCATGATCAGGTGGTGGGTGCAGTGCGGGAAGGTGTCGACCACGTCGAGCGCGCCCTTCTGATTGAGCAACTCGAGGTAGGTGGTCAGCAGTTGTTCGAGCTGGGTGGTGTCTCCCAGGCGGCGTGCCGCCCTGGCGTAGCACAGGATCAAGTAGTGCTCGCGGTGCGCCAACTTGCCGGCGTGGTAGCGATCGACCCAGGTGGCGAGCGGCATCACCCGCGTCGCGATCTCCGCCGCGGCGCGGAAGCGGTGGTGGCCGAGGTGGATCTCCGCGATGTCGATCGCCGCGCGCACCGCATCCCGCGGGTTGGCGCGGGCGATGAACGCGTGGGCCAACATCAGCACGGTGTCGTGTTCCCGCGCCGCGAGCAGCTGCTCGGCGAGTCCGGTGTAGGCATCGAGGTCGGGGTGGACATTCGCCAACGAACGGACGAACCACCGGCGCGCCTCGAGTGCCATGGCGCGGATCGTGCGGATCTTGGTCTCGCTGGTCTCGAGGACCCCTGGCGCGTGGCGCTGCAATGCGGCGGCCACCTGCAGGAACTTCTCCGGCTCGCGTGCCTTGTCGTGGGCGCCGAACACCGCCTCGTGGATGCGGTCGCGCAGCCGTTGGCGCTCGGTCGGCAACGCGCGGGCGAGCACCGTTTCCAGCAGTGCATCGACTTGCAACTCGGCGTGGACGTGGCGAATCATCCCAGCCTGCCCCAAGAACACCGGGTCGTCGGCGTTGTTGCGCAACCAGGCGCCGGCCAACTTGCTGGCCGAGTCGAGGAACGACGGATCGGCGCGGTCTCGCGCCAGTTCGGTCAGCAGTCGGACCCGCGCCGCCACCGACTCGCGGCTCTGGTCGCCGAGGTCTTCGGTGAGGAATCGCAGGTCGTCGAGCGCGCGCAGCTTGTTGCCGACCTTCTTGTAGGCCTCGGCGCGCATCCGTACAGCTTGCCGTCGCAGCTCGACGGCGCTCGTTTGCAGGTCGTGCAGCGCGACGTTGAGCAGCTTGATCGCTTCCGTGTGGTCTTCGCGGTCCAGCGCCAGTCGAGCCTTGCGCATCGCCGCCTGGGGGCCGCCCAGGCCGAGCACCGCGTAGCCCACGGTGATCAGGAGGCCGACGAACAGCAGCGCCGGCAGGATCATCACCGTGCGGCGGATCATCGGCCGAAGCTCCCGGATCGGTCGGTGGTGTCGGGCGTTCGGTTCACAGCAGGTCGTACTTGCGCATCTTGTTGAACAGTGTGCTCCGGTTGATGTCGAGGCTCTCCGCGGTCTGCTTGCGGTTGCCGCCGAAGTGGGCGAGCGCGCGCTCGATCAGGAGCCGTTCCGGACCGGCGAGCCCGTCGCGCAACGGCAGGAGATGGCTGTCGGGCGCGAGCAGGTTGTCGGCCGGCGGTGGGGTGCCGGGGCCGTGCAATGTAGCAGGGAGGTCCTCCGGGCGGATCGCCTCGTGCTCGCTCAGCACCACCGCGCGTTCGATCACGTTCTCCAGCTGGCGGATGTTGCCCGGCCAGGGTGCCTCGAGCAGGATCCGCAATGCCGCGTCGGTGAACCCGCGCACCGGCTTGCCGGTCTCGGCCGCGTAGCGGCGCAGGAACAGTGCCGCCAGGTTGGCGATGTCGCCGCGCCGCAGTCGCAACGGCGGCATCTCCAGATTCACCACTTGGATGCGGTAGTAGAGGTCCTCGCGGAAGCTGCCGTCGCGGACCGCCGCTTCCAACTCCACGTTGGTGGCCAGGATCACGCGGACGTCCACGTCGATCGACTGCGAGTCGCCGACCCGCTCGACCACCCGATCCTGCAGCACCCGCAGCAGGCGCACCTGGAACCCGGGGCTCGAGGTGCCGATCTCGTCGAGGAAGATCGTCCCGCCGCTG
Organism: Planctomycetota bacterium; assembly: GCA_020638695.1. Lineage (GTDB taxonomy): Bacteria > Planctomycetota > UBA1135 > UBA1135 > UBA2386 > JACKIB01. The sequence continues at coordinate 205,942 of JACKIB010000004.1, forward strand.
GCCTCCTCGAACTTGCCCGGGCGATCGCGCACCGCTCCGGTGAACGCGCCCCGCACGTGACCGAACAGCTCCGATTCGAGCAGATTCTCCGGCAGCGCCCCGCAGTTGACCTCGATGAACGGCCCGGAATGCCGCGGCGAACTGCGGTGGATGGCGCGCGCCAGTAGCGTCTTGCCGGTGCCGGACTCGCCGGTGATCAGCACGGTGGTGCGGGCGGCGGCCACCGCCTTCACCGACTTCAGGATCCGCAGCATGGCGGGGTCGGTGGCCACGAAGTTGTCGATGCGCAGCCGGTCGTCCAGCGCCTCCTTGAGGTCGTGGTTCTCGTGCAGCAGCTGCTGGGTGCGGGTCGCCTTGTCGACCGCCAGGCGCAGCTGCTCTTCGGAGAACGGCTTGGCGAGGAAGTCGGCGGCACCGTGGCGCATCGCGTCGACCGCGTCCTGAACCGAGCCGAAGGCCGCCATCAGGATCACCGACAGGTCGCTGTGCGCCTCCTGGGCGAGCCGCAGGAACTCGAGGCCGTCGACGTCGCCGAGTTCGCAGTCGCCCAGCACGACGTCGAACGGCTCGGTGGCGAGTCGCTCCAGCGCGGTGGTTCCGCTGTCGGCGGTTTCGACGGTCCGATCGGCGAGGAATGCGCGGCACTGCTCGCGGCTCGCCGGATCAGGATCGACGATCAAGACACGGGGTGTCGTCTGGCTCATCCCCCGGAATCATCGGCAACGCGGCGGCGCCTCCCCCGCGGAATTCACCCCGCGCTTGGCTCGGTCCGAGACCGGCGACGAATTCGACAGTGCGGTCGCCGATTCGCCGCGCCGAGGCGTCCGACCCGTGCGCCTGCGCCACGGTTCGCACCAGGAAGAGATTCAGTCCCAGGGTGGTCCCGCGCAGGATCCGGTTGAGGCGGTACGGCTCGAAGATGTGCGGCAGCTCCCACTCCCGCAGGCGGGCATCGGCCACCTGCAGTCGCAGCGCGGGGCCGGTCCGATCGCTGGTGAACGCCAGTGCCGGGGGGGTGCCGTCGGCGAGCTCGTGGCCGACCTCGACCAGGCTGAGTGCGGCGCCGGTGAGCAGGTCGAGATCCCCGAGCAGGGTGGTGGTGGGCAGGGAATTGGCGATCTCGACCGGCCGATCGGAGTCGCGCAGCCGCTCGCGGATCCGCGCGGCCAACCGATCGACGCCGAATCTGTCGCAGATCCGGTCACCTGCGGTGGCCCGCGACATTGTCGCAACCTTGCGCATGGTCCGTTCGATGCGGCCCAACCCGTCGCGGATCGCGGTGATCTGTGACCGTGCCGCTCCGTCCTGCTGTCGCTCGAGCCGCCCCGACAGCAGCTGGAGGTGGCCGCTGGCGAACATCAGCGGGTTGTTGATCTCATCGCAGATGCCCTGCACCAGCTCCAGGTAGCCACTCGGTTGCTCGGCGTCGGCCGCCGTGGTGCGGCGCAATCGCTCCCGCAAGCGACGCACCACATCGGGGCCGGTCCACAGCTCGAGGTCGAGAGCCGTGCAACGGTTCGTCAGTGCGCGGTGGTCCCCGTCGGCTGCCACGACGATCGCCCGAGAGTCGGGCGCCAGCTGGAGCAGCATCCGTAGCGCCCCCAGGTCCTCCGCTCCACTCGCCACCTCGAACACGATCAGCTCGGGGCCGAATGCCAGGATCTCGCGGACTGCCGCGTAGGGCTCGGGGAAGTAGCGAAGGGTAGCGGGCGGTTGATCTTCCAGCCCGTGCCGCAGCACCGAGGTCGCCGGCGCGATGACCGCGGTCTTCACGGGGCCGAGATCGCTCACCATGTTCGCCCGGACGGTTCGGCTGGCCGCGGCTCGCCCGCGCCATCCCGGTCGGATCGGCGGCCCGCCGCATCGACGATCCCCCCGGTCTTGCACGATCCCACTGCGCTGCTCATGAATGGTCGGGCTGGAGTGGCCGCTCGCGGCGGCTCGATGCTGCGCGGCTGCATCCCAGTATGGCGCGAACGCCGCGGCACCGCGAGCGGCTTGACCGGCCACGGCGAAACCGACCGGCCCGTCCCGCCCGGCGCGGCAGCACCGAACCCATGGGAGTCATGCGGCGCGACCCCTTGTTCGCGCAGTTCGGTCCCGCCGCCGGCCGATACACGAGGTGCGTGACCAGCTCGGACAAAGAACGCTCCTGTCCGGAGTGCGGTGCCCGGCTGGACGGGTCGAACGAGTGCGCGGCGTGTGGCTCCGCGACTCCGGGCATCGAGCTGAAGGTGTTGCCGCGGCTCGATCGCGGCGAGTTCGGCGGCGCGCCGCCCGAAGTGCGGTTGGTGCGGGAGCTGAAGGTCCCGACCGTCGAGGACCTGCTCGCCGACTCCGACCTGGACACGCTGCCAGGGGCCATGCGCGCGGTCGAGGACGCGATCGATGCGGGTGAACTGCAGGAGGCCGACCGCCGGCTCGACGCCGCGCTGGGGTCGATCCTCTCCGGGCCGGGCTACCGCCCCGACGCCGACCCTTGGGGGGTGGTGCCGCTGGTCCTGTGGGTGTGGGCGGTGATCCTGGTGCTGCTGTTCCTGCTCAGCCTGCTGCTCTGACGCGGATCATTCATGGGCGGCGTGGCGAGATTCGCAGGGTTGCACTTGGCAACGAGGCCGGCCGGTTCTGCCCGGGGGCGGGATGGATCCCCGTCGCGGCGCGGGCGCGGTCGCAACAGCTCGGTCACGGACGATGTGCGCACGCGTCGACAGCGGGTCGCGCCGCGACCTCGGTGCCGCGAGGTGACCGGGACGATGGTGCGCGCCGGGCGCCGCCGCGGGTTAGATTGCGCCGACCCATGACCGTCACCGACAGCTTCGAACTCGAGGGGCCGCGGGTCGCCGAGGACGCGCCCCAGCTGAGCGTGGTCGTGCCGGTGTTCAACGAGGCCGACAACCTGCGGGCGCTGCGCGATGCGGTGCGCCACGCGCTCAGCGGGCAGGGCATCCGCTACGAGCTGATCCTGGTCGACGACGCGAGCACCGACGGCAGCCGGGCGTTGTACCACGAGATGGTGGTCGGCGACCCGCGCCTGCGGGTGGTCCTGTTCCGTGGCAACCGCGGCCAGACCGCGGCCATGGCGGCCGGGTTCCGCTTCTCCCGCGGCGATGTGGTGGTGACCATGGACGGTGACCTCCAGAACGACCCGGCCGACATCCCGCGCCTGGTCGAAGAGCTGGACAAGGGGCACGACATCGTGTGCGGTTGGCGACGGGTGCGCAAGGATCGCGCGCTGACCCGCCTGGTCCCCTCGAAGCTCGCCAACCTGATGATCTCGTTCGTCACGCAGGTGCCGATCCACGACACCGGGTGTTCGCTCAAGGCATACCGCGGTTGGGTGGTGCGGAACCTGACCCTCTACTCCGACATGCACCGGTTCATCGCCGCGCTGGCGGTGGGTGTGGGCGCGCGGATCACCGAGCTACCGGTTCGGCACCACCCGCGCCGGTTCGGGAAGTCGAAGTACGGCCTGACCCGCATCTTCAAGGTCATGGTTGATCTGTTGACCCTGAAGATGTTGATTCAGTTCTCGGCGCATCCGATCCGCTGGTTCTGCATCCTGGCGTTGCCGGCGCTGGTGGTCACCCTCGTCCTGTTGTTCTACGCGCTGTTTCGCGTCGACTCGACCGGGTTCATGTTCGAGCCGCATTACGACATCTTGTTGATCTCCACTGCGGCGGTGAACTTGCTGGTGGCGTTGAACATCTTCCTGCTCGGGCTGCTGGCCGAGCTGCAGTTGAACTCGTCGGGTTACTTCCGCCGCCGCGCCTCGATGATCCGCGGGGAGATCGTGCGATGACCGCGACCGAGCAGGTGGTGCAGGGATCGGTGCTGGCCGAGATGGTGTCGGTCGTGGTGCCGGTCACCAGTCCCGAGGTCGACCTGGAGGAGGTCGTCGCCGGCTATTCGCGCCCGCTGCGCCAAGCGGGGTACGCGTTCGAGATCGTGCTGGTGCTCGATGGCGTCGGCCCGGGTTTGGCGGAACAGTCGGCACGGCTGGCCGAGGACTATCCGGTCAAGACGGTGATCCTCCACGGTGCCGGCCTCGGCGAATCGGTGGCGCTCACTGCCGGAGTCGACAGCGCCGCGGCGGACCTGATCATCAACGCGCCGCAGTACCTGCAGACCGAGCCGGACGACATGCTGAAGGTCGTCAAGACGCTGCAGTCCGGCGCCGATTTCGTCGCCACCTGGCGCTACCCGCGGGTCGATCCGTGGCTGAACCGACTGCAATCGTCGGTGTTCAACCGGGTCATGGGCCTGCTGATGGGCAACGAGTTCCACGACCTGAACAGCGGCATGCGCGGCATGCGACGCACGGTGCTGGAAGAGGTCAACATCTACGGTGACCTGTACCGGTTCCTGCCGGTGCTCGCCAAACGGCAGGGATTCAAGGTCGCCGAGGTCAAGCTGCGCCACCGCGAGGAGCGCGGCCGCACCGGGTTCTACGGGGTGGGCGTGTACGTGCGCCGCCTGCTCGACCTGTTGGCGATCTCGTTCCTCACCCGGTTCCGCGAGCGACCGCTGCGGTTCTTCGGGATGATCGGATTCGCCTGCATCATCCTAGGCCTGCCGATGGTGGCCTGGCCGCTGTGGGACAAGTTCACCGGGGCGCAGGGGCTGCAGACCAGACCGATCTTCGTGGCTGGGACGATCCTGGTCACCTTCGGGGTGCAGCTGATCGGCTTCGGGCTGGTGGGGGAGATCATCATCTTCACCCAAGCTCGCAACATGGAGGAGTACCAAGTCGAGCAGGTGCTCTCGGGGAGGATCGAGATGCCGACACAGGAACAGGCGATCGAGGAGGGGACCGCGTCGACGGCGGCCCTCCAGGTGCGTGAGTTGTTGCCCGGCGAGGACGCGCGTTGGGACGCGTTCGTGCGCGAACACGAGCGCGGGACGTTCTTCCACTTGACCGGTTGGCGGAAATGCGTCGAGGACACGTTCCGCCACGAGTCGATCTACCTGGTGGCCGAGCGGCGCGGCGAGTGGATGGGCATCCTGCCGCTGTTCCGCACCAAGAGTCCGTTCCTCGGCAACAACCTGATCAGTGTGCCGTACGCGGTGTACGGCGGCGCGCTGGTGCGCGACGACCAGGCGACCCGCGCATTGCTCGATGCGGCGCGGGCGATCGGCTCGCACCACAAGGCGCAGTACGTCGAGCTGCGCGAGCGGCACACCCTCGATCTGGACCTACCCGTGTCCGATCTGTACGTGACGTTCCGCCAAGACCTGCCCGCCGACCCTGCGAAGGTGATGCCGGCGATCCCCAAGAAGGCACGTGCCGAGGTGCGGCGCGCCCGCGACCAGTTCGGACTCACCTGCGAGGTGTCCGACGACCTGGTCAGCTTCTACCGGTTGTTCGTCGCCAACAAGAAGCGGCTCGGCTCGCCGAGCCTGCCGTTCCGCTGGTTCAAGGCGCTGCGGCAGGAGTTCGGCAAGAAGGCGGTGCTGCACTTGGTGCGCGAGCCCGACGGTACCCCGATCGCGGCGGTGATGAGCTTCTTGATGAACAAGGTCATCTACGCCTACTACTCCGGCTCCTTGTTCGACCGCAACAAGACCGGCGTCAACAACATGATCTACTGCGCGATCATGGAGTGGGGGGCGGCCAACGGCTACGCGGTGTTCGACTTCGGGCGCAGCCGCCGCGATTCCGGCCCGGCCTCGTTCAAGAAGAACATGGGGTTCATCGGTGAGCCGCTGCACTACCAGTACTGCATGCTCAGCGACAGCGCCAAGGTGCCGAGCTTCAACCCGTCGAACCCCAAGCTCGACCTCCCGCGGCGCATCTGGGCGCACTTGCCGCCGATGGTCGCGCGTGGGCTGAGCGGGCCGTTGTCCCGCTACCTGCCGTGATCCCCATGGAACCGACCCGACAATCCAACCCGACCCGCAGCGACCAGGCGCGCATCTCGCCGGCGCTGTTCGGCTTCTACGCCAGTTGTGCGGCGGTCTCGGCGGGCGCGGGCGCGTTCTTCTTCGCGACCTTCGTGCTGTCGGACCCGCAGTTCGAATCCGTGCGGCTCGTGCTGCAGGTCGCCGGGGCGCTGGGTGTACTGGTCGGCGTCCCGGGCGCGTTCATCTGCCTGGGGCGCGCTCGGCGCCCGCAGACGGACAGCTGAGGATCCAGCTGGCGGCGGCGGCCAGGTCGTCACAGATTCGGTCCGGTTCGCACTGGGCCCGTTCGAGCGCGGAGCACTGTTCTCGCCAATCCTTGCCGCACCGCACCAGCACGCGTCGCACCGGCCAATCGCGTGCCATCAGCAGGTCGCGCGCCGCGTCGCCGACCACGAACGAACGAGTCCAATCGACGCGCATCAGCCGGTCCGCCTGGCGCAGCAGCCCGTCAGCCGGCTTGCGGCACGGGCACGGCCCGGCGTAGCCGGAACGCGACAGCTGGGGCTCGGGGTGGTGCGGGCAGTGCAGGTAGGCGCGCGGCAGCCCGTCGAGTTCGGCGTGCAAGCGCGCGTGAATCCGTGCCAGGGTCGCCTCGTCGTACAGTCCGCGGGCCACTCCCGACTGGTTGGTCACCACGACCAATTGGTACCCGGCAGCGTCGAGCCGGGCGAGTGCGTCGCGCACCCCGTCGAGCACCACGAGGTCCTCGGGGCGGCAGACGAAGCTCTGCTCGCGGTTGAGCGTGCCGTCGCGGTCGAGGATGACGGTCGGTCGGGCCGCCGCTTCGCTCACGGGCGCTTCTTCTGCCCCGGGGCTTCGCCGAGCGGGTAGAGCTTCACGTGCAGTTCGTGCGGCACGTAGTCCCAGCGGATGCCGAACGGGGTGAACCAATCACCGAAGGTCCACCAGAGCGGCAGGCTGACCAGTGTCGAGTCGGTCACGCCGTCGATCCAGCGGGAGGTGTAGTGGGTGCGGTGGTGGTAGACCGACCGATCCTCGGGCTCGAAGCCGGCCTTGCGCACGCTGATCAGATGGTCGCTGCTCCAGTAGCCGGACAGCAGCTGGTCGCGCGCGAGGTCGAGCAGGAACGGGGTGGTCTCCCCGGTGTCCTTGCCGTCGACGAAGATGGCGGCCCCGGCCGGGGCGCTGGTCACCAGCACGGTCGTGCGGCCGCTGGAATAGGTGCAGGCCGGCAGAACGGCTGCGAGGCAGGCCAGGAGGATCGATCGCGCGCGCGCGGGCATGCGAGCATCCTATCGACAGCGCGGCGTGATGCGCCCAAGCGTGCCCCGTGGCAACGTCGGGTTTTCTCGCCGTCGCCCGACCCTGCGGCGCTATGCTGCGCCTCCGGCCGTCGGATGGCGCCGCGGTCAGAGGGGCGCCGCCGTCGGGGGTGCTGTGCACCGGGCCGGCCGGCCGGGGTGTGCAACGCTCGGCAACCGCGTTCCACATCCGAGTTCGACAACAGGGCAACCAAACAGGGAGTGATCATGGGTTCCAACGGTCCGCGAGGCGTCTGCCGCCCGGTGCTGGCGGCTTTGCTCGGCTGCACCTTCGGGGGCGCCGTACTGGCACAGGAGGCGCAACCGCCCGGCAAGTCCGAACCCCCGGCGCCCGCGTCGGGTCCCGCACCAGCAGCTCCGTCCGCTGCAGCCGCGACCCACCAACTCGCCGAGTTGACCGTGGCGGCCGCGGTGCGGTGTTTCGCCTCGGACCTGTCGCCGTGCTACGAGGACAAGCTGCCGGCGGGCACCGTGGTCGAGATCGGCGAGGAAGTCGGCGCGTTCCGGCGGGTGCGCCTACCGCTCGGTGTGGTCGGCTACGTCAGCAAGAAGTTCACCGGCGAACCGGAGGACGGAATGCTGGTGACGCTGCACGATCGCGTGTCGTTCCGCTACGTCCCGACGCCACCGAACCGCGCCATGGCACCCGTCAAGCTGCTGGACAAGGGCACCAAGCTGCGGTTCCTCGGCGAGACCGGCACCTGGTGGCGGGTGCTGTACCCGGCCGAGTCCGCGTTCCTGCCGATCAAGGAGCTGAAGCCCACCTCCGGCGAGAAGGCCGAGGCCGCGTGGCAGCAGTTCGTGAAGAGTCAGGAGGCCGGCTGGCAGGCCATGGCCAAGGCGCGCGCCGCGAGCGTGGCGGAGCAGAAGGTCGCGGCGGAGCGCGTGCGTCGCTTCGGCTCGCTGCGCGATCGGTTGGCGGCGGAGGTCGGCAAGCCCATGGACCAACAGAAGCTCGATCCGCTGCTCACCGAGGCGGATCAGTTGATCGGCGAACTCGGCGGCACCAAGGGTGAGGCCAAGCCCGCAGAAGCGTCGTCGGGGGGCAAGAGTGCGCCGGTCGCCAAGCCCGACCCGCTACTGGTCGACGCGCAACGGCTGCGCGAGGCGATCCATCGCCAGCAACTGCTCGTCCAGGCGAAGGCGCTGGTCGTCAAGGATGTCCCCGTCGACACGAAGGTGCCGACCGTGAAGGCCGAGCCCAAGGACGGTCTCGGGCACCTCGAGGCGATCGGTTGGCTGCGCTACCGGCCGCGGAGTGGGGCGCAGGCCTACCAGCTGATGAAGGGCGGCGAAGTCGTCGCTTACCTCAGCTGCCGGTCGATGTGCTACGACTTGGCGAAGTTCGACGGCTTCGAGATCGGCGTGACCGGCACCCGGGAGCGCGGGATCACCGAGTCGTCGCAGGCGATCTCCGCGGTCGAAGTGCGCCGGATCGAGGTGCTGACCCCGCGTCGCTGAGCGGGGGGATGGGGCGGTGGCGCCGTCGCGCGCGGCGCCCGCCCACTGCTCGCGCCCGAGGAATCCCCGGTGGGCTTCGCCCCGCTCGCTGGCGGGCCGCGGTGTGTGAGGGCTCGCCATGACCGGGATCCTCAAGGTCTCGAAACGAGACCGCCCGTCGCGCTCCATCGCCGGTCGCGAAGTTCGCGCGGCGGGGCAAAGTGTAGGGGGGTGAGCGATCGAGGCTGCCGCACGCCACCGTGGCGGTACGCGCTCTCGCGCCCGTGGTGTCGGGAATCTCCGCGGCGGCACTCCAGGTGCGCGTCCCGGGTTTCCGCGTGCGCTCCGGGCGACTCGCCTGGTCCCGTGATGGCGGACGCCTCCGGGCCAGATGCTCCATCCGGCGGAGTTGCCGGGCTTCGCGCGCCTGGGGTGTTTCGGTCCGGCCCCCCGCCCCCCGTCCCCTCGCACATGGAGTAGGCTTGCTCAGGAGAGCAGCCATCCTGACGAACGACGTCCCACATCCCCGATCTGCTCACCGGCCGCGCGCGGTGCTCGTGGCCCGTATCCTCCCCGCCCTGCTCGTCACTGCGCTCGCCGGTGCGTCGTTTGCCCAGGCACCGGCGCCGCGTGCGACCGCCGAAGCACCGGCACGGCTCGCGCTGCTGCTGCGCGAAGGCCGCACCCATCTCGAGCGCGAAGACCCGGTGCGCGCGTTGGCCGCGTTCCGCTCCCTCCAAGTGGTCGCGCCCGACGACCCCGACGTGTTGCTCGGGCTCGCCGCGACGCACTTGTTCGCCGGCGCGCCCGAGCGCGCGCGGCCGTTCATCGAAGCGGTGCGCCGGGCCGATCCCGACCGTCAGGACGCGATCGCATTGCACGTGCGGATCCTGATCCGTGCCGCCGAGTTCGAGCGCGCCCTGCGCATGTCGACCCGTGCGGTCCGCGCCGCGGAGCGTCCCTCGGCCGAGCTGTTGGCTGCGCATGCCTCGGCGCTGTTCCGCGTGCAGCGGACGGTCGATGCGGCGGGTGTCTACCAACAGGTGCTGCTACTCGAGCCGATGTGCGCCGAGGCACACCTGCGGCTCGGTTCGGGGTTGCTGTCGCCGTGCCGGCCTCCGTTCCTCGCCGAGCTCGGTGCCGGTATCCGCCTGCTGCGCGCTGGCGATCTCGATGGCGCACAGCGTGCGCTGCGCGCCGCGTTGCGCGTTCATCCCGGTCATCCGATCGCGCACCGTCTGCTCGGCGAGGCGCTCTACACGCAGCGCTACCTGACGAGCATGGCCAACCATGCGCGCTGCTACCGTGAGCTCGGTGCCGCGCTGCCGGTGCCCGACGTGTCGGATCTGCCGCTGTCGCAGTTCTTCCCCGGCTGGTCCGAACTCGGGGCCGAGCGGCGCAAGGTCGCCGCGCGGGCGCTGCGCTTGTTCGCCTCGCGGTTGCCTCGGTTGGTCACCATGCGCGCGCGACACGACTTGCTGCTCGAGGCCGAGCGCACCACCGACGCCTCGGCCCGTGCCGGCCTGCGCGGCAAGCGGACCTTCGATGGTCGGGTGTGGGACGATGTGCGTGGGATCGGCGGGCTGCAAGCGGCGACCGGGATCGAGGCGCTCGACGAGGCCGGGCAGTTCGGCTTCGACACGCTGGCGCACGAGATCGCCCACCAGGCCCATCTCTACGCCTTCTCCCCGCTGCTGCGGGCGAAGATCCATCGGCTGTACGAAGAGGCGAAGGCCGCTGGCCGGTGCCTCGACTTCTACGCCGCCAGCAACGATGCCGAGTACTTCGGGCAAGGGGTGGAGGCGTTCAGCGCGCTGGGCAAGCGTCCCGGCTGCGAGAAGACCCACGGTCATACCCGCTTCGAACTCATGCGCGTCGACCCGCAGCTGCACGATTTGATCGCCAGCCTGGTCGACTTCGACCCGCTGCGTGACCCGGCGCTGCGCGCCAAGCTGCTGCCGCTGGCGGTCGAGGTGGCGCTTGCCAGCGGTCGTCCGGACGATGCGGCCGTGGCGGCACGCATGATGGCAGCCGGTGTCGCCCGCGATCAGCTGCTGGTTCGCGTGCGGCGTGCCGCCGCGGAGTGACCGCCGGTCATCCTCTGGCCAGTTGCTGGCGAAAGCCGCGGATCCTCTGCTTCAGGGGCTCGGGAACGCTCGGGTCTTGGAGCGGCTCGTCGACGATGCGCAGCGCGGTGGCGCGCTCGCCGAGCACCGAGTAGCACTCCGCGGCGCGCATCAGCGCCTTGATGAAGTGCGGGTCGTGCTGCCGTGTGACATCCAGCTGCCACACCGGCGCGAGCTGCTGCAGGGTGGCGCGTGCGATCGCGGCGTCCCGGATGTTGCCCGTCATGCCGAAGATCGCGCAGTGCAACGCGAGCAGACGATCGCCGGGGAAGCGCCGCCGGGCCTCTGCGACCAGCGCGGCAAGCTGTGTGGCCGGGGGCGCCTTGCCGAGTTGGGCGATTCGCTCGAACAGTGCCACCCAGTGGGCGGACAACGCGTCCGGGCGCGACGCCGCCTGTAACAACGCTTCCGGCGGCAGGTCGCGGAACTTCGGGCCGAGCAGCAGGGGGGCCAGGATCGCCTGGGCGACTTCGCGGTCCCGCAGGTTGGCGAACGGGCTGTGCACCGCGGCATCGGCGGCGCGGATCGCCGCCGCGCGGTCGGTGTGCTTGAGGTGGGAGGCGCGTTTCACCAACGCGCTCGGGAACTGCGGGTAGATCGACAGTGCGGTGTCGAGGTGGGCGATCGCGGCACTCGGGTCGGCGCGGTACAGGTACATCGCGACCTTCTCGTGCAAGTCCGCCGAACGCGGTTGGGCCGCGACATCGCACCGAACCAGGGTCTCGCTGTCCCGCCAATCGCCGCTGCGCCACACCACCAGGCCGGCGTTGAGCAGCGTCCAGACGAGTCCCGCGAGCCAGATCGGACGTGCGCCGAGAGCTCGCGCCGGCAGCGCCGCGAGTGCGACGAACAGCCCGAGGCTCGGCGTGTAGAGCAGCCGTTCGCCGAAGATCGTGCCCGCGACCACGATCAGGTTGGAGCTCGGCAGTGCGAAGCCGAACCACAGTGCCGCGGCCACCCAGAGGATCGGTCGCCGGCGGCCCGCGATCAGTGCTCCTGCCAGCAGGGCGAGCAGCACCGTGGCGGCGCCCAGGAACGCCGCGTCGGTGGGTGAGTCCACCAGACGGAACGGTCCGAGGCCGTACAGGGAACACAGCGGGAACGGCGCCACGCACTTCCACAACCCGTAGCCGAGCACGACGGCCGCGGTGAGGCCGCGGGTGCTCGAGTCGACGTGCGCCAGCGGGTTCTTCAAGTTGTCGACTACGCGCGGGATGTGTGCCATGTCGGCGAGCATGGCGTGCCGCAGCCACAGCCACAGCGCGACCGCGACCGCCACCGCGCCCAGGGCCGGGAGCAAGGTGCGCCACCGCGCGCCAGCCGTCGGTCCGCTCCCGATCGTCCCGAGGATCGGCACCATCACCACCCAGCCGACCGCGCTCTCCTTGCTGCACAGCGCCAGGAACAACAGCAACCCGCCGGCGATCCTAGGCCAGGTGCGGGTCGCCGTGCACAGCAGTGCCGCCGCGCTGCCGAACACGAACGCCAGCAGCTCGGCGCGCCCTTCGACCGCAGCGACCGCTTCGCTGTGGATGGCCGCAGTGCCGAACAGCGCGGCGACGCCGAGCGAAGGCAGGTGCGCAGCGCCGATGCGACGCGCCAGCATGTACGCGAGCGAAGTCGCCAGCACATGCAGCAGCACGTTCACCAGGTGCTGCGGCAGCGCCTCGTACTCGGTGTCGAGCAGCGACCCGAAGTAGTGGTTGGTGGCGGCGAAGCTGAGCACCGTGACCGGCCGGTAGAGTCCGTCGAAGGTGCTCGTTCCGGCCCAGTAGTGTTGCCGGAAGTAGAAGTCGACGCTGTGGAGCCGGGCGACGACCGGGTTCTCGACACCGTCACGGGAGCTGCTCGCCAACCAGTAGCCGTCGAGGGCGTAGCCGCAGCGCAGCGTCGGCAGGTAGATCGCGGCGACCAACAGCAACACCCACCACAGCCGGGGGCGAAGCTGCGGCCGGCCCCGGCCGTCGACTCCTGTCACGGGTTCGGGCACGCGTGCTCGGGCGATCCGCAGCTCAGCGCCGTTGCGTCGCGGACGCGTCGGCCGGCATCTGCTTGCGTGGCAGCTTCGCGTCGCGCTGTGCGGTGTGCCACACGAACGACGCCATGATGGTGGCGGCCTGCCGCAGATCCGCGGCAACCGCGTGGTCCCAGTTGTCCATGTTGGAGTGGTGGGTGCGTGCGTTGTACGCTACCGGGTCCTGCACGAACTGGAAGCCGGGCAGCCCGACCCCGTCGAACGCCTGGTGGTCGGTGCCGCCGGTGTTGCCCGGGTTGATGGTCTTGGCGTCGAGGTCGGCGAACGGCGCCAACCAGGCGCGGAAGATCGGTCCACAGGCGCGGTTGCCCTGCAGGTACACGCCGCGGATCCGACCGGTGCCGTTGTCGAGGTTGAAGTAGCCGGACAGCCGGTGCCAGTCGGGCTTCAGCTGGCGTTCGTCCCCGCGACCCTCGGCGAAGTGCTGGCGGACGAACGCGCGCGAGCCGAGCAGTCCCTGCTCCTCGCCGCTCCACAGCGCCACCCGGATCGTGCGCCGCGGCTTTCGCCCGAGCTGCTTGGTCATGACCTGCAGCAACCGCACCGCCTCCATCACCACCGCGCTGCCGCAGCCGTTGTCGGTCGCCCCGGTCGCCGAGTGCCACGAGTCGAAGTGTGCGCCGAGCATCACCAGTTCGGCCCCGAGCTTCGGGTCGCTGCCCGGGATCTCCGCGACGACGTTGCGTCCCATCCGGTCGCCGGGAACCACGCGGCTGCGGATCTCGATCTCCATCGACACGGGCTGGTTCTTCTTCAGCACCCGCACCAGACGGTTGAAGTGCTCGGCCACCAGGGTGAGCTGCGGGATGATCGGAGCGCCCTTGGGGTCCTGCGGCCGCGGCCGGTTGCGGCGGTCGGCACCTTCGGGGGCCGACACCGAGGCGCCCTGCACGAACAGCGTCCCGTAGTCGCCCTTGCTCGAGCAGTCGAGCAGCGCCAGCGGTTGCTTGGAGTGCACCAGACGTTGGGTCGCCATCATGCGCTGCCAGCGTTGCAGCATCGCCTCGCGGCCACCACGGCGGCGTTCGCCGCGCGATCGTCCGCCCTCCTCCATCGCGTCGAGATCCTTGCTTTCGAAGCGCCGCGCCTCGCCGGTGAAGTCCTCGCGCAGCGCGCGCGGTTCCCCGAGCAGCACGATGCATCCCTTCAGGTCGGCCTTCTCCAGCTCGTCCTTGGACATGTTGCCGACGTAGACGACCTTTGCGATGGTCTTGGCGATGCTCGGCGACCAGGCCTTCGGCACCGCGATCACCTGCCACGGGTTGTCGCCGGTGACCCGCGCGCTGTAGGCCTCGAGTTGCCAGCCGTCGCCGAACGGACCCCAGGTCTCGGTGTGGGCATGGGCCAGCCCCCAGTCGGTGAAGGTCTTGACCGCCCAGTCCTGCGCCCGCCGGATGTTCGGCGAGCCGGTCAGCCGCGGGCCGTAGACGTCGCAGATCCAGCTCAGGTGATCCATCACTTGGCTGCGGTCTTCGCTCAGGCCGTTGGCGCGCAACACGCCGATCGCGTCCTTGTCGATCGGCTCCGGGTCGCCTTGGGCGAACGCGGGGGCGCCGAGGGCACAGGTGAACAGGAGTGGCAGCGTCGCGGAACGAGTCGGCATGGGGCCTCCAGGGTACGGGGTTGCCGCCGTTCTATCACAGGAGCGTCGGCCGGCGCAGGTTCGGCCGCGATCCGCGTCGGTGCGGCTCAGCAGCGGGTGGCTTGCCAGCTCGCGAATGCCATGGCTTCGTCCCACGGATGGAACGCGGTCGGCGGCACATCGGCGTGGTAGTCGTGGAACGCCGCGGAGAACCCGGCCGGGTCATCCGCGAACCACGAGCGGGCCGTGTCCGACCCGTTCATCAGCCGCTCGAAGCGGAGCCGCGCGACCAGTAGGCGTGCGATCCGGAGGCCGTCTGGGTCGATGTGCTCCAGCAATGCGGCGAGTTCCACGGGGAGTACGTCGCACTCGGCTAGCGCCGCCGCGGGATCGCGCTCGGTCAACAGGCGCCCGAGCACACCCTGCAGGGCGATGAGGTCGTCACGCGCGGCCACGCACCAGCTCCTTGGCGCGGCGCAGCTCGGCACGCAGCACCGCGACGTCGGGCTCACCGACCGTGCCTTCGATCCGTTCGATGCACACCCCGCGCAGGTTCGGGCAGCGGGGTAGAACTCGTTCGAACAATCTCCAGACGGTCTCCGGGACCGCGGTGTCGTGGCTGTCGAGCCGCAGCGTGCGACCATCCGGGAGCCACGCGGGGTCGCTGCGGGTCCCGCCGGACAGGTGGATCTCGATCACCTTCGTCAGGTCCAGTCGATCGAGGTACTCGCCGGGGTCGTCGCCGCGATTGAGCGCCATCGTGTAGATGTTGTGCAGATCGAGAAGCAGGTGGAAGCCCGGCGGCTCGAGCACGTTGGTCAGGAACGCGGGCTCGTCGAGCCAGCGTCCGAGCAAGAAGTAGAACACGCTGTTCTCGAGGCCGACGTCCGGCACGATCGACTGCAGCGCGCGCAGGTTGGTGCGCACCACCACCGCCATCGCACCCGTCATCGGCAACGCGATGGGTAGCGTGACGGCGCGGCCAGCGAGGCTGGTGGCGCCCAGGTGGTCGGTGTACCAAGCGAACCCGAAGGTCTCGTGGTCCCGTGCGATGCGGTCCAACCAGCGCGCGCGCCGCGGGGCTGCCGCCGGGTCGACGCTGCCGACGTCGAGCCCCACGCCGTGGGCGACCACCGGAACGCCCAGGTCCCGGGCGAGCGCCGCGAACTCGCGGTGGAACGCGTTCGGCTCGAACGCCCCGTCCGGCCCGATGCGCCACAGGGTCTCGGGCGCCACCTCGAAGAACTCCGCCTCGGAGCGCAGCACCGGGGCCAGCCGGTCGAGATACTCGCGTTCTGGCTGGAGCGTGATCCCGGTCAGCACCATCGCGTCGTCGGCCCTGCGGCGGGATTGCCGCGTAGCCGCCCCTCGGCTCGTCCACCGACGGATCGTGTCGTCGCGTCGCGTCGCGAGCGAGCCGCAAGGCGCATCGACTCGTGCCGAGCGTCGCGGCGAAGGCCGCCCGGTCCGGACGATTCACGACCGAGGCGCCGTGATCGAACGAGTTCGCTGCTGGCGTCATCGAACGACGGACCTCGCGCTCGCCGCTGGGCCGAACCGGCCGTTGCGTTCGAGCAACGGATCCGACGCCGGACGCCGGCCCCTCGGCGCCCTCCTATCGGGTGAAGAACCACAGGAAGCGGTTGGCGAGCGGTGTCACGCGCCCCATGCCGCAGGCGACGCCCGGCGCGTCCTTCTGCTCGCCCTCGATCGTGCTCCCGCACCCGAACGTCTTGGCCCACTTGGAACCTGCGATGCGCCGTTTGAGAATCGTCTCGGTCGCCGCCTTCTCGAGCGTGTCGAGGATCCGCTTGCCGTCACCCTTGCGGCGCGGCGCCAGGGCCGCGACCCGCAAGATCGGCGCCGCGTGGACGCAGAGCTCAGTGGTCAGCGGCTTGCCCGTGGCGACGTACGACTCGATCGCCTCGCGCTCGTCGGCCGCCAGTCGGCTGCGCACCCGGTCCGCGCGCGTCCCCAGCGCTCCGGGATCCGGGGCGATGACCTTGTGCAGGGCCGCCGCGACCTTCTGGACCTCCCGCTTCTCGTGAGCGGTGTAGCGCTTCTCTTGCTCCTCGCTCGACCCTCGCCCCGCGATCCGCTGCGGGAACGGCGTCTTCGGCACTTCGATCGCCGCGCAGGTCGGCGCCTTGGCCTGCGTGGTGGCGGTCGGCAGTTCGATGCACAGCATCAACGGTTCGCCGGACAGCTTGTCGAAGCCGAACTCCGTCCGGATCTCCGCGACCGTGGCGCAGGCGAGTTCGCAGCAGGCCAGATCGAACAGCACCTCACGGCCGCCGTGGTTCAGCAGCGCGCCGAGTCGCCCGCCGCGGTCGTACCGTGCGTTCTGGTTGTCCGGTACGACGAACACCAACAGTGGCTTGCCCCGCGACGCGGCGCGCCGATGCGCGGCGCGCAGCGCGTGTGCGCGGTCGAGCTCCTTCTCCTTCTCCTGTTGCGCCGGTTTGCCGTCCTGCTCATCAGGGCGACCCGGCCCGAACGCAGCCGCCATCCACCCCGGCAGCGCCAGGCCGCCGCCCGCGAGGATGGTCCGTTTGAGGAAAGTCCGTCGTCCTAGGGTGTCCATGGGGTTCGCAACGGGGCTTCTATCGGCTGGTTCGTGCATCGGCACGACCGACGCGGGCGACCCGGCTCGGTTCCGCGGGCGTGGCGAGGTCTACGGGAGAGTATCGAGGCGCCGCCGCCACCGCGGCTATAGTCGCCCACGACATGCTCCACCACCGATGGACGGGCGCGGCCCTCGCCGCCGCACTCCTGGCCCCGTGTATGCCCTCCCAGCTGGCCGCGCAGGGCCAACGCCTCACCCCGGAGCTCTTGTGGAAGCTCCGCCGGGTGGGGGAACCCCAACCGAGTCCGGACGGCGGCAAGCTGCTCTACGTCGAGCGCGCCTACGACTTGGCCGCCAACCGGGGGCGCTCCCAGGTGTTCCTACTCGACTTGCGCACCAACCAGCGCCAACAGCTCACCGAAGAGGGTAGCAACGGCACCCCGAGTTGGTCGCCGGACGGCGGTTCGGTCGCGTTCGTGTCGACCCGCAGCGGTGCGCCGCAGGTCCACGTGCTGGAGCTGAAGTCCCGAGCGGTGCGCCAGGTGACGACCCACCCCGGTGGGGTGGCGAATGTCGTGTGGTCGCCGACCTTCCGCCACGTCGCGTTCACCGCCGCGGTGCGTCTGGACCCGGATCTGAAGACCCTGTACCCCGATCTGCCGAAGGCCGAGGCGCGGATCTTCGACGACTTGATGATCCGCCACTGGGACAGCTGGAAGGACGGCACCTACAGCCATCTGTTCGTCACGAAGGCCGCTGGCGGCGCGGCGCGCGACCTGATGGCCGGGCTGCGGGTCGACACCCCGCTGGTACCGTTCGGCGGTGCCGAACAGATCTGTTGGTCGCCCGACGGCAGCAAGCTCTGCTACACGGCGAAGGTCAGCGACACGCCGGAGTCGAGCACCGACAGCAGCGTGTTCCTGATCGGGGTCGACGGGAGCGGGCGCACCGACATCACCCCGGGGCGACCCGGCTACGACACCGACCCGGCGTGGTCGCCCGACGGCCGCTACGTGGCGTTCCACAGCATGGCGCGCGCCGGCTTCGAATCGGACCGCAACCGGCTGATGCTGTACGAAGTCGCCGGAGGCGCGCTGCGCGAGCTCACCGACGGTTTCGACCAATCGGTGCACGGTGCCGTGTGGGCCCGCGACGGCCAGAGTCTCCTGTTCGTGTCCGACACCGCGGGCACCCGGCAGGTGTACCGCATCGGGTTGAAACACGGGCCGGTGCCGATCAGCAAGGGTCGGTACCACTTCGACGGCGTCGTGCCCGGCGCGGATGGCAGCGTGTTCTGCACCCGCATGCAGATGGAGCGGCCGAACGAGATCGTGCGTCTCGGCGGCGCGAGGCCCGAGGAAGGTGTGACGCTGACCGACGCCAACGGCGCGTTGATGCGCGGGCTCGCGCTGCCGACCACCGAGGCGCGCTGGTTCGATGCGACCGACGGCAAGAAGATCCACGCCTGGGTGATCTACCCGCCGGGGTTCGACAAGACCAAGCGCTACCCGATGCTGCTCTACTGCCAGGGTGGTCCGCAGTCGCAGGTCGGGCAGTGGTTCAGCTTCCGCTGGAACTTCCACCTGATGGCGGCGAACGGCTACGTGGTGCTGGCGGTCAACCGCCGCGGTCTGCCGGGCTTCGGCCAGGCGTGGAACGACCAGATCAGCCGCGATTGGGGTGGTCAGGCGATGCAGGACCTGCTGAGTGCGACCGACGCGATGTGCAACGAGCCGTTCATCGACCGCGAGCGGCTCGGCGCCGTGGGGGCGAGCTTCGGCGGCTACACGATCTACTGGCTCATGGGCAACGGCGGCGATCGGTTCAAGGCGATGGTCGCCCACTGCGGTGTGTTCAACCTCGAGTCGATGTACCTGTCGACCGAGGAGCTGTTCTTCCCCGACTGGGACCTCGGCGGGCCGTTCTGGCGCAGCCCCGAGGTCGCGAAAGATTACCAGCGCTTCTCGCCGCACCGTTTCCTCGGCCGCTGGAAGACGCCGTTGCTGGTGGTGCACGGCCAGCGCGACTACCGCGTACCGGTCGAGCAAGGCATCCAGGCTTTCACCGCGGCGCAGCTGCAGGGCGTGCCGTCGCGGTTCCTGTACTTCCCCGACGAGTGCCACTGGGTGTTGTCCCCGCAGAACGGTGTGCTGTGGCACCGGGTGTTCTTCGACTGGCTGGGCCGCTACCTGCAGCCGCGCGCCAAGACCTCCACCGAGCAGAGCAAGTGATGATGAAGGAGTCTCCACGCGCCCCGGCGCGAGTCCGCCCGTTCACCGTTGCGGTGTTGCTGTGCGCTGGCGCGATCGCGGCGCAGGGCAAGCATGCGACGGACAAGCGTCGCTACCTGCTCGAGCGGGTCGGCGATACCGGAGTCGTGCAGCTGTACGCCGACGGTTTCCAGAGCCTGCCGCTGCCGCAGAAGGTCCTCTGCTTCCACCTCGCCAACGCCGCGATCGCCGGCCGCGACATCTTCATCGACCAGAAGTTCCGCTACGGCCTGGCGATCCGCGATCTGATCGAGGAGCTGTTCCTGCACCGGCACCGCATGCCTGCGCCGATCGCCAAGGAGATCGAACGCTATACCAAGCTGTTCTGGCTGAACAACGGCATCCACGACCACCTGACCACCAAGAAGCACTTGTTGCGGCTCGGCCTCGCGCAGTACCAGCAGGCGCTGCAGGCCGCAGGCAATGACGGCGCCAAGCTGCCGTCGGCGCACGTGGTCGCCGAGCTGTTCGACGTGATGGTCGACCCGCACAACTTCCAGTCCTGCACCGACAAGTCACCGGAGGATGGCGGCGACCCGCTGGTCGCCAGCTGCAACAACCTGTACGCCGGAGTGACGACTGCCGACATTTCGGGCTTCAAGGAGCGGTATCCGCTCAACAGCCGCCTGGTGAAGGACAGCAGCGGCAAGTTGGTGGAACAGGTGTACCGCACCGGCGACCCGTCGCGGGGCATTCCGCCGGGCCTCTACGCCAAGCAGCTCGCCGAGGTGAACCGCCACCTGGAGCTGGCGGCGGAGGTCGCGCCGCCAAAGACCAGCGCCGCGCTGCGGCAGTTGATCGAGTACTACAAGACCGGCGACCCGCGCGACTGGCACAAGTACAACGTGCTATGGGTCGGCGACAAGGATGGCACGGTCGACACCATCAACGGATTCGTCGAGGTCTACCTGGATGCCCGTGGCATGAAGGGCGCGTGGGAGGCAGTGGTCAGCTTCGTCAATCCGGTGAAGGCGGCCGACATCCGGAAGCTCGCCGCAGAGGCGCAGTGGTTCGAGGACCGGATGCCGTGGGATGCGCGCTTCAAGAAGCAGAACGTGCGCGGTATCACGGCCAACGCGATCACCGTGATCGTGGAGACGGGCGACTCCGGACCGATGACCCCGGTCGGCATCAACCTGCCGAACGAGGCCGATATCCGTCGCGACCACGGCAGCAAGTCGGTGAACCTGAGCAACGTGGTCGAGGCCTACGACCGCGCCAGCAGTGGCGGCTCGGCCGGTGAGTTCGCCTGGAGCCCCGAGGAGGTGCAGCGAGCCAAGAAGTACGGCGCGGCGATGGGCGATGCGCACACCAACCTGCACGAGGTGGTCGGCCACGCATCCGGGCAGATCATGCCGGAGATTCCGAACCCGGCGCAGATCCTCGGTCGCTACTACTCGACGCTCGAGGAGGGCCGCGCCGACTTGGTCGGGCTCTACTGGCTGGCCGATGTGAAGCTCCGCGAGCTGGGCATCGTGCCGGACGACGACGCGGTGCTCGCGGAATACGAGGGCTACGCGCGCAACGCGCTGGTGCAGCTCCGTCGCGTTCCCCCGGGTGGCAAGATCGAGGAGGATCACATGCGCAACCGGCAGATGATCGTCCACTGGCTGCTCCACAACAGCGACGCGGTGAAGCGCGAGATCCGCGACGGCAAGACCTACTACCGCGTCACCAGCGCGGCTGCATTCCGTGCCGGCTGCGGCAAGCTGCTCGCCGAAGTGATGCGCATCAAGGCCACCGGGGACTTCAAGGCCGGCAAGGCGCTGGTCGACACCTACGGCACCAAGGTCGACCCGACCCTGCACAAGGAGGTGCTGGTGCGGCTGAAGGCGCTGAACCTCACCGCGTCGTCGGGCTTCGTCCAGCCCAAGCTCACCGCGGTGCGTCGCGGCGGCAAGATCGTCGACGTCACGGTCAGCTACCCGATGGACCTCGCGGCGCAGATGCTCGAGTGGAGCGGCCGCCGCAAGTGACGCGGCGACCGGCGGAACCTGGCCGGGTGCGCGGCCTGGTCAGCCGGCTGGGTGGCCCGGAGCGCTTGCGCGCCATCCTCGAGGTCTTCTACCAGCGTCTGCTCGGTGACTCGCTGGTCGGCTTCTTCTTCGCCGGGCGCGACCTGACGAAGATCACCGCCGGCCAGCACGCATTCCTGATGCGGGCCTTCCAGGAGAACGAGCGGTTCGACGGTGTGCACCCGAGCCGCGCGCACGTGTCACTGCCCCCGATCCTGCGCGGGCACTTCGACCGGCGCTTGGTGGTGCTGCGCGAGGTGCTCGAGGCGGAGGGGGTGGATCCGGCGGATATCGAGGCGTGGCTGAAGGTGGAGCGGGGGATGCGCGGCGTGGTGCAGGTGGGTGGGTAGGTTCGGTTCGTCGTCGAAGCCGAGTCCAAACGCAGACATGAGAGCCCGGGGTGCGGAACGCAGCGGCTCCGTAGGGCGTCCACCGTCCCTCTCGCGGCGGATTCGTGAGGGGGAAGCAGGGTTCGTTGCGCAGGACACCTGCTTGCTGTGCTGCGGATCGCGAAAACGAGATGCGTCCTGTGCGCATCGATCAGCCTCTGCGTGCTCGCCGCCTTGTGCCCGTGCGTGGATGCGTTCTCGCTCGTGTTGCGCACGCACAGCCCGGTGGGCGCATGCTTCATGTGGGGGATGCGGTGTCTGGGTGCCGGCATGTTCGTGTGACCCCGCAGGCGCGGATTCGCCGGAACCCGGTGCCGCGGCCGCCGTCGAGCCCGCCCGATCACCGCACGAGCAAGCCGATGAGCAACCAAATACCTGAACCGATTCACCGACTCGTGGTGGCGGCCCTGTCCGCCCTGTGTGGCGCGCTGCTGACTCCCGCCGCCGCGGCCCAAGTGTCCGGCAACGACGGAAACGACAAGCTCGCCGGCTACCGCGCTTACCGGAAAGTCGTCGCCGACACCGCCGCGATGGTCTCGGACACCCACGCCCAGGCGCTCGCTCGCCGCCATGGCCTCCAGGTGTTGAACGTGACCTGGGAGGACACTGGCCGGTTCAAGAACTCCAGCGTCGGTCCCAACATCAGCGACATGACGATCCAGGTGCAGCAGATGGATCCGCGGTCCGAGCGGTTCCGCTTGACCTGCATGCCGGTGATCCGCTTCCCGAACTTCCGCGACAAGACGGCGGACTTGCCACTCGGCAGCTTCTCCGTGCTCGTCGGCAACGAGAAGGGGAAGGCGCTGCGCGCCGTGCCGATCGGCCAGTTGCTGGGCAACCTGCGGGACTACCTGAGCGTGCCGTCCTCGTGGAAGGGTCCGCGCAGGTCGCTGCTCGCGCCGCGGGACACGCACGTCCTGGTCAGCGCTCAGGCCTGCTTCCTGCCGGTGCCCCAGGGGGGCGCTGCCGCGTTCAACCCGGTCCTGTTCAACTACCAGAGCCGCAAGGGTGACCCGGCCGTGCTGACGATCCTCGCGACCCGGGAGGGCACCAGCGTCACGGTGATCGACAACCAGCGTGACGCGTTCCAGGCCGGGCGCACGTGGGGGCAGCGGTTGTTCTTCAACCACGCCGGCAAGCGGGCGTCGCTGACCGGCAAGCGCCTGAGCGATCACCTCGCCGCGGGCGGCGAGGTCGGTGGGACGAAGCCGGAGTCGAACCGCCCGCGGCGGCCGGGTGCCGGCGCAGCGGCCGGGCTCAGCATGGTGCTGCTCGTGCAGGTCCCGCTCAAGCAGAAGCGGCCGAGCCGGATGTCCCTCGATGTCGTGAAGGAGGACGTGGACCCCGGGGTGTCCGCATCGCCCCGGGGGCGAACGAGCGACGTCGAGACCGCCGTGATCGGCCATGGCAAGCTCGAGGGCCCCTTCACCGAGATCGACGGCCTCGACATCGAGCGTGACCCGCGCTTCCCGATCCGCGTCACCGTGCAGTTCTACAAGGCGACGAGCAACGGCGTCGTGTCCGAGGCCGACATCACCGCGATCGCCGCGCAGATCCGGCGGGTCTACGACGACGCCCGCTTCGTCGGCAGCCTGGTGACCGAAGGCGTGACCGGTCGGCCGACCGAGCACGACGGCCCGAGGGTCGAGCCGCCGGACTGGTGGCCGAAGTTCTGGGAGCGCCACCGCCGCAACACCGGGCAGTCCGAGGCGGAGACCCTCGCGATGCTGAACAAGCTGTTCGGCCCGAACTGGCATCGCCGGTCCGAGCCGGAGCTCGCGAAGGCGATCGGCGGAAAGTAGTCCCGGCCGTATCCGCGCGTCCGTCGCGGCTCGTGTGCCATCGGCCGAGGATCGGTGGCGCCAACCCGGGGCTGGGGCTGCCCGAACGCCGCGCCGCGCGGTGCCGTCGTTGCGGTCCCTGCGCGAAGCGGGGGCCGGTATTCTCCCGGCGTGTGAAGAGCGCGCCACGCTCGGCCCCGCACACCATGGCCGTTCGGCGGGCGCCGCAATCACATCCGGCGCCGACCGGCACGTGCACCGACCGACCGCGACCGTTGCCTCCCGCCCCACGCGCCGAGTACAACCCGCACCCATGGCGGACCCGGTCGAGCAAGCGGTGGACATGGTCGTCGTCGGGGCTTCCGGCGGCATCGGTGGGTATCTCGTGCACTCGTTCCGCACCCGACACCGGGTGCTCGGCACGTTCTGCACGCACCGCCCCGACGAGGAGTACCCGGACGTCACCTACCAGCCGCTCGATCTCACGGACCGCGACGCGGTGGCCGCGTTCTGCAGCGAGACCGCGCCGCGGCTCGAGCGCCCGGTGCTCGTCTACACGCCGGGCATCTCGCCGAACCAGGTGGCGCACAAGTTCACCGACGAGGACTGGGACCGCACGCTGTCGATCAACCTGACCGGCGCGATGTTGCTGTGCCGCGGCTTGCTGCCGCGGATGCGGGAGGTCGGGTTCGGGCGGATCGTGCTGCTGTCGTCGGTGCTGTCGCGGACGATGGTGCCCGGGTCGCTGGCCTACTCGGTGAGCAAGGCGGGGCTCGGGGCGTTGGCGCGGGTGATCGCCGCGGAGAACGCGACCAAGGGGGTGACCGCGAACGCGCTGGCGCTCGGCTACCACAACCTGGGCATCATCCGCAGCGTGCCGGAGAAGTTCCTGGAGGAGCGCGTGCTGCCATCGATCCCGATGCGACGGCTCGGCGACCCGGACAACATCCGGGCGGCGATCGAGTTCTTGGTGCAGGCCGACTACGTCACCGGTGCGACGCTCGACATCAACGGCGGCATCGTCGGTGCCTGAGGCCGTCGGGGCGGCTGCCGAGCGGCCGCCGGTGCGCTGGCGGGTGCGCGAGGCGACCGCGGCCGACCGCGACGGGATCCTCGCGTGTCGGGCCGTCACCTTCGCCGGGGAAGAACCGGAGAAGGGGGAGCCGGACTACTGGCGGTGGGAGTTCGTCGACAACCATGCGGGGCCCGCGCGGTTGTTCGTCGCCGAGGACGACACCCGGCAGGGCGTGCAGCGGGTCGTCGGCCACTACGCGGTGATCCCGCAGCGGTTCGTGCTCGACGGCGCGACGCTGCGCGGCTCGATCGTGGTCGACGTGATGACGCACCCGGACTACCGCTTCCAGGGGATGTTCACCAAGATCGGTCGGTTCGCACTGGATGCGTGCACCGCCGACCCCGGGTTCGAGTTCACCACCGGCTACCCGATCCGCAAGGAGGTGATCCCGGGGCACCTGAAGGTCGGCTGGCGGATCCGCTTTCGGATCGGCACCTACGTGATGCCGCTGCGCACCGGGAAGGTGCTGGCCGCCGGCGTGCCGGCGCTGGCGAAGGTGCCGGGACTCGCCACCGTGGTCGGGTCGGTGCCCGGGTGGGTGCTGCGCGGTTGGTCGCGGGCCGCGCTGCGGCAGCGCGGCGGGTTGCGCGTCGAACGGAGCGAACGGGTCGACACGAACCGGCTGGATGCGTTCTGGCAGCGCTTCCGCGCCGCTCCTCCGCCGGGTTGCTTGGTGCAGGAGCGCACGGCGGAGTACCTCGCCTGGCGGTTCGACCGCAACCCCGGGCGCGATTACTTGTTCCACCTGGCATGTGACGGGCGCGGCGACGTCGTGGCGTTCGCGGTCAGCCGAGCGGCGGCGCTGCAGGGTGCGGCGGCCAGGGTGGTGGTCGATGCCTGCTGCCTGCCGAATGCCGGCCCGGAACCGATCCGCGCGCTGATCGCCGATGTGCGTGATCTCGCGCTGCGTGCGGGCGACCCCATGCTGGCGATGATGGTGACCCAGCCGAACCCGCTGTTCCCGGATCCGCGGCGCTTGGGGTTCCTGCCCACGCCGCACCGGTTCTCGTTCATCACCAAGCCGCTGGAGACCGAGACCCCCGCCGAGCGCGACGACCTGCGCTGGCACCTGATGTGGGGGGACACCGACGATCTCTGATGGGGGGTCGCGGAGCGGCATGCCCGCCACGGCGAGAATGCCGCGGCCAGCGGCAGTTTCCGCGCACCCCGAAGCCGCTCGCCCGCCGGTAGGGCGACTGTCCCCGGGGTAGCAACCCGGGCCGCCGCCCCAGCTGGCTTGGCCAGGGTGTTCGGTGGATCGAAGCGGCCCCCCCGACCCCTGCTCGACGGTGCTCGGCCGCTTTTCTCTGTCCGACTGTCACGCGGGACCGATCGGCACCCATCCATCCGGTGTCCGGCAGCCCTCCCCGGCTCGCGCCGTAGCGCAGGCTCGGATGGTTCGGCTCCCACGCAAAAACGACATGAACCGCCACCTCACCTTCGCCCTTCTCGCGCTCGCCGCTACGTCGTTCCACAACGCCCACGCCCAGGCGATTCAGGTCGGTCGCATGCAGCGCGACCTCGTCCTGTTCGTCAACCAGACGGAGTCGTCCGGATCCAACCGGTACTTCTACGAGCTCACTGCCCACGACGAGGCGGCCATGGCCTACGGCGCTGTGGCCTCCCAGTACCGTGCCGTCCATGTCGTCAGCGGCAGCCAGGCCACCAGAGACGGGTTCATCGCCCGTCTCGACAGCGCGACCGGAGTCTCGTCCGTGCTCGCCGTCGACTGCCTGTTCGTCACCAACGCACTCACCAAGTACGTGCGCTTCTACGAGGGCGTGTACACGATCGAATCTGTCGTGGGCCGGATCGAGAGCACGATGAGCGTGGCCCGACGGATGAAGCTCCGCATGATCTACTCGACAGCCTGTTTCGGAGCCCAGCACGCGGCGGGCTGGCGCCGGGCTGGATTCAAGTGCATCGCCGGAAGTGCAGGTGTGTGTGCCGACACCTTCGTGAGCTTCCCCAACTTCCTGGCGCAATGGTCGCTGGGTACCCCGTTCGTCGGTGCCGTCTCGATCGCGAACGCAGCGGACCCGATGCGGGCACTCGACGTCACGGCCCAGGGCCTGCTCTACCGGGCCGGCAGCTCCTTCTGGGACGACGTGGTCAGCCTGCGGACGCTGCGCGGCACGACGGGCCTCTCGCTGTCGGTGCAGTCGCCCGGGCTGTGAACGTGCCGGCACGATCCGCGGCCCCTGCAGCTCAGTGTTGCCGCTTCAAGCGTGCCGCCGCACGCTGGTAGCGTGCTTGCCACTCTCGCGCCTCGCCGCGGGCTCCGGTCCGCTCGGCGAGGCCTTCGAGGCTGCGCATCGCGTGCAGTACGAGCGGCTGCGGTGCGTCCTCCAGGGCCCGCACGACCTTGTGCAGGAGTTCGCGGGCCCGTTCGAACTGCCGCATGCGCTCCAGGATGGTCGCGGTATCGAACCAGAACTGCAGCAGCGTCGGGTGGTCGGCGCGAAACACCCGAGGCCACGCAACAAGCATCTCATCGAGCAGGGCGTCCGTCTCCTTCAGGCGCTTCGGATCACGGTAGATGCACGACAGCAGACCCGATTGGAGGATCAGGGTTGTCGGATGCCGTGCGCCCAGACGTTGCGTCGCCGCCGCCCAGGCGTTGCGCAGCAGCTGCTCCGCGGCGGCGAACTGCCGCGACCTTCGCAGGGTCTTCGCATGCTCGTTGGTCAACATCAGGGTGAGTCGGTGGGTGGGGCCGAGTGCGGATCGCGCCTGCGTCAACGCCTGCTCGAACACCCTGCTCGCGCTGTCGAGATCGCGTTCGACGAGGTGGATCTGCCCCAGTCCGAACGCGAACCGAAGCGTCTGCGGGTGCGATGGCCCGAGGTGGGAGCGGCTGATCGGCAGCCACCGGTCGACCAGTGCACGCGCGTCGCGCTGGTCCGGAGACTCGGCGTAGGCGCTCGCGAGATGGAAGGCCGCTGCGATGCTCTCCTTGCTGCGGCTGCCGAAGACCTGTTCGCTCCGGCGCAGAACGTCGCGCAAGATCGACGCGGATTCCTGCGGGTGTCCGGCGGTGTAGAGTGCCGCGCCCAGTTCCAGGAAGGCGCGCAGGCGGCGAGGGTCGTCCGGGCCCAGGTTCTGCTCGGCCAGAGTTCGGGCACGCTCCAGGTGCCGCAGGGAAGGTGGGATCACACCCAGTTTGCGGTAGGTCGACCCCAGCGTCGTGCGCAGCGCGATCTCCACGGCCGGCATTTCCGCGAATCGGCCCTCGACCCGTTCCGCGGCGACGTCGAGAGCTTCACGCACCGACACGTCGATCCCGAGCCCCTCGGGCGAGACCGAAGCGAGCAGGTCCTCGTTGAGGAATGCGGCGATCTCCCCGCTGATGCGTGCCTCGAGGCGAGCGCGTTCCTCCTCGAGTTTGGCGGTGCGACGCGCCTCCAGCGCGTGGACCAATCCGATCGTCGTGCCGACCACGCCGAGCAGAAGCAGTGTGAGGGCGGTCGCTCCCAGGATCAACTTGCCCCGGTGGCGGCGCGCGAACTTGCGCAGCAGATAGGACGTCGTGGGCGACCGCGCCAGCACCGCCTCGTCGCGCAGGAATCGCGACAGGTCGGCGCCGAGCTGCTGCGGGCTCTCGTAGCGACGCGAGCGATCCCGCTCGAGTGCCATCGCGAGGATTCGGTCCAAGTCACCCCGCAGTGTGCGCAGCAAGGTGTCGCGGTGGGTGCCACAGCGTCGTGCATGCAGGTCACCCGCCTCGCCGAGGTCGCGCAAGCGGGTCGAGGCGAGCGGCGGGTCTTCTTCGCGAAGGGTACGCAACACGGTCTCCAGACTCGGCCGGGTCGCGGCGGAGGACTGCAGTGGTGCCGTGCCGGTCAGGAGTTCGTACAGCACTACGGCAAGCGAATAGACGTCGGAACGGGTATCCAGGCCACCGCGCTCCGGGTCCGCCTGTTCCGGGCTCATGTACACCGGAGTGCCGACGAACTCGCCGGACAGCGTGGGCCCCGCGGTCCCGCCACCGTCGTCATCGCGAATCTTGGCGATCCCGAAGTCGATGACCTTGGGCAGCGGCTTCCCGGCGTTCTCGACCACCAGGATGTTCGACGGCTTCAAGTCGCGGTGGAGGATGCCGCGCTGGTGTGCGTGCTGCATGGCTTCGCACACCGGGATCATGAGTTCGATTCGCTGGGTGGCCGTGAGCTGACGGTCGTTGGCGTAGTCGCAGATCGATGCGCCGTCGATGAGCTCCATGGTGCAGAACAGGTGCCCGCTCGGTGTGGTGCCCGCATCGAACACCCGCGCGATGGACGGGTGGTCCAGGCGGGCCAGCGCGTCACACTCGATGGTGAAGCGGTGACGGGTCGTGGGCGAAGCGAACCCGTGCTTGATCAGCTTGAGTGCGACCGAACGGCGGATCGGATGCAGTTGCAGCGCCGCGTAGACGATCCCGAATCCGCCCTCGCCGATCCGGTGCTGGATCGCGTATCCCGGAACCTCCACGGAGTCGAGCGGCGCGCCGTCGGGATCGATCTCCGGGGGCGCGTCGAAGATGTCCAGCGGGTGCTGGTCGTGCTCCAGGAGGCGCCGAAGCTCCTCGCGCAGTGCGTGGTCGCCGCCGCACAATTCGGCGACGACGGCTTCGCGTTCGGCGACCGGGGTCGTGCTCGCGGTGTCGAACAGGCGCTTGAGCAGCTCGTAGCGATCGGGGTTCATCGCCCGCCGCCCCTGCGGCTCATTCTGCCTGGCCTTCGAGCTTGGGTGGACCGTTCTCCGTCATGCGCTGCTGCAGCCACGAGCGTGCGAAGCGCCAATCGCGCTCGACGGTGCGCTCCGACAGGTCGAGCAGACCGGCGATCTCGCCGGTGCCCAGTCCGCTGAAGTAGCGCAGCATGACGACCTTGGCGACCCGCGGATCCTGTCGCTCGAGGTCTTCCAGCGCTTCGTGCAGGGCGAGGAACTCCAACGGCGACGCCTCGCGCTCGGGTTGCGCCAGCGATTCGGCGGACATGCGCGCCAGCCCGCCGCCGTGCTTCACGCTCGCCTTGCGTCGGGCGTCGTCGACCAGGATGTTGCGCATGGCCCGGGAGACGACGCCGAAGAACTGCGCGCGTCCCGACCAGTCCTTGTCGCCGTTCGCGATCTTCAGCCATGCCTCGTGCACGAGAGCAGTGGCCTGCAAGGTCTGCCCGGGTTGCAGCCGCGCGAGTCGGAGTTTCGCCATTCGGCGGAGGTCGTCGTAGACGATCCCGAACAGCGCTTCCTCGGCCTCGGCGCTCCCGGTAGACGCCGCGTGAAGCGCCGCGGTCAAGTCTCCGTTCACGCGATCCTCTGGCATGACGCCGGGATCCTACGCGAGGAGACGAACGCGCGGGCATGCGTCGGCCGATCTACCGGAGAATCGTGAACGCCTGGGTGTTCGACAGCCGCACCGCGGCAGTGGCGGGGTTCACGCCTGCGAACTGCGTCGGAAAGGGCATCCCGAGCAGTGCGAAGGTGTTTGGGAGCGCGAACGACAACCGTGCGGCACCCTGCGCGTCGGCGACGTGCCTGCCGATCTGCACGAGGGACCCGGGCGGCAGGAGTTGGACCATCTCGAAGCCGGGAATCCGCGTCCAGTCGTTGTCGGTGGCGACCGCCAGAACGATCAGTCCATTGGGGAACGTCTCGATGGTCAGATCGAGCGGCGAGAGCAGCGACTGGAGTGCATTCCCCTGCAGGTCCGGCATCACCCCGCTCAATTCGTCGAGCGTCGAGCCCGGGTCGACCTTGCGGGTGCCGGGCACCAGTTGGCAGAGAGTGAGGTTCGAGTTCCCGGTCACCGTGAGCGCATCGACGGAACCCCGGCTGGCGATCGCCTGCGAGCCGCCATCGAGCTGGACACCGGGCGCCCCCGAGGCGGAGCAGCCTTGCAGTGCGACAGACGTCGCATCGTCGAGCAGAACGCCCGGTTGAGCTGCGCCACCCGTCAGTGTGCACGAGTCGACGATCACCACGCCGCGCGACCCCGCGATGCGCAAGGCCGGATGCGCAGTCGTGGGTTGCCCGACGGACAGCCCGCGGAGTTCGACCACTTGGCCGGCCTTTCGACCTTGCAGCGAGATCGGACCCTGCTTGGTGTCGATGTGCACCCGCCCAGTGCCGTCGGCGACGATCCGCAGCGTGTCGGGAGAACTGCCGTCGACGGAGAACGCCGGGTAGGTCCCTGGCTGGACCATGATCAAACACGCGGGTCCGCTGGCCGCTCGTAGGGCGGACGCGATGTCCGCGAAGTTGCCGTTCGGGCCGAC
This sequence comes from Planctomycetota bacterium, assembly GCA_020638695.1. Classification (GTDB taxonomy): domain Bacteria; phylum Planctomycetota; class UBA1135; order UBA1135; family UBA2386; genus JACKIB01. The sequence goes on from JACKIB010000004.1 coordinate 236,662, forward strand.
GCGGCTCGTGTTCGCCGGAAGGCTGGCACCGTAGCAGCTCGCCTCGAGCAACGCCCGCGGGACTGCGGGCAGCGGGCCGAAGCGCTCGGCGAGCAAGTAGACGTAGCGCGTACTCGGCGCGGCCAGATCGTCCAGCAGCTCGTACTGCCCGGGACCGGAGTAGGTGACTTCGCGGACGGGGGTGAACGGCTGGTCCGCGAAGTCGGCCTCCCTGCGGCTGACCTGGAACCCCGACAGTCCCGTGGCACCCCCGCTCGTCCACTTCAGGAGGACGCGCGATGGCCCGGGAATCGAGGTGAACCCGGTGATCGTCCCGTTTGAGCTCTGCGGCAGGGCGGCGGCCCAGAAGCCGCCATCGATCCGGAATCCGCCCGCGCCCATCGCGGTCGCGTGGCCCTGACCGATCGTGCCGGACAACTCGAAGCCACTGCCGGTCGATTGCCCGCCTCCGCTGGCGACGGTGCGCCAGTCGATCGCCAATCCCTGTGCCATGCCGGTGGTGGCGATCGACAACAGCAGCGCGCAGCTGTGCAACTTCGCGTGCCTCATCGCGGGGTCCCCGAGGTGAAGGCGGCGACCGTCGCTTCGAGGGCGCTCAGCCGCGCCTCGAGGTCCCGCTGCGCAGTCCGGCTGTTGTCGAGTTCGCACCGGAGTTCGCGGTTGGTGGTGGCGAGCCGTTCGAGCCGGCGCTCCTGGTTGCGGAACACGGTGGCCACTTCCCCGCCGCGTTGGCCGACGACGACGTTGATGAACGAGTAGATGTCGTTCTCCGAGTCGCTCCACGCGCGGCCGACCAGGTGCTCGAGGTGCTCGACGCCGAGGTTCTCGGGTGCGATCGCGATCGCGGTCCCGTCTTCCAGTCCGGACGGCACGATGTAGTCGCCGGAGTGCACGCGGCCGCGCACCACCACGGGAACCTGGCCGACGAACGCCGCCTTCTCGTAGTCCTCCGTGCGTCCGTCCGCAGGCAGATTGCCGAGCACGATCGGCATCCGCGAGATCGTCATGACCTGGTCGGCGCCCTTGGTCTTCAAGCTCAGCTTGCCCCCGAACACGCCGACGACCTGTCCGATCTGGAACTTGTCCGCCGGATTCAGCTTGGGCAGCCACTCCGCGTAGTCCGCACCCTTCGATCCGTAGACGACCCCGCCGTCCTTGGCCTTCAGCTTGGCCGACACCTTCAGCGCGGACGTGGCCAAACTCACCGGGTCGAGCTGGATCAGCGAGTCGAGATCGTGCAGCGACGCCCACGCGAACAGGTCCTCGAACTGCTTGACGTTCGGCAACCGGAACTTCACTTCGAAGCGCGGATTCCAGGTGCCCGACAGCATCAGGCTCGGCAGCACGCCCGGGTCGAAATCCAACGTGGGGAGCGACCCGGCGTTGAAGCTCAGACTCGGCAGTGCACCCGGGTTGAAACTCAGGCTGGGTAGCGACCCCTTGTTGAAGTCGATCCCGTTGATGACGCCGATCTTGTTCTTGGTGAACGACAGCGACGGCAGCGACCCGGGCGAGAACGAGGCCGACGGCAGCGCCCCGTGGTAGAAGGACGCACTCGGCAGCGTTCCGCCCTTGAAGCTCGCCGAAGGTGCTTTTCCGGGATTCAGCACGGGCGTCGGGAGCGTCCCGAAGTCGACGTCGAACACCATCGGGCTCAGGGTCGTGATGTCCACCGGCGGTGCGACGTAGTCCCCGTTGTTGACGTCGAACCCCTCGATCCGTCCGGTGACGGTGTCCGATCCGTCATAGAAGGTGATGAAGTTGTCGTCGCGATTGGTCCGCTTGTGGAGTTTGATCGCGATACCGTTGGCGCTGAACGTCGGGTTGACCGACAGGTCGTTCTCGAACACCGCCACGTGACCTCGGTACACGCCGGGACCCTTGACGTGCAGCCGCGCCTTGGGCGAGGTGCCGATTCCGACCAGCTCACCGTAGGTGCTGTCGGAGAGCACACGGAGCCCACGCGTCGACTGCGACAGTGCCGCCGGCAGCACCTTCTGCAGCGGCGTCAGCATCGTGTAGTTGGTGGAGTTGGGCAGCGCGACGCCGACCTGCAGGTAGCGCGGTCGCGTCGGGTCGCTCCAGGGGTCGGGACCGAAGTCCGCCTCCAGGCTGAAAAGGCCGTCCACTACCGGGACGTCGGTGAGGAACACCGACTTGCCGACCTGCGTGATGGCGGTGGGGTCGTCGAACAGCGCCAGAGCGAACTTCATCGAGCCGGTGCGCGGGGCCCCGGCTTGGGTCAGTCGGCCTTGGTAGTGGATCGGGAAGGCGGTTTGCGCGGATGCGACCCCCGCCAGGGTCAGCGCGGCGAATGCGGTGCGAAAGATGCGGCTCATGCGGGGAAACTCCGGTGGGAACAGGTGTCGTCCGTGGTGGACTCGCCGGCTCATCCGAAATCCCGGGATGTGGCCCGACATCGGATCGGGTCGCGAAGGCGCTTTTTCTCGGCGGTCGGTCGGCGCCGGGGCTCGGGGGACGCTTGCGCAAGGCACCGGCAGTCGCTTGAATCCGGCACCGACCCCGCCGACATGATTCGACCGACCCGCCACCGTTCCGCTGCGGGGCTGCCCACACCGATGCCGAGGCTCGGGTGGGTTGCCGTGGCCGCGCTGGTGCTGCTGGGCTGGGTCGTTGCCGCTGGGCAGGGATCCGCGGTGCCGGTCCGCGGCGTCGAGCTGGTGGCGACCGAAGCGGCGGAGCACGGCGACGCTACCTGCGAGTCTGGCGCAGCGGAGCCGGTCCGGCGCCGCGGTCGTTGCGCGCCCTCGCTTGCCGGGACGGGGCCGGAGCCGCAGCACCGAGGCGGCACGTCCGCGCCCGAGCTGCGCGGTGCCGAGCCGGAACCGGAGGAAGAGCCCGCGGAGCAGCGCGCGGGTCCGATGCCGTGCCTCGCGGCCTTTGCCCTCGGCTCGGCGGAAGGGACTGCGGAATGCGTGCACACGGAGCCACGCCGTGCACGGACGTGGCCGCGCGCGCCGCCGGCGCACGGGTGAGCCGCTAGGCGCGATCGGACTCGCTCCGGTTGCCGCGCCACGTGCCCCGAAGCCATGAGGCTTCGGTGTCGGGCTGCTTGCCGTTCTGGCTGGAGCCCGTCTCGATCCCGTGTCCTTGCTCCACTCCCGCCGTGCGGCCCGACGCTGGCCGCTCCTCCGATGTCGACTCCCTCCTCGTCCACTCCTGCCGGCGCACCGCGCGCCGGGTTCTCGGTCGCCGATCTCCGCGCCGGGTTCATGGTGTTCTTGATCGCTCTACCGCTGTGCCTGGGTATTGCCATGGCGAGCGGCTTCCCTCCGGTCGCCGGTGTGATGACCGCGATCGTCGGCGGTGTGTTGGTGTCCCCGATCGGCAGCGCCCGCCTGACCATCAAGGGCCCCGCCGCGGGGTTGATCGCGATCGCCATCGCCGCGGTGCTCGAACTCGGGCACGGCGACATGAACCTCGGCTACCACCGCACGCTGGCGGTCGGCGTGATGGCCGCGGCGATTCAGATCCTGTTCGCCCTGTTCCGCATGGCGACCATCGGCATCGCCATGTCACCGTCGGTGGTGCACGGCATGCTGGCGGCGATCGGCGTGATCATCATCTCCAAACAGGCGCACACGGTGCTCGGCGTCGCCCCGGCGAGCAAGGCGCCGCTGGAGCTCCTGGGCGAGCTGCCGCACAGCATCGCGCACGCCAACCCGGAAATCCTGGTGCTCGGCATCGCCTCGCTGGTGATCCTGTTCTGTTGGCCGCTGCTGAAGATGCGCTGGGCGAAGGCGATCCCCGCACCGTTGGTGGTGCTGGGGCTCGCGGTGCCGATGGGTCTCGTGTTCGATCTGCCGCACGCCCACGACTACGATTTCCTGGCCGGCCACTACCACGTCGGTCCGGAGTACCTGGTCACCCTGCCGGGCTCGCTGCTCGACGCGGTAGCCTTCCCGACCTTCGATGTGGCGTTCACCGGTGCGTCGCTCAAGTATGTCGCGATGTTCGCCCTGGTCGGCACCATCGAGTCGACCCTCAGCGTGATCGCGGTCGATTCGATCGACCCGCACAAGCGCACCTCGCCGCTCAATCGCGACTTGTTCGCCGCCGGGGTCGGCAACCTGGTTTGCGCCTCGCTCGGCGGGTTGCCGATGATCTCGGAGATCGTGCGCAGCAAGGCGAACATCGATGCCGGGGCGCAATCGAGCTGGGCGAACTTCTACCACGGACTGCTGCTGCTGGTGTTCGTCGCCGCCGCGCCGTGGTTGCTGCACATGATTCCGCTCGCCGCGCTCGGGGCGATGCTGGTGTACACCGGCACCCGGCTCGCCTCGCCCAAGGAGTTCCAGCACGCGTTCCACGTCGGCCCCGACCAGCTGTTGCTGTTCACCACCACGCTGATCGTCACGCTGGCGACCGACCTGTTGGTGGGGGTGGGGGCCGGGCTGGCGCTGAAGGTCCTGCTGCACTTCGGCCGCGGGGCGCGGTTCAGCACGTTGTTCCGAGCCAGAGTGGAGGAGCAGCGGGAGGGCAGCACGCTGCGGTTGAAGATCCAAGGTTCGGCGGCGTTCACCAGCCTGCTGGCGGTGCGCCGCAGCCTCGGTCGGGTCGATTCTTCGATCCGCGAGGTCGTCATCGACCTCAGTGACGTGGTGGTGGTCGATCACACTTTCATGACCCGCGTGCACGGGCTCGCCGAGCAGCTCCCTGACGCGACGCTCGAATTGGTCGGCATCGACGACATGCACACCGCGTCGCAGCACCCGCACGCCGCGCGTCGGCGGAGGGTTTCGTGAGCCACGGCGTCGGGTCCGACCGGCCCGTCACGACACTCGAAGAGATCGTCGACGAAGTGGCGCACCTGCTGCCCGAGCAGGCGCCGCTGCACACGTTCGTCCATCACAACACCCTGCACGCGTTCGAACACCTACCGTTCGACCGAGCGGTGGTGGAGGCGGCGCAGCTGTTCGGTACCCGGGCGTTCCAGACCGAGGCGGCGTTCGCCGAGCACCAGCGGTGCAGCCGGATTCTCCCCGGCGACATCGCTGCCGTGGCGAGCCAGGAGGTCGAACGCCGGAGCGGCGGCAATGCACCGATCGTCGATCGCTTCACGCCGCGCGACTACATCGACCTGCGTCTGCGTCACTTGTTCGAGATCCCGCGCGGTGCGGCACTCGCTTGGCAGCTGCAGGAGACCGATCTGCTGCACGCCTTCCATCCCGGCGTCGACGTGTTCCGCCGTCGCGAGCTGAGCTTCCGCGCCGACCGGATGTTCGGTGGGCACCCGACGGGGCAGCGCGTGCATTGCATGCTGTCCGCGCTGTGGAAGGCGCTGGCCGAGGCGGCCGGCGCGAACGCACTCGAGCCGCGCGCCACGGTGCGCCGCCGTGACCAGTTGGTCGCCTGCGGGGCGGACGACGTCGACCAGCGCGTGCACCCGGTGCTGATCCGGTTGTGTGCGGCGTTCCTCGACCAGGGCGTTTCGAGTTGGGGCATGCCGTTCCGCGAGCAGGGCTTCCTGACCGCGGTGCGCCGGCTCTACGGGCTGCCGGTTCCGGCGCCGGATGCCTGGCAGCGCGACTTGGCGCACGAGTTGCGCACGCAGGAGCGTGAAGGGCGCAGCGCGGTCGAGACCTGCCGCAGTGCTCTGGCATTGCTCGGAGTCGGACCCGAGCAGTGGCACACCTACATCCGTGCCACTCTGCTTTGTTTGCGCGGTTGGGCGGGGATGATGCGGCAGTTCGAACTGCGTCCGGATCGAGCGCCGGTAGAACCGCGTCCGGCCCGGCTCCTCGACTACTTGGCGGTGCAGCTCACGTTCGACGCGGTGGCTGCCCGTGCCGCGCTGCGCGAGCGGTTCGGCGCCGACGCGACCTGGGATCGGCTCGCGCCCGCATCCTTCGGGGATCCGGCCCGGCCCGATCTCGAACCGGTGTACGAGGCGTTCGTCATGGCGCAGATCGCGCACGTCGACATCGAGGCGTTCCTCCGCCCGGAGGTCGCGGCGCGATGGTTGGAGGAGGCTCGGGCGGTCGATGCGACGACCCGTTGCCGGCTGCTGCATGCGGCCTATGAGCGGCGACTGCGCATCGCTGTGCTCGACGGGTTGGCTGCGCACTGTCGTGATCCGCTACCGGCGCCACCCGAGCCGCGGCTGCAGGCGATCTTCTGCATCGACGAACGCGAGTGTTCCACCCGGCGCCACTTCGAGGAGACCATGCCGGCGGTCGAGACCTTCGGTTTCGCCGGCTTCTTCGGTGTGGCGATGGCCTGGCAGGGCCTCGGCGAGCTGCGACCACGGCCGCTTTGTCCGGTCAACGTCACGCCGGGCCACTACGTCACCGAGCGGGCGCTCAACCCCAGCGAGGAACAGGTGTGGCGCAACGCGCGTCGGCGGCTGGGGCTCACCACCCAAGCGCTGATGCAGGGCAGTCGGACGCTGACCCGTGGCGGGCTCGTGTCGACATTCCTCGGGCTCTGGTCGGTGGTGCCGATGGTCGGCCGGTGCTTGGCACCGCGCCTTGCGGAGTGGCTCCTGCACGGTGTCGCCGAGGGCTCGATCGCCGAGCCGATCACGCGGTTGGTGCTCGAGCGGGAGGGTGATGCCAAGGATGCCGAGGGGCGGTTCATCGGCTACGCGGTTTCCGAGATGGCCGAGGTGGTCGAGAACCTGCTGCGTACGATCGGGCTGACCGACGGCTTCTGCGAGCTGGTGCTGGTGGTCGGCCACGGCTCGTCGAGCCTCAACAACCCACACGAGTCGGCGCACGACTGCGGCGCGACTGGTGGAGGTCGCGGCGGACCGAACGCGCGCGCGTTCGCGGCGATGGCCAACCACCCGGCGGTCCGCGACATGCTCGCGCAGCGGGGCATCGTGGTCCCGCCGGAGACCTGGTTCGTCGGTTGTTACCACAACACGTGCGACGACGACATGACGTGGTACGACGAGGACGTGATGCCGGAAGCCCGGCAGCGTGCCTTCGCCGAGGCCCGCGAAGCGCTGGAGGCAGCGTGCCTGCTGGAGTCGCACGAGCGCTGTCGTCGGTTCGAGTCCGCGCCGCACGGCAGCGACGCACCGGCAGCGCTGCGGCACGTAAAGGGGCGGGCCGTCGACTTGGCGCAGCCGCGGCCCGAATACGGCCACGCGACCAACGCCTACGCGATCGTCGGGCGGCGCACGCGCACCCGGAACTTGTTCCTCGACCGCCGGGCGTTCCTGGTCTCCTACGATCCGACCACGGATGCCGACGGTTCGGTGCTGACCCGCCTGCTGGGCGCGGTGGTGCCGGTCGGTGCGGGAATCAACCTGGAGTACTACTTCAGCTTCGTCGACCCGGTCGGCTACGGCTGCGGCACCAAGCTGCCGCACAACATCACCGGGCTGATCGGGGTGATGGACGGGCACGCTTCCGATCTGCGCACCGGTTTGCCGTGGCAGATGGTGGAGATCCACGAACCGGTGCGGTTGTTGGCGATCGTCGAGACCGAGCCGGAGCGGTTGGCGCGGATCCTCGACCAGCAGCCGGGGATGAAGGCGTTCGTCGACAACGGCTGGATCCAGCTGGTGGCGTGGAGTCCGACCGACGATCGGCTGTGGGAGTACTCCGCGGGTGCGTTCCATGACTACCAGCCGGAGTCGCGACTGCTGCCGGTGGTGGCCAGTTCGGCGACCTTCTACCGCACCGAGCGCGGGCACCTCGGGCTGGCGCGCGTGCTGCCCGGGTACAGCGACGGAGGGAACGCCTGATGGGCTGGTTGGAGTTCGTGCTGACGTGCGTCGTGGCGTTGCCGCTGGTCGCCTGCCTGCTGCTCGCCGTGCCGGCCTGGTTCGGCGTGCGATTCGGGGAACGGGTGATCAGTGCGATGGTCGGGGTGGCGTTCGGCGGCGCCGCCGCGGCCGCACTGGCCGCCCTGGCCGGCATGCTGGGTTCGGGTCGGGACTCGCTCGAGGTGACGCTCGGTCGCTGGGTGGTGGTCGGGGACTACACGTTCGAGTGGCGTCTGCTCGCCGATCACCTGTCGGTCCCGTTCGCGCTGTTCGCCGCGGTGCTGGTCGGGTTGATCGGCGTGTTCTCGCGCCGCTACCTGCACCGCGAACGCGGGTTCTTCCGCTTCTACCTCTTGCTGGCGCTGTTCGGCGCAGGGGTCGAGATCGTGGTGCTGGCCGGCGCGCTGGACCAGGTGTTCTTCGGCTGGGAACTGGTCGGTCTGACCTCGGCGTTGTTGATCGCGTTCTTCCACGAGCGCGCCAAGCCGGTCGAGCACGGCTTGCGCGCGTTCATCACCTACCGGGTGTGCGACGTGGGCCTGCTGAGTGCGATCGTGTGGTTGCACCACCGCGTCGGCAGCTCCAGGTTCGTGCCCGACGGCGGCCCGTGGGCGGGGTTGGTCGCGCCGAGCGACACGGCGAGCGTGGTCGCGGTGGGTCTGCTGTTGCTGTGGGCCTCGATGGGCAAGTCGGCGCAGGTGCCGCTCGGCGGTTGGTTGCCGCGAGCGATGGAAGGACCCACCCCGTCCAGCGCGATCTTCTACGGGTCGATCTCGGTGCACCTCGGTCCGTACCTGCTGCTGCGCGCCAGCCCGATCCTGCAGGGCAGCCCGGGTGTGGCCTGGGCGGTGGTCGGGGTCGGCGCCCTGACCGCGGCGCACGGCTCGTTCGTCGGTCGGGTGCAGACCGACATCAAGTCGTTGCTCGCCTACGCATCGATGACCCAGGTGGGGCTGATCCTGGTGGAGATCGGCTTCGGGCTCCACTACGTGCCGCTGATCCACATCTGCGGGCACGCCACGATCCGCAGCTTGGAGATCCTGCGTTCACCGAGCCTGCTGCACGACCACCACCACCTGGAGCAGGCCGTGGGGCGACAGGTGCCCCGCACGCCGTTCCACATCGAACGGTTGGTACCGAACGCGTTCCGCCCGTGGATGTACCGCCACGCGTTGGAACGCGGTTACTTCGACTCGCTGCTGCGGCTGGTGGTCCATGGGTTCATGCGGGTGATGCGCGGTGTCGATCGGATCGATCGCTGGTGGACCGGCAAGGTCGTGGGAGAGCCGATGCGCATCGATGCCGGTGAGGAGCAACGCCGATGATCCGCGTGCAACCGTTGCTGGCTGCGGTGGTGCTCGGTTCGGCGGCGCATTGGGTCGCGCGCTGTCCAGACGCCAGGCAGGCCCGTGGACTTGCGAGTGGCGCGGTCGGTGCCGCACTGGGGGTGCTGGCGGTGGTGTCGCTGGTCCTCCACGGCTCGGTCGACGGCAGCGAAGTGCTTCTGTGGGGCCGCCGCGTGCAGCTCGCCGGGCGCGGGTGGGAGGCCTCCGCACCATTCGTCGACCTGCTGGTGGCGGCGCTCGCCGTCGGGCTGGCGCCGGTCGCCAGCCACGGACCGCGCACCCTGGCGGCGATCCTGCGGTTGATCGCCCTCGCACTGGCGTTCCTCGGCATGTCCGAACCGCTGGGGCTGGCGGCGTTGTGGGGGCTGCAGTTCGTGGTCGCTGCGGGGGAACTGCGGCGACTGGACGAAGCGCACGGCGGTTCTGCCGCGAAGCCGTTCGTCCGCTACCAGGCGCCGGCGCTCGGTCTGGTGGTGCTGGGTACGTTGGCATTGCTGTTCGGCTTCCGGAGCTTGGGCGTCACCGCCTGGTTGATGGCGATTGCGGTGCGCGAGGCGGTGATTCCGTTCCACGGTTGGCTGCCGACCCTGATCGCGCGGGCGCCGCTCGGGCTGGTGATCGCGCTGGTCGCCCCGCAGCCGGGGGTGTACGCCCATCTGGCGGTGTTCGGCGACATGACCGGGGGTGCCTTGGCGCACGGCTTCGCCGCGGTCGGCGCGTTCACCGGCGTGCTCGGGGCCGCGCTCGGCGTGGTGCAGAACGATGCCCGGCGGGCGGCGGGGTGGCTGATCGTCAGCCAGACCGGCTTGATCGCCTTCGGACTTGCCAACGAATCGCAGGTCGGGCGGCTCGGCGCGGTGCTTTCGTGGCAGGTGATGGCGTTGGCGATGTCCGGCTACACGATGACCATCGCGGCGTTGGAGGCGCGGCGCGGCACGCTGTCGCTGCGCGTTCCCGGGGGGAGCTTCGCGCGCACCCCGCGGATGGCGGTGGCGTTCCTGCTGCTCGGCTTCTCCAGCGTTGCCCTGCCGCTCACCCTCGGTTTCGTCGCCGAGGACCTCTTGGTGCAGGGCTCGGTGGCCGAGTTTCCGCACGTCGGCTTCGCGGTGATCCTCGCGACGGCGCTGAACGGCATCAACGTGATGCGCTGCTTCTTCGTGCTGTTCTCGGGCACCGAGCGACACACCGGTGAAGTCGACCTGACGCGCCGCGAGGTCTGGGCGCTGAGTCTGGTGCTCGGCGCGCTGCTGCTCGGTGGCGTGTTCCCCAGGCTGTTCGTTGCGGGTGGACCCTCGCCGCCCGGCACCGCGGTGCACGGGCACCCGGGTTCCCCGTCGAAGGTGACCGATCGATGATTCCCCGATTCGTGCCCGTGGCGTTGGCCGCCTTCCTGTCCGTGCCGCTGATCGCGCAGTCGACTCCGTCGACGCGGCCGCCGCGCAGCCTGTTGCGGCAGGACGAGGACTGGTCTCGGTTCCGCGCCGACCCGGACAGCGCGGATCCGTTCGACACGGTCAAGCACATTGCGCTCGCGCCCGAAGGCGGTACCTGGTTGTCGTTGGGTGGTCAGGTCGACACTCGCTTCGAGTCGTGGGACGGCTTCGGCTTCGGCGCGACCACCCCAGGGAACCGCGATGCTTTCCTGTTGGCACGTGCATTGGCGCACATCGACTTCCATCTCGACGAGCACTTTCGGGTTTGGGTCGAAGGCAAGTCGGCGCACTCCACGCACCGCGACCTGCCAGGGCTGCACCGGACCTCCGACGTCGACACGCTCGATCTGCACCAGGGGTTCGTCGACTACGTCACCGGACCGACCCACAACCGGCTGCGGGTGCGCGCCGGCCGGCAGTCATTCGTGCTCGGTGCGCAACGGGTGGTCACCGTCAGTCCATGGGGCAACACGATGAACACCTTCGACGGGTTCTCCGCTGAGCTCGAGACCGAGCACTGGACGCTGCTCGGGCTGGCGACCTGGTTCGTGCCGGTGCGCCGCTACGACTTCAACCAACTGGACGAACACCGCGCGCTGTACGGCGTGTATGCCACGCTTCGACCCGAGCCGGGCGGGCGTGGACTCGACCTCTACGCGCTCGGCAACACGCGACCGAACGTGTCGGTGGCCGGCACCACCGGGGACGAGGACCGATTCACGTTCGGCTTCCGCAGCTTCGGCCCGCTCGGTCGGCTCGTGGGCGGGGTATTCGATGGCGAGTTGGAGGCGGCATACCAGACTGGTGAGGTCGGCTCGCATCCGGTGGATGCGTGGTTCTCAGCTGGCGTGCTCGGCTTCCGGCCGGAAGGTGTCGCCTGGGCGCCGCGCGTGTTCACCGGCTTCGACGCGGCGAGCGGGGACCACCGGCCGGGTGGTTCGGTGCAGACCTACCACCAGCTGTTCGCGTTGGGTCACGCGTACTTCGGTTGGGCCGACGTGTTCGGCCGGCAGAACATTCTGTCGGCGCACCTCGGGCTCGAGCTGCATCCGAGCGCCAGCACGACGTTGATCGTGACCGGGCACACGTTCCGGCCGGAGCGTCGCTCGGACGTGCTGTACGGTACCGGGGGCACGCCGCTCCCCGGCGTGGGGGGCGCCCGCGATTGGGACCTGGGTCAGGAGCTCGACTTGATCGTGCGGCAGAAGCTCGGCACGCACGTGGATGCGTACCTCGGCTACAGCCACTTCTTCGCGGGCCCGGGCATCGCGCGCACGGGTGGCGGTGTCGAGGACATCGATTTCGCGTATGCGGGCGCTTCGTTCGCCTTCTGAGCCGACGGCGCGTGCTGTCGGCTCGGCTGGCTGGGTTGTTCCAGGACTCGCGATCCGCGGTGCGCGATGTGCGCTACCCTGCTGGCGCACATGGTAACCATCGAAGGCCGTTACGAAGGCGATCTCCGCTGCACGCTGCGCCACCCGTCCGGGTCGCAGCTCGACACCGACGCACCGAAGGACAACGAGGGTCGGGGTGAGGCGTTCAGTCCGACGGACTTGGTCGCCACGGCGTTCGCGTCGTGCGCGATGACGATCATGGGGATCGTCGCCCGGCGCGAGGGGTTGCCGATCGAGGGCATGACGGCGCGGGTCGTGAAGAAGATGTCGACCGATCCGCGGCGGATCGGCCAGCTGGCGCTGGAGATCGTGGTGCCGGGCCAGCTGGACGCCGTGCAGCGGCAGCGGCTGGAGAATGCGGCGCACGCGTGTCCCGTGGCGAAGAGTCTGCATCCGGACATCCTGGCGCAGTCGCCGGTTCGATTCGTGTATCCGGACTGCGAAGGCAGCTGAGCGGCCGGGCTCTCGCGCATCCGCGGGAACCGTCCGGGGTGGAAGGTCCGCGCGCGAGGGCCGGTGTCGCCCGCGCGTCGTGTCGCCAGATTCGTCGGCGCGGAGGCCGAGGAGGATCGCGATTCGTTCGGGGTCATGGTGTTCGAGTCCCGGGACTTCGCGGTCGTCACAGCCACGTACACCCACGGATCGTCAAGAACCACGTGGTGCCTGGCTCCCGCGGCCAACGGCCCGGGCGGAAGGCGCTTCGTCCGGCATCGAGGGCTTCCACCTCAACGCCCACGGTCAGCCGCGAACGCGACTGCCGCGCAGCGGCGTCGGCGCGTCGCTCGCGCAAACGAGCGACCTTGCGCGATCGCGGCAGCTCGGTCACTTCGGAGTCACGCCACTAGTGGCGCGACGGGTGGGCGCGATCCGACGAAGTCCCTTGCTGAATCGGAGTAGCTCTCCGGCGACCCTCGAGAACGCGTCGTCGCGGTCCACAGAGGCCCTCGCAGCGACCCAATAGCGGTGACCATCTCGAATCTCCAATACGAACATCGTGCCGTCCAGGATCATGAAGTCCTTGTCCGTCAAGCCACGCGTTTCCCAGATTCGCTCCCTGTCTGCGACCTCGATCAGCTTGGTCCAGCCCTCGCGGTTTGCGAGCTTCGAGGACTGCTCCATGATCTCGCCGGGTTCGTAGCCACCCTCTCCGTCCAAGACGGTCCAGGCTACTCGCAGGGACTTGCCATCGACGAGCTCTGCCCGGCATGCCACCGGGTGGAACGACGTCGGGAGAATCAGCAAGCGACACGCTCTAGTGCAACCGCCTCTTGCCGAGCGAATCGAAGGCTCGCTCATCGCCCTCAGGTGCTTCTCGAACCACAAACGCAGAGATTTGTCCATCTCCGCATCGTTCGGGTACAGGTCACCTCGGCGGAAATACGGGGTAGTCGATTCGCCCTCCGTGCGACACGAGGTCAATACAGAGACCGCTACGAGTGAGCACAAGACCGTCGATCGGTTCATCGTCCGACACAACGACAACCTGCTCTCGCGGGTTCGGTCGGGTCCGGCGGATGGGTTGCCGCTCAGCCCCGGCATCGGTCGGCACCTGCGATCTGCAGGACGTGCGCACTACTGGTACACGGTGAAGATCACCAGTCTCCCAGCGTCCGCCGCCATGGAAGAACCCGCGCATCGCGGTGAAGTAGTCCCAGGTGTAGTCGAAGTCCGCTTCGTCGTGTGGCCCGTCGTAGCCATGCGAATCGCGATCGCGTTCAACACAGGCCGGGCCTGATCGGGATCCAGGTAGTTCACGATGTAGTCGTCATCCTTGTGGAACCAGCGTCCGCCGAAGAAGGGCGATGCCCGGGGCGATCCGTCGGCGGTCAGGGTTCCATCCGAAGGGCAGCGGTGGATCGCATCCCAGGCTTTTGTGACCAGGACCGATGATCAGGGCAACAGATCGTTCGGAAGCTACGATCGACGGCCAACGCACGACTGCTAGCCCGGACTATTCGTGCGCCAAGCAAGCTTGGTGGAGGTGAACTTGAACTGAAACCTTCTCAGGAGTCCCGCGGGTAACCAACCCCGTCCGGGTAGGGCTGGCCAGCCGCCCGGAAGCGAGTCTTGCGTTGCGCGAGGGTGACCTCGGCGGCGAAGCGTAGACAGCGAGGGCGCAGGCCGTGTGATCGAGCCTCGAAATCGGGTTTGTCGTGGAGGTCGACGTCGTGAGTATGACGGAAGACAACATCGCGCGCGCCGAGATGGCCTGGCGCGGGCGGCTCCACCGGGGTCTGAGAGCAGGGCATGTGCACAGCGGACTCCCCAGGAACTTGGGAGACCTGACCATCTCCTCCCACAATCCCGGTTGCGGCCGGGTGAGCAAACCGGATCCGGACAGCGTGCCCCTAGCCGGATCGAGACAGGGCACACGAGGTAACCGCCGAGCGAAGGAAACGAAGCGACGCGGGACGGATGTTCAGGAGTCAGAGCGAGCCATAGTACCGACGAAGGCGGGGAACCGTGACGCAGGGACCCGCTGGAGGGAAGGGCTTGCCGTGTTGCGGAACTGTTGTGAGGAACGATGACCGAGACATCGAGCTCGACCTACATCTCCCCGGGATTGCAACGGGTAGCGAAACAAGCGAAGGATCATCCAGAGTGGCGGTTCACCACTCTGGCGCATCACATCGACATCGACCTGCTGCGCGAGGCGTACCGCCGGACGCGAAAGGATGGTGCCGTGGGGGTGGACGGCGTGGCATCCGCGGCCTACGCAGAGGATCTCGAGAGCAATCTCAGGTCGCTGCTGGATCGCGCGAAGTCGGGCCGCTACCGCGCTCCGGCGGTTCGGCGGGCCTACATCCCGAAAGGTGGAGGACGTCAACGACCGCTGGGTATTCCCACGTTCGAGGACAAGGTGCTGCAGCGAGCCGTGGCGATGGTGCTCGAGGCGCTGTACGAGCAGGACTTCTTGGACTGCTCGTATGGATTTCGCCCTGGGCGATCCGCACACGGCGCGCTGAGCGCCTTGCGCGAAGGGGTGATGAGCCTGGGCGGCGGCTACGTCATCGAAGCAGACATTCGTGACTGCTTCGGTGCCCTGCCGCACGACCAGCTCCGGGCGATCCTGAGCCAGCGAATGCGAGATGGCGTGCTGACGCGCCTGATCGGGAAGTGGCTGAACGCGGGGGTCCTGGAATCGGGTCACATCACGTACCCGGAAGCCGGCACTCCCCAGGGTGGGGTGATCTCACCCCTGCTGGCCAACGTCTTCCTGCACACTGTGCTGGACGTATGGTTCGAAAGCGAGGTCAAGCCGCGGCTGCGCGGACCGGCGTTCCTGGTCCGCTACGCCGACGACTTCGTCCTCGTGTTTGCGTGTCAAGACGATGCGCGTCGGGTGTACCAAGTGCTCCCGCAACGCTTCGCCAAGTATGGGCTGACACTCCACCCTGAGAAGACGAAGCTGCTCGATTTCCAGCGCCCCGGCGCAACCAAGGATCCGGAGAGCTTCGACTTCCTCGGCTTCACGCACCTATGGGCCCGGTCTCGCCGAGGCTTCTGGGTCGTGAAGCAGCAGACGGCCAAGTCCCGTCTCCGCCGTGCCCTCGGTGCGGTGACGGACTGGTGCCGCCGCCATCGTCACTTGCCCGTGCGCGACCAGTGCCGAACGCTGGCGCGCAAACTCCAAGGGCACTGCGGGTACTACGGGATCACCGGAAACTCGCACGCCCTTGGCCGCTATCGGCGCGGCCTGCTCACGATCTGGCGCAAGTGGCTGATGCGACGCTCGAATGCGGCCCGTCAGCCGTGGGACTGGTGGAACAACCTGTGTCAGCGCTACGCGTTGCCGCCGGCCATCGCCACGCACTCGGTTTTGAGACTCTCGCGGTGAGCCCGCAATACGAGGAGCCGGATGCGGGAAATCCGCACGTCCGGATCTGTGGGAAGCCAGGGCCGGCCTCGGCCCTGGCTGACCCGATATGAGCAGCGTCGCGAGATCGTGCAAGGTTGTTGCTGGCAAGGAGAACGGCAGGTTCTGCCCGGAGGCGGGGTGCATCCCCGTCGAGGAGCAGGTTCTGACGTTCGACGAAGCCAGCAGCGAACTTGCACGATCGCAGCAGCTCGGTCATGAATCGTCCGGGCTAGGCCCGCCGAGCCGCTCAATGAAGCTCGTTGCCGAAACGCCCGCGGGTCAAGGATGGTTCGATCCGGACGTCCTGGAGGAAGATGCCCGCCCCCGAGGCGTAGCTCGCGCCCCAACGCAGTTGGCCCGAAGGCGGCATCTGCACGGGGGGCAGCACGATTCCGCGCGACGGATCCAGCAGCAACACGCCGTCGAGCACACCGGGCAGGGGGTTGAACGGGCTCTGCAGCTGCCGCGTCGATGCGATGCGAATCACCCAATCGTCAGCTGATCCGGTGCTTTCCACGCTGCCCGCGGTCTGACGCAGTCCACCATCGATCGTCAGCACGTAGTTGCGTGCCTCATCGGTCTGGTGCCG
Source organism: Planctomycetota bacterium (assembly GCA_020638695.1). Taxonomy (GTDB): domain Bacteria; phylum Planctomycetota; class UBA1135; order UBA1135; family UBA2386; genus JACKIB01. The sequence continues at coordinate 253,021 of JACKIB010000004.1, forward strand.
CACCACGACGAAGTAGATTCCTGCCGGAACGACCCGACCGAGCACGTCGGGCTGGGGCCTCCAATGGCTGCGCCCGAGCAGGTGGCCGCGGTCATCCAGCAGGGCGACCTCGCTCATGTAGTCGTAGGGGGCGAAGTCGAAACTGACGCTGGCTCCGAGCGGGGCGGGTGTTCGCAGGTTGACGACGAAACTCTCGGCCTGGTTCGCCAGCAGCGACAGGGGTCCGATCGAACTCGGCTGCGCCAGCGTCAGGCGGGCCGCCGCGGTCCGGTAGGTCAGCGTGAAGCGGCCGGCGCCGGTAGTGAAGCGCGGCGCCCACACCGACACGTGGTAGGTGCCGGCCGGCAGAGTCGCGTCGAGTCGGTTGGGCTGGGCTCCAATCTCGTCGTCGATCAGGATCGTGTTCAGCTTCGCGTCGGACAGGAGCAGATTGGCGGACGGCAGGCCACTCATCAGATCGGGCTGCATGATGAGGCTGACGCGGGTCGGCGCCGGGAGGGTGAAGCGATGCACGACGGCACCTCCGGCCGGCAGCGTCCCGACCACCGGGTTGTTGGCGGAAAGCGCAGGGAAGGGCATCGGCGTGAACGAGCTCTGCAGCGTCATCGGGCTACTCTGGCCGGGTAGGCGAAGGTAGTACGTGCCCGCCGGCAGGTGCAGCGGAGATCCGACGACGATCCAATCGCGAATCGACGCCAACTCCTCGGAGAACAGGTCGACGCGAGTTCCGCTCGGTACTTGCACGTTGATCGCGCCATCTACCGGCAGCTGCAAGCGGACCAGCGCCGGACGGACGGAATAGCGGCCGCTGGACACGAAGTTGACCTGCAGCGTCCCGTTGAGTGGCAAGAGCGGCAAAGGCGACGGATCGTGTCGCACGCGCAGGGTGTAGCTCGCTGGATAGAGCTGATTGGCGGTGCTCGATTGTGGCGTGAGGTATCGACCGGGCGGCAGCAACACACCTTGGGCAGCGCCGTTGACGCTGGTCATCTTGGTTCCGTTGGCAGCGTAGACCTGACCCTCGACCGTCACGATGCCGTCCGCCACGGTGCTGAACGTGAACATGTCGAGCGCGGCGCGCGCCTCGTGGACGGCGTTCAACTGAGTGGTCGTGCCGTGCACGATGCCCACGTCCTGGGCGAAGGCCGGGCGATCGTTGAACTCGCGTTCCTGCGCGGCCGCCGGGTCGGCGCAGCCGATGCAGCAGTACACGAGTGCGAGCAGGGTGTTCGAGGGAGCGGACGCGAGGATAGGACTCATGGGAAGGCTCGGGCACGATGGCAGACGAAGGTCGCCGGACCGTCGGGCAAGGACCGTGCCGGCGCTGATTCGCGAACCTCGAGCAAGCGGATCGACAGGTTCGACCAGCACTTGGAAGCGGTTGCAGTCTGGAGGGATCTGCGGCGATTGTCAGAGTTGCACGACCGCCTCCCGCATTTACACGGGCACACCCGGGATGCGCGGCGATCGGCTCGACGTGTCCGCGGACCGTGTGCGCAGGAACGCGGTGGCATGTAGCGGTCCGGATTGTGGCAACGAGTCGTGCGTGGCATTCATCTGCGGGGGCCGTGGGTGCTGCCCATCGTGCTGGGGGCTGCGGCGGCCGAGCAGTCGGCGCATCCGATGGACCACGTGCTACCCGACGCGTTGATCCGGCAGTGGTGCTGACCCTGCCGCATGGTGTGCGCTGACTCGACACGGCCCACACAGCACTCGCTTCCGCAGCCCCGAGGAGCAACTCGCCGCGTCTGCTCCTGGGGCAAGGGCTGGAACAGAACGCGAAGCCTCACACAACGCGTGGCCTCGAGTAGGGGGGCTGGGTCAGGTGCTCCCGGCATCCAGCTACGCGGTCGTGTGCACCCAGTTGCTGGTCGTCGATCCGGGCGCGCCCTGGGCAATGTCGATGTCGCTCGGGCTGGTGTTGGCCATCGGCATGATGCGGGCGCGCGCGGGTGGGTGGCAGGCGATGGAATCCACACTTCCCACCTTCTTGCTGGCGGCGCGGGTGTCAGTCCCTAACGTGACCACCCCATGAAACAACTCGGCGGTTTGCTCGCCCTCTTCGGCATCGCCTCCATCGTCCTCCACTTCATGAACATGGAGCTGAAGATCCTCCGCTGGATCGACACCTGGGGCGAGGGCCCGGCCTGGGGCATCCGCGCCGGCCTGGTCGTCGTCGGCGGGTTGCTGTTCCTCGCGGGTGGCAGCTCGAAGTCCGACAAGTAGGCCGGACCGGGCCGGTCGTGACCGCGCTGCCTGCGCGCTGCCGCGCTCTCACTGCCGGTGCACCATGGCACACGGTAGGGAGCGACTTGCGCACCGACCTGCGTAGGAACTGCACCCGAACCGCGCTGTGCACTCACTCTCCGGATCGCTGGCGGCGCCCTTCCATCCACCACAGCACCGCGATCGCGGCGACATACGGCAAGAACTGGCTGTCGACCTTCTGTAGCTTCCAGAGCTTGTTCACATCGCCGAGATGGCCGACCACGTTGATGCCGAACGCCACGCCCATGGTCCACAGGGTGCTGCGCACCCGCACCGGGCCGCGCCACAGTAGCCACACGAGCAGTGGTCCGAACGCTGCACCCATGCCGCTCCAGGCGAACAACACTTGGTGGAAGATCGATTGATCGGTTCCCAGCGCCGCCACTACCGCCCCGGTCGTCAGCGCGAGGATCACCAACCGATCGAGCAGGATGCCGCGCGCCCGCACCCGCTTGGCGAGGCCGAGATCGTGGTTGACGGTCGACGCGGCGACCAAGAGCTGGCTGTCGGCAGTCGACATGATCGCCGACAGCACCGCGGCCAGCATGATGCCGGTGACCACCGGGTGGAACAGCATCGCGCTGAGGTCGAAGAACATCTGCTCGTTGTCGTAGCCGTCCGGGACGGCGCGGAGCAGCACCCTGCCGCACAGTCCGGTGAGGATCATCCCGGAGTACACCAGCACCGCCCAGACCATCGCGTAGACGCGTGCGTGCCGTAGCGCCCGAGCATCGCGCAACGCCATGAAGCGGTTCACCACGTGCGGCTGCCCGGGGTAGCCCAACGGGATGCCGAGCAACCCGAGCACGAAGCCGACCGCAGTGACCAGCGGCAGGCCCTTGGTCAAGCTCAGGTAGCCGGCCTGGCCGCGGGTCAGCTCGGGAAGCTGTTCGAACAAGGGGCCGAAACCGCCGACCGCGCACAGCGCGGCGATCGGTAGCGCCAGCGCGGTGAGAGCCATCATCACCCCCTGCAGCGTGTCCGTGAGGCTGACCGCCCAGAACCCGCCCATCATCATGTAGAGCACCACGATGACGCCTCCGGCGACCACTCCGGCGCGCGGGTCGAGTTCGGGCAGGAAGCTCTCGAAGCTCAAGCTGGCGCCGGCGAGCTGCGAGGCGACGTAGCCCAGCAAACTCGCGAGGGTGATCATTGCCGCCAGGCGAACGATCCACTGCCGGCCGGGTCGATCCTGCGCACCGGCGAGCACGTCGGTCAGCGTCACCGCGCCGGTGTCCCGGCTGTGCTGGCGCAGGCGCGGAGCCAGCAGGAACCAGTTGATCGCGAAGCCACCGACACAGCAGGGGAACAACCACAGGGAGGCGAGTCCCGTCTGGAATGCCATCCCACTGACGCCGAGCAGCGTCCAGACGGACGACGAACTGGCGCTGGCACTCATCGCCGCTACCACCGGACCGAGCTGTCGGCCACCGAGGTAGAGGTCGTCGCGGTCCTTGGTCATCCGCGAGGCCCAGTACCCGATGCCGAGCAGCGCCGCCTTGTAGACCACCAGGGTGGTGAGGATCGTCGTCGTGCGGTCCATGGGTTTCGGCCCATTGTGCGGGGTTCGCCCGGCTTTTCGCACTACCACGCCATCCGTGTGCGGCGACCGATGCCGGCGGCCCGCGCAAACCGCAACTCGCCCGCGCATGGCGCGGGCGTTTCGCGCGCAGCATCGCGAAAGGCGCCGGGGATCGACTACCGTGCCACCCGATGGGCATGCCACGATCCGAGCGAGTACTGTTTCTCGTGCTTGCCGGTGTGCTGCTGGTCGCCGCGGTGGCGGTGCGCGTCCGCAGCTACAGCGAATGCGTGGTCGCCGGAGAAGTCCGGTTGACCGACCTCGACACGATGCGGCGGCTGGTCCGCCTGGAGGCATCCGACCGCGCGGAGAGCTACCCGTTCGTCGAAGTGCGCGACGGCTTCCCCCAGGGAACGGTCAGCCACTGGACTCGGCCGTTGGATGTCGTGCTACGCGTGCTCGATCCGGTGGCCCGTGCCCTCGGGTTCCCGGGTACCCGCTACGAGTCCGCGGTGTTGGTGGTCGGTCCGTTCCTAGGGGTGCTGGGGCTGCTGGTGTACCTCGCTGGCGCGGTGCGCTGGCTCGGCGCGATGCCGGGGCTGTTGGCAGCGAGCTTCTACACCTTGCTGCCACCGCTGTGCGCGTCGACTGCGGCCGGCAACGGCGACCATCAGAGCCTCCAGCACTTGCTGCTGTCGGTGTTCGTCTGGCTGTGGTTGCCAGAGCTCGCCGGGAAGATCGGGCGGTGGGCGGCGCCGGCGTCCGGCGCGGCGCTCGGTGCCGCGATCTGGGTGTCGAGCGAGTCGCTGTCGGTGGCGTTCATCTGGGTGCTCGCGACCGCCGTGATGCAACTCGTGCCGCGCTGGCGCGAGCCGAACCGCGCGGCCCTCGAGCTGTCCCGGAGTCTCGGCCTGTTGGTGACCCTCGGGGTCGCCGTGGCGTGCGAACAGGACCGCTGGTTCGCCTTCGAATGGGACAAGGTGTCGTGCTTCCAGATCTATCCGCTGGCGGTGCACGCGGCGTTCCTGGCGGCCGTTGCATTCCGTTGCAAGCCGGTGTGGGCCGCCGCGGGTGCGCTCGCGGTCGGCCTGCTCGGGTTGTGGGCGGTGCCGGGGTTGTCGGTGCTGCTCGGGGGGGAGTTGGACCGCTTCGCCGAGGTCAACCGTTGGCTGCAGGGCGCGGTATCCGAGTTTCGCGGGCTGTTCGACACCGGTAACGGCTGGTCCGCGTGGGAAGGTGGACGGCGGTTCACGCCTTGGTTCTTCGTCGCCCCGCTGCTCGGGGTGGCGATGGTGCGGGACTCGACTCGTCCGCTGCCGGCGCGGGTCGGGCTCGGGCTCCTGGGCTTGTCGACGCTGGGTCTCGCCCTCCACGAGGTCAAACTCGGCCACCTGTTCGCAATCCCCCTGCCGTTGATCACCGTGCTCGGAGCGCAGCGGCTGGCGGCCGGGCGAAGGTGGGGGCGACCGGAGTTGGGTTACTTGTTTGCCGCGGCACTGGTAGTTCCGTGCCTCGTGCTGCTGCCCGACGCCAAGCGCAGTCCTGTCCTGTCGGTGAGCGACGAGGCGCAGCGCGAACTGGCCCGCTACCTGGCAGCGCGCCCCGGCGCGGAGCGCGGTTCCGTGCTCGCACCGTGGGATCTCGGCGCCTCGTTGCTCTACCGCAGCCCCTGGCCGGTGGTCGCGTCCGGCTACCACCGCAACCTCGCCGGTATCCACGACGCCTACCGCTTCTACCTCGCGCAGCCGGAAGAGGACGAAGCGGCGCGGGAGATCCTCGAGCGGCGCAAGGTGCGCTTCGTGGTGGCGTGGTACGACCGTTCGTTCTTCACCAATGCGTCGCGCGTACTCGGCGGCGCGCGCGCCTACTTCGACCGCGCCACGGCGCGGTTCACCGAGTCCGCCACCCGGTCGCTGTTCTGGCGCTTGCGGTTCGGACCGGGGGTGCCGTGGCTGCGCCGCTGCTACCAGAGCGAGATCGAGGTGTCGTCGGCCCGCGGGCAGAAGCCCCTGCCGATCTTCACGGTGTTCGAAGTGCGCGGGCGGTAACCCGGGCACGCTGCCGGGCGGGTCACGTCGGGGTCGACGCGGGCAGCTGGTCTTCCATCGCCGCGACCATCCGCAGCTGTACGCGCGCACGATCGAGATTGTGCTCGGGATGGTCGACCTTGAAGTAGTGATCGCCGCCCAGGAAGTCGGCGAGGAACCGAATGCCGATCGTGTAGGTCACCAGGCGGGCGGCGAACGGCATCAGGCGCACCTCGGTCGGCGTGAGAAAGCTCCCTGCAGCGGACAGGTAGCCGGCCTCCAGAGCCCGGTAGAGCTCCAGGTCGGTGCCGATCAGCGCGAGGTCGGTCTCGTCCTCCGCGCTGCGCGCGGCGGTGTAGCGCACCAGGTCGCCGAAGTCGTACAGCGACCAGCCGGGCATGCAGGTGTCGAGATCGACGATGGCGCGCGCCCGCCCGGAGTCGCGGTCGAACAGGATGTTGTTCAGCTTGGTGTCGCCGTGCACCACCCGGGTCGGGATGCGGCCGGCGCGGAGTTCGGCGTCGATCACCCCGGTGATTCCCTGACGCGCCATCGCGAACTCGATCTCCGCGGCGGCGCGACTCCGCCGAGCCGCACTCGCGGTGCTCAGCGCCCGTTCGAGCTGGGCGAAGCGGTGGGGGGTGCTGAAGAAGTTCGGGAGGGTGATCGCCAGCGCTTCGGCAGGTAGGTCGTGCAGCAACGCTTGGAAGCCGCCGAACGCGCACGCGGCCTCGAATGCCTGCTCCGGCCCCGAGCAGCGGTCGAACGAGGTGGTGTTGTCGATGAACACGTAGCATCGCCACGCGCCGGCGTCGGTGCGCGCGAATGGCGCGCCATCGCGGGCCGGCACCAGCCGCAATGGCTCGAGATCCTCGGCTTCGCCGTCGTCGACCTTGGCGACCAGGTGTTGGCTGACCGTGGCGATGTTCCCCATCAGGCGGTCGAGGTCCGGGAACACCGTCTCGTTGATTCGCTGGTGCAGGAGTTGGCGGTGCAGGTCGCTCGCCGGCCACCGCGACACGAAGGTGTCGTGAATGTGCCCGCGGTGCAGCGGCTGCACGTCGTACAGCGTGTCGAGCGGGACGAACTGCGCGATGGCGTCGCGGACCTCGGTTTCGCTCAGCGGTCGCATCCGGGGTCGCCGAAGTTCACGTGGAAGTGTAGGTGCTTGGAGTCCTGGTAGGCCCCGAGGTTGGTCAGCACGCGCGCTGCCCCGTGTTCGCGGCACACTTCCGCGGCGACCTCGCGCACCACGTCGAGCAGTTCGCCGAGCACCGCGGGCCCGGCCGGGCTCAGGTCGACCAGCGACGGCACGTGCTGCTTGGGGATCACGACGATGTGGACCGGCCAGAACGGACGGGTGTGGTGGTAGGCGAGGACGGTGTCGGTCTCGCGGACCACGCGGACCGGCGTCCTCCCGCTCAGCACCTGTTCGCAGTAGAAATCGTCGGTCACGGCGGGGGATCCTATGCCCGGCGTCCGCAGGGCGCAGCAGCGGGATCCGGTCCGGGCCGGCCATCGCGGTTCGTGACCCGCGCTACCGCGTGCGAGTCCGCGCCGCGGCGCCGGGGGTCGGGGTCGCCTCGGTGCGTTTCGCGCAGAACCTGCGGGCGCGGGGTGCGTTGGGCCCGAAGTTGTCACGAATCCCCGCCGCCGCGGAGTATCCTCTCGCGGCGGACGTGCCAGACCCGTAGGCGACCCGACGACCATGCGGAAGACCACTCTGCTGCTGTTGTTCCCCTTGCTGCTGGCTGCCGGTGGCATGGCTTATTGGATTCTGGGCCACGGCGCGGCGGCATCGGTGCCGGTGGTGGGGCCGAAGGAGCCCGAGTCCCCCGACACGCCAGCGCCGGAGCAGGTCGCGGATGGGCCTGGCGCGCCGACCGCGGACTTGCCGGATCTCCCCGGACAGAACTCGGGCGAGGAGCCGGGTCGCGAGGAGGTGGCCGCCAGCCAACCGGAGGGTGAACCGCTGGTGATAAAGGTCCTGTCCGGGGATCGCCAACCCGCGGCGAAGGCGGAGGTGTTCTGCTACGAGATCAAGAGCTGGCCGCGCGGCTACGGGCAAAAGCGCGACCGTCACTGGAGCGAGCTCGCGGTGACGGACGGCCAGCGCTTCACCGCCGACGCGCAGGGAGTCGTGCGGTTGCCGGTCGTCCAGCGTGCGGTGCTGGTCACGGCTCGGCGCCCGGGGGAGTACGGCACGCGCATGGTGGGGCGCCGCCACAAGGCGGAAGAGCTGCTGATGCTCCAGGCGGACCAGACCGTGCAGGTGAAGGTGGTCGATGCCGACGGCAAGGGAGTCGCGCGCGTGGCGGTCGGGATCCATCAGAAGGTCCCGGCGAACCGCTGGTTCTGGGGTGGCAATGGCTTCCCGATCCGCGGGCGCCCCGGAGGAGACGGGCTGCCGATCGGATTCACTCTTAACGGTGCCTCGATCGAGTTCGGCAAGGGGAAGAACGCACCGCCGCGCCTCGACCTGCGGATGGTGCGCGACACCGATGCGCGCGGCGTCGCCGTGTTCGATCACTTCCAGCTGTACCGTCGCGCGGCGGACAAGAGCTGGTCGAAGGAGCTGCACGACCGGTTCCAGGCGTCGGTCCTGATTCCGCTGGCGGAGCCGGTGGCGCGCGAGTTTGGCGGCAAGCCGTTGCCGGCCGAGGCGATCGAGATGCGGGTTCCGGCACTCGGCCGCTTGGTGGTTCGCGTCGTGGACCACGATGGCCACCCGTTCCAGCACGCGGCGCGCGCCGAGCTGCGCCTGGTGCAAGCGAACGTCCCGAGCTGGCTGCACCACGCCGAGCGCCGCGATCCGGCCGGCGCCGGGGTCGAGTTCGCGCGCGTCGGCGTCGGTTTGCGTCTGCGTCCGCACGTCGCGCTCGACGATCCGGACTTCAAGTGGGACGGGGCCGAGATCGCCGGGCCGACCGCGGCGGGCCAAACGGTGGTGGTCGATGTGCCGATCGGTTCGCAGTTCGGCGTGTTGCGCGGGCGCTTGTGCGATGAGGCGGGCGCGCCGCTGGTCGGGCTCCGACCCACCTTCGTGATCCACGGCAAGGCCGGGCGGGTCGAAGGCGAGGAGCTGACCTGTGGGCCCGAGGGCATGTTCCAGCTGACGTTTGCCCGCGGAAAGCACGAGCCGCCGTTCATGCTCGAGATTCGGGACACCAAGACCCAGCCGCTGCGCGGTGCTTGGGTCGAGCTGGACGACTTGGTCGTCGGGCAGACCACCGAGCTCGGGGAAGTGAAGATCGGCCCGGCGCCGTTGCTGGCGCACGGGACGGTCACCGACGACGCCGGGACACCGATTGCGCGCGCCGTGATCCAGCTGCAGCGGCAGTTCGAGGTCGGGGGCAAGAACCCGAGACTCGACTGGCGCAACCAGCCGTACGCGATGACGCACAGCGAGGAGGACGGCCGCTATGAACTGCGCGGTTGGTCCCCGCCGGGTTCGGTGCGCCTGCGGGCCAGTGCGCGGGAGCACTTCAGCAGCGAGTCGGAGCCGTTTCCGCTCGGCAACCAGGTCGATCTCCGGTTGGAGCGGTTCGCGCGGGTCAGTGGAACGCTGCTCGCCCCGGAGTGGTTGCCGGCGCGCGCCGTGCAGATCGAACTCCGGTCGTCCGAGAAGGGGGTGCGGCCGCAACGGGCGTCGCCCCGTCCGCAGCGCGGGAAACCGGAGCGGATCTTCAACTTCGGTCCGATGCACGCCGGCTACTACGAGCTGGTGGTGGAGCTGATCGGCTTCCCCGAACCGATGCTGCGGGTCCCGGGTATCGAGGTGCGGGCCGGTCAGCGCGGACCTCACCCGAGTCTGCAGAGCATCGACATCACCGGGAATCTGTTCCGCTTCGAAGTGGTGGCGGTCGATGGCGTCGGGCAGGTGTTGACCAAGGTCGACGGACCGCTGCTGGCGCGGGTGCCCAAGCTCGACGGCAGTCCCGGCTCGTTCGTCGGCTTCCCGTGGAAGGGTGGCAAGGTGGAGATCGTCGCCGCGAGTTCCCAGCTCGAAGTGTGGCAGCTCGCGACCGGCTACAAGGTCGAGCGGACGACGCTGACGCACGGCCGAAGCGAGTTGCGGTTCGTGGCGTTGCCGCCGGCGCGGCTCGTCTTGCAAGGGCTGCGCGGGATGGTCGGACCGGACACGACCGTGCGGGTCTCGATGGTGCTGATGGGCGACACCGGGCTGCCCAGTGGGTTGCGGGTGCGCGACCAACAGACCGGGCGGAGCCGCGGCTACAGCCGCGCCCAGCTGAGCAAGAGCAGTGGCGCGTGGCTCGGGACTGACGACACGGTCCAGGTGCCGCTGATGCGCGAGGGGCGTTACCGCGTCGTCGCGCGGTTGCGCGCCAAGAGCCAGTCGGTCGACGTGGTGCTGGGGACCGTGGTGGTCAAGCTCGAGGGCAATCCCGGTGAGCTGCGCGTGGCGGTCGATCGCGGCAAGGTCCAGGCCGGACTCGACTCGCTGCAGCAGCGCCTGCAGAAGCAGGCCGAGAAACAGGCGCAGCGGCAGGGCCGGCGCTGAGACCGGTGGTGTACGGCAGGTTCTGGCCGAAGGCGTGCTGCCCGATCCGCCTCGCCGCGGCGCTGGCGTCACGGTTGCGAGCAGGGCGTGATGGCCGCTGACAAGCCGTCATCTCGCCGCGGCACGGCCGCCAAGAGCTCTGAGCGGGTGACGCTCGCGGAGGTGCTCCGCTGGCTCACCGCGCGCGGCACCAAGAAGCAGATCCAGGAGCTCGCTCGCTACGGGATCGTGGCGACGCAACCGTTCGGAGTGACGGTCGGGGAGCTGAAGAAGTACGCCAAGCAGATCGGCAGCGACCACCGGCTCGCGCAGGAACTATGGGGTACCGGCCGCTACGAGGCCCGCATGCTGGCGACCATGGTCGATGATCCGACCGCGGTGACCGCGTCCCAGATGAACACCTGGGTGTCCGATTTCGACAACTGGGCGATCGTCGACACGGCGTGCTTTCATCTGTTCGACCGGACCGAGCACGCCTGGAAGAAGGTGGCGCAATGGGCCAAGGCGAAACCCGAGTTCACCAGGCGCGCCGCCTTCGCGATGCTCTGGAGCCTGAGCGTTCACGACAAGGACGCACCGGATCAGGCATTCCTCGACGGACTCGAGCTCATCGAGAGGGCAGCCACGGACGAGCGCGACTACGTCAAGAAGGCCGTCAACATGGCGCTGCGGGCCGTGGGCAAGCGCAATGCCAAGCTCAATGCCGCGGCGATCCGGACCGCCCAGAAGCTGGCCAAGTCCGAGGACGCGGTTCCGCGCTGGGTCGGTTCCCACGCGCTTCGGGAACTACAGAGTCCCGCCGTGCGCAAGCGTCTGGCGACTGGGCGCGCTTGAAGCTGCCGCGCCGGATGCCGAAGACCTCGGCAACCGGAGTCGTCACGGCGGGGGATATCGGTGCAGGGCGCGACATGCGTCGAGCTTCGACGCCGACCCGATAGCGCGCGGGGCCCTCACTTGCGCGGGTAGGTCTTGTTGGCCCAGGCCGCCCACGCACTGTCGAGCTCGGCGTAGCTCCAGCCGAAGATCCGCTTGAGCGCGGTGCGCTGGGCGTCCATCACCGCACTGGCCTCGACCAGCTTGCCTGGCGCGTGCGGCATCGGTTCCTTCATCGCGGCGAGGAACGCCGCGAGCTTCTTGCCGCCGTCGATGCGCTGCAGGAAGTCGATCCGCGACCAGCCACAGATGTGGTCGTGGAAGGTCATCTCGGAGGCCTTCGCGATTCCGAACAGCACCTCCGACGGGCGTCCGAAACCGTTGCCGGTGAGCCGGCGGGCGAACACCTCCCACTGATGCGGGTAGGTTCGCGAGAAGTCCTGATCCTTCATCGCCGAGAACTCGTGCTGCTCGGGATCGAACCGGCGCACTACCCAGTTGCCGACCCCGTCCTCGAGCCACGGCGGCAGGGTGTGCTGGAAGCCCTTGTAGCCGGCCAGCAGGTTGCGGGCGGTGGCGAACCGCATGTGGCAGTCCAGGCGGTGGTCGGGATCCCGCGAGCTGTGGACGATCTCGGCGCTGGTGGCGTACAGCAAACCGCCGCGTTCCTTGAAGAACACGCAGATCGGCACCGGTTTGCCCGCCGGCGGTTGCCCGGACTTGGTCGCGTAGCGGGTCAGGTCGCTCGACTTCTGGAACAGCAGCACTGGGAACTTGTCCTTCATCCCCAGGATCGGTCCCGTTGCGGCGTGCTTGCCCGACGTCCCGAAGTCGGAGTCCTTCACCCCGAGCAGCTGCAGCACCTCGCCGTACACCTGTTCGAGTCGGCGGGCGAACAGGTGTGCCCGCAGCCAGCGATCGAGCTTGCGCGCGCCGGGCTTGACCCGCGGGAGAACGCGCTTGAGTTGCTTGAGCTCCCCGGCCATGCGGCGCCGCACTTTGCTGTCCTGGGGCACTTCGACCTCTTTCAGCGCGCAGCCGAGTCGGAAGTGGGCGGTCTCGATCCACAGGATCTTCGCCTCGGGCATCATCGCGTGGATCTTCGCCGAGTCGTGGTCGTCGCCCCACGGAAACGGCCCCAGCGACACGTAGCCGGCGCGCCGCAGTGCAGCCGGTTCACCGAGCGTGTAGGGGTCCTTGCGCCAGGCTTCGGAGTCGGCCTTCTGCCCCGCCACGGCGCCGCACAGCAGCCCGATGGCTGCAAGCGTTGCCGCACGGGTCATCGGGTTGTCGAGTCGAATGCGCACGTCTCTTCAGTGCGGCGCGGGCTCTGCGGTCCGCGCCGCCGCTCACTCGGACCTCGGCACGGGCATCGTGCGATTCCCGCGGCCGGGTCGTGCAGGGTTCCGGCTACCGAGCTGGCTCCGCCTTGCCACCACTGGCGGCCGGGACCTTCTCGGCCGCGGGTGGATCGATCTTGAGCTTGAGATCGCACACCGCCTTGGCCCGCTTCATCGCCTCGGCGCGGCGTGCCTTGGTGCGCTCGATCTGCGTCTTCAGTTTCGCCAGCGATGCGGCACGCGGCTTGGGCAGCAGCATCTCCGCCTGCAGCTTCTGCTCGTAGGTGAGCAACAGGCCGTCGAACTTGTCGAACTCCGACAGGTAGCGCAGCATCGACTTGAGTGCCGGGGCCGGGTCCTTCTGGTAGGCGCCCTGAATCAGCCGGACCAGCGTCTTGTGCAGTTCGCTCTGCGTCTGCTCGCCGGAGAACTCGGTGATCTCGGTGCCGTCCCACTTGCAGGCGAACAAGTGTGGAGGCTTCTCCTTGGCGAACAGGTTGCGGAACGGGTGCTTGGCGTCGAGCACCTCGGGCGGCAGCTTCACGCAGTAGAACCACTGGCAGAGCAGCTTGGTCTTCTCGTTGTCCAGCCGGCGGTCGAACAGCGCGTGCTCGGTGCCCTTGCACTTCACGCATTCCCGCAGCACCAGCAGCGGCTTGCGGTTGCCTTCACCGTTGACCTTGAGGAATGCGGTGGCGCGCGGCAGCGCCTGCTCGACGAACACCGCGGAGGTGCCCTTGCCGGTGCGCTGGGTCTCCCTGAAGGTGTGTGCGACCGGATAGTGCCAGTCGAGCTCGAGCAACTCCTTGCTGGTCGCCAACCGCGTCATGGGGATCGCGATGCCACCACGGCCTCCGGCTCCCGGAGCGTGGGGTGCGCCTGCGTTGGCCCCCGGGTTCGGGGCCTGCACTTGGGACCCAACTGGGCCCCGGCTACCGCCTCATCATTGCGGCGCGGCGCCCACGGGGGCGACGACCGAACAACCGACCAGGGTGAGCAAGATCCGCTTCATTGCTGAGTCCTCGAGGGAGAGGGGTGGGCAGACGCGCCGCGAGTATCCGGCAAGGTGCGCGTGGTGTCCAGCGGCGCCGGGATTTCGGGCGCAACCGAGCGCTTTCGCACGTAGGGTCGCATCCTGTTCCCGGGCCGTGGCCCGTGCTTGAATCCGCCGTCGATGACGATGCTCACTGCTGTGCTCACTGCTGTCCGCTCGGTTCCATCCGCTGCGCGCCTCGGCGCCGCGGTGTTCCCCTGTCTCGCCGCACTCTTGCTGGGTGGCTCGGCGCTGTCCGGCCAGGCCGTCACGGAGGCGGAACCTGCCGAGTCGAAGCTCCAGCCGCCGCCCGGCATGGATTCGTTCGACGAGAAGCAGCTGCTCACCTGGGTGACTTTCCTCGCTTCCGATGCGCTCGGTGGCCGCCTGACCGGCAGCCCGGGCCAGCACGCCGCAGCCAAGTACATCGCCGATCACTTCACCAAGCTCGGTCTCGAACCGCTCGGCGATGAGCAGAAGTCCACCGACGGCAAGGTGACGCGCAGCTACCTGCAGCGCTACCCGCTGAAGCGTACCTACCTCGACATGCAGGCGACCGGGATCGAACTCGCCGAGCCCAAGCAGGGGTTCTCCCGCGGTTTCGCGGTGATCCCGCAGAAGGGCGGTGGCGCGGTCGAAGCGGCGGGTGAGTTCGTGTACGCCGGGTTGGTGCGCAGTCGCGGCATCAAGGCCGGGGTGGACCTCGAAGACTGGACCGGAAAGATCCCGGTGCTCGTGCTCCAGGAGCCGTCGCGTCGTGCGGTAGGCGTCGAGCGCCAGATGATGATGGGCATGATGCAGCTGATGGGGCCCGCGCTGCAGCGCGCGCGCAGCTTCGCCCGCAAGGGTGCCAAGGCGGTGGTGCTGGCGAACCTCGACGACGACGCGCCGGTCCCGAATGTGCTGACCTACATGTCGGTGGGGCCGGGTCAGGACATGATGGTCCGCACCGGCGGGTTCGGCGGAATGGGTGCCATGATGCTCCAGCTGGGCGGCGAGGCTCCGCTGGTGTTCACTTCGCGCAAGGTCTCGCTGGCGTTGCTCGGCGCGATCGGGCTCGCCAAGGAAGCTGCCGGCAAGCCGCAGGAAGACGAGCAGGTCGCCAAGTTCGCGCGGCCCAAGGGTACCGTGCGGGTGTCGGTGAAGACCGATGACAACGCGTTCGCCACCAACGTGGTCGCGGTGCTGCGCGGCTCCGACCCGCAGCTCGCCAAACAGGCGATAGTGTTCTCCGCCCACCAAGACCACGTCGGCACGCGGCTCGACGGGGACGTGTTCAACGGGGCGGACGACAACGCTTCCGGCTCGACCGGTTTGATGGCGATCGCGCAGGCGTTCGTCAAGTCCGGCGTCAAGCCGCGCCGCTCGATCGTGTTCCTGTCGGTGTCGGGCGAAGAACTGGGGTTGTGGGGATCGGACCACTACGCCAACCACCCGACCTGGCCGATCGAGGACATCGTTGCCGACATCAACACCGACATGATCGGGCGCAGCGGCCCGGAGTCGGGACCCAAGGAGGTCACCGTCACCCCGAGCTTCAAGCATCGCAAGTTCTCGACACTGGTGCGTGACGCGTCACGCATCGGCGCCAAGCTCGGCATGTCGTTCCAGAACGGGGACAAGTACTACACGCGGAGCGACCACTACAACTTCGCCCGCAAGGGCGTGCCGGTGGTGTTCTTCTGCAACGGCGAGCACGACGACTACCACCAGGTGAGCGACACCGCGGACAAGATCGATGTCGGCAAGCTGGCGCGGATCGCCAAGATCGCCTACTGGACCGGGTTCGCGGCGGCGCAGCACGATGCGCGTCCGGAGACGCTGGGTCGCCGCGCGGACTGGAGCGGCGCGGAGCAGAAGTAGACGCCGGCGGGCGCCCGTTCTCAGCTCACGCGCTTGCGGTACACGCCGGCGACGAAATCGCTGGCGACAACGCCTTCCGCCATCAGCCGGTCCTCCTCCGCGCACAACCGTTGCAGCCAGTCCGCTGCTTCCGGATCGTCGCCGCAGAAGTGGTGCGCGATGCCGGACAGCAGCAGGTGGAGGATCGCCCCGCCATAGGGGCGCAGCGTCACGCGAGTGAACCGCGCCTCGAGTTCGGGCAGGATCCGATCGGACTCGATCGCCTCCGAGGGGTCGATGTGGATCATGCTGAGCTTGCTGGGGCGGATCACCCGGCGCTTGATCCGTCCGTCGGTGCGGCGGCGCAAGTGCTCCGGTAGGGTCTGCAGCAAGCGGTTGATCTCCGCCAGTTGGGCGCGGGTCCACTGGAATCGGCGCGGCCCGACGAACTCGTCGACCACCAGCAAGCCGTCCGGCTTCAGGTTGCGGTCGAGGTCGGCGAGGATCTCGCGCAGCGGCGACAGGTGGTGCAGCGCGTGTTCGCCGAAGATCACGTCGTAGCGATCCGCGGCGGCGAGCTCGAGCGTGCGTACGTCACCGACCCGGAAGGTCAGGCAGCCGTCCAAGCCGGCCGCATGCGCCGCGGCGTTGGCCTGTGCGATGCTCGCCGGGGTCAGGTCGTAGCCGTGCAGGACGGTGAATTGGCCGGTGCGCGCCCACAGCAGTTCGCGGTGTCCGGTGCCACATGCGACGGACAGGCCGACGAGGCTGCCGCCGCGCGGCGCGAGGTACTCGCGCGCGACCCAGTGGCGAAACCCGAGCTCGGCATCGCCGGTGATCAGTTCGTTCCAGCGCCGTTGCACCGCGGGCACATCCCACCACTGGTCGGGGTGACGGACCGTCTCGGTGTAGGCGCCCACCGTCCGCGCGGTGCCGCGGCGTGCGGCGTGACCCAGCACCCGCCAGAGGCGTCCGGGGCTGGCGTTGCGCATCACGCGCTGCAGATCCCAGACGTTGATCCAGTTGCCGAACAAGCGCCCGGACAGCCTACTGCGGGGCGATCGAAGCGGCGCTGAACGACACCGGGATCAACCGCCGGATCCACAGCTCCACCAGGTAGCCCGCTTCGCCGATCCCCGAGGTCTGGCAGAAGATCACGTCGCCGGGCAACAGCAGGAAGTCCGGTGCACCGTGCAGGCGGATGTCGTTGTAGTTGACCCGGAAGGTGCGCGGTGGCTGTCCCGCCACGTTGCGCAGCACCCGAACGTCGGTCGATTTCGCGGTGATCGCCAGGCCGCCGGCGGCGGCGATACCTTGCGCGAGCGTCATCGAGGGGGCGTAGTCGACGACTCCCGGGCGCTTGACCTCGCCGGCGACGTACACCGAGTCCATGCTGGACTTCAGCAGTGTGATCTGCACCTCGATGCCGCCGACGAACACGGTGGAGTACTCCTGCACCAGCGCAGCGCGGAGACCGGCCAAGGACTTGCCGATCACCTGCATCTCCTTGTTCAGGCGCTTGAAGGTGACCCGACCGCTGCGTGGGATCTGCACTTCCTGATCGAGTCCCTGGGGGTGCAGGCTGACCGAGATGCGGTCGTTCGGCCGCAGCTGGTAGTCGCTCTGCATGTAGTTGACCCACTCACTGACCACCGCCTTGGCGTCGAACGGCGGCGCGGCGCAACTCTGGGCCAGGGCCAGCAGCAGGAGCAGTATGGAGAATCGGGACAGCTTGATCATGAGCGTGCTGGGGAGAGTCGGCGAACGCCTGACCCGGGAGTTATCGAACACGCTTCCCGGGCACCTGAGCGAATCCGCCGCTCACAAGGGGATTTGGCGGCTGTGCGGTCGGTGGTCCGACCGAGCCGAAGTAGACTTGCGGTCCAGAGGTGAGTCAACAATCGACGATAACCCCAACCCACGACCGGGGTGGGTCGCGTAGACGCGGCCAGTCCCCCCCGGAGCGTCCCATGGCCAAGATTCACCCGTGTCTCCCCTCGTGCGCCGCCGCAGTCTGTGCGGTGCTGCTCGGCGTCACTTCCGCCGCGGCCCAGGGTCCCACACTGACCAAGAAGATCAGTCAGTTCGGGATCACTTGGTCGTTCCAGAAGGACACCCTGGCGGGGCAGTTCGCCAATGGCGACTGGTGGGTGGTCGGGCCGGTGACGCTGGTCGAGATCAGCCCCCGTTCGGTTTCGGGTGGCCGTGTGATGCACGGCTCGATGGTGAACCCGACGCCGAAGAACGACACCAAGCAGGGCTACGACACGGCGCTGATCGACTACGTGCCGCAGCTCAACGTCGCGCTCGACGTCTCCGCTTCGGCCCCCCTGGTCCTCCAGCCCGGGAATTCGCTGGTGTCGACCATCAGCGAGCCGAAGCTCGGTTCCAAACCGCAGCTCCTCGGTGCCTCGGTGTTGACCGTCCTGGCCGCGGCCGCCGCCGAGGGGAGTTTCCGGCCGTCGTACTCGGGCGCCGACAAGTCGATCCGATTCAACAAGTCCCAACTGCAGTACTCACGCTTGCGGCGGTTGAAGCCTCCGGTGTCGGCACCCGGGCTGGCGACCCTCGAGCGGATGGTCGAGCGGCCATGGATCGACCACATGCCGGGGTGGCGGGCGGCGTTCATGCACCCCAAGGACAACATGGAGAACTACGGCCGTGACATGGCCGTGCGGCTGAGCGAGATCTCGCTGATGCTCCACCTGGATATCGACGAGCCGCAGAAGGAGCGGCTGCTGATCCGCATGGTCCAGCACGGCATCGACCTGTGGGGTGTGGTGCAGGCGGCCGGTGGAAACGGAATCTGGTACGCGGACGGCGGGATCTCCAGTGGTCGGAAGTGGCCGATCCTGTTCGCCGGGCTGATGCTCGACGATCCGGCGATGACCAACGTCGGCAAGGTCAGCTGCTGCTTCGGTGAGGATCAGCAGACGTTCGTGGTCGAGGAGACCAGCCCCGGGGTGTTCAACAAGGGCTTTGGTGGCTACACCTCGGTGCACAAAGGGATGGCCGAATGGGGCATCCGACACTCCTACAAGCCCGAGGTCGACAGCGCCCTGTGGACCGCGCCGTACCGCCAGTGCTGCACCGCGAACTCCTGGGTCGGCTTCGTGTTGGTCGCCCACCTGATGGGTGCGAAGGAGCTGTGGAACCACCCCCCGTTGTTCGCCTACGTGGATCGCTACGTGGTCGAGAGCCGCAAGATGAACGACCCGCAGTGGCAGACCTCGATGTCGTTGTTCGCCCTGCAGATGTGGGACGAGTACCGCGACAAGCTCGGCACACCGACCGGGTTGGGGGCCTCGCAGCGACCGGGCAACAACTTCGCCAAGCCGGCGGGAGTGGGCACCAGCGCCTCGAAGGTGGTGGAGATCCGACTGCGCTGGGACCGTGGCTCGGCAGCCAACGCCAAGCAGTTCAACGTCTACCGGGGGACCAACGCGCTCAACCTGTCGCTCCTGAAGAAGGGCGTCAACGGCTACCTGTACGTCGACACCGAAGTGCCGACCGGCGGGACCTACTACTACGCCGTCACCGGAGTCGACGACCAGGGCAAGGAGTCGCCGCGCTCCGAGACCGTGCACGTGCAAACCTGAGCGGGTTCTGATGGGATGGGGCGGACCACGGGGATGAGGGACGCCTCGGCGCAGCCGCGGGTGTCCATCGTGATCTGCGCGTACAACGCCGGCCCGTTGCTTCGTGCGGCGGTCGACAGCGCTCTGGCGCAGACGTGGTCGAACCTCGAAGTCCTGGTGGTGGACGACGGCAGCACCGACGGGTGCACCGATCACCTCGCCGAGCGGATGGGCGATCCACGGTTGCGCTTGCTGCGGCAAGCGAACACCGGCAAGGCCGGGGCGCTGAACCTGGCGCTGCGGGAACTCACCGGCGCCTACTACGCGTTGCTCGATGCCGATGACCTGTGCCACCCCGAGCGGGTCGCCCGGCAGATGGAGTGCTTCGACGCCCATCCCGAGCTGGCCGGCGTATTCTGCGGCTTCGAGCTGCTGATCCACGAGCACCGGCTGGCGCCGCGGTTCGCCGAGCGGTCGATCGCACAGTGCCGCGCCGACATCGCGAACTTCCGGATGCCGGGGCACGACCCGACTGCCATGTATCGCATGGACGCGGTGCGGGGCTTCACGTACACCGAGGAGCTGCGGATCGGTGAGGGACTCGACTACATCCTTCGGGTGGGCGAACAGCTGCCGCTGATGGTGTGCGGTGGGGTGCTGTACTCCTATCGGGTCAACTTGGAAGGCCTGACCAAGAGCGACCCGCGGTTCCGCGACGAGCAGGTGCGGCGCGCCCTCACGCTGGCCTGCACGCGCCGCGGCGTGCCGTTGGAGGCCGGGCCCCGGCTCCTGCACGTCCCGCCGCCGACCTCGTTCACCCCGCGCGATCGCGACAACAATCTCGCGGCACACTTCATCGAGAGCGTGGTGGACCTGCGGCGCGCCGGGCGTTGGGGCGCCGCGCTGCGCACCGCGCTGCAGTGTGCTCGGATGCACCCCTGCACGCCGCACTACCTGAAGCCCCTGGTGCTGAGTCTGGTCCCGCTGCGGTTGTTGCCGTGGTTGCGACGCACCTCGGAGGCGAATCGGTGATCGACGTCTCGGTGGTGGTGGTGACCTGGAACTCGGCAGCCGAGATCGAGGGGTGTCTGCGCTCGGTGCTCGCGCAGCGCGGGGCGCTGCGCCAGGAGGTCCTGGTCGTCGACAACGCGAGCGGTGACGGCACGGCCGCGCTGGTGCGGGAGCACTTCCCCGAAGTCACGCTGATCGCCAACGACGACAACCGCGGGTTCGCCGCCGGCAACAACCAGGCGTTCGCGCGCGCCCGCGGTCGCTATGTGCTGTGCCTGAACCCCGACACCGTGGTGGTCGACCGGGCGATCGAGCGCTGCGTGGAGTACGCCGACCAGCACCCGCGGATCGGGGTGCTCGGCTGTCAGGTGTGGCGGGACGAGCAGCGGATCCAGCGCACCTGCTTCGCATTCCCCGGCCCCTGGTCGCTGCTGCAGATCGCGCTCGGAATGCACCGGCTGGCACCGCGTTCGCGATTGCTGGGAAGCGCGGAGCTCGGGTTCTGGGACCGGCGCTCGGCGCGCGATGTCGACGTGGTCACCGGGATGTTCATGCTGGTGCGGCGGGAGGCGCTGGCCGCCGTCGGGCCGATGGACGAGGACTACTTCGTCTACGCCGAAGAAGCCGACTGGTGTTTCCGGATGTGGCGCGCTGGCTGGGTGTGCAGCTTCTGGCCGGGGGCGCGCATCGTGCACCTGGACGGGGGCGGCAAGAGCACCCGCCAGATCCGCGTCCGCATGTTCGTCCAGCAGCAGAAGAGCCTGGTGCTGTGGAACCGCAAGAACCGCGGCCGCTGGGCAGGCCTCTGCGCGCGGGCTATCTTCAGCGCGTCCATGGCGGTCCGAGGCATGTGGTGGATGGTGCGGGCGGTTGCCGGTGGCGGTGCGGCGGCGCGCGACCGGCGGCGCTGCGCGTTCGCGGCGCTGCGCTACCACCTGTTCGGCATCGAGCCGGAAGAGGGGTTGCCGGCCGCGCCGCGTCCGGCGGTGTCTCGCCCGGCCGCCGCAAAGAACCCGGTGCTGCACGATTGATGCTGCTCCAGCACAGCGCCGAGTGGGCGGACCAGAGCATCTTCCACCCGGTCAGCTTGGCAGCCGTGCTCTGTCTGGGGCTGGCCACGCTGGTGGTCGATCGGGCCCGCGCCCTCCTGCCGATGATCGTGATCACCTGCTTCATCACGGTCGCGCAGCGCGTGGTGGTCGGTGGCTTCGACTTCACGGTGATGCGGCTGATGCTGTTCTTCGGCTGGACCAGAGTGCTGGTCCGCGGCGAGCTCGGCGCGTTCCGCTGGCGGGGTCTGGACACCGCGGTGGTGCTGTGGGCTGCGGCGACGTGTGTCGGCTACGTCGCGATGCACGCACAGCACGGCACCGCCGGGTCGGCGGTCACCAATCGTCTCGGTTGGCTGATGGACAACGTCGGCATCTACTTCCTGTTTCGCGTGCTGTTGCGCGACTGGGAAGACGTGGTGCGTTTCACCCGCTGGCTGGCGCTGCTGGCCGTCCCGCTGCTGTTCTTCTTCGCGTTCGAGCGGGTCACCCACACCAACCTGTTCGGGTTCCTCGGTGGGGTGCTCAAGCAGGCCTGGATTCGTGAGGGACGGATCCGCTGCCAGGGGTCGTTTTCGCACCCGATCCTGGCTGGCTGCTTCTGGAGCGGCGTGCTGCCGCTGCTCGTCGCATTGATCCGCACGCCGAGGTTGCGGGGCCGTGGGGTCGCAATCGTCGGCGCTCTCGCGGCCACCGCGATCATCCTGCACACCGCGTCGAGCACGCCGATCATGGCGATCGTCTTCACGGCGATGGGCACCATGATGTACCCGCTGCGCGGCTACATGCGCTACCTGCGCTGGGCGCTGGTCATCGGACCGGTGCTGCTCCACATGGTGATGAAGAAGCCGGTGTGGCACTTGATCGCGCGCGTCAACGTGGTCGGCGGCTCGACCGGTTGGCACCGCTTCCACCTGATCGACCAGTGCATCCGCCACTTCAGCGACTGGTGGTTGTGCGGCGTCCTCGAGACCGGCTACTGGGGTCGGGGTCTCGACGACGTCACCAACTTCTTCGTGTTGCAGGCCGCGTCCGCCGGACTGTTCTGCTTGTTGGGGTTCGTCCTCGTGTTGGTGTTCGCCTTCCGCTCCGTCAGCCGCATCATGCGGGGCACCGACCACCTGCTGACCTACATGCTCGCCTGGCAGCTCGGCGTGTGCCTGTTCGTGCACTGCATGAACTTCATCGCCGTGTCGTACGCGCACAAGCCGTTGGTCCTGTTCTACCTGACCCTCGCGGCACTCGCCTCGATCGAGTCCGGGGTCAGCGTGCGCCAGGAACGCCAGATCTGGCAGGCGCGGAACGCGGCTCTGCGCGCACGCGTGCTCGGCGAGTCGGATGGGCCGGAACGCGAGGCTGCCGCGGCGGAGAGGTCGGGGGTCGGATCGCGGTAGGGGGCGAGACGGGTCGTCGCGAGTTGTGAGCGACGCTGGAGCCGGCGGTGATCTGGTAGCGGGAGAGCCGGATTCTGCGCGTGCCACGCGGCTTGCTCGAGGTGCGGAGCGTTCGTGTCCGGTGCCACCGCCGCGCCGGCTCGGCAGCGACGCCGGTGCGATTCCGTCCGCTGCTACGGTGTCGACGTTCAGGAGCGGAACACCGGCGGCCGGATGGAACTGACCAGGATCGTCCGCGAAGCGGGCGATCCTGGTCAGACCATCTTGTCCAGCGCCGAGGGCAAGTCGTAGCGCAGCTTGTTGAGCACGCAGCCCAGCAGATTGATGCGCAAGTAGTCGAGGTTCTTCACCGTCCGCTCCAGCGAGCACACCCGGTTGCGGCTCGACTGCACGACCAGCACCGTGCCGTCGAGCTGCGGCAGGATCAGGTTGGCTTCCGGCGAGCTACCCAGCGCGGGCACGTCCACGACGACCATGTCGTTGTGCCGTTCGAGTTGCTCGAACACCGGTCGGAGGTCGAAGTTGGTTCCGCCGACCAGCACGTCCGGCGGGGCGTCGCCGGAGGTGATCAGGTTCAGACACGGCACGACTTGGTCGTGGATCACCTCGTCCAGTGCGACGGTGCCCTCGAGCACGTCCCACAGCCCGGGATCGAGCCGCACGCCGAAGTGCCGCGCCAGCGAGGGGCGGCGCATGTTGGCGTCGATCAAGGTGGTGCGCACCCCGTGCTGGGCGAGGAAGATCGCGTAGTTGGTGGCGATCGACGAGGCGCCCTCGCCCGGACTGCCGGAGCAGAACCCGACCTTCGACGCCCGGTCGTGCGGCAGGCTCGACGACATGCGGGTCCAGAGGTGGCCGAACTCCTGCATCAGGAGCGAGTTCCGCCGCGTGAGGCGCCCGGTTCTCGGAATGATTTCCTTCACGGTAGTCGGGTCAGCAGCCTGAGGTGATGCGGCGCTCGTGGCGCCGGAGGTTCTTGCGGTCGAGCTGGGGAACAGTCGCCAGCACGCGGACTCCGAGCAGCGCCTCGATCTCCTCGGGCGTGCGCACGGTGGTGTCGGTCAGCGAACGCAGCGTGAGGATCCCGAAGCCGAGTGCGAAGCCGGCCAACAGGCCGAGCAGTACGCTCTTGGTCCGTTGCGGGCCCGACTTGATCGCGGCCGTCGGCTTGATCGCGAGCTTCAGGGCGCTGAAGTTCTTGCTGCGCAGCGTCTCCTTGTCCTGCAGCTTGTCGAACTCGATCTTGGCGTCGTCCGCGGCCTTCTGCGCCTTCTGGATCTGCTCCTGCAGCCCCAGGTACGGACCGTGGAACGGGATCATCTTGTCGAGGCGGCGCTTCAGCTTGTCGTGGCGCTGCTCCGCATCCTGGAAGTTGAAGCGCGCCACCTTGCTCTGGATCTGCGCGGTGCGCACCACTTCCTGCAGCTTCTTGTACTCGTCGTTCTCGACGAACTCGTTGCGCTCGGTCGGGGGGCGCTTGTACTCCTGCTCGAGGTCCCGGCGCGCCTGATCGATCTGCTTCTGCACCTGCTGCACCGCGGGGTCGGTGTCGCGCATCGTGGCCAGCAGCGTGTCGCGATCCGCCTCGAGCGACAGGATGCGCTTCTGCAGGGACGGGATCCGCGCGTTCTCGACGGTGACCTTCTGCAGGACCCGTTTCGGGGTCTTCTCCAGGTCGGCGCGGTACTGCTCGAGCCGCAGATCCCAGGTGAGCTTCTCCTCCTTGCTGTCCTCGAGCTTCTTCGCGGCGCGCCGCACGTCGTCGCGCAGCGAGTCGTAGTCCTCTTGGAACGACACCGTGCCGCTGTTGCGCAGGAACGCCTCGAGCTTCTGCTTGGCGTCGGACAGCCGCTGTTGCGCGGTGTTGTAGTTGAGCGTGATCAGGTCGACGGTCGCCTGGTCGCGGTACTGGTCGATGTGGTACGCCTGGGCCTGCTCGGCAAATGCCTCGAGCACCACCCGGGCAGTGATCGGGTCGGTCGCTTCGAAGTCGGCGCGCATCAGCCCGGTGCCCGGGACGTTGTAGACGTCGAGGCCCTTGCCGAGCACCTCGATCGCGGCCTCCGGGGTCGGTTCCGCCGAGGACCGGGAGTGGACGCGGCGCTGCAGGTCGAGGATGAACCTGCGGATGTTGCCCGACGCGCGCTCGGCGAACCCGGCACCGGGTCGGATCACCACCTCGGGTGGGGTCCACGGCTTGAGCAGGAGCTCCATCACCGTCGTCTCGACCGGCTTGCCGTCCTCGGCCTCGAAGCGGATCTTGCGCGCCACCGTCTGCCGCAGCAGGGCATCGGTCTTGAGCAGCTGCGGGGCGTTGGGGGCGATCTGAGGATCGAGGCCGCGCAGCGAGTCCCAGTTGGTCGGTTGCGGGGTGACGCTCTCGCTGCCCTGGCGGTAGCGGAACGTCGCGTGGCTCTGGAACGCGTTCGGCTGCAGCAGCGCGTAGCCGGCGGCCACCAGGGTGCCGATCAACGAGGTCGCGATCAGGAACGTCTGTCCACGGAACGTGGCGCCGAGCAGGCGGCGGACCGGCTTGGTCGGATGGGCGGCGAACGGGTCCGCCATGCCGGGATGGTGGGGGAGGAGGCCTCCCGGGTCTCTGACGACGAGCTTGTCCATACTCTCGGTGCGGTTCGGCCGCGGCTGAGATGCGGCCGGCCGGTCCCCGCCTGTTCCTCCGCGGGGAAGCCTACTGGCGGATACTTCGGCAGGCGCCGAGTGGGGGATGATAGCGGTTCGCTGCGGCGTGACGCCGCCGAACTTTGCCGGATCCTCGGAGTGGCAAAGCGCCGTCGCATCGGGGCCAGACCCGCCGGACTCGGGCTGCCCCGGAGGCGGCTCACCGTCCCGTTCCGAGACCCCCGAGGCGCCGGTGCCGGCTACCCTTCGATGGCCGAGTCGCGGATCGCACAGGGGCTCACGAAACCGGTGCGCGCAACCACTTGAGGATCTCGCCCAGTCGCGGCGGCTTGCCGGTCATCAGCACCCCGACCCGGAACACCTTGGCCGCGCCGCGGAACGCGATCCACAAGGTGGCGAGGATCACCCCGCTGCTGGCCAGGTACTCCCACAGCGGCGGTGGGCCGCCGGCGCGGTTCATCATCGCGAACGGGGTGTAGAGCGGGATGTAGGTGATGATCCGCGCCAACGTGCCATTCGGGTCGCCGACGATCGGGAACATCACGACGAACGGCACCATCAGCAGGAACACCACCGGCTGCTGCAGGTTCTGCGCCTCCTTGAGGCTGTTGCACACCGAGCCCAGCGCCACCAGGATCGCGGCGTAGATCAGGTAGCCGCTGAGGAAGTAGGCCAGGAACGACCCGAGGTACGCCGGGTCGGAGATCACGTGGTCGAGGCCCAGCTTGGCGAATTGGGCCTCGGTGCTGCCGGACAGCAGCGAGGGTGCCAGCTTGACCCCGACGACGAAGAACAGCGCCCAGGAGCCGACCACCGTCAGGCCGGTGAGCGCGATCCCGTAGATCTTGCCGTGCATCAGTTGGGTGGGGGACACCGACGACAGCAGCACCTCGATGATCCGGTTGGACTTCTCCTCGACCGTGTTGGTGAGCAGCATCTGCGCCGCCATGAACACCGCCATCCAGAGCACGTAGACGAACGCCAGCGGTGCGTACTTGCGCACCTTGTCCGACTCCACCACGGCTTCCTCTTCGCCGGTCGCCGAGAGCTTCTTCTCCTCGAACCGGAACGATCGTTGGATCGCCGCCACGTCGCCCGGCGTCAGGTCCTTCTCCTTCTTCAGGCGCTGGACGTGGCGTTCGCGCACCACCTTGGTGACGTAGTCGCCGTACCAACTGCGCAGCTTGAAGTCGGTGAGGTTGTTGGAGACATACTTGCTGTGGTGCTCCGCTGCCAACGGATCGCTGCCGATCACGAAGTAGGCGAAGATCTCCCCCTTCTGCAGCTTCTGGTTGAGGACCTTCTCGGTGTCCTCGCCTTCGTCCGGGACGGGCACGCGCACGTAGTCCTTCATCGCCATGCCGGTGGCCACGCTGGTCACCTGCACGCGCTGCTTCTCGCTCTGGGAGACTCGCAGGGCCCAGGGAACAACGATCCCGTAGATCCGCGCTTTCAAGGCCGAGCTGGCCTTGTCCCATCCGCCGGCCTTGTCGATCTCGGCCAGTACCCCACTCGAAACCATCGCGGTCAGCAGCTCCCGCAGCGGGTGACCCTGCGGCAACTTCGACAGCTTCGCCTTGGCTTGATCCAGCAGCGGTCTCCTCTCCTCTGTGCTGATCTTGCGGGACCCGAGGATCTTGTCGAGGTCGTCGTCGGCGATTCGCCGGTCGATCACCTTCGACACCCACGCGCCCTCCGAGTGGTCGAGCACCGCGTACTTGCGCAGATCGGTCTTGCCGGCCAGCAGGAACATCAGCGTGTACACGAGCGCGATACCGATCGGCGCGATCAGCACCCCGATCCAGAACGTCTTGGTGCGCAAGTGCTCGACGTATTCCCGCTGGGCCACCAGCAGCGTCTTGTTCATGACCGCACCTCCGTCTCGACCACGTGCTGGTGTCCGCCGACCGCCCGGAAGAACACCTCGTGCAGCGACGGCTCGCTGATGTCGAAGCGCCGGATCGTCAGCTTGCCGACCAGTTCGCGCAGGATGTCCTGCGGATCGCGGCCCGGCTCGAGGAACAACTCGGCGTGCTTGCCGGCGTCGTTCACCCGCTCGACGCCGGGCAGCCGGTGCAGGATCGAACCGTCCCCGTCGTAGTCGATCTTGATGCCGTGGTCGCCGCCGGACCGCACTTCGCTGAGCGGCCCGTCCAGCACCTTCTGTCCCTTGTGGATCAGGAAGATGAAGTCGCACAGCTCCTCGGCCTGCGCCATCACGTGGGTCGAGAAGATCACCGTGCGGTCGTTCTGCTTGAAGCTGCGGATGGTGTCGCGCATGACCTCCATGTTGACCGGGTCGAGGCCCGAGAACGGCTCGTCGAGGATCACCAGCTCGGGGTCGTGGATCATCGTGCCGAGCAGCTGCACCTTCTGGCCCATGCCCTTCGACATCGCCTCGCAGCGCTTGTCCAGCCACTCGCCGAGGCCGTAGCGGGTCAGCAGCTCGCGCGCCTTCAGGTTGGCGGTCGAGGCGTCCATGCCCTTGAGCTTGCCGAAGTAGGCGACGATCTCGGCGGTCTTCATCTTCTTGTAGAGGCCCTTCTCCTCCGGCAGGTAGCCGAGCCGGTCCTTGACCTGCTCGGCGCTGCTGTGGCCGAGCACCTCGATGCTGCCCTCGTCCGGGTAGAAGATGCTCATCACCATGCGGATGGTGGTCGTCTTGCCGGCGCCGTTCGGGCCGAGGAAGCCGTAGATCGAGCCCTTGGGGATCTTGAGCGACAGGTCGTTCACCGCCACGAACTTGCCGAACCGCTTGGTGACGTTGTGGAGCACCAGGGCGTCGGTGTACGTGGGCCGTGTGAGGGGCGAGGTTTCCATGCAGAGGCTCTGGGGGGTCAGGCGAAGGCCGCGGCCAGGCCGCAGGATAGGAGCAACCCGCGCGGTGATTCAGCTCCGATCGCCGCTTTCGAGCAGCTTCCGCAGCAGCTGCTGGACCAGCGCGGGGTTGGCCTTGCCGCCGGTCGCCTTCATCGTCTGGCCAAACAGCGCGTGCAGTGCCTTCTGCTTGCCGGCGTGGAAGTCGGCGACCGCGGCGGGCTGGCCGGCGAGCACCGCGCGCACCACCTGCTCCAGTGCGGCGGGATCGCTGAGCTGCTGCAGACCGAGCGCAGCGATCGCCTCCGTCACCTCCAGGTCGTGGTCCAGCAGGTGCTCGAACAGCCGCTTCGCCGCGGCGCGGTTGATGCGTCCGGCGTTCAGCTCGTTCAGCAGCGCGGCGAGGCGCGCGGCGGTCAGCGGCAGATCGGTTACCGACGACCCGCGTTCCTTGAGCGTGCGCAGCACTTCCGTCATCACCCAGTTGCTGGCCAGCTTCGGGTCGCCGCAGCCGTGTGCCACGGTCTCGAAATACGTCGCGACGTGCCGGTCGTCGAGCAGCACGTCGAGGTCGTAGTCCGGCAGGCCGAACTCGCGGGCGAACCGTGCCCGGCGGGCGTCCGGCAGCTCCGGCATCGCCGCGGCGATCGCCTGGACGCGTTCGCTGGGAATCGAGAGCGGCGGCAGATCCGGCTCGGGGAAGTACCGGTAGTCCTCGGTCGCTTCCTTGCCGCGCATCGGCGCGCTCTCGCCCTGCTCCTCGTTCCACAGCCGCGTCTCGCGCCGCACCGCGCCGCCGCTGCCGAGCACTGCCGCCTGCCGGCGCTGTTCGTACTCGAGTGCCCGCCGGACCATCTTGAACGAGTTGAGGTTCTTCAGCTCGACCTTGGTGCCGAGCTGCTGGGCACCGGGGCGGCGCAGCGAGATGTTGGCGTCGCAGCGCAGCGAGCCCTTCTCCATGTCGCATTCGGAGACCTCGGCGTACTGCAGGATCTGCTTCAGCCGGGTCAGGAAGCGGAACGCCTGCTCCGGGCTGCGCAGGTCGGGTTGGCCGACGATTTCGATCAGCGCCGCACCGGCGCGGTTGAGGTCGACCAAGCTGCCCGCGGCGTGGTGCGACGACTTGCCCGCGTCCTCCTCGAGGTGGATGCGCTGCAGGGCGCCGAACTCGCCTTCGCCGAGTGGCACCCGGCCGCCGACGCACAGGGGTCGGTCGAGCTGGGTGATCTGGTAGCCCTTCGGCAGGTCGGGGTAGAAGTAGTTCTTGCGGTCGAAGTGCACCCGCGCGCCGATCGTCGACTCGAGCGCCAGGCCGGCGCGGATCGCCAGCTCGACCGCCCGTTCGTTCAGCGCCGGCAGCACACCCGGCAGGCCGAGTTCGATCACCGAGACGCGGGTGTTGGGCTCGCCGCCTGAGGCGTACTCGGTCGGTGCGAACAGCTTGCTGGCGAGCTGCAGCTGCACGTGCACCTCGAGTCCGATGACGGTCTCGAACTCCGGCTCGGTCACGGTGCGGGCTCCCGCCGGTGGAAGTCGGTCGCGGATTGGAATGCCGTGCCGATGCGCAGCAGCGTCGGCTCGCCGAGCGGCGGCGCCATCAGCTGCAGGCCGATCGGCAGCCCAGCAGTGGAGAACCCGCACGGCACCGACAGTGCCGGGATCCCGGCGAGGCTGGCCGGCACGGTGAGCGTGTCGCACAGGTACATCGCCAGCGGGTCGGTGAGCCTGTCGCCCAGCGCGAACGCGACCACCGGCGAGGTGGGGGTAGCGAGGGCATCGCAGCGGGCGAACACCGCCGCGAGTTCGTCGCGGATCAGGGTCCGCACGGCGAGTGCCTTGCCGTACCACTGCTCGGCGTGGCCACGCTGCAGGCCGAAGCAACCGAGCAGGATGCGTCGCTGCACCTCGGCGCCGAAGTGCTCGGTGCGGGTGCGGGTGTACATCTCCTCGAGGTCGGCGTCGCCGCCGCTCCGTGCGCCGAACCGCACGCCGTCGTAGCGGGCCAGGTTGGACGACGCCTCGGCGGTGGCGATCAGGTAGTAGGCGGGGATCGCGAACTCGGTGTGGGGGAGCGACACCGCGACCGGTTCGGCACCGGCTGCGGCCAGCGTGTCGAGTGCTGCGCGCACCGCCTGTTCGACGGCCGGGTCGAGTCCTTCGGCGAAGTACTCCGAAGGCACGCCGATGCGCATTCCCTCGAGGCTGGACGGTGGCGCGTCGAAGTCGGCTACCGCGTGGTCGAGCGAGGTAGCATCGCGGGGGTCGACGCCGGACATCACCCGAGTGACCAGCGCCAGGTCACCAAGGTCGGTCGCGCATGCGCCGACGGTGTCCAGACTGCTCGCGTAGGCGACCAGACCAAAGCGCGAGACCCGGCCGTACGTCGGCTTGAGCCCGGCGACGCCGCACATCGCGGCCGGCTGGCGGATCGATCCCCCGGTGTCGGACCCGAGCGCGATCGCGACCATCCGTGCCGCCACCGCCGCCGCCGACCCGCCGCTGCTGCCACCCGGAATGCACGCCGGGTCGAATGGGTTCCTGGTCGGGCCGAAGCACGAGTGCTCGGTCGAGCTGCCCATGCCGAACTCGTCCATGTTGGTGCGGCCGATCGGCACCGCGCCGGCGTCGAGCAGCCGCTGCACCGCAGTGGCGGTGTAGGGTGCGGTGAATCCGTCGAGAATGCGCGAGCCACAGCTGGTGCGGTGGCCGCGCAGCAGCAGGTTGTCCTTGATGGCGATTGGCACTCCGGCGAGCGGACCCGGTGGGGACCCTTTGCGCCGCTCGGCATCGAGCTGCTCGGCGCGTCGGCGGGCCGCGTCGGCGAACACTTCGACGAATGCGCCGACCTGCGGCTCGCGCGCCGCGATCCGCTCGAGGCTCGCCTCGACCACGTCGACCGCGCGCAGCGAGCCGTCCGCCACCGCCGCTGCGGTGGCGCGCGCAGTCCCGTCGGCCGCGCTCATCCGTCGACGACCCGGGGCACCGCGAAGCACCCGGCGCGGGTCGCGGGTGCGTTCTGCAACACCTCGGCCAGGGGCAGCGCTGGCTCCACGAGGTCGGGGCGCAGCCGGTGCGGGATCTCCAGGGGGTACGGAGATGGCGCCACACCCGCGGTGTCCACACCCTGGATTGCGGCGAAGCGGTCGAGCAGTCGGCGCACGTGGCCTACCGCCTCCTCGGCCGCATCGGGATCGAGGCGAAGCTTCGCCAGCACGGCCAGCTGGGCGACGTCGATGTCGGTCATCGTGCGGATTCCGGTCGGTTTCCTGCCGCGGGCCGGTGCCAACGCACCGCCCCGACGGGAGTGTGCGGGATCGGCCGCGCGGATTCCATCGTCCCCCGCTTGGCGGATTCTCTGCCGGAGGCGTACACTCCGCGGCGTCCGTGCGGGTTGCCCCCGCCGGGGGCGCCCTGCGTGGGTGGGCCGAGCCGGTTCTGTTTCGACTGATGACCAACTCCGAACTTACCGTCGTCGGCCTGACGTGCTGTCTGGTGGGTGTGTTCTTCCTCGCCAACTCGATCATCTTCCGCAAGCTGAAGAACGTCATCGCGGTGTTCTTCAACGTGAAGATGCGCAGCCTGCACACCATCAAGGACTACCCGCTCAACAACCTGCAGGTGGCGGTGGGCTTCCTGTTCCTCGCGGTCGGATTCCTGCTGCAGGTCTACGCGAATCTGCCGGACGTGCAGGACCGGGTCACCCTGTGGGTGGTGTGTGGGTCGATCGTGGTCGGGGCGGTGCTGGTCTACCTGGTGGCGCGCAGCTACTCGCGGCACACCTTCAAGAAGTACCTCCGCGAGTTCTTCCGCTCGCATCCCGAGGCGTTCAGCCGCGACACGCACATGGTCAAGGAGATCGGTGCGTTCCTCGGCATCCGGCACACCGAGGAGATGACGGTCGAGGACTATCAGCAGCAAGTGCGCAGCGCCCTGCGGATCGGTGGCGCCGACCAGGCTGCGGGTGGTGGTCTGGCCCCGGAGGGCGGGCGCCGACGGCGCGACTTGGGCGCGTTGCAGAAGAGTCGCGGGTAGCGCGCCAGAAACGGCGCGACACGACGCGAGAAAGGGGTGTCACCTCGGGCAGCGCGAGGGCTCCGGTGGATGTGCAGCCGGCATTCCTCCACCCCTCCCGCATCCGACGGTTGTGCCGTGAGCTACGCCGCACGGTAGTCGACGGCCTCTGTCCACCCTCCTGCCCGGCGTGCGGTGCCCCGAGCCACAGTCTGTGCCGGCGCTGCCGCCACCGCCTGCGCACCCGTCCGCCGCCGTGGTGCGGACGCTGCGGCGCTCCGCTGTCCACGCCGAGCTCTCCGTGTCCCGCGGACCATCGGGCGTTCGTCGGGTTGGCGCTGTGCCGTGCGCCGCTGTCGTACGCCGGGACCGGCGGTGCGCTGGTCCGGCAGGCCAAGTTCGCGGCCGACCGCGCGGCCCTGGTTTTCCTGGCTCGCGCCATGGTCCCGTGTGTGGCGGAGTGGGCGCGTGGGCCAGGTCGCCGCGCAGTGGTGACCTCGGTGCCGCTCCACCCGCACAAGTTGCGGACCCGGGGGATCGACCAGGCGGCGGTGCTCGCGGAACTCGTCGCGCGCCGGCTGGGGCTGTCATTCCTGCCCCACGGGCTGCGGCGCACGACCGACACCCTGCCCCAAGGTGACGTGCGGGTGGTCTCGCGGACGCGCAACGTCGCGGGTGCATTCGAGGTGCGGCGGCGCGGTGCGCTCGACGGGCGCACCGTGCTGCTGGTGGACGATGTGCGGACGTCAGGGAGCACCGCGGGAGAGTGCGCGCGGGTGCTGCAGCGTGCCGGGGTGCGCACGGTCGCGCTGTTGACCGCCGTGCAGGCGTGACCGACGATTCGGTGATGACCGATCCGGTGCGGGCGGCAGCAGCGCGGCTGCGCGGCCATCTGGTTGCGACGCCGGTGGTCGGGGGGGCGGTGCTCCCGGGCTTCGCCCTCCCCGCCGGTGCGCGACTCAAGCTCGAGTGCCTGCAGCCGGGCGGAACCGCGATGTTCCGCGGCTACGCGCACGCGCTGCTGCGCAGCCTCGGACGCTTCAAAGGTGTCGTGCTGCACGGCGATCCGCGGCAGATTCGGGCGCAGGCGTGCGCCGCTGTGGCGCATCGGCTGCCGGCGGTGGCGGTGGCAGACGCCCCGCTGCCCGAGTCGCTCGCACAGCTGCTGCACGAGTTGGGATTGGAAGCCGTGCCGGGCGATCCCGTCGAACACGCGGCGAACCGGGGTTTCGTCGTCATGCCCGGGTGCTCCGATTCCGATGTGCTCGACGGTCTCGCGACGTTGGGGCTCGAGCTGGCCGATGAGTTGCCGCTCGACACCTCTCGGGTGCTGGTCGCGCCCAGCGTACTCGCCGCGCCGGTGCGCCGCGGACTCGCCGCCGGTGGGCGCGACACGCCGGTTGCCGGAGTGGATCGGGATCCGGGGGTCGACTTCGCCGCACTGGCAGGCGCGGTGCTCGACCAGTTGCGGGTCGCGAGCGACCCCGAGGGTCTCGCCGCGTTGTGGGCCGGATGCCACTCCACGGACGAGGGGCTGGCGGTGGTGCTGTCCTGCTGAGCTGCAGGGGCCGCGGATCGTGCCGGCATGCGAGGATGCTCCGGTACCTTCCAAGACACCTGGACGGCTGTTTCGTCAGCGGGCAGCGGCACCGGAAGCTCCAGTGAGCAAGCGGCCGAGGCCTCATGGCGGCGCGCAGCGCCGCGCTCACCCAACGCCTTGGGTGCGGCCTTGGCCGCGATAGGCTGCAGGGGCCGCGGATCGAGCCGGCATGCGAGGATGCTCCGGTACCTTCCAAGACACCTGGACGGATGTTTCGCCGCCGAATCGTCGGGTCGGCGCGGAGCCTCACGCCGCGGATACCCGCCGATCCACCCGGCGGGGAGGGGCTTCCCGTGTCGCTCGGCTACCTACACGCGCTGCGCGGCTTCGAAGCGCCGGATGCAGCGCACCGCGCTGCGGATGTCCGGCTCGTGGAAGTGCGGTTCGACGTGGAAGCGACCATCCCGTCCACCTTCCCCGGTGTCGACCAGGATGGTCCCCATCCCCGCGCGGCTCGCGGCGAGGATGTCCAGCGAGGTGTGACCGATCATCCAGCAGCGCGAGAGGTTCAGGTCGAACTCCTGCTGCGCCATCTTGAACATCCCGGGGGCGGGCTTGCGAAACACCGATTCCTTGCGGTACTTCGCCCGGCCCTTGGGGTGGTAGGGGCAGCTGTAGATCTTGTCTATCCGCACCCGGGCGGCGGCGGCGTCCTGGAGGAAGCGGTCGCACGCGCGGCGGAACTCGCGCTCGGTCAGACGGCCGAAGGCGATGTCCTCACGGTTGGTCGCCACGAACAGGCGGAACTGGGTGGGGTTGATCCGGGCCAGGGCCTCGAGCGCCCCCTCGTAGTAGTCGAGCCCGGTGGAGCCGAGTCGCGCGCTCTGCACCACGACGCCATCGAGCTCGAAGAAGACGGCCTGATTCTCGGGACTGCGAGCCATGCCGGCTGTTTCGTCCCGATGCCATGGGGGCTTGAGGTCGAAGGTGCGGGAATGTGTCGGAAACGACCCCGGCCGATCGTCGCAATTCTCTTCCTGATATGGAGATCGGGCGGTGACCGGGAAACCACCCGGGATCGTCGGTGGCGCGCCCACCGCTCCGTGAACAGCCGCTCCGAGCGCGCGGTTGTGCAAAAAACCCTGGCCGCCACAAGCCGAGCGTCCGTAGGCCATAACGTCTCACGGGAGCCTCGAGTCCGGCTCCCGCCTCGCGCCGCGCTCCACCGATGCCCTCCCGAGTTGCCGATTCCGAGTTGATGCAGCGCGTCAAATCCGGCGACGTCGGAGCGTTCGAGACGATCGTCCAACGCCACAAGGGGCTGGTCTACGGGCTCTGCTTCAGCATGCTGCGCTGCCGTGAAGACGCCGAGGAAGCGGCGCAGGACAGCTTCCTGAAGTTGTTCCGCAACCGCGACCTGTACGACGAGAGCCGGGCCCTCGAGCCGTGGCTGCTGCGCATCGCGGGGAACACCAGTCGCGACCTGCTGCGCCGGCGCCGCAATGCCAGCCTACCCATGGTGCGGGAGCGCGAGGGTGACCTGCTCATGCAGTTGATGGAGGACCCCAAGAGCGCCCAGTCCTCCGATCAGGCGGCGACCCGCCAGGCGGTGCGCCAGGCGATCGAACAGATGTCGGATCGATTCCGGCTGCCGTTGGTGCTGCGCTATTTGAACGGGTTGACCAACCACCAGATCGCCGAGGCGCTCGGGATCTCGTTGAGCAACGTGAAGGTGCGGCTGGCGCGCGCGAAGGACGTGCTGCAGAGCCGCTTGTTGGAGGCACGGGAGTGATGGGAAAGGACAGCGGGCCGTTGCCAGGTGACGAATTCCACGAGCCGAGGGTCCACGCCGACCACCAGCCGGCATCCCCGCGCGATCTCGAGCGTTTCCCGCCGAGTTCCGCGGAGTGTGCGCGGGTGCGCGGGTTGTTGCGCGACTTCGTCGACGACGACCTCCCCGCGGTGGCCAAGCAGCGGATCGAGGCGCACGTGCACGGCTGTCGGGCCTGCAACCTGGCGCTGTCGCGTTGCGAGTCCGAGCTGCAGCAGATTCGCGCCGCGTTGGCCGAGTGCGACCGCCGTCGGCTCGCGCCGCCGGCTTCGTTCGCCCCCGGGCTGATGGAGCGGATCTCCACCGAGGCTGCGATGCACGCCTCGTACGAACCGCCGACCGGGTTCACGCGCCGGGTGATGGACCGGGTCGCGCGGGAGACCACAGGCGGTCCGCAAGTGATTCACCGTCCCTGGCGGGTGCTGCCCCGAATCGGCGTGGCCGCCGCCGCCGCGGTGTTGATGGTCGTCGGTGCGGCATTGTGGTGGCATTGGACGCAGCCGGAGGAATCGGCTGGCGATGTCGTCGCGGCGCGTCAGGTGCGGCTCGTCGGTGGTGGGGCGGTCGCGGCGGGGCAGCGGCTGCGCGGAGATGAGGAGCTGGCTACCGGCGTGGAGGGCAAGCTCGCCATTCGGCTGCGCGGCAGCCGGCGCGGTGCCGGAACCGTGCAACTCGACGCCGAGGGTTCGGTGCGGTTGACGGACGATGGGCTGGAGCTGCTCACTGGCGATGCCGAGGTCACCGTCGAGGCGAGCATGCTGGTGCGGGTGGCCGAGGCCGGAACGGTACGGCTCGGCCCGGGTCAGTTCGAGATCAGCTCGGTCGCGGTGCGCCACCAGGATGGCCGCGCCGGTCGCCGGGTCCAGGTCGCGGTCACGGACGGCACTGCCGAGGTGGTGCTGGGCGAGGACAGCCAGGAGGTCTCGTCCGGTCAGGTCGCCTACTACAGCTCGTTCGGCGGTCTCCGCGTGGGGCGCTACGGTGGCCGGGATCTGGTCTACAGCTCCCGAGCCGCGGCGCAGCAGCCGACCACCCCGACGACGCCCGCAGCCCCGACACCGGAGCCGTTCGGTCAGCTGCTGGATCCCTTCACCTCCGAACCGATCGCCGGTGCGTCGGTGATGCTGCGCACCATGCACGGTGTGCAGCGGCACACCACGGATGCCGAGGGGCGGTTCGCGTTCGACGGCGTGGAACAACTGCAGGGTCAGTTCGCCGTGTTGCAGGCGTGGCCGCCGGCCGGCGCCGTGAACTTGGCCGAAGTCGCTCCGACCCCGCTGTACCTCGGCGGGCAGGAGCAGGGCTTGCGGCGGTTCTTCTTCGGCCGCGGGATGCAGCTGCAGGGGCGTCTGCTCGACGCCGAGCAGCGGATCCCCAGCCGTGCCTGGGTGCAGGCGTGCCGGATCGACGAGCTGTTCGGGTTCGCGGCCCCGCTGGGCGGTCGGGTGCCCTCGCTGGATGGTGGGGGTGCGTTCCGCATCGCCGGCCTGCCGATCTACTCGGGTCCGTACCAGACCCTGGTGCTGCTCGCGGCGCAGGACGGAGTGCGGCCACGTGTGGTGCTGGCCCGCGACCGCGGCCCGCGTTCGGCCGACGCCGCGCTCGAGCTCCGGTTGCCGCAGGCACAACGGGTCACCCTGACCGGTTTCCCCGCGTCGACCACGCTGCAGTTCCTGATGCCGATCGAGGATCTGCCCCCCGGGCAGGCGGTTTGGATCACCGAGCTGCGTAGCAGCGCGGAGGGCAGCTTGACGCTGGATCTGTCCGGGCCGACCTTCCTGCTCGATGCAGCGGCGGCACCGCGGTTGGTCAGTGGGGAGCCCGGCGGCGCGGTACGGTTGTCCGTGGCGGCGTTGCCGCCGCAGCTCGTCGGTGTGCGGTCCGGTTTGCTCCAGCCCGAGCGGCTGCACTGGTTCGGTGCGCGCTCGGCGTTCGACGCGGTGGCGCCCCTGCCGGCGCATGGCGGGCTGATCTCGGTGGTCAAGCCGGGTGCTCAGTTGTGTCTCGACAGCTCGGTGTTCCACCGGCTACCCAGTGGTGAAGTGCGCTTCCTCGGCCTCTTCGACAACCGGGTCACGCTGCGCTGCGTGGCCGACGCGGTCGGCGAGCTGATCGCGGTCACGCCAGATGGTTGGGTCGGAAGACTCGACCTGCAGCACCGGCTGGGTCGGGCGGAGTTGACGATCGTGCCCGTCGCACCCGGGCACCTGCAGGCGGTGCCCTCCACGCCCCAGACCGGTCTGCTGTCGCTGATTCGCCACGACATGGCGATCGCGGTGCCGATCCACCGCGACTTCGCCGATCGCGACTGGGTGGTGTTGCCGGGGCAGTACCGTTTCGGTGCGCACGGCTTCCAGGTGGGATCGGTGGTGCACACCGACCTGCCGCGGCTGCGCTGAGCGTCCGGTTCAGGCGAGTGCGCCGAGGAACTCGGCCACCCGATCGAACACCTCGGCGGCTTCGAGCAGCAGCGAATGGCCGGCGCCTTCCACAAGGTGGAAGTGCCCGTTCGGTAGCAGCTCGGCGGTGGCCCGTACCTCGTCGACGCCCGTGAGCGTGTCCTCGGCGCCGGCGAAGCACAGGCAGGGGCATGTCACCTCGCGTACCAGCTGGCTGCCGTCGAAGGTGTGGAGGCACTGCGCCTGGGCGATCATCAACGCCCGAGTGGGGTCGTCGAGCTTCATCGCCCGAACGATGTCGCCGACCACCTTGGGGTGTCGGTTGTGGAACGAGCTGCCGAACAGGAAGGTCGCCAGGATCTCCGCCAGCTGCGGTGGCTCGAGCCGCTCCGCGAGGATCTGGAAGAAGCGGTAGATCCTGCGGGCGCGTGGCGTGGCTACCGCCGACGAGGCGAGCAATGCCATGCCGGCGACTCGCTCGGGAGCCTGCTGTGCCACGTGCAGCGCGACCTTGCCGCCCAGCGAGGTGGCGACCAGCGAAACCCGTTCGATCGCCGCATCGTCGAGCACCGCGAGGACATCGCGCGCCGCCTCGTCGAGGTGGTAGTCGCCACTGTGGGGCGACGACGGGGCGACCCCGACCGGATCGAAGTCGACGCAGCGGAACCCGGCGCGCACGAACCGGCGCGGCAGGGTTCCGAACAGCCGGGCGCCCGAGCCGAGCCCCGGGATCAGCAGCACCGTCGGACCGTCTCCCTGGGTGGCGTAGCGGACTCGGCGGTCTCCCCGCTCGGCGAC
This sequence comes from Planctomycetota bacterium, assembly GCA_020638695.1. Taxonomy (GTDB): domain Bacteria; phylum Planctomycetota; class UBA1135; order UBA1135; family UBA2386; genus JACKIB01. The sequence goes on from JACKIB010000004.1 coordinate 291,516, forward strand.
CGCCATCAGTGTTTGCGTTCGGCGGGGAACAACCGCTCCTCGAACCCCGGCAGCGCGGTCAGCACCACCTCACCGACGAGGTGCAGGCTCTGCGCAGCGATGTTGTCGAGCGTGTCGGTTGGCTTGTGCCAGTGGTTGTTCGTCTCCAAGTCGATCAGGTCGATGCTGGGGATGCGTGCCTCGAGGAACGGAAGGTGGTCGTCCGTAACCTTGCTCCGATTGGCGAAGAACCACTGCTGGTGGCCGGTCGCCTGCGCCGCGCGCATCACGATCTTCTTGAGCTCCGTATCCGAGTTCAGGTCGTCGTCGAGGTGCAGGTCCTTGCCGCCGACCATGTCCAGCAACATGAACGCGCGGATCTTCGGCCCCTGCGGGTCGTCGAGCAGGCTCTGCTGGTACTGCCGGACGTAGCGTCGCGAACCGAACAGGGCCCGCGAGAGGTCCCACTTGAAGCTCAAGCTCTCTTCGCCGTCGAAGAACACCAGCTCCACCGTGGCCCGCCGCGTGGTCTGTTCCTTGAGCACGCGGGCGAGCTCCAGTAGCAGGCCGACGCCGCTGCCCGAGTCGTTGGCGCCGACGAAGTGGAAGTTGTGGGCTGGGTCCGTGTGCCCGGTGGTGCACTTGGTGTCGTGGTGACACCCGATCACGATCTTGTCGGGATGGCTGCCGGGCAGCGTCACGGTGACGTTGGTGAAGTAGATCCCCTCGCGTGGGTCGGTCCACCGATCGAGCTTGGGCGACAGCCCCATCTCCAGCAGGGTCTTGCTGATGTAGCCGAGGGCCTGCGACCAGCCGGTCGAGCCGGTGTGCCGGGCGCCGAATCCGACGAGTGCCGCGACGTGGCCGTAGGCGCGCTGCCCGAGTCCCTCCGGAGCGCGCACCGCGGCGAGCACCGCAGGTCGTTGCCGGTGCCAGCAGGTGGCGCCGAGCAGCACCAGGCACGCCAGGCCCGGAACGAGCAATGCTCGGGCCTTCACTTCATCACCTGGAAGACCTGCTTCTCGAGCTCGGGCATCGCGAACCACAGCAGGTCGCCGATCACCTTCAGCGACGCCGGATCCATCGCCGCCAGGTTGTCGTCCGCGGTGTGCCACCACGCCTGGTAGTCCGGGTGGGTCGGCGCGTTGGGGTTGTCCGGCGTCTTCGGCACCCGGTAGTGGAAATCGATCAGGTCGATCACCTTGATGCCGTTCTGCTTGAAGAAGTAGTGGTCGTCCTCGATCGGAGACTCGTAGGAGAACCAGCCCTGCTTCCGGGTGCGGCCGAGTGTCTCGGTGGCGACCTTCTCGAACAGTCCGAGCAGGGTGGAGTTGGACGCCAGGTCGCGGTCGACCTTCGGGTTCTTGCTGCCGATCAGGTCGAGCAGCACCATCGCCCCGACCCGCCGTGCCATGCCCTTGGGGAACCGGGTCTTGTCCTTCTGCATGGTCTCGACGAAGTAGCGGCTGCCGACCAGCGACTGGGCGTGGCTGGTGTCCCACTCGAAGGTCCGAGACTCCTCGCCGTCGAACCACACCAACCAGACGTTGGGCACGCTCTTGCGGGACTTCAACACCCGAGCCAGCTCCAGCAAGACCGCCGAGCCACCCGCACCGTCGATCGCGCCGACGAATTCGAAATTGCTCGTCGGCTTGTCATGCCCGGAACACAGCTTGGTGTCGTAGTGCGCGGCGACGATCAGGATCGGTCCGTTGGTCGGGTCCTGCCCGGGGATCTCGGTCCACACGTTGTGCAGCCGCAGCTTCTTCTTGTCGTGGCCGAAGAAGTGGTCCCAGTTCTGCTCGTGCGCCGGCAGTCCCAGCGCTTTCAGCTGATCGCGGATGTAGTCGCGGTTGCGCAGGAGCGCGGGTGAACCCGAGGGTCGCGGCCCGAACGCCACCATTGCGCGGGCATGGCCCATCGCCCGGTCGGCGTCGACCGGGCCGCTACGGGCCGAGGCGCCGCTCGAGCAGGAATTCAGCCACAGTGCGGCTAAAACCACGCTCGCAACGGCGACTAGGGCGAGTGGACCACTCCTGATGCGCATGATTCCAGCCTACCCGAACCGGCGCGTCGGAAAACCCGGCAACTCGGCGCTGGTGTCCATACTTCCCTTGAGGCCGCTGTCTGATCCGCCGATAGTACCGGGCGAACCAGCAGCGCGCGCACCCACAACCCCCGGCAGAGGCCAGCATGGCGGACTCGATCGACATCCGAAGCATCGTCAAGGGCGCCCTCGACAGCGAGGCGTTTCGACATCAGCACTGGCAGGGCTCGTTCCAGGACTACCTGGCGCTGGTGGAAGCCAACCCGCTCGTCATCCGCACCGCCCATCAGCGGGTGTACGACATGGTGCTCAGCTATGGGGTCGAAGAGATCGAGCGCGATCGGGTCAAGGTCACCCGCTACAAGTTCTTCGACGACCCGATCGACGGCGGTGAGGACGGACTGTACGGCCTCGAACGGCCGCTGCAGAACCTGATGAACGTGCTCAAGGCCGCGGCGCACGGCTATGGCCCGGAGCGCCGCGTGTTGTTGTTGCACGGTCCGGTCGGCTCCTCCAAGTCGACCATCGTCCGGATGCTGAAGAAGGGCCTCGAGTCGTACAGCCGCACGGACGAGGGCGCGCTCTACACCTTCTCGTGGAAGGTCGGTGACGAGTTGGTGCGCTCGCCGATGAACGAGGAGCCGTTGCTGCTCATCCCCGAGGCGGCACGCAACAAGGTGCTCGAGACGCTCAACAAGAAGGCTCGGGTCAGCTACCGCCTGCGCTGCGACAGCAACCTGTCGCCGGTGTCGCGCTACTACTTCGACACCTACCTCAAGGAGTTCGACGGCGACCTGGAGAAGGTGCTCGACCAGGTGGTCGTGCACCGGATGATCATCAGCGAGGACGACCGGGTCGGCATCGGCACGTTCCAACCCAAGGACGAGAAGAACCAGGACTCCACCGAGCTCACCGGGGACATCAACTACCGCAAGATCGCCGAGCTGGGCACCGACAGCGACCCGCGCGCGTTCAACTTCGACGGCGAGTTCTGCATCGCCAACCGCGGGGTCATCGAGTTCGTCGAGGTGCTCAAGCTCGACGTCGCGTTCCTCTACGACCTGCTGACGGCCAGCCAAGAGCACAAGATCAAGCCGAAGAAGTTCGCGCAGACCGACATCGACGAGCTGATCATCGGGCATACCAACGAGCCGGAGTACAACCGTCTGCAGAACAACGAACTGATGGAGGCGTTCCGCGACCGCACCATCAAGATCGACATCCCGTACAACCTGCGCTTGCAGGACGAGATTCGCATCTACGAGAAGAGCTTCAACAAACGCTCCGTGCCGGGCAAGCACATCGCGCCGCACACCATCTCGACGGCCGCGATGTGGGCGGTGCTGACGCGATTGCAGGAGCCGAAGAAGGCCAACCTCAGCCTGCTGCAGAAGCTCAAGCTCTACAACGGCAAGACCCTGCCCGGCTACACCAGCGAGAACATCCGCGAGCTGCACGAGGATTCGCCGGGCGAAGGCATGACCGGCATCAGCCCGCGCTACATCCAGGACAAGATCAGTAACACGCTGGTTCGCGACATCCCGTGCATCAACCCGTTCATGGTGATGAACGAGTTGGAGGAGGGTCTCGATCACCACTCGCTGATCAGCGACCCCGAGCTGAAGAAGGCGTACAAGGACCTGCTGTTGGTGGTGCGGCAGGAGTACGAAGACGTGATCAAGAACGAGGTGCAACGGGCGATTTCCGCCGACGCCGAGGCGATCGCGCGGCTGTGCGGCAACTACATCGACAACATCAAGGCCTACACGCAGAAGGAGAAGGTCAAGAACCCGTTCACCGGCCGCGACGAGGAGCCGGACGAGCGGTTGATGCGCTCGATCGAGGAGAAGATCGAGATCCCCGAGACGCGCAAGGACGACTTCCGGCGCGAGATCATGAACTACATCGGGGCGCTCGCGGTCGAGGGCAAGACCTTCAACTACAAGACCAACGAGCGGCTGCACCGCGCATTGGAGCTCAAGTTGTTCGAGGACCAGAAGGACTCGATCAAGCTGACGAGCTTGGTGTCGACCGTCGTCGACAAGGACACCCAGGAGAAGATCGAGGTGGTGAAGAGCCGGCTGATCCGCGATTTCGGCTACGACGAGATCTCGGCCACCGACGTGCTCAACTACGTCGCTTCGATCTTCGCCCGTGGAACCACCAAGGGTGACTGAAGCGCGCTTCGACAGGACCAAACCGGACCCGTAGATGCCCGTCCGCAAGATCGACCAGGACAGGACCCGGTTCCGCGACATCGTGCGCGGTCGGATCAAGGACAACCTGCGCCGCTACGTCACCTCTGGTGAGATGATCGGCAAGCAGGGCAAGCGGCTGGTCAGCATCCCGCTGCCGCAGATTCGCCTGCCGCGGTTCCGCTACGGCCAGAACCCCGAGGGTGGCGTGGGGCAGGGCGAAGGCGAGCCCGGCGAACCGGTGCAGGGCGACGAGAGCGGCGAAGGGCAGGCCGGCGCCGACGCGGGCAAGCACGTGCTCGAAGTCGACGTCGCCCTCGAGGACCTGGCCGAGATCCTCGGCGAGGAGCTCGAGCTGCCCAACATCGAGCCGCGCGGCAACAAGGCGATTCGCTCCAGCTCGCTGCGCTTCACCAGTATCAGCAAGCACGGGCCGCGCAGCCTGGTGCACTTCAAGCGCACCTACAAGGAAGCCCTCAAGCGACAGATTGCCAGCGGCACCTACGACCTCGCGGATCCGCGCGTCGTGCCGATCCGCGAGGACTTCCGCTACCGGGCGGTCGAGCGCAAGGACGAACCACAGGCCAACGCGTGCATCATCTACATGATGGACGTGTCCGGCAGCATGGGGCGCGAGCAGAAGGAGATCGTCCGCATCGAGGCGTTCTGGATCGATACCTGGCTGCGGCACCAGTACAAGAACATCGAGGTCAACTACATCGTCCACGATGCGGTGGCGCACTTGGTCGACCAGCACACCTTCTTCCACCTGCGCGAGTCCGGTGGCACCAAGATCTCCTCGGCGTACGAGCTCTGTCTGCGCCTGATCGAGGACCGCTACCCCGCTACCGATTGGAACATCTACCCGTTCCACTTCTCGGACGGCGACAATTGGTCGTCGCGCGACACCGAGCGCTGCGTCGATCTGCTGCGCAGCTCGATCGTGCCGCAGGTGAACCAGTTCTGCTACGGCCAGGTGAAGAGCGCCTACGGCTCGGGTCAGTTCAAGAAGGACCTCGACAAGGCGTTCAAGGGCGACGAGTTGGTGGTGACTTCCGATATCCTCGACCGCGAGGGGATCCTCCCGTCGATTAAGTCTTTCCTCGGCAAGGGGCGCTGATGGCAAACCTCACCCCGGAACTGGCCCGCTACCGCGACGAAGCCCGTGAACTCGCTGCCGGCTACGGTCTCGACTTCTACGAGGTGATCTTCGAGCTGGTCGACTACGACGAACTCAACATGATCGCCGCATACGGCGGCTTCCCGACCCGCTATCCGCATTGGCGCTTCGGGATGGAGTACGAGCAGCTCAGCAAGAGCTACGCCTACGGCTTGTCGAAGATCTACGAGCTGGTGATCAACAACGACCCCTGCTACGCGTACCTGATGCGCAGCAACTCGTTGACCGACCAGAAGCTCGTCATGGCGCACGTGTACGGCCACTGCGACTTCTTCAAGAACAACATGTGGTTCGCCAAGACGCCGCGCAAGATGATGGACATCATGGCGAACCATGGCACGGCGATCCGCCGCTACATGGATCGCTTCGGCCAGAGCACGGTCGAGGACTTCATCGATCAGGTCAACTCGATCGACAACCTGATCGACATCTACTCGCCATTCATCCAGCGCGAACCCAAGCCGCCGTCTCGGCCGCTGATCGAGGAGGACGAGCAGCCGCCGCGGGCACATCGGATCCCGGCGAGCGAGTACATGGACCGCTACATCAACCCGCGCAGCCGGGTCGATCAGGCGGCCACCGTCCGGCCTCCGGTGCGCCAGTCGTCGGAGCCGACCCGCGATGTGCTGAAGTTCCTGCTCGAGAAGGCGCCGCTGGACACCTGGCAGCAGGACGTCATGGCGATGTTGCGCGACGAGGCGTACTACTTCGCCCCGCAGGGCATGACCAAGATCATGAACGAGGGCTGGGCGGTGTTCTGGCACTCGCGGATCATGACGCACCACATGTTGGACGCGTCGGAAGTGGTCAACTACGCCGACGCGCACGCGGGCACCCTGTTCACCCAGCCCGGGCAGATCAACCCGTACAAGATGGGTGTCGAGCTGTTTCGGCACATCGAGCACCGCTGGGATCGCGGCCAGTTCGGCATCGAGTACCAGCGCTGCGACGACGCGCGCCTACGCCGCGAGTGGAACACCGAGGCCGGACGCGGCAAGGAGAAGGTGTTCGAGGTGCGGCGGATCTACAACGACGTGTCGTTCATCGACGAGTTCGTCACGCCGGAGTTCGCCGAGGACCAGAAGCTCTACGTCTACGGCGTGGATCAGGCGACCGGTCAGCTGGAGATCGTCGACCGCGACTACACCAAGGTGAAGAAGGGTCTGCTCGACGCGCTGACCAACTTCGGCAACCCGATCATCCGGGTGGCGGACGACAACTACCGGAATCGCGGCGAGCTGTACCTGCGCCACGAGTGGGTGGCGCGCGACCTGGAGTTCGAAGCCGCGCTGCGCACGTTGCGCAGCCTGTACGCGATGTGGAAGCGGCCGGTGCACATCGAGACCCGCGAGGGTGGTCATCCGCGGCTGCTGTCGTTCGACGGCACCGACGCGGTGATGAAAGAGGTGTCCAGCTCGACGGGTAACGACGTCGAGGTGGTCGGCTCCGACGCGTCCTGAGCGGTCGTCGGCTCGAGAGGTCGACCGATCGGCAGAGTCGGTTCCCTTGCCGGAGCCGCGTCGACGTTGTCACCAGCCGCTCAGAGCGCCGATGCAGGCGGACCGCTCCACCAGGAAGGTCCCGTCGGCCTAGCGTGTCAGCACTGCGAGGACGACGTGGTTGCCGATGTCTGCGGCGCTCGCCTG
>JACKIB010000040.1 GCA_020638695.1 Planctomycetota bacterium
GGCCGAGCGCCGGGTGGAACGCGTGGCCGTGCTCGCACCAGTTGGTCGCGTAGGGGTACCACGACAGGATCGCGACGACACACAGGGTCAGGGTGGCGCCGCCGGTCTCTCGCCACCCGATTCGCTTGAGGGCCACCATCTCGATGGTCGCCCACGTGATCCAGAGGACCGCCGAGTACACCACCCCCGTGAACTTCGCCTGGCAGAGCAGCAGAGTCGCGGCTCCGCGAACCAACCAGGGTACGCGCCGGGGATCGGATGCGAGGGCGAGGACCAGTGCGGTGTCCGCGGAATTGAGTGCCCCGTCGACATAGGTGGTGCACAACTGGGCGAGCGTGATCGGATGCGCAGCCGTCAGGAAGGCGAGGACCGTGCTGCGTCGACCGCACCCGAACCGCTGGCGCGCCAAACCGAACGCCATGAAGAACACCCCGGCGGCCAGGATGAAGTTGGACGCTTTGGCGACTTCGAGTTCTTGGAACGAGACGACCAAGCTCGCACCGATCGTCTCCATGCCCCTGGCGAAGTGTGCGGTCATCGCACTCGCCCCCTGCGGGGGTTCGGTCGAAGCGACCCAGCCTCGAGCCAGGTGGAGAACCGTCTCGAGGTGGTAGTACCGACCGTCGAAGGACACGTCGTAGCACGACCAAGCCAAGAACACGCTGCCCGAGAGGACGCCGATCGCTGCCAAGCAGGTTCGGCGTCCAGCGCGGCGTGCGAGCCAAGCGCAGGGCACGGTCGCGGCGCCACACCACGCCCAGATCCCCACCGGCATGCTCACCCAAATCGCAGCGCTCGCGAGGGCCAGTGTGAGGCCCGGGACCAGGATGAGGGCAGCCCCGAGTTGGTCGTAGCTCACGGGTTTGTGCATCGATCGATCTCCGGTCTTCCCGGTGGTTCTCGCCATTGGTCGATGGACACGGACACCCTGGTGCGTCGACAGACTATCTCGCGGCCGAGGCAATGCGACTGCGTGTGGTCGCACTGGTGGCGTGTCGCCTTCCTCACGTGTGTTCCCGGCCCTGCCGCGCGCGGATGGCTCGCCGACTTCCTTGCAACGACAACCGGCGACAACCCGGTGGGCTTCCTCGGCCGTTCCTCGGCTGCAACGCACACCTATCGTGGCCGTTGACCCTCCTTGCTCGGACTGCTTGCGACCGACCGAGCTGTCGATCACGCCAAGTCGCTGCCGGCTTCGCCGAGAGCCAGAGCCTGCTCCGCGACACGCCGTCGTCGGGTGATCTGGCGTGCGCTACTTCGCGATCCCGCGGCCAAGGCCGCACCCAAGACCTTGGGTGAGCGCGGCGCTGCGCGCCGCCATCGGGCCACGGCCACTTGCTTGTTGGAGCTTCCTGTGCCGCTGCCGGCTGGAAAAACTGCCACCCAGTACTCCTGGAAGGCAGCGGAGGAGCTTCGCGTGCCGGCACGATCCGCGGACCCTGCAGCTCAGGAACAGTCCGGGCCGGGTGCGAGCGCCGGGCCGCTCGCCGGAGGACAAAGTCGAGCCGGACCGCCACCCGGTGCGTAGGGACGGCGCGGGTCGCGCTCGGCCGTAGCCCCGCAGGTCCGAATCCGTGCACTGCACCATGCCAAGGCTCCACCCTTTCCTCTTGGCGCAAGCCATCCTCGCCGTGCTGTCGCTCTTGCCGCGGGCACTTCCCGCTCAGGCGTCGAGCCTGCACGTCCGGGTCGACGCTTTCGGCTACCTCCCCGCCGCGCCGAAGGTCGCGGTGCTGCGCGAGCCCGTCGTCGGCTACGACGCCGGGCCGACCTACACTCCGGGTGCGACCATCGAGGTGCGGCGTGTCCGCGACGGGACGGTCGCGTGGCGCGGCACGGCGACACGGTGGAACGGCGGTGCGGTGCACGCGCAGTCCGGAGATCGGTGTTGGTCGGTCGACTTCTCGGACCTGCGCGAGAGCGGATCGTTCTTCCTGATCGACCCGACCAGAGGAGTGCGCTCGGAGGACTTCGCCATCGGCGACGGCGTCTACCGAGACGTGCTCCGTGCCGCGGTGCGGATGTACTTCTACCAACGTTGCGGGGCGGCCAAGGCCACGCCGCACGCCCACCCCAATTGGGCTGACGGTCCGTGCCACCTCGGCGCCGGGCAGGATCGCGACTGCCGCCCGGTGCTCGCGCCGACCTCCAACGGACGGGACTTGAGCGGTGGGTGGCACGATGCAGGGGACTACAACAAGTACGTCAACTACGCCGACGGCGCGGTGCACGAGCTGCTGCACGCCTATGCGATCCGCCCCGATGCTTGGCCGGACGATGCGGGGATCCCGGAGTCGGGCAACGGCGTGTCGGATCTGCTCGACGAGATCCGCTACGAGCTCGAGTTCCTGTTGAAGATGCAGCTGGTCGACGGCTCGTTGCTCCACAAGGTGTCGGTGGTCGACTTCAGTGCGGCCAGTCCACCGAGCGCCGATCACGGGGCCCGGCGCCACGCGCCGGCCACCGCGTCGGCCACGATCAGCGGTGCCGGGGTGTTCGGCCACGCCGCGCTGGTGTTCGGTGCCGAAACCGACGCGTCGTCGCGCGCCTTCGCCCAGAAGCTGCGCGGTGCCGCGCTTGCCGCATGGGGTTGGCTCGAAGCCAACCCGACGCGCGTGCCCTCGAGCTACGACAACGCCGGGTTCCAGAGCGCGGCGGCCGAGGACTCGCCCTACGACCAACAGATGAACCGGCTGCGCGCGGCGGTGTTCCTGTTCGAGCTGACCGGCGATGCGAAGTTCCGTGCCTCGTTCGATAGCGGCTACGCCCAGTCGCACCTCATCCAATGGAGCTGGGTCTCGCCGTACGAAGGGGAGTACCACGAGGCGTTCCTGCGCTACACGACGCTGTCGAATGCGACCCCGGCGGTGGCCACCGCGATCCGCAGCGTATTCGCCGCATCGTTGGCCAGTGCCGCGCACCTCGGTGCGATTCAGGCGGACGTCGACCCGTACCGCGCACCGATCGGGGACAACGACCTGACTTGGGGTAGCAACCGGGTGATTGCGGCGGAGGGCTCCTCGTTCGCGCTGGCCAACCGCTACGGCCTCGATGTGCGGCGCGCCTCGCTCTACTTCGACGCGGCGCAGCGCTATCTGCATCGTCTGCACGGGGTCAATCCTGGTGGTCACACCTACCTGACCAACATGCGGAGTCTCGGCGCGGAAGGCAGCGTGGATGAGACCTACCACGCGTGGTTCGCCGACGGCACGGCGTGGGACAACGCCCGCACCTCGCGGTTCGGGCCGGCACCGGGCTACCTCACCGGTGGGGTCAACCGCTACTACGCGCCGGACCCGAGCTACAGCGGGCCGCCGATCGCACCGCCGCAGAACCAGCCGTTCGCCAAGTGCTACCGCGATTGGAATGCGGGGTGGCCGCAGAACTCCTGGGCGGTCACCGAATGCCACATTCCCTATCAAGCGAGCTATGTGCGGCTGCTCGCCGAGTTCGCCCTCGCTGCGCCGCCGGTGCGGTTGGCGTTGCACGTCGCGCGGGAGCCGGGTCCGAGTCCGGCGATCCGCATCGCTGCCGGCGGGGCGACCCCGGTCGCACCCGTCGCGCTGTTCGTCGCCGATCGCCCGGGCCGGTTCGCGCTGTCCCTGCCGGGGCTGTGCCTCGACCTGGGACTCGGGTTGCTACCTCGGCCAGAAGCCAACGTGGTGCTGTGGACCACGGTCGACAGCTCGGGTGTGCTCGCGCTGCGGATCCCGGTCGCGAATTCGGTCCCGTTGTATCCGTGGTGGTTCCAGTTGGCCGAACTCGGTCCGTGTCCCACACCGGTGCAGTCGGCGGTGGCGCGGTAGCCCGCCGACCCACCGATCTGGCCCGAACCATGCATGATCGAGCTGCTGCGATCGCGCAAGTTCGCTGCTGGCTTCGTCGAACGCCAAGTCCCGCTGCTCGACGGCGGCGCACTCCGCCTCCGGGCAGAACCTGCCGTTCTCCTTGCCAGCAACAACTCTGCACGATCTCGCGACGCTGCGCATGCACACCCCACTAGGGTGCCGCTACCGTCGCTCGGCCTTGGTCGGTTGCGGCGCCTTGGCCGGGTCGGCCTTGCCGGTGGCCGGCGCACCGCCGCGCACCGGCTCCAGGACGTAGTCACGGTCCGTCCCGCACAACACCATGGCCGGCGGAGCGAGTTCGAGCAGCCGCCGCTCGCCACCCGGCAGCTCCAGGGCGACGCGGCAGTCGGGGCGGCTCACGGCGAATACCACTCCGTCGGCCAGCGGCAGGATCTTTTCGCTGTACAGGTGTTCGAGGCGCACGATCCGCCCGCGGCTCACCGAGTAGTCGGGATGGTTCTCGATGAAGGTCGTGCTGGAGGTGGCGCAGGACGCCAACAGGCCGATCAGCACGAGCAGGAGTGGACGGCGCAAGAACGGGTGGTGCGCTGGGGTCATGGGAGGGGTTGGGGGGTGGATCTCGCGGCGTGGGGTGACGCGGCAACCTCGTTGGACCGTCAAGGGTAGGCCTCCGCGCTTGGTGCGCAATTCCGCGCGATCAAGCCGGTCCTTCTGCGTTGTGTGCCCGTTGGCGTGGGCGCGGTGCTCCGTCGACTCGTTGCCGTGTTCTCGCCGGACCCGGCGACGAGCCGCGCGATCGCAGAGGCGGTCACGAACGGTCCGCGTCAGGACCATCGATGATGCGATCCTCCAGGTCGCACGCCGCACCGACGATCCGACGGTAGAGCTCCGCCGCGAGGTTCGGGTCGACTCCGTAGCGCACGGCCCGTTCGCGCGCCCGCTCGTACACCTGTTCGACTCGCGCGGATTGCATCATCGGGATCCCCTGCTCACGCTTGAAGTCGGCGACCTCGCGGCAGACCGCGAACCGCCTGCCGAGCAGCTGCATCACCTGCTCGTCGATCGTGTCGATCTCGTCGCGGAATCGGTCAAGCATCGCCTTCTCCTGCTGCTCTCATCCGTCCTTGGCGTGTCGTGAGGAACCCCTCCGCCAGGTGCTTGGCACACGCTCCCACCCGGTCGAGCGCGTAGCCGCCCTCTTGTACCCAGCACTGCGGCAGGTCGATCTCGGCCAGGCACGAGCCGACGCCGCGGAACACCTCCGGGGTCAGCTTCCAGCCCCCGTGTGGGTCCCCGGCGATCCCGTCGAATCCGACCGACACGACCAGCGCTTCGCTGCCGCACCGGCGAACCGCCTCGCGCAGCTGCGCGATCGCGTCCAGGTAGTCCGCTTCGCTGGGGGGTTCGCGGAACGCGATCGTCTGCAGACGCGGATGTCGGGGTTCAGGCACGTACGGAAACGCCCGCTCGGTGTCGCAGTGCACCGACAGCATCCAAGCCTCAGGGTCGTCGGCCAGAATCGCCGCGGTGCCGTTGCCGAAATGGAAGTCGAAGTCGAGTACTGCCACGCGGCGGAACCCCCGCGCGCGCAGTGCCGCGACGCACGCGGCGGCGTGGTTGTAGATGCAGTAGCCCCCGAGCCAGCTCGGTCCGGCATGGTGGCCGGGCGGCCGACACAGCGCGTAGGCGGCCCGTAGTGGGGCATCGGCGAGCGCGGCGACCGCGGACAGCGCGGTGCGCGTACCCTCGCGCGCCAAGGCGACGGTCTCGCGCACCAGCGGCGTGTCGAGTTCGATGCCCGGGCAGCTCAGGTCGTGGTCGAAGTCCTGCTGCTCGCCGTCGAGCGCGGCGCAGCGTCGCTCGAGTTCCCGAAGATAGGGATCCCGATGGGTCGCGCGGAGGTGGCGGTCCAGCTCGGCGTCGCCGACCGTGGCGCCGCGCAGCTCGACGCCGGGCACGCGGCACAGCCCCGCCTCGATCGCCGATAGGCGCGCGTCCGCCTCGTGGGTTGGTTCGGTCACCCCTCCCCGGTTGCGCAGGTTGCGCGGTCCGCGGCCCGCGGGGCGCTGGCGGATCGCGATCACCTGAGCACCCGGCGCATCCGCGGCCCGAGCAAGTCGAAGCCGCACTGGCTGTAGAACGCCAGGGTCCGCGGCAGGGAAGGGAACGAGAACCTCGGCAGACCGACTTCGAGCAGCGTCGCGCCGCGTCGGCGCGCTTCCGCCGCGGCAGCGTCGACCAACGCGGCGCCCACCCCACTGCTGCGCGCGGCCTGGTGCACCCACAGTTCCTGGATGGTCGCCACCGGCCCGCCGGCGTGGATCGCCTCGGCGAAGCCGAGCGTCAGCAGCCCGTCGAACGGTGCCGTGCCCGCGGCGAACACCACTCCGCCCTCGCCGGACTCGAGCCACCGAGCACACGTCGCGCGCGCGCCTTCGGGCAGGGGCGACGGCGTGCCGCGTAGCTCGTCGATCAGCATCTGCACGGCGTGCAGCACGGCATCGAGGTCGGCGATCGCGGCGCGGCGCACCGCGGCTGCGCGGGTCGGTTGCTCAGCCCGATCGGGGAGCGGCTCGAACCATCCTTGCGCCGCGGCGCTGTCGGGTGCATCGATCCAGGCCGCGAGTGTCTCGCGCAAGCGGGTGGTGACCGGTCCTGGCGCGGGCGCAGCGAGCGTCCGGTCTTCGATGGCCCGGACGGCGCTGATGCCGAAGTACGTGCCGGTGAGGAAGGCCTCGTCGGCGGCCTGGAGCCGATCGAGTGGCAGTGGACCGATCGTCGTCTCGAGGCGCAGCGATTCGGCCATCGCCACCACCATGCGGCGCATCGTGCCATCGATGCTGTCCCGCAACGCCGGGGTGAGCAGTCGGCCGTCTTGCACGGCGAACAGGTTCGCACCGGTCGCTTCGCACACCGTGCCGTCGACGTGCAGTTTGAGTGCGTCGTCGAACCCGCTGGACCGCGCGCGCGCGTGGCTGATCGCCGCCAACACGTAGCCGCCGGTCAGCTTGGCGCGCGCCACCTCGGCGTCCGTCGTCGGCTGTCGGATCGCGGCGATTCCCAAGCGCAACGGGGGCAGCGCCACGCGGTGGTCGGTGTGCCAGCCGAGGATCGAGAACGCGGTCGGAGCGCCGGAGCGATCGAGCCGGGTGCAGTCCGCGTCGGCGAAGGCGAGGATGCGCAGGTAGCCGTCGACCACCTCGTTGTGGTGCGCGAATCGCGCCAGCGCGTCGAGCAGCCGCGACTCCGGGATCGGCTCGAGACCCAGCACCCGCAGCGAGTGGTCGAGGCGCTCGCGGTGCTGCGTCCAGGCGAGCAGGCGCGGGCCGCGTGGTGTGGGGATCAGCCGCACCGCTTCGAATGCGGCGGTGCCGAAGTGCACCGCGTGGTCGTCGAGCCGCAGCGCGGCTGCGGCGGTGGGCACCAGCGCGCCGCGGTGCAGCGCGTGGCTACACGGTCGCATGACGTTGGCGGTCACGTCGGTGCCTCGCACGGGTCGAACCGGAAGCAGCCGTGCGAGCGCAGCGCTGCGCCGATCGCAGCTTGGATCTCGTCGCCGCGTCCCGCCCCCGCACTCTCGAGCACCGCCCGCAACGAGGCGCGTGCCTTCACCAGCGTTTCCTCGAACTCGGCCTCGGGATCGGACAGCGCGACGATCGCCCCGCCGACGCCCAGCGAGCACCTGCCGTCGTGCTCGACCAGGGTGCGGATCACGATGTTCAGGTCGGTGGTGCCGTTCAGCGCCAGGTAGCCGATGCTGCCCGAGTAGATGCCCCGTGCCGCGGGCTCGAGGTCGTCCAGGATCGACATCGTGCGCAGCTTGGGCGCACCGGTCATCGAACCACCGGGGAAGCTCGCTCGCACGCAGTCGACAACCGACATCGATTCGCGCAGCTTGCCGCGCACCGTCGACACCATCTGGTGCACCGAGGGGAACGTCTCGATGCCCATCAGCACCGGGACGTGTACCGACCCGACCTCGCAGACCCGTCCGAGGTCGTTGCGGAGCAGGTCGACGATCATCAAGTTCTCGGCGCGGTCCTTCTCGCTGCCCTGCAGCGCGGTCTTCAGGGCTTCGTCGGCGAGGCCATCGGCATCGCGCGGTGCGGTGCCCTTGATCGGCTTGGACTCGACGCAGCGGTCTCTGGTGACCCGCAGGAACCGTTCGGGCGACGAACACAGCACCCGCGTGCCGCCGATGTCGAGGTAGGCGCCGTACGGCGCCGGGTTGCCGCGCCGCAGCCGCCGGTAGACGCCGAGGGCATCGCGCACGCCGTCGACATCGATTCGGTGCGTGAGGCACAACTCGTAGCTCTCCCCGGCTCGGATGTGGTCCAGACAGCTACCGATGTCGGCCAGGTAGCGCCGGTAGGGCGTGTGCAGGCGGACCGCCACCGGATGCGGCGCCGGCTTGTCGAGATCCGGGGCGGTGGTGTCGGGTAGCCGAGCCTCCATCGCATCGAACCACGCTTCAGCGGCCGCCGTGTCGCTCCGCCGATCTTCGATCACGCATGACAAGTACGCGTCGCCGCGCACCCCATCCACCGCGACGATCCGGTCAGCGAACACGAACGCCGCGTCCGCCGTCGGTGCGCGGTGGCGCCGAGCTGCGCCGCAGTCGGCCTTGAGCTCGTAGCCCAACCATCCGACGAAGCCGCCGTTGAAGTCGAACGGCAACTCGGGCGACGCACAGCTGCGGCGCCGCAGGGTGCTGTCGAGGTACGTGAGCACGTCGACCGCGTGTCGGCGTTCGCCGTCGCGGTCGACGACGGACACCGCGTTCTCCTCGACCGAGTAGCGCACGATCTCGCTCAGCGGTCCGGTGGCGGCGCCGAGGAACGACCACCGGCCGGCGCGGCCGTCCGCCAGGCTGCTGTCCAGCCAGAAAGCCCCCGGCTCGCCGGCAAAGCAGCGCAGGAACGCGGCCTCCGGGTCGATCGATCGATCGAGTTTCCTCGTGATCACATGAAACTCAGGCATTGCGGGCTCGCTGGGCCGGGGCGCGGTGTCGCCGCGCCAGCGTCACGAAGTTGGCTAACAGCCGGTCGCCGAACGCGGTACAGATCGACTCGGGGTGGAACTGGACCCCCCAGCGGGGCCGCTGCGGGTGACGCAGGCCCATCAGCACGCCGTCGGTGGTCCAGGCGATTTCGCGCAGCGGGGCCGGCGCCGGGCGGGCGACCACCAGCGAGTGGTAGCGGACCACGTCGAACTGCTTGGGGATGCCGGCGAACAGCTCGTCGCCGTCGTGCACCACGCGACTGATCCTGCCGTGCATCACCACCGGGGCGGCCTGCACCGTTCCGCCGTACGATTCGCCGAGACCCTGGTGGCCGAGGCACACCCCGAGCAGCGGAACCTCGGCGTGGCGGATCGCCGCTGCACACACCCCGAAGTCGGCCGGTCGCCCGGGTCGCCCTGGACCCGGCGAGATCACGATCGCGTCGTAGCCGCGCCGCTCGATCTCCGGCCAGTCGATCTCGTCGTTGCGCACCACGTCGGGCTCCGCCCCGGCCGCGACCGCCAGCATCTGGAACAGGTTGAAGGTGAACGAGTCGTAGTTGTCGAGGATCAACAGGCGCACGAGCCGCTCCCCGGTCGTGCGACCACGTCGTGGAGGCTGCCCGGCGGCAACACGCCGTGGACGCCGCGGTCGAGGGTGGTCTGTCGACCGAACACCAGCCAGGTGGTCAGCACGCAGCCGATGTGTTTGCGCAGACGAAACACCCCGGGGTTGTCGAGGTGGAAGTCCATGGTCGTCACGCCGGCGTCGTAGGCGCCGGCGAGCAGCTTGCGGCCGACCACCGGCTTGGTGATCTCGTAGTGCGTCTCCGCGTAGTCGAGGTCGGCGACGTAGCCGTCGCAGGCCCGCACCGAACCCAGCGTCCGCGGCGTGACGACTGCCGCGCGTTCGAGCACCACGATGTCTTTCGTCGGGAACACGAACGTATCGGTGACCCGCACCTCCGTGGGGTAGCGCTCGGTCACCAGGTGGATGTTGAGGTGCGCGCTGCAAGCCACCAGCAGGTCCGCACCGCCGTCCCGCACCCGGTCCACGCCGGGGAGGAAGTCTTCGATCAGCTCGATCCCCGCCGGGTCGACCCCATGGTGGGCGCAGTAGGCACGCACCGCATTCTGGTGGCAGGAACCGTCTGGACCGAGGGTGAGGACTCGCATGCCGAGGACGGCGGCGGGCGGCCGCCGCGAAGGGGGATCCGGCGAGGGGCACCGCATCCTACACACGAACGGGAGGCACGAAACAGCGGTAGACCGAAATTCGAACGGTTGGAAAACCGCCGTCGAACCGGCAGTTGGGCACACTCAGTTCGGCGCACCTTCCGACACCACACGATTGGCCGGCTTCGAAGCCGGCGCTATGCTCCCCGATCCCCATGACCCGCATCGTCGCTGTGTGTCGAAGAGACCCTGCGGTGGTGGAGGCCGTTCGCTCCTCCCTCGCCGCCCACGCTGACATCCAGGGGTCGATCTCCGGTGCGCGTCAGGTTGTCTGTTGGGCGGAGCTGCGGTCCGGGGCGGATGGCGGCAGCCAGGCACGCGAGCTCAGCGCGCTCGATGGTGTCGCGCGTACCGAAGTGTTCGACAGCAACTACGCGCTGGTCGATCGACGGACCCAGTCCGAGTCGACGACGGTGCCCTTCGGCTCGCTGCAGTTCGGGCGCGATCTGGTGGTGATCGGCGGGCCTTGCAGCGCCGAGACTGCGACACAGGTGGACTCGGTCGCAGCGGCGGTAGCGCGCGCCGGTGGCCACGCCCTGCGCGGCGGTGCCTTCAAGCCGCGTACTTCGCCGTACTCCTTCCAGGGGCTCGGCGAACCGGGACTGATGCTCCTGCGGCACGCTGCGGACGCCGAGGGATTGCCGCTGGTCAGCGAGGCGATGTGCGCCGAGGAAGTGGAGTTGGTGGCTCGCCACGCGCACATGGTGCAGATCGGCAGCCGCAACATGCAGAACTTCCGCCTGCTCGAGGCGGTCGGTCGCTGCGACACACCGGTGCTGCTCAAGCGGGGTTTCATGGCGCGGGTCGACGAGATGCTGGCGGCTGCGGAGTACATCTACTGCCGTGGCAACACGCAGATCGTGTTGTGCGAGCGCGGCATCCGGGGCTTCGATCCGACGTTCCGCAACATCCTCGACCTCAGCGGGCTGGTTTGGTTGAAGCAGCGCTCGCATCTGCCGGTGATCGTCGATCCGAGCCATGCCGCGGGGACCAACGAACTGGTGGCACCGCTCGCGCGCGCGGCGATTGCCGCGGGAGCCGACGGGTTACTGGTCGAGGTTCACGATCGACCGGAGGAGGCCTTGTCGGACGGTGAGCAGGCACTCACGCCCGGTCAGTTCGCCACCCTGATGCTCGAAGTCGCTGCGGTGGCGCGGGCGTTGGGTCGGCGTCTCGCGCCGGGACCGCGATGTGCCGGCGGTGAAGGTATCGCGATGTCGAACGCCGCCGCCGACTGAGCTGCAGGGGCCGCGGATCGTGCTGCTACGCGAAGATTCTCCGGAGCCTCCGACGACGCCTGGGCGACTGGATCACCGGTGGGCAGCGGCCTCGAAGAGTCCAACGAGAAGGGTCGCCCAGTCCTCATGGCGTCGCGCCGTGTCGCACTCACGCAAGTCCTCGGGTGTGGCCTTGGCCGCGACAGGTCGGGGCGCGTCGCCATGACGACACCGGGTCGGGACTTGCCTCGGTTGGTCGGCGCGCTGCTGGAACGCCACGGTGGAGCGGCCGAACTGCGCAAGGTCGACCTGCGCAGTTCGCCCAAACCGTTCGCTGACGCGCGCCTGATCTTCGCCAGTGGTGCGTGGCTGGGGGGCACAGACGGGCAGCGATTCCTGCAAGAGCTCGAAGCCGAGTCCGCGATCGAGTCGGTGCGTCGCAAGCAGGCTACGGTGTCGCTGCGCGTCGCCGACGCGTGGCTTGTGGAGTACGCCCGGGCACTGGCCATCGGTGAGGCGCCGGAGCCGACCACAGCTGCCGCCGGACAGCGCTATCTGGTCGGCTTCGCCGGCCCCAACACCAGCAAGGCGCTGCACCTCGGTCACTTGCGCAACGTGGTGCTCGGACACGCGTTGGCTTGCGCGCTCGAGGCGGCCGGGGCGAGCGTGCTGCGGCACAGCCTGGTGGGCGACATCGGCCGCAACGCCGCCGAAGCGATGGCGGGCTACCTCGAGTTGGGTTCCGACGAGGACCCGGAGCACAGTGGCAGCGGCGAGAAGCTCGACCACTTCGTCGGCCGTTGCTACCGCGCCTACCTGCGGGCGCACCAGACCACGTCGGGATCCGGCCTCGACCCGAACCACCGCGAATCCGTGGCGCAGAACGACCCGGCCGACGAGTTGTTGGCGCGCTGGGCCGCCGGCGACCCCGAAGTGCGGGCGTTGTGGGGTCGCCTGCGCGATGCGGTGTTGTCCGGCCACCGCGAGACCTTGCAGCGGCTCGGGATCACCATCGACCGCCACGACTTCGAGTCCGACGCGGTGGGGGAAGCGCTGGCGCTGCAGGATCGCGGTGTGGCCGGCGGAGTGCTCACCCACACCGAAGGTTCGGTGGCCTACCTGTCGGATCGATCCGAGTTCGAATGCATGGTGCTGCGCCGCAGCGACGGGTTCCCCACCGAGCACGGTCGGCTGCTCGCGGTGTACGAACGGGTGCTCGGCGAGTCACCCCCGTCGGTCTACCTCGACCTCGCGGGGGACGAATGGCAGCCGGCCAGTGCAATCCACGGGGAGATCCTGCACGCGTTGTCGCCCGGCGAACATCGGCAGCGTCACGTTCAGCTGTTCCACGGGATGGTCACGCTGGGCGCCGATGTCGTTTCGTCGAGCGTCGGCGAGCCGGAGTTGATCGACGCGTTCTGGGGCCGGGTCGCGGAGCTTCCGGAGTTGGTTGCCGAGGTGCCCGATGCGCTGCAGCGCGCGGTGTTCGTCGATCACGTGGTGAAGGGCTACCTGCTGAGCTTTCCGACCCGCAAGCGCCTTCCGTTGGATGCCGGTGTGTTCGCCGACACCACGCGGCCCGGTTGGTCGGTGGCGCGCGCGTGGCTCGGCACCGCGGACGCGTCGCAGCCCGGCGGTGATCCGGACCCCGGGCACGACGGCGATCGATTGGTCATGCTGCGTGCACAAGAGTTCGACCACCGGTTGTGCCGCGCGGTCGAATTGCGCGAGACCGACGGTCTGGCGAGCTACGTGATCGGGGTGTGCAGCGGTCTGTCGGAGCACCCGCCGACCGCGGCATTCCGACCGGCGATCCGACCCGTTCTCGCGCGGATGCTGGGCAGCCTGGGACTGCGGGTCTGACCGTCCGCCCGCCGTCGACCGCGAGCCGCCGCCGGGTTGTCCGGCCCACCCGCTTGCGGCATGATTGGGTGGCGATGCCAGCAACTCCCGTCGAGCCATGCACCCAGCCGCTGACGTGTGCACGTCGGGGCCTGCTGCGCATCCGAGTACGCGCCCGTAGCTCAATGGTAAATGGACGAGAAGGCGGGTCTCGTGGTGCCGAGGTTGTCCGAATCGCCCGAAGGCGAACTCCACAGGCAAACAACAACAGCAAGTCGAAGCTCGTTCTGTCTGCAGGGTGCGGCACTGCGACAGCCGGCTGCCGCATGGCCGGTGAGCCGAGACGGTTTTCGAACTCGCATGGCCGAGCGCTCCCGGGCTGGCACTTGGGAGCAGGAGGTCGTGTGGGGGACTGCCAACGTGGGGTTCGTCGGAGGACGGTGCGGTCGCCTTGGCGAGGCTGCGTGACCGAGTTGACAAATCCAAAGAGCGTCGGATTCCTAATCCGCGGATGTGGGTTCGACTCCCGCCGGGCGTACCACTGAAGGGCTGACTCGGGTGCCGGCCCGCGGCGCCTGAGTCAGCTCGACCTTTCCGCACCCGCCGTCCCCACAGCGCGGCGCACCGCGCCGGCGCGCTGTGTCCTCGTTCGCGGGGTGCCTCGAATCGTGGTCTGCGGACCGATCGACGCGGCGTGGCGCCCGTGTGTGGTGAACCCCCTGCGCGTTCGGTGCCGGTGTCGACGACAGTCGCCATTTCCTATCGACGTCCATGGCGGTGTCGCCTCGGCGCTGGACAACTCCAGCCCCGGTGCGTCTCATCGCAGACGTCCCCGAAGCACGACCGCACGAAGATGACCGGTGTCCCGTTTCCTCGTCGTGCGTTGGTATTGCTGGGAGTGCTGACGCTGGTGTGGGGGACCAGTTGGCCCCTGTTCGTGCTGGCGGTGCGTGAAGTCTCGGTCTGGACGTTCCGTGCCGTCGCGGTCACCGTCTCCGGGTCGCTGCTCCTGTTGGTTGCCCGGCTCCGCGGGCAGTCGTTGGTGATCCCTCGTCGACACTGGCCCACGGTGGGCTTGGCGACCTGCTTCTACTTGGTGCTGTGGAACATCTGCAGCACGTACTCCGCGGTGTGGATCCCCTCCGGCCAAGCCGCGGTACTCGGATTCACCATGCCCCTGTGGACCGTGGTCTTGTCATGGGCGGTGCGCGGCGATCGTCCCGATTCGCGGAGATTGCTGGCGCTGGCGCTCGGTGCCGCTTCGGTCACCCTGTTGATGGTGCCGAGCTTCGCCGTATACCGCCGCGCTCCGCTCGGCATGGTGCTGGGGCTGGTGGCGGGGTTGGGCTGGGCGATCGGCACGCTGATCCTGGCCAGCCGGAGGATCATGGTGTCGGCGGTGGTGCTGACCGGGTGGCAGCTGCTGTTCACCGCCGTCCCCACTACCGTCGGCGCGCTGTGGTTCGCCGAGGGCGGCTGGTTCGTACCCTCGTGGACGACGGTGCTGGTGATCGCGTACATCGCACTCGTACCGATGTCGATTGGCAACGCAGCGTGGTTCGCGATCGTCGGGCTGTTGCCGCCGGACGTCGCTGGCCTGTCCGCCATCCTGGTGCCGGTGGTGGCGATGGTCGCCGGCGCGGTGGTGCACGCCGAACCGCTCGGTCCGCCACAGTGGCTTGCGATCGTGTGCTGCGTCGGATCGCTGTGGTTGGTCATGCGCGTTCCGCGGGCCGCAACGGGATCGGCCGACGCGGTGTGATCTCTGGTCCGGGCCGGTCGTCGCGTGGTAGAACGCGCCCATGCTGATTCGCAAGGTCACGGGTCTGTTGCGCGGTAAGGTCAGCTCCACCCAGGTGTTCGTCGCCGGGTTGCTCGGGACCATGCTCGGTTTCGTGCCCGGATTCGCGCTTCCGGGCGATCTCGGGGGTGGGTTCTCCCAGTCGCCAGGGCTCATTCTGGGCCTGTTGTTCCTGGTGCTGGTGCTCAACTGCAACCTGGCGCTGTTCGGTCTGAGTCTGATGCTCGCCAAGCTGCTGTCGCTGGCGATCATGCCGGTGTCCTTCGCGATCGGCCGCGCGCTGCTGGACGGCCCGACCAGCGGGTTGTTCGCGACGATGATCAACGCGCCGGTGCTGGCCTGGTTCGGGCTCGAGTACTACGCCACCACCGGAGGTCTGCTGCTCGGCGCGGTGCTCGGGATGGTCTGGGGGTTCGGCCTGACCCGCGGACTGCGTGCGTTCCGCGGCGCCATGGCGAAGGTCGAGACGCGCGAGGGCTACCAGCGGCAGATGGGCAAGGGCTGGGTGCGTTGGCTCGCGTGGTTGCTGCTGGGTGGCCAGAGCAAGAAGTCCTACCAGGAGCTGCTGGATGCTGGCCGCGGGCTGCCGATTCGCATCCCGGGGGTGATCCTCGTCGCGGTGTTGGCCGCGGGGATCTGGCTGCTGCAGGGGTGGCTCGGCAGCGCGGCGCTGCGCCGTGGGTTGGTGATCGGGCTGGAGCGGAGCAATGGCGCCACGGTCGACCTCGGCGGCCTGCAGCTCGACCTGGGCGCGGGTCGAGTCACCCTCGATGCCCTCGCGATGGCCGATGCCAGCGCGCTGGACAAGGATCTGCTGCGCGCCGACAAGCTGGAACTGGCGATCGGTACCCGCTCGCTGCTGCGCCGCCGAGTGGTCATCGACAACGTCACAGGGTCCGGGATCCGTAGCGGCGCGCAACGCGCCACCGCTGGTGAACGCAAGTACGCGGAGCCGGCCCCGCAACCTCCCGCACCGGAGGGCAACGACAAGACCTTGGACGACTACCTGAAGCAGGCCCGCGAGTGGCGCGATCGACTGCAGCAGATCAGCCGGTGGATCGAGAAACTGTTCAACCGTGACAAGCCGGGGGCGGAGTCCGGCGAGCAACGCGACCGGCGCATCGCCGAGGAGCGCAAGGCCTACGGGTTGGCACGGGTCGCGGCCACCCATCTGATCCAAGGCGCGCCGATGCTGTTGGTGCGCAAGGTGAACCTGGAGGGCGTGAAGGTCGAGGGGCGCGGGTTGGTAGACATCCGGGCGCGCAATCTCTCGACCCAGCCGAGTCTGGTCGACGAGGCGATGTCGGTGACGGTTCGCGCGCAGGACGACCTGTTCGGGCTCGATCTCGCGTTGCCCAAGGGTGCGTCCGCGGTCTCCGGCAAGGCATTCTGCAAGGGGCTGGCGATCGACAAGATGATGGCGCAGCTCAATACCAAGTTCGCGGCGCTGCGCGGGGGCACGATGGACATCTCGCTCGAGGGCGGCGTGCAGCAACGCGTCGGCGCCGGCGCGTGGATCGACCTGCCGCTGCAGATCGCGTTGCGCGACACCAAGCTGGCGGTGCAGGGTCTGCAGGAGGCCAAGCTCGATGCGCTGCAGCTGCCGCTCGGACTGCGGGGTCCGTTGGCCGCGCCGCGCGTCAGCTTCGACGACAAGGTGCTGCAGAAGGCGTTGCTAGACGCGGGTAAGACGGAGCTGGCCAACCAACTGCGTACGCGCGCCGAGAAGCTGATCGGCGACAAGCTCTCACCGCAGGTCAAGGGCGCGCTCGACAAGGTGCGGGAGCAGGTCAAGGACCCGAACGACGCGCTGCGCCAGGCCGAGGCGGCGGCGCGCAAGGCGACCGAAGAGGCGAAGAAGAAGGCCGCGGACGAGGCGAAGAAGCGGGCTGCCCAGGGGCTCGAGAAGCTGTTCGGCGGCAAGAAGAAGGCGCCCTGATCGCGGACGCGGCGCGGCCGCGCGATCCCGGTGCCGCCGGGGTAGGGGAGGTTCCGGCGCACTGGCATGCGCCGGAACGGTGGGCTAGGGCGTCAGTTGATCGCCGGGCACCTGGTGTCCACGGTCGGGCACCTGGTCTCCACGGGTGGACACCTGGTCTCGATCGCGGGGCACCTCGTGTCGACCTGTTGGCACTTGGTCAACGTCGGGGGGCACCTGGTGTCCACCGGCGGACACCTCGTCTCTTCAGCGGGGCACCTGGTGTCCAGGGCCGGGCACCTGGTGTCCTCTGGCGGGCACCTGGTATCGGCGGGCGGGCACCTGGTATCGGCGGCGGGGCACCTGGTGTCCGCGGGCGGGCACCTGGTGTCTACCGCAGGGCACGTCGTGTCGACCTGCTGGCACTTGGTCAACGTCGGCGGGCACCTGGTATCGAACGTCGGACACCTGGTAAGGGTCTCCGGACACCTGGTATCGGCGGGTGGGCACCTGGTGTCGATCGCGGGGCACGTCGTGTCGACCTGCTGGCACTTGGTCAACGTCGGCGGGCACCTGGTATCGAGGGTCGGACACCTGGTAAAGGTCTCCGGACACCTCGTGTCCACGGCGGGGCACCTGGTCTCCGCCGCCGGACACTTGGTCTCGACGGGTTCGATGGTGACCCTCTGCGCGGACAGCGACCCTGTCAAGATGATCAGGGCCGGGGCGAGAAGGCTCGCCCGTAGCGTCTTTGGAATCATGAACCTCCTTGAGGTTGGGGTTGTCCGTGCGAACGGCCAGCCCGTCCGCACGCTCGAATGGTAGTGGCGTCCTCGGGCCACCTGGGCGCCGAATCGATCTTTCTCGCCCCGCCCGGGGAGCGCGCGGGAGCGCGCGGTTCGCTGGCCCGAACACCCCTGGCCCGGGCTGTTCGTGACCGAGCTGCGGCGATTGCGCAAGTTCGCTGGCTTCGTCGAGCGTCAGAACCTGCTGCTCCACGGTGATGCACCCCGCCTCCGGGCAGAACCTGCCGTTCTCCTTGCCAGCAACGACCTTGCACGATCTCGCGACGCTGCTCATGAACAGTCCGGGCCAGGAGTCTGCGCCACAGAATGACAGCCCATGAGATC
>JACKIB010000041.1 GCA_020638695.1 Planctomycetota bacterium
AGCTCGCGAACCGTGGATGCGACCGTGGCACCGATCGGGCGCGCCACGGACTCGACTCGAGCCCTTCGCAATGGCCGATCCTCCGTCGGCCCGATGCGCGAGCAGAGCCAAGAATCTGCACGGAAGACAGGTTCCGGCTTCCTGGCAACTCGGCGGGAATACCGACGCCACACGTCTCGTCCCACGGACTTGCTTGGAGCTGCTGGGCGCGGGAACTCGACCCCAGCCGTGCGAGCAGTCGCCAACACCATGATCGATGTCTACCCGGCCACGCCATACCGACCGCCATCCACATGCGAATCGGTCGTCCGGTCTCGGACCCCGGCAGCTGCGTCTCGCGCCAAGTACGGCCAATCCCTGACGCAAGACCTCACACCTCGACACTGAATCATGCGCGTTCTCCTCGGCATCCTCCTGGTCGCGATCCTCGGTGGCGCGGCGTACCTGTTCCTGTGCAACCTGTCGCCCGCATCTCCGCTGACACCGGGCGACACCCGCCCGATAGCGGAGAGGAACTCGAGCCCGCCGACGCAACTGCAGGCGGGCAGGACGAGCGGCAAGGGTGAGACCCCCAAGCAGAGCCCACCCGAGGTGGTGCGCACCGAGCTCGACAACACAACCGGATCGGGCAAGGAGTTCGCGCAGGGGGTCGGCGGCGTCCTCGTCAACCCGGCCGGCGGCGCCGTCGCGGGTGCCCGGGTCTACCTGATGCCGGGCCTCGGCCTCAAGGTGATGACGATGTGGCGCGACCACCAGAAGGGGGTCCGCTTCCCGCCGATCGCCCGCGCCGAGACCGGGGCGGACGGCTCCTTCCGGCTCGGCATCGAGAAGTGGGAAGACGGCGCCAAGTACGAAGTGCGCATCGAGCACGACGAGTACTGCGACCACCGGATCCCCAACATCGACGTGCAGCCACGCGACTGGTACGACGCCGGTCGGGTGCAGCTCAAGCCCGGGGTCGCGGTCTACGGGCGCGTCACCACCGAGGGTGGCCAGCCGATCGCCCAAGCGCTGATCACCGCCAAGGACGGCACCGGCATGCTCAACCTGACACCGATCCCTGGGCGCGAGAACGGGATCCTGGCGACCGCCAACCAGAACGGCGAGTACGAGCTGCGCAACCTCGACCCGAGCACGATGTACTCGATGACCGCCAGCGCCGACGGCTACGCGCGCGACGAGCGGCACGAGCTGCAGTTCACCGCCGACCAACGCCACCAGCTCGACTTCCGGCTGCCGCCCGGACTCGACATCGGCGGCACCGTGGTGAACCCGCAAGGCAAGCCGGTGGTCGCCGCGAAGATCACGGTGGCGGCACTGAGCCAGAAGTCGCGCCTGGTCGAGGAGACGCGCACCGACAACGCCGGGCGGTTCCTGCTGTCCGGGATCCGCGACGGCGTCTACTCGGTGGCTGCCGAGGCCGAGGGCTTCCAGCGGGTCGAGGAGAAGCCGATCAACGCCGGCGAGAAGGAGCTGAAGATCACGCTGGAGCCGCTCGGCGCGGTGCTGGTGACGGTGCTCGACGACCAGAAGCGGCCGGTCGCGAACTTCCACGTCAACCTCAAGCCGGCGTTCAAGGGCCAGGACTCGTTCGGCAACCCGCTGGTGAGCAAGCCGGTCAAGGGGGCCACCGACGGCACCGTCAAGATCACCGGCGTCAACCCGATGACCTACGTCGCCGAGGTGCACGCCGCCGGGTTCGCCAAGAACTTCTCCGAGCGGTTCACCATCACCGAGGCGATGCAGAACCCGCCGCACGTCACCGTCGAGCTGAACCGCGGCGGCGAGATCGTCGCGGTGATCACCGATTCGCGCGGGGCGCCGGCGGTCGGGGTGCAGGTCAAGACCGAGCCCGAGGGTCTGATCGACAACCCGTTCATCAAGATGTTCCAGGTCCCCTACACGATCACCAAGCGCGAGGCGCGTACCGGCAAGGATGGTCGCGTCCACTTCGCGATGATGTTCCCGGGCAAGTACCAGCTCCGCCTCGAACACCCCGAGTTCTGCACCGACGTGGTCAAGGACGTGATCGTCGAGGTCGGCAAGACCAACGACCTCGGCAACGTGCAGATCTCGCGCGGCTGCCTGGTGTCCGGGTTCGCCACCGTGGCTGGCGCGGTGAAGGGTCAGGTGAAGGTCAACGTGAGCGCGGAGAACGACCCGAAGAACCCGCAGCCGTTCAGCTGCGAGGCGATCAGCGACAACGACGGGGCGTTCCTGCTCAGCAAGCGCCTCAAGCCGGGTCGCTACACGGCGATGGCCGCGTCGCAGGTGCAGGCCAACCCGCTGCTGATGATGGTGCAGTTCAACAAGTCGAAGAAGTCGTTCACCATCGCGCCCGGGCAGGAGCAGTTCGAGCTGCGCATCGACGTGCCGAAGCTCGACAACTGACCGCGCAGCGGCACCCAGGGGCCGGCACGCCGTGCCCCCGCCCCCGCGGTCGACAGGAAGGTCCCGCATCGTCGCGCCGACCCTGCCCCGCGCGGCAGAGCCCGCGGGCTCACCTGGGCTATTCGTGAGTCGCGAGATCGTGCCCGGCAGGTTCCTCCCAGATGCGGGATGCCTCCCCGTCGAGGAACAGGTCCGACGTGGTCCGGGCGACCACGACGCACTGGCAACGGCCGGTGCACGTGCGATGATCCGCGCATGGTGCAACCCAAGACGTCCTATTGGGACTACATCAAGGTCGAGCAGCTGCTGAAGCTGCAGAACGGGATCGCCGGCGATGAAACGGAACTCGGCAACGACGAAGTCCGGTTCATCGTCATCCACCAGATCGACGAGTTGTGGTTCAAGCTGGTGCTGCGCGAACTCGGCGGGGTTCGCGACCTGTTCGTGCAGCAGCGGGTCCCGGAGACCGCGCTGGCGCAGGCGTGCGCCGCCCTGCACCGCGTCGCGCTGATGTTCGAACTCGCCAGTCAGCACTTCAAGTTGATGGAGACGATGCGGACTCAGGACTACCTGACGTTCCGCGACAAGCTGTCCCCGGCGAGCGGCTTCCAGTCGGCACAGATGCGCGAAATGGAGATCCTGCTGGGACTGGACGCCGACGAGCGGCTGCACCTCGGCTACGAAGGCAGCTTCCTCGCCGCGCTCGCGTCGGAGGACGGCGAGTCACCGGCCCTGGCCCGCGTGCAACGCCGGATCGAGCAGAACGCCTCGGTCAAGGACGCGGTGTACGCGTGGCTCTACCGCACCCCGATCCAGGGATCGACCCCAGACCAACCTGGCGACGCGGCGGTCATCGATGCATTTCTCGACCAATGCCTGCAGTGCGAGCAGCGGCACAAGCACACACTGGTCGGCGAAATCGCCACCCGCCAGGCGCTGACCGAGCAGGACGTCGCGCGGTTGCGCGAGCGCTACCAGAACGAGCTGGACGCGTCACGCAACTACCTGGCCGCTGCCGAAGTCGACGACCCAGAGGAACGCGCACGGCTGCGGCGCATCCGTGCGGCGATCCTGTTCATCGAGAGCAACCGTGAACTTCCGCTGCTGTCCTGGCCGGGCGAAGTCATCGACGGGCTGGTGGAGGTCGAGCAGGCGATGGTCGTGTTCCGGCAGCGCCACGCGCGCATGGTCGAGCGGGTGATCGGCCGCCGTGTCGGCACCGGCGGATCGGCGGGCGTGGAGTACCTCGATCAGACCGCGCTGCACTACCGAGTGTTCAAGGAAGTGTGGGCCGCGCGCACCATGCTGCTCGCACCCGAGCACGCGCCGCACACCGATCGACCCGACTACTACGGGCTGTGTGCGGATGGGTGAGTGGATCCATCAGCTCGCACAGGTCCCGCGTACCGAGAACTCCGCTGGCCTGAGCGCCCTCGGACATGCGGCGATGAACCAGCGGATCGACGAGAAGCCGCGCTCCGGAAGCACCCAGTCCGCGCGATGGACGAGTTTCGCCAACGTGGCGTCCGCCGCATCGTCGATCAGACCTTCCACCGTGATCGCGCCTTCCACGACGGCGAGGTAGCAACGCGCGGTGTGCACCCGCCCGTCGACCAAGACCCGCTCGAGGTGCGTGAGAACGCGCTCCGCGAGTCCGCTCGACAGAGCCAGCGGCGCCATTCCGCGACTGACGCGAGTGGTCGTCGGACCCGCGTAGACGTCCCAGCTGGACTCGTTCACGACCCGGACCTCGTGGTCGACCTGGTCGCGCTCCAGCACCCCCTACAATGCCGCAAGCAGCACGTGGAAGGTGCCCGCGCTGAACGACCGTGCCCCATCGGCCCGCGCGGCCTCGACCGTGGATCCAATGCCGGCGCATCGATCCGCGACGGCTGCCCCGTCGGGGCCGGTGGCCCGCACCTCGATCAGGGGAACGCCGCTCGCCGCACGGTACATCCACAGGTTCGCCCACCGGTCGAGCCCCGGCAGGTAGACCAATCCACCGCGCAACTCGGCGGCGACGCCATGTCCCTCCAAGAGGTCGACCAGCAGTTGCGCGAGCGGGACGACCGCATCGTCCGAGCCCGGCTGCGTGCGGATGCTCGAGGGGCGGAGCCCGTCCGGCGGCAGTCCCACGCCATCGCGCGACGTGTCGCGCGATGAGGCGCCGGGACCACCGGAGCGCCCCGCCCCGGACCCGAGTTCCGCGGCCAGCCATCGACGCACCGCGAAGTCCCGGTACCCCATGGACTGCAGGTAGCGCGCCACGCTCTCCCCGTTGCGCCGCGCCCTCCGCACCCCTTGTTCCAGTTCCTCCCACTCGCCGTGCGCGCGGTCGACTTCCGATCTGGTCGCGCGCGCCACGTCCAACTCGCGCTTGGCAGACAACACCAGTGTCACGCCCACCCCCACCACCATGACCGCGCCCACGGCGAACAAACCGTGGTCTAGCAGTGTGATACTCGCCACCGTCCCGGCAATCGCCAGGCAGATGCCCACCAGGATTCTCGTGTTGAGCTCCGCGCGGTTCGGTTCACTCATCGAACGGCCAGTTTGCCGGCGGTCACCCGTGTTGACGACTCGAAGGCCGGACGCATGATACCGCGATGCCGCCGATCATCGGGGTCGACCTGGGCACGACGTACTCGCTGTGCGCCGTGTTCGAAGACGGAGCCGCGCGCTTGCTGCGGAATCCGCTCGGCAGCGTGTTGACCCCGTCTGCCGTCGGGTTGCTCCCCGACGGGCGGCACGTCGTCGGTGAGCCGGCTCGCGAGCTCATGGTGCTGCGCCCGGAGCGGGCGTGCGCGTTCTTCAAGCGGTGGATGGGCACCGATCGACGGGCGACCCTCGGCGAGCGCACGTTCACCGCCCAAGAGCTGTCGAGCATGGTGCTGCGCAGCCTCAAGGAGGATGCGGAACGCGCGCTCGCCACCGAGGTGGTTCGCGCGGTGATCACCGTACCGGCGTACTTCAACGAACTGCAGCGGCAGGCCACACGTGCCGCCGGGCATATCGCCGGACTCGAGGTCACGAGAATCCTGAACGAGCCGAGCGCCGCCGCGCTGGCCTATGGAGTGGTCGATCCCACCGGCGACAAGACACTGCTGGTGATCGACCTCGGCGGCGGGACCTTCGACGTGACGCTGATGAACGTGTTCGAGGGCACGCTCGAGATCGTCGCGACCGCAGGCGAGAGCCGTCTCGGCGGTGAGGACTTCACAGACCGAATCGTGCAGTGGCGGCTCGAGCAGGCGGGCCTCCAGCTCGAGATCGAGGAGGTGCGGAATCCCCGTCGCGTGCAGCGCCAGCGCGTGTTGGCCGAACGCGGAAAGCGGGGGATCGCAACTCCGCAACACATTCCGTTGGCGAGTCCCGACGGGTCCATCGACGCCGAGGCAGGGTCGGTGGTGTTGGATGAAGCGCACTACGCCGAGCTGGTGCAGCCGCTCCTCGCCCGCCTACGGCAACCGATCGACCGAGCCTTGCGGGACGGACGCACCACGCGGGACCAGGTCGACGAAGTAGTGCTGGCGGGCGGCGCCACGCGGGACCCCCTGGTTCGCGCGCTGGTCGAGGGCGAATTCGGGCGGGTACCGCGGTGCTCGCTCAACCCCGACCAGGTGGTGGCGCTCGGCGCCGCGGTGCAGGGGGCGATGTTGGCACAGGATCGGGCGATCGAGGACGTCGTCGTGACCGACGTGTGCCCATTCACCCTCGGCGTCGAAGTCAGCCACCAACTCGGTGACCGGCACCGCGATGGGTACTTCCTGCCGGTGATCGACCGCAACACCACGATTCCCGTGTCGCGGGAGAAGCACGTGGCGACCCTGCACGCCAACCAACGACAGATGGCGCTGAACGTGTACCAGGGGGAGGCTCGGCGGGTCAGCGACAACCTGCTGCTCGGCAGACTCGAGGTCGACGGCATTCCGCCCGGGCCCGCAGGTCAGGTCGTGGTCGTCCGCTTCACCTACGACGTGGACGGCATGCTGGAGGTGGAAGCGATCGTCGACGCGACGGGCCGGCGATTCTCCGCGCTGTTGAACCACCAGACACTCGACCTGACGGCCCGTGAGATCGAGGCCGCGCGGCAGCGCCTCCGGAGCATCAAGTTCTACCCGCGCGATGACCTCGCCAACCAAGACCTGCTGCTGTTTGCCGAGCGGGTGATCGGTGAGGTCTCGACACAGCAGCGCAAGTGGCACGACGAAGCCCTCGCTTTCTACGAGGCCGCCCTGCACGACAGCGACCGCGATACGTTCGCGGCAGCCCGCAGCGCACTGCTCGAGGTACTCCAGTTGATCGGGCATCCCTGGCGGCAAGTGGAATGAACGGTGAGACGCGCACCGGCGGGAGATCGTGCGTCTCGGCTCGCGCGACGCTCGGGTCCGCCCCATGCTGAACGACGCTGATCCACCGTGGGAACGATTGCCAGACGATCCACTGGCCTTCTTCGGCCTCGATCCCGACTTCGACCGCGCGGAGCTGCGCCGCAGGTACACTCGCCTGCTGCGGCGTTTTCGGCCGGAGCGCGCACCGGAGCAGTTCCAGCTGCTGCGTGCAGCGTTCGAGGAGCTGGAGACCAGGCTGCGCATGCAAGCCGATGCGCCCGAGCGAGCCGTCGATCCCGAACGGAACCCCGAACCGACGCCGCAACGTCCCCCGGCTGCAGCGGGCTCGCCCGTCGTCCCTCGCTCGGTGCCCCCACCGCGACGTTGCGATGACCCACGGGAGGAACTCTCGCTGCTGCGATCCCAGCCTGAGAAGTCCGTGGACGGGTGGTTGCGCCAGGCGGTGCTGAGCTACGTGCTCGAACCGGCAGTCGGACCGAACCCGTTCGCCGCAACCCTCGTGGAGGGACTTCGACAGCACCCTGGGGCACCGGCGCTGACCCAGCCGTTGGACGCGCATTGCCAGACCCCGGCAGCGGTGTGCGAAGCGACGACATTGCTGCCGTTGCTCGCCACACTGCGCGACCCACGAGCATTCGTCGACCGGACCCGTTCGATCTGGGAAGCGTGCCGATCCCAGCTGGCGTGGCCGGAGCTCGAAGCGTTGTTCGATCGGTGCATCCAGTCCTTCGACGATCCTCTGCACCCAGCGTTCGCGGAGTTGCGCGTGCTCGTGCTTCGCGTCGGGACGTTTGCGGCCGACGAGCGATGGCTCGAGGGGCAGTGGCGCGATCTGTTGGACGGCGTGCGCCGGCGCGGTGTCGAAGCTGACGACGAACTGCGTCGCGAAGAGCTGTGGCGCGAGTACGGGCGCGCCCGCCACACCCTTGCCAACGGCACGGCGGTGCCCGCGGCAATCGATCGGACACTCCACGCGCTGGCGCGCGGTGAACGGGCGCAGGCAGACCAGCTCTTCACCGAGCTGCGGCAACGCATGATGGAATCGCCCGACGAAGTGCTCGCCGCGTTTCCGTTCCCGGGCACGGCAGCGCACGAAGCGACGTGCTCGCTGCTCGAACTGCTCCGCCCGGAGGCCGCGCGCTCGTCACCAGCACCGCCCCGCGCGTTCGCGCGCATCCGCGTCCAGCAGCTGGTCGTGCGACTCACCGAGCTCGCTTCGCGCAGCGCCGCGGGTGGCTTGCTCCACACATTCGCTTTCGGGCCGAGGCTACTGGCTGCAGCGGTCCTGGTCCCCGGGCTGCTGGTCGGCGGCGGCACGAAGTCCTTGCTGCTCGGCGTCGCAGCGTCCGCGGGAATGACCCTGGCCCTCGTATGGGGCTACCCCCGCATCCGCCGGCGCGTCGATCGCCTCAGCGAGAGGCTGTTCTGTCACCTGCACCGCAACCTCTGGCGCCGGGAGATCGCGCGGTTCGTGGTCGAAGCGGGGATCGGCTGCCGGTCGCTCCACGCTTGGCTCCCGACGGTCGACGGCGAACACTTCATCGCGTTGCTCGAGAAGGACCACGGGCTCGCGATCCTGAGTCTTGCGGTGCCTGACTGAGACCGGGCTCGCTCGGCGCCTCGGCACCGCGGAGCGGCAGCCCGGAGCATTCCGAGCTCACGGACCGCGCCGCGCGACGAGCCGCCAACCCGAGAAGCCCGGTGCCGTGATGGGATCCGTCCGGTAACGCGCCTCGAGGTGATCGGCGACGAGCCGCGGCGCACCGCTGACGGTCGCCGCACTGGCAGAGCGCAACGCGAGACGGCCGCTCTCGGTAAGCACCACGGTGCGGCCGGCGGCCAGCTCCGCATCGATCCGCTGATCGAGCTGCGGATCGAGCTGCGGCAGGAACGCCTGCACGGCCTCGCGCGGATACCGCACGAGCTGCGGCAAGTAGTAGAACGGCACTCCGGGCAACCCGACGAAGCACAGTTCCAAGTCCTCGGTGGTGACCGGCAACAGGAACAGATCGCGTTCGCCACGCTCGGCAGTCAGCGCGCGGGCCGCCTGGCGGGTGCACGAGATCGTCTCATGTCGCCAGAGCCGCACACCGCCGACCAGCGCGGCGGCCACCAGCAGCAGCGGCAGCCAGCGGCCGTGGATGGTGCGGACCGTCAGCACGGCCGCCGGCCATGCGAGCGGCAGGATGTAGGCGCCGAACTCGTCGTCGTACACCAACACCGCCGTCAGCATGGCGTACGGTAGCACCAGAAGCTGCAGCACCACAGCCAGGCGGCGCTCGCTGCGACGACGCAACGCGAGCAGACAACCGATCGACACCGGAAGGAACGGCCACAACCACTCGCGCAGCACCTTGTCCGGAGTGTGGACCAGGCGAGGGAGGTCGCGCTCCACGAGCTGCACCAGACGTTCCGCGGCGAACCCGACCGATGCGCTGGCGAGCCCGAGGGCGCGCAACAATCCGAGGGTACCGGTCGCGACGGCGAGATGCGTGCAGGCGACGACCGCGGCGAGCAACAGGACGCGGCGCAGCGGCAGCTTGGGCGAGTCGCCGCGCACCAACAGCGGGAACAACGCGACACCCACCCACGGCAGCAGATGCGCGGTGGCGTGGGTCAGCGCCGCGAGCGCGGTGCTGATGCCGAACGACACTGCGCGGCCGACTCCCGGCCGTACCGCGAGTCGCACCATCGCCAACAAGGCCAGGCCGGCGAACGCGAAGAACACGCCGTGATGCTCGACCACGGTGGCGTAGAACAACACCGACGGACATGTCGCCACCAACACCGCACACCAGACCGCGGGGCGCCAGCCGTCGAACAACGCGCGGGAGGCCTGTAGCAGGCAGCCGACACCGACCGCGGTCCCCAGCGCACTCGCGGCGAGGGCAACGCGGTACAGCGACACCCCCCACGGCTCCATCATGCGCCAGAGTCCGACGACGATCGGCCCGTAGAGGAAGTGGGCCCGACTGTCGAGCGCGTGGTGTTCGTGCAGCTCCAGCAGGATCCCCACGCCATCGCCGTACAGCGCGCCCTGGCCGAGCCCGAGGTACACCAGCCCGCACAGCGCCGCGACCCCCCACGGGAGCCAGTTCGAAGGCCGGCTCTCGGCCGTGGCGGGTTGGGTCATGCGCAGCAGCTTCTCGATCGGCCGGGCCGGGGCGAACGATGCTACAGCGCACCCGGGCGGTCGCAGCGACTACGTCGGTTTCCCGGGGTCGAGGCCGAGTTGGCCGCGCGGGAGCTCGAAGCGATCGCGAGTTCGCGCATAGCTCTGCTCACCCATGCGACCGATCGCCGCGAGCAGGTCGGGGTCGACCCGCATTCGTCCGTCGAGCAAGTCGTCGCGCACGTAGACGTGCACCACCCGGCCGAACACGGCGTTGCCACCCCCCGCGACACCCGCGTTGGTACGGTAGATGTGCACGGTCTCGCACTCGAAGCACACCGGACTCTCGGCGACGCGGGGTGCCTTTACGCACACCGAGGGCGCGGGCGTGAGGCCGACCAACTCGAACTCGCTGTCGCCCCACGCCAACGGCTCCGCCGCTCCCGCCATCTGCCGCGCATAGGCTTCGACCGCCGCGTTCACGACGAACACGCCGGTGCCGCCCTCCGCTGTGGGCTTGCAGTTGCGCAGCGTGTCCTTCTCGCCGCCGTCGGGTCGGTTGGCGGGACAGAACACCACCGTCATGGGATCGGATCCCACGCCGTTGAAGAACGAGAACGGCGCCAGGTTGGGCCGCCCATCGACGGAGACGGTCGACACGAAGGCAATCGGCCGCGGCACGATGCAACCGATCAGCAGCTTGTAGCGCTCCGACGGCGAAAGGTCTGCGGGAACGAGCTCCATCGCGCCTCACTCTCCCTGCCCGGGATCGAACTCCAGGAGCTGTGAACCCCGCTGGCGAGCGCCCGGGGACGCATTGGCGTCCGCGGCACCGCGCGCCCGCGAAGACCGCGGTGCGGCGAAGTGGGTGGATCGACGCCACGTGTGGGACAGGAATGCGCCCGCGACCAGAACGAGCATGCCGCCGATGAGCGCGCCGAGCGGCCAGACGGCGATCGCGATCCAGATACCGAGTCCAGCAAGAGCGAGCGCGAACACCAGCTCTCGGACGACGCCGACGATGCGAGCACCGTGCAGGAACCAAGCCAGATCCCCTTCGCCCCGCGAGGGAACGGGGCCGAGTCGCTCGACCCACCAAGCGCGCACGGAGGGCAGTCGCGACGCAGGGCGCCCCTCGTGGAGCGTTCCATCTTCGGTGAGCGTCGGCTCCGGACGTCCGGACATGCGCGCGGCGTCGTGGAACTCGGCCATGAACCGGCGCCGGTAGACCCAACTGGCAAGGCACCTGGAGTGGATGGCGCGATCGAGCAATCGATGCTCCCGGGCGTCCAGATTCGGCAGGAGTTCCCGCGGATCGAAGTCCGCGCCGGGTCCCCGGCAGATGCTGCAGGCGCCGCTCACGCTGCGCAGGCTACCACCGACATGCACGCGCCACTACGCCGCGGGAACCCGCGGGTCGGACGCGGACTCTGCTCCGACGTCCCGATCCACACAAACCATGACCATCGAACGCACCCTCCGCGGCATCGCCGGCTTCTTCATTCTCCTCTCGCTCGGGCTGTCCTGGGGCCTGGGCCAAGTGGACCTCGCGACCCCGAGCTGGCTGTGGTTCACCGCATTCGTCGGCGCAAACCTCCTGCAGTCCGCGGGCACGAACTGGTGCCCGATGATGGCGATTCTGCGCAAGCTCGGCCTCCCTCCGGCGCAATGCGCCCCCGCGGCACAGCCACGGTGAACCCCGGGGTGCCCCGCCCGTTCCGCGGGGCATGCTCTCGCCGTTCCGCCGTGCGGTGCACGCCACCGTCCTGTTCGCCACATGCACGGTCGTCGCCGCTCCGGTGTCCCCACCGACGATCCCCGCGCAGTGGCCGCCGATCACCAAGAGCTTCCTGGTCGGCGACCGAGCACGGCCGGCCGACGGCGAGCTCCTGATCGGGGTCCTCGCCAAGAGCGGCACCGGCCGGCCGCTCGCCGAGTTGGTCGCCCCCGAGCGACTGAAGCAGTTCTTGGCCCGGGGCCAAGTCGCAGCCGTCGGACCGGAGCCGCAGGAGGTCGAGAGCATCATCGAGGAGTGGGTCGAACGCCGGCTCGTAGACCCGACCCCGATCGGTCGGGTGATCTGCCGCGCCACGGAAGTGTTGGCGGACGACTGCGCGGAGTTGCCGCTGGTGGTTTGTCCCGGCGGCCCGCGGAACGCGTACGAGTTCCGACTCCTGCACGCCTACCTGCGCGGCGGCGGGATCATCCTGCTCGAACGCAGCAGCCCGAAGCTGCTCCGCGCCGTGTTCGGGTCCGCCGCGGTGCGACCTGCGAGCAGCCTCGGCATGTCTGCGGACGTCGCCGGCGACCTCGAGGTGTTGGTCCTCGACGGTCGCGTGGTCGGCTTTGCGACTGCACGACGGGACCTCTTCCTCACGCACGGTGACACCTCGGCTGAGCGTGCCCGCGAGGCGCGCGCACACGCGGCCATCCGCGAGGCGCTGTTCCGCTTCCTGATCCGGTCGTCCGCCAAGTTGCGGCTGCTCGACGGCGAGCCGTTCGCCGTCCGGAGCGCTCGGCGCGACGCCGACGACCTGGTGGTCCAGCTCACCACACCGCGGCATCCGGGCGCGAAGCGCGCCACAGTCCACGCCGCGCTCGTCGATCTCGAGGGCAAGGTGTTGTGGCGGCGCAACGTGCGCAGCGAGACCGGCCTCGCGACGGTCCGCGGGCCATGCCGCGAAGCAGACGTCGACCCGATCGGTACGCGGCTGCAGCTGCTGTGGTACTCGCGCGGCGTGGAGATTCGGCGCGCGCCGACCGTCGAGGAGTTGGTCGGTGCGACCAATGTCACGCTGCTCGGGTCCACGCGGGCGTACGTGGGCAGCGCGTGGTCGGTGCGCGTGCTGGTGACCGACACGAAGCGCAAGACGGCGATCCCCGGTCGGGAGCTCCGCGTGGCGATCGAGCGCGGCGGCACGGACCTCGCATCCACCGCCGCACGCACCGACGCACTGGGGACCCTCGACGCGCGGCTCCACCTCGGGAACGAGATCGCGGCCGGACCCGCAACGCTCCGGGTGGGGTTGGCGTCCGTGCCCATCCAGTTGCAGCGGCACGACCGAATGCACGCCGTGAGCGACCGCACGCTCTACCGCCCCACCGACACGGTGCACGTTCGACTGCTGCTGCGCCACTATCCGTCCGGCCGGCCGACCCGCGGCGACGCGGTCGCCGTCGAGTTGCGCGACCCCAAGCGAGCGGTGGTCGCGCGGCGCACGCTGACCAGCTCGGAGCACGGAATCGCCGCCACGGCATTCGCCCTGGAGCGGGCAGCGGCGGGAAACTACACGATCACCGCGAAGGCGTCCCACGCGGCGACCACCGCGCGCTTCCGCGTTCAGGCATTCGAGCTGCCGCGGTTTCTGCTCGGGTGTTCGCCGGACCAGCTGGTCGGCCGCCCAGGGGAGCGCGTTCCCGTCGCCCTGCAGGTACGCTACGTCGACGGTGCACCGGTGAAGGGTGCGCGCGTACGGGTCACGGGAGGCGGACAGCGCACCGAAGGGCAAAGCGGCTCGACGGACGAAGCCGGTCGATTCCGCACCGTGTGCACTTTGGCCGCAGACGATGCCGAGCGCTCGGTGCGGTTCGTGGTCACCGACCAGGACGGATGCAGCGAGACTCTCGAGTTGCCGTGTCGCTGCCTCACCGCGGAGCACCGGGTTTCCCTCGCGCTGCTCGACGTGCCGATCCTCGGTCGCCCGCTTCGGGTCGGCGTCACGGCACGACGCACGCGGGACGGTCGACCCGCATCGGGGAAGATCACCCTGCGTGCGACCGGGGTCGCCCGCGAGTGCTCGCTCGACCTCGACGGACGCGGCACGGCGACGTTCCCCTTCACGCCGACCTCGGCGCAGACGCGGGTCGACGCCACGGTCACGGGAGGCTCCGGGGTGTCGAACGCCTCCCTCGACATCACCTGCCGGGTGGTCGGCAACGGCGCGCCGGTCGTCGTCCCCGACGCACTCGTGACCCGCGCCGGCCGAACCCTCGGCATCGACGTGCTGGGCACCGAGGGTCCCGTTCTGCTCGACGTGTACCGCGATGGAATGCCACTCCGCATGCTGTCCGGCCGGATCGCGGCCAGCGGCAGCGCGCGGCTGTCGCTGGCGGTGGACGAGACGCTCGCCGGCTTCCTGACGTTGCGGGCCTACCGTCTGGACGGCATCGAGAGGATCTCCGGCACGGCGCAGAACGTGCTCGTGCTGCGCGATCGGGAGTTGAAGGTGACGGCACGCCCCGAGCGCCAGAGCTACCGGCCCGGGGAGATCGCGCGGGTGGCGGTGTCGGTCCGGGATGCCGCCGGGGCTCCCACCGCTGGGGTACTGGGCTACTGGGCCGTCGACCGCGGGCTGCTCGCGCAATCTCCTTGGGAACGGTCCAGCGAACCTGTGTTCGACCTCACCCCGGAGCGCGCACGACCGCACCACCTCGAACTGCTGCACAGTGGCCTCGCCGCGACCGCCGGCGACGCGCTCGCCGTGTTCGGGGTGGCTCCCACTCTGGCCGGAGCGGCCCAGGAGTTCTCGCTCCGGTTCGACTGGCTGGCGAACCGCCGTCGCTGGGCCACACAGCGCGCCCGAGGACTCGCCGCGGCCCGCATCGTCGCGCTGCGGCAGGCGGTCATTCGCGCACTCTCCGCGGTGCCCCTGCGCGAGTTCCCGCTCACCCAATCACTCCACCACACCGTGCGCTGGCTGCTGGAACGCCAGCGGCTGCAGGTGTCCGACCTCATGGGCCCGTGGGGCCGGCCACTCGAGGTTTGGTCGCGGAATCGGGCCTGGCGGTGCGCCGGTCCCGACGGCGTGGTCGACACCCCGGACGACGAGTGGGGCGACTGGATGGGCAAGCCGGTGCTCGAGGGCCTTCCGGAGCGGACCAAGAAGTTCCTTCGCTTCGTGCGCCGTGAGCGGGCCGCGCGCAAGGCGCTCGGTCGCGACGAGGCAGAAGTCCTCGTCGCGGAAGAAGTCGACGAAGAGGAGGTCGTCGAGTCGGCCTTCGACTCCAACCAGTGGAACGTCACCGTCGGGCTCGGCAGCGGCTCTGGCGGCCGAACCGGCGGTCGCCGCACCACACGGCGGAACCGTGCGAGCGCGCCCCCGCGGCTGCGCAAGGACTTCCCGCCCACGCTCACCTTCGTCCCCGAGCGGGTGATCGGACCGACCGGCGAGGCGTTGCTCGAGATCCCGCTCGCCGACTCGACCACGACGTGGCAGCTGCGCGCCGTCGCGTCGACGCTCGGCGGGCACACCGGAGTCGGCGAGACGTCGCTGCTCGTCACCCAACCGTTCCAGGTCGAGCCGTGGATCACGCCGCAGCTGACCGCTGGCGACCGTATCGAAGTCCCGGCATTGGTGCGCAACGGCGCCAACGCGGCGGTGCGCGCGGAACTCGAAGTGGTGGTACGGGGCGCCGCCCTCGCCGTGGTCGGCCCAGCGGCCCGGATCCTCGAGGTCGGGCCGACGAGCGCCGCAGCGCACCGCTTCGGCCTGCGTGCGACGCATCCGGGCACCGCGGTGGTGCGCGTCACGGGGAGTACGGGCACCACGGCAGATGCCGTCGAGCGGCAGGTCGTGGTGCGGCCGTATGGCCGCGCTCGCCACACGACGCGCCAGGCGACGGTGACCGCGACCGCCCCGTGGCGGACCGAGTGGAACGTGCCGCGCGACGGCGTGGCGCCGGCGTCGCTCGAGCTGACGATCCTGCCCGATGCCCTCGCGACGGTGCTGTCGGGCTTCGCGGGTCTGGTGCGCGAACCCCACGGCTGCTTCGAGCAGACCTCGTCGACCCTCTACCCGATGGTGCTCGCACTCGACATCCTCGGGCGGCGCGAAGCCCGCGGTGAGGACGGTGCGGCAGCGCTCGCCGCGCAGGCGCGGGAACGCGTCGCGCACGGCTACCGGCGCTTGCTCCAATTCGAAGTCGGCGATCGCTCCGGCGGCTTCGAGTTGTTCGGCCGCGCCCCGGCGAACACGATGCTGACCGCGTACGGGCTTCTCGAGTTCCACGACATCGCGCGAGTCCACCCCATCGACCCGAGCCTGATCCCGCGGATCCGGAACTTCCTGCTGGCACGGCAGCGTGCCGACGGATCGTTCGAGCCGTCGGCGTTCGGCACGCTGCGGAACGCCAAGTCCGATGCGTTCCGCACCACCGCGTACGTGGCGTGGGCGCTCGCCGCCACCGGAACGCCTTCCCCACGGGCGACGGCGTGGTTGGTCGAGCGCGCACGCGAAGTGCAGGACGACTACGGCCGTTCGCTCGCCGCGCTCGCGCTGCTGCACGGCACCGCCACCGCGCCGCTCGGAAGGTGGCTGATGGACCGCGTCCAGGCAGGTGCTCGACGCGATGCCGACGGCAGATCGTGTGCACCGCTCGGCGAGACCTGGCTCGGCGCCCGGGGCAGCGGGGCCCGCATCGAGACCACCGCGCTGGCGGCGAACGCGTTGTTGGCTGCCGGGCTCGACGCCAAGTCCGAACTCGATTGGCTCGCCGCGCAACGCTCACCCGACGGACGGTTCGGCAGCACGTTCTCGACCGTCCTCGCGCTGTCGGCGTTCGCTCGCGCCGAGGCGCGTGACCCGATCCACGCGAACTCCAACGTGGAGGTGGTGCTCGATGGCAAGTCGGTGGCGCGCCGCAAGTTGACCGCCGGGTCGAGCGATTCACTGCGCGTACTTCTCGCGGCGGCACTGCCGCCTGGACCGCACACCGTGGCGGTGCGGGTCGACGGCAAGCGCACGCCGCGTGCCTGTCTGACGCTGACGGACTGGAGTTCTTGGACGGCGCCTGCCGCGCTGGCGAACGCGAACCGCCGCCTCGACCTGCGCGTGGTCTGGCCCGCGGCGCCGGTCGCGGTCGGCAAGCCCGCGCGTTGCACGTTCACGCTGCGCAACGAGGCGGCGCACGACGCGGTCAACGTGGTGGCCGAAATCGGCCTGCCGCCCGGTTGCACCGTGGACGAGCGCAGCCTGCAGGGGCCGAAGCCGGCGCGCGTCGAGCGGGACGAGGGCAGGCTGGTGCTCTACGTCGATCGGGTGCGCGCCGGGGAATCGCTGCGGTACGAGTTCGGGTTCACACCGCGCTTCCGCCTGAATGTGCGGACCGGGCCTTCAAGGGCATACGAGTACTATGTCCCTGAAGATGGGGTCGAGGTCGCTCCGGCCCGGGTGCGCACGGATTGAGGCGACAAGTCGCGGCACCGTGGAGCCGGCGAGCGGGCCGCGGTCTGTCGCGGAGCGCGGTCTTCGGCACGCGTGTCTCGCGAACCGACCGCGCGCCGCACGCTGAAGACTCATACCGAGGCAAGGGCTTCCGCCGCCAACCGACGTCGGTCCGGCGACGCGCCAAGTTGGTCGAAACACCTGGGAGTCTGCGCCACGGGATGACAACCCATGAGATCCGCGCCTTCCAGCACCCGTCACCGCCCGAAAGCCTCGCCGAATCCACCAATTCGGTTTCGGGCGCCGACCCCGGCCGAACTCCACGCACCTCCTGAATCGCCCTTCCGTGGTGCAGACCTCTAGTGGGGTGTGTCCGAAGTTCG
>JACKIB010000042.1 GCA_020638695.1 Planctomycetota bacterium
ATCGGCCGGCAGCCGAGGAACCGCGACAACGCGAGCGGGCCACGAGGTCGCCGAAGCGGCGCACCTTGCTGAGGACGCACTCGCCGACAGATTCAGCTCGCCGCAGCGAGGGCCGACATGGGTGAATCACTTCGGCGACACCCTCACCGGGGGACTGCCGACGGATGCCCGTGTCCCCCCGAGCCCACCGGGTATCCTGGCTGGCAGTCGCGCCAACGCGCCTCCCACACCGATGATCCCCACCCGCTCGCTGCTCCTCACCACGCTCCTCGCCCCGGTCGCCGCACAGACGACCATCCGCATCGACCCGCTGGCCGACGCGACGGTCCGCTCCGACGCAGCCACCACCAACTACGGCAGCGCGACCGAACTCGGTCTCGCCAAGGACATGGGGACGAACGGCATCTTCTTCATGCGTTCGTACTTCAGCTTCGCGACCACCGCGCTGCAGGGCCAACCGCCGGTGATCAAAGCGACCCTGATGTTCTACCAGAACCGCGCGGTCGCCGCGGGCACGCTGCCGGTCGACGTCTACAACGTCACCGCTCCGTGGGCGGAGAATGCGATCACCTGGCAGACCAAGCCGAGCGATGACAACGTGTCGGTCGACACGGTTCAGGTCGGCAGCGTCAGCTACGTCGGCTGGCGGACCTTCGACGTCACGCCGCTGGTGCTGAAGTGGCTCGCCAACCCGAGCGGCAACTACGGCGTGGTGATTCGACTGAAGAGCGAGTCGACCGCCGGCGCGTATCGGCCGGCGTACGGCCCGAGCCGCGAGCACGCGACGACCACCCAGCGTCCCCACCTGCTGGTCGAAGTCAGCGACAACCGCGAGTTCGGGCAGGG
The DNA here is from genome assembly GCA_020638695.1 of Planctomycetota bacterium. GTDB lineage: Bacteria > Planctomycetota > UBA1135 > UBA1135 > UBA2386 > JACKIB01. The sequence continues at coordinate 847 of JACKIB010000042.1, forward strand.
CTGCGGGCCGGTGGCGACGTGGCCGCGCCTGTCGTTGACCGCCGGCACGGCCAAGCTCGGCGGGCAGTTCACGATCACCGGGGCGCTGCTGTCGCCGAGCAACACCGCAATCACCGCGATCGGGTTGTCGAACACCGTCTACATGGGCATTCCGCTGCCGTACACGCTCAACGGTTCGGTTTCGCCACCTTGCCAGCTGTTGGTCGCCCCGCAGATCCAGCTCTACGGCAGCGCCGACAGCAACGGCAACCACGGCCGTACCTTCCCGGTGCCGAACGACGCGACGCTGCGCGGGGCGCACGTCTACTTCCAGATGGCAAGCCCCACTTCGCCCGAGCACCTGACCAGCGGACTGGAGGTCACGATCTACTGACGCCGGCGAGCGGGTCGGTCGCACCGAACCGACCCCCGGCTCGACCTCGACCGTCCTCGTGACCCTCGGCCTCGGCACCCGCGCCCGCAACATCCCGAAGGTGGGATGGACACCATGACCACACCGGCACCCGATGCCGCGCCGGTGTTCCGGATGCGCGGCGTGGCAAAGTCCTACGCGATGGGCGAAGTCACCGTGCACGCGCTGCGCGGTGTCGACTTCGAGCTGCGGGAAGGCGAATTCCTGGTGCTGCTCGGCCCGTCGGGGAGTGGCAAATCGACGCTGCTCAACATCCTCGGCGGGCTCGACGTGCCAACCGACGGCGAGGTGTGGTACCGCGATCAAGCGCTCAGCGGTGCGGATCGCAATCGACTCACCGAGTTCCGCCGCGCCCACGTCGGGTTCGTGTTCCAGTTCTACAATCTGATCCCAAGCCTGACCGCGCGGGAGAACGTGGCCCTGGTGACCGATATCGCGCCGCGACCACTCGACGCCGCCGAGGCGCTGACGCTGGTCGGGCTGGGCGCGCGGCTCGACCACTTTCCGGCGCAGCTGTCGGGCGGCGAGCAGCAGCGGGTGGCGATCGCACGGGCGATCGCCAAGCGACCCGATGTACTGCTGTGCGACGAACCGACCGGCGCACTCGACATCGAGACCGGGCGCCAAGTGCTTCGGGCACTGCGGGACATCCACCGGCAGACGGGCACCGCGACGGCGGTGATCACCCACAACGCGGCGATCGCGCAGATGGCCCATCGCGTGGTGACGCTGGCCGACGGCCGGGTTGCGAGCGAGCGGCAGAACCCCCATCCGGCCGACCCGGATGAGCTGGCTTGGTGACCGGACCGGTTGCGGGCGGGCCGGAGGCGGCATAGCTTCGCCGGACCGCTTCGGATCGGTCCACCCACATGACCCGCCACCCCACACTCCTCCCGCTCCTGCTCTGCACCGTCCTGCTGTCCACCCTCGCTGACGCGCAGCAGCCCGAGCCGTACCGCCATCTCCGCGGTACCCCGACTCCACTGACGCTCGATGGCACGCGGATCGCCGTGCGCACCTCGTCGCCTCGAGAAGGTGAATCCCTGATCGGTCTCGCTGCGGAACTCGGCGTCCGTATGACCACCGTGCAGGCGACCGGCGCCCCACAGTGGTTCCTGGTCACGTTGGCACGACCGCTGGAGGGCCGGGCCGACACCGAGCGGTGCATCGGGCTCTTGTTGCGCAGCGCGCAGATCGGTTTCGCGGGTCCCGTGTTCCGCGGTTCGGACGGCCACTGGGCGACAGTCACCCCCACGGTGTTGCTGCAGTTCACCGCCGCTTCGACCACGCATGCCCGGGTCCGCGAGCTCGCGGGTGCCGACGGCGAACGGGCCACGCCGTTCGGCGGTATGCGAGCGGCATTCGCGTTTGCCAGCACCGCGCGCAGCGGCTTCGCGGTGCTCGACCAGGCGAACCGACTCGCCGCGACGCCGGGGGTCGCGTGGGCCGAGCCCGATTGGCTGTTCAGCGGTTCGAGCCACCTGGTGCCGAACGACCCGGGTTGGGGAAACCTGTGGGGCATGCTCAACACCGGGCAGTTCAGCGGCACACCCGGTATGGACATGGACGCGGATCTGGCGTGGGACATCACCACGGGCAGCGCCACGGTATCGGTCCTGGTGCTCGACACGGGCGTGCAGCAGAACCACCCCGACATCAACCAGCGCCCGGGTACCGACACCACCGGCCAGAGCGGTGGCGGTGGCCCGGTGAACGCCTGCGACAACCACGGCACGGCGGTAGCGGGCTGCGTTTCGGCGCTCCTGAACAACAACCTGGGGACGGTCGGGATCGCACCGACCTGCCGTTCGCTGTCGGCGCGGTGCTTCATCTCGACGTCGTCCTGCAATGGCAGCTGGACTTCGATGGCCAGCTGGACCGTGAACGCGCTGGAGTTCGGGCGCGTGCAGGGCGCGCGGGTATCCAACAACTCGAACGGCTACGGGTTCACGTCGAGCGCGATCGAAGCGAAGTACGCGGCGACGCTCGCCGGTGGAATGCTGCACTTCGCCTCGGCAGGCAACAACAGTTCATCGCAGGCCACCTACCCGGCCACGCTGAGCACCGTGTTCGCGGTCGCGGCGCTGAACTCTACCGGCGCCCTCGCGTCGTTCAGCAATTTCGGCTCCAGCATCGAGTACGCCGCACCCGGACAGAACGTCTACACCACCGACCGCACCGGCACGGACGGCTGGACCAACAACGACTACACGTTTGCCAACGGCACCTCGTTCGCGTCGCCCTACTGCGCCGGTGTCGCGGCGCTGGTGCTCTCGCTGCACCCGGAGATGACCGCGACGCAGGTCGCGCTGGCGCTGCGCGCCTGCCGGGACATCGGCGCAACCGGCAAGGACAACCGCTACGGCTGGGGCTTCGTCAACGCCAATGCCGCACTCCGCTGCCGCCCGTACGGCGCGGGGCTGCCCGGGACCGGCAACCTCACCCCTGAGTTGTTTGCACACGGGCTGCCGCGGCTCGGTCAAGCGATCGCGATCCGCGTCGAGCAGGCGCGCAGCAACGGCGTGGCGGTGCTGTTGGCCGCAGGAGCGCCTGCCAGCATCCCGTTGTTCGGCGGCACGCTGCTGGTCGCCCCACCCTTTGCACCGTTCAGCCTGCTGTTGGACGGCAACGGCGCCGGCGCGCTCACCGGGACGGTCCCCAACGACCCGGCGCTGGCCGGCAGCAAGACGTTCTTCCAGGCCGGCGTCGGCGATCCCGCGGCGGCGCAGGGAGTGGCGCTCAGCAACGGCCTCGAGATCACGGTCGGCAAGTAGGACACCCGGCGCGGCGGAAGGACCCGGATGCGCGCCCTCGACCGCAAGGTGCTGCGCGACTTCGCGGCGCTCAAGGGTCAACTGCTCGCGATTGCCACGGTGATCGCGACCGGCGCCGGGCTGTTCCTGGCGATGCGGGTGTGCCTGCACAGCCTGCAGCGCGCGCAGCACGAACACTATTCGAGTGAGCGGTTCGGCGACGTGTTCGCGGCGCTGCAGCGCGCGCCGGAGCACGTGGCGGAGCAGCTGCGCGCGATCCCCGGGGTCCAGCGGGTGCAGACTCGCGTGGTGGCGGGGGTGACCCTCGATCTCGAAGGGGTCTCCGACACCGTAACCGGACAGCTGGTGTCGCTGCCCGACCACGGGCGCGCGCTGGTGAACGCGATCCGGCTGCGCCGCGGTCGGATGCCGGCACCGGGTCGCACCGACGAAGTCGTCGCCAGCGAGGCGTTCGCCACCGCGCACCGGCTACGGCTCGGCACCGAGCTCGGCGCGGTGATCGACGGGCGCAAGCAGCGGCTGCGGGTGGTCGGCACCGCCCTGGCGCCGGAGTTCGTGTACGCGCTGGGTCCGGGGATGGTGTTCCCCGACGACCGGCTGTTCGGTGTGCTCTGGATGCGGCGCGAGGCGTTGGGGCCGGCGCTCGACATGGACGGTGCGTTCAACAGCGTGGCGCTCGGCATCGAGCGCGGCATCGACCCGACTGCGGTGGTGCGGCGGGTCGACGCCGAGCTGGCGCGCTACGGCTGCCGCGGCGCCCTGCCGCGACGCGAGCAAGTGTCGCACTTCTTCCTGAGCAGCGAGCTGCAGCAGCTGCGCACCATCGGGATGGTGGTGCCGATCCTGTTCTTGATCGCCGCGGCGTTCCTGCTCAACGTCGTGGTCGGGCAGATCATCGCCGGACAGCGGGAGCAGATCGCCGCGTTGAAGGCGCTCGGCTACCGCGACCGCGAGATCGGGGTGCACTTCGGCAAGCTGGTCGGGGCGGTGGTGCTGGTCGGCTTGCTCGGCGGGTTGTTGGTCGCCGCGTCGATCGGCAGCTGGATGATCCGGCTGTACTCGGCGTACTACTGGCTTCCCGGGTTGGCCTTTGCACTGGACGCGCGCGAAGTGCTGCAGGTGGCGCTGCTGTGTGGTGCCGCAGCCGCGCTCGGCACGTTCACCGCGATCCGCCGCACGGTGCGCCTCCCCCCGGCCGAGGCGATGCGTGCGGAGGCTCCGGCGGTGTACCGTCGCACCTTGTTGGAACGCCTCGGGCTGGAGCAGCTGGTGCCGCCGGCCGTGGCGATGGTGCTGCGCGACGTCGAGCGGCGGCCGTTGCGGCGACTGTTGACGCTCGCCGGCATGGTCGCGGCAACCGCACTGGTGGTCGCCAGCACCTTCATGATCGACGCGATCGACCACGCGATGGTGATCTCGTTCGGCATGGAGCGGCGCGAGGACGTGCAGGTCACCCTGACCCGACCGCGCAGCACCGGGGTGCTCGCCGAGCTGCGTCAACTACCCGGCGTGCTGCACGCCGAGCCATACCGCACGGTGCCGGTGCGGTTCCGCAACGGCGTGCGGCACCGCAACGGCGCGATCACCGGGGTGCCGCGCGAGGCAACCCTGCAGCAAGTGCTCGACGTCCGGTTGGCGACCGTTCCACCGCCACCCGACGGGTTGGTGCTGACGCGCAAGCTCGCCGAAGTGCTCGGCGTGCAGGCCGGCGACACCCTGCAGGTCGACGTGCTGGAAGGCCAACGACCGACCCGCAGCATCCGCGTCGCACGCTTGGCCGAGACCTACTTCGGACTCGGCGCACAGATGGACCTCGACGCGCTGTGCCGGGTGCTCCACGAGCCGCGCACCCTGACCGGCGCGCTGCTCACGGTCGACGACGACTTGCTCCCGGCGCTCCACCGCGCGGTGAAGGCGACCCCGGCGGTGGCCGGGATCACCTCGCGCAACGACGCGCTGCGCACCTACCGCAAGCTGATCGACGAACACCTCGGCACCTCGATCGCCATCAACATCGCATTCTCGCTGATCATGGCGCTCGGCATCCTCTACAACGCCGGACGCATCACGCTGAGCGAGCAAGCGCGGCAGCTCGCCAGTCTGCGCGTGCTCGGCTTCCGCCGCCGCGAAGTCAGCGCGATCTTGCTCGGCGAACTCGGCGCCCTGACGGTCTTGGCGATTCCGCTCGGCATGCTGATCGGCTACCTGATGTGCGGTTTGCTGACCGAGGGACTGAGCTCCGAGCAGCTGCGGATCCCGTGGCTGGTGGCTCCGCGCACCTACGCGACCGCGGCGCTGACGGTGATGGTGGCGGCTGGGGTATCCGGCTTCCTGGCGTGGCGGCGGCTGGACGAGATGGACATCATCGAGGTGTTGAAGACCCGCGAGTAGGGTGCGATCCCGCGCCCGCCCTGCTTGCTGGAGCGTCCGGGGTCGCTGGCCGCTGGAGAGCCAGTCTCTCGGAACGCACCTGAGAATCCCCGCGTACCGGCGCGATCCGCGGCCCCTGCAGTGCAGCAGCACCGCGGCATCGGGTTTCGCCACGCAAACTCGGTGCTGAGCCGATCCCGCGGGAGTGCCGGCGGCCGCGAATCGTCGACCGCGGATGCCACCCCGCTCGCCGCGCCGTCTCCATCTGCTCCGCTGGTCGCTGGCCCCCGCAGCCCTGCTCGCCCTGACCCTGCCGTTGTGGCGTGGCGCCCGCGAGGTCGAGCTGGCCACAAGGGACACGTCCTACCTGGAGGATGAAGGCACCGGGCGCCGACTCGCCGCCCTCCACCTGCAGCTCACCGCCGAGCGCGCGGACACCGCCCGACTGGCGATCACCGTGTCCGCGCTCGGGCCGGAAGTCGACCCGATCCCCTCGTTCGAAGGCATCCACGGCGCCAACCACATCACGGCGCGCGAACTCACCGAGCTGCTGGCGCAGCAGCGTCTTCGCGTGGTCACGCTGCCCGCCGGCGGGTCCACCAAGCGGTTCGGCACGATCACCCATGGGCCGCGCGGTCACGTCCCCGCCCGCCGGCTGCGGCGCGACGGCTCACTCGATTTCGCTGCTGCGAGCTTCGAGGACTACATCCTGTCCGCGGTCGCGTCGAGCCCGGCACTCGGACCCGGAGACCACGAGGTGTACTTGGAGGCGCACGGCGTGCCTCGCCTGCGGGTCGACGTACACATCGGTGCGGGCTCACCGCCGAGCGGGGTGATCCGCGCGGTGCACAGCTTGTCCGGCCATGCGGTCGGGCGACCGCGCATGGCAAGGGCACCGGATCGACCGGCCCACCGCCCGCGCGTTCGGCGCGCGGCAGTCGGCGCACTCGACGCGCTGGCGATCGCCAACACACCCCAGCAGACCGTGGCCCCGGCGCCCCAAGGCGTCGACCCGACGCGTTGGGCGCGGTTCGACCAGCACAGCAAGTGGGTCGTCTACCGCCAGAGCATGACCTCGGGGCGCGCCACCCCGGAGCAGTGGGTCGCGTTCCTCGACTCCCGCGACGATCTGGCGACGCTCGAGCAGATGGCGATCTACGAGGGGTTCCAACAGGTCTTCAACAGGGGCAAGCCCGGCGAAGTGCTGTACCGCCGCGACGCGAACACCTGGATGCGGGTCGCCCTGTGGAACCTGGGGCAGTCGGATTCGCACGGCGCACAGATGGCCGAGAAGCCACTCGAGCAGAATCCGCGGCGGTTCCTCGGCTGGGCGAAGAAGTTCAAGGAAGTGGCACAGCTCGGCGGCAAGCAACTCATCGCCAAGCTGTCAGCCCAACACGGACCGGACGATCCCGGCGATCAGCTCCGCCCGCTCGATCCCCAAGTGGTGATCCTGCCGTACCTCGACGCGCCGAACGAACTGCCCGAGCTTCGACCGGGCGCGCGCTACGAACCGCGGACCCGCTACCTGCACGAAGTGCTGCGGGCGATCGGCGCGATCCCGATCGCCGCCGTATTCGATCCACCCTACCGCGGCAAACTGCTGCGGCTGACGCGGCACCCGAACGCCCGGGTTCGGCACCGCGCGATCCTCGCGTTCTCTCGGTTCCCGGCGGCGAAGGTCCCCCACCGCGAGCTGCTCGCGCTCGTCGACGACTCCAGCGCGCCCGCCGAGGATCGCGGACTGGCGATGCTGGCTGCCACCTATTCCACGCACCCCGACGTCTACCTGCGCATTCACGAAGTCCTGTCGGAGCCGAAGCACCCGGGGCTCGCGGCGGTGTTGAGCAGGGTCGGGGCACTCGGCGATGCCTGGACCGAGGACGTCCTGGGACGGCTCGACCCGGGCGCGCTCGACCCCGGCCCGCAGGAGCTGTTGGCGAGCGCCAAGCTGGCGGTGAGCAAGAAGGTACGGGCAGTCGCGGCGAAGCGACTCGACGTCGGTCACCGCATGCGCCTGGTGCTGCACGCGGAGCGCAGCGGCAGCCGCTGCGCCGAGGACTTGCGGCGCTTCACCGAAGCCCGGCTGCGCGACCGAGTGGACACGCCGGCGGTGCGGGCCGAGCTGAAGAAGATCGCCGACGCACCCGGGTCGGTGCCCGTCGACCCGCGCGACCGCGCGGCGTTGGCGGCGTGGGCCACCCGGCTGCTCGACGCTCGTCGTTAGCCGTCCCCGAGCAGCGTCGCGAGATCGTGCCCGGCTGGTGCTGCCCGGAGGTGCGGTGCCTCCCCCGCCCAAGTGCCTACTCACCATCGCCCCGGCGGACCCTATGATCGCCACGGCGCGAGCGATGAGGGTTTCCGGCAAGACCTGGGTGTGGACCGCAGTGGCGATCGGCGCGATCGCCGCGCTGGTCTGGGCATTCCTGGAGAGCCCACTGCTGGTCGATGTGGCCGAAGTGCGGCGCGGGCTGCTGCGGGTCACCGTCACCGACGACGGCCGCACCCGGGTGCGCGAACGCTACACAGTGTGCGCCCCGGTGCACGGCCGGCTGGTACGCACCACGTTGGACCCCGGAGACCCGGTGCAGCGCGGCGAGACGGTGCTCGCGGTGTTCGCCCCGTCAGCGCCCCAACCGCTCGACCCACGCAGCCGCGAGCAAGCCGAGGCGCAACTCGGCCAGGCTCGTGCCAACCTACGGCAGACCCGCGCGCTGCTCGAGCAGACGGAGGCCGATGTCAAGCTCACCACCAGCGAGTGCGAGCGGGTGCGCAAGTTGGTCGCCGAGAACATCGCCAGCACCGAGTTGCTCGACCGAGCGCAGCACGATCAAGCCCGGGCCGAAGCGGCTCGGCGCGGCGCGGAGTTCGCGGTCGCAGTCGCCGAGTTCGGCCAGCGGTTGGCGCAGGCCAACCTGGTCGAGCTACAGCAGCTGCCGACCGACGATACGCACCGCGAAGCCAACCGCAAGCCGAGCGGCGGCACGCTGGTGCTGCACGCCCCGATCCAGGGCACGGTGCTGCGGGTGTTCGAGGAATCGGAACGCGACGTGGCACCCGGGACGCCGCTGTTGGAGATCGGTGACGTGTCGCGGATCGAGCTCGTTGCCGACTTCCTCAGTCAAGACGCGGTGAAGGTGCGCCCGAAGATGCGCGCATTCGTGCGCGGCTTCGGCGGCGAACACGGGCCCGATCGTCCCGCGACGCTCGAGGCGCGTGTGCGGCTGGTCGAGCCGAGTGGGTTCACCAAGGTCTCGGCGCTCGGGGTGGAGGAACAGCGGGTCAACGTGATCGCGGATCCGGTGGGTGACGACCCGCAGTGGCGGCAGCTCGGCGACGGGTTCCGGATCGAGCTGAGTGTCGAGCTGTGGTCGGCCGAAGACGTGCTGCAGGTGCCGACCGGGGCACTGTTCAAGGCCGGCGGTGCGTGGGCGGTCTACGCCGTGTCGGACGGTCGCGCACAACGGCGACAGGTGAAGATCGGCCGGCGCAGTGGACTCGAAGCCGAGGTGCTGGAGGGACTCGAGCCCGGCACGCCGGTGGTGCTGTACCCCAGCGAGTTGGTGCAGGACGGCGGACGCGTGGCACCGCGGCGGGCCGCCGTGCGATAGGCGACTCGACTCGGCGGACGCAGCCGATCCGATCCTCGACCCGGCCGACGTGGCCGCATCCGGGTCTGCGCCTATCGCGGCGGGAGCCGCACCCAAGTGAGGGCGGCGCTGCGGGCGGCCATGAGGCCTCGGCCGCTTCGCATGCAAACACGACTCGCGGCCTGCAGCTCAGGCGACCAGCGCCGCCCACAGCCCGTCCAGGCGCTGTGCCAACCGGCGCCGGGCCCTGAAGTAGCGCAGCCGCGCGTTCGCCGTGCTGCACCCCAGTAGCACGCCGATAGTCACGTAGTCGAGACCCTGCAGTTCACGCAAGTCCAGGATCTGACGCTCCACCGCACGCAGCGCCGCGCGTTCGTGCCCGATCCACGACCGAAGTTCCGCGCACCACAGGACGTCGCCGGGGTCGGCTTCGCGACTCGGCAGCAGCGGGTCGATCGACAACGAGACGCGCCGGCCGTGATCGCGCTTGAAGCGTCGCTCATCGCGATGCACGTCGCGGACGCGGCGAACCGCGATGCCGTGCAGCAACCCGGACAACGCGCCAGGTTCCGGCGCCCGGCCGAGACCGCCGCGACGCAGGTAGCGCCACGCACGGATGAACACCTCCTGGTGCACGTCGTCGGTATCGACCGCGCCGTAGTGCACGGCTCCCAGCTCGCGCTCGATGACGCGCCGCACACGACCGGTGTGCACGGCGTACAAGCGCGCGAAGTCGTCGGTGCCGGGTTGCACCGCGCCGAGGTCGAGCAGTCGGTTCTCCGGTGAGGGTTCGGGGTACATATTCGAGGGGCGGGCGAAACGGCGGGTCATCCGTGGCGCCCTGGAGGTGCTTTCTCCAACTCCCTCGAACGGCAAGCGACACCGCGGCCGGAGGCGAAACCCAGATCCATGAACACGATGACCCTCGTGGGGCGCGTCGCGCCCCTGTTCTTCCTCGCCGGCACGGCGATGGCCCAGACCACGCTGTTCTACAGCGACACCACCGCGGCCAGGGGTTTCGGAGCCTCGGCGGCGATCCTCAGCGACATCGATGGCAACGGCCTGCGCGACTTCGTGGTCGGTGCGCCCGGTGACGGCAACACCGCTTCGCCCTCGGGCGAGGTCTACGTGATCTCCGCGGAGAGCACGACCTCGCCGCCGGCGCGCATCGCGCCGCGCATCACCGCGTTCCAGGTCGGCCTGCCGAGTTCCGGAGTGCAGCTCGGACTCGCGCTGGCCAACGTCGGCGACGTCAACAACGACGGCCGGGACGACTTCGCGGTGTCCGCGCCGCGAATCACCAATGCGCCGGGGCTGCGCGGCGAGGTCTACATCATCTCGATCCGGCAGACCGGTAGCACCAACTTCACCTTCGTCGAGCGCACCATCACCGGTCCCGACACCTTCGGCACCAGCATGGTGATGGTCGACACGCCGGTCGGGCGTCGCCTGGCGATCGGCGTGCCCGGGGTGAACGAAGTCCGGCTGTACGACCCAGCCACCGGCGGGCTGTACCGGACGCTCAACAGCGGTGGTCGGTTGGGCTTCCTCGGCTTCAGCCTGGCGGCCGGACCGAGCAACAACCCGCCCGGTGGCAACCCGACGATGTCGATCCTCGCCGCCGGCGCGCCGAACTACAACAACGGCACGTCGTTCGGGGAGGGCTACGTGGCGATCTACAACCTCGCCAACACCTTCAGCAACGCGCCCACGTCGTTCCTCTACCGCGGCGTGGCGTTCGAGCAGCTCGGCACCGCCGTGGCGTCGGTCGGCTTCCTGCCGGCACCGCTGGGTGTCAACTCGCCGCTGAGCGACTTCGCCGTGCTCGGGCGCGGGTCGACCTCCAGCATCGTGGCGGTGTTCCACACCCTCAACAGCCCGATCGTCGGCACCACGCCGACCTTCGGCACCGTACCCCTGCCCGGATCGGCGGTGGTGACCGACGGCAAGATGGCGGCGTACGGCGATCTCGACAGCGACGGGCTCGGCGAGTTCGCCGTGGCGGTAGCGGGCACCTGCCGGGTGTTCTCGACCGCGAACAACACGCTGACGCAGATCCACACCGAGGGCGCGAGCACCAACCCCGGCTTGGCCAGCGGTCCTGACATCAAGCGGATGAACGCGGTCGACGTGATGCTCGGCACCCCCGCGTTCACGCCGCAGACCGGCGGCACGATCAAGGCGCTGCGCATGGCCGCGAGCACGCTCCTGCCCAATCCGACCAGCAGCCTGATCCCGTCGTTGCGCGCCCTCAACCGACCGATTCTGGTGCCGTTCGTCTCCGCGTCGTACGACTTCCGGATTACCGGTCCGTCCAACCACGCGGTGCTCTTGCTCGGCAGCCTCGCACCGGTGACCCCGACGCTGTTCCAGCTGCCGAACACGTTCGCCTACGTCAATCCGGCGAACGCCGCGACCCTGGGGATCTCCCTGAGCATGCCGGCCAACTTCTCGGTGTCGCTACCGTCGAACCCGACCTTCCCGTTCCTGTTCGACGCGATCGTCTACCAGGCGGTCAGCATCGACTCGAGCAACACGCTGCGGGCCAGCAACGGAGTGCTCGGCCGACTCTGCACCAACTGACCGGGTCGCTTGGGCGACCACGCGAGTCGCGTCGCTACGGCCCTGTGGTAGCCTCCCGGCACCGCCATGGACGACGACACGTTCGCCTGGGACCGCACCTGGCAGGTCGTCGCCGCACAGCACGGCGACGACCCGCTGCGGTTCACGGGGGAACACCGCCTGGAGGGGCGGAGCATCCGCGTAGAGCTGCCCCTGGTGGTGCCGCCGGCCGCACCCGACGAGTCGGTCGACACCTGGTTGGCTCGGCTTCCACATCGGCTCGGCCTGCACTGGGTGATCCTGCTGCAGGCCGGCGCCGCGTCGCTCGGCGCGTTCGACGACGGCGAGGTGCTGCACACCAAGAGCGAGAAGAAGTACGTCGTCCGCGGCACCGGCCGCGCCCAGCCGACCCACCTGAAGACCCGCGGCAAGTCGCGCTACGGCTCGCGCCTGCGGCTGCAGAATGCCAAGCGCCTGCTGTCCGAGGTCAACCAGCGGCTGACCGACTGGCTGGCCGAACTCGGCGCCCCGGAGCGCGTGTTCTGCTCCTGCCCGGTGCGTCTGTGGGCCGACCTGCGCGCCGCGGATCCACCGCTGCCGCTGGCCGAGTCGCTCCCGCGCACCAAGATCCCGCTCGACCTACCGGTGCCGACCACCGAGGTGCTGCTGCGCACCTACCGGCGGTTGTGCCATGGTCGCGTGGTCCCGCTCAGTTGATCGTGATCACCTGGCTCGGCGCCGACACGCTGATCCACGGGGTGAAGTTCGGCTGCTTGAAGGTGACGAACGCGCCGTAGAGCTGCAGCCCCGAGTTCTTGAGGATCGGCGAGTTGGGGATCGCCATGCCGCCGAACGAGCGTCCGCCGGTGCCGATGGTCCCGGTGCGGCCGATCAACGTCACCGCGCACGGTCCGAGGAAGCAATCGAATACCGGGTCGGGGTCGAGCGGGAACAACCCCCACGGGCTCTGCCAACCCGACTTGATCCCCCCCGACAGGGTCGCGAAGTAGCCGTTGCCGTCCTCGCCTGGGGCGTAGAAGACGAACGACAGCACGCCGCCCGGCGTCGGGTTGCCGCTCCAGGTCATGCTGACCTCCGGCTCGACGCAGCAGCGGATGATCCAGTCGCCGTTGAAGTAGACCGGACACAGTGGGATCGTGATCGGCCCCTGCGTGACGCGGTACACCGCCGGGTCTACGGCGCCGAACTGGCCCGGTGCGTCGAGGATGTTGCGGCCGGGAGTGCAAGTGTTGGCCGCGTCACAGCAGAAGTTCGCGTCGTAGCCGGCGCTGCAGCTGCCCGCCGCGGTGGTGAACAGCATGCGGAAGCCGATCACCGGCCGACCCGAGGGCACGCGCACCGGCGTCGGCAGCGTGTACGTGTTGATGCCGTGGCTCTGGATCTGCAGGTTCGAAGAGTTCTTGGTGAGCTGGAACAGCAGCGTGCCGAGCTGCGCCTGACCGTTCGGCTGGAAGGTCACGCCGTCGTAGATCTCGATGTCGGCCAGCGCGGTGATCCCGTTGGTGCCGATGCGGTGGCCGAACATGACCGAAACCGCCTTCACCTTGCACGATGCACCGGCGTTGAACACGCCCATGGCCGCCTCGCCGACGCACAAACCGCGCACCAGGCCCACCGCGTAGCTGCCCGAAGGGACCGCCGGGAGGATGTCGTTCTTCAACAGCACTTCGGTGCTGCCGCAGACTTGGGCGAGCGCCGGAACGGCGGTCAGGACGAGGGAACAGACGAGACGAGTGGACGCCGACCAGAGCTGGGACATGGAACCTCCGCGGGGCACGAACCCCGACAGTGTCCCACGGCGGGTCGCGGTGCGTCCACCCCGGAGTGGTCGCGGTCCCCATCGAGAAGTCCCGCGGTCACCCGCGGCGGATCAAGCAGTGCGGTCCACCGGCGCCACGGTGAGCCAGATCGGGGATCGGCACCAACGTGCAGCCCAATTTCGACAGCTGCTCCGCCGCACGCTGGTCGTGCTGCCGGGCACCGGGCGTGCGGTCACCGAACTCCGGCATCAACAGCAAAGCGGGCGCACCGGGCCGCGGCACCCAGACGGCGTTCAGGTGAAACTGCCGCCGCATGGCGAGCCCGAGGTCGAGCGGCAAGCGCGTCACCGCGAAGCCGTGGCGCCGCAGCCCGTCGGCGTAGCTCTCGAGATCGCGCCGGATCCCGTAGGCCTGCCGCAGCTCGTCGAGTTCGACCCGCAGCGCGGTGAATCGCGCCACGTCGCGTGCCCACTCCGCGGGCGACGCGGACTCCGGCCGCGCGACGCCGTGGAACGAACCGTGCGCCAGAGACGACCGCACCGCTCCGAGGTCCAGCCCGTAGCGGCGCGCCAACTCGGCGAGCGCCCCGAACAACCGCGGCCGCAGCTCGGCCTCGGGAATCGCATCGCGCGGCAGGCACAGCTCGTGCACCACCGCGCGCCCCGGCGCGTGCAGCAACATCGCCTGGTCGAGGTGGAACAGGACCTTCGACTGCGGCAGCCAGCCTCCCGCCGGGTTGCGCGTGCCGAGCAGCACCGCGCGGTCGACACCGAACGCGGCCTCGAGCACGCGGCAGTAGGTGGCGTCGGTGAGCGACAGCCCCGCTTGCCGGTAGAGGTCCTCGGTGATGCGGAAGTCCGAGGCACCGCAGAACAGGATCGTGCGACCGTCGGGCTGGCGACCGGTGACCAAGTTGCCCCCCGAGAAGAACAGCGGCGCGCGCAGCACCGATGTGCCGCGCAGTTGCAAGACGTCCACCACAGCAGTGTCGCCCGCATTCGCGTCATCGAGCGGCTGGGTACCGGATCGCGGAGCGCGCATCGGGCGAACCTGTTGGCGCTCGTCGCCGACCGCGAAGTCTCGCGACCAGATCGACAGGAAAGCCCCGGCTGGCGCGCGGATGAAGTCACACCGCCGCAGCAGCTCGCGCTGCTCCGCGAGTCGGCGACGCAACGCGGCTTCCACAACGTCACTGCGGACGATGAGCTTGAAGCGACACGGCCGCGGCAAGCGCGCCATGAGCGCGATCTGCTCGTCCATCGTCTCGGGCTCGTCGACGTGGATGTGCAGGATCCACGAGCTCGGGGCCACCTCGTGCTCCGGGTCCAGCCGCAGCTCGAGCCCGACTTCGAGCAACCCCCGCCACACCGCCTGCAGCTCGTCCCGCAGCGCGCGCTGCGTCTCGGACACCGCGCGCGACGCGTCGGTGAACACCTGCGCATGGGCAGCGCGGAGCACCGCGCGTCGTTGGTGCAACGCAGCTGCGGAGCCCGGGGCAACGCGGCCACAACCCGCCAGGACGAGGAACCCCGCGATCACGAGCCAACGTGCCACTCGGTGGCGTCCGCGGCATCCAACCGCGAAAGGACTCGCCAAACGCTGTGCTGCCTGGACCGGCGCTGCGGAAGAAGGGCGGATCAAGTGCGGATTGCGAAGCGACGCGACCCGATGTGGCGCGGGCGGGCGAAGGGACTCCGGCGGCAGGCGACCGCATTCTCCCACGCCGGCCGGAAGCGGGCACCGACACATCCGCGAAACCGGCGCGGCCGCAGCAGCACGGTCACGAGTCGTCGGAACCGCGCGTCAACCGGGGCTCAGCGCGAGAACTCGAGACGCAAGTCCGACAACCCGCCGGCCGGCACCTGCACCTCACGTCCGTAGTCGTGCCGTCGCATCGCCCCGGTCGGCATCAGCCAAACCCGATAGCGCATCCCGGCATCCAGTTCGGACGTAGAGAAGCGACCGTCCGGTGCAACTTCGAACTGGTGCGATTCGCGGTCGCTGGTGAACCCGACCAGCCACCCCGCACCCGCCGGCGGCGCGCCGTCCAACGTGACCTGCCCGGAGACGGCGACGATCGCGGGACAGCGCAGCACCACTCCGGTAGTCACCTCCCCGGAGCGAACCGTGAACACGTCCGACTGCACCTCGCGGTGGCGCATGTTCAGCAACCGGTAGCGACCGGGCGCCAGGGACGTGGCTTCGACGGTCCCGTCCGCGCGCGAGACCACCCATCCCGCCACCGCGACGTCTTCTTCCACGACCAGGCATCGAGTCTTGCCCAAGCGCTGCCCGTTGGCACCGAGCACCTCGCCGCGCATTCCGCCCGGGGCGATGTCGATATCGAGGTGCACCTCGGGACGATCGAGTGTCACCTTGCGGCTGAACAGTCGAATTTCGTTGCCCCCGCCGGTCTTGTGGATCACCACGAACACCTCGCGGAAGGTCACACCTTCCAGCACGAAGGAGCCGTCCTTCCCGATCAGGAACTGCCGGTTGAACCTCCGGTTGTCCGAGGAGAGGCTGACGGTCAATCCCGCGACGGGCTTGCCGCTGACCGACACCTTGCCGGTGATTCGGTGGTTACCCCGCACGTCACGACTGTCGACGTGAGCGACGAGTTCAGCGGAGCCGCCCTCCGGCACGACCACGTGCGTGCCAGTCGCATCGAACGGGACGTCGACCGCGCCGTACTTGGACCGCAGCATCACACTGAGCAGGCGGTACTCGCCCGGATTGACGCTCTCCTCCTTTCCCGCCGGCGGGACCGGGTACCGGCAGTACCTCCCCGTGGGTCCGACGAAGTGGAGCCAGGTGACTCCATCGAGCGCTGCGCCGAGCGAATCGCGCACCGACATCTTCAGCCGCGAGTGGCGGTGCAGGACGAC
>JACKIB010000043.1 GCA_020638695.1 Planctomycetota bacterium
TCCTGAATAGTCCGGGCTAGGGTTCGGACGTCGGCCCCTCGCGACGGGCTACAGGTCGGTCGTGCTCGTCACCCCGAAGTCGGTCTGCAGGATCCGGCGCAGCTCGTAGAAGTCGCGGATCTCGTAGGTCGGCTTGGTGTTGCCGTCCGTTTGCGCGTGCCGACCGGAGCGGCGGTTGCGCACTGTGATGATCCCGACCTCGTTGCACGGGTCGATGTCGTTACGCGGATTGTCACCGACGTACATCACGCGGTTGGCGATCAGACCCAAATCGTCGAGCACCCGCTGGTAGAGCTTCGGGTTGGGCTTGTTGATCCCGATCTGGTCGGTGAAGTAGATCGCCCCCGGGGTCAGGAACTCGTAGATCTTCAGCCGAATGACCTTCTCCGCCTGCTTGACGGTCAGGCCGAGCGAGATGATGCCGCGGATCAGCTTGGTGCCCGCCAGCCAGCGCAGCACTTCGTACGCGTCGTCGTACACCTTGAGCTCGCGCCACTTCGTCTCGTGGTAGGCGACGACCCCGGCGGCCACCAGGATCGCCGGGTTCAGACCGGCGCTCGCCTCGACCGGCAGGCGATGGATGACCTTGTCGAAGTGGCTGCCGAAGTTGCTCGAGAACTCGCTGATCACCTCGTCCAGTTCGCGGCGGAGTACCTCGCGATCCACCCGAAGTCCGGCCCGGATCATCGCGTCGAGCGCCGCCCGCCTGGCCTTGTCGGCGAACACCGAGGTCGAGAACAAGGTGTCGTCGATGTCGAGGAACAGGGCGTCGAGGGGCTTCGGAGTCGCGTCGTTAGGCATGCTTCGGCTCCGCGGGCCGCGGGGCACGCATTGTAGCCCTCGAGCGCGGCGGGGCCAGCGCGCCGGTTCGCGCCTCGCGAATCGCGGGGTGACGGAGGATGTTCACCCTGGCGTCGCTCCCCGCTCGCTGCGCTCGGGCTGGAAACGACGACGCCCGCTTGCGCGGGCGTCGTGGGGAGGGTCGCAGTGCCCCCGGTTCGATCCGACGGACTACTTGCCGAGCGCGTCGACGCTGGCTTGGTAGTCGTTCATGTGATCGACCACGTCGGTGATCTTCGCCTTCACCAGCACCATCAGCGACGAGCTTTCGTCGACGACGCCCTCCTGCTTGAAGAAGAACGACAGGATCGGGATCTTCGAGAAGATCGGCACCTCGGCGCGGCGCTCGCGGCTCAGGATGGTGCGCAGCCCGCCGATCAGCACCGAGCCGCCGTCCGGCACCTGCGCGGTCGTCGCCACCGACTTCACGGTGAGCACCGGCAGCTGCAGGGTGACCGGCAGGGTGGAGCCGGCGAGCGAAGTGGTGAAGGTCGGAATCGGCCGCTGCAGCTGCGCCACCGTCGGCTCGAGCACCAGCGTGACGCTGCGACGGTCGTGGCGGATGATCGGCCGCACGTCCAGCACGATGCCGTCGTGGATCACGTCGATCTTCGGGTCGGCGATGAACGACGCCTGGGCCACTTCCACGTCGAAGTCGCGCACGTAGGAAGTCTGGTTGATCACCGAGACGTTGGCGCGGTTGTTGTTCAACACGGTGACGGTCTGCGCGTTCACCAGCTGCGCGCTCTCGCTCTTCTCGACGGCGCGGAAGATCATGTTGACCTGAAGGTCGTTCAGGTACGTCCAGGCCGCGGTGAGGCCACCGGTCGGGGTCAGGATGCGACCCAGCCGGTCGGTGAAGAAGTTCTCGGTGCGGCCGCGGTAGTCGCCGTCACCGCCGTCGTCGTAGAAGAAGCCCGACAGCGGGCTGGCCGCGGGGTCGGCGGTGCCGGAGTTGTCTCGGCCGGCCGACGCGTTGGTCTGCAGGCCGTTGGACAGGTCGTCCAGCGGGGCGACCGTGCCCTTGTTGCCGGCGCCGCCGGTGCCACGGAAGTCGACACCGACCTCCTGCAGGAAGTTCTCGTTGATGGTGAGGAACTTGGTCTCGACGGTCACCACCGCGGTCGAGATGCGAACCATGTCGGCCAAGAACTTGGCGACCTCGTGCTGCATCTTCGGGTTGGCCTTGATCAGCAGGTAGCCGCCGTCGACCTGGTCGATCGACGCTCCGCTCTCGCCGTCCCAGTAGCCCGTCCCGGTCGCGGCCTTGATCTGCGACACCAGCGTGTCCATCTCGATCAGCGCCACCTTCTCGTCGGACTCGCCACCGGTGCGCGGCACGGTCGACTCCGAGTCACCGGTCGGCAGGTTCGAGATCGACGCGGGAAGGAACGCGGTGGTCGGGAAGATCAGGCTCCGGATGTCGTGGGTGACCAGCACGTTGTCGCCGCCGGCCTTGGTCTTGTTGGTGATCAGCACCACGCCGTTGCGGATCGTCCACGCCAGCTTCTCGCTCTTGCCGCACATCAAGTTCAGCATGTTCTTGAGCGTCATCGGCGTGACCAGGTCCAGGTCGAGCTTGAGGTCCTCGCCGGTGATCACCTCTTTGCCCTCGTTGGTCACGATGATCGTGACCCGGGACTGCGTCGCCAGCACCTTGAAGGCCTCCTGATAGGGGCCGTTGCCGTCCGGCTTGAATGACATGCGACCGATCTCGGTCTCCGCGACGCGCTTGGTGGTCGCCGCGTCCTCCGGATCCAGCGCGATGCTCGGCAGCTTCTGGCCACCGCGCCGCACCGCACGCGCCCACGTCGATCCGTTGACCCGCATCACTTCGGTCTGCGGGTTGAGCAGGTCCTCGCGCGCTTCGCGGTTGCGGAGGTACTCGATCGCCTTCTCGCGGAAGTACTGCTCCTTGAAGGCCGCTCGCATCGACTTGCTGGAAGCGTTGTAGAGGTCGCGAGCCAGCGGGTTGCCCGGGTCCTCGGACAGCGCCAGTTCGGCCAGGTGCTGGGCCTCCTTGAATCGCCGCACCACGAACGCCTTCTCGGCGGTCTGGATCAGCTTGTTGACCTTGGCCGTGATGCGCGCCCGCTCGCGCGCCTCGGCCTCCATGGTCTTCTGGCGGGCGGCCGCCTGCTGGGCGTCCACCATCTCAGACTCGTAGGCGGTGCGCTTGGCCTCGGCGTCGTTGAGCAGCCCTCTGGTCTGGTCCTCGAGGGGCTTCCAGTTGACCCAAGGCAAGGCCTCGATCTGCAACTTCGCGGCGCGGAACTGCTGGATCGCCAGGTCGAAGTTCGATGCGCGGAGCAGCTCCTTGCCCTGCTGCAGGTATGCCTCCACCCGAGCGCGGGCCGCCTGCTGCTGGATCTTCTGCCGATCCTGCATCGCCTTGTCGAAGGTGTTCGCGGTGCCCGCTGCCTGCCCGGACTCGGCGCGCAGCGACTGCAGCTCACGCAGCACTTCGCGGTTCGCCGGATCCAGCTTCTCCGCCTCCAGCAGGAAGGCCATCGCCAGCTGCGGCTTCGAGTCGGCGCGCGCGCGGCGGGCGTCGGACAGGTACTTCTGGATGAGGAAGCGCTCGCGCTCCTGCATCAGCTTGTCCTGCGGGTCTTGCTTTGCGGGGGCCGGCGCCGCGAGGGTGCCGGTCGCCGCATCGACCCCGCCCTTCGGCAGCAGCTGCGGATCGGTGGTTTGGGTGGAACAGGCCGCGATCGCACACAGCAAGGCGGTGAGGACTGCACAGAGCTTGGGACGTACGTTCATCTGTACTGGTCTCAGTAGGGGCGAGCCGGTGAGGGGAACCGGCCGGCCGATAGGGAGCGGAGGCTTCGACTCGAGAGGGGCGCGGGGCACACGCCGTCGCTGCAATGAGCGACTGCGACCAGGAAACCGGCGATGGTTCGAGTGGCGCGTGGCATCCGTGCGAGAGGAACCCTGCGGCCGAGCCGTATGCCGCGGGGGGTTGGAGACGCCGAAAATTAGCTGTCGCCTGATCCCGGTGCCACCTCGATCTCCGGGTCTTTTGGGGGTTGCGCTCGTCCCGTGCGGCGCGCCGCACGGGTGCAATGGCGGGTTTCGAAGGGGGCCTCGGGGTGGCCGGCGGGGTGCCTCCCCAGACCGTCAGCTCGGCTCGCGACCCGCGCGTCGGGCGGGTCGCGACGCGGGCGCGACCGGGGAGCTCCGATCGAGACCTCGCGGCCGAGTCGGCGAATTCGCGACTGCGCCTCAGGCCTGGCTGGCCCCTGTCCACAGGGGGTGAACCCGCCTGTGACCCCGGTCCCGAAGGAGCGACCGCTCGGCATTCTCCGCGCGGGTTTCGTCCCTACCGCGACGGAAGCGGACCCGGGCCCTCGTCGAGGGTCGAGCGGCGCTCGGCGACCGCTGGCATTGCCACCCGACCGCGGGTGCGAGGGCCTGACCGGGCGGCCCGGGCGCACGGCGATGCCGGCGGCTGACCCGGGCATCTGGCCCGGACTACTCGTGACCGCGCTTCTGCGATCGCGCGAGGTCGGTGCTGGCGTCGTCGAACGTCAGAGCCTGCTGATCGACGGGGAGGCACCCCGCCTCCTCGCAGAACCCGCCCGATCATCTGCCAACAACCTTACGATCTCGCGACGCCTAGCGCCCGCCGCCGCCGCCGAAGTGGATGTCGTCGAAGCCGACGAATTTGACCGCGTCGACGCATGCCGCGACGTCGCCGTAGACCGTGCCAGCGTCGGGCTCGATCACCACGGACATCGGCTTCATCCGACCGGGCCGCTTCGGATCGGGCACGCTCCAGCGCGGGTCGCGGTGGAGCTCCTCCAGCTCGCGCTTCAGGTCGTCGAGCGAGTCGGCCCGGGTCGCCCCCACGCTGAAGTGCACCTTGTGTCCTGGCCAGTAGTACGCGTTCTTCGCTGCCGGGCGCAGGGTCTTCTCACCGCGGCGGTCGAGCACGATCCGGATCCGCAGCTTCTCCTGCGGTTCCATTGTCCCGCCTCCTCGGCTGCCCGTGTCCTTGGGCAGGTAGGCGGGGAGCTTGGATTCGAGGATCTTGAAGTCGATGCAGAGGAAGAACACGATCAGCAAGAAGACGACGTCGATCATTGGTGTCATGTCGACCTCGGACTCCGAGGTGGCCGCGTCGCGCCTCTGCTTCCGTTTGGGCTTTGACGTCACGGTGTAGGTCTCTCCCGGCTCCGGGGGGTTCTGTGCCAGGAGCGCCCAACGCCGTCGGCGGAGGTCGGGTTCACCGAGTGCGTCGGTCATCGGGGGAAGTCCTCGGAAGGTGGACGACCCCGCTCTCCCCGCGAACTCCCGCTTCCCCAACCCGTCGCAGACTCGCGTCGCGGCCTGCGGTGCGCCGCCGAGTCGGACCCGGCGGCGCGCGACCCGCTACTTCTTCTTCTTGCGCGGCTTCTTCGCGTACTTGCCGCCCGTCTCACTGCCGAGCCCGCCGCCGAAGTTGATGTCGTCGAAGCCGACGAACTTGACCGCGTCGACGCACGGCGCGACGTCGCCGTAGACCGTCCCGGTGTCCGGCTCGATCACGACGCCCATCACCTTCTTGCTGCCGGGCTTCTTCGGATCGGGCACGCGTCGGTTCGGATCGTCGTGGATCTTCTTCAGCTCGTCCTTCAACTCGTCGAGCGTCTCGACCTTCTTCGGGCCCACGGTGTAGTGCACCTTGTGACCGACCAGGTAGTAGGCGTGCTTGGCCGCCGGGCGGAGGCTCTTCTCCCCCTTGCGGTCGAGCACGATCTTGATCCGCAACTGCTCTTGCGGTTCGACCTTCTCGGGTTGGCTGCCCTTGTCCTTCGGTAGGTACGCGGGGAGCTTGGACTCGAGGATCTTGAAGTCGATGCAGAGGAAGAAAATGATCAGCAGGAAGACCACGTCGATCATGGGGGTCATGTCGATCTCGGCCTCCTTGGTGACCTCTTCCTTCATCTGCTGTCGTCTGGACTTTCTGGCCATGGTGTGTCTCCCTGCTACTTGGCCTTCTGTGCCTTGAGCATCTTGTCTTCCTTGTCGATCTCGCTCATCGCCAGCTCGAGCTTCCAGAACTGTGCGTAGGGCTGGCTGCACGCGGTCATGAACTTGCCGACGTAGTGCCACTCGGTCCACTTGTCGGCGCGGACCAGCACCGGGTCATCGGGGATGTTCGGGTTCTTGGCCGACACCGCCTGTCCTTCCTTGAGCGGCTTGTAGGTGAGCTTCAAGGTGTTGCGCCACTCGACGAGCAGCTTCTTCATGCCCTCGTAGTTCTCGCCGTGCTGGGCCGCCGCGTAGTAGGTGTTGCCCTTGTAGATCACGTCGCCACCCTGATTGATGTTGGCGATCGGTCGCACGTCGGGTGGCTGGTCGTCCGGCTGGACGTACTTCGCCTTCGGCAGGATCAGGTCTTCGAGGTCGGTCTGGCTGAGGTCGATCACCAGCACGAAGAAGATCATCAGCAGGAAGACGCAGTCGATCATCGGCGTCATGTCCAGCTTCGCGTCTTCTTGGACGGCATCCAGGTTTGCCATGGTCGCTCCTTGGCTGAGGTTCTTGCGGTTGCGCGGTCAGCGCACGGACGTCAACGTCCGGACGCCGGCCTCGGATCACGCCTTGGCGGTACGGAATCGCTCGAAAAGGTCCTCGGCGATCGCGTTGACCTCGATGGTGGTCCGCACCACGCGGTTGCGGAACATGAAGTAGAACGCGCCGACCGGGATCGCCACGCACAGACCGAAGATGGTGGTGGTGAGTGCCAGCTTGATACCACCGGCGAGCTGGGCCGGGCTCACCGAGCCACCGGCGGCCGCGATGTCACCGAACGTCACGAACATACCGGTCACGGTGCCGAGCAGACCCATCATCGGCGCCGTCGCGGCGATCAGCGACAGGTAGCCGATCTTCTGGAACAGCTTGACCGACTCCTCGTCCTCCATCTCGCGCACCGAGGACTGCATGGTCTCGAACGGGTGGCCGAGCTTTGCCAGGCCCGCGGCGACCACATTGGTCAGGTAGTTGCGCTCGCTCTCGCAGAGGTCCAGCGCCTCCTGGAAGTTCTTCTCGTCGAACAACGCCTCGAGCTCGTCGATCAGGTCCGGCGGCGCGATCTTGTCGCGCTTGAGGGTCATGAAGTTCTCGATGATCAGCGCCAGCGAGAGGATCGAGATACCCACGATGATCCAACCGATCGTGCCCGCGTTCTTGAACGCGTCCATCACCGGGTTTGTGCGCTCGGTGCCGGGGGCGTCCTGCGCCATCGCGGTGGACGCAAGGACCAGGAAGGTTGGGACGGAGGCGACGAACTTGTTCAGCTTCATGATGATGGGACGGTTTGGTCGGGCCAGCAGGGGGGAGCCGCAGGGGACATCGGCTCGGGGGGAAGGCCCGCGGGGTCGAAGGGTTAGAGGGGGATGAGCAGAGTCAGGGAAGTGTGCGCAAGGCTCGGGCAACCGGAAACCCCCGGCGCTGGCCAATCCGCAAGAAAATGTCTGGGGCCGACCCGCTCGTCCGGTGCCGTGGCCACCGTCCGATGGGTCGGCGGCATTCAGCCGTCGAGCTCCTTGCGCGCGAGGTTGGCCCACGGGGTGGTGGCGTACTGGGCGCGCACGCTCTGCAGGTAGGTCTTGGCCCGCGCCGCGCCGTTCTTCTCGTTGTCACCGAGCGCCTTCAGCACCTTGGCGGTGAAGTACAGCGCCTTGGCGCTGCTCGTCGGGTTGGAGTCGGGCTCGATCGCCGCCCGGGCCAGTTCCAGCTGAGCTTGGCGCAGCGTGCCGACGTCGTTGTTGGTGCTGGCCTTGAGGAACAGGATCTGGCCCTGCCCGGCGAGGGCTGCGGCGCGGATGCCGCGCGCGTTGGTGGATGCCAAGCCGCGGTAGTAGTTCAGCGCGTCGTCGTACAGCTTCTCGCTGATGAACGACTCGCCTTGCATCACCAGCGCCTCGGTCTTGAGCGGGTTCAGCTCGGCGGCGTGCAGCGGCTCCTGGCCGAGCGCCGCGTCGACCGACAGCGCGACGCCCTGGTAGCTGGCGCGCGCGTCGGCGAACTTGCCCTGCGCGAACTGTGCAGCGGCCTTGGTGGCCTTCAGCAGCGCATTCCAGCGCAGTGCCCAGCCCGCGGTGGTCGCTTCGCCCTCGAGCGGAGCGATCATCGCCTCTGCACCCGCCGAATCGCCGTTCGCCAGCCGCGCCTGGGCCAGCCGCACCTTGGCTTCGGGAACGAAGTAGCCGTTGGCCTCGGCCGACAGGTAGGCCTCGAGCGCGGCGATCGCGCTGTTGGCTTGGGTCGAGTCCTTCGTCGCCGCGCGCGACAGGCACGCTCCGGCGTGGAAGGTCGCGGCGTGCTTGACGAGATCGCGGGTGGCCTTCTTCGCCGCTTCGCTGAACAGCTTGCTCGCGCCGATCAAGTCGCCGCGCCGCTCAGCCGACTCCGCGCTGGCGAACTCCGGGGGGGCGTCGCCGAACCGCAGGCCCACGACCTGGCTGGCCGGGATGTCGGTCGGCTTGCCGCCGGACTTCTGGTAGGTGACCTTGTCGACCGCCAAGCCGACGATCTTGCAGCTGGTGGTGTGTCCGCCGGTCTTGCGCAGAACGGTGTCGCCGAATTCCTTGTTCTGCGCGGCGAGCGCACCGAGCGAGGAGAGGATCGCCAGCGCCGTGGCGCAGGGGCGGAACGGGGTTGCAGGTCGCGGTGCGGTCACTTCTGGATCCGTTGGAAGAGGTTGTGGATGCGGACCCCCTCGGGGCCGAGGGAACGCAGCGTCGCGAAGTCGTCGACGTTCTGCGCGATGCCGTAGAGGGCTTCGGCGCGGGTGCGGAACTTGTCGTCCTTCGACTGCGCGTGACGGGCGAAGTAGTACGCCTCCAGGTGGAAGCGGTACCACGGCAGGGAGTAGCGCGGCGTCCGCTTGGAGTTGGTGGCGAACTTGCGGTACTCGGACAGGTAGTAGATCTGGTACGCCTCCGCCGGCTTGCCCAGCCCGGTCTTCGGCTCGTAGTTGATGCCGTCCTTGTCCATCGCCGGCCAGCCGCCGAGAGCCAGCGCCTTGTAGCGCAGTACCTCGTAGTAGGCGCTGGTCTTCTTGCCCTTGGCGAGCTGCTTCTCGGCCTTCTCTAGGATGTCGAGCGCCTCCTGCATGCGGCCCGACTGGCGCAGCAACGCGTAGCCGAGCACCGGACGCACCTGGCGAAAGCTCCCCGCCTTCGACTTCGGGTACAGCTTGAGGATCATCTCCGCCGCCTTCTCGCACTTCGGCCAATCCTCCAGCTCCTCGGCGAGGCGCATGGTGTTGTAGAGCAGCGCGTAGGCCGGCTTGCCGATGGTGCGGGCGTAGTCGAGTCCGAGGTCGAGCGCCTGTTGGCGGAGCAGCCGGAGCTTGGTCCCGGTGGCGGTCGCGTCCTGCTTCTTCTCGACCAGGGAGTTCATCTCGGTCTCCAGCGCCCGCACCTGATCGGTGTAGGTGTTGAAGATCTTCGCGCCGAGGAACTTGTGCGCGTCGGGAGTGATCGTGCCCAGGTTCTTGAGGGTGTTGTAGCGAGCCACTGCCTTGTCGTCTTGGCCGACCTCCAGGTAGGCGTGGCCGAGCATCTCGTGCACCTTCACCATCTGCTGCGGGGCGTGCGCGGCGTGCGTTGCCTCGAACTCGAGCAGGTGCTTTTCGACGTCCTTGAACTTGGTCAGGTCGGGCTTGCCGTCCTTGCCGCGGGCGCGCTCGTAGAGGATGCGACCCTGGGTGTAGTGCACCCAGGCGAGCGCCTGCGGCCGGTAGCCGCGCCGCACTCGGTCATCCTCGGGAATCGCGGTCTGCTTCGCCCAACTGCGGTACTCCTCGATCTTCTTCAGCGCCTCGTCGAACTTGTTGGCGCGGAACAGGCACTCGATGCCATGGCCGATCGCGAGTTCGTACTTCGGGAAGCTCGGCTGCACCGCGAAGAACAGCTGGGCCGCGTCGGCGAAACTGTTCTTGGCCTTGGCCTGCAGACCCTTGGCGTAGTCACCGGCAGTGGCGACGTCCGGGTTGTAGTCGCTGAGCTGGCCGTCGATCTTGCTCTTGAGGTCGGTGAACGCCGCGTGTTGGCCAGCGCTCTCGAGGGCGCGGCCGAGGCAGGACGCTGCTGCGGTCGCCGTGGCGCGCAGCTTCTGGTTGGTGTCGTTGTCGTTCTTGGCCTGCAGTTCGGCGCCGAACTCGTCGAGCGCGCGGGAGAACGCCATCGCGGCCTCGAGGTCGCGCTTCATCGCCTGGTTGGCGCGGCCGATCAGCACCCACGCGTCGAAGCCGAGCTTCTTGCGGCTCTCGGCGTCCATGCCGTTGATCGCCCGCTTGAAGCCGTCGATCGCCGCGTCGTAGTTCTTCTCCTGGTAGTCACCGCGGGCCACCTCGAGCAGCAGCGCGCCGGTCACCAGATCGGCCTTGCTGCGCAGGATGTCGCGGATCAGATACTTCGCCTTCAACCCGACGTAGTCGTTGGCGTGGTCCTTGTTGATCTCCTTGGCGGTCTTCAGTGCTTCGCTGACGTCGGACTGGGACGGCGATGCGGCCTTGACCCGTGCCGCGGTCAACATGATCGACGCGCCGTAGAGGTAGTGGGGTTCGGTCTGGAACTCCTTGATGCGCTTCTGCAGCTCGGTGACCAGTGCCAGCACGGCCTCGCTGTTGCCTTGCTTGTACTGAACCGTCGCGGCCCGGTCGTAGACCTCCTGCATCATCTCGAACATCAGCCGCTGCGCTGACTCGGGCAGGCCTGCATCGGGGTCGGTCAGCGAGGTGTAGATCGCCGAGATCGTGTCCTTGTAGCGCGACGCCGCCGCGGCCAGCTCGCCCTTGACCTCGGCGATCTTGGAGCGCTCGAACAGCGCCTTTTGGCCGAGGATCGTCTCCTCACCGACCTCGAGGATGAGCTCCTCGAACACGTCCGATGCCTCGCCGCACAGGTACGTGCGATCCTTCGGCACGGCGCGGGCGTGCTCCCGGATCAGGATGCCGCGGCGCAGCATCGCGACGAACTGCTCGATCTTGTTGCCTTCGTTCTTGAAGGCGACCTCGCTGTTCTTGGCTGCCTCCACGCCCTTGCGGAAGATCGCGGCGGCTTCTTCCTCGAGACCGGCGACCTTGTCGGGGTTCTCCTCGCGCGCCAACTCGAGCTCCTCGTTGAGGAAGTTGCCGAACTCGATGCAGGCGTCGGCCATCGTCACCCGCGCCTTCGCCGCCACCGGTTCGCCGGAGTAGCGGTCGACGAACTCCGAGGACTTCTCGATGGCGTCCTTGTACAGCGCGCGTTGTTGCGCGCGATCCGAGTGGCGCTTGGCGCCCTGCAGCGACACGTCGATGTGCAACTGCGCGACCAGCTTGAAGTCGCCGCTGTCCTTGTACTTCTTCTTGAGTTGGTCGACCTCGAGCTGAGCGAGATCGATGAACCGCAGCTCCGAGACCAAGCCGCGCACGAACTCCATCTCGTCGTGGAGCGCCGCGGATTGCGCTGGAAGTGCGGTGAGCGGCAGCAGGAGGATTGCGAGATGCGCCAGGCGGCAGGGGTTCGTCATGTCTCGGCCGGTCGTTTCGAATGCCCGATGAGAGGGGAACTGCGCGCGGGCACGGAACGGCACCGCGGGCAGCAAGGTGTTCGCCGGTAGCCATGCGCAGGCGCTCCACACCGGACGCGGGGTGCGGAGTCGTGGATGCCTGCCGGTGAACCGACGGGGAGGAACGGCGAGTATAGCGCGGCGGTTCAGGGGATCGAGCGACAAGCCCCGGGCCGCGCGATTCGGGCCGCGCCGGGGGCTGGTCGCTGCCGGGCTTCGTCGACATTCACGGCCCGCCGCTCGGGGGTCCACGGCCGCGACCACCCCGTGCTCGTCGTGATCAGGCTCGGTCGCTCACGTTGGTGCTTCCGTGATCGCTCCTGCCTCGGACTCTGCGCCACAGAATGTCGACTGTGAGACCCGTGCCTTCCCGTACCCCCTCACCCGCTGAACCTACCGTGATCGACACGATGACCGCGCGTGTCGGCGGCGACCTGCGCCGAGACCCTCGAGCCTGCCGGGCCTACCTCGGTGGGGGAGTGGGCTGTCGCCTCTCGAGCCACCCGGGTCCAGCGGTCGCGGCCTGTAGTAAGGGCGCCGTGCCTGCGCTGCTCGCCGCACGGGGTTCCTGCCGGGCGGACAGGTGTGGCCGCGACTCTCGCCGCCGGCCGGGCGCGGCGCCGTCGATGTGAGGCGCGCTGCGCGTGGGACCGACTACTTGCCGCCGCCGCTGAGCGTCTCGAAGTAGTTCGGCACGAACTTCGGCTCGTGCTCGCGCGGGATGATGATCGTCGCGCGGATCAGGATCAGCAGGTTCGTGTTGGCGACCGACTCACCGCGGCGCCCGAACAGGAAGCTGATGATCGGGATCTGGCTCAGCACCGGGATCCCGGACTCCAAGCGGGTCTTGTTGGAGATCTTCATGCCGCCCAGCAGCACCGTGCCGCCGTCCGGCATGGTGACCGTGGTGCGCACCTTCTTGAGCGTGGTGCGCGGCAGCTGCAGGGTGATCGGCTGACCGACACCCAGGGTGGTGGTGAAGGTCGGGATCGGCAGCACCAGGTCGAGCACCGTGGGGCGGAGCTCCATGGTGATGAAGCGCCGATCGGCGCTGACCACCGGGCGCACGTCGAGCGCGACACCGTCCTTGACCACGCCGATCACCGGGTTGGCGACCGCGGCGGCCTGGGCGATTTCGACCTCGAAGTCCTTGATGTAGGTCGTCTGCCGCAGCACCGACATGTTGGCGCGGGTGTTGTTGTAGACCAGCAACCGCGGGGCGGTGATCTCCTGGCTGCGGTCGTTCTTGGCGACGGCGCGCAGGATCATCTCCAGCTCGGTGTCGTTCAGGTACGCCCACTGCAGCGACAGACCACCGGCATTGGTGAGATCCCGCTCGGCGTCGCCGTTGAGGCTGCTGTCGAACAGGTTCTCGGTGCGGCCGAAGAAGTCGCCGTCCCCGCCGTCGTCGAAGAACGCGCCCGGCTCGGTGCCGGTG
Organism: Planctomycetota bacterium; assembly: GCA_020638695.1. GTDB lineage: Bacteria > Planctomycetota > UBA1135 > UBA1135 > UBA2386 > JACKIB01. The sequence continues at coordinate 12,833 of JACKIB010000043.1, forward strand.
CCGACCGTGCCCGGCGAAGCCGGGTTGATGTTCTCGCGCCGGCCGAAGTCGTCGAAGCCGACATTGGGGCGGTTGGCGATTCCACGCCCCGGCACGCCCTCGGCGGAGTTGTTGCCGAGCCCGCGGAAGTCGACGCCGACGTCCTCCAGGAAGTTGTCGGTCACCTGCAGGAAGCGACTCTCGACGTCCACCTGGATGCCCACGGCCTCACGCAGGTCCGCGAGCAGCTTGTCGATCTGCTTGTGCACCTGGCGGGTGTGGCGAACGATGATGCTGCCGCGCAGTTCGCTGATCGTCGCGCCGCCCGAGTCCCACGAGTCGCCACCGATGTTGGCGCGGATCAGCTCCTGGAGCTTTCCGGCGTCGACGATGGTCGGCTTGGCTTCCGCCTCCTCGGGCGGGGCTGCGGCTTCATCACCCGGCAGAGACAGCTTGGGCTCGATGCCCGGCTTGCTCGGCACGCCCTCCACGATGTCGTTGACCAGGTACTGCTTGTAGTACATCCGGCCGCCAGCGAGCTTGCTCTCGGACGAGACCAGCTCCACGGTGGAGTTGTTGATGCGCCAACGCACGCCGGTCTTCGCCGCGATGATGTCGAGCGCCCGTGCCGCGGTGGTGGGGGGCAGCTGGAACGCCGTCAGCGTGGTCGCGCCGGCGTCCATCTCGGCCGCCGACTTGTTGACGATGAAGTTGATCTCGGTGCGGTCGCCGAAGTACTTCGCCCAGTCCGCCAGCGTCGCGTTGTTGAAGGTGAACTCCTGCTTGACCGAGTTCAGCTTGGCCATGATCGCCGCTTCCTCGGGGCTGTCTTCCTCGCCGACCGACTTGAACTCGAGCGGGCCGCGCAGCCGGGTGGTGCGCCACACGTCGAGGTCGTAGCGGTAGACCTCGTTCTGCGGCAGGTCCTCGGCGCTCAGCTCGTCGAACAGCTTGCTCCACTCTGACTTCCAGGTGCGGCGCAGTCGCTCCAGGTTCTGGTCGTGCCGCGCCCGCGAGGCGAGTTCCTTGAGCGCCAACGCGTTGCTGTCCCACGGCTGCACCTGGAGGATCGACTCGATCGAGTCGAGGCAGCGCTGGTACTGGCCGTCCTGGAACGAACGGTTGGCGTCCTCGAAGAGGCGCCGCGCGCGTGTGCGTTGCGCGATCAGCTTGAGGCGCTCGGCCTTGGCCTGGGCCTCCTCAGAGGCCTTGCGATCCTGGTCCACCTTGGCCGCCATCGCCGAGGTGCGCGCCTTCTTGGCGTCCTCGAGCTTGGCCGACAGCTGGGTGAACAACGCGCTGCCACTGGAGTGGAAGGGCGAGTACTTGAGGATCGTCACCGCGCGCTCGTAGCTCTCGACCGCCGAGCTGAAGCGGCCCGCCGCCATCTGCGCGTCACCGACCTGCGCGGCGGTGGTCGCGCGCGCCTCGTCGCGAGTCTGCTGCACCTGCCAGCGCAGGATCGCGCTCTCCTGCGAGGAGATCTGGTTCACCCGCTTCTCCCCGAGGAACTCCTGGGCGCGCGTGAACAGGTCGCGGGCCTCGGCGCTGTTCGGATCGACCTTGAGGGCGAAGCTGCTCTCGCGGAGCGCCTCGACCCATTTGCCGATGTCGAGCGCGCGGCGCGCCTTGCGGAGCGCATCGGCCAACAGCGCAGCGCGCTGCTGGTCCTGGAGTCCACCCTTCTCCTGCGGCTGACCCTGCGGGTCCTGGGTGGTCGCGGGGGTCGGGGTTTCACCCGTGGTGGTCGGCGGACCTGCCTTCACCGGGGCGGGCTCGGGCCCGGTGCAGCCAGCGAAAGCGACCAGGGCCGGGAACGCGAAACCAGCGAGAGTGAAGAGCTGGGACTTCTTCATCGAGAGGCCTGAGAGGGGTCAGGGAAGAGAGCTGGGGACCGCGGAGCGGGGGACTCCGCGCCTCGCCCAGGGACGGGCTCGCGGGCGGGCAGACCCGGCGAGGGGTGCGGCGGACGCTAGCGATCCCCCGGCATGGGGTCAATGCCGGACGACGGGAATGCGGGTGTGCTGCTGGGCCGAGGACGGACTCGAGCGGCGCTCGGCACGCGTCCCCGATCGGCCGGAGGATCACGGTCCGCGTCGAAGCGTGGCCGCGTCGACCGCCCACTCGTGGTGCGCAACCGTTCCACCGGGCGACCGGGCGCCTTCGGCTGGCTCGCGGTCGATCGGCGACGAACCGAGCTGCCGCGGTGCGTAAGGTTCGGTCGCCGTGCCTCGTTCCGCGGTGTGGTGCACCTGTCGTGGCGTTCGGTTCTCTTTGCCAACAAGGACCTTACATGCCGCGGGCCACGACCGGATCGAGTCCTCTGCGGGTGTGTGGCCGACGCCGGACCGTCGTTGGAGCAGCAGTCTCGAGCTGGATCGCGGCGGTCGCCTGGCGCCCGCCTCGGGATGCCGCGCAGTCACCCGGGTGGTGGTGCGACTCGCTGGGAAGTAATCCCCGTGGCCTATCCGCGACGCGGTGGGACCTCTGGGTTCCCGAGCAGTCGGTTTGCGCGCTTGATGTCGTCCCACGTCTCCGCTTTCGCCGCCGGGTTGCGCAGCAGGTACGCGGGATGCCAGGTCGCGACCACAGGTATGCCCTGGTACTTGAGGTCGCGGCCGCGCATGCGCCGCATCGGCTCGGCGGTGCCGAGCAGGTTGTTGAGCGCCACTCGCCCCAGCGTGATCACCACCTCGGGCCGAATGATCTCGATCTGGGCGCGCAGCCACGGCAGGCAGGCGGCGATCTCGTCCGGCTCGGGGTCGCGGTTGCCCGGTGGGCGGCACTTGTTGATGTTGGCGATGAACACGTCGGCCCGCCGCATTCCCATGCCGTTCTCGATGATGCGGTCCAGGAGTTCACCCGAGCGACCGACGAACGGCCGTCCGGTCTCGTCCTCGACCTGTCCCGGCGCCTCCCCGACGAACATCACCCGTGCGTCGGCCGACCCCTCACCGAACACCAAGTGGGTTCGGCCGGCGGCGAGCTTGCACATGGTGCACGGCATCACCTGGGTGCGCAACTCCGCCAGCGCCAGCTCCGGAGACCGCGCAGCCGGCGGCGCGAGGGTGGCGGCGACACCCTCCGTCGTCGCGCGATCGGGTTCAGGAGCTCCCGCGTCGATCGTCGCGCACACGCGTTCGGGAAGGGGTTCGACTGCGGGCAGTCGCAACGGTAGGTCGTCGCCGTAGCACGCGGCCGCATGGCCGAGGTGGCGGAGGATGGCCCAACGCGGATCGATCACCTGCCCGATTCTACCCGTCCATCGCTCCGGGCCGAACTGCCGATGAACCACACAGTGTGGTGCTGGGCCGACGGTGGAGGCGCGGTGCCCGCGCTGGCGGGCGCCTTC
>JACKIB010000044.1 GCA_020638695.1 Planctomycetota bacterium
TGCGCGGCAAGTTCCTGTTCGTGCTGACGGGTGGCCAGGTCGGCAACCACAACAAGACCCAAGCCCAGTACGTCGCACGGCGGGGAAACAAGGCAGTCCTGTTCGTCGCACCGGACACCGATGAGTTGTCCGACGTCGTCGGGATCCCGAACCAGTTCGACGCCTCGACCGCGAACTCGGTCGTGTTCTACAACCTCCAACGCAAGCACGCTCACTTGGCGGCACACATCCGCGCGCGCGGGGGCATCGCTCGGGTGTGGTGCTCGAGTGCCAAGCGCGAAAGCGGAGCGGAGCTCGCCCTGCTCCAGGCACTCGGCGTGAACTTCGCCGCCTTCTACGGTTTCCGCATCGCCCCGGACCGGGACACGATCCTGGCGTTCGAAGACGACAACGGCTGGCAAGGCCACGGGCGTTCGTGGCGTGTCCCGATCGGGGCCTATTCCCACAAGGGTCGGGGCGGCCACGCCAAATTGCCATTCCCGAACGACCAGGTGCGAGCCCTGTTCGTCCCGTTCGGACTGCGAGTCCAGGTGACGGACAACGACTCATTCAAGGGTAGACGGAGCGAGTGTGTTGGGCAGACGCTCATCAACATCGCGTCGCTCAACCCCGAGCTCGCCGGCAAAGTGTCCTCCATCAGGGTGTGGCGGCAGTGACCGCGTTCCCACACCACTCAGCCCGCCACCACCCCCGCACCGACCAACCACAGCAGTGCGTTCCGCCACGATCCGGTAGTCCCCGGTCGAAGGTGTGCCGGCGCAGAAGGCGCACGAACGGCTCGACCGAGTTCGCCAACGGCACGCGGTCGTGGGATCGTAAGATCGACCCGATCGAGGCGCGGCGGCGCAAGCTGCGCACCGTCCGGTAGCTCTCGGCGAGACGACCGCTACCCCTCAGCGGCCACTGGCGCGCTTGGCGAACGCGACCACGCGCTTGCCGAGCTCGTCCGGAGTCGTGCCGAGCGTCTTGGCCAGGTCCAGCTGGTCGAGCTTTCCAGTGTAGAACGCGCCGAGGTACTCGAGCAGCTGGCGGCGGTGCTTGCCGCCGTCGGCGGAATACAGGTAGTGGCAGATCGCGCTGGCCTGGCTGTAGAACATGTTCATCTGGCTCGCCAAGGACGACTTGCCGAGGCTCCAGCTGGTGCGCACCACCCCACACGAGCCGGGCCGAGGATCCAGGTGCCGGTGCATGCCGGCCTGGGACAGCGTCAGCAGGGCTTCCCAGTCGATCAGCTGGCGCTTCGACGCGTTGGCGACGATGTCGAGCGAGTGGCTGCCCGGCCGGGTGGCGCGGACTTCGCGTGCACCGAGGTCGAAGGTGAACTCCTCGAGCATCGACGCGAAGCCCTCGACGATCCAGTAGCCGGGGCACTGTGCGACCCGCACGATGTTGTAGTCGTCGAACAGCGGGCACTGCACGTCGACCCAGTAGTGGGTGAGTTCGTGCGCCAGCACGTCGAGCACCGACTCGAACGCGCCTTCTCCCGAGGGCAGGAACATGCGGGAGATCCGTTCCTGCGGGTCGTAGTGGCCCGACGTCCACACCACGTGTGCCCCGACACCGCGGCTCGCCGACAGCTGGATGTACTCCTTCTGCGACGCACACAGCAGGATCTTCATGCGCAGCGCCCGGGATCGCTTGCGCGTGCTGAACGCGAACATCTTCTCCAACGTGTCGCACAGCAGCTCGGACATCGCCAAGCAGCGGGCGATGCGGCCCGGGTTGACCATCGGGGTGATGATCAATACCCGGTTGCTCTGGATAGCCACCAGGTCCTTGCGCCAGCGCGCCATCTGCTTCGCCAGCTCGCGCAGCTCCGGACTCGGCACGAAATCGTTCTTGTTCTCCGGAATGCGGACCACCCCGAACTCGAGGTTGGCCGCGGCTTCCAGCAGCTCGAGCCACTCCGCGGCGGGGATCTTGTCGGCGCCCGGCACGCGGATCGGGTTCAGCTCCTGCACCAGCGCCGCAGCGCCCTTGTGCTTCGGCTCACGGTCGAGGAACCAGCGTGCCACCTGCACCTTGTCGCTCCGCGACAACTTGCCGAGGTGCGGCTCGATCAGCTTCCACACCTCCGCCACGCGGCCGGGTGCCCCGTCGAGCAGCGCACCCGCCAGCGCCACCCGGTCGACCGGCTCCTGCGTCGCGTCGAACCGGCGCAGCTTCGGCAGCACGCGGTCGAGCAGGCTGGGGTCGCGCTGCAGGATCACCGCGGTCGAGGCCAAAGCGTGGGCAAACGGCTGCTGGTCGACCAGGCGCTCGTAGACGTCCCAGTTCCGCTTGACGCTGTTGGAGTAGAGGTTGGCTTCCGCCTTGTGCAACTCTTCGACCTTGTTCGGGCGGACGCGGTGCTTGAGCGTCTCGATCCGCTTCAGGTTGCGCTTGAACTCGCTGATGTCGCTGCGCGTCGCGCCACGCTGCGTGATCTCGGCCATGTAGCGTTGGATGGTCGGCACGTCATTGGTCGCCAGCGACTTCTTGGCCAGCCGAATGAACTCGGTGTCCACCTGTGCCTCGATCCAAGCCGTCAGCCCTTGGGCCACCGCTTGCGGGGTGCCGCCCCAGTAGATCGGTTTCTGCTTGCCGTCGAGCAGCATGGTGACCGCCTTGCCCGGCAGATCGCGCTTGCTCGAGCCGCTGCCGAACGAGAACTTCGCGGAGTCGCGATCGCTGCCGCTGACCGTGACCGTGGTGCGCTTCTGCACCCCGGCATCGGTGATCATCACCGCACCGGAGTGCTTTCCCGTGCTCGGCAGCGGGCTGCTCGCCGGCTTGTGCGCGAGTCGGCTGCGCCAATCCCCGCCGCTGCGGTGGCGTAGCACGACCACTCGGTTCTCGGCCGGGGAGAGCAGCACTCCACCGGTCACCGGGATCGGGCGCTGCACCGTGTCGAGCTTGCTGCGCCACAACACGTTCCCCGTGCGGATGTCGAACCCCAGGTTGCCGAAGTAGACCGCGTCGGACGCGCCGCTCGGCGCGAACTTGATCGACAGCAGCTCCGGGTGGGACTTGCGATCGGCGAGAACGATCGTGTCCGTGTCCAGCAGGCCCGGGATTTGGCGGAACAACACTCCCTGACGCCCTTCGAGCCCGATCCACCACGAGCGGTGGTTCAGCGGCAGCCAAGCGCAGCGGTATGCGCGCACGTTCAAGGTCTGGATCTCGAAGAGCCGCGCGCCGTTGCCGACGAACGTCCGGTTGCCGCCGACCGCCATCGGTAGTTCCTGCGCGGGGTCGGGCTCGAATGCACCGAGCTCGGTATTGCCACGGGCCTTGCCGTCGGCGCGAAGAAAGCCGCGCAAGTTCGTGTCGCCGTTGGATCGGCGGAACGTGAGCACCCGTTCGCCAGACAGACTCACGGCTCCGACCAACCCGTCTCCCGCGGCCCAGAGCGGCTTGGGCTGAGTCGGCCGCATGCGGAACAGCTTTCCCGCGGCGACGTACAGCTCGTCGCCGTGAAGCACGTGTCCCGACACCGGGTCCGAGAAGTTGAAGTGCTGGACGGGCTCGACCACCGGTCGCGACAGCCGCAACACACGGAGTGCCTGCGGGCCGGAGCGGACCACGATGATGTCGCCCCAGATCGCGGTGGCGAGCGGTAGCTCGGTGGCGAACGGCACGGGACGGCAGAACGGCTTGCCATCCTCCAGATCCAACAGGTGCAGGACGCGCTGTCCCTCGCGCTTCTCGCACAACAGGACGACGTCGCGCCAGACTCGTGGTTCGCCCTCGAACGTGCTCCCCTCCGGCAGGGTGAACTCCCACGCCGTCGGCGGCTCGGTCAGGGCGGGCGCGGTGCGCGTGTGTCCGGTGCGCGCCGCGCAGCCGCCGGCGCAATACCAAGTGCCCGCGGGTGCGCTGGCGATCCCGGTGTCGGACTGACTGGTCAGCGGTGCGGCGAGCAGGGCGACCAGGGCATGGAGCAGCCGGGGGCGGCGGGGCGCTTCTTCCATGCCCCCCAGGCTAACGGGTTACCGCACCACCTCAACCCCGACCGGACGCGGCCGCGTCAGTTGCCGATCAGGAAGTGGCAGATGTCGCCGTCCCGCAGCTCGTAGCTCTTGCCTTCGAGTCGCAGCTTGCCAGCTTGCTTGATCGCCGACTCCGAGCCGAGCGCCACCAGGTCCTCGTAGCTGTAGACCTCGGCGCGGATGAACTTCTTTTCGAAGTCGGTGTGGATCACGCCGGCGCCCACCGGCGCGGTGTCGCCCTTGCGGATGGTCCACGCCCGCACCTCGGGCTCGCCCGCGGTGAAGTAGGTCTGCAACCCGAGCAGGTCGAATGCCGAGTGGATCAACCGGCTGAGCCCCGACTCGGTGAACTGCAGTTCCTCCATGAACACCGCACGCTCGTCGGCGTCCATGCGCACCAGCTCGGCTTCGAGGTCGCCGCACAGGTGGATCACGCTGGCGTTGGTGCGGGACGCGTAGTCGCGCAGCTGCGCGACCTTGTCGCCGGTGCCGTGCGCGTCGTCGTCGCCGACGTTGGCGATGAACAGCACCGGCTTGATGCTCAGCAGGAACAGCGGCTTGAGCAACGCCTTGTCCCGTTCCGAGAACTCCGCGGTGCGCAGGGGCCGGTGCTGTTCCAGAACCGCCTTCGCCTTCTCGAACACGGCCTGCTGTGCGAGCGCGTCCTTGTCGCCGACCCGCGCCTTCTTGGCGACGCGTTCCAGGTTGCGGGTCACCGTGCCGAGGTCGGTCTCGAGCAGCTCGAGTTCGATGATCTCCGTGTCCTCGGCCGGGTCACTGGATCCCGGTACGTTCTCGTTGGAGAAGCAGCGCACCACGTGCAGCAGGATCTCGCTCTCCTTGATCGAGCCGAGGAAGGTGTTGCCCATCCCTTCCCCTTGCGACGCGCCGGCCACCAACCCGGGGATGTCGACCACCAGCATCTGCGCGGGGACGATCTTCTTGGTGGGAATGAACTCCGCGATCCGTTGCAGACGCGGGTCCGGTACGTCGACCGCGGCCTTCTTCGGCTCGATGGTGCTGAACGGGTGCGGTTGGCGGTCGGCCGGGTCGGTGCCGGTCAGGGCACCGTAGACGGTGGTCTTGCCGCTGTTGGGGAGACCGACGATGCCGCATGCGAGGCCCATGGGTTGGTGAAGTCGTCTGCTGGGGTTGGGGGGAAGGCGCGGAGGCTACCGGGGAGGCAGCGGCGTTGGAACCGTCGGGGTGGCGCCCGGGCGCCCGAGGTGGGCGAGGCAGATCGCCAACAGCCCCAGCGTGCCCAGCGTGGTGAAGTAGCTGCTCTGCTGCACGTTCTTGAACTCTTTGCCGACCACCTCCTCGCCGAGCACGCACAGCAGGAAGTACCCGCCGCCGAACACCCAGGGCCAGCGCGCGCCGCGCGCCGCCAGGGCACCGAGCGAGAACAGCGCCGGGATCAGTGCGACGTGGTGCGCCTTCCACGAGATCGGCGAGAGCAGCAGCGATAGGGCGAGCACCGCGGCCAGGCTCCATGCCGTGCGCGATGCGGCTCCCGCGCGGATGCGCAGGAACGTGCCGACCAGCAGCAGCGCCGCGGCGCCGCGCGCGAACCATGCCACCGTGGGGGCGGCGAGGCCGAGTCCTGGCACGAACCAGGGCACCTGTTCGGCGAACTCCCGCGGCACCTCGCCGAGGGTGCGGGCCACCGCGCAGCGCAGGCACTGGTTCATCCAGCTGAACTCCGGAAAGCCGCGTTCCGGCGCCGCGAACACGTCGGGACGCGTCCCGTAGTGGAACGAGCCCTCGAGCCACGCGATGAACGGTGACGGGTCGAAGTGCAGCAGCGCCAGCGCGACCACTACATAGCCCGCGGCGCACACGAGGCTCGAGATGGCGGCGCGCGTCGAGCCGACCAGCCACAGCAGCGGCACCACCAGCACTCCGACCGGCTTGGTCACCAGCGACAGTCCCAGCAGCAACCCGGCGCGCGTCGGGTGGCCGCCCCGTGCCGCGGTCCATGCACCGACCACCAGCCACAGGTTGATCAGGTTGCCGCCACCCCCGTGGGTATCGCGCAGGATGTAGCGCGAAGCGAGCAGTGCCGTGAACACCAGCGCGATGTGGAACCGCCGGGCATCCAGCGGCGGGACCGCGTGCCGCAGCCGGCAGGCCAGACTCCACAGGCACAACACCTGGGCGATGCCCCACGTGAACCGCGCCGCACGCTCCGGCAACAGCGCGAACGGCAGCACCAACAGGCCGAACGAGGGCGGGTAGGGGGGGTGGAGCGGTTTGCCTTCGAACGGTGCGTAGACGTCGAGGCCGTGCAGCAGGCGGCGACCGAACTCCAGGTGGTCGGTGATCACGCCGCGGTCGCGGAGCCCGGTCCGCCACACCAGGTAGGCGCCCAGCACACCCCATAGCCAGACCCACCGCGGTGAGTGCGGACGTGGTGTGTCGGAATGCCCCGTCGGGTGTGGATCGCGTCGTGAGTCAACCACCGTGATTCGGCGAGTATGGAGCTCTCGGCCAGCTTCCGAGTCCAGCGCCCGAGGAATGATGCGGGGTGGGGCACGGAAGTGGATGGCGATGCGGACTCAGCGGAGGGGTGCGCGCCGAATGCTCCGCGCGGCCCGCTGCCTGCTTGCAGCCGGGTCCCCGGCGTTGCAACATCGTCGAATCCATGGGCAAGACCCTGCTCGGTGTGGTCCACCTCGGCGCGCTGCCCTCGGCCGCGGGCTGCTGTGAGTTCGAAGACGTCGCCACCGCGGCGCTGCGGGACGCCGAGGCGCTGGTCGCGGGTGGGGTCGACGGGGTGATGGTCGAGAACTTCGGCGACGCACCGTTCCACAAGGGGACCCGGGACGACCCGGTGCCTCCTGACGTCATCGCCGGGCTGGCCGTCGTCGCGGCGCGGATCCGCGGCGCGTTGCAGGTGGATGTCGCGGTGAACTGCCTGCGCAATGACGCGGTCGCGGCGCTCGGAGTCGCAGCGGTGGTCGGGGCGCGGTGGATTCGAGTGAACGTGCTGACCGGCGCCTACATCACCGATCAAGGGCTGGTCGACGGTGATGCCGCGCGACTGCGGGCCTACCGCAACCAGATGCAGTGCGGCGTGCGGATCCTGGCCGACTTCCTGGTCAAGCACGCGGTGCCGCTCGGTGGCGTCGATCCGGCGGTCGCGGCGCGGGACCTGGCGGAGCGTTCCGGGGCGTCCGGCTTGGTGCTGTCGGGGCGCCGCACCGGCGAGCCGGTGGACGAGGGGCTGGTCGACGAGGTCCGCGCGGCGGTAGGCGCGTTCCCGATCTGGCTCGGCTCGGGGCTCACCGCGCAGAACGCCGATCGGTTGTGGTCGCGTTGCGATGGGGCGATCGTCGCCACGGCGCTGCAGACCGGGGGACGGATCGACGTCGGGCGGGTGCGCGAGCTGCGCGCGGCGCTGCGCGGCTGAACGCGGTCCGCCGCCGATGCCGATGACACCCTCGTGAAGGTCCTTCTGCTCTCCCCGTCACCGTCCGAGCTGTACCAGGGCAGCGCCAACACCGTGCTGCGCTACCGTGAAGGTCTGCAGCGCCGCGGTCACCTCGCCGAGCTCGTCGGGGGGACGGCCAACGGGGACTTGAGGGAATCGCTCGCCGGCAAGATCGGCCGTTTCCAGCCGGACATCGTGCACGCCCACGATGCGCGGCTCGGTGTCGAGCTACTCGGGCTGCGGGTGCCGTGGGTGGTCTCGATGAGCGGCGAGGACTTCCACGTCGACATGCGCGAACAGCCGGAAGGACCGCTGGTCTGCGAAGTGTTCCGGCGTGCTCACTGCGTCTTGGTGCCGACCGCCCCGGCACGCCAGCGCATGGAAGAGGTGCTGTCGGACACGGTGGGCAGGGTGCATGTCGTGCCGCGCGCCGCCGCGCGCTTGCCGACCGGTGGCACCGATCTGCGGCGGGCGCTCGGGATCCCGAAGAGTCGCTTCCTGATCCTGTTGCCCGGTGGGATTCGACCGATCAAGGGGCAGCACCGCGCCGCGTCGCTGGTGCAGACCATGCGGGCGTGCGGGGTCGAAGCCGAGATGATCATCGTCGGGCCGGAGCAGGACCTCGACTACTGCATCGCGCTGCGCGAGATGGTGCGCAACGAGCCGCGGGTGCGGATCCTGCCGACCCTGTCCGCCGAGCGGATGGGCGCGGCGTACCTCGACGCGGACGTGGTGCTCAACACGTCGTTGAGCGAAGGGCTGAGCGCCAACCTGCTCGAGGCCGGCGCCCTGGGCCGCCCTGTGGTGGCGAGTCGGGTGCCGGGGAACGCCGACCTGATTCGGCACAAGGAGACCGGGTTGCTGTTCGACGACGAGGACGAGCTCGCCCGCTGTGTGTTGGCGTTGGCGCGCAATCGCTCGTCGGCCGGCGCCCTGGGGCTGCGCCTGCGCGAGGACGTGGACCGCCGGTTCTCCATCGACGCCGAGATCGACCAGCTCCTGACCGCATACGCCGCGGCCTGACACTGCGGCCGCCCGCGATCTGCCAGGCCGCCCTTGCGCGGGTGGGGAGTGCCCTTACCTTCTGGGGCGCATGGCTCATCGGACCACCTGGCTCGCCGTCTCGCTGGCGAGCGCTCTGTCCGTGGTGGGGAGCGCGTCCGCGCAGTCCTACCGTGATCTCACCCTGGTGCGCAACCGCGAGCAGCCGTACCGCTCGCTGCTGCAGTTCCGCGGTGGCTGGACCGGAGTCGAGGCCGAAGGGGACACCGTGGAGGACGGCCACGCGGCGCAGGACACCCTCGCCGGATTCGTCTACTACCACTCCAAGGATGTCACGCGCGCTCGAGACTGGGCGCTGGACATGTACGCCGGTACCGACGGACTCTACGCCGGGCTGAAGGGCGATCTGTTCCGCGGCCAGAAGACGCAGAACCGCCTGGAGGTCTACGGGCGGCCGCGCGCGTTCTACCGGGAGGGTTACATCCAGGGCGACAAGAACGTGGTGACCGGGCAGTACGAGGGCCAGGACTTCGGGCTGCGGATCGGCAACGCACAGGTGGTCGAGAAGGGGTTGGTGCTCGACCTCAGCGCGTTCTACCGGCGGTTCGGGTTCAAGACGACGGACGATCCGGCGACGCGCATCGACTACGTGATACCGGATGACTACTCGGCGTTCGGTGGTGCGGTCACCCTCGAGCAGAACACCGTCGAGCTCGACCGGCGCCTCGGCCTACCGCGTCAGGGCGTGCTGTGGACGATCACCGCCGAGTACGAGCGCAACACCAGCAAGCGAGTCTTCGGCTTCAGCTCCGGCTACACCAGCGAGCTGCCCACCGGTGTCTACCGCGGCGAGACCCACTTGGAGATCTACGCCCCCAATGGCGACTCCGGAGTGTGGGAGATCCAGGTCGATGGTGGCCTCTACGACTCCGCCGATCGGGTCATCGCGTACCGCGCCAACCGGGTGCAGGGGCACATCTGGGGTGATGGGACGCTGGGCTACCGGATGGTGTTCGGATCCTCGTTCCTGCTCAAGCCGTTGCTCGAGGTGCAGTACTCGCGGACCCTGGATCTGACCGGTGTGTCGAACAAGCAGAAGGTGTACTGGGGCGGCGGCCTGAGCATGAGCTGGATCTTCTCGGCCAACCTCGCGCTGGTGATGGACTACAGCTACGTCAACAACCCGAGTCGCGGCTACGTGGGGATCGAGCACGACTACTACGGCGAGCACCAGTTCTTCGTCGGGATGGACGTCCTGTTCGGCAGCGGCGGCGGGCGTTGACGCGGGTCGAGGCGCAGCCCGGCTACTTGCCGTAGGTGCGCTCGACGAAGCCCTTCCACTCGCGGTCGAAAGCCTCCGAGTCCAGACCCCACGCGTGCCGGATCGCTGCCGACTGCCAGCGCGCGGCGGCGTCCGGCGACACGCGGGTGAACGGCACCGGGTGGTCGTTGAGGTAGTCGAGGAAGCGCCGCATCCCGTCGGGATCCTTGTGCAACAAGAAGTCGACGCGCGACCAGCTCATCATGTGGAGCTGCAGCTTCCACGCCGAACTGTCGCGCTCGGCGTACAGCTTGGTGGCGAGCGGGTAGTGGGCGAAGCGCACCCGCGCGGCCACCTTGGTCATCCAGTCCCAGTCGTTGGCCCCTGCGGCCTCGGGGTCGGCGGTGTCACTCCACAGGTCGAAGCGCGGCTCGACCCTGCGCCGGTGGTAGTGGCCGAGCCCCTCGATCCACCACGTGGGTAGCACTCCGTGCGTCGCCTTGTAGCCGTCGGCGAGGCATTGCGCGACCATGCCGGCGACGTGGGCGTGCATCGCCACGTCGTCGTACAGGCGTCCGCCGAAGCACTCCGACGCGGTGGCGAAACCAAGGCTGTCACCGCCGTGCAGCACGTGCCGCAACGGCCGGCCGACCTTCACCTTCTTGCCGGCGTAGGCCCCGGTGTAGCGTTCGAGCTGGGTGCGTTGGTCGAACAGGATCACGCAGAACTTGCCCCGCTGCCCCAGGTGCGGGCCCTTGCCCATGAACTTGCCCGGTGTGCGGGCGCCGTTGAGCGATGGGAAGTCCACGTCGCGCACGCCGAGCGCCGCCGCGAAGTCGGTGTAGAGCTGCTCGAGCCGCTGCGCGTGCAGGTGCAGGAGCAGCCAGCGATCGAGCTTGCGGCTGCGCGGGTCGACCGCGCGGAGCTTCTTCCTGAGCGTCTCGAGTTCCGCGACGATCTTGCGGCGGAACCGGGTCTCGTTGGGGATCGAGCGCGGCGCGAGGTCGACCCCGAGCTTGAAGTGTCGGGTTTCGACGAACAACAGGTTCGCGGCGCCGAGTGTGCGGCGGATGTGGTCCGTGCCGTAGCCGGTGCCCCACACGAACGGCCCGAAGCTCTCGTAGCCGAGCCGAGTCTGAACCGTCTGGTCGGCCGAACCGTACGGGTCGCCGTGGTCGGGTTTGGCGGTGGGCTGCGCCGCGAGCCCGCCACCGAACGAGGCCGACAGCACCCACGCCGTGGCGCAAGCGAGCCATGCCCGCGGCGCGGCCTTGCCCGCGGATCGGCAGCGTCCCACGGGTCGGTCGGTGTCGTGCCAGCTGCGGTTCATCGCGTCAGCCGAGAATAGGCCCCGAGCCGGCCCGAGATAACGCCCGTCTCTACCTGCGCCGCACGCGATCCTCAGCCGGGTGGGGAAGGTGCGCGACAGTCCCCGCGTTCGGCGGTCCGGCGTCGCGCGCCCGGCCCGGCCCGCTCAGCGGGGCAGGATCTCGAAGCTCCGGAACGTGGCCTCGATGCCCAGTGGCTCCGTGTCGATCGAGCTCACCCGGTGCATCGGCACGCGGATCCCGCGCATGCGCCGATAGTCGTCGTAGTAGTCGCGCTCCTGGACCGGACCGACGCCGGGGCGATGCGAGGAAGTCTCCACGCTTCGGGGCAGCCCGGACTGCACGTCGATCGTCATCCGCAGCCGTGGATGCGTGTCGTCGATCAGCTCGAGCAGGGCGACCCGGCGCCCGTAGCGAGATCGCTGCCCGACATAGCGGAACCGCAGCGTTCCTTGTGCATAGCCGGCGATCAACACCACCGGATTGCGGCTGGCCTCGTGCAGCAGGTTCACCGCCTCGCCCGCGGTCAACGTGCGCAGTTCCTGGCCTGCCGACTCGCGGCCCGTCGTGCCGTCGACTTTGGTGCTGATCGAACTCCCCAGCACTTCGGTGGTGCGCTCGAGCTTGTCGGGGAAGCGGAACGTGGTCCGCATCTGCACCGTCAGCCCGTCCTCGTCGCGCAGCGACTCCACCGCGACGTAGCCACCGATCCCGCGGAACAGACGTGGCTCGCCCAGGGCCTTGACCGCCAGGTCGAGGTAGCGCTTGGCCTTGTCCTCGGTGCCCTCGGTCTCGCTCTGGGGGGCACGGCTGTAGCTGGGGATCGCTGCCGACCCGCGGCGGAAAGTCGGCGGGGCATCGGCCGGCATCGAGCCGCCCACCACGACGAGCGCCAGCGGGGCCTTGGCCCATTGTCTGGCGGTGGCCGCGATATCGGGAGTGGTCAACTTGTCGAGCGCCGTCAGGTCGTGGCTCGGCCCGCCCGGCTCGAGGCGGAGCAACCGCAGGCTGGTCGCCTGGAACCAGCTCTCGGCGTGATCCTGGCGTTGGAGCAGCTGGAGCCTCGCCCGGTCGAGGCCGGCGCGGAGCTCTTGGCCGGTAGGCGGGCGATCACCCAACGACCGCCACGCGGCCTGCGCGGTTTCCCAGAACTTGACCACCCGGGCTGCCGGCAGGTCGCATTCGTACACCGTGAACCGTTCGTTGAAGTTGCCGAGCTCGTGCACTTGGAACACGGGTTCGAAACCGAGCTCGATCGCCGCCAGCTCTCCGAGTCGCCCGCCGATCCCGTCCATGCTGTAGCACTCGCCGAGGATCAACGACGGAGGGGTCTGTGGCGAGCATGGGACGATCAGCGCGACGCGTGGCTCACCTTCGCCCTCGAGCCACAGCACGCCCTCGGGAGGCACGTACTTGCGGTCGGCGCCGACCATGGGAGCTTCCGGCTCCTGTCGCCACGGGATCATCGCCGCCTTGGCGCGCTCGAGCAGGAACGTAGCGTCCTTGGGGGCGCCGGGGACCCACAGGCCGACGGCGGCATTGCGCGGGCGGTAGTAGCGGCGCTGGAACAGCACCACCTCGGGTAGGTTGCGATCCTCGATCGCGTGCACGATGGCTTCACGGCTACCAGCGCCGTAGCGGACCCAGCGGTCGGCTTCGCTCAGCGCCGGGCGAATGCGCCACTCGCTGAGCTTGTGCTTGATCAGTCGGTCCTGGAGGGACGCCAGCCAGGCGTGGGACAGCGGTTGTTGGTGAATCCGTTCCACCATGGCCCGCAGCGCTTCTTCCCAGCTCACCGCGGGCACCGCAGCGGTGATCGTGGTCCACTGTGCGCCGACTTCGATGTTGAGCCGGCCGCCCAGTCGCTGGATCACCGCGTTGAGCGCCGGTCGCCCGGCCGCGCCATCCGCGGTCTCGCTGACCGCGAGCGCGACCAGCTCCGCCAGCCCCGGCAGGCCGTTGGTGAACCCGGCGCGCAGATCGATCCGCACCACCGCGCGCTCGGCGAGCAGCCGGCTGCGCGGGGGTGCGATGCGCACGTTGATCGCCACCGGTCCCGGCAGGGCGAAGGTATGCAGATCCTCGCCGTCCACCGGTTGCTCGCGCACCGGCTCCGGCGGGGTCACGGACTTGGTGTTGTCCGAGTTCTGGATGCCCTTCGGCGGCGTCGCGCCGGGCGCGGTCTTCGCCTGATCGCCGGGGATCCAGGCGCGCGGCGCGGGCCCGACCCGGGGACGGTCGGGCGGGGCGTAGCGTTGGTCCCCTGCGAAGTCGTTCCGCCAGCAGCTCGACAACGACAAGGCGGTGAGCGTGCCGAGCAACAGGGACCAGCGTGCTGCCATCAGCGCAGTTCGGGCAGGATCAGGGTTCGGGTCGCGGTCGCCAGCACCTCGCTGGCGAGCGCCTGGAAGGCGACCGGGGTCACGCGCGCTTCGATCGCCAGATCTCCGCTTGGAACCGACCCGGACCGCGCCCACTGGTGGGCGAGCAGCACCGCGAGTCCGCGCGGGTCGTGCAGGAACTGGGTGCGCGCCGCCCGTGCCGCGGTGGCGGCGCGGCTCAGACGTATCGCGTCGGCCGGGCCCTTGGCCACGTCGTCGAGCGCGCCGGCCAACGCGGTGACCAGCTTGCTCGATGAATCGAGCTTGCTCCCCGGGTCGGTGACTTCCACCACCAGGTATCCGCCGGGTTCGGGGAACGGGGCGCGGATCGCCACTTCGACCCGCGGGTGGCCGGCCGCGCGCAGGCGGTCCGGCAGGAAGCCGTCGGCGTCGCCCGCCAGGTACTCGACCAGCAGGTCGATGGTTGCGAGGGTCACCGGGTCGCGTTGTGTGGGCAGCGGACAGGCGAGCAGCAGGGTGTCGCTCCGATCGGGCGGTGCTGCGGGCTCCGGAGCGCGAACTCGGGGCGCGACCGGGGTGGATTCGGACTGCGGCTCGGCGGCGCGCGATGCGACGGAGTAGATGCGGCGCAGGACTTCCTCGGTCGCTTGGATATCGAACCCCCCGGTGATGACGTTGAGCGCCCGGTTGGTCGAGTAGGTGTTGCGGTAGAGCTCGAGGGCGCGCGCCTGGGTCACCTTGTCGGTGGCGCTGGTCAGACCAGGGAGGAACGCCTCGCCGCCCTTGATCGAGCCGAGCAAGCGCCGCAGCATGCCCAGGTGCGGAGTGCGGAGCAGCCGTTCCCGTCGAGCGCGGATCGCTTCGGTGGCGAACGGTTCGATGCCGGCCAGCTCGGCGCGCTGGGTGCGCACCCGCAGGAGTTCCGCAACCAGCGGAATGCTGCCGTTCGGAAAGGTGACCGCGACGCCGAGGTAGCCGTGGGCTTCGACGAACTCCGCTCCGGTCGAGGGCGCCCGGCGCAGCGCCTTCTCCCAGCGCAGCGGAGGGCCTTCACCCGCCCGTTCGGTCGCGCCGCCCGACAGCGATGCGCGGCCGACCGCGACCGCCAAACCCGGCAGGCCCTCGGGTTGATCGGCGATGCGCGCCGGTTGCAGGTTGATCCAGTGGACCACCCGGCTGTCGACCTTCACCAGCAGGAACGAGCTGCCATCGTGGGTGCGAAAGAACTTCGACTCCTGCGCGTCGACGCCACCCGCGGTCAGCACGACCACCGGCGTCGCCAGCCACCTCGCCCACACCTCAGGCCGCCGGCGAATCATCGTGGGGTTCGTGGCGGCCGCGCGGCATCACCAGGCCGCGGCGGGATTCGCGGATGAACGCGACGATGCTGCGGACGTTGTGGTCCTCGGCGGCGAGCTCCGCGACCGCGGCGACGCGTTCTTCCAGCAGCCCGCCGTGCCAGAACAGGCGGCGAAACGCCCGCTTGATGTTGGCGATCTCGTGAGTGCGGAAGTCGCTGCGCTTCAGCCCCACCGTGTTGATGCTGATCAACCGTGCGCGGTCACCCTGCACCAAGGAGAACGGCGGGGCGTCCTTCGACAACATGGCCCCGGCACCGATCATCGAGAACGGGCCGACACGGGCGAACTGGTGCACGCCGACCATCGCACCCAGGATCGCGTGGTCGCCGACCAGGGTGTGGCCAGCGGCCATCGCGCCGTTGGTGAAGATGACGTGGTCGCCGACCACCGCGTCATGGCCGATGTGCGAGCCGACCAGCAGCATGTTGTGCGAGCCGATCTGCGTCACGCCGCCGCCGTACTCGGTGCCGCCGTGTACCGTGGCGAACTCACGGATCTGGTTGTGGTCGCCGATTCGCAGCTTGCTGCTCACCGGCTTGCCGTCGAGCTTCTTGTCCTGCGGGGTGGTGCCGAGCACCGCGTGCGGGAACACCGAGCATCCGGCACCCAGCCAGGTGTCCCCGTCGACGACGACGTGCGACTGCAAGCGGCAGCCGTCGCCCAGTCGAACTTGCGGGCCGACGACGCAATACGGCCCGATCTCGACATCCGCCCCCAGTTCCGCGCCGTCCACGACGATCGCTGTCGGATGCACTGCCATGGCGCCGGTCTAGGCGTGGACCCCGCCACGGAGTCGCTGGAAGTGCCGAGCGGCAACGAGCTCGCGGCGCGGTTGCGGTTGCATGTTGCAGTCCACGATAGCCGGGAGGGAGCGCGTGCCGGGCCAAAAAAACGCCGAGGTATGG
>JACKIB010000045.1 GCA_020638695.1 Planctomycetota bacterium
TTACGGGCCTGTGTGTTCTCTCGAGACGCGCTGCGGCTCGCATTCGTGGTTCGTTGTCGCGACTGGTGTCGCTCCACACCCCAGACCGCGCAACCACCTAGCCAAGCCTAGACGCCGCTCCGACGCGGACCGAAGGCCTTCCCACGCGCGCCACGCCGCGCCGATCCCCGTGAAACTGACCGCAATCCCAGACCTCTTCTACTGGAGTGTCTACCAGCCCGACCGCCGCATCGACTTCAACGGGTTCTATTGGCGGCGGCCGGACGGCGGGGTGCTGATCGACCCGATGCCGACCGACCCGCAGACCGAACAATGGCTCGAGCAGCAGCCGGGTGGGGTGGCGTGGATCCTGCTGAGCAACGCCGACCACGTCCGCGCCGGCCCGCAGCTGCGCACCCGCTTCGGCGCAGCCATGCTGGCGCCCCTCGGCGACCAGGGCGCACTCGGGCTCGAGCCGGACGCTTGGTTCGCCCCCGACCACCCGCTTCCGACATCGCTGCGTGACGACATCCGGGTCGCGTGGTTGCGGGGCGGCAAGACGCCCGCCGAGGCCGCGTTCTACCTCGCCCCACTGCGGGCGCTGGTGTTCGGCGACGCCGTTCGCTCCCATGCATCCGGCATCCTTCGATTGCTACCGGACGAGAAGATCCAGGACCGCGCCGCGCTCGCGCGTGACATCACCGCCCTCGCGGTGCTCGATGTCGCGGCGGTCTTGCTCGGTGACGGCGACTGCCTGTTCACCGGCGCACACGCCGCGTTCGCGCAGCTGGTGGGCGAACTCGAGGCGAACTGAGGCGCCGTTCCCGCGCGCCACGGACACCCGGAGTCACTCGCCGAACAGCCCGCTGCCAACGCGCACCAGGGTCGAACCCGCAGCGATCGCCGGCTGCAGATCGCCGGTCATGCCCAGACTCGACACCGGCAGCACCAGCCCGGACGCGCGCCGCAACTCCTCGAGCGTGTCGGCGACCACCCGGAACACCGGCGCCGGGTCACCCTCCCGCGGCCCCATCGCCATCACGCCGACCACGGACAGCTGTGGGCAGTGCGCCTGGACGTGCTCGAGCACGCTCCGCGCCGCGTGCGGGGCGAGGCCATGCTTGGTGTCGTCCGGGGTGGCATCGATCTGCAACAACACATCGAGCACTCGCGGGCCGTCGGCCAGCACGCGCTGCAGTGCGTCGGCCAACTCGATCCGGTCGAGGCTGTGCACCAGCACCAGCCCCGGCACGCGAAGCAGCGCCTTGACCTTGTTGGTCTGCACGCTGCCGATCATGTGCCACGCCACTCCCGTGGGGATCGCCAGGGCCTTCTCGCTCAACTCCTGCACGCGGTTCTCGCCGAATGCGGACAGTCCGGCGGCGCGCGCCGCGGCGAGGGTCGCCAGGCTCTGTCGCTTGGTGACCGCCAGAAGGCTCACCTCCTCGGGATCCCGACCGCAGGCGCGGCACGCGGCCTCGATCTGCGCGCGAACCGCCGCGAGACGGTCCGCGACGCTCATTCCTCGGCGTCCGCCCAGTGCCCGGTCATCGCGCCGGGGAACAACAGCCGTCCCCGCCGCAGCACCGCGGCACGCCCTTCGAACTCGAACTGGGTCAACAGCGCGTCGAACGCGTCGAACTCGTCCACCCGCCGCACCCACTCCTCGAGTGCCCGTGCGACGCTCCGCACTCCACCGTGGCGGTCACCGAGGTGGCGACACAGCTGATTCATGAACCGCATCGTCTCCTTCTCGAACAGGTCCGGCGGCGCGTCCTCGACCTCGATGCCCATCTCCCGCAACAACCCGCGCCGGTACGCCACCGCGACGTGCTGCAGCGCCTCTCCCTGCAGCACCCGCTCGGCAGCCCGCGTCAACGCCGTCATCAGTGCCGGAAGTGCCGCGTGCCGGTGAACACCATCACGACGCCGGCCGCGTCAGCCGCCGCGATCACCTCGTCGTCCCGCTTGCTGCCGCCCGGCTGAATCACCGCGGCCACGCCCGCCGCAGCCGCGAGTTCGAGTCCGTCGGCGAACGGGAAGAACGCGTCGGAAGCGAGCACCGCCCCGCGGGCGCGCTCCTGCGCCTTCTCGGTAGCGATCCGCACCGAATCCACGCGGCTCATCTGGCCTGCTCCGACCCCGACGCTGGCCAGCACACCGGCCTGCGGTGCCGCGGCGAGCACGATGGCGTTGCTCTTCACGTGCTTGCATACGCGCATCGCGAAGTCCAGCTGAGCCAACTGGGCCGCGCTGGGTTGGGTCCGGGTGACCACCTGGCGCTCCTGGTAGAGCGAACCGGGCTGGTAGGTCTGCAACAGGAACCCGCCGTCGATCTGCCGTAGCAAAACGCGTTCGCTACGCGGCGGGACACCACCGAGCTCGAGCAGGCGGACGTTGGCACCCCACTTCGCCGCCTGCAGGACCGGCACGGCATCGGCGGCGAACGCGGGCGCGACGATCGCCTCGAGGAAGCCCGCGTGTGCCACCATCACTTCGGCGAGCGCGCGCGTGACCTCGACGTTGACACCGACGATGCCGCCGAACGCACTGACCGGATCGGCATCGAGCGCGGCGCGGAACGCCACCGCTGCATCGGGCCCGCTGGCGGTCCCGCACGGATTGAGGTGCTTGACGATCGCCACACTCGGCTCGGTGAACTCGAACGCGACGCCCATCGCCGCGTCCAAGTCGAGCAAGTTGTTGTAGCTCAGCTCCTTGCCCGACAGTTGACGCGCCGCAGCGAGACTCGGCAGCAGTGCGTCGGGGTCGCGGTAGTAGGCCGCGTGCTGCCCCGGGTTCTCGCCGTAGCGCAGCGACTGGACCCGCTCGCCAACCAACCCGAACTGTGCCCCGAACCGCGGCGCACCGGACTGATGACGCTGCCTGTCGGCGAACCAGGCCGCGACCGCGGTATCGTACGAGGCGGTGTGGGCGAACGCCTTGGCCGCCAGCTCCCGCCGCTGCGCTTCGGGAAGCACACCGCCGTTTGCCTTCAGTCCGGCGAGCACCGCCGGGTAGTCGTTGGGATCGACCACCACCGCGACGTACCGGTGGTTCTTCGCCGCGCTGCGGATCATCGTCGGCCCACCGATGTCGATGTTCTCGACCACCTCCGCCGGCGACGCGCCCGGACGGCGCGCGGTGTCGCGGAATGCGTACAAGTTCACCACGACGAGGTCGATCTCGTCGATCCCGTGCTGGGCCATCGCGGCGAGGTCGTCCGCGTGGTCGCGCCGCGCCAGGATGCCGCCGTGGACCCGCGGGTGCAGGGTCTTGAGGCGGCCGTCCATCATCTCCGGCGAACCGGTGTAGTCCGCGACCTCCTGCGCATCGACACCCGCCGCGCGGATCTCGCGCATCGTTCCGCCGGTGGACAACAGGGAGAACCCCAGCTCGGCGAGACCTCGCGCCAGTTCCCCGACGCCGGTCTTGTCGGTGACGGAGATCAGCGCCCGACGCCGCGTCGTGGCCGGCTCACCCACGGCGCTTCTTCAGGTAGGCGACGATGAAATCGTCGATGTCGCCGTCCAACACCGAATCGATGTTGGACGTCTCCAGGCCGGTGCGCAGGTCCTTGACCATCTGGTAAGGGTGCTGAACGTAGCTGCGGATCTGGTTGCCCCAGCTGACGGAGCCGCGCTCACCGTAGAACTTCGCCAGCTCCTCCTCGCGCTTGGCCTGCTCCAGCTGGAACAACTTGCCGCGCAGCGCCTTCATCGCCGAGGCGCGGTTCTTGTGCTGGCTGCGCTCGTTCTGGCACTGCACCACGATGCCGGTGGGGATATGCGTGATCCGCACCGCGGACTCGGTCTTGTTGACGTGCTGTCCGCCGGCGCCACTCGCCCGGTAGGTGTCGATCCGCAGGTCACCCTCGTCGATCTCGACATCGGTCCCGTCCTCCAGCTCCGGCACCACTTCGACCGAGGCGAACGAGGTCTGCCGGCGGGCATTGCCGTCGAACGGCGAGATCCGCACCAATCTGTGGACCCCCTGCTCGGCCTTGAGGTGTCCGTAGGCGAACGGACCCTTGAAGTGGATCGTCGCGGTACGGATGCCGGCTTCCTCGCCCATCTGGCGGTCTTCCTCGGTCATCTCGTAGCCGTTCGCATCACCCCACTTCACGTACATCCGCATCAACATCTCGGCCCAGTCGGCGGCATCGATGCCACCGGCACCCGGGACCAGAGTCATGATGGCATTGCCGGCATCGTGCTCGCCACCGAGCATGAGCTGGAACTCGAGCTTGTCGAGAATCTGGTCGAGCTTGGTCAGCGAGTCGACGATGTCCGCCTCCACGGCCTCCGGATCGTCCGCACCGAGGTCGAGCAGCACCTCGCCGTCCTCGACCAGGCGACCGGCCTGATCCAGCGGGGTGACCACGCCGCCGACCCGCTTCTTCTCCAACACGATCTCCTGGGCCCGCTCGGGGTTGTCCCAGAAGCCGGGCTGCGTCATCTGATGCTCTATGTCGCGCAGCCGGCGGAGTGCGGTCTCGTAGTCAAAGAGACACCTTCAGCGTGTCGATCCGGTTGGATGCTTCGCGGAGGGTCTCTCGGTGCTCGCTCAGGGACATCGAATGCACGCTACCACGCGGGTCTCGTGCATTCCAGGCCGAAGGAAATCGCCACGGCGGGCTCTGCAGGCAAAGGATCGAAGTCGGCGAATCATGGCCCGCCGTGGCTAGTGTTCCTTCGTGGCGGCGCGACCAGCGACACGTCCATGGTCGGCGCGAGCGCGGGGCGCATGAGCCGCAGATTCGGCGCCCATGTCGTTGCACGGGTGATCGGGCCAACCCATGGGCGGAACCGATGCTCGGGGGCTCGCGATTTATTTGCGCGGCGGCGGCTGTGTGCCCTCGAACTCGTCTTGCCCGGGCACCACGTCGACCTCGAGGAACTTGCGCGCCGCCACGAGTTGCGCGACGACCAGCACTGCCTGCCACATCATGGACGCCTGCCCCACGGCGAACCCGGACCACAGGTCCTGCTGCACCTCCAGCAATCGCGCGGTCACCATGCCGAGCCCCCACTGTCCGGCGATCTGCAGCGCCAGGAAGCTGCCGACCAGCAACCCGGCGCGCAACGGACTGCGGGCGACTCGGGCGAACGCGTTCAGCCAAGCGAACAGCGCCGAGTGCCGGTCTTGCAGCACCAGGCTCGCTCGAGCCACCTTGTAGGTGAAGACCAGCAGATAGAACAGCGAGGCCAACCCGGCGCCGATCGCCGCGCTGGCCAGCTCCAGATTGAGCCACTGCGGCGCCGGCTCGCCGCGCCACGGCGCTGCGTTGCGCAACACGTCGTCGTGCAGCCAGTCGAGCAACGCGCCGTTGCCGAGGGAGAAGGCCACCAGCGCTGGAGCAAACAACAGCAGTGCGCGCAAGTTTCGCGTGAAGTAGCGCGCGCAGTCACCGAGGAACTCGGTGTAGCCGACCATCGCCTCGGTCCCGACGCTGCGCTGGATCCCGCCACCGAAGAACGTGATCAGCAGCAGTGACAGCAGGCTGCTCGCCGATAGTCGTGGCACCTGATCCGCGTGCAACCGGGCGAAGTCCTCGTCGAGCGTCTGGTCGAGCAGGAACGATGCGCCGGGGTGGTGGCTCAGCAGTCGATCCAGAAGGTCCAGATACGGCCAGCTCTCGACCAGCGACGCGGCGAGCAGGGCCAACCACAGGGTCAACCACACCCGCGGGCTGAACAACGCGGAGAAGAACGACGCAAACAGGATCGGGATCGCCGCCATCGTTCACCCGATCCACAGCACGTGGGACAAGCGACCTTGTGCCTGCAGCAGGTGGCGTATCCCGCGATACCACACCGGTCGACGGTTCGCCGCCTTCCGCCAGGCGTTGTTCAACAGGTTCGCATCGTTGAGGTACACCCCCACTGGGCCACCCGGGGCCTCGAACTCGCCGGCCTTGTGCGGCGGATCGACCCAGACTTCCTCGAGTTCGCCGTAGCGCTGCCCCGACTCGTCCCGGTCGAACACGAACTTGCGCCAGGGCACACCGACGATCGCCGGAATCCACCGCTCCTCCGGCTCGCTCCGACCAGCGAAGCGAAACCGCACGGTGACCGGGGCGACCAGCGAACCGAAGCGGCGAACCACCACCGTGGCCGGGCCACCCGGCTCCTGCCGCACCGACTCGACCCCGTAGTCGAGCACCGCCTGCGGCGCGATCGCACGCCGGAAGAACTCCGCCGGGGCGGCGCCGAGAGACTTCTCCAGCAGGCTGACGAAGCCCTCGGTGGTCGGCTGCGCAAAGCGCGCTTGGGAGTGGAACTGCCGCAGGAAGTGCCACCATCGATCGCGTCCGACCATGCGCTCGACGACGTTGAGGATGGTCGCCGGCCGGTGGTAGCTGTTGCACACGTAGCTGGCGCGACCGAGGTAGCGCCACCCCGGTAGCACCATCGGATCCGGGTCGTCCACCGAGAGGAACCGTGCCCGGTCGACCAGCATGTCGCCGTACGACGCCTCGCGGCAGAACGTCGCCAGCGGCGCATCGCGCACCAGTTCGACCAGCGGCAGGTCGGGGAGCCACGTGCAGGGTCGCTGCAGGAAGTCGCGCACCGGGCGCGGCAGCAGATCTACCACTCGGTCCAGCCCTGCGCCGGGCACCGCACGCGGCATCGATTTGGCAGCCAAGCACAGCGGGCCGTACGAAGTCGTCTGCACCGGGCCGATGCCGGGCTTCGCCGAGACCACATGGCGCAGCATCAGCGCGCGCGTCTCCGAGTAGGTGTTGATCCCCTCGTCCAGCCACGCCTCTTCGAACTCGTTGTTGCCGGACAACCCGTACCAGTACTGGTGCCCGAACTCGTGGGTGACCACCCCTTCCGGCCGCAGCTGCCGGCGGTGCGGGAACAGCGGCGTGCCACATGTGATGAGGTTGGGGTACTCCATGCCCCCACCGAGCGTCGCCCCATCGCGCTTGCTGTCGCGGCACGGGTCGACCAGCGTGATGGTCGGGTACGGGTACGGTCCGAAACGGTGGCCGAAGAAGTCGATCGCCGCCTGCACCGCGCCGAAGTGACGGGACCGCTGCTCCGGAGTGTCGTGCTCGGGAAGCAGCATTAGGATGATGCGCGTCGGCGGCAGGTCGAACGAACTCACCGACACTCCCATTCGGCCGGCCACCGCCACCGCCACCGGATCGTCCTGCGCTGGCGTCGGGCGATACGGCTGCTCGTGGACGCGATGGCGCGCGGACGCGACGAACGCGAAGTCGTGTACGCGATCCTGGCGGTACACGTGTCGAAGGGTCCCCGGCGACTCGCCCTTCTGCGGCAGTCCGACACGCGCCCCGGTGGCCCCGAGCCGCAGGTGTTCCGGCGCGACGATCTCCACCTCGTAGTCGCAGAACTCGGCGAAGAACTCGGTGTTGGCGTGAAACTGGTGGCAGTTCCAATCGCCATCACCGGTCAGCACGCCGAGCTTGGGGAACCAGTGCATCACGAAGAACACCTCACCCGGCGCCCACCCGGTTCGGCGGTAAGCGCGTGGCAGGCGCGCGGTGAACTCGGTCGCGAGTTCGATCTCTCCGCCGGGAGGCACGTCCTGCGGCAGGCGGACCCGCAGAACCGTCTTGTCGCGGTCGTTCTGGTCGTCGGGTGCGATGTAGTCGCCGGTCGGCAGCGCAGTGTCCGGGGCGCCGGATCCCGAGACCTTGCGCAGCGCGTTCAGCTCGATCCAACCGAACTCGTCGATCGTGTCGTCCTTGCGCCACCGGCGCCGGAACTCCGGTCCCGCTTCGACCATGAACGTCGAGTCGCGGTCGCGGAACGCGTTGAGGTACATGTGGAACCGCAGCTCACGCACCCCCTGGCCCGAACTGTTGCGCCAGCGGATGCGTTGAGTGCCACGCAACTGCTTGCCATCGACGTCGAGCTGCACGCGCATCGCATAGTGCAGCACCCCACCGCGCGACGGGGTCGCAGGGGGCCCCCGTCGATCCGAGTCGCGGGAGAACGACGAAGCCTGCGGTCCGGCGGACGCGCGACCGTCCCCGTGCGGACCGGTGGCGGCACAGAGCGAACAGAGCAGCGCGGCGAGCGCGCCGCGGGCGGCGAGGGGTGAGTGCATGCTGGGCGAGGTCGGGTGTCAGTCTAGCCCGCGTTCCTCACGAGCCGTCGGCTGCAACGCCACAACTCCCTGCCCCCACTGCGCCGGACCCGATCGTCCGCCCCGACGCCTCGACGGATGCCCCCGCGGCAGGCGTCGTGTTCTTCCTCACGCGAGCCACTGATCGAGCCGCGGGATCGCGCGACCGAGTCACCCCGCGAGCTTGGCGCCCGGGGCTGCCGCGAACTCGGACGGGCCGCGCGGGAACAGCCATGAACTCGCAACGCCCCTACGAGTCGGGAACGCATCGAGTGTGCGACGAAACCCGCGAAGCGGAGTCGCTCAGAGCGCGCGTGCGCCGTCGCCGTTGGCCTGCGCTCGGCCACCGGCACGACGCATGTAGCCGCCCGCGAGCGGACCGTACGCCTTGAGCTTGTTGTAGAGCGTCTTGGTGTCGATGCCGAGGATCCGCGCCGCTTGGGTCTTGTTGCCCTGCGTCGAGGCGAGCACGCGCAGGATGTGGCGCTTCTCGATCTCCGACAGCGGGACGCTGGCGAGGTCGGCCTCGGCGTCGTGGTCGGTCAACAGCTTGCGCAGCGACTTGGATCCCTCCACCAACACCATGTCGTACTCCGCGCCCTCCAGGCAACCGCGCAGCTGCTCGATCGAGCCACAGGTCGAAACCTGGCAACCCCAATCTTCGGTGGACGCGGAGAGCTGATCCGCGTGCGGGTCATGAATCGAATACAACAACAACCGCTTTCCGAGCGACATGTGGCCTGACCTTGGGGACGGAGCAAGGGAGGACCAGCCGGGGGGCACCGAAGGTCTCTCGCGGAGGAGCACGGAGCGATGAGTGATGTCGCTCTGGGACGCGAATAGCTCTCGCCTCAGAAATGTTCCCGAGGCAGTGTGCATTTTTGCGCCCATTTCGCTGCCCGCACGCGCGGGCCCGCATCCCTCATTCCACGAGGCGGATACGTGGCTCGTCGGTGAGGCGAATGACGGCCCGTTCACGGAGATCAGTGAGCACTATCGCACACAGAGTGTCCGGGGATACTTCACGGTGAGTCAGCTCGGCGAACACGTGAAACCCGTCGCCGCCGCGCGCCAGGAACGAGTTGGTCGCGACCCGGTAGCGGCGGTTCGGCTCGACCGGTGCTCCCGCGACCCGCACTGCCACCAACTGCCGCACCCCGTCGACCACGCGGAAGGAGTAGTCCGCGCCGGCGACCTCCAACGGCTGCCGCCCACGTTCGAGACCGTGCGCGAGCACGGCGCTCAACTGCACTCCGGTCATCTCGAACAGCGCCACCGAGTTGTCGAACGGCAGCAGCTCGAACACCTGCCGCCGGGTGATCGGCCCGAGCGCGAGGATCGACCGCAGCCCGCCCTTGTTGGTCAACCCCACCTCGGCGCCAGCGTGACGACGAATCACCTCGGCCACGTAGTTGCCGGCCGGCGTCGAACCCGGGGCACCGCGAGCGCGACGATCCGGCACGCCTTCGACCCGGCCCAGGGGCACGTCCCACACCGGCCCGATGCCGGCGAAGGTCGCGGCGAGGAACCGCGCGGTGTCCGGATCCGCTTCGGCAACGGGAATCCGCCGCAGCCCCGCACTGCGCACCACGAGTCGGCGGCTGCGTCGGTCGACATCGAGCACCACCCGACTCACCGCCGTGCTCTTGCCGGAACTCTGCACGATCCACGTCCGCCCCTCGCGGTGCCCCTCGAGCAAGGCAGTGTGGCTGTGGCCGCCCAGGATCAAACACAGCTCGGGGAAGGCGCGTGCCAGCTGCACGTCCTTCGTCAATCCGCAGTGGGTCAGCAACACCACCTCGTCAGCCACCCGCCGTAGCTCCGGCCACAGTCGGCGCAGGGTGTCGATCTCGTCGACGAACTCGGCGCGGCCGAACGGACCGGTCGACACGTTCTTGGTGTTCGCGGTGATCAACCCGACGATCGCGACCCGAATGCCACCCACCGACTCGACGGTGAACGGCACCACGTAGGGGGCGATGCCACCACCCGCCACGCGGATGTTGGCGCCGAGTACCGGGTGTTCGGCGCGACCGATCAGCCGCACGAGGTTGTCCTCGCCGAAGTCGTACTCGTGGTTGCCGACCACCGCGGCGCGGAGCCGCATCCGATTGCGTACCGCCATGTACGACCAGCCGCGGTCCTCGTTGCCCTCGGGCGTACCCTGGAACCAGTCCCCGCCGTCGGTCACCCACACCGCGGTGCGCGCGGGGGTGGCACGGCGCTCGCGATCCAGGTAGCCGAACACCCCCGCGATTCCGCCCATCGGCTGCGTGACCCCGGGACGGAGCGTGACGGCGCGAGGCCGCACCTGGCCGTGCAGATCGTTGAAGTGGAGCACCACCAGGCGCTCGGCGTCGTCGTCCCGGTGCGGCGCTGCGCAGGCAGCCAACGCCCACAGCAAGACCGCGGCGCAGCACCTCGACATCACTTCGACTTCGACGCGCGCAAGGTCAGCGTCCCGTTCTGGCTCTCGATGTCGAGAGTCGGCCCACCGGCCAATCCCACGGTGCCCTGGGCGCGCATTCCCCGCTCGCCGAGCTTGCTCTTGGTCAGTGGGAACGCGCTGACCACCTTGCCGGTCACGGAGCGGGCATCCACAGTGAACGAGGCGTGGCGAGGCAACATGAGATCGACCTCGCCCAGCGCGTTGACGATCGTCGCCGGCGCGACCACCTCCAGGAAGGTGACGCGGGTCTTGCCCTTGGCGTGCACGACCAGTGGCCCGCGGTGCTGCTCGATCATGGTCGATCCATCCACATTGGTCACGTCCAGCGCCGCCGCGGTGTGCAGCAGCACCATCGTCCCGGCTGACTTCACCCGGGTCGGCGCCTGGCGCGTGTCGATGCGGACGTGACTCTGCTTCGCCTCGACCTCGACCGCTACGTCGACCGGGATCTGCACCTCGAGGTCGATCTGCCGGAACAACGTCGGCCGCGGATCCTTCGGCGCGGTGTCCCCGTTCGTGGACCTCTGGTGCACCGGCTGGAACCCTTCGGGGAACGGCGAAACCCGCAGCACGAGCTGATCGGCGGGTGCGGACGTGTCCCGAACGAAGTCGAACGGAGCCGCCACGGCCCTGGCCAACAGCGCCGCATCCTTGGTGACCCGTAGCGTCTTCCCGGTGTAGACGACCCGCCCCGGCGGACCGACCGACACGTCGATGTTGCCCATCTCCGAGTAGAGTTTGACCAAGCGGATCCCCGGGCCGAGTTCGAACCGACCGGATACCGCAGCCGCGGCTTCCTCGGGTCGAAAGCCCCAGAACCACACGAGGGCGATCGCGACCACCGGGATGAACACCAGCAGCGGAATGCGCGCGTCGTAGCTGCGCCGGGGCGCCGCGGGGGGGTGGGCGGCTGGCTGGTCGGACTGCGGCGGGGGCTTGGTCAATCGGGTATCCTCAGGCGATCTTGGCGAAACCCACGCCCCAGCGACGGCCGAGCACCGCACTGCAAGCCTCCGGCAAGCATCGCTCCGCGACTGCGCCAACCGTTCGCTGCCCCGCGTGCTGGTCAGCGTGCGCACCCGGCGAAAGCGAGTGCTCGCAGTGCGGCGAGCAACTCGGCGGCAAGCGGCGGGGTGGGAGTAGCGGCATCGTGTTCGGGGTGCTCGGCGCGGCGGTGCTGGGACTCGGCGCGGCAGCCTGGTGGCTGCGCAACGAAGGCACGCCATCACGGGGGGCGCAGGATACGTCCAGCCGCCGGGATGTCGAGCCGATCCGGCCACCGACCCAGGAGAAGGCCCCGCGCGCCGGGGCCGCCGCTGTCCCGCGACCGATACCGCTCCCGTTCGTGCGCGTGTACGGGAAGGATCGCTCCCGCCCGGCGACACTGCTCGCGATCCGTTGGCCGGACGCACCGGATGACGCGCGGCTGCACTACTGCATCCCCGCAGCGCTGCTGCCGACCGACGGTCCGCTGACCGACGCTGACGGCACCGCGATCGCCGTGGAGCTGGTCGCGTGGGATCGCGTGAGCGGGTTGATGCTGTTGGTCGGGCCACCGCCGACCCCCGAGCCCGAGGGGTTCCGGGTGCTGACGGTGCGCGAACCGGCGCCGGTAGCTGCCGACGAAGTGTTCGACGCGGTAGACCCCCGAGGCGCCGCTCTGCTCCGGGTGCGGACGACACGCCGCGGCAGCCCACTGCAATTCGACCGACGGCTCGAACCCGGCTCGGCGGTACTCGACGCGGCGCAGCGCGCCGTCGCGGTGGTCGGCCCGCTGGGCGGCCTGCTGCTCGCGCAACTGCAGCCGTGGCGCAAGGAGCGCGTCGGGACGAGCCTCGCGGCGGCCCAGAAGGAGCTGCGTTCGACCGACATCCAGGCGATCCTCGCCGACTGCCGCGCACTGCTGGCCGGACGCGGCGAGCTGACCAAGGTGGAACGCGCGATCGAGCTGCTGGCGAGCAGCGAGCACCTCGGTCGCGACCACGCGACCATCGAAGAACTCGACAAGCTGCAGCGCTTCGCGCACCACCAGCGCGTTCGCCTGCTGCTGCGCACCGATCCGCCGCGGGCGCTGCGCGCGGCCCGCGACAGCGCGAACCGCTACCGCGACCATGCTGCGCTGCTGATCGACCTGGCGCTGCTGGAGCTCGCTCTCGACGACCCGGTGGTCGGCCTGCGGGTGTTCGACGAGGTCCGCCGCGGCGCCACACCGCCCGACGCCAGGGTCACCGGCGAGGTAGTCACCGCGGTGCGCAAGGCGTTCCGCGCCTCCACCGCGGCGCACCGCCTGGACGCCGCCGGGACGCTCTACCGTGAGACGGCGCGGGTCCTGCCGGAACAGACCGAGCTGCTGCGTTGGATGGAGGGGGCACTGTCCGAGGGCAGCCGTTCCTCGTCGGTCGTGGTGATCCCATTCGACCCCGGAAGCAACGAAATCCGCACCACCGGAACCATCCGAGGGCGCCAGCTCGACCTGATCGTCGACACCGGCGCGAGCTACACGACCATCCCCTCGGCGATGGCCGACGCCCTGGGCTTGCGGAAGGCGAACAACCCCCGGATCAAGGTGCAGACGGCGAGCGGCACGGTGGACGCCGAGCAGGTGGTCCTCCCCGAACTGACGGTCGCTGGCAAGTTGCAGGTCCAGCGGGTCAAGGCCGTGGTGCTCGATCTGCCCGGGGCGAACCGCGCCTGCGGCTTGCTGGGGCTGAATGTCCTGAAGCGCCTCAACATGCGGATCGACGGCCAGCGCTCGCGGCTGATCCTGCGGCAGGGGCGAAAGAACCGGTGACCGGGTTCGGGTGGGAGTTTTCGCCCCGCGAGCGCCGTCTTCCCCACCGCCCTCCTGCGAGCCAACCGTGCCCAGCCGTCCGCTGCACCCCCGTCGCCCCACGCGTCCGTCTCGAAACGAGACGGCGTCGGCCTCAGGGCCACGGTGTCGCGGTACGGTTTTGCGCAACCTGACCTACCCGCGGATCTCCACACCGTGACCAGCCATCCCCATACCGACGTCGACCCGCTGGCGACGGTGGCGTTCAACCGCGCCCTGGCGGAGCACGCCGACGCGTTGAAGACCTTCGCCGCACGGATGCTCGGCGACGACCTCCTCGCGGAGGACGTCGCACAGGACGCATTCCTCGCCTTCTACCGCCACCTGCACGAAGTGCCGGACAATGCGGTGCGGCCGTGGCTGTTCCGCGTGACCCGCAACCTCTGTCTCGATCAACTCCGACGGCGCAAGTTCAAGCTGCGCCTGTTCCGCGACATCCAACGCGACGAGGAGTTCGAGCCGACTCCGATCGACTCCAAGACCGCGCGCCCCGACGAGCAAGCACACACCGCCGAGGCGCACGCGGCGATCCAGGAAGCGATCGATGCGCTACCGAGCCGCTTCCGTGAAGCATTCGTGCTGTGTGAGATGCAAGGACTGAGCTACGAGGAAGCGTCGGGGATCATGGGTTGTCCGGTGAAGACGGTGTCCACCCGCCTGTTCCGAGCTCGTCAGCGGTTCCGCGCCGCTGTGTCGAACATCATCAAGGTCTAGTGCACCCATGAGCTGCAGCCGTTACCAACTCGAGCTTTCGCAGTGCCTGGATGGCCGCCTGGCCAGCGGACGCCGGCTCGAAGTTCTCGCACACGCGAGCGCCTGCCCGCGCTGTTCCAGCGCGTGGGAAGAGATGCAGTCCACCCAGTCGCTGGTCCTCGGCCTGCCCGAACACCGCGTCGGTCCGCGGTTCCGCGAGACCCTGTGGGCGCGCATCCACGCCGGCGAAGGTTCGCCGGAGATCCTCCTCCAGGAGCCAGTCGGGGTGGCGACCAAGGTGCGCTACGGGTTGCTCGGTGCCGCGGCCGCGGCGGTGGTACTGCTCGGCACCCACCTGGTGCTGCGCGCCAACCGAGCTGCCGACGCGCCGTCCACCGCGGACGCGCTCGCCTCGAAGGATCTTCCCAAGACCGAACCCACCGGTTCGCCCGGGGCCGCACATCCCCACGCCACCACTCCGGTGGCCGCCGGACCGACCGCACTGGTCGCCGACCTGCAGCGTCTGGCCCCGCAACCACTCAACGCCGCCAACCTGGCCAACTACCTGATCAAGGAAGTGTCCGGGGCCGCGACCCGGCTGCAACGGCGCAAGGACTCGCTGCTCGAGGACCCGGCGAAGGTCCCCGCACCGGTGTGGAACGACGTCTACAACGATGTGCAGCTGATGCACGACGGCGTGCGGTTCCTGCGGACGTTGGAGCAGGAGAACCTGATCAAGTTCTCCGGACCGACGCGCGCCTGCATGGCCGATGCACAGGCGACCTTCCGCGTCTACAAGGTCAGCTCCGACCCGCAGCGGCTCCAGCGGGTGGTGCAGACCCTGACCAGCTGCTCGCTCGACGGGTTGCCGCAGAGCATCGAGTTCCCGGGCCGCGCGCTCGAACCGGACTTCCGCTTCATGAACGTGCTGCGGCAGGAGTTCACCATCTGGAACCCGATGTTCCAGCGCCTGCGGGTGCACGTGCCGGTGGGCGTGGTGTTCAACCAACACGGCAACGTCCAGGGGTACTTCTTCGTCAACGACCCGGCCGCGGCGCAACCGCGCATCGACGCACCGCGACCCGCTGCACCGAGCGGGCGCCTGCGTCCCAAGAAGCACTGAGATGCTGCCGGCCCGCGACGCGTAGGTGCGTCGTGCACGCGCGACGTGGCCTCGCCTCCGTCGCCGAACGCGCCACGTGGCACCAAGCC
>JACKIB010000046.1 GCA_020638695.1 Planctomycetota bacterium
ACGCATGTGTCCGCGCGGGAGGCCGGGTCGCGGCCGGCCGAATCTTCAACGCCGGCCGGACCCGTTGCCGTCGTCGAAGAACGCCCCGTCGCCCGCCCTGCCGCCCGAGTCCGCGTTGTTGTCCAGCCCGTGGACCTCGACATGGGCGAAGCCGAGTCGCCGGAAGTAGCCGGCGACCGCGGAACGACCCGCGTCGGTGATCTCGGCCTTGCAGAACTCGAGGTGGACGACTTCGCGCCGCAGATTCAACCGAGCGAGGAGTGCTTCCAGAGTCGTTCGATCGAAGGTCGCCCGCACCCCACGGCGCGTGACCACGGGGTCCACCAGCGAGAAGCGATCCCGATCGAGGAGCTGGATCGAGACGGTGGTCCGCGGCACTCCAGGCGATGCGATCGTCAACCCATCGAGTGGCGAAGGCGCGACACAGGCCGCCAGCAACGTCAGCGAACAGGCGAATGCCGCAGTTCGCGACGGCATCACCGCCACCCTTCCGTTGCGCTCGACGCCGGAGGCGCGTCGCATCGCACCTCGACCGCTTCGCGCAGCGAACCGAGCAGACGCGCGACGGCGACCGCACCCAGACCGCGCTCGACGACCACGAAACGCACACCGCGCACACCCGCTCGGAGGCCCGCCAGTGGACGCGGCGGCGAGACGCTGCGCCCAGCGGCCTGCAGGACGTGCACCACCGAAGTGGCGCGATCCTCCACCAACCCCTTGATGCGGAGCAACCGCGGGCCGTCGAGCTGCGTGACCAGTTGCAGCCACAGGTGAAGGACCCCGACGTCGGCCCCGTGATCGACCGAGAAAGCGTGCGTCGCCACGCCCGTCGCCGACATTGCCGAAGATCCTCCGCCGTGGTGGTGCAGCCACTCCCCGGCGATGCACGGGTCGGTCAATCGGGGCAGCGCCGCGGCGGCCAGCAGCCAGTCCGGGTCGAGCTCGCCGTGCTCGGCAGCTCGCACGTCGCATCCTGGCGCCGCGCGCTCCAGCAGTTCGAGCACCGCGGACACCCGATGTGGCGCGAGGTCACCCTTGGTCAACACGATTCTGTCGCACAACTCCAGTTGGCGACGCGCCTCGGCATGTGTCGCGAGCAAGTCCTCCGCACGCGACGCATCGACGGCAGCCACGCAGCCCACCGGCTCGACGAGCGCGGAGATCCCGCGGTCAGCGACCAGCCCGTGCAGGATCGGTGCCGGATCCGCGAGTCCCGTGGTCTCGACCACGATGCGCGCTGGCCGGTGCGCCACGACGCGCTCGAGTGCGGCACGGAGGTCGTCACGCAAAGAGCAACACACGCAGCCGGAGGCGAGCGTCATCACGTCTTCGTCGGCGCTCTCGATCAACCAGTGGTCGAGCGCGATCTCACCGATCTCGTTGACGATCACCGCGATTCGCTGGCGCGAGCGGCGCAGCAGCGCGGACAGCAGCGTCGTCTTGCCGCTGCCGAGGAACCCGGTCAGCAGGTGCAGTGGGATCGCCTTTCGGGTCGACACCCGGACCATGTTAGCCTCTCGCCATGCGGCCCGAGCGGTTGATCGACTGCCACACCCATCTGAACAACTACCACGAGTCGACCCGCCGGCCGACGACCGACCACGTGCAGGACCTGTTCGCCAAGATGGACGAGGTCGGCGTCGATCACGCGGTGGTGATCTCCTCGTACAAGGTCGACATGGACCGACCGAGCGTCGAGCACCTGATCGAATTGCTCGCGGCGGATCCGCGCACCACGCTGGTCGAAGGCCTGCGCTGGCGCGGCGAGGCGCGGACCGACTTGTTCGGGCTCGAGGAGCGCATCCGCGACGGGTTGGTCAAGGGGATCAAGCTCTACCCGGGCTACGACCACTACCCGATCAACGATGCCTCGCTGGAAACCGTGTTCCGGATCGCCGCCAAGCACGACGTACCGGTGATGATCCACACCGGGGACACCTACGCGAAGACCGCCAAGGTCCGCATGGCGCACCCTCTCCTGGTCGACGACGTCGCGGTCGACTACCCGGACGTCAAGTTGGTCATGTGCCACCTCGGCAACCCGTGGTTCCAAGACGCCGCGGAAGTGCTCTACAAGAACGACAACGTGTTCGCCGACATCTCCGGGCTCACACTCGGCGAGTTCACCTACGACTTCGAGCGCTACGTCGCCATGCGACTCAAGGACATGATCACCTACATGGGCGACCCGGGGAAGCAGCTGATGTACGGGAGCGACTGGCCACTGGTGCACATGAAGCCGTACGTCCGACTGCTGCACGAGCTCGACTTCACCGACGAGCAACTGGAGAACATCGCGTGGCGAACCGCGGCTCGCCTGTTCCGCGTGCCGGTCGATCGGATCGGATCCCGCGGTGGCGAAGGGGTCGTGCCGTAGGCGTGGACGACCGCTTCAAGATCGACGAAGTCGCCAAGATCGACCGAGGTGATGCCTGCGCTTCCAGCGCGCTTCGAACCGGGTGCTCCATGGGGTGATCGATCGGATCACCGCGCGGCAGCTCGAACTCCGCCTCACCCTCGAGGGCACCAAGCTGACGACCGAGGCCACGACCGACGACCGCCCGTGCTGGACGGCGGTCGATCGCACCCTGCTCGAACAGGTTCTCGGCGGTTGGTCCGCCGAGTCCGCGCTGCGACCGATCAGCTGCCGACGCGGGTCTCGACGCCGTTGCTGACCCGCAGTCCGTCCCCCAGGAACTGCGTGAAGGCGGTGGCGCCGACCAGCCGCGGGTCGGTCGGCAGGCGCACCGGCAGCTGGCCGAACCCCTCGGTGTCGGTCGGCACTCCGACCAGCACCGCGAAGTCCGTGTAGCTGAAGCACCCGGGCGCGCCGAGGAAGCCGAGTTCGAGCGAGCGCGGTGTCACGCCGACGATCAGCGTCGCCATCGAGTTGCGGGGAGCCCCGAACACCTGGTAGGCGATGTCCGCGCCGAGCGCCGGCGTGCCGACCGCCAGGTGGCTCAGGCCACGGCAACCGACGCCGAACTTGGTGAACGCGCCTTCGAACGCGCACAACAACCCGACCTCGGGGTCGCCGGCGGTGACCACCGTGGAACCGACCTGCGCACCCGCGCGGTCGAACAGCATCACCTTGCTGCCGTCGACCACCAGAATGCGGTCGGTCGGGAACACCAAGTGCTGCGGGCTCGCCACGTGCAGCGTGCTGCCCACCTGTCCGCCGGTGCGCAGGTCGAAGAAGCGGATCCCGTTCTCGTCGGTGATTCCGAGCGTGTCGCCGTCGATCTGCACACCA
This sequence comes from Planctomycetota bacterium, assembly GCA_020638695.1. GTDB lineage: Bacteria > Planctomycetota > UBA1135 > UBA1135 > UBA2386 > JACKIB01. Next base: position 3,254 of record JACKIB010000046.1, read on the forward strand.
CTGGGCGCGAGATTCTTGAGCGGGATCGGCTGGCCGATCGGCAAGCCGTCCCGATCGAACACGCGCACCCGATCGGAGTCGACCACCACGATGCGATCCCGGTGCAGCTGGACGTCCTGGGTCTCGTTGCCGGTGCGCAGGATCGGCGTGCCGATCGGGTAGCCGGTCCTGTCGAAGATCCGCACCCGATCCTGATCGATCACCACGATCCGCGTGTCGTCGGCAACCACCCGCTGGCGGTCGACGCCGGTCTTCGGGATCGGCCCACCGATGATCCCTCCGGTCTTCTTGTCGAAGATCTCGGTGCGGTTGTCGTCGGTGACGATCACGCGGTCGCCGGCTACGGTCACGGTCTGCCGGTTCTTGCCGGTGTTCTTGATCGGCGCACCGCGCGGCAAACCGTCCTTGCCGAAGATCCGCACCTGGTCGTCGTCGATGATGATGATCGCGTCGTCCGAGACGATCACCTGCTGCCGGTTGGTGCCGCTCTTCGGCACGATGGAATCGGGACCGAAGCCGCCGGGCTTGCTGATCCGCGTGTCCCGGTCGTCCGTGACGATCACCGTGCCGTCCTTCAGCACCACCCGTTGGCGGGCGGCCCCGCCATTCTTGACGGTGCGGATCGGCGTGCCGTCGTTACTGCACAGCACGCACTGGTTGTCGTCAGTGAGCGCGACCAGTCCGCCATCGACCGTCACGGTCTGGCGGTAGGCTCCGCTGCGCAGGTGGCTTCGGCCGGTGAACGCCCCGTCCTCGGTGTAGAAGCGCACGCGGTCTTCGTCGACCACCACGACGAACGCGCCGGCCATCGTCGCCCACGGCGCGACGCTGCCGGTGCGCAGGATCGGACTGCCGAGCGGCTTGCCGGAGAGGTCGAAGATCTGCACGCGATCGGCGCTGCCGAGCAGCAGCCGGTGGAACGCGGGGAACACCTGCTGCGCGCTACCGCCGACCCGCGGGATCACCGCGCCGATCTGCGCCCCGTTGGCGTCGAAGATCCGCGTGCCGTCGAGATCGGACACGACCGCGCGGGGTCCGAGTGTGAACTGCGCCACGGATGCGCTGCCCCGCGTGGCGATGCGCGGCGACAGGGTGCCATTGGCCTGCAGAAGGTCGACCCCGCCGCCGTGCGCCAAGGTGATGGTGCGGCAGGTCGGGGATTGGGCGCCCAGCCCCGCGCCGCAGGTGGCGAGGGCGAACAGGACGGACGAACGGAGGAATGGGGTGTGGATCATGGTCGGGTCAGTTGGTTCACCCGGGACTGCGGAATCCCGCGCGGCAACCCGCCACCGAACCCCGAAAAGCTCAGCCGGCGTCCACCGGTTCGCCCGACCGTTTTCCGGTGACCTGCAGGAAGAACTCCTCCAGGCTGTGGCCCTCCTTCCAGGCCCGCGGGGTCGCACCGTGGTCGAGCGCGGTCTGCAGCACCCGTGCCACGGCCGCATCGTCGTCCGCATCGCCACCCGAACCCGCGACCTCCGCCAGCGTGATGGCGTAGCGCAACGGACCCCGTTGCTCGACCGCGTGCACGACGTCGAGCGCCGCCAGGGCCGTGCGCACGGCATCGGCCAACGGTCTGCCGAAGGTGACCTCCAGGCGCCGGCCGCCCGCCGTGATCGCCTTCACCGACCCGCAGGTGACCAGGCGGCCGCGGTCCAGGATCGCCACGTGGTCGCAGATCTCCTGGATCTCCAGCAGATTGTGCGAGCTGATCACCGTGGTGGTCCGCCCGCCCGCCTGCAGCTCGACGATCAGGTCGCGGATCTGCCTGGCGTTCTGTGGATCCAGGCCGGAGGTCGGTTCGTCGAGCAGGATCACCTCGGGCGCACCGAGGAACGCCTGGGCGACCCCCAGCCGCTTGACCATACCGTGCGACAGCGCGTGTACACCTCGCTTGGCGTAGGCGCCGATCCCGACCTTCTCGAGCGCGGCACGGGCTTCGGCTTCCGCCGCTGCACGGGGCTGTCCATCGAGCACGCGAAAGAACGTCAGTTGGTCGAGGATCGGCACATTGCGCTGGAACACCGCGTCCTGCGGCAGGATGCCGAGGCGTCCCTGCAGCTCAGAGATGTGCCGAACGTCGACGCCGAGCACTCGGATGCTGCCGGCGTCGGCGCGCAGGAAGCTCGCGACGATCGAGAACAGCGTGGTCTTGCCGGCGCCGTTCGGACCGAGCAGCCCGAACACCGAGCCGCGCGGCACCTCGAAGCTGACGGCGTCGAGCGCCACGCTGCGGCCGAAGCACTTGCGGATCCCCTCGATCGACAGCGCGGCGTCGGCCATCACAGGTCCCGCTTCTGGAAGTGCCGGTGCCCGAGGTACAGGAACACCGCCGTGTAGCCGAGGCAGGCCGCGGCCGCACCGGCGACCTGGACCGGCGAGGGTTGGAACAGATTCAGCTGCACACCCCACGGCAGCAGGTAGCGGATCCAGCCGAGCTGCTCCCACCGCATCTCGCCGAACACCGCGAGCAGCGGCACCCCACCCAGCACCACCGTGATGATCGTCAGCGATCCGAACGGCGAGTCGATCGCGCCGGAGATCCAGCCGCACAGGGCCAGGTACGGGAGCGACACCAGGATCATCATCAGCGCCCCGTAGCCGCCCCACCGCGCCATCGCTCCGAAGCCGTAGAACGGCAGTTTGAAGTGCAAGAACGTCGTGATGAGCCCGACCAGGAACAGCAACACCGCGCCCTGCGCCAATGCTGCACCGAGCACCCGGCCGAAGTAGATGCTGGAGCGATCGGCGCGCATCAGGTGGTAGCGGATGCCCCGGCTCTGCACGTCCCCGGAGAACAAGTCGAACGCGCCGAGGCTGGCGACGAACGGCCAGCCCCAGAACAGGATCAGCAGGATCGTGGAGAGCAACGCGGGGCGCTCGTCGAGCAGGTACGCGGTCCAAGCGCGGACCTTTTCCTGCGCCGATCGCCGTGCCTGATCGTCGGCGATCTCGCTCGCGGCTTGCGAGCCGAGGATCCAGTCGACTGCCGAGCGCACTTGAGGACTGTCCTTCAACCGCTCGACAACGCGCTCGGTGGTCAGTTCGACGCCTTCCGCCCGGGCCTTCTTCACGATCTTTTCGGCAGGCTGCAGGAGCATGTGCGACACCATCAACCCGAACAGCAGTGCGGCAAGCAGGAACACGAGGCCGATGCCACTGCGCACCGAGTAGCGCGACGAGTACAGGGCGATCAGCGCGACATGTCGGGCATTCATCGCAGGAGCGTCAGTTGACGAAGTCTTCCTTGAAGGTCACGTTGAGCAGGAACAGCGTGAGCAGGGGATAGACCGCGACCAGGAGAGTGAGGAACGACAGCACGGACTGCTCCTCGGCGATATCGGGCATGGTCACCGTCAGCGACACCAAGCTCAGCAGGGACACCACGGCGTAGAGGTTGCCGATGCCTCGCCCCATTCTGCGACGCTGCTTCAGGTAGCCGATACCCGCGATCAGCAGCAGGACGCCGCACACCGCGTTCGCACCGGCAGTCGCCCACATGAACCCGGCATGCTCGTGCAGCTTGTCCATCATCTCGAGTGTTCTTGCGCCGTCCCCGCGCTGGCGAACCGACTCGCGCACGCGACCGGACTGGAACACCAGCATCACGGCCAGCGTGGCGAGGGTGCCGAAGACCAGGTCGTACGCCGCAGCGCAGAAGTTGATGATGGCCAGCGCGGTGAGGCCGCCGGGGCGCGCGCCTTCGGACATGGGTTGGGATCGTGCTGCAGCGGGTTCGAGGACTGCGAGGGAGGGTAAGGCGCGCGTCCGTACCTCGGGAGCAAAAACGCGTTCTCCCACACCTCCGCCGGCGCGGCGGGCGCAGAACGAATCTTCATCCGCGTTCTGCTGCCGAATGCACTGCGTCGCGGGGCATGCTCCGAGCCGCACGAGTGCTCTCGGCCCGCCCACAGCACCGCCGCGCGGATTACTTGCCGCGCCGCTGCGGGTCGCCCGCGGGCTCCTTCGACTTCGCCGCCGGCAGCTGCTCCAGCACGCGGAAGGACGTGTGCAGGTCTCCGAAGCTGACCCGCACCTCGGCCTCGACGCCGGACACCGGCGTCGCATCGCGACGGTCCTTCAACGTGATCCCGTAGTTGATCGCGTACAGCGTCAGGTGCTCGGCGTGTTCGCCCGCGAACTTCTTCGAGGGCAGAACGTGGGTCGCCGCCGCCACCTGGCTCCGCAAGCCCTCGATCTTCTTGCGCAGCTCGGTCGCCTCGGCGCTGCCCCGTTCGACCTGGCGCATGCGTCGGGTCAGTCCGCGCAGCTCGCCACGCACCTTCTGCCCGGACGCGTCGTGCAGCACGGTGCTCCAACTGCCGTCCTTGCCGAGCCGGAACCCCAACCCGTAGCTGCCCGCCTTCAACGTCACTCCACCGCACTGCAGCGGCACCTCGGTGACCAGACGGAAACCGCGGTTCCACTCGTAGCCGGGTTCGAGCTCCTTGGCCTTCTGCGCGTTGAACGGGACGGTGAACCAACTCAGCGTCACCTTGCCGTGCACGCCGGTGACGATGGTCTTCTTGGGGTGGTGCGGGTGCCGCGGCGGTAGGGAACCGTGCAGCCAACCGGAGAACGGCCCGGCGCCGAGTAGCGCGAGGCTGGCCAGGAAAGTGGGAAGAATCATGAGCGCATTCTCCCTGGTTGCGCCCACCCTGCCCATCGACTCAGGCCGCGCAACTGCACCGATCTCGCAACGACCGTGAAGCCCCGCGCAACGAACCGTTGCGTTTTCCTGCGTCCGGTTTCGGACGATCGCCGGAGGCGCCGACACGGATCCCCAACCGGTCTGCGCGCGCCACCCGAGCGCGCAAGCCTGTCGCTATGGTCCGTGATCCATCGAAACTCCACCGACGAGAAACACCGTGAGACCATCGACTTCCCTCTTCATCTTCGCCTCGCTCTTCGCCGCGCTTCCGGCGCAGAGCGTCGTGGTCGCCAACCGCGGCTCGGGCGACATCAGCGTGATCGACGTTCGGACCCACAAGGTCGAGACCGTGGCCCTGCCGATGGGCACCAACAAACCCGAGCCGATGTACGTGTCGAGCGCCGCCGGCGAAGTGCTGGTCGGCGACCGCGCGAACGACCGCGTGGTGCGGTTCGCGCGCCGTGACTTCAAGGTGCTCGGCTCGATCCCGGTCGGCAAGGGCGTGTTCCACATGTGGGCCAGCCAGACCCATCTGTGGGTGAACAACGACATCGACAACACCACTTCGGTGATCGAGCTCCGCAGCAAGAAGGTGATCGCGACCATCCCGACGCCGATGGACCTGGTCGCCAAGGGCTACAAGCCCCACGACGTGTTCGTGACCCGCAAGTTCGGCTACGTGAGCCTGATCGGCGGCACCGGCCCGGGCGACTGGGTGATCCAGTTCAGCACCAAGACCCACCAAGAAACCGGGCGGGCCGAAGTCGGCAAGGACCCGCACCTGTGGTGCGACGGGGCGCGGTTGTTCGTGCCGTGCCAGGGGGCGAATGCGGTCTACGTGCTGCACGCCTGGACCCTGCGCCAACTGCAGAAGGTCGACGTCCCCGGTGCGCACGGGGTCTACCTGCCGCCCGGCACCGACCGCCTGCTGGTCACCAACATCAGCGGGGGCGGCAAGGACGGACTGCAGGAGCTGTCGACCCGCTGGTCGGCACGGGTGATCGGCGCAATCGACACCAAGTACCCCACGCCGCACAACATCACCGCGACGCCGCGCGGTAACTCGATCTACGTGACGCACTCCGGCGCGACCGCTGATCAGGTGACGATCTACGGCTACCGGGGCTTCTGGTGGTGGCGCAAGCTGGTCGCGCTCGGCGAGGTCAAGGTCGGCACCAACCCGTTCGGCCTCGCGTACGTGCACTGATCGGCAGATTCTGCCCGGGGGGCGGGGTGCATTCCCGCCGAGGAGCAGTTTCTGACATGTGACGAAGCCCGTAGCGACCTGGCACCGTCGTAACGGCTCGGCGCTGATGGTCCGGTCGAAACCCAGCGGGTAGGCTGGACGGGACGCGACCCCGCCTCCTCGTCCCATGCGCACCCCCATCCGCTCGGCCCTCGGGCTGACCCTCGTCTTCGCCCTTCCGTCCACCGCGCTGGCGCAGCACGCACTGCTGCGGCGTGGTGGGGATCTGTGGCCGGTGGCCGCTCGATCCACGGCACTGCGGGACGTCGTCGATCGACTGCTCGCCGGACCGACCGCAGCCGAGGCGCGCGCCGGAATCACCTCGGCGATCCCCGGTGGGACGCGCCGCATCGCGCTGCGCATCGACGGGTCGACGACCACGTTGACCCTGAGTGCGCACTTCCTCGGCTGCGTGGCACACGGGCAACAGCTGGAGGACGCGATCGAGCAGCTGGCGAAGACCGTCCTGCGCACCGCGCGCTGCAGCTCCGTGGTGCTCGAAGTTCAGGACAGCGACGGCAAGCCGCGCCGCTTGAGCGACCTGCTGGGCGGTGCCGCGCCCCGGACGGCGCGCGTGCCGCCGACCGCGCCCACCGCGATGGCGGTCAGCGGCGCGTTGTCCGGCAAGACCATCGCGGTGTCGCCCGGCCACGGCTACTACTGGCACTCGACACTCGGTTGGACGACGCAGCGGCCGGTGATCGACGGTCTGGTCGAGGACATCCACACCGCCGAGATCGCCAACCGGTACCTGATCCCGGCGCTGGAGAACATGGGTGCACGGGTGATTTCGTGCCGCGAACGCGGCGAGATCATCCACGAGGGTCTCGCCGACAACGACCTGGGCGCGGCGGTCTACCAATCGAGCGGCGCCTGGGGCACCGCGACCGCCGGTGGCTACCAGAACCGCACCTACCAGACCGCGTGGACCAGCTCGACCGTGACGGCCACCGCGACCTTCACCATTCCGGTGCCGGCTGACGGCGTCTACCCGGTGTACGCATTCGCCAACGCGGTGACCAACGCGAGCACCGACGCGCGCTACACGATCCACCACAGCGGCGGCGCGACGCAGGTCTCGATGGACCAGCGCAACAACGACCGTTGTTGGACCTGGCTCGGTGCATTCTCGTTCCGCAAGGCCGACGGCGCCAAGATCGTGCTCGACAACCTCGGTCCCGCCAACCAGATCGTGGTCGCCGACGCGGTGCGGATCGGCGGCGGCGTCGGCTCGATCGCGCGCGGCAGCAGCGGCACCAGCAACAAGCCGCGCTGGCAGGAGTGCAGCCGCTACTGGACGCAGTTCGCCGGTGCGCCGGCGACGGTGTGGGATACCACCTCCGGCGAGGACAACAACGACGACGTCACCGCGCGGCCGCGCTACGCCGAGTGGCGCGGTGCGGACGCTTACATCTCGTTGCACACCAACGCCGGCGGTGGCGACGGGACTTCTTCGTACATCCACAACACCGCGCCGAGTGCCGGTTCCGCGCGGTTGCAGGCGGCCGTGCACACTCAGGTAGTCGGCGACATCCGCAGCGGCTACGACTCGACCTGGACCGACCGCGGCCAACTGACCGCCAACTTCGGCGAAGTGCGCCTGCTGTCGACGATGCCGGGAGTGTTGTTGGAACTCGCGTTCCACGATGTCGCCAACAGCCGCGACCACCGCGCGTTGCACGACCCGAGGTTCCGCTACATCAGCGGGCGGGCGTACGCTCGCGGAGTGCTGCGCTACTTCTCCAATGCGCCGTTCCCGCCGGAGGCACCCACCGCGCTGCGCGTGACCCAACACGCCGGGCGCGGGCTGCGGGTCGCGTGGGAAGCGGTCAGCGGGGCGACCTACTACTCGATCGAGCAATCGCCTGACGGGGTCGGCTTCGTCGAGATCGCGCAGACCTCGGGGACGGCATGGGACACGCCCGCGCTGCCGCACGGCAGCGTGCTGTCGTTCCGCGTCCGCGCCGGCAACGCGTCGGGACGCTCGTTCCCCACCGAGACGCTGACCGCCGGCACCTCGCACCGCAAACGCGCCGACGTGCTGTTGGTGCAGGGCTTCGACCGACTCGACCGCTACGTGAAGGGTCCGGAGAACACCGGCAACTACCTGCGGCGCCACGCCGCGGCGATCCGTTCCGCGGCGCAGTTCTCGCTGGGCTTCGACGCGGCCAGCAACGAGGCCGTGCTGCTGGGGCGCGTCCGGATGGGCGACTACGTCGCGGTCGACTGGGCGTGCGGCGAGGAGAGCACCGCCGATGAGACGTTCTCGTCGGCCGAGCAGAGCCTGGTGACGAGCTACCTGCAAGCCGGGGGCCGGCTGCTGGTGAGCGGTGCAGAGGTCGGCTGGGACCTGTCGGCCAAGGGCTCGGCCGCCGACCGCGCGTTCTTCGAGAACCGGATCGGTGCCACCTACGTCGCGGACGATGCCAACACCTACGGCTTCCGCGCGGCGGCCGGCAGCCACCTGTTCACCGGCATCCCGGCCGGGGCATTCGACAACGGTAGCTCCGGCACCTACGACGTCGACTACGCCGACGTGATCACGCCGACCGATCCGAAATCGCAGCTGTGCCTGGTCTACAGCGATGGGCGCGGCGCCGCCATCCAACGGATCGACGGCAACAGCCGGGTGGTGTTCCTCGGCTTCCCGCTGGAGTGCATCACCGACGACGCGCTGCGCGCCGAGATCATGGTGCGGGCGCTGCGCTTCCTGCTGACGCCGCGGCCGCTCGAGGCGGACCCCGAGGTGCTGCTCGGCAACACGCTGACGCTCGACGTGGCGCAGCCGAACGACGCGGGGCAGACCTACGTGCTGGCCGCGGCATTGCGGCTGGGCAGCATCCCGCTGCCGGTCGATCACCTGGTGCCGCTCGCCGCCGACCCGGTGCTCGAGCTCAGCCTGATCCCCAACCCGGTGTTCCTGGCGTTCCGCGGCACGCTGGATGCCGCCGGGCGCGGCCAGGGCCGCTTCGCCGTGCCCAACCTGCCGGTGGCACGCGGGGTCGACGTGTATTTCTCGGGTGTGACCGCGGACAACACGGGGGCGTTCCGCTCCGTGCTGCCGTGGGTGCGGACGACGATCCGCTGATCGTCGACGGCACGCCTCAGTACAGCAGGTGCGGCGCAATCGCCGCGCGCCACGCTTCCTCGCGCAAGGTGTCGGTGGGCAACACGCCTGCTTCGATCTGCTGCCGCACCGCTTCGTTGCCGGTCAGGATGTCGATCGGCAGCTTGTCGTTCTCGTACTCGTACGGCGGCTGCCGCCACGCGAAGTGCATCGGCCACAGCCGGCGCACCGCCCACAGCAGAGCGAGCGTCAGCCGGTAGCTGCGCACTCGCCGCGGGTCGGGGTGGAGGAAGACGCCCCCACAGCTCTGCCCGGCGCACTTCTGGAACGTCGGCTCGAACCGGACCGCACGTAGGGTGACACCGAAGCTCGGGAAGTCGGGCAGCGCCTGCACTTCGTCCAGCAACCGCGCGGGGTCGACGAACGGCGCGCCGAGCACCTCGAACGGGGTCGTGGTGCCGCGGCCTTCGGACAACAGCGTGCCCTCGAGCAGCACCTGCCCGGGGTAGCACAGCACGCCTTCGAAGCGGGGCAGATTGGGCGAGGGCGGCAACCAAGGTCGGCCGGTGTCCGACCACAGCATGCGGCGCGTCCAACCGCGCATCGGCACGACCTCCACCTGCGCGCCGAGACCGAGCGACGCATTGAGGAACGCGGTCATCTCGCCGACCGTCAGCGCGTGACGCATCGGGATCGCCGCGCCGCCGACGAAGCTCGTGAAGTCCGGGTCCAGCAAGGGTCCCTCGAGGATCTCGCCACCGAGCGGGTTCGGCCGGTCGAGCACCAGCACCGGGATGCCCTTGGCGGCGCAGGCCTCCATGCAGAGCGCGATCGTCCAGATGAACGTGTAGACCCGGGTACCGACATCCTGCAGGTCGACCACCAGAACCTCCACGCCGTCGAGCATGTCCGGGGTCGGCTTGCGGTGTTCGGAGTACAGGCTGTGGATCGGCACGCCGGAGCGGGGCTCGCGCGCGTGTCCCGACTCGATCATGTTGTCCTGCTGTTCCGAGAAGAACCCGTGCTGCGGCGAGAACAGCGCGACGAGCTGCCCGGGAAGCGCTGCATCGAGCACCGCGTGGGCGTAGCGGAAGGCGTCGTCGACCGAGGCCTGGTTCATCAACAGCCCGAAGCGTCGCCCGCGGAGGATCGCCGGCGGCTCCGCGGCACAGACCTCGAGTCCGAGCGCGAAGGTCACTTCTTCCGTCCTGTCCACTGCGCCACCATGCCGATCGCGAAGGTAGCCGTCGAGCCGACCAACGCATACCACGGCCACGCCAACGACGTGCCACGCCACACCCAGACCATCACCGCGACCCCACCGACCATGCCGATCGTCGCGGCGCGGTGCCCCACGCGTCGGGTGAAGATGCCGAGCGCGAACACCCCGAGGATGATCCCGGTGGTCCAACCTTGCACCGCCAACACCGAGCTGATCACCCCCATCCGGAGACCCTGACTCCCGATGCCGACCGCGATCTGCGCGACCCCGAAGCCGACGGTCAGCAGCTTGACGGCGCGCAGCCGCCGGCGGTCGTCGTCGTCGGACCTCGCGGGCATCAGGATGTCGTTCACCAGCGCCGTGGCTGCCGAGTTGAGCGAACTCGACAGCGTCGACATCGCGGCGGCGAACACCGCCCCGAGCACTACGCCGCGCACGCCGGAGGGCAGGTGATCGACCACGAACCGCGCGAGCACCCGATCACGGTCGCCGACCGGGTCGAACGCGATCGCAGGCGGGTGCTGCTGGTAGAACACGAACAGCGCGGTGCCGATCGCCAAGAACAGCGTGAACTGCAGGAGCACCACCGGGCCGCTGAGCGCCAGCGCCACCCCTGCCTGGGCGCGGCTGCGCGCGCACAGGTAGCGCTGCACCAGCATCTGGTCGACCCCGTGGGTGCCGATGGTCAACACCGCGCCGCCGACCACGCCGGCCCACAGCACGTGCGCCTTGTCGAATCGCCACTCGGTGTCGAACACCCGCAGCTTGTCCCGAGCGCCGACCGTCGCTTGCTCGACCACCGCGTTCCACCCGCCGTCGATCCGATCGAGCAGCACCCACATGGCGATCGCGGCTCCCGCCATGTAGATCAACAGCTGCAGCAAATCGGTCCACAGCACCGCCCGCATTCCGCCGCTGAATGTGTAGACGATCGTCGCCACACCGAGGCAGGCCACCGCCGTGCCGAGGTCGATCCCGGCGACGATCTGTAGCACGAGCGCGCTGAGGAACAGCCGCATGCCATCGCCGAGCGTGCGGGTGACGACGAACAACCCGCTCGCCAGCTGCTTCACCGACCCGCCGAAACGGGTCTGCAGCACTTCGTACGCGGTGAACAGATTGCCGGTGAAGTAGCGGGGCAGCAGCACCGCCGTGACCAGTAACCGACCGAGCACGTAGCCGATCGGCAGCTGCAGGAAGGTCCAGTCCGAGCTCCACGCGAGACCGGGCACGCTCAGGAACGTGACGGTGCTGGTCTCGGTGGCGACGATCGACGCGAGGATCACCCACCACGGGAAGTCCCGCCCGCCGAGCATGAACTCCGCCGCACTCTGCCGGCGGCGCCCGACCCACAGGCCGAACCCCACCATCCCGAGCAGGTAGGCGATGAGGATCCCCAGGTCGAGTCCGCTGAGTCGCACGATCTCTTTGCG
>JACKIB010000047.1 GCA_020638695.1 Planctomycetota bacterium
CACCCTCCCATCCCGCCCCGCGCCGGGCGACGCGCTCCAGCCCGCGTTCGACAGGTGTCGATAACGAGACGACGGAAGGCGCGGCTGTGAAGGTGATCTCTACAAACGACACGGGCCACCCCCCCGTAGTGACCACGGACGAGACGATCGCCGAGCTGCGGCGCGGTGCGCAGTCGATCGTCGAGGCGCTACTCGACCCGCACGCGCGCACCGACTGCGACGCGACGTTCGAGGAGTTCATGTGCCTGTGGGATGCGGTCTGCGCGCATCGCCTGACGCGCTTCAGCACCATCGACACCGCGTGCGGCACGGTGCGCTCCGCCCTGGTCGCCCAGCTTCGCCATCTCCTGGTGCAGCGCTTCCACGACGTCGTGGCACGGCCCGAGCCGATGACCGACGACGACGTGTTCGAATGGCTGCACGGGGCGATGCACGCAGTCGACGTCCTCGGTCAGCTCGCCGCCGCCATCGAGGACGTCACGGTCCGCTCGGCGTCACGCATGATCGACCGCAACTTCAGCTTTGCGGGGCGCACCGAGTTCATCCCGATCGTCGAGATCCTGCAGCTGATCGGCGGTGCGTCGAACCGCGGCCAGCTGATCATCGAAGCGGGCACCTTCCGGCTCGACCTGTACTTCGACGAAGGCGCGATCGCCTACTTCGACCCGTTCCAGTGCAGCCGGCGCCTGCTGCCGCTCACCGGCTACGGCGACCTACGGGAGATCCCCAAGCCGGCGCTCGCGCGCGCCGAGCGGCAGAAGGCGGCCGACGACACTCCGTTGGTGAAGTCGTTCGTCGAGCAGGGGCTGATCCAACCCTACGAAGCGCGCGAGGTCTCGGACTTCATCGGCCGCGAGGCGCTGTTCGAGTTGCTCAGCCGGGGCGACCCACTGACCTACCGCTACCGCGGCCTCGCCGAGCTACCGGATTTCGCGATCGAACACGACGGCCTGGTGGACGTCACCCCGGTGCTGCTCGACCTGAACGACCAGGTCACTCAGTGGCGTGACATCCAGCGGATCTTCCCCGACCCCGACGCACCGGTGAACCGCTACCCCGATCACGTGCAGGCGATGGCCGACCTCACGCTGACGCTCGGCCAGATCAGGATGCTGGCCGGGATGCAGGATGGCCAATCGCTGCGGCAGATCGCCGACTCGGTCGGGCTGCCGCTGCACGAGGTGCACATCAACATGGTCATCCTAGCCCAGGAAGGGGTCGTCGAACCCAACTGCAGCATCGAGGTGCTCACCGACCTGATGCTCGGCGGAGACTGACCCGACCCGGGCGCGGGGGACGAACTCCAGCGACGCCCCACTCGCAGGACGGCGGCGAGAATCTGCGCCCCGGTGGCTTTTTTGACGTCCGCTCGGGCCGCGCCGAGGCGACACTCTGCGCCGATGATGCCCGACTCGAGATACCGGGTGCTCGGGATGCAACGCACTGACCGGGGTGTGCACTGCCGCATCGCGATCCCCCGCACCAGCCCGTACTTCGAGGGCCACTTCCCCGACCGGCCGATCGTCCCCGGCGTGGCACAGGTCCAGATCGTGACCGACGTGCTGGTTTCCGCCATCGGCCACGACGTGACCTGGCGGGGCGTGGAGCAACTGCGGTTCCGCAAGCCACTCGAACCCGACGTCGAGTTCGAGGTCGACATCGACACGCCGAACGGCTCCGGCAGCGTGGCATTCGCGATCCGCACGGCGGCGGGACTCCACACCGACGGGATTCTGCGCACCACCGAGCGCCCAGCCGAACGCGCGGGAGGTGCCCCGTGAGCAAGGAACCTCACGCCGGCGAGCCGAGTGCGGCGCGGATCGAAGACGCCGCGCTGCGCTACCTGCCGCACGGGGGCAGCGCCCACCTGGTGCCGCGGGTGATCGACTACGGCCGGGACGTGATGGTCTGCATCGGGCGGTTCCCGGCGGACAGCCCACTGGTCGACGACGGACGGGTGCCGACCTTCTTGGCGGTCGAACCCGCCGCACAGGCGGCGGCGACCCACCTGGCGCTGCGCGCGGTCGAAGACGGGCTGGCGATCGAGCAGCTCACCGGGTTCCTCACCGGCGTCCGGCAGATGACGATGACCCGCCAGTGGCTGCCGGCCGAAGCGGATCTGGTGATCAAGGTGACGCTGCGCAGCGGCGCACGCGGGTTTCACCGCTTCGACTTCGAGGTCGCACTCGACGGCGCACCGGTGTGCCTCGGCGAACTGACGACCTTCGTCGACCAGCAGGTACACGGCAACAACACTCGGACCAGCTGAGCCCGGCGACCCCATGCCGTCCCCCCGCCGCGCCTGGATCGTGGTCCACGGGGTCGGTGACCCCGAACCCGGACACACGCTCGACCAGGTTCTCGGCACGCTCGCGGTCGACGACTTGGTGCACGAGGAACGCGTCTTGGTTGCCGATGAACGGCTCCAGGGCGAGATTCGACCCGGCTACCGGCGGCCGCACTTCGGGCGAGTGCGCCGGGTGCGCTGGCAGGGCGACGCGGGCGAGACCAGCGAGGAATTGTTCGCCGAGGTCTACTGGGGCGACATCGCGGGGGTGCAGCAGGGACCGATCGGGCTGCTGGCGGCGCTGCGCGACCTGCTGCTGGGGTTTCCGCAGCTGGTGCAGGCAGCGATCCGCGCACCGCGGACGGCGGTCCGGTCCGAGATCCGCTGGCGCGCTGCGGTCGGCGGGTTGAGTGCGACGGTCGGGCACCTGCTGTCGGCGCCGATCGTCGCGCTCAACCTGTTCTTCTTGCTGGGCTACGTGACGATCGGTGTCAGCCAGAAGCTCTACCGCGGGCCGACCGCCGCGAGCTGGACGATGCTCGCACTGTCACTCGCCGTCGCCAGCGGCGCGTTCGCGATGCTGCGCTCGCGGCGGATGGACCCCTTCCGCGCCAGGTGGCGTCTGAGCCGCGCGGCGCTCGGCGCTCTGCTCGCGCTCGCCCTGTGCGTCGCAGCCACTGCGGGATCGGTGCTGTGGCGCGGCTCGACCGCCGACCACCCGTTCGGCCGCGTCGTCCAGATGGTGCTGGGCGGTTCGATCGCGGCGACCGGCACCCTGAGCATCGAACAGACGGTGCAAGAAGACTACGTCGAGCTGACCCTGCGTGGCCCGGTGGAACCCGCGACCCGCGACCGCCTGCGCAGCGCGCTGATCACCGCCGCCAAGATCCGGCCGATCGTGGTGCTGGACCTGCGACGGCTCGCCCCATCGCTGGCCGAGCCGTACGAGACGCTGGGCGCGGCATCCGAATGGGTCGAGTCGAGCGACGCAACCCTGGTGGTCACAGGAAAACCGGAGACGTTCGGAATCGAACTGGCGCGGCGCACCCAGCGGCCGTTGTTCTTCGTCGAGCCGCTGTTGGCTCGCGCCGCGGCGAGCGAACTGGCGCGCAGCAACCGCCGGCAGGACCCCCCGGGGATGCCACCGTACACCTGGTACGCGGCACTGCTGATCGCCGCGATGCAGCTGACCTGGATGTTGATGATCGTGGTCGCACTGTCGCTGTGGGTCGCGTGGCTGATCGGTCGCTATCGCGTGCCACGGGACGGTCGCCCGTCGCTCGACGCCGCGGCGCTGTTGACCTTGATCATGGTGGGCTTCTGGACCCTGGCGATCCCGACCGCCTGGCAGATGGTGTTCTCCTACACCCCCGCGTTCCTCGACGTCGCCGCCCTGCAGCCGCTGTTCTACGTCGCCACGCCGATGATCGGCGTGCAGTGGATTCTCGCCGGGGTGATGTTGGTCGCGGCCGGACTCGGCGTCGTGGCGTTCCGCCGCGGGCGGCAGCACGATCCGCGGGCGCGGTTGATCGTGCACGACGTGATCCTGTTCGCGGTCCCGGTCACCTCGCTGCTGGGGATGGGTGGACTCACCTTGCTGGTGATCGCCCCGACCTCCCACGACTGGATGACCGCCGGAAACTCGATCGGCGTCGCGGTATCGATCGTGGCGAGCACGGCGGTGTTGATGCTCGCCGGACCGCTGCGGGTAGTTGTCGACATCGTGCTCGACGTGATGCGCCAGTTCGACCCGCCGGCCGGCGGCGAGCCGGCGCGCCGCGAGCGGATCGTGCAGCGCTTCCAGACGATCCTCCGCGCGGTGATGCGCCAGCGCCCCGAGCGCGTCGACATCGTCGCGCACAGCCTCGGCAGCGTCCTGGTGCTCGATGCACTCCGCTCGACCACCGGCGCGGAGCTGGGCCTGCCGGCACGGGAGCACACGCGACTGGTGACGCTGGGAACCCCGTTCACCCACCTGCACCAGCACTACTTCCCGGCCCACTATCCACCCCTCGACGATCCGAGCTGGACCGACCTGCGGCAGATGATCGGCACCTGGGACAACCTCTACCGCCGCTACGACTTCGTCGGGACGGTGGTGGACGATCCCTCGGCGGACACCGAACCGGCAGACCGACCGTGGCTGGTCAACCACTTCCTCGGGGACGGTGGCCACGTCGAATACTGGACGGACGACCGGGTGTGCGCCTACTTGCGGCCGGAAGATCGTTGATCAGAGCGTGACCGGCTTGCAGACCAGCGCCTCGACCCGGCGCAGGTAGGCCTCCCGCCGGATCTCGATCGCCCCCATCGTCGCGAGGTGCGGCGTCATCAGCTGGACGTCGACCAGCTCCACGCCACGCTCACCGAGCCACCGCACGAGCTCGATCAGCGCCACCTTCGACGCGTTGGTAGCGCGGTGGAACATGCTTTCGGCGGCGAACAGCCCACCGCGGTGAACGCCGTAGATCCCGCCGACCAACCGCTCGCCTTCCCACACCTCCAGACTGTGGGCATGGCCGGCACGGTGCAGGGCGGTGTAGGCAGTGATCATGCGGCGCACGATCCAAGTGCCGTCCTCGCGGTTCTCGGCACAGCCGCGTATCACCTCGCCGAACGCCGCATCGCGGGTAGTGTGGAACCGGCCGCCGCGAAGGCAGCGGAGCATGCTGCGCGACACGTGCAGGGTCTGCGGCAGCACCACCGCACGCGGATCGGGGCTCCACCACAACTCGGGGTGGTCGGCGTTGAACCACGGGAACACGCCCTGCTCGTAGGCGAGCAGCAGCCGTTCGACCGACAAGTCGCCGCCGATCGCCACGAGTCCTTCGGGGTCGGCACGGCGCGGGTCGGGGAAGTCCTCGATGACCCCCGGGTGGAGCAGCACGGGTAGCGTCGGGCTACCGCTCACGGTAGTTCCGCAGCGCCTTGTCCTGTTCCTGCCGGTCGAGCAGTTCGAGGATGTCGGCGTCACCGTCCGGGCGGGGCCGGAAGTACACCCGCAGCCGGCGCGACGCCCGCAGGCTCCACACGTTGCTCGGCTCGAGTGACTTCACCTGCAGGCCGGGGTAGCGCGGCCCCTCGGTGCAGTACAGGAACACCGCCCGGTAGGCGTGCTCGACCGCGCGGCGGTCCTTGCTGGCCAGCGACTTGAGGAACGAGGTGGTGAAGTGCGGCACGATGAACCCGGCCGGCGGTGCGGGCGGATCGCCGCGGGGCTTCTGCCGGCGCCCCTTCGGCACCAGTTCGAGCAGCTCGACGATCCGCTCGTCCCGGGCCCGCAGCAACGCCGCTTGTTCGGCCGCCTTGATCCGGTGCTGCTGTTCGATCTGGCTCTGTTCGTCCAGCTCGCGCTCGAGCGCCTGCACACGGGTGCTGAGATCGCGGTCGGCACCCGGTCGAGCCTCGCGGAGTCGCACTACTTCGCGCCGCAGTGTGTCGAGTTCTGCCTGCAGTCGGGCGATGTTCTCCTGGTCGCGTTCGCGCGCCTGGGCCAACGTGTCGGAACGGCGGCGCAACGCATCGCTGGCGCTGCGGCACTTCTCCAGCCGCTGCCGCGCCTCCTTGAGCTCGCCCTCGCGCAACTTCAGCATCGGCTGCAGATCGGCGACGGGTTCCGCAGCGGCCGGCGCCGGATCGCCGCTCCCGGGGGTCATGTGGCCGGCAAGCAGATCGCAGACTTCTTCCAACACCTCGGGAGTCTCGGGGTCGATCAGCAGCGGGATCAGCGCCTTCGCCGGGGCTCGGTCCGCGCGGAAGCCCTTGGGGCTCAGCCCGTGGCTCTGCGCCGCGGCACGCAGCTCCTTCACCGGTACGAACCACTCGATCAGCGCTGCGAGCGGAACACTCCCTGCGTGCGCCAGAGACTCCTCGCGCAGTTTGGTTCCGAGGTTTCGTGGGTTCACGGAGAACGCGGCTCAGTTGCCGTAGATCGGAGTCACCGGGTAGCGCGGCAGAGCGTCGTCGTCGAGCTTTCTCTCCTGCTCCTCACGCTCTTGCGTGGTCAGGGTCTGCTCGTCGCGCCAAGCGGTGTAGGTCACGTACTCGACCAAGTGTACCGGTGCACCGAGCAACGAACCGACCTGCAGCAGCACGAACGAGGGAAACAGCAGCGCGGCGCTCAAGCTGGCGTCCTGGTCCACCGAGCGGCGCACCGCCCAGTAGGTTGCGCTGACCGGCAGGGCCACCGCATCGATCGGCACCCCGGCTAGCGCGCCGAGGAAACCGCCGAACTTGGCGGTGTAGCGGCACGCCACGGTGTGCTCCTTCGAGTCGCGCAGGTCGTCGGTGTACTCGATGAACGGCCCCACCATCCCGCAGGAACCGCAGGGCATGGCCGCGAGCAGCAGCACCCACAGCTTCCGCCCGGTGAGGCAACCGAACCCCGACGCCATCACCTCACTTCTTCTTCTCGCTCTTGGCGAGGGGCCGCCGGCGCGCGAACACCATCTCGCGGACGATCCAGTCGTCCTTCATCTCCAAGCTGGGCGACTTGCGCGCCACACCGCCGGACATCTCGGCGTTGCTGATCCGCAAGCTGCGCAGCTTCCAGATCGGCGACTGACTCTCCGAGTTGACGATGAACGCGTTGACGAAGCTGCGCGGCAGCTCCATGCGGCCACCCTTGCCGAACCGCAGCGACACCGCGAGGTCGGCGTAGCCGCCGCGGTCGTTCTTGATCGGCTGCCGCTGCTCGACCAGGATGTCGGCGACCTTGATCGGCAACGCGGAGCCGGGCGTCATCGAGCCGGCGAGGCGGCCGCGGAAGTAGGTGGTCGCTTCGGTTGCGTCACCGCCCTGCTTCTCGAGCTCCTCCTTGGTCTGGTCGATCAGGCCCTGCAGTTCGAGCAACTCCTTGACGATGCCGCGGGGATCGCGCGCCGCGGCGAGCGCGGTGTCGGCCACGGCGATCTTGTCGCGCAGGTAGTAAACCCACCCGCCGGCGACCGGGATCAGCACCAAGGACAGGATGATGATCAGCTTCTCGAGGTCGAGGTTCTTCATGGCCTGTCGCTATTGGAGGACCGGGATCTTGGTCTTGAGCTGTAGGTAGTAGTCGTACTGCGCGCTCGACAGCTCGGTGAACGTCTCTTCACGCTCCGGCTTGTAGAACGTCGGCGAGGCCTCGAACGCCGAGTCCTTGCGTTTTGCCGCTGCCTCGAAGGCCTGCTTCAGCATGCTGTTCCGCGACGCGAAGTCGGCACCGCGGAAGAACACTCGGAAGTTGAGGCGCCCACCTTCCTTGGTCTTGGCCACCGGCAGGTTGAGGTCGATGTCCACCACGTAGAAGCGGCCGAGGTTCTTCTCGAGCGACGCGAACACCTCGGCGAACTGCTGCAGAACGGCAACCCCGGAGTCCAAGGTCAACTCGGGCACGTATTCGCCCTTCTCCTGGACCTTGCGCAGGAATGCCTTGAGCTCGTTGCGGTACGCCGCGAGCCGCGTGAACGTGGGTCGCGCGGCGATCCGCCCGACCATCCCCTCGTAGTCGGCGCGCATCCGAGCGCCGGCCCAGCTGGTCTTGTTGACCAAGAATCCCACGTAGCCGGAGTACTGGACCAACGTGTTGCTGGTCGACCCGCGACGACCGGTGGCCTTGGCGGCCTGACTCACCGTGCCGGTGCCGTACAGGAACTCCTTGTAGGTCAGGCTGCGGTAGAGCACCAACCCGTAGACCACCAGCGCGAACAGCCCCAGCATGCAGGCGATCGCCAGCGGGAGTTTCACCCGATCGAACCCACGGGTGTACGCCAGATCCTCCTGGCGGAAGTCGAACCCGCGCGGGCCGCCGAGCTGGCCCAGCGCCAAGCCCACTGCCACGGCGAGTCGCGGCTCCACGTCCTGCGCCTCGTCGTCGTCGAAGTCGTGCTGCAGCAGATCCAGGTAAGTCAGCGGCTGCGGCTCGCAGTCGAACACGTCGCGCAACAGTTCGTCGAGGCCAGGGAGCCGCGAACCGCCGCCGGTGACCACGGTCGCCTCGATCGCGTTGACACCGCGCGCGGCGACCAGGAAACGCATGAACTCGCGCCGCAGGCGCACCAGGAAGCGGTCGACCGCTGCCACCACCTGACTGCGGGAGATCGCGGTCGCCTCACGACGCGCCGGCAAGTTCGCTTCCGGGGGATCCACGGCTTCGACCTCGGAGTCGTCGTCGTCCTCGACCACCACCAAGAGCGTCGAGTCGAAGTCCTCACCGGTCGTGAGACAGTGCTGGACGGCGTCCCGGCACACATCGAGTACGGCGCCGGTCTCCTGCACCAGGTCTTCGGCGATCGAATCGATACCGAGCGGGATCGCGCGGATGTCGTGTAGGCGGCCGCTGGTGACCACCAGCACGCGCACCGCCCGCGCACCGACGTCCAGCACCAACCGGGTCGGCGCCGCCTCGCCACCCTTGGCGAGGTCGGGGTCGGACTTCAGCGCGCCGCTCCAGTCCGCCACGCGGAACAACGCCATCGCGTCGAGATCGACCCGCTCCGGCTCGATGCCAGCGCGATCGAGCGCCTGCAGCGTGACGCGCAGCGAGGACTTCGGGACGCCGGCGATCAGCACGCGGGTCTCGCCGTCGACCTCCTCGACGCTGTGGAAGTCGACCACCATGTCGTCGACGCTCTGGCTGTGGATCTCGCTCTCGGCCTCGAACTTGATGACCTTGCGGATCCGTTCCTCGCCGGTGAACGGGATCAACAGCTGGCGGAACACCGCCTCGCGGCTGGGGAAGCCCAGCACGACGTTCTGCTTGTGGATCTTGGCTTGCTTGACGGCCAGTTGCAGCGCCGACGCCTCGGCGGTCGCGTGCTCCGGGTCCGCCGCCTTGGCGGTCAACTGCGCCACCCGATCGAGGTGCGCCTTGATCAGCCGGGGCTTGCGGTACGAGCCGTCGAGCTCGACGGCTTTGACCTCGTATTCCCCGGCGTCCAGTCCGACAGCTTTGACCATGCTCGTGAAGGCTCTCTACTCGTTGGACACTACTTGTTGGGAGGGCTCGACCTGGCCGCGCCGGAGCCCGGGCCGCCGGACTCGTGGGACTTCGTGTAGCGCGCCAGCTGGGCGGGGTCCAGCACCGCCTTGATCCGGTCGTCCGCCTGCCGCCGAATGGCGCGAATCTCCTCGTCCTGCTCCGGGGTGGTGGCCGAGCGCGTGTAGACGTCGATCAGCTTCATCCGCCGGTCGTGCAGCACCGTGCGGATCAGCCGCACCTGCTCGGCACGCAACCCGTAGTCGGTGCGGAACCGCTCCAGCCACGGATCGGAACCCGCATCGGGGAACATCGCCGCGTGGACGCGCGGCAGCGACCACCCCACCGCGACGCCGGCCGCCAGGCAAGCCAACGCGACGATCCCGATCCATCGCCTCAGCTCACCCGCCGTGCGCATCCGCTGTCCTAGCGGCGCTCGCCTGCCCGCAGCTCCGCGGCCTTCATCGCCTTCACCTTGGCGTCGAGCGACCGCAGCTGCTCGCTCGCCTGCAGCGACTCCGGGTCGGGGGTGCCGAGGAAGCGCATCCCGAACAGCAGCGCCAGCCCGAACACCAGCACCGCGGCGACCAGGATGCGCCGCGCCAATCGGACGGTGTCGACGGTGGACGCCTCCTCGCCGGTGAGCCGCACCAAGTCGTCCCGGCTCGGCTGCTGGCGAACCCGGGCCATCACCGCATCGCGGAAGCCGTGCGGCGCAGGCGACGTGGCGGGTGCGGCCCGCCGAAGCAGCTGCGACTGCTCGCGGGCAGCGTCGGTCGCCTCCCGCAGCACGGGGTCCCGGCGCAACTCGACCTCGAACGCCTGCCGCTCCGCGGCCGGCAGCTCGCCGTCCAGGTAGCGGTGAATCGAATCGATGTACGAACGGCTCATGCCCGGCCTCCTCGGGTCTGGGGAACCAGCTCGGGGTACTGCCGCTCGAGCGCGTCCTTGAAGCGCTTGCGGGCGCGGAACAGGCGCGACTCCACGGTGCCGATGCTGCAGCCCAGCACCTCGGCCATGTCGGTGTAGGAGAGGTCCTCGTATTCGCGGAGGATCAAGATCGTGCGGTACTTCTCGGGGAGGGTGTCGACGATCGCGCGGGTCACCTGGCGGAGCTCCTCGGCGAGCAGCGGCTCGGCGGCACCCGCGTCGTCCGAATCGCGCATTCCGCTGTCGAACACCACCGGGTCATCGACCAGGCGGAGGCCCCGGCGGCCCTGCCGGTCCAGGTAGTCGGTCGCGGCGTTTACGGCGATGCGGTACATCCAGGTGAAGAACGCCGCGTCGCGGTTGAAGGTGTGCAGCTTGCGGAAGACCCGCACCAACACCTCCTGGGCCAGGTCCTCCACCGCGAACCGGTCCCGGACCAGCCGGCCCAGCAGGCCGAACAGCCGGTCCTGATGGCGCTGAACCAGCGACTCGAAGGCGCTTTCGCTGCCTTCGAGCACCGCCTCGATCAGCGCCTCGTCGGATACGTCGGGGCTCATCTGCAGGGCATACACGGGGCGTTTGAGGCCCGAGCGGGCATTATCTTCCCGCCGCGGCGGAAAAGGCGGCCCCGGACCTCATTCGCCGCCCTCGAGCAAGTGGCCGAGCTTCTGCCGCTTGGTGTCGAGGTAGCGCTTGTTGTGCGGGTTGGGGGCCACCCGCAGGGGCACCTGCTCGACGATCTCCAGCCCGTAGCCGGTCAGCCCGGTGAGCTTCTTCGGGTTGTTGGTCAGCAGGCGCAGCTGGCGGGCCCCGAGGTCGTGGAGGATCTGCGCTCCGGTGCCGAACTCGCGTTCGTCGGCGCCGAAGCCGAGCCGCTCGTTGGCTTCCACCGTGTCGAGACCGTCGTCCTGCAGCGCGTAGGCGCGGATCTTGTGCGCCAGACCGATGCCGCGCCCCTCTTGGCTGATGTACAGCAGGATCCCGGTGCCCGCCTCCTGGATCGCCGCCATCGCCTGCTGGAGCTGTTCGCCACAGTCACACCGCAGCGAGCCGAACACGTCGCCGGTGAGGCACTGGCTGTGGACCCGCACCAGGATCGGCCGTTCGATCGGCGGAAACCGCCCCCCGGTCTCGGCCGGACGCTCGATGCCGAGGCACAGCGCCATGTGGGTGCGGCCATCGATGGTGCTGCGGTAGGCGAAGCTCTCGAACGGGCCGAACCGCGTCGGCATCCGCGCCGCGGCGACCCGCTCGATGATGCGCTCGCGCCGGCGGCGGTACTCCACCAGGTCGGCGATCGAGCACATCTTGACGTCGTGCTTGTGGGCGAACACCTCGAGGTCCGGGACGCGGGCCATCGTGCCGTCGTCGTTGATGATCTCGCAGATCACCCCTGCCGGGCGCAAACCGGCTAGCCGACACAGGTCGACGATGCCCTCGGTCTGCCCGGCGCGCACCAACACCCCGCCGTCGCGAGCGCGCAGCGGGAACACGTGCCCGGCGCCGCGCACCAGATCCGCGGCTTGGGAGTTCGGCGCGACCGCGGTGAGGATCGTGCGGGCCCGGTCGGCGGCGGAGACACCGGTGGTCACCCCCTCGCGCGCTTCGATGCTGACGGTGAAAGCGGTCTGGAACCGCGACTGGTTGCTAGCGGTCTGCGGCTCGAGCTGCAGACGGTCGCACGTCTCGCCGTCGAGCGACAGGCACACGACGCCGCGCGCCTCCTTGATCAGCAGGTTGACCAACGCAGGGCTGGCGAACTCGGCGGCGAAGCACAGATCGCCCTCGTTCTCCCGGCCAGGGTCGTCGACCAGGATGATCGGCTTGCCGGCGGCGAGGTCGGCGAGGACGTCGGGGATGGAAGCGAAGCTCATGTTGGCGGTCCCGTGGATGGGGAGTCCAGGCTAGCGCCTCGGGGGGGCGCGACCCGGACTATTCGCGGACGGCGTCCCGAGATCGCGGCGGGTCGATGCGGAGCGGGAGAACGGCGTGCCGGCGCGATCGGGCGGTGAGCCCCAGGGTCTGCCGATCGGATCCTGGCGGAGCGGGTCACCAACGCGGCGTCGCCGGCCACTTCGTTGGCCGACCCACCCGGTTGTGGGACTGGCCTACCTGGACGCGTGGTCGCCGAAGCTCCGGCGCTACACCGGAGTCGGCACTTCCAGGAAGGACGGGCAGTTTCGGGTCTTCTGTAGCGAGGCGCCGGACCAAGGCGCGGTGGAGATCGAGGTGGCGAAGGCCGA
>JACKIB010000048.1 GCA_020638695.1 Planctomycetota bacterium
TCAGAACCTGCTCCTCGACGGGGAAGCACCCCGCCTCCGGGCAGAACCTGCCGTTCTCCTTGCCGGCAACAACCTTGCACGATCTCGCGACGCTGCTCATGAATTGTCCGGGCTAGCCGAGTCCCAGAATGCGGTCCATCCCCGCGGCGATCTGCTGCAAGCGTGGGCGATCCCCGCCGCGCATCTCCGCGGTGAACCAGCCGCGGTAGCGCACCTCCCCCAACGCCTTCATCACCTCCGGCCAGTCGCAGTCGCCGGTCATCAAATCGACCTCGAACGACCGCTTGCGCCGCGAGTACTCCTTCACGTCGATGCGCACCAACCGATGTGCCAGTGTGCGCACCCAGTGCTCCGGCCAGCCGAAGCGCACCACGTTGCCGACATCGAAGTGCACCCCGACCCACGGGCTGTCGAGTTCGTCGACGAAGTGCGCGAACTCGATCGGGCTGAGCAGGAAGTTGTTCCACACGTTCTCCAGCGCGATCGTCACCTTGAGCTCGGCGGCGAGCGGCAGGACCTCCCGGATCGCCTGTTGTGACAGGCGATAGCACTCCGCGTAGCCGTCCTGCTTGGTCACCTTGCCGGGCACCAGCAGGACGCTGGTCGCACCGTACGCGGCGGCGTCGCGCAACGCGGTGGACAGCGCGTCGATCCCCTTGCGCCGCACGGCCGGATCCGGGTCGTTGAGGCGGTCGCGCCAGTGCACCGAGTCCACCACACCCGGGATCTCGAGGCCGGTGGCGCGTTTGGCGGCGAGAACCTCCTCCCGCGTGAAGTTGTTCGGGCTGTCGAGCTCGACCCCGTCGAAGCCGAGCTCCTTGAGGCGCCCGAAGCGTTCGACCAGGGGTCGCTCGGCGAGGTCGCCGCCGACCATGCCGAGCTTCACCGCCTTCTTGTTGCGCGTCAGGCGGTGGATCGGGTTCGGGGCGGGTCCGCCTTGGCAGCCGACCATCGCGCCTGCGGCGCTCGCTCCGGCGAAGGCGAGGAATGCTCTGCGGTCGGGATGGGGTCGCGTCATGGCTCGGGTGTGCGGCTCACAGGCGCATCGCGGTGAAGCCACCGTCGACGTAGTAGATCGCGCCGGTGATGAAGCTGCCGGCAGAACGCGACAGCAACAGCAACGTGGCGCCGACCAGTTCGTCGGGCTCGCCGAAGCGCCCCAGCGGCGTGCCGGCGAGGATCTTCTCGACCCGCTCCGGGGCGAGGATCGCACGGTTCTGCTCCGCGGGAAAGAAGCCTGGGCACAGCGCGTTCACCCGCACCCGCGCGCTCGCCAGCTCACGCGCCAGGTTGCGGGTGAGGTTGACCACCGCCGCCTTGGCGGCTGAATAGGCGATCACCCGGGACAGCGGAGTGTGGGCGGTCACGCTGCCGATGTTGAGGATCGCGCCGCCGTCGGGTTGGCAGGACATCTGCCGGGCGAACACTTGGCAGCCGTGGTGCACCCCGTCCAGGTCGATGCGCAACACGCGTGACCAATCGGCCTCGGGCAGCTCGTCGTAGCTGCTGGCGAAGTTGATCCCCGCGCCGTTGATCAGCATGTCGACCCGGCCGTGCTGCGCGACGACCGCCGCGCAAAGCGTCTCGACCGAGTCGCGCTCGGCGACGTCCACCGTGTGGAACGTCGCGCTGCCGCCGGCGAGCCGAATGGCGTCGACCACGGCGTTCCCGCGTTCCGCGTCTCGCCCGGCGACCACCACACGGGCTCCGGCCGCGGCCAAACCGCGCGCCTGTGCGCCGCACAAGACCCCGGTACCCCCGATCACCACCGCCACTTGACCGTCGAGTCCGAACAGCCCCTGCAGGAACGACGCGCTACTCATCCGTGTGCGTCCCCCGGCGAGTCGTTCCAGACGCCGTCCTCGAGCCGACGGATGCGCCTGGGGTTTGCTTCCTGCAGCTCCGCGGGAAGCAACGTGTCGGGTAGGTCCTGGAAACACACCGGCCGGGCGAACCGCTGGATCGCCGCGGTGCCCACCGAGGTGGTCCGCGCGTCGGTGGTCGCCGGGTAGGGGCCACCGTGCTGCATCGCGGTGCCCACCTCGACGCCCGTGGGGAACCCGTTGCACACCAACCGGCCGGCGCAGCCGGCGAGCGACGCCAGCAGCTCCGGGTCGGTCTGCAGTTCGTCGCCCGTGCCGTGCACCGTGGCGGTGAGCTGGCCGGCGAGGTTGTCGGCGACGCGCTGCATCGCGTCGCGGTCGGTGCACTGGACCACCAGGGTGCTCGGGCCGAACACTTCTTCGTGCAGCACCGGATTGGCCAGAAACGTCTCGGCACCCACCACCGCGAGTCCGGCGTGCACCGTGCCGTCAGCCGCGCCCGCGCCGCTGCGCAGCACCCGTACCCCGTCGACGCCGTGCTGCCTGGCGAGCCCCGTGAGGTACGCCTCGCGAATCCCCGCGTGCAGCATCGGACCGAGGGGGGCATCCGGGAGGGCGGCAGCGAGTGCGTCGAGGAACAGGGAAGAACGCGCGTCCGCCAGGGTCACCACCAGGCCGGGGTTGGTGCAGAACTGCCCGGTGCCGAGTGCCACCGACTGGGCCAGTCCTGCTGCGCAGCGCGCCGCCCCTTCCCCGTCCAGCGCACCCGGCAGCACGAATACGGGGTTGATGCTGCCCATCTCGGCGAACACCGGGATCGGTTCGGGGCGCGCCACGGCGAGGTCGAACAGCGCGCGACCCCCGGCGAGCGATCCGGTGAACGCCACCGCGCGGGTGCTCGGGTGCTGCACCAGGGCCGCGCCGAGTGCGTGGCTGCGGCCGTGCAACAGGGAGAACACGCCCTCCGGCATTCCGGTTCGATCGGCGGCGGCGAGTACTGCGCGCGCCACCAGCTCCGAGGTGCCAGGGTGACCGGGGTGCGCCTTCACCACCACCGGGCAGCCGGCGGCCAGTGCCGACGCGGTGTCGCCACCGGCCACCGAGAACGCGAGCGGGAAGTTGCTCGCGCCGAACACCGCGACCGGTCCGAGCGGAACCAGCATCCGGCGCAGGTCGGGTCGGGGCAGCGGGCCGCGCTCCGGAAGTGCGTGTTCCACGCGTGCCTCCACCCAACTGCCTTCCTCCACCACACCGGCGAACAGGCGCAGCTGGCCACAGGTGCGACCGCGCTCGCCCTCGAGTCGCGCGCGCGGCAGACCGGTTTCCGCGGTGGCGCGCGCCAAGAGCGGTTCGCCACACGCTTCGAGCTCCGCCGCGATGGCGCGCAGCCAGGCGGCGCGAGCGGTGGCCGCGACGCGACGGAGCTTGCGGAACGCCTCGGTCGCGCCAGCCAGCGCCGCGTCGACTTCGGCTTGCGTCGCGTCGTGGAACAGCGGGGGAAGGGGGCGACCTGTCGCGGGGTCGTGGGCGGTGAAGGTGTCGCTGCCGCACACCGAGCGCCGACCCTGCACCCGATTGGCTCCGTCGAGTTCCATGGGGCCGCGGATCGTCGCACGATCCCTGCGCTGCGGGGACCGCGGATCGAGCCGGTACGCGAAGATTCTCCGGAACGCTCAGTGACACCTGAGGCGTCTGGTTCCTCCGGCGGCGAGCTGCCCCGGAAACTCCACCAAGCAAGGTGGCCGAGGCCGCATGGCGGGGCATCGCCGCGCTCATGGAGACTCGGGTGCGGCCTCGGCCGCGACGGCTCGGCGGATGGCGCGGCAGCGGCATTTTTTGCTTCTCGCCGTGGATTGGCGGGGAATGTTGGGACGGTTGCCGATCCCGCCGCATCATGCGGGGACCCCACCCCACACGAGGACGCCCGTGACGAATCCACACTCCACCACCCGCAGGGAGATCCTGCAGTGCGGCGCCGGTGCGGCGCTCGTTGCCGCGACCTCCCCACTCGCCGCAACCACCCGTACCTCGCGTGGCGACGACCTGCGCATCGCCGTGGTCGGCGCTGGCGGCCGCGGCAGCGGTGCCGTAGTCGACAACCTGCGTGCCAACAAGGGCACCCGGTTGGTCGCGATGGCCGACGTCAAGCCGGAGATCGCCGCGCAGAAGCTCGCCAAGATCAAGGAGCAGGCCGAACTCGCGGACCGCATCGACGCCACCCAGAAGGACGTGTACGGCGGGCTCGACGGCATCGACAAGGTGCTGGCGCGCGCCGACGTGGACATCGTGCTGCTCGCCACCCCACCGGGCTTCCGGCCCGGGCACATCGCGAAGGCGGTCGCCGCGCGCAAGCACGTGTTCGCGGAGAAGCCCGTATGCGTCGACCCCGCGGGCTACCGGGTGTGCCTCGCCGCGCACGACAAAGCGGTCAAGCAGGGCACGGCGATCGTCACCGGCACCCAGTACCGCCGGCAGGAGAGTTTCCGCGAGGCGATCGATCGCCTGCACAAGGGAGTGATCGGCCGCATCGTCTCGGCGACAGGCCGCTACTGCAGCCAGGGTATCTGGTACCGCAAGCGCGAAGCCGGGATGAGCGATGTGCAGTACCAGATCCACAACTGGATGCACTTCGTCTGGCTCTCCGGCGATCAGATCTGCGAGCAAGCGGTGCACAACATCGACGCCCTGCACTGGATCATGGGTGCGCCGCCGACCGAAGCGTTCGGTTCGGGTGGGCGGTTCTTCCGCCCCGCGGACAGCGAAATGTGGGACTCGATGAGCGTCGACTACCAGTTCGACGGCGGGCGCCTCGCGTCGTTGACCTGCCGCCAGCTGGCGCATACCGACACCGATGCGGACAACGTGGTCTACTGCGAGGGCGGGGTCGCGCAGATTCGCGCGTTCAACGGCGGCTCGGTGATCCTCGACTCCAAGGGCAAGACGGTGTGGAAGATGCGCCGCGGCAACATCGGCGCGGCGTACCGCCAGGAGCACAAGGACTTGGTCGATTCGATCGTCGCGGGCAAGCCGATCGTCGAGCTGCGGCAGACCGCGGACAGCTCGCTGATGGCGGTGATGGGTCGGATGTCGGCCTACACCGGCAAGCGCGTGCGCTGGGACTTCGTGACCGGCGCCTCGAAGCTGGCGCTGATGCCGGATCCGCTGGCCTGGGACGGCGCGCTGGTCAGCAAGGGTTTCGCACTGCCCGGCAAGACTCCGCTCGAGTGAGCGATTCGGCTCGGGACGCCGCGGGTTCGCCGGGCGGCGCATCGAGCCGGAACACCATCGGAGCGCGGCGACTCAGCCGCCAGATTCCCCCGCTCCAACGCAGTGCGAAACCGTGCCGTCGCATCACCGCGCGCAGTCGGTGTCGCGGCAGGCACGGGCCGCCGTCGAGGATCGCCACTCCGCCGCGCCGCAGCACCCGGTGCAGTTCCCGGACGAGGCGTTCCAGATCGTCGCTCCCCAGGTGGTGGCCGATCACCCCGGCGGAATGCGCGAGGTCGCAGCTGCCGTTGGGCAGCGGAGCGCCGGCGGGATCGCGCAGGGTGTCCGTGATCGATTGCCGGACGAACGCGCACGGCAGCGGCTCGCCGCGGGCGTCCCGGTATTCGCGCGTGCGTGCGGAAGCCAGTAGCGATGGGCACATCTCGTAGCCAAGCAGCCGCGATCCGGGCGGCGCGCACCGCGCCAGCAACTCGGTCGAGCCGCCACTGCCACAGCCCAGGTCGATCATGCTCTGGGGCTGCTTCCCCGTGATCGTCAGGGCGTGGCGCACCGCCAGGGGGATCGCTTTCTCGTTGAACCACTGTTGCAGCGCGTTGAGCTCTTCGAACTCCGCGGCCGACATCGCCCCGTAGGTGCGCGAGACGGTCGCCGCGTCGGTGCTGCGGAACGAGCCGTCCCGGGAGCGCAGCCGCCGTTCGAGTCGACGATGGCGGAGCAGTTGGCGCAGTACGGTCAACCCGCCGGCGCGGCGGTGGATCCCCCGACCTCGGGGGAGTTCGTCGCTCGGCATCCGGGGTTCACCTGCGGCGCAGTGGAGCTTCGGTGTTCCCCTTCTGTCGCGCGGACTCACGTGCCAACTGCCGCATCAGCTCGGCGATCTGCTCTTCAAGCCGGCGCCGGGTCGCCTCGAGGGCGGCCTTGCTCTTGGCGTCCGTCTGGTCGAGCTTGCGCAGCGCGGCGGCGCGCAGCTTCAGTTTCTCCAGAGAGGTGCGCAGCTGCTCGGCATCGCGTCGCACTTCATCCGGCACGGTCATCGACCGGTCGCGAACTTCCAGGTCGACTTGATCATGGCCGCGGACCTCGATCGTCTTGCGCGACACGTTGACGTTGGTGCTGACGATGCGCAGCGTGATGTAGTGCTTCCCTGGGTCCAACGCGACCGGGCAGACGAACTTGGCGCTCTTGCGATCCTTGGCGATCTCCAGGCACTCCTCCGCGGTGGCGCTCACGTAGAGCTTCATCTGGTTGTTCGCGTCGTACACGTAGAAGTTGAACCGATACGCGTCCTGGATGTTGCGGCTGGATCGGATCGAGATGCGCAGCGGCGTGCCGCGGGTCAGCTTGACGTCGATCGTCTGGGGTTTGCCCTCCGACGCCGGGATCTCGACGGTCTTCAGCAGGAACTCGGGGTGTAGGAGGCGTGCGGTGGCGCTGCCGAGGTCGCGCAGCGCGAGCTTCCAGCTGCCGGACGCGTCCCGGCGTACGCGCAAGCCGGAGTCGCCGTAGAGGTACGGCCGCCCGTTCTGGAAGTTCATGCCCGACAGCTCGACGCGAAACTCGGTGCGCGTGTCGCCGAGGCCAGCGAACTTGAAATCAATGGAGCGGGCGATGCTGCGTTGGTCGATGCGCAGCGGTAGGCGTCCACCCTGCGCCTTGCGTTGCCGCTCGAGGATCTCCTCGGTCAAGCGAAGCGGCTCGGAGTGGCGCAGGTAGATGTTCAGCGTCATGTCGCCCCCCATACTGGGGAAGCGCGCCAACACCGCCCCGCAACCGCGGATCACCGGCACCGTGCGGTTGTTGGTGCGCGCAGTCGCGGTTAGTGCCTCGCGGTGCACCGGTTGGTTGCCGAGCGGCATCACCACCGGCAGGGTGGCCGAACCGACTACGCGGTTCAGGGTGCCGGACTCGAGCGGACCCGGGGACATGCGCAGGATCCCGAACATGTCGCTGACCCGGGTCGCCAGTGCAGCGGGGTAGTCGAGGACCAGAATGCGCCCCATACTGTCGCTGGTCAGCGAGGTGTTGGTCCGCAGCTGCGAGCGGATCTGGTTCAGTGCGTTGTTCTGGAACGACGCGTACACGCGCACCGGCGCGAACGGCACCGGGCGGTCCTTCTCGTCGACGATCAGCACGCGGAACCGCTCCACCGGCGACACCGTGATCGACTTGGGGGTCGGGCGACCACTGGTGACGCGTAGGAACGTCGACACCTGGGTGAATCCCGGAGCGACGATCTGCACGGTGTGGTTGCCGGGGCGCAAGTGGTCGATCCGCATCCGACCCTTCGCGTCGGTGCGCGGCATGCGACCCAGACAGGCGCCGAGTTCGAACGAGCCGCTGTTGAGCACGGCGTAGGCGCCGGGCACCGGACGGCCGTCGATGTCCACGACCGTCACATCGAGCGCACCCACCCGCTGCCGCCGCCCGAGCGAAACGGTTCGCGTGCCCGGAATCTCGCGCGGTTCGAAGTAGAGGTACGGCGCGAAGCCGCGCGCTTGGATCAGCAGGAACCCGGCCATCGGCAGGGCGCTGTCCGGCAGTTCGACCCGACAGCCCTGGACCGTCATGCGCCGCCGCGCGCGCGCTGGACCGAGCTGCTTGTCGCGGATGTTGACCGGAAGATCGACCAGATCGAAGAACCGGGCGTCCGCACCTTCGACCGGATTCCCCTCGTCATCGCGGAGCTCCAGGATGCGTCGCTCGACCGTCGGGATCGGCTTCAGGTCTATGGTCAGCTGAGACGGGTCGACACCGTTGACGTCGACCGCCAGGCAGCCGGCGGCCTCCACGGCGAGCAACCCCATGCGCTGGCCGTCGACCACCCGCTGCGGATCCACGGCGAGCCACCGTGCTTCACCATCCGGGCAGCGGTAGAGACCGCGGGGCTGCTGCAGCGCGGCGCCTCCGGCGTGGCGCAACTGGCAGACCGATGCCTTGGGATCCGGACTCGCCCGCAGGGTGAGTTCTTTCTGGTCGAGTTCGATGCGTTCCGGTGTTCCGGTGCACCCGGGGCAGACCAGCTGGGCTTCGACACCGATCGGCAGTACCAGGTTGTTCAGGGTGCCGAGTGCGAACGGCGACGGGACGAACGACACCGGCACCGCGAGCTTGCCGCTCGCGGGGATCGGGTACCACTGGTCGAGGGTCAGGTGTGGTGCGGCACTGTTGCTGAAGCGACGGATCCGCAGCAGGGCGCCGGCCGGGGGCTTGTCGATCGTCACCGCCAGCATCTGGTTCGCGGTGACTGCGTGCAGCTCGACCTTCGACCCGAGGTAGCCGCGCACGCCGTTCGGCAGCGGTTCGACCCAGGGGTGGAAACCCTCCTTCTCGACCACCAGGCTCATCGAGCCGGCAGTCTGTGGACTGAACAGCCGGTGCAGCTCGGTCAGGGGTAGGAAGAACTCGCCGTCGCGACTGGTGCGGACGCTCGGCAGCGGCTGACTGCGCAGCACGGTGTTGCGCCAGTGCACGCTGTCGGCGCTGTCGAGTTCGGTGCGGAAGTAGACCCGCGCCCCGGCCACCGGTTTGCCGTCCTGGTCGAGCACCTTGCCGTGTGGCGGTTGGTCGGCTGCGAAGTTCGGTTCGGAACGACCCGCCGCGCGTTCTCCGGGGCGACTCTCTCCCTGGCCCGGCAGCGACGCCACGAGTGCAGCGACGGCCAGCACACCCATCCGTGTTCGAAGCACTGCGCACATTGCGTCGAGGATACCCGCATTCCATGGCGCGGCGACGCGACCGCTGACGATTGCCGGGCCTTGAATCGACTGAATCCCGCACGGCCCGCCTAGACCGCGCAGGGTCGCCGGCTACTCGAGGGTGACTTGCAGCGTGTGCGGCGCGCCGTTGCGCAGCAGCTCGACCTCCACCTTCTGGCCGCGACGCAGCTTCAGCCGCACGAAGGCGTGGAAGTGCGCCATGTCGGCAAAATCGTTCCGGCCCGCGTAGCGCACCACCACATCCCCTTGGCGCAGTCCGCGGCGGCGGTTCTCCCTGCCCTGCTCGGGGTAGTCACCCCAGTCGACGATGTACCGGACGCGGAAGGCCCAGGATCGCGCGGGGATCCCCAGCGCCCGCTTGGCCGCGGCGTCGAGCAGTGGCCCGCCCATTCCCGGTGCGGGCCGAAGCGCCCACTTGTATGGTCGCCAAGACCACGCCAGCAGGTCGCCGCGCTTGAACCCGTCGGCCAACGGGAGCGCCACGCGTCGGGCTTCCCCGCCGCGGCGCAGGGTGAGTGCGAGCGTGCCGCCGCTGGCCGGCATTCGGTCCAATACCCAACTCAGGTCCATGACCGTCTGCACCGGCTGGTCGCCCGCCTGCACCAACTCGTCCCCCACGCGGAGCCCGGCACGCTCCGCCACGGAGTCCTTGGCGATCGCGGCGACGCGGTTCTGCGCGACCGGCTCCATCTGCAGCCCGAGCCGCTCCGGCCCCGGCCAGATCCATACTTGATCCGGATCGAAGGTGCCGCGCGCCTGACGGTCGCGCACCTGCGCCTCGTGCACTGTGTGGCAGTGGATGCACGCGGGCCGCTGGGGCTTCTTCGCCATGCGCCTTGCAAAGCTCTCGATGTCGTACACCGTCTGCCGCGGCTTGGGCTTCGGCCGGACGACGGGGCGGTGTGTGCGGTGCTCGACGAGGGTCGCGCGCATCACCCGAAGTAGCGCCGGCATCGACATCCATGCGCTCGGATCCGCCTTGGTGCGGCCGCCGAGGCGGTGGTACACCGTGCCGTCGGGGTGGGCCAGCAGCACCGCGAGCGTCAGGTCGAAGTCGAACCGGTAGCGGTTCAGGTCGAGTGCTTGGACATCGGTGACACGCACGCACACCCAGTCCTCGGCGAGCTTGTGGAACTCCAGCGGCGGACGGACCAACTGGTCGTCCAGGGACGCGCAGTCCTTTCAACGCTGTCAACGAAATACCAACAGCAGCGGTTTGCCGGTGCGCGTCGCGAGCTGCTCGGCGTTCTCGAGATTCGTCAGCCAAGGGAACGTCGCCTTCGCGGCGGGCTGCGCCGCACCCGCGCTCGCCAGTGCGAGCGCGGCCGCCAGGATCGGATGGTTGCTCCGCATGCAGTCAGCATGCCACCCGAACCGGGCGATTCGCGAGCAGGGTCACGAGATCGTGCGAGGTTTCTGCCGGCGTGTGGAGCACCGAGTCCTGCGCAGACCCGGAGTGCACCCTGGAATGGCGGGTGCCGGGGTGCCCGCTCGCGTGCCCGCGCGCCGATCAGGGAGCCTTCTTGTCCTGGTCGCGAGGTGCTTCCTTGCCGTGGCCTCCGGTCGCGGCGCGGAACCGAAGCGAGGCGGAGTTGATGCAGTACCGCTGTCCGGTCGGGGCCGGGCCATCGGGGAAGCGGTGGCCGAGGTGACCGCCACAGCGCCGGCAGTGCACTTCGGTGCGCACCATGCCGTGGGTATCGTCGACTTCGGTCTCGACCGCACCCTTTTCGGCTGGTGCGGTGAAGCTCGGCCATCCGGTGCCGGAGTCGAACTTCGCCGCGGAGCGGAACAGTTCCTCGCCGCAGCCGGCGCACAGATAGGTGCCGTCGGCGTGGTTGTTCCAGAACTCCCCGGTGAACGCCCGCTCGGTGCCCTGCTGGCGCAGGACGCGGTACTGTTCCGGGGTCAGCAGGCGCTGCCATTCTGCGTCGGATCGGGTGATCCGCGCACCGGAATCGCTCTTCGCCGCGGGGTGGTTCGAGGGGGCGCCATCATCCATGGTTTTCTCCGCTGTGGGTTGGGATGTCGGTTGACTGGTCGGCTGCATCGATCGGGTGACGCGGACCTTTCCCGTACAGCCGGCGGCACAGAGCAGGAGGAAGATCGTCAGGGCGTGCGTGCGCATGGGCGGAGACAGCGATTCGTTGGGAGTCACACCGGGTGTGGGGTG
>JACKIB010000049.1 GCA_020638695.1 Planctomycetota bacterium
CTACGGCCGGAACAGAACTTCACCACCATCCACATGGGTTCGTCGCGCTACTTCATTCCCCACGAACTGCGCACGACGCTGCGCGACGACGTGCCGTTCCACGAACCGGTCCCCACTGCCCGCCTGGCGGACGGCCTGGAGCGTGCGCATCGGGTACGAATCCCGCAGCAGGCGGAGGTGCGTAGCTAAGATGTGCGGCATCTGCGGCTACCTGGGTATCGACGAGCCCGGGCTGCTCGAACGCATGACCGCGGCGCTGTTGCACCGCGGCCCGGACGATTCGGGTCTGTTCTTCGACCGTGACGTGGGACTCGGCCACCGCCGGCTGAGCATCATCGACCTGTCCGGTGGGCACCAGCCGATGACCAGTCCGGACGGCAACCTGGTCATCGCGTTCAACGGCGAGATCTACAACTTCGCCGAACTGCGCGCCGAGCTCGAGGCGCGCGGGCATCGCTTCGAGACCGGATCCGACACCGAAGTGCTGCTGCGGATGTACCAAGTCCACGGCGTCGACGCGCTGCAGCGGCTCAACGGGATGTTCGCGTTCGCGGTGTACGACCGAAGCCGAAGGGAACTGTTCCTGGCCCGCGATCGCGTGGGGATCAAGCCGCTCTACTACGTCCCGGTGGGCGATGGCCTGCTGTTCGCGTCCGAGACCAAGGCGCTGCTGCAACACGCGGGCTGGGACCGGTCGCTGAACACCCACGCACTGCGTCACTACCTCGGCCTGCGCTACGTCCCGGGGGATCGCGGACTGCTCCGTGAGGTGCGCAAGCTGCCTCCCGGCCACTACCTGATGGCGCGCGAGGGCAGCATCGAGGTGCGCCGCTACTGGGCACCCCCGGTACCCGAGCCAGGCGACCTACTGCGCTGCTCCGAGGAGGAGTGCCTCGATCAACTCGCCGAGCTGATGCAAGCCAGCGTGCAACGACGGTTGATCTCCGACGTGTCGTTCGGCGCCTACCTCAGCGGTGGTCTCGACTCGAGTCTGATCGTCGCGCTGATGGCGAAGTTGGTCGACAAGCCGATCAAGACCTTCTCGGTCGGCTTCGACTACGAGCACGACGAGCTGACCCAGGCGGCTGCCACCGCGAAGTTGCTCCGCTGCGACCACCACGAGCTGCAGACCCGTGGCAAGGACATCGCACTGTTGCCGGATGTCGTGTGGCATTCCGACGACCCGCTGGGCGACGCGATCAGCATCCCGATGTTCCAGCTGGCGCGCGAAGCCAAGAAGCAGGTGACGGTGATCCTCACCGGCGAGGGCGGCGACGAAGTGTTCGCCGGCTACCTGTTCCACAAGGCGATGTGGGCAGCCGGGATGTACCGCAAGCTCGCGCCTTCGCCGGTGCGTCGCTGGCTGGTGCAACCCCTGCTGTCGGTGACCCCCGCGGCACTGATGAACCTCGCGTTCAAGTACCCCGCCCACCTCGGTGCGCGCGGCAAGCTGAAGGTGCTCGACTACCACCGCATGCTCAGCCAGGGCACGCTCGACCAGGGCTACCGTCACCTGATCTCCCTGTTCGACGCCCGGGACACACAGTCGCTGTTCACCCCCGAATTCGACGAGCGACTGCGAGCCGACCGAGACTACTGGACTCCGGAGGACGACCCACGCGGCCCCGAGTTCGACCGCATGCTGCGGCTGCAGTTCGGCCACTGGCTGCCGGACAACATGCTGCTGCGCAACGACAAGATGAGCATGGCGAGCGGTATCGAGGGTCGGGTGCCGTTCCTCGACCACACCCTGATCGAGTTCGCCTTCCGCCTGCCCAAGAAGCTACGCCTGCGCGGCATGACCGGCAAATACCTGCTGCGTCGACTGGCCGAGCGGCTGCTGCCGAGGGAGACCGCCCAGCGCAAGAAGATGCCGTTCTACGTGCCGATGGAGAACTACTACGAGCAGGGCGGCTTCGTCGACATGATGGACGAGTTGCTCGGCGAGCGCGCGGTGCGGGAGCGCGGGGTGTTCCGGCCCGAGGCCGTAGCCGAGCTACGCGCCGGGATGCATCGGCGCGAGTTCATCCTGGTCAAGCAGGTGTTCAGCCTCATGACGCTGGAGCTGTGGTTCCGCGCGTTCGTCGACGCCCCGGCCGGCCAGCGGTTGCCAGCGACCGCGAACGCCCGGGACGGCTAGTGCCCCTCGTGTGAAGTTCGCAGCAACGCAGCGAGCGGATCGAATGGCCGGGCACATGTGCTGCGAACTCCGGACGCGCGGCACCAGCCCGGACCATGCATGAGCAGCGTCGCGAGATCGTGCAAGGTTGTTGCTGGCAAGGAGAACGGCAGGTCCTGGCCGGAGGCGGGGTGCACCCGTGTCGAGGATCAGGCTCTGACATTCGACGACGCGAGCGGCGACCCCGCGCTATCGCAGCAGCTCGGCCATGAATAGTCCACTCTAGCCGTAGCGGATCCGCAGCTCCTCTGCCGCGGCCACCATCGAGCGGAGCTTTGCCACCGCATTCGCTTCTTCGTTGACGCATCGGTTGGCGAAACAACCGAACCCGCAGTCCGGGTTGAGGAACACCTGCTCCGGCGCGAAGTACTGCAATGCCTCTTCGGCCCGCGCCACGATGCTGGACGGCTCTTCCGCTGCGTCGGTGCGCGGATTCACGCAGCCGAGTCCGAGTTCACGATCGCTCAGGGCGGCACCGACAACCGCGAGCTCCCCGGCGCGCGGCGTCGCATACTCGAGCACGAATTGATCGACCGACATCGCCTCGAGCGCCGGCAGCAGTGCGTGGTAGTCTCCGGTCAGCAACACACCCTCGTCGCGGCTCCAATTGCCGCGACATACGTGCACCCCGGTGCGCACACCAGCGATCCCGTCGACGACCCTGCGGATCAGCTCGGCGGCGTACTGCAGTTCGGCACCCGCATCACGGCGGGTAGCGAGGGTCGCTCACATGAACGTTCGCTTGTCGTTCTCTTCGCTCATGACGATCTCGGTCAACACCGGCTCGTCGAACTGCACGAACGCCGCCCCCTGATCGCGGAGCTCGACCAACTCCTGACGGAGGATGTCGACCACTGCGTCACCCATCTGCATCTTGTCTTGGTAGCCGGCGCGCGAATACGCACCGACCCACATCGAGCGGGTGAGCAGGTACGGACCCGGCAGGGTCACCTTGACCGGCTTGTCAGTCAACTGCTGCACGAACCGTAGCTCCTCGGTCGCCAGCGGTTCGCGACGTGTCAGCTCGCCGATGCAGGTGGGATTGCGGATCGCCGACGCCGGCACGTCCAAGGTCGACAGCATCTCTTCGAATGCCGCCTTGTCCTCTACGGTGTCGAGCATCTCCGCCAGCGACATCAGCCGCGTGCCGCCGAGCTTGTCGGTGATGAACGAGTAGAAGTTGTCCCGCCGCTGTTCACCGTCGACCACCACATCGACCCCGGCCTCGAGCTGCAGCTCGACGCAGCGCCTCGTCTCGCGGTCGGCGACGACTTCGAACTCGGCCCGGGTCATCCTGCCGTGCTGCTTGTCTCGCAACGCATGCAGGAGTTCTCTGGAACGCGGCCAGCTGCCGACTTGTGTGACTGTGAACATGAGAATTCCTAGACGATCGCGATCTTGGCGGTGAATGCCGTG
Source organism: Planctomycetota bacterium (assembly GCA_020638695.1). Classification (GTDB taxonomy): domain Bacteria; phylum Planctomycetota; class UBA1135; order UBA1135; family UBA2386; genus JACKIB01. Next base: position 3,596 of record JACKIB010000049.1, read on the forward strand.
GCCTTGGCCAGCGTCGCCGCCAGCGGCGAGCGGCGCACCGTCTCGCTCCACAACGCGTGTACGTGCGCCTCTTCTTCGAACGTGGACGCGAACAGCTTGACGTCGATCGCGGCGAACGACGGGTCGCCTTCGGACAGCGCCAGCACCGCCATCACGTCGTGCAGCTTGCCGGTCACGGTCAACTCGATGTCGTCGACGCTGACTCCGGCGCGCGAGCAAGCCGTGGCGAACCCCGAAGCGAGGTCTCCGGCCAGCGCACCAAGTGCCGCCTCGACCGCGGAAGGGTGCGCGTCATGCTCCTCGAAGCTCGCTGGCTGGCCGACACTCCACTGGAAGTTGCGGCAATAGACGGTGGTCTTCTGGCGACCGGTGGACCGGGCGCGCAGCCGCCACGCGTAGTTCCGCGCCCGCTCCTTGTCCTGTTGAAGCGTCGCCGCTTCACGCGCGGCTGCCTCGCCAGAGCCGCGCCGGACGAAGTAGCGCGATTGACCCACCACGCTCCCTGGCAACGACCCGAGGTACTCGTGACCCACCATACGACACCACGGCGGGAGGTCACTCGCCACGGTGGGCTCGACGCTGCGCATCTCCAGAATGCCACCGTGCGGCACCCCGAGCATGTTCTCGCGGATCAGCAGCACCAGTCCTGACCCGCAGTCGAGGTCGCCGCCGTCGAACTCGCGGTCGGGACGGATCTCGTCGAGTCGCAGCTCGTCCATGGGGGAATGTGCAGCCAGGTGTCGGGACGGATCAGTAGGCGACGCACGGCGAGCCGTTCGCCAGCCACTCGACCAGCGCAGCGCCCCCTGCCGGGGTGGCGCCGTCGACCAGCATGTCCTCCGTCACTCCACGCTTCTTCATGCACGGCGAGCAGACCATGATCTTGCCGCCGTTGCTGACGAACTTCTCGACCAACTCCTTCAACGGCACGAACGGCGCGCCCTCGTCGACCTTGTCGACCTCGCCCTTCACGGCGGCCCAGATCCCGTCCGTGCTCAGGAACACCAGAGTGTCCTTGTCGCTGCCGAGCGCGGCATTGGCGACCACGAAACCCACGGTGGCCTTGTCGCCGTTGGACTTGCACTCGGTGATGGTGACGCAGAATGTTTTCGACATCGCTTCCTCGTTTCGCTTCGGGGTTGGTTCGACAAGAGCCTCGGGATCGGGTGACTCAGCCGCTCCTGCGCTGAATCCAGTAGTCGGGATGGACGCTCGCCCGCAGGCGGTGGCCAGTCAGCGAGCACCACGCCGGGATGTCGAGCGGCGCGCCGGGGTCGAGCGCGGTGACGCGCAAGACCTCGCCGGGGAGCATCGAGACAAGTCTTCGGCGCAGTTCCAAGACCAGATCGCCGCACCCCATGCCACCAGCGTCCCAAGTGGCGGCGGTGGCCAGATCCGCGGGTTCTGACGAAGTTGGCTCGGGTACCGGCACGGTCGACGGATCCAGCGCGTCGTTCGCGGATCCCGGAACGCACGGCGGGACCACGGGATCGCCATCCGCGAATCCTTCGTGTTGGTTGGCCCACGACCAACCGGCTCGGTGGCAGTCGCGGCGACGCAGGTACTGGCACACCCGTTCGACCAGCGCCCCCACGTCCTGGTGCAGTTCCGCTGCCAGACATCGGTGGCAATGGGGTCGGTGCCGATAGCCCAACACGATGCTGGAGACGGCATCGTGCCCGCAGAGCGCGGTTCCGCAGGCGGCGCAGGGAGTACCGGTCGCGGTACGCACGGCATCGACCAACGCGGCGATGGACTCGGACGACGCGTTCGCATCGTCCGGCAGAGGGACACCCCCGAGATCAGACATCACCCACGCCCCGGGTTGCTCCGGGCGCCTCTCCGCGGTCAGTGTGGCGGGCACAGACCTGTGCCGACCCTCCGCGTTCAGCGGTGGTCATGCCGGTCCGGCGCGTGGATGGTGTTCATCGGCTCGTGGGCGAAACTCCGTTCGAATGCGCAGACTCGTTCAATCGCCGGGCAGTGTCAACCCCGATCGCACGATGCAGCCGCGCCGTTGCCGGGTGTCGCGGGCGACGAGGTGGCCGCTGGCTGGTCACCGGACCCTCGTGTGATCCAGAGCAGATGGCCCCTGTCAGAAGACCGTCCCATCACCTCGGCACGATGCACGACTCGCGGGGGGGTATGGCATTCGCGCCGGCAGACGGTAGCTTGCCCGCGTGATCGACCGATCGATCGTCTCCGGTCTCCCGCCACACACTTGACGGGGACCCTGGTCACTACACGGATTGTATCCGTGCAAGGCCAGCGAGCCGGTCGGGCTCACTTTGCACTGAATCGCAGAACACGCGATCCAACAGCCGTGTGCGTGGCCATCCACGACAACCCACACGGAAACCAAACCATGGATCGTGCTCTTCTCGCCGCGGCCTCCGCAACGGCCGCGCTCGCTCTCGCCCCCTGCGTCTCGGGTCAGCAGTGCTACTCGCCGCAAAACCAGTGCTTCAGCTTCGCCCCACCACTGAGCGAAGTGAAGCGAATCGACACCGGCCTCAACCTCCGCTCGAACAAGCTCGCCATCAGCGGCGATTTCCGTTTGCGCGCCCGCGTCGCTTCCACCACGAGTGGTCACCCCTACTCGACCAGCCACCAGGAGACGACTCGCGCGCGGGTGCGACTGGACTACGACGTCAACGAGTACGCCCACGCCGTAGTCGAGTTCAACTTCTCGGAAGTCTGGGCCGGCGCAGAGCCGTACTCGGACGCGTTCCCGACCGCAGGGGCGAACGGCATAGCCTCGCGCCAGAGCTTCAACGGGTTGGCGCAGGCCTACGTGCAGACCGAAGACCTGCTCGGCTTCGAGGAGAAGCTCCGCATCGGCCGGAGCACCTATTTCCTGGCCAACGGCCTCATCCTGGGATCTTGCGACTTCCTGCAGTACCCCGCGACCTTCACCGGGGCTTGGCTGTCGCGCAAGTTCGCCGGCCACGACGTCGAGGTGTTCATGCTGGACAACTACGGTCCGCTACAGAGCCAGCTCGCCGGCGGCGGCGAGCGCTACTTCGGCGCCACCGGGCGCCTCAACTTCTGCGAGAGTGGACCGGTGCAGACGCTGAACGCGTACTACCTCGCGGGCACCAACAGCGGTGACTTCAAGGGGCGGGGCGAAGATTGGTGGTACGGCCTCGAGGGCACGGGCACGATTCCGGGCGGCGTCGAATGGGCGGCGCAGTTCGGGCACCGCGAAGTGTCGGGCGGGAAGGACGTGTCGGCGTACCGGTTCTCGTTCACCAAGAAGCTCGACGTCCCGGTGTTGCGCAGCGTGGCCTTCACGCGGACGGACAGCGAAGGGGCGCTACACATCAACCCGGCGGACTTCAACGCGGCAGGTCTGTTGCATCAGTACGCCGGACCTTGGCGCAGCGACCTCGACACCAATCAACTGGCGATCGCTCTCATGCCGGGCGGAGGCGTCGACCTCAAGTTCACCGTGCTGACCCTGGATCACCGCGGGCCGAACGGGGCCGGGATCAACCGCCAGCTCGGCGAGTTGGAATTCGACTTGCTGGCCGCCAAGGAGCTGCGCCCGGGGGTTCACCTCTCGCTCGGTTACGGCATCGACAACGACCAGCGGCAGGTCGGCTACCTGCAGATGAGCGTGTTCTTCTGAGCTGCAGGGGCCGCGGATCGTGCGGGACGCGAAGATCCTCCGGCACCTTCCGAGGCAACTGGGCGGCATGAAAGCTCCAACAAGCAAGCGGCCGAGGATTCATGGTGGCGCGCAGCGCCTCGGCCACCCAAGGCCTTGGGTGCGACCTTGGCCGCGATAGGTTGCGCAGTCAGGCCGAGGGCCGCGCTCTCGAGTGGATTCGCGTGCGGCCCCGCCCACGACGGGAGGTTCGAGGGTCGGAGCGGTGAGCCACGGCCCGCTCGCCGAACACGGAGTTCAACTCGGTCGAGATGCACGTTCCCACGACGACAAACCACCGGCTGACGAAACGAGTCGCGGTGTCCCGAGAGTGGCCCAGCAGCCCGATCGGGTGACACATCGAGGGACCATCGGCGCCGACCGCCCCGCAGCAGCGCACAACCGTGCGATCTGGCGCCATATGACATCCGGCATCCGACGTCCGAACGCCGCGCGCCGTTCGGCGGCAAATCAGATCCCGGACATCCGCTCTCGGGGGAGACTCCACGCGCTGCGCTCGACACCATCGAGCCAGCGCTGGCGAGGATGGAGAAACACCCGGAAGACGCCACCGGTATGCGCGACAAGGTCGTTACTGCGCGGCCCCTTGCCGTCCTCGATCGCCAAATGATGATCCAGTGGCCCCTCCATGAAACCCTTCGTTTCCACCATCAACATGACCAGAGCACCTCTGATTTCCGCCCTCCTCGCACTCGCTTCATCCGTGGCTGCTCAAGGCTTCACGAGCCCCCCCGGATACATCTCGACCGAGGGCTTGCAGTATCAATCCGGCACGACCAACGGCTACTCGTACTACCTTGGCCGCTACGCCGACATGCACATGCAGATCGTCGACGGCGAGATCAAGGCGATGGGCCTGCAGGTCCTCACCTCGATCGGCGTGCGCCCGGACTACCGTTCGCACAGCTCGACCACCGCGATGGGCCGCAGCTGGACCAACGTCTCGCTGAGCCTGTCCGACGGCAACCTCGCCACCATGACGACGTCGTTCTCCGGCAACCAACTGTCGACGCCGACCACGGTGTTCACCGGTTCGGTGACCTGGCCGTCGATCACCGGCAACCCGACCAGCAGCCCCGCGCCATGGGATGCCGCGTACGCGTTCCCGTTCAACTCGACGACCTCGTACGCCTACACCGCGGCCAACGATCTGTGCCTCGATTTCACGTTCAGCGGCGGCACGCTGGCAAACAGCGCCTCTTGGTCCGGTAGCTCCGGCCCGCTGTACTACATGGACGGTCTCTACACCGCCACCAACGTCACCTACGGCCGCAGCGTGTTCAAGAACATCGGCTCGACCACCGGCGACTGCAAGGACCCCGGCGCATCGGCCACCTACGCCGCCGCGTCCGTCCAGGTGGGACTCTACAGCAAGGCCTACACCAGCAATCCCGCGTGGGCCGGCAACGCGATGCTGCAGATCTTCGGCTCGGGCACCGCGCCGAACTCGCAGGTGATCCAGGCGTTCTCGCTGTCCGGCACCTCCCCGGGCGTGCAGTTCGGCCAGGACTGCTACGACTTCATGATCAACCTCTCCGCCGGCGCAGTCTACTTCTACGACACCGCGAGCGCGACCGGCAGCCGCGCGTTCCAGTACGCCCTGATCGGCGACCTGAAGACGCTGGCCCCGTACGGCAGCACCATCAGCATCTGGACCCAGGGCGCGTTCACTGGCTCGACCAGCAACAACCTGACCTTGACCACTGCCGAGCGCTGCACGCCGAACTTCGCCTACGCGCTGAACGACACGACGCCGAAGATGAAGGCGACGTACAACTACAGCACCACCGCGACCACCGGCTTCGGGCCGTATGACAGCTTCCTCTACAACCCGCTGGTCCGCTACAACTGATCGACCAGGCGCCGCCCACCGCACGCGGTGGAAGGCCACGCACGCCCCGGCATCCCGAGAGGGATCCGGGGCGTGTTCGTTTCGTGCGGCGAAGTTCGTCGAGTCACGCGGTTCGCTCCCGAGGAGCTGCGACGACATGGCTTGTTGGTGGACAAGCTGAGGAGCTGCATGGTCGCGAACAAGCTGTAGGCCGGCGACTCATGTGACGAAACTTCGGCGACACCCAGCGACCGTGCGCGATCCAGGAGTCTGGCCACAGAACGGCCAGGGGGTGCGTGGATTTCGGCGCAGGTCGCCGCTCGAAAGCGCCGCCGAATTGGTGGATTCGCCGAGGCTTTCGGGCGGTGCTGCAAGGCGCGGATCTCATGGGTTGTCATTCCGTGGCACAGACTTCTAACGGGGCTTCGCCCCAGCCCGACGAGCGGTGGTCGGATC
>JACKIB010000005.1 GCA_020638695.1 Planctomycetota bacterium
TCTCTCGCCCAGGATCCGGGCACCAGCTACCACGTGCGCGTCGACGAGCCGATCGGTCCGGGAATGCACGCCTTGTTGCTCAGCCGCTACGACGCGGGTTGTGGTCCGCGGGTCACCGGCGCGCCGATCGAGATGTACCTCCAGCCAGAGGAGTACGGCCAGGTGCTGGCCCTGGGGGTGAAGCTGAAGGTGCTCGGGCGCGGTCGACCGTTCGCCGAGATCGCGACGGAGAACGCCAAGACGCAGCTGCTGCCGGACACCAACTACTACACCTCGGCCGAGGTGGTCGCGGAGATCGACGCGCTGGTGACCGCATTCCCGGCGATCGCTCGCAAGGTCGAGATCTCGGCCCTGCCCGGCGCGGCGAAGACGCACGAGAACCGCAGCATCTGGGCGCTGAAGATCTCCGACAACGTCGGCACCGACGAGGACGAGCCGGCGGTGGTGATCGCCGCGCAGCACCACGCGCGCGAGCTCAACTCGACGGTGATGGTGATCGAGGCGATGAAGAAGATCGTCACCGGATACGCGACCGACCCCCAGCTCAAGGCGCTGGTCGACGGCTACGAGATCTACTGCGTGCCGTGCGTCAACCCGGACGGCACCGACTACGTCTGGTCGTCGGACAACAACTGGCGCAAGAACCGCCGCAACAACGGCTCGAACTACGGGGTGGACAACAACCGCAACTACCCGTTCCTGTGGACCAGCACCTGCAGTGGGTCGACCTCCACGAGCTCCGAGACATACCGCGGCCCATCGGCCGGCAGCGAGCCGGAGAACCAGACGATGATGGCGTTGTCGCGCCTGCTGCGGCCGGAGATCTACCTCGACTTCCACAGCTCCGGTCGCGAAGTGCTCTCGACCTACGCGCCGTGCGCCACGGTGAACTCGACCATCGCCGCGCTGATCCAGCGCTACCAGGATTCGTTGCGCACGCCGATGAGCTACGCTGCCCGCCTGCCGTCGGCCGGCGGTGAGGCGCCGGAGTTCCACTGGGCAGACGGTGGCACGATGTCGTTCCTCACCGAGGTGATGACCAGCTTCCAGCCGGCGTACTCCCAAGCGCTCACCGAGGCCGCGCGGGTGTGGCCTGGCATCCAGACCGCACTGACCACCTGGCAGCCGGCGGTGCGTGGGCACGTCCGCTCGATCTTCCAGAGCCAGGGCGTGGCGGCGACCATCCGCTACACGCCGAACCTGTTCGCCTACAACGAGCAGGCCGCGAGCCGCGCGCGCGACGGCCGCTACGCGCTGTGGTTGCCGCTCGGCACCTACCAGGTGACCTTCTCCGCGCCCGGATTCGCGTCCGTCACGAAGACGGTGGTGGTGACCAGCTACGACGCGCCGCAGGCGTTGGAGATCGACATGGTGCCGACCATGACCCCGGCGACGCTCACCAAGACCGGCAGCGACCGGCTCGGTACCACGACGACCTTGACCTACACCAGCACCGGTGACGCCGGCGAGCGCTACTGGGTGTTGCTGTCGCTCGGAACCGTCCCGGGTATCCCGCTCGGTGCCGGCCGGACCCTGCCGCTGAACCCCGACGCCGCACTGTTCGCGTCGCTGCCGCCGAGCCCGCTGCTCAGCAACCAATTCGGGACGCTGCCTGCGTCGGGGGTCGCCCAAGCGTTGTTCGCGATCCCCAACATTCCGCAGTTCAGCGGACTGACCGTCTACGCCGGCGGGTTGACCGAGAACGCGATGTACCTCGGCTACGTCAAGAACTTCAGCAGCTCGCTGGCCATCCGGATCAACCCGTAGCGCCGCGTCCGAAGTCCTAGGAGTCTGCGCCACAGAATGACAACCCATGAGATCCGCGCCTTCCAGCACCTGTCACCCCCCGAAATCCTCGCCGAATCCACCAATTCGGCTGTGTTTTCGGGCGGCGACCTGCGCCGAAATCCACGAACCTCCTGAGTCACCCTTCTGTGGCGCAGACTCCTAGCCCGGACTATTCATGATCAGCGTCGCGAGATCGTGCAAGGTTGTTGCTGGCAAGGAGAACGGCAGGTTCTGCCCGGAGGCGGGATGCCTCCCCGTCGAGGAGCAGGTTCTGACGTTCGACGAAGCCAGCAGCGACCTTGCGCGATCGCAGCAGCTCGGTCATGAATAGTCCGGGCTAGTTCGGGCCGGATCTCGGGTCGCAGCAACACCGTGCTCGGCGACACGATCTTCGCAATCGCCTCACCGCCCGGTGCGGGTGCGCGCGGCATCATCCGCGTCTCCGGTCCCGAGGCGTTCGACGCCGCGCGAGCCGTTCTCGGGGAGTCGCTGCCGCGGTGCCGAGTCGCCGCGGAGGCCCACGCGCTCGTGCTCGGCCACCGGGTCGCTTGTCTCGCGCTGGTGATGCCCGGGCCGCGTTCGTACACCGGCGAAGACGTCGTAGAGCTGCACCTCCCCGGAGGCGTCGCGCTGCTGGACGAGGTGTGCCAGGACCTCTTGCCGATGGCTCGGCTGGCCACTCCCGGAGAGTTCACCCGGCGAGCATACCTCAACGGTCGGCTCGACCTGCCCGGCGCGGAGGCCGTGCTCGACTTGATCCACGCCGCGGACCTCGACGACAGCCGCTTCGCGGTGCGAGTGCTGCACGGTGGGTTGGCCGCCGCGGTCGCTGCGGTGCGCAGCGAGGTCCAGGACGCCCTGGCGTTCGTCGAAGCGGGACTCGACTTCGGCAGTGACGAGACGGGGACGGTCGAGCCGGCCATCTGGCAGGCCCACCTCACGCGGGCGCTGCACGCTTGCCGGGAACTCGAAGCGGCGCTGCCGGAGTCGGGGATCCACGGTGAGCTGCTGCTGCTCGGCGCCGCCAACGCGGGAAAGTCGTCGCTGCTGAATGCGCTGGCGGGCGGTGAGGTGGCGCTGGTCGCCGACGTGCCCGGCACCACCCGCGATGTGCTCGCAGTCGACGTTGCGCCGGGCCTGCGTCTGCTCGACGGACCCGGCGATCTCGAATGCGCGCAGGGTGTCGAGCGCGATGCCCTGGTCCTGCGCGATCAAATCGCCGCGTCGGCCGCCGGGGTGCTATTGGTGGTCGATGCCACCTGCCCGCGCCTGGTGCGCACCGATCTCGCGGTGGTCGCGCAGGTCGACACCAAGTGCGACTTGGCCGCACCGGGTCCACTGTGCCACCCCGGCGTGCCGCGGTTCGGTGTCAGCAGCGTCACCGGAGCCGGGCTGGATGCGCTGCTGGGATATCTGAGCGGTCGCGCTCGTGCCGCGCCCTCCGGCCTACGGACGCGCGTGCACGCAGCGTTGCGGGGCGCAGCGACGGCGCTCGCCACGGCGTGCGACGGCGCGGCGGCGGGGGTGCCCGAAGAGCTGTTGGCCGTCGACCTGCAGGACGCGCTGCGGTCGCTCGATTCGGTGCACGGCAGGTCGGTCCCGGACGACGTGCTCGATCGGATCTTCGCCGCGTTCTGCCTCGGCAAGTAGAGCGAGGGGCCACCGCGGGCGCTTTGGTGCACCCAACGTTTGACACGCAAGGGTTTGTGGTGGTAGCCTCCGGCCCACACGCCAGATGCCGCACCGTGCCGAGGGTCAGCTCGGCCACCGCGGCGCGTGACCAGTTGCATGCGGTGTCCCTACTGCAAGTCGGATGACGACCGGGTGATCGACTCGCGCGCCAGCGCGGATGGTGAGGCCATCCGTCGCCGCCGCGTGTGTCAACGCTGTGACCGTCGCTACACCACCTACGAGCGGGTCGAGTCGACTCCGTTGCGCGTGGTGAAGAAGGACGGTTCCCGGGCGAGCTTCGACCGGCAGAAGCTGCTCAATGGCCTGTTGCGGGCCTGCGAGAAGCGCCCGGTCGCCGGTGCGAGTCTGGACGCAGTGGTGGAGCGGGTCGAGCGGCAGTGTATGGAAGCCTTCGACAAGGAAGTGCCGACCAGGGTGATCGGAAAGCTGATCATGGACGAGCTGCGTGAGCTCGACCAGGTCGCGTTCGTCCGCTTCGCCTCGGTGTATCGCGACTTCAAGGACGTCGCCGAGTTCTACCGCGAACTCGAAGCGATGAACTTGGCGTCGAGCAGACGATCGCGCGGGGAGGGCGCGACCGATGATCAGAAAGCCGGGATTTCGAGTTCTCAAGCGTGATGGCCGCAGCGAGTGGTTGCGCGCCAGCAAGTTGGTGCGGTCGATCGGGCGCGCCTTGGCGGCGGCCGAAGGGCGCGAGTGGGTGGTGGGTTCGCTGGGCGCCGCGCCGGAGTTCGCCGATGGCGACGATTGGCGTGCGGTCGATCTGACCGAGGCGGTGCTCGCCGGACTGCGCGCGGCCGCAGGTGGTGACTCCGCGGACTCGACCGGCTGCCCGCTGGAAGACGCCGGGAGTCCGGATGCGATCGAGAGCGCGCAGATCGCCGACGCGGTGCTGCAAGTCCTGGTCGCCACCGGCTTCCGCCAGGCCGCCGCTGCTTATGCACATGCCGCGGCGGAGCGGGCGCGACGCCGGGCCGAGATCCCGTGGGGCGGTGCCTCGCCGATCGTCGGGCCGGTCATTCACGTGGTGCCTCGCGAACGCGATGCGGGAACCCTCGATGGCAGCGGTTGGCAGGCCGCGGACGGCAGAGGGCCGACCCACCCCGATGCCCGGAGACATTAGAGTCATGGTGTGTCCAGCAGCCGTCAGCCGAGGGCGCCCACAATGCGCCTGAAGCGTCTCACCGTCCACGGGTTCAAGTCGTTCGCGGACAAGACCCACTTCGATTTCGACGCGGTGCTCACCGGCATCGTGGGCCCCAATGGCTGCGGCAAGTCGAACGTCGTCGACGCGTTGAAGTGGGTGCTCGGGGATCAACGGGCCCGCAGTCTGCGCGGCACCGAGATGACCGACGTCATCTTCAAGGGCGCCGAGGGGCGTGACGGCTGCCACCAGGCCGAGGTCCTGGTGGAGTTGGTCGACGAGGAGGGGCGCCTGGGCGGGCGAACGGAGATCACCGTCGGCCGTCGGTTGACCAAGGACAAGGAGTCGGACTACCTGCTGAACGGCGAGCGGGTCCGCCTCAAGGACGTGCGCGACGTGCTGATGGACACCGGCCTGGGTGTCGGGGCCTACTCCGTGATGGAGCAGGGGCGCATCGACGCGGTGCTGTCCGCCAATCCCGAGGACCGTCGGGCGATCTTCGAAGAGGCCGCCGGCATCAGTCGATTCAAGCTGCAGAAGCGCGAGACGCTGCGCAAACTGGACCGCACCGAGCAGAACTTGGCGCGGGTCAAGGACCTGCTCGAGGAGCGGGCGCGGCGGCTGCGCAGCTTGAAGATCCAGGCGGGCAAGGCGCGGCGCTTCCAGGAGCTGCGCGCCGAGCTGCGCGACGTCAAGACCGCGGTCACGGTGGTCGAGGCGGCGGAGCTGCGCGCCAAGCTGTCGACGCTCGAAGAGCAGTTGGTCGCGCGGCAGGGCGAGCTGGCCGCGACCGAGACCCGAAGCGCTGCGCTGGAGGCTCAGCGCGCCGAGCTCGAGGCTTCGATCGAAGCGCGCGGTCACGAGCTCGAGCAGCTGCAGGAGGCGGTACGCACCCAGCAGAGTGCGCGCGAGGCCGCCGAGCTCGACGCGCAGAACCAAGCGGTGCGCGCCCAGGATCAACGCGCCCTCGCCGACGAGAGCGAGCAGCAGCGGGATGCGTTGCTGCGGCAGCACGCCGACAAGATCGAGGCGTTGCGCGCCGCGCAGGCCCGCGCTGCGCAGCTCGACCTGGACCTGGCGGCACTCGCGGGCGAGGTCGAGCAGCAGCGAGCGGCGGTGCGCGAAGCACAACGCAGCATGCGCGAACTCGGGCAACAGCGCGAGGCGGTGCGCCGGCGCGTGCTGGAGTGGATGAACGACCGCGTGCGAGCCCGCAACACCGCGCAGGACAAGCGCGCCGAAGTCCGTGCGTTGGACGGTCGCCGGGCGGGACTGCAGCAGCGACACGATGCGCTCGAGTCGGAGTTGCTCGAAGTGGAGCGGGAAGTCGCTGGGCTCGATGGCGCGGTGCGGTGGGACGGCGTGCAGTCAGCATCGCTGGCGCTCGAGGAGCGGATGATCCTCGGCGAGCTCGATGCCGCGGACACTGCCGCCGCGGAGCTCCAGCGCGCGGAGTCGGAACTCCGTCAGCAGTTGTCGTCGGTGCTCGGGCGGCTCGAGATCCTGGCTGACATGGAGTCGCACCTCGAGGGACTCGACCAGGGACCGCGCTTCCTCCTGGAGCAGAAGCCGGCCGGCCTGCAGGGTCGCTTGGTCGACTTGATCGACGCCGACCTGGAGTACAGCGCCGCCCTCGAAGCGGCGCTCGGCAGCTACGTCCAGGCGCTGGTGGTGGAGTCGCGGGCCGACGCCGACGCGATGCACCGCATGTTGCGCGAACAGGGGCAGGGCCGCGCGATCCTGCTGGTCGAGCGGGAGATCCCCGACGACCTGTTGAAGGCACGCCCGCTGTTCGATCTGCCGCCGGCGGCGGAGGGTCTGGTCGAGCACGTGCGCTTCCCGCCGTACGCCAAGTGCCTGATGCACTGGCTGCTGCGCGGTGTGTGTCTGGTCGATTCCTTGGAGCACGCCGAGCCGTCGCGACACGACCTGTGCTTCGTCACCAAGGAAGGTGGCTTGATCTGCGGCCCGCGCATCGAAGGGGGCAGCAAGGAGGGGCAGGGCGGCCTGGTGGTGCGCAAGGCGACCATGCAGGTGCTCGAAGCGGAGGCTGCGACACTGCGCGAGAAGCTCGAGGAGCTGGGCGCCGGCAAGCAGCTCGCCGCGGAGCGAGTCGCCGCGCTGCGCGAGGAGGCCCAGGTGGTCGGTGGGCTGCTGCAGGAGCTGCGGGCCCGCGAAGTCGCCCGAGGCGCCAAGCGCGGCCACCTGATCGAGCGCTTGGTCGCGGGCCAGCGACAGCAGGACACGATGGCGCTCGAAGTGCAGCAGATCGATGGTGACCGGCGTGTGGTGCGCGGGGTGTGGAACGACCTGCTGCTGCGCACACTGGTGTTCACGCGGCTGGAGCAGCGCGACGTGGAGCGCGAGCACGCGATTTCCGCGGAGGTCGCGACGGCGCAGGCCGAAGTCGAGGCGGCGGTGCGCGCCGAGCAAGAGGTCCAGCTCAAGCAGGTTGCCTGTCGGTCCGAGCTCGAGGCGGCGCACACGGCGAGCCGCATGCACGAGCAGGCGCAGCGCGAACTCGCGGCGAGCCGCGAAGCGCTCGCGCAGCGGGTGGAGCAATGCCAGCGCGCCGCGGAGCAGCACGATGCCGCGGCGGAGAAGTCCCGTGCCGCGGCCCGTGCGGCAGAGGACGCGGTCGCCGGCGTGACGGAGCAGCGCGACGCCGCTGCGGCAGCCCTCCAGCAGCTGCGCGCCGAACTCGGCAGCTGCAACACCGAACGCTCGGGGCTGCAGGGAGAGCGCGCCGCGCTGCAGGAGTCGATCACCGAGACGCGGCTCGGCACCGGAGAGCTGGAACACCGGTTCGCCTGGCTGGAGACCCGCTTGCGCGACGAGGTCGGGGTGGCGTTGCGACGCTGCCTGGGCGAGATCGAGGGCCATGGCAAGGTCCTGGTCCACGAGTTCGGCCCGAAGCCATCCTTCGACCCGGCCCACGGTGTCGCACCGCGTTGCTTGCTCGGGCCACCGCTGCCGCCGGCGATGCTCGCCGACGAGCTGGAGCTCGAGCGGCTGTGGCTGCAGCCCGAATTCGATCGTGCGGCCTGTGCCAAGGAAGTCCAGGTGCTGCAGGCGCAGATCCAGCGCCTCGGCCCGGTCAACCAGGATGCGGTTGCCGAGCTGGAGAGCGAGGAGTCCGATTTCGCTCTGACCGAGCAAGAGGTCAAGGACTTGACCGAGTCACGCCGCTCGCTGATCGAGGCGTTGCAGCGCATGGAGCGCGAGTCGCGCACCCTGTTCGAGGACACCTTCCAGCAGGCGCGAGACAACTTCCAGAACATCTTCCGCAAGCTGTTCCAAGGCGGCCGCGCCGACATGTTCCTCGGCGAGGCCGAGGATGCACTGGAGGGCGGCATCGAGATCATGGCGCGCCCACCCGGCAAGGAGCTGCAGTCGATCAACCTGCTCTCGGGTGGTGAACGGACGCTGACGGCGCTGGCGATCCTGTTCGCGGTGTTCAAGGTCAAGCCGTCGCCGTTCTGCATCCTCGACGAGGTGGATGCAGCACTCGACGACACCAACGTGGAGCGTTTCCTGCGCGTGCTGGACGACTTCGTCGGTCCGACCCAGTTCTGCGTGGTGACTCACCACAAGCGCACCATGGCGGCGTGCGATCAGCTCTACGGCGTGACCATGCAACGGCGCGGCGTGTCGTCGCGGATCGCGGTGAGCCTCGACATGGTGGAAGACCTGAGCGAGACCGGTCGGCGTGGCTCGGGCGAGCAGAACGGCGCGAGCACGAAGGCCACCAAGCAGCGGATCGCCGGCGAAGAAGCGCTCGGATTCTGATCCGCGCGCAACATCCGGAAGACGAGCGCACGGCACTCGCTCAGTGAGGCCCGGAGGCGGCGCCCATTTCGCCGAGCGCGGCGCGGTGGTCGGCGCGCGCCCGCTCGAGGCCGAGGCGCGCGTCGACCGCGAGGGTCTCGGCATCGGCCAGCTGCGCTTCGCGCAGTTGGATGCGCAGTAGATCGCTCCGACCGAGTTCGAAGGCGCGCTGCTCTGCCGCGACCAGCTCGCGGGCCAGCCGCACGTTCCGTTCGGTCGATGCCAGTTGAGTCTGCGCAGCCACCACCGCGGAGCGGGCGTCGAGCACCTCGTTGCAGATCCGCTCGCGCTGGAATCGCTGTTCCAACTGGAGCCTCTGCAACTCCGCGGTGGCCTGTTCGATCTTGCCCAGGGCTGCGCGCCGCTGGAAGGGCAGTCGCAGCTCGCCGCCGATGAACAGCTCCAGATTCTCGCGGTCCCGGTACGGGCCGCTGCTCAGCGAACTCCGACCTTCGACCAAGATGTCGAGCTGCGGCAGCCGGTCGTTCTCCGCGAGTGCCAAGTCGGTCGCGGTCCGGTCGAGCCGCAACTGCAGCTGACGGGGCTCGGGCCGCCGGCGCATCGCGAGCGCCACATCGTGCTCCGCTTCGCTGGCGAGGTCGGATGGGGGCGGAGTCGGGGCGGGGAGGTTGGGTTCACCGGGGACTACCGGACGGTCGTCGTCCCCGCGGAGGTATAGCGACAGTGCCAGCGAGGCGCTCTGGAATGCGCGCTGGGCCCGGGCCTCGAATACGCGGCGCTGCGCGATCAGGCGTTCGTTGTCGGTCAGGGCGATCGGCGCCAGGAACTGTCGTTCGACGGCCCGCTGCAGCCCTGCCTGGCGATCCTCGGCCAGACGCAGCAGCTGGCGGGCGATCGACAGCTTGCGGCCGGCCGCCTCCCAGGTGAAGAACGCCAAACTCGCGGCCCGCACGAAGCCGATGCGCGCCTGCGCGATGTCCGGTTCCGCCAGCACGATGTCGATCTGGGCCTTGCGCACCGCGGCCCGCCGGCCGTCGGTCGCCCGACCGCGCAACAGCGGTAGGCGTGCTCCGAGCACCAGCTCTCCAGCTTCCTGGGTGCGGTCGGTGTAGTAGTCCGGCAGCGTGCCATCGCTCCACCGGTAGCCGCCGTAGACCGTGTCGCCGGTGGCGAGGGGTTGCTCCAACATTCCCTGGGCCACGGTGGCCTCGTAGTAGCCGAGCAGGCGATCCTCGACCTTGGCCTTCAACCCGGTGTCGAATGCGCCGAGCGCCTGGCGCAGGCGGCCGGAGGCCAGGTCGCGCTGCAGCAGTGCGCGCAGAAAGGGGGGATAGCGGCGGGTGACCGAGTCGAGGACTGTGTCCAGCGTAATGGCGCCGTCGGGCACCGAGCTGGCGGGACTTCGTGCCGCCGGCGGTTGCGCAGCGTCCCGACGGGCGGTTCGGCGGCTGGCACCGGCGATCGCATCCGCACCGTCCGGGAGCTGGTGACGATGTTCGGGTTCGGGCGGTCGGTAAGGAGCGGGTACGCAACCGAGCGGCAGTAGCGTCGCGCAGACCGCCAGCGCGAGGGATCGGGGGTGTCGGGAGTCGGTCATCGCTTGAGCCCCTTGTCGTTCGCCGGGCGTTCGATGGTGGGCGGAAAGCCGTTGAGCTGCCGCCAGACTTCGAAGCCGAGCGAGACTCGATCGAGCAGGATCCAGCCCTTCGCCCGCGTGCCCTGGCGCAGCCAGGCGTCGCCGGGCCAACGATGTGGGTTCTCGCGTGCGCGCGGCTTGCTACTGGTCAGCAGTCCCCGCAGCCAACGGACCGCCGGGCCTTCGTCCCCGTCGTGGAACGGGCGCTCGTCCGGAATGACCATGACCCGGAACTTGCCGCGGCTGGTGCCGAAGCGGTCGACGAACGCGACGCGGCCGCCGAACGTGCCGACCGCGGCCGATGGCCAGCCGACGAATTGCACCGCCGGCCAGCCTTCGAACTGCAGGCGCACGTGGCGGCCGACTTCGATCAGGGTCACGTCGTTGCCGTCGACCAGCAGCTCGACGGCGGGCTGCTTGGTCGCCGGCACGAGGACTGCGAGGGTCGTTCCCTGCTTGACGAAGTTGCCGCCTCGTCCGTTGGCCACCAGGTTTTGCACGTAGCCGTCCACCGGTGCGACGATCCGTTGCCGGCGCTGCCGCTCGAGATCGCGCTCGAGCTTCGGAATGCTGCCCTCGGCTTCGGCGATGTCCGCGTCCGCGGCGGCGCGCTTGACGCGGGCCTCCTGCAGCTTCACCGCCTCCACCTGCGCGGTTCGCTCGCGCGCGCTGTGCTTCGCGCGCAGGTTGGCCTCTGCCCCGGCTACCCCGGCCTGCTTGGCGGCCAGGTCGGCCACGGCGATGCTGCGCTCCTGGGTGGCCCGCTGCAGTTCGAACCCGGCGCCGAGGCGGTCGGCTACCAGACCTTGCCACATCTGCTCTGCTGTCTTGGCGAGTGCGAGCCTCTGCTTGGCGACCTCGACACCCTGTCGCGCCACCGCGAGTGCCTGCTGCGCGGCCGCGATCTCGTCCTCGGCCAGCCGCAGGGCGGCGGTGCGCGCGAGCTCTGCCGATCGCACCTGGCCGTCGAGCTCGTCGCGCTTGCGCAGGGCGGCGGCACGCTTGTTCCGCGCCGCGTCGAGCTGCGCCTGCAGTCGCTCCAGCACGTTGGGGTCGTTGTCGGCGAGGTCGACGATCGGCGTTCCGGTGGTCACGTGGGCGCCCTCGCGCACGTGCCACGCGCTGACGATCCCGTCCGTGCGGGCTTGCAGCGGCATCGGCCGGTTGACCGGGTCGAACTCGATGATGCGACCCTCGCCGCGCAGGTTCTGCTGCCAGGGCGCGAGCGCGAGGGCGATCGGGGCTCCGAGCAACAGCAGCAGCATCACGCGGCCGAAGTAGCGTGTCACCTGCCGTGGGCCGGCCAGCGCCAGCGCCGGCAGCTCGGCGACCGGGTAGTCCGGAGTCGGGCCGAGTGGTTCAGCCACGGACCACCCCCTCATCGGCGGCCGGCGCGGCTCGATCCTGCGCGACAGCGAGGTCGAGCGTCCGATCGCAGGCCGCAGCGACGTCCGCCATCGCCGTGACCACGACTACCGTCCAGCGATGTTCCGGGGCGAACAGCCGCGCGAAGACCCGCTGGCGCAGCGCCGGCGGCAAGCGGTCGAGCGCGCCGTCCAGCAACAGCAGGCGGGGTTCGCCGAGGATCGCTCTGGCCAGCATCAGGCAACTCGCCTGCACCGCCGACAGCGGCCGCCCGCGGGTCGTCAGTTCGGTTTCGAGACCCTCTGGCAGCGCCATCACGTCGTCCCACAGCTCGACCTTGGCGAGGGCCTCGCGGATCTGCGCGGCGTCGAGGTGATCACGGCCGAATCGCAGGTTGTCCAGCACCGACCCTTCGACGATCTCCGTGCCGTGGACCAACGCGAACTGGTCGCGCATGCGATCCAACTGCAGTTGGCGGAGATCCAGACCGTCCATCGTGACGTGTCCGTGGGTCGGCGTGCGCAGGCCGTACAGCACGTCGAGCAGTCGGCTGGCGCTGCCGCCGATCGGCCCCACCAGGGCGAGGCGTTCACCCGCCTCGATCGTCAGGTCGAACACCGGCGACCGACCGGTCCGGTCGCCGGCTGGACAGCTCACACCGTCCAGGCGAATCCGCACGCCCTCCGTGTCGGGCAGCAAGTCCCCACTCTGTCGTTCCAACGGCAGATCGATCAACAGACCGAGCTTGTCGGATGCGGCACAGACGTCGTACCAGTTCTGCAGGACGCCGCCGAGCTTGGTGACGTTGGCGGCCACCGCGGTGACGATCAGCTCGCTCGCGACCAGCTGACCCGGAGTGAGCTGCTGCTCGATCACCAGCCATCCGCCGGCGGCGAGGATCGCGGTGCTCGCGGCCACCTGCAGGCCGAACGATCCGGCGATCTGCCGGAACAGGACTTTGAAGTGTCGCTGGCGTTGCAGAATGTAGTCGGCGGCCAGTCGGTCGGCGCGCTGCGCGGCGAACTCGGCACCGCCGTGGGTGCAGAACGCGGTGGTGTGTCGGGCGATCTCCTGCAGCCAGGCGGCGACCTCGTACTTGGCGGCCGACTCGGCGATGGCGGTGCGCACGCCGCCGATGCCGAACACGAACACCAGAACCGCCAGTGCCACCAACACGGTGGCCGAGAAGGCGAACAGCAGCGGGTGGTAGAAGCACAGCACGGTCATGCCGACCGCGGTCGTCAGCACGAGATTCGTGACCTCGAGCAACAGCTTCGAGCTGCTCTTCTGCACCGTGACCGTGTCGAAGAACCGGTTGACCAACTCCGGGCCGTAGCGGCGGTCGAACGCGGCGATCTCGACGCGCGGCAGGCGCCAGGCCATGTCGCTGACCACGCGGACGAAGATCCGGCGCTCGACGATCTCGGCGACGTAGGCCTGCAGCATCCCGAGCAGGGCTTGCAGCGTCAGGCACCCGAGCAGGATGCCGACCAGCACCAGCAGTGGGGTAAGCAGCGTGCCGAACACGATGTTGCTGATCAGCGCGTCGACCGTCAGCGGGACCGCCAGCGCGAGCACGGCACTGGCCGCGCCGTAGATGACGATGGTGCGCAGGTCCGCGCGCTCGGGGCGCAGCAGACGGAGGTATTGGCGCCAAGCAGGGGCTGTTCCTGGCATGTGGGGGGAGAGCCGATGCAGAAGCGAGCGTTGCCGATCGGGGCGTCGCGGCGGTGCGAGCGGGCGCGCCCCGGGGATGTTCGCGGGGGAACGATCGAGAGAGGCGGGCGATCGGGGTTTTTTCTCGCCCGGTCCGGGCAGCCGTGGGCGGTCGGGGAGAGCCGTCCACGGACTCGCCGCCGACGGTGGTGGTGGTTCGCACCGAGCTGCTGACGTGACTCCCGCCAGCGGCGCGTCGACAAGCGCTACGGTCGCGTCGTTGGAGGTGCCTGCCCAACTCCGCACCCTGCCGGTGGATCGCCGGGGAAGGAGCGCTCGGGTTCTGATCCGTTCCGCCGGGGACTCAGCGTTGCAGGGCCCGCGCAGGGCGCACCCCGATGGTCTGGTGGCGCCGGTCCGGCGGGGCGCCGGCGCGGTTCGCCGAGCGTGCTTCGGCTGCCGGCTGATCGAACGCCCCGCCGCGGTACATCACCGTCTGCGGGCTCGGGCTGCGCGGCCGGGCACCGTCGCCCGACGCTGGCGGTGTGCGATACGACACGTACTCGTCGGCGCACCACTCCCACACGTTGCCGAGCACGTCATGCAGCCCGAACGCATTCGCCCGGAACGTCCCGACCGGCGCGTGCATGACGAATCCGTCGTCGAGCCCTGCGACCCGTGCCCAGGCTCCGGTGCCGAGGGCGTGCGCCGAGCCCTGGTCGGCGAGGTTGCCGGCCGGCGGCGACAACAGATCATGCTCGGTTCGGCCGGCCCACCAGGGCGTGGTCGTGCCGGCGCGGGCACCATACTCCCATTGCGCCTCGCTGGGCAGCGACAGGCCGAGCCGCGGCAGCACGCGTTGCACTTCGTGCCACGACACCGACTCCACCGGGTGAAGGTCGGCGTGCGCCGCGGTGACGAAGTTGCTCACGGCGCCGTGCACGCTCGGCGAGGCTCCGGTGGCGGTGCGCCACTGACCTTGGGTCATCTCGAACTTGGCCAGGAAGAACGGCTGCAGCGCAACGTCGTGGACCGGGCACTCATTGATCTCTTCGGCCAGAGGATCGACGTTGCGCGGACCATGTTGAGCTGCGCCCATCGTGAATCGACCACCGGGCAGCAGCACGAGCACCAGGCCCGTGTCCGACGCGAAGTGCAGGTTTCCCGCGCGGTCGCGCGGTGCCGGGGTGCCGGTCTGCAGGTGGGCGAACTCCCACAACCCCGAAGCCGGGTCCGGACCGATCGGCAGCAGTCCGGATTGCGGGGGAAGGTCGAGACCGTCGTAGTGCGGGCTCCGGCGGATCGCGGCACGCGCCGCGACCCAGGCACGCTGTGCCTCCGGGGCGTCCCGACTGCGCCCCTCCAGCGATTCGATGGCAGTGATCCGCCGGCGCACCGCGGCGACCGTGGAGTCCAGCGGGATCGCCAGTCCACTCTGCTCCGGGGCGAAGAATGCATCGAGTGCGATGAGCGCGTCGTCGAGCAGGCGGCGGCGCCACACGCTCTCCGGACTCGTTGCGTCGACCGCGCCCCGCCGGGCGCGCAGCGCGGTGCGCGCGGCGTCGATCGACTCCGCCTGGTCGAGCCACGACCGCAGCGCCGGGAGCTGCTCGGCGGTCGCCGGCCACAGCTCGGTGTCGGCGCGGCGGCGTAGGTCGCGTACCCGCTCGACGACCGCGAGGTCGAGGATCTCGGCGAGGTGGGCCCGGGCGACGAGAGCGCTCGCTTCGGCGCGGTCGCGTGCCTCGGCCAACCGGAGCACGAACCATAGGCCCGCGACTGCGAGCAGCGCGCCTGCGGCGGCGAGGCCTAGCGACAGTTCGCGGTGCCGGCGCAGCCACTTGGCGACTCGCGTGGTCGGACCCGAAGGGTGGGCCGCGACGGTGCGGTGCTCGGCCCAGGCGCGGAGGTCGTCGGCCAGCATGCCGATCGACGCGTAGCGCTGCTCCGGGTCCCGGTGCATCGCTCGTTCGCAGACTGCGATCAGCTCCGGTGGGGCGTCGGATGCCAGTTCGCGCAACGGCTGCGGTGGCCGGTCCCGCACCACCGAGAGGATCTCCTCGAGGGTCCACTCCACCCGTTCGGTGGCATACGGCGGCCGGCCGGCCAGCACCTCGTACAGGATCGCGCCCACGCCGTAGGTGTCGGCAGACGGCTTGGCAGCGGCGTCGGGTGCGGCCGCACCGGCCTGCTCGGGCGGCATGTACGCGGGCGTTCCCACTGCGCCGTGCACCGCGGTCAGTCGGGGATCCGCAGGGGTGGCATGCGGCGTGGTATCGCGTCTTTCCGCGGTGACTCCTCCTGTGCTTGCCAGGCCCCAGTCCATGACCCACACCTCGCCGAACGTACCGACCATCACGTTGGCCGGCTTGAGGTCGCGGTGCACGACCCCACGCGAGTGCGCGTGCGCCATCGTTTCGCAGACGCGGCGCAGAACCTCGATCCAACGAGGTAGCGGCCAGGCGTCCCCGCGACGGCCGCGTTCCTGCAGCAGCGTCGCCATCGTCTGGCCGGCCAGGTGCGGCATGGCGAAGTACGGTTCGCCGCGGTCGTCGATCCCGAGCTCGTGGATCGGCACGACACCTGGGTGGTGCAGCCTGCCGACGACCTCCGCTTCGCGCAGCAGCCGCAGCCTGCGCCGCGCGTCGGTCCCGGAGTCGGTGGTCTTGAGGGCGACCCCCCGGCCGAGCACCAGATCCTCGGCCGCAACCACTCGGCCCATGCCACCGCGCGCGATCTCGTGCAGCACCCGGTAGCGGGCCAGGAAGCCGCGGCCGGCAGCGCCGCAGACCGCGTCGAGCCGCTGGTGCTCCCGCCGCCATTCGTGTTCGAGGTCGCCGGAGGAGTCTGGTGCATCCGCGCCGTACAACGCGCGCAGCCGCTCGGCAAGGGTCATCACCCAGGGGTCGTTCTGCTCCGCGTGCACGGCGGCTACAGTGCCCTCCCGAGATGTCGGTCGATCCGGACAGCGCCCTGCCCCTGCAGACCATGGAACTGCTGCAGCGCGTGCGCGGCGGCGACCGTGGTGCCGTGTCGGTGCTGTACGCGCGCTACCTGCCGCGGGTGCGGGGATTGGTCGCTGTGCGGATGGGGCAAGCACTGGTCGACATCCTCGACCGCGAGGACGTGGTTCAGGAGAGCATGCTCGAAGCGCTGAGCGGGATCCGCGACTTCGAGCCGCGACACGAGGGCAGCTTCATCTGCTGGCTCGCCCGAGTATGCGAATCGCGGCTGCGCGATGCGGGGCGCGCCGCCCGCGCCGAAAAGCGGGGCGGTGGTCGGGTCCTGCGCCGCGCGGATCTGGGCGTGACGACCCTGGCGGACCACGCGCCGGCGAGCGCGGGTCCATCGCCCAGCGCGGAGCTCGCTGGCGCCGAACTCGACGGCGCGCTGGAGCGTGCCTTGCTGGAACTGAGCGGGTCGTACCGGCAGGTGGTGTACTGCCGGTTGGTACTCGACATGAACCATCGAGAGATCGCCGCCGAGCTGGGGCTGGGCAGCGCCGACTCGGCTCGCGCGCTGTTCCACAAGGCCGTCGCGAAGCTGCGCCAGCGCCTCGCGTGACCCCTGGCGGTGGCGCTCAGCGCAGGACTTCATGGACCGCGACGTTGGACAGTCGCGCCGGGCCGTTGCCGTTCGCCGGGGCGACCAGTGCCTGCATCGCCACGGTCATCCCGGCGAGGGCGGGGTCGTTCGGTGTCGTGACCTCGAGCACCGCCGGCGTGTCGGCATCGGGCACCGTCCACACCGGCAGCAGCACGTGCAGCGCGGGATCGAGGCCGAAGTGGCCGAGCCCCGGCAATTGGATCCAACTGTTGGCCAGGGCCGGGGCGATGGCCGGGAGCGCATAGCTGTGCACGCCGCTGCGCAGCTGGACGCGGAATGCCTGACCGAGGCGCGGCAGCGCGGTGATCGACAGGCTGCGGCGCAGGTTGTGGAACACCCGCACCGTCACGATCGCGTACGGCTGGCGTGAGGAATCCGCCGGGCCGAGGCCGTAGAGGACGAGATCCAGGTCTTGGTCGCGATCGAGGTCCACCGCGAGCGCGCCGAACCCCTCGACCCCGGTGCCGATGCCCAAGGACTGGGCGCCGATGCGGAACCCACGCAGCAAGTCATCGGGTCGCCCGTCTTCGTCGAAATCGCGGCTGAGCAGCCGCCCGCTGGCCGCAGTGCGCGCGGTGAAGCGGCCGGTGCCGTCATTGAGTAGATCGACGCCGTCGAGGGTGATGTCGAGGTCACCATCGCCGTCGAGGTCGACCACGTCGAGTTCCTTGGCGGTGGTCAGCGCGGGGAGGCGCGCGGCGGTCTCGTCGGTGAAGCGACCCATGCCGTCGTTGCGCAGCAAGCGCAGCGCCATCCCGGCCGGCGGTGCGCTGAATCGACCGTTCTGCACCAGCAGGTCGAGATCACCGTCGCCGTCGAGGTCGGCCAGCCGGATCGCGGTGGTGTCGTCCGCCCCGCTCGGCATGAAAGCCGTGGCGTCGGAGAACTTCCCTCGTCCATCGTTCAGGAACAGCCGGTTCTGCGCGCCGATGCTCGAACCGTACTGGGTCGGGTGCTGCTCACCAGTGACGAAATCGAGATCGCCGTCGCCGTCCACGTCGCCCACCGCGATACAAGCACCGGCGCCGAACGCCGTCGCCGGCAGGGAGCTGGTCGTGACGTCGGAGAAGTTGCCCTTGCCGTCGTTCAGGAACAACCGATGTCGGGCGGCATTCGGTGGCCCGACGGGGTCCCAGCCGCGCACCGTGAGCAAGTCGAGGTCGCCGTCGCCGTCGACGTCGGCGAACGCCGCGCCGCCGCAGATTCCGTTCCCCGGCACGGTCGGTCCTTGGACGAATCTGCCCTGGTGGTCCTGCAGCCAGATGCCTTCGCGCATCACTCGCGGATCGTAGTGTCCGTGCGGATGCAGATAGAGGTCTACGTCACCGTCGCCGTCGACGTCGCCTGCGGCCACCGCGGCGATGCCCGCCTGAAGGAAGGGGAAGGCCGGTTGGTTGGCCCGCACCAGCTTCTGCCCACCAGCATTGATGTAGACCCGCGGCGGAATCCCCACGGTGGTCGAGCTGTTGGCGCGCGACTCGAGACCGCCGGTGATCAGGTCCGGGTCGCCATCGCCGTCGAGATCGGTCGCGTGCATGGTGACGAATGGGGTGTCCGGCGTGGCGCTGGTCAGCGAAGCGCTGTCGAACCAGGATGTGGTCGCATCGGTGAGCTGCCCGGCCGACTTCTGTAGCAGCAAGATCGGACGGCCCACTGGGTCTGCCGCGAGTAGATCGAGTCGGCGGTCTCCATCGAAATCGGCCACCGACACTGCACCGCCGAACGCACCGGTGGCGAGCAGCGTGAAGCCGAGGCCGGTCTTGTCGTTGCGGTAGATTGCGCTGCTGCTCACCAGGTCGACAGCCCCGTCGCCGTCGAAGTCACCGGTGCCAACGATCGGGCTCGGTCCGCTCCATGGGGTGGTCCGCGCCAGGGAGCCCTTGCCGTCGTTGCGGAACAGCTGCCCAATGCCGTTTATCGTCACGACGATGTCGAGGTCGCCGTCGCCGTCGAGATCGACCAGCGCACCGAAGGTGGCCGTCCCGGTGCCCAACCCAGTGACCCGCGTCGCGGTCTGGTCGGTGAAGCTGCCGGATCCGTCGTTGATCCACACGCTCAGCGGCGAAGTCGCGCGGTCGTGCACCAACAACAGGTCCGGGTCGCCGTCGCGGTCGAGATCGCCAGCGACGATCGCCAGCGGTTGTCCGAGGATTGCCGGCACGGCGGACGGTACTTCGGTGAACCCTGCCTTGCCGTCGTTGCGCAGCAAGGCGTAGCGCCCGGGGTTGGTGTAGTAGCCGTTGCTGCCCGCACCGACCACGATGTCCAGGTCGCCGTCGCGGTCCACGTCGACCAGCAGCACGCGGCGAGCGATCGCGCGGGAGACCAGTCGTGGCGCGGAGAACACGCCCGCTCGATCCCCGAGCGCCGCGAACACGCCCTCTTCGCAACCCAATACCAGGTCGAGGTTGCGGTCGCCGTCGAGGTCACCGGTCGCGAGACCGCAAGCCCGCAGTGGCTGACCGTTCACGTCCGGATCGAGATGCGCACCGCTGTTCGCAGCGAAGCGCACTTGTGCCGGCGCGGCCAAGGCGATCCAGAGAGGGGCGGAGAGCAGCAGCGCGAGGGGTGAGTGCATCTTTCGGAATGGGATGGGTCTCGGGGGTGAGGGTTCACCGCCCGGACTGCGACCTGGCGAAACCAGTTTCCCATAAAAGCCCCACGGGGATGGACCGAGTGCTCCGCTGTGCGCCTCCGATCGGAAGCCGCGCCCAGCCCGGTGTGTGCCCCATGGCGTGGGGTGCACGCCGACGCAGTGTGCTCGCCAAGTGGCGCGATCTCTGCTATCCTGGGGGATCCCCCTTCGAGGACCTATCCGCATGCTGAACGGCGCCCACGTCATCCTCTACTCCCGCGACTCCGAGGCCGATCGCGTGTTCCTGCGTGACGTCCTGAAGCTGCCGTTCGTGGATGTGGGGGATGGTTGGTTGGTGTTCGGCTTGCCGCCCGCCGAGGTCGCGGTCCATCCTGCGGAAACCGGCGGAACCCAAGAGTTGTTCTTGATGTGCGACGACGTCGACGTGCTGATCGCGCACATGGCCGAACGCGGGATCTCGTGCACTCCGGTGGAGGAGCTCGGTTGGGGGCGGTTGACGCGGGTGACCCTGCCGGGGGGTGGGGAACTCGGGGTGTACCAGCCGAAGCACGCCCGCCCGCCGACTGACGGGTGATCCCGCGCGACGTGAGGAGGCCGATGACGACCTTGCGCGACGGCGGCGGCAGCCCGCTGGGGACCGACTGACGACAGGTTTCGGTCTCTTTCCGGCGCGAATCACCCCTGGCCCGGGGGTTGGCGCCAGGCTCGGCCCTTCCGATGGCAGTGGCGCGGTCGCCTGCGCGAAATAATCCGGGGAAGGCGGCACCGCTCGGCTGCCCCGCGCCCGCGAGGGGGGGCACCGCCGACGCCGGTTGCGCGATGCGTGTGGTGCTTCGATGATGTCGAGTCCGATCGGTCCATGTGCTTCCCCGTCCAACCACCGGTACGATTCCGCCCTCCCAGCGCGGGGTTCGAACCCTCGGGGTGACGTCGTGGACCTCGAACGCGAGCTGTCATCGGTGCGCGCAGGCGATCCCGCCGCTCGGGCCGCGATGTTCGCCCGGGTCTATCCACCGGTGCGCGAGTTGGTGCACGGCCAATTGCAGCACGACTTCCGCAAGCACCATCGGTGGATCCTGCCGTTGTTCTCCACTGGCGACATCGTGCAGGAGGTGTTCCTCGGGGTGCTCGACCAAGGGGGGCTCGACGGCTTCCGCGGGGCGAACGAGGCGGAGCTGATCCAGTACCTCGGGGCGGTCGTCCGCCACCGACTGGTCGACGCGATGCGCTACCACGAGGCCTCGCGTCGCGACGCCCGGCGGCGCGCCGAGTCAGGCGACGATGAGCGCACTGCGGCCGTCGCGGCGGCACCCGCCGCGGATCCTACGCCGTCGCTGGCTGCCGAACTGGGGGAGCAACTGGCGGCGTACCGCGCCGTGTTGGACAGAATGCCGGACAAGGCGCGGCAGATCCTCACGCTGCGACTCGAGGGCGAGGAGTCGTTTGCCCACATCGCCGAGCTGTGCGGATTGCCGACCGCCGATGCGGCCCGGCAGGCGTTCCGCAGCGCCAAGGCCCGGCTGCTGGTGCGCCTGCAGGCACGCGGTGTGCATGCAGAGCAGCCGCGGGCGGAGGACGGATCGTGACGCCGTACACGACGCAGCGCGCGGATCCAAGGCGAGGAGCGAGGCGATGAGCGGCGGATCCGAAGCCGAACGATTGTCGGTGCCTGACGAGGAGCGCCGGGTGGCGCTGGTCGAGGCGGCGCTGGCGGAACGCGAAGCCGGGCGCGAGCCGGACCTGGAAGCGATCTGCGCCGGGTGCCCCGAGCTGATTCCACTGGTGGCGCAGGCGCTGGGGCTCGATGCCGCGCTGCCTGGCACCGCGGCCGACGCGACCGCACCGCGATCGGCGCACGCGGGGCTCGAGGGTCGAATCTTGCTGGGGCGCTACCGACTCGGCGCGTGCATCGGACTCGGGGCGATGGGTGCGGTCTACGAGGCACACGATGCTCGCCTGGGGCGCACCGTCGCCGTCAAGGTGATGCACCCCGGGCTCGGTCCCGATGCGACGCGCCGGGCGCGTTTCGCGCGCGAGGCGCGCGTGTTGGCCGCGCTCCGATCGCCAGCCATCGTGCCGGTGCACGACCAGGGTGAGACCGAGGACGGCCTCTACTTCCTGGTGATGGACCGGCTGGAGGGGATCTCGCTCGCCGGCGTGCTGCAGTACTGCACCGAGCACGGCATCGCGTTGCGCGCCACGGGCGTCGGCCCGGCACTCGGTGTCGCGATGGGGGAGCATTCGTTGCTGCGGCAACTGGTCGCCTGGGTGGTGCAGCTCGCGGATGGGCTGCAGGCAGCCCACGACGCATCCGTACTGCACCGCGACGTCAAACCGTCGAACGCGTTCGTCACCCGAGACGGTGGCGCGGTGCTGCTCGACTTCGGCATCGCGACGCGCGATGGGGAGGGTGCACTCACGCTGACCGCCACCGCGCTCGGCACGCCGTGGTACATGGCACCGGAGCAGGCGCGCCGCGACGGGCGCGCGGCGATCGGCCCGGCGGCCGACGTCTACGGACTCGGGGCGACCCTCTACCACCTGCTCACCCGCTGCCCGCCACACCAGGGCAGCATCGCCGAAGTCCTGACCCGGCTGCAGCTGGAAGATCCGGTTCGGCCGGCGGCGATCGACCCGGCGATCCCGCGCGACCTCGAGGCAGTGGTCGAGCGTGCGTTGGCCAAGCAACCCGCGCGGCGTTACCCGACCATGCAGGCATTCGCCGATGACCTGCGCGCCTTCCTCGACCACCGCCCGGTTGCGGCGCGACCGCTCGGCCGTTTCACGCGAACTTGGCGGAAGGTGCAGCGCCGTCCGGCGCGCTACCTGGCCCTCGGCGCAACGCTACTGGCGGTGTTGCTCGCGGTCGTGGTGGTGCCGCTGTACCGCCACCATGCGGCGGTGCGCCGCGCTGCCCGGAGCGTCGAGCTGATGGCCGGGTTGCCGGCGCTGCTGGTATTCGAGTCGTACCCGGAACGCCGCCTGGAGCAGGACCGGGAACTGGCTGCCGTGGCGCGGGAGCGGCTGGATGAACTCCT
This sequence comes from Planctomycetota bacterium, assembly GCA_020638695.1. Classification (GTDB taxonomy): domain Bacteria; phylum Planctomycetota; class UBA1135; order UBA1135; family UBA2386; genus JACKIB01. The sequence goes on from JACKIB010000005.1 coordinate 22,311, forward strand.
GCGCTTGGCGCCGGACGACCTCGGTGCGCGGATGACGCGGGCGGCGCTGTGTCTCGATCGGGGCGAGGTCACCGCGTGCCGAGCGGACGTCGAGCAGATCGCGGCCCGGGTCGGGACTCCGTACGCCGCGGCCCTGGCCGCCGCGTACCGGCGACTCGATGCCAGTGCGCTCGGCGCCGCAGCGGTCGACACGCGCCGCCTGCCGGAGCCGCGTACCGACGACGACCGCTACCTGGCGCTGTTCCACGCCCTGCGCGGCGCCGACCTGCAGCACGACCCGAAGGCGCCGGCGTTGCTCGAAGGACTCGCTGCGAACTCGCTCGCGTCCCGCGAGCTGCGGCAGATCGGTTACCTGTTCTTGGCCGGTGAGAGCACGCGTGCCGACCAGCGGCGGCAGTTGTTCGCCAAGGCGCGCGACGAAGCGCTGCAACTCGAAGGCGTCTACCGGCGCCGCACTGCGCGGACCGCGCACGTCATCGGTTGTGCCCTCGCCGGCCTGCGCGAATACGCCGACGCCATCCCGGTGCTGCGTGCCTCCCTCGCGCTGTGTCCCGAACGCCACGGACCACTGCAGAACCTCGGGATCTGTCTGCGGCGGCTCGGTCGGCTCGACGAAGCGGAACAGTGCCTGCGGCGTGCCCACGCGTTGCGGCCCTGGCTGTGGAACACCTTGCAGACGTTTGCCCAGGTGCAGTGCGACCGCGGCGCGTTCGCCGCCGCCCGCGAAGCCGCGTCGGCGATGCCGGCGACCGGCAAGCTGGGCGAGGCGTGGAAGCGTCCGCTGCTGCTGGCGCGCATCGATCTGCAGGAGGCTTTCCGCTGCCGCGCCGAGCGAGCGGCAGCCGCCCGGCAGCTGGCCCGGACGGCGCAAGCCGGGTTCGCGCGCAGCCGCGCGGCCGGTGGCCCTTCGTCGATCGAGCCCGAGCAGGCGTTGGCCAGCGCGTTCGCACGGGACGACCTCGGCGAGCTCCTGCCGCGTTTCCTCGGCGCCTGGCGCCGCGACTGGACCAACCCGGTGCAGATCCTCAACTTCGAGGCCCTGCTGCCGGACAGCGGGCTCGACGCCGAGCAGGTGCTGTTTCTGCGCGTCTACCTGCTGCGGCTCGCCGGCGAGCTGTCGCCGCAGGATCCGATCCCGCCGGCCCGGCTCCGCGCGCTGCTCGAGCACGCCAAGTGACCAACCCCGGAGGAATCCGCCGATGCTCCACACCACCGTCCTTCTCCTGACCCTTCTGCCGCCCCAGGGGAACGAGTCGCAGGGCCCGCTGGTCGGTTTCCCGCACGCGATCTCGGTCAGCGCGGGCACGCTCGGGGGCACCGCCCCGCTCGGTGTCTCGACGCTCTACTTCAAGATCCCGGGCGTGACCACGGCGCCGCCGCTCGAGCTCGCTCCGCTGCCGAAGACCCCCGACTTCCGCCGCTCGGCGATGTTCCCCGCCGCACCCGCGTTCGATATCCACGCGATGTCGCTCGGGCTCGATTGGTTCCTGGCCGACGCGATGGGGCGGGCGGTCGTCCCGTCGGGTGGTTGGGGGATGATCTCGTTCTCGGTGACCAAGGGTACGGTAGGGGTCGCGGGCAGCGTGATCCACAGCGAGGTGCTGGGCGATGGAGCCGCGGCCGACTTGTTCACGTGGCTGATCCCGGGCAGCGCTGCGCCAGCGAGCTGGGTGGGTGAGGTGCAGCGCGGGCAGAACGGTGAGGAAGTCGGGTTGAGCGGACTCAGCCCAGACCTCGACGGCCACGACATCTTCCCCGCCGGTTACCTGTTGTCACCGGCGATCGCCGCGATGCTCCCTGCCCGGCCGTCGTTCTACTTCTGCGTGGCGAAGGCGACGCTCGACGCGGTCCCCGCGGCGTGGTGGGGTGGCGCGGCCAACAAGAGCGCGGCCACCGTGCTGCGCATCAAGTGGGATGACGTGACGCGCACCTGGTCGACGCCGGAGGTGGCCCTGAAGTGGAGCGACTTCGTCGGCATGACGCAGGACGAAGCGATCGACGCGCTCGCCTACGACGAGCTGCGCGGCAGCGTCACCTTCAGTACGACCTCGGCGGCGCGCGATCCGCTGCTGGTCGGGATCCCGATCGGCGGTGGCAAGCTCAAGGTGCTGACCTACACCGACATGGGCGGAACCCCTGTGTCCAAGCGGCTGGGTCTGCTGCAGACCGACGACATCGATGCCCTGTGCACCACCGATCCGGGTATGGGGCATACCGCGCAGATCCGCCAGCACCTGCAGGCGCGGCTCGGGCACCCCGAACCGCAGCGCCTGCTGCCGCAGCTGCCCGGGCGCACCTCGGTGGCGGCATTCCGCGGCTTCGACAGCGCGATCAACCAGGATTCCTTCGACTGCTGGTTGATCGGATGGCCGCGCCCCAAGCAGCCGGCGCAGAGCATCGGAGTGGTGGGGATCACGTTCCCGTCCGCGCCGGCGATTCCGCTGTTCCCGCTGCAGAGCTTCGTCCGCACCCCGCAGCCGGGACAGTTGCCGGGTGGGCCGCTGGGTTTCCGGCTGCAGGTGCCGAGCGCCTATGTGTTGTTGGGCATTCCGGTGCAGTTCCACTGGATCACCGCCGAGCAGCAGAACCCGGGAGTGGTCGACGTACCACACCCGGTGACGATCCGTTCGTGACGGGGTGCGCCGATCGCGGCCGAGACCGCACCCGACGACTCGGGTGAGCGCGCCGGCGCGCGCCGCCATGCGGCCTCGGCGCAATGCTTGTTGGAGCTGTCGGGGTTTCTGCCCCGCTGCGTGGTGGCACGATCCGCGGTCCTTGCCGCTCAGTGCGGCAGGTTCGTACCGTCCCGTTGGCGTTGCTTCGCTTCGTCGATCAACGCGCCATTCTTGGCGAAGTCGAGGTCGTCCTCGCCGGTCCAGCGGCCCGGCGGGTAGCACGACCGGCGGTACACCGGGTATGCCTCGGTGCGCAGGTGCGCCAACATGTGGTGCCCCGACCGAACTTCACGCTCGTGACGTAGTGCGGCGATGTCGATCGGCGCGACCACGATCTTGTCACCCGGGCCAGGATCCGCTTGCGCCAGTATGCGCCCGTCGAAGTCGACCACCATGCTGCCGCCGGGCCAGGAGAACGGCGGGTAGTTGTGTTGGCTCGCGGCTTGGTTCGACGCCACGACGAATGCAGTGTTCTCCAGCGCCCTGCAGCGATTGACCACCGTCCACCAGTCCATCGGTGCCGTGGCGCCCCAGGGATCCATGTAGGCCGACACGCGGATCAACACTTCGGCGCCATTCGCCGTCAGTTGACGCAGTGCTTCGGGGAACAGCCAGTCGTAGCAGATCGCCGCGCCGAGGTTGCCGATCGGTGTGCGCGCCACCGGGAACATCTCGTCGCGGTAGCCCTCGAGGTCGTGTGGGCTCACGTGTGCCTCGAACGGGATCCACGGGTTGACCTTGCGGTACTTCAGCAGGATGCCGTCCGGCCCGATCAAGCAGGTGCTGTTGAACACCTTGCCCGGCCACGCGGGGTCCTCTTCGAGAAATGTCCCGGTCTGAATGTAGACGTCGAGCTCCGCAGCCTTGGCGGCGTAGCGCTCGGTGTGCTCGTTGGGGATCGGCACGGTGAGGTGGCGGCGCAGCTCGGCCGCGCTGGCGTAGACGGGTGCGGCATGGGCGAACTCGGGGAACACCAACAGCTTCACCGGCAGGAACGGCGAGTAGCCCTCGACTGCCTGTTGGGTCATCGCCAGCATCCGGGTGACCTTCTTGCCGATCTCGGCCCGCGTCTGCGGATTCGGTAGGTCCACCTGACACGCCGCGGCGCTGTAGCGCAGGGTATCCATGGCGGCATGGTAGCCCGAACCGCTACGCACTACAGTTCAGCCGATGTTGCGTCTGCCGACCTTGCTGCTGGCTGCTGCGGTGTTCGCGTCGTGTGCCGACCCAGCGAAAGTGCTGGAGTTGCGGTTGGTGAAGGCACGTGCCAACCTGGCGCAGCGGCAGTACGACCAGGCACTCGCCGCGTTCGACCGAGTGCTGGAGCTCGAGCCGCGCCACCGCGAGGCGCTGCGTAGCAAGGCCGAAGTCTTGTTCAACACCGAGCGGTTCGAGGAGGCGGCGGTGGTGTTGGAGGGCGTGTACCGCGAATCGCCGCGCGACGGCGGCGTGGTGCAGGACCTGGCGCGGGTCCGCTGTGGGCAGGGGCGCTGGGCCGAAGCCTTGAAGTTGCTCGAGCTCCTTCCCGAGGCGGCGCGCACCCGGACGGTGTGGGCCGAGGCGCTGTCCGGCGCGGGGCGGCACGACGACGCTGCGAACGTGATCGGAGCTCTGCTGATCGAGGATCCTTGGGACGAGACCGGCTACTACCAGCTGTCACGGATCGAGCACAGGCGGGGCCGCGCCAAGGCTGCCGAACTGTGGGGCGAGCTGCACCGGCTGCGGCGTCCCCAGCGTGAGGCGGAGCAACGGGCGCGGCAGCTGGACTCGCAGGGGCACCCGCAGCCGGCACGACTGGCGCGCGCGCAGTGGCTGCTGAACGCCGGCCGCTGGCAGCCCGGTGCAGAGCAGTTGGAGCAGGCGTTGAAGGCGCACCCCGACGACCCCAACGCGCAGGCGTTGATGGGCGTTCTGTTGATGGAGCTCGGGCACGCGCCGTTCGCCGAGAAGTGGTTGGCCAAGGCCGTCGCAGCGCAACCCGGACACGCCGAGTGGGAAGCACGACTGCAGGCGGTTCGCAAACGCCGCGCCGACACCAAGGACGAAGTCACGCCGATCCTGAAGATGGCGCGCGCGTGTGCCAAGGCCGGCGACCTGGTGCGCGCACGCGCGCTGGCCCTGTACTTCGCGCAGCGCGATCCGCGGGAGGCACCGGATCTGGTCGTTCAGTGGTTCGACCGGCCGGCGGATGCCTTCATCCGGCTGTGGGCACTGCGGCGCGTGGCGAAGGTCGCCAAGGACGATACCGCGGTGGTCGAGGCGATCCGCGCCGAGTGCAAGGCGCTGCGTATCCGTGAACCGTGAGACTGGCCGCCGCCCTAGCCCGGACTATTCATGACATCGGCGAACGTCACGCTGGAGGCACTGGTTCGATCGCGGCTCCTTCAGTTCCTGTCAAGCTGCGTGTGGTTCGTCGAACGTCAGAACCTGCTCCTCGACGGGGAGGCACCCCGCCTCCGGGCAGAACCTGCCGTTCTCCTGTAGCAACAATGCCTTCTCCTTAACGCGTAGCGTCCGCGAACGCCCAACCCGTTTGTTCACGAATTCGATCTCCGGGCGATCGTCCGATCGCGACCGCTGCTCAAGTTCGCGAGATCAGATCCGGGCAGTTGGCAATAGTGACCCACGCGTCCGGAGTTCGCAGCAACCATCAAGCATCTCGATCCGGCACCGGCATCCGATCCGCCTGCGTCGCTGCGCTCAGCCATTCGCCTTTCCACCAGCAAGCGATCCGCTCGCTGCGTTGCTGCTCCTCAGCTTGTCCACCAACAAGCCGTGTCGTCGCAGCGCCTTGCGCGCGAATCTCGCGACGCTGCTCATGAATAGTCCGGGCTGGGGTGGCTTTGCGTGGATCGGGCGCCTCCTGCTGCGCGGTGCCGTGCTGCTGCTCGACGAGCTCACCGCGACGTGGGCACTGACGCTGGGGCTGTGCGCCACCCCGTGGGTGCTGTACCGCGCGCGGCGCGATGCGCGCCGGTGGCGCGGTCCGGCCAGGCCCGTCGTCTTGGCGCACGGCTACATGTACTCCGCCGGAACCATGGGCCCGCTGGTTCACGCGTTGGAGCGTGCCGGGTTCGGGCCGGCGGTGCCGGTCGACTACAGCTCGTTCCGCAACCCGGAGCGGGCGGTGTCGAAGATCGTCGATGTGGTGCGCGCGCTGGCCGAGACCTGCGGGGGGGTGCCGGTTGCGGTGCTCGGACACAGTTTGGGGGGACTGATCGTGCGCTTGGCCCGCGAGCAGTGTCCGCAGATCGGACCAGTGGTGACGCTCGCGGGCCCGCACAAGGGAACCTGGGCCGCGGCGCTCGCGATCGGTCCGATGCGCGGGTTGTTGTTCCGCGGGCTCGACCTCCCGACCCGGCGCGACGACCTGGCGATCGGCGGTGGCATGGACCTGGTTGTCGATGTCGAGCACGCCGTGCTCGCGCCCCCGGCTCGCAACCTGCGGATCGACACCTCGGGGCACTCGACGATGCTGCTCGACCCGCGGATCGTGGGGGCGGTCGTCGAGCACCTCGGATCGTGCGCCTGGGCGGCCGAGGACCCGGCTGCGCTGGTCGTGCAGCGGGGCCCCTGATTCGGTCCGGATCGCGCGGACCGGTGACGCCTCTCCGGCGCGTTCCCCGACGTTCCTACTTCTGCTCGACGGTCAGGATCTGGTTGGCGGCCACCGCGGTCAGCGCCTGTCGCTTGCCGTCCGGCCAGCGGATCTCCACCCGTTCCGCGGTGGTGGCCGAACCGAGGCCGAAGTGGATCCGCCGGTCGTTCTGGGACAGGTAGCCGCCACAACCGGCGATCGTGCGCACCTGAGTGCGGCCGTCGACGGTCAGCGTGACGAATGCGCCCACTGCCTCACGGTTGCCGCGCTTGCCGCGCAGGTTCAGCATCAGCCAGTTGCCGCGCGCGCCGTCGTTGCGCAACACCACCGCCTTGCCGCGCAAGTTGACCAGCACGAGGTCCAGGTCCCCGTCGTTGTCGAGGTCGCCGACCGCCGAGCCACGGCCGACGAGTTCGCGCTGGAAGTGCGGGCCGGCCGCCGTGCCGACCGCATCGAACCCGCCCCTACCGTCGTTGCGCAGCAGCTGATCGCGGACGCCGTAGCGCTTCACATAGTCGCCGGCCGGCCCTACCCCCGGGTTTGCGGACACACCGCCGTTGCACAAGAACAGATCGAGGTCGCCGTCGTGGTCGAAGTCCCCGAGGTTGGGTGAGAACCCGGTATAGGGACGAGTGGCCGCCGCGAGTCGCGCAACCCGGGAGCGCTCTTCGAACCCGTTCTCCCGGCGGATGTACAGCGCGCAGCCCTCGGCGCGCAGCGCCGGACAGACGATGTCGAGCTTGCCGTCGCCATCGACATCGCCGACGTCGGCACCCATCGACGATTCGCTGGCTCCGTTCTGGTCGTAGGCCAGTCCCGAACGGACCGACTCGTCGCGGAACGTGCCGTTGCCCTGGTTGACGAAGTAGAAGTTCTCCATCGCGTCGTTGGCGACGAACAGGTCGAGATCCCCGTCGCCGTCGAGATCGGCGCACACCGCGCCCATGCCCCGGCCGTCGGGGCGCGAGATCCCGGCCTGCTTCCCGACCTCCGTGAACGTGCCGTCGCGGTTGTTGCGGAACAGGAGATCGGGCGCGCCGGCAAAAGTGCGCGGCGAGGCGTAGTCGCCACGGCTGCCGTGCTCGCTGTCCGGATTGTAGGTGACGTAGTTCTGCACGTAGAGGTCGAGCCAGCCGTCGCCGTCGAAGTCGAAGAACGCGCAGGTCTGACCCCACAGCTTGCTGTCGATGTGGGCGGCAGCCGACACCTCGGTGAAGGTGCCATCGCCGTTGTTGTGGTACAGGCGGTCCGGACCGATGTTGGTGACGAACAGGTCGACGTGGCCGTCGCCGTCGTAGTCCGCGGCACAGCAGCCCTGCCCGATTCCGGTGTCGCCGACCCCGGCGCGTGCCGTTACGTCGGTGAACGTCCCGTCGTGGTTGTTGCGGTACAGCTTGTTGGTGTGCTGCGGTGCGCTGGAACCGTCGAGCAAGTTGCCGTTCACCAGGTAGATGTCCAACCAACCGTCGTTGTCGTAGTCGAACAGCGCGATTCCGCCACCGACGGTCTCCGGGTAGATGTAGCGGCCGGTGAAGCCGTTGCAGTGTTCGAAGCGGATCCCCGCCGCTGCGGTCGTGTCGGTGAACCACGCCGGGTCCTCATGGGTGCAGCAGGTGAGACACGCCAGCAAGGCGAGCAGCGTTGCCATCCGGCTCGGTCGCGCTGCCGCTGCGGACTCCGCTGCGTCGGAGCGTCCGCGGCGGGTCATGCGACCAACGCGTCGAGCAGACGCTGCAGGCGCGACTCGGTGTGGTCACCCATGTGGCCGATGCGGAACGCTTCGCCCTTGAGTTTGCCGTAGCCCTGGTCGAACGCGAACCCGGCGGTGCGGGCGCGCGCTGCCAGCTCGGCGATGTCGTGGCCCGTGGCGCGCAGGGCGGTCACGGTGGGGGAGCGGCAACCCTCGGGCGCGAGCGGCACCATGCCGTGATCGGCGGCAAACGCCAGGGTGCGCTGCTGCATCGCCAGGTGGCGCCGCCACCGGGCCGGCAAGCCCTCGGTGGCGATCCGGTCGAGCTGCGCCGACAGGGCGTAGACCAGCGGCACGTTGGGAGTCGCGAGGGTCTTGCCCTCCGCGAGCCCGGCGCGGGCCGCCAGGAAATCGAGCAGGAACCCACGCTCGTCGACCGTCGCGGCGCGCTCGACGGCGCGTGGTGAGACAGCGTAGACCACGAGACCAGGCGGCAGCGCCAGGCACTTCTGCGTGCCGGCGAACGCCAGGTCGAGTCCCCACGCGTCGAACTGCAGCTCGGCGCCGGCCAGCGACGTCACGGTATCGCACAACACCAGCGTGTCGGGTGCGTGCTCGCGCACCGTCTCCGCCAGCTGCTGCAGCGGTGCCAGCACGCTCGTCGAGGTTTCGCAGTGGGTGATGCAGACGGCGGCAAACGGCTGCGGCGCGGTGGTCAGGGCGTGGCGCAGTGCTGCGGGCGTCACCGATTCGCCCCATGGCACGGTGATCGTCTCGGCGGCTCGGCCGCACGCCTTGCTGATCTTCGCCCAGCGCTCGCTGAATGCGCCACACACCAAGTGCAGGACGCGGGCGCCGCGCGGCACGAGGTTGCGGATCCCGGCCTCCATCAACGCGGTGGCCGGTGCGTTCTCGAACAGAGTCGCGCCACCTTGCGCCGCACCAGCGGTGAGGAACAGCGTTTCGAGCTTGGCGCACACCGCCTGCACCTCGGCGACGAAACGCTTGTCGCGGTGGCCGATCAGCGGCATCGCCAGGATCTGGCGCAGCTCGGCATCGACTTCGGTGGGGCCGGGGATGAACAGGATCGGGTGGTCGGTCATCGGGGTCTTCGCTCGGCCTGCGGTTGCTCGAGCATCGGGCGCAGGAACGCGAACCGTGGCTCGGCCAACAACCGAGTCTTCTCATCATCGCACAGTCCGACGCCCAGCACCGCCGCAAGACTCGGGCCCTCGAGGTAGACCTCGGCGCGCGCCGCGACCGGTGGACGCCGCTCGACGCCGCCGAAGCCGACGAACCGGGCGACGTGGCCCTGTACCTCGAGATCGGTGACGCCGTCGCCGACGAACAGCACCGGGTGGTGGTCGGGTGGCAGCCGGCGCATCACTTCGATCTTCCCGCCGTTGCGCCACAGTGGGCTGCTGCGGTCGAAATCACGGTAGCGCCCATCCGCGTCGAGCAGCACCTGGACCGCGTGCACGCAAGAATCGTCGATCCCGAGAAACTCTGCCAGTGCCGCCACGCCTTGCCGCAGTCCACCGCTGACGATGCCGACCCGCTTGCCCAGGAACTGCAACGCGGCGACCGTCGCCACCGCGTCCCGCGACGGGTGCTCGACGTAGCGGCGACCGATCGCCGCGAGGTCGCGCGCCGACGGGGCGACCACGTGCAGGCGTCGTTCGTACACCTGTTCCAGCGGCAACTCGCCGAGCATCGCCTGCTCGGTCAGGGCGCGCAGCGCGCGCTGCTCCGCCTCGGGCATGCCGCGGGTCAGCTCGTCGACGCCTTCGATGCTGCTGAGGGTCGAATCGCAGTCGAAATAGAAGCTGCGGAACGGTCCCTCGGGCGGCTGGGCCATCACACGACGGCCCGCGCCACGGCGATCCCCGGTAGCGATGCGACCGCGGCGAACGCATCGTCGGTCAGCGGCTGGGAGAGGTTGAGGATCCCCAGTGCCTGGCCGTCGTGTTCGGCGAGCTGCACGCGAGCGATGTTGATCGCGTGGCGGCCGAGCGCGGTGCCGAGTTCGCCGAGCACGCCGGGACGGTCAGCGTGCCAGGTGACCAGTGCGGGGCCCTCGGGGATCGCATCGAGCAGGAACGAGTCCAACTCGACCATGCGCCCGTGGCGTTGGCCGAGCACCGTGCCGCTGATCTGGTGGCGTTGCTCGTCGAGCACCGCCTCCACCCGCACCAGGTTCATGAAGTCGCGCTTCATCGACGAAGACTCGGTGTGCACCCGGATCTGGTGTTGCTCGGCCAGGCGGCGCGCGTTCACCGGCGTCACCGGACCCTCGAGTCGGTGGGCCAGCGCCCCGCTCAGCATCGCCACCGTGAGCGAGCTCGCCGCCGACTCCGGCACACCACCCTGCAGCGTCAGCCGCAGAGACTGCACCCGGCCGGGGAACACCTGCACCAGGAAGCTCGCCAGGTTGTGGACCAAGTCGAGGTACGGGCCGACCATCGTCGCTTCGCTCGGGGCGATGCGTGGCACGTTGATTCCGTTGAGCACCACGCCGCGCTTCAAGCAGGTGGCGATCTGGTTGGCCATGTCGAGCGAGACGCCGCGCTTGGCCTCCTTGGTGCTCGCCCCGAGGTGTGGGGTCACCACCAGGTTCGGAGTGCGCAGCAGCCGATGGTCTTGTGCCAGCGGTTCCTTCTCGAACACGTCGAGCGCCGCGCCGGCGAGGTGGCCGCGGTCGAGTGCATCGCACAGCGCCTGCTCGTCGACGATCCCACCGCGCGCCGCGTGCACCAGCATCGCGCCCGGCTTCATCTTGCCGATTCGATCCGCGTCGAGCAGGTGCTCGGTGGCCGGCATCAGGGGCACGTGGACGGTGACGAAGTCCGCCGATCCGAGCAGCTCGTCGAGTTCGACCATCCGCACCCCGGTCGGTGCCGACTGTTGGGACACTGCCGGGTCGTAGGCGACTACCTGCATCTGCAACCCGACGCCGCGTTCGGCGACCACGCTGCCGATCCGGCCCAGGCCGAGCACGCCGAGCGTCTTGCCGCGGATCTCCACGCCGGTGAACGCGCTCTTCTCCCACTCGCCACGCCGCATGCTGGCGTCCGCCGCGGCAATGCGGCGCGCCATCGCCAGCAGCAGCGCGATCGCGTGCTCGCCGGTCGTGACCGCACCGGCTTCGGGGGTGTTCATCACCACGATGCCCCGCTCGGTCGCGGCGTCGACGTCGATGTTGTCGACGCCGATCCCTGCGCGTCCGATCACCGCCAGGTGGTCGGCGAGTTCGAGGCTGCGGCGGGTGACCTTCGTCGCCGACCGCACCACCAGGGCGTGGAACGACGGCAACGCGTCGCGCAGCTGGTCCTCGGACATCCCCTTGTGGGAGGTGACCGTGCCGCAGCGGCGCAGGATCTCGAGACCTTCGGCCGACAGGTCGTCCGCGACCAGGATGTTCCAGCTCGTCATCGCTCTACCGGGCGCCCTTGCCGAACAGGATCACGCCGACGGTGCGCAGCATGATGTTCAGGTCGAACACGAAGCTCATGTTCTTGATGTAGTAGAGGTCGTAACGCAGCTTTTCCATCGTGTCCTCGATCGACGCGGCGTACGCCATGTTGACCTGCGCCCACCCGGTGACCCCGGGCTTGACGGTCAGCCGCAGCGGATAGAACTTGATCCGCTCCGACAGCTCCTCGACGAAGAACGGGCGTTCCGGGCGGGGGCCGACGAAGGACATCTGGCCGGCCAGGACGTTGAACATCTGCGGGATTTCGTCGATTCGCGACAGCCGCAGGAACTTGCCGATCCGGGTGATGCGCGGATCGTCGGTGCTCGCCCACACCGGCCCGGACTCCTGCTCGGCGTTCTGCCGCATGGTGCGGAACTTGTTGATCATGAACGGGTGCCCGTCCTGGCCGACGCGCTCTTGGCGGAACAGCACTGGCCCGCGACTCTCGAGCTTGATCAGCACCGCCACCAACAGCATGAACGGTGCGGTTACCACGATCCCCACGGTGGCTGCCAGCAGGTCGGTGAAGCGCTTCAGGGCGATTGCCACCGGCGGCTTGCTGAACCCGCTGCCGAAGATGAGGTACGACGGGCGCAGGCTCTCGATGGCCATCTTGCCAGCGATGCGTTCGAACATCGCCTCGCGCTCCTCGACCTCGATTCCGCTCATCCGCGCGGCCAGGAGCTGCGGGATCGGCAGGGTCTGCCGGCGTTCTTCGACCGCGACCACCACGCGCGCGACGCGGTGCTTCTGGCCGATGGCGATCAAGTCGTCGACCGCACCCAGCACCTCGTGGTGTGGGACCCCGTCGGTTTCGCCGTTCTGTTGGCTGCCGTCGCTGATGAGCCCGACCACCTCGAAGCCGGCCATCGGGTTGTCGTGGATCAGGTCGGCGATCTCGCGGGCGTGCGTGCCCGCTCCGAACACCAACACCTGCTCGCCGAAGTTCCACTTGTAGAAGAACCAGTGGAACCCGGCGCGGAACGCGTAGATCGCCACGTAGGCGACCGCCAGCAGCAGGATCAGCTTCCAGGTCTCGCCGCGCGGGTCGGTCAGGCCGGGGAAGTAGAACAGCTGGGGCAGCAGGAACACCAGCATCGCCAGCAACACCAGCGAGTACCCCCCCGAGTGCATCAACCGGTTGGGCAGCTCGCCGCGGTTCTGCGACACCTTCCAGTCGTACAGGTCGTTGTACGACAGGCAGGCCTGGCACAGGATCGCGATGGTCAGGCAGGAGAGCAGGAACTGCCAGGTGGGCCAGCCGGTGAAGTCCAGCACCACGCCCGGGTTGCTGGTGAGCGGCGGCAACGACGTGCCGGCGAACAACGCCCCGGTGATGATCGCGCACTCCGCGCCGATCAACATCAGCTTGCGTCGGGGGATGATCTGCTCGCGCAGCTTGGGCATGGTCAGCGGGTGCCGGGGTCTTGGCGTGCCGCAGTCGGATCAGTCCGGCGACGGGTGGAACTCCACCCCGGGAAAGCACCGGACGTCCCATGTATCGGCAGCCAGCGGCCGCACGGCAACCACGTCGATACGCAAAACGCGGGGGCGCCGACGCATGCCCTCTGCCAACTCCATGAGTGCACGTCGCAAGCCAGACCGCTGTCGGGTGCACACCGTTAGCTCGGGGGCCAGATGGTGGCGGCGGGTCTTGACCTCGACCGCGACGACCAGGGGGCCGCGCCGAACCAGCAGATCGATCTCTGCGTGGCGAGTTCGCAGGTTGCGCGCCAAGATGGTGAATCCTTCGCCAGTGAGGTGGGCGGCGGCGAGATCCTCGCCACGGCTGCCCAGAGTGTGTCGGTCAGGTCGGCTTGCCGTTGTCGAGCTTCTTGGTCTCCTTGGCTGCCGGCGCGTCACGATCCACCTTCCGCCCGATGGAGGCCATGTCGAACGTCAACCGGTTGCGGCCTTCCGGATCGGTCTGGATGGTGACCGTCTGGGCTTGCTCGTCGACCGAGTGGACCGTGCCGTGCAGCCCGCTGCTGGTCACGACCACGTCGCCCTTCGACAGCGCTGCGCGCATCGCCTTGAGCGCCTTCTCCTGCTTCTGCCCAGGGCGGATCATCAGGAAGTAGAGGATCGCGAACATCGCCCCGATCATCGCGAACTGTTCCCAGCCACAGCTCTGGGGTGGCGGGGTGGCGCCGCCCTTCGGCGGGACCTTGGCCTCCGCTGCGCCGGTCTTCTGGGCGGCGGCCGCCGGAGCGTCGCTCCGCTTCTCCCGGCCGTCGGAGTGCTGGGGCGCCCACTCCGGTCGCCAGAGGATGCCGTGGGGAAGTGTCATGCTCGATCTCGTCACGCGTGCGGGTCCGGCCGGTGCGGTCCGGGGTGGGGCAGCAATACAGGACGGGTTGGTCGGTTGCAAAGCTCGGTCGCGCCATGCGGGTGGGGGAACCGCGAACCCCGCAATCATCGCGGAAAACCACGAAGCAGTGGCCGGGACGGGGATCAGTCCCGGGCGGCGACGAACATCACGAAGTCGTCGTCGATCACCCCTTCCCGCATCAGCCGATCCTCTTCCTCGAACAGCCGCGCCAGCACCGAGTTGTGGCGCCAGTTCTGCGGTTCGAAGGTGTGGATCTGGTACATCAGGCAGGGTTGCAGCAGGGCGCCGCCGGCGCTCGGCTTGGCGCGGATCGTGAAGCCCGCGGCCCGGCAGGTGTCCAGGATCTCCGCGCTGCGCACCGCTTCGGAGGGGTCGACCGCGAGCATCTCGGCGACCGGGGTGCGTTGCACGCGCCGGTGGTGGACCTTGTGCTCGTCGGGGATCAGCTTGTCGAGCGCCTCGTCGCAGGCGGCGATCTGCGCGTCGGTCCACTGGAAGCGGTTCGGGCCGACGAATTCCTGCGCCAAGACGATGCCGCCCGGCCGCAGGGCGCGGGCCGCGGTCGCCCAGAGTCCCTCCAAGTTCTCGACGTGATGGATCGCCCCGAGCCCGAGGAGGATGCGGATCGAATCCGCTGCGAGCTCGAGTTCGTTGAAGTCCCCGGTGCGCAGCTCGAGGTTCGGCAGACCGTCGCGGCGGACCTCCTCGCGGGTGTTCGCGATGATCTCGTCGGCCAGGTCGATCCCGACGAACTGCCGATCCGGCAACTCCTTGGCCAGCCAGCGCTCCTTGATCGCGGCGCCGCAGCCCAGCGACAGCACCACGTCGCCGGGCTGCGTGTGGCTCAGGATCGCGTGCTTGGCGGCGTCCATGTGGGAGACCAGCGAGCCGAATGCGCGCAACGAGATGTACGCCTGGATCAGCGGGTGGCTCAGGTAGTTGTCGTGGGCCTCGCCCGCGGCGTCCTGGTGGCGCTCGTTCCAGAACCCGGCGACCGTCTCCCGCTGCTGCTCGGACCGGTGATCCATGCCCGGAGTGTACCTGCCGCGCCGATCCGGGCTACCTTGTGGCTCCGCCCGTGCCCCGTTCCACCGCCGAATGACCCGTGTCCTGCTCGCCATGTCCGGTGGCGTCGATTCGAGTGCCTGTGCGGTGCTCCTGCAGCAGGCCGGCCACGAGGTGGTGGGGGTGTTCATGCGCAACGGGGTCGCGGGAGCCGAGGCGGAGAAGGCCAAGTCGTGCTGTTCGGCGTCCGACGCGCGCGATGCGGCGGCGGTGGCCGACCGGCTGGGCATCGCGTTCTACTCGGTCGACTACGCCACCGAGTTCGCCGGGCTGATCGAACACTTCGCGGCGGAATACCGGCGCGGCCGCACCCCGAATCCGTGCGTGCTGTGCAACCAGCAGCTGAAGTTCGGCCATCTGTTCACCCTGGCGAGGTCGGTCGGCGCCGAGCGGGTCGCGACCGGCCATTACGCGCGGGTGGCCGACGGTCGGCTGCACCGTGCGGAGGATCGGGCCAAGGACCAGAGCTACTACCTGTTCGGCATCGACCGCGCAGTGCTCGACAAAGTGGTGTTCCCGATCGGCGCATTGAGCAAGGACGAGGTTCGGGAGCGCGCCGCGGCCGCGGGGTTGCGCACCGCGCACAAGCCGGAATCGATGGACATCTGCTTCGTCACCGCGGGGGACTACCGCGACGTGGTGCGGCAGCGCGGCGGGGCCGGTCGGCCGGGCGTCATCGTCGACGGCTCGGGCCATGAAGTCGGCCGCCACGACGGCGTCGATGGGTTCACCGTCGGTCAACGTCGCGGCCTACCGGCGCTCGGTGCTCCGCACTACGTGCGCCGCATCGACCCGACCACGGGCGTCGTCGAGGTGTGCCGCAAGGACGGCCTGCTGGCGGACACCGCCGCGGTCCGCGGCGTGAACTGGTTGATCGATCCCCCGCGCGAACCCATCGCCGCCGAGGTCCAGATCCGCGCCCGCAGCGCAGCCGAGCCCGCCTGGCTCGAACCCGGCGAAGGCCAGACTGTGACGGTCCGGTTCGATGCGCCCGTCTCCGCCGTGACCCCGGGACAAGCCGCCGTGTTCTACCGCGGCGACCAAGTCCTCGGCGGCGGCTGGCTGGACTGACCCGGTTCCACGCGCTCGGTAGCCAGACCTTCCGCACTCGCACTCGTGACCTCGGAGCCCCGCGGGGTCGTTGGCCTAGCACCGCCGAGCCCCTCATCCCCGCGCATCGACCCCCATCCCCCGCGTCGGCGGCCCGCGTCATCTCGCATCCGACGTTCCTCCCACCGGGCCGGCGCAAGAAGCCCCGTAGCGGGGCCAACCCGGCCGCCCTTCGCCCTCCGCTCGCCCCGCGAATCGGGGCTTCCCAGCCAACAACTTTGAGTTGGATCGCCCGCTCCGCGGGCGATCCAACTCAAAGCGAGTCCTTGAGCTTCGCGCCGGGCCGGAACCCGACGGTCTTGCTGGCCGGGATCTCGATCGGCTTCTTGGTCTGCGGATTCAGCCCGGTGCGCGCCTTGCGCTCCCGAACGATGAAGCTGCCAAACCCGACGAGGTTCACGTTCGAATCGCGCTCCAGACCGGCGCCGATCGAGTTGAGCACCGAGTTGACTGCCCGTTCGGCATGGGCCTTGGAGCAATCCGCCCCGAGCTCTTTCTGCACCGCGTCGATCAATTCCGCCTTGTTCATGGTTCCTCCGCTTGGTGGTTCGTCCGTTCCGACCCCGGGTTGCGTCACCTCGCGACGCCCAACCGCCCTTGGCCAGGCCGTCTGGGAATTGTAGGGCGGGCGTTCGGTCGAACAAGTTTCCGAGCCGGAATCCGGCCAGTGAGGCGGGCTGGCGCGGTGCGATCCGCTCGCGTGGGGGGTGGGCTCCACGCTCGGCGCCGGGGTGTGCCGGCGCGGTTGCTCAAGCGATGTCGCGGAAGCGCCGATAGCTGCGGCGGCACCCCGGTCCGCTGCGAGCGGGCCTTCCCACACCGTTCTGCGGAGAAGCTGTTCCCATGAGGCTCCCGGTTCTGTTCGCTCCTGTCGTCCTGCTGGCGGCGTCCTGCGCGACGACGCCTGAAACGCAGCAAGGCTACGCGAAGGCCAATTCGCTGATGCAGAAGGAGATCCGCACGCGGATCCAGAGCATCCCGTTCCAGCACCGGCAGGAGCTGATCAACAACCTGCTGTGGCTGCAGACCAAGGCCGGAGAACTCGCGATCCCGGACCTGCTCACGGCCCTCAAGCACGACGTGCCGAAGGTCCGGTCCAGCGCCTGCTGGGTGCTCGGACGGATCCGCGACCGGCGCGTGATCGAGCAGTTGCGGCCGCTCGCCAAGGACTCCAACGAGGCGGTTCGGATGGAAGCGGCCCGCGCGCTGGTGACCATGGGGGACATGCGCCACGCCGAGATCCTGATCGAGGGTCTCGACTCCGACAAGGTGCCGGTGCGCTACAACTGCCACATGGCGCTGAAGGACGCCACCAGCCGCGACTTCCAGTACGACCACCTCGAAGAGGACTCGAACGAGCGTCGCTTGGCGGTGCTGCGTTGGCGCACGTGGTGGGCCGAGCAGTCGCAGGATCCGTGGTTCGCCAAGCGCTACGCGCAGGAGCATGGCCTCGAGTACAGTGGCCCGCAGCTCCCCGGCCAGAAGCATGCGGTGCCCGCCGCGCCGATGACCGAGACCAAGAAGCCGACCGCGCCGGAGCACCAGCCGACGCCCGGGACCACGGCGCCGAAGCACGACGCGCCCACGCCGCAGGCGCAGCACTCGGGTGAAGTCGAGCCGGTGAGCCCCAAGGCGCCCGTGCAGGCACCGCAGGGCCAGGTCCCCGCGCACCAGGTCCCCGCGCCGCAAACCCCCGCACCGCAGACCCCGGCGCCGACTTCTGGCCAGTCGGGCGCGACCAAGACCCCGGCAGCGCACGACACCCAGCCGGTCGAGCCCTGGGTGAAGAAGATGCTCGACACCGTGCAGGGTGACGAGGGCAAGGCCGGCACGCCGGCGCCTGGCACCGGCGAGCAGTCGAAGAGCACGCCGCCGAAGGCTGGGCAGCCGCAGCCGAAGACCGAGCAGCCCAAGGCCGAGCAGCCCAAGGCCGATCAGCACGGGAAGACCGAGCAGTCGGGCAAGCACGAGTAGGCTACTCACGGGGGGCCATACCGAGCGTTGCTCGGAACGCGGGGGGAGCATCTCGGATGCGCTCCCCGCCTTGCGTTGGGGGCCGGTCGATCGGGCGGGATTCCGGGTCGACCGACCGAAGGGGTGGGCAGCCGTGTGCTCGGGATCGGTCCCGGCTACACTGGCAGGCGCGGGTCCTGCCCCCCGGGGGAGCCGCGATCCCAGACCCCTCCCTGAACCTCATGAAGAAGACCCAATCCGGCTTCACCCTGATCGAGTTGATGGTGGTGATCGGCATCATCGGCTTGCTCGCCGCCGCCCTGCTGCCGGCGATCCTCGAGAACAAGGTCGACGCCAACAAGGCCGCCGACGAGGCCAACCTGCGGTGGCACTACCAGGCGATCACGCGCTACGAGAACCGCTACAAGCGCTACCCGCCCGGCGGCGGTTGCAAGTTCATCATCGGCCCGTGGGTCAGTCAGGTCGTCGAGGCGACCCCGCAGAACCTGGACCGCTACTTCTCCGCGCAGGAAAAGGACCAGCACAAGTTCGAGCTGTCCGATCAGGGCGTAGCCAACATCTGGAAGCGGATCGAGGACGTGACCAGCCAGGACACCAACTTCGCGGGTCGCGCCAAGGAACACATGCGCGGCATGGTGTCCGGCAACGAGATCTGGATGGCGACGGACAACGAGTTCGGCGGCACCTATCCGGATGGGTCGATCGTGGTGCTCAATGGCGATGGGTCGACTCGGCAGTTCCTGCGCGACCGCGAGCTGAAGGACTACATCGACTTGGACGACAAGAGCGCCTACGTCAAGGTCGGTCCCGAGTCGCCGCACCCCGGGCTGCAGAAGCTGGCGTACTGAAATGGGGCGCCCGGCCTTCCCGGGCGAAGTCCACGCCGCAGCGCCCCGCGGGTTGTAGCGCACTGCTCGAGACGCTGGCCCGATTGCGGCGAGTGCCAGACTCGCCGAGGTGATAGCCGAGCGGCGCAGGCGAATGGCTCAGCACGAAGTGGCAGTGCGTCTCCTCGCTACGAGACAGTCCTTCGCGTCTGTCGTGGAACGAGCGACATGGCGTGCCAAGGTGGCCGAGTTCATGACCATCCCGCACAGGGGCTGGGCCAACCGAGCCTCGGTGCGGCTCAGCGGCGGTTGAACTGTCCCGCGTTCAGCTCCGCGCTGAAGTACACGAAGAAGATCCACGCGTCGTAGTCGTCCGGGTTGCGGTGCTCGTCGTAGTCGACCTGTTCGACGCGAAGTCCGATCCGGCCGGCGCGGTTGAGCTGCAGGGAGGCATCGACCGCGACCCGCAACATGTCGACCTCGAAGTCGCCGCTGACGGTGGTGTAGGTGCCCTGGGCCGAACACTTGAGCCGCTCGGTGATCTGCCAGTCGACGCTGCCGAACCAATTGTGGGTATCGCCGTGGAAGCCCACCAAGGTGCTCACCGGCGTCGGTGTCGGGTCGAAGTAGAAGGTGGTGCGGGTCCGGCTGTCGATCTGTGCCAGCGCGTAGCTGCCGGTCAGGCTCAGCTTCTCGCTCGGGTTGTAGCCGGCGCTCGCCGACCAGGTGGTGTTGGCGGTGCGCGAATCGGCGATCGGGTTCTGACTGCGGCGGTGCTCGGCGGCGAGTTCGGCGTAGCCGTGGTCCTGCTGGTGGCGCAGCTTGACGCTGACCAGGCGCGTGTGGTGATCGACGATGTCGTGCAGCTGCACGCCACCCTGGCCGAATTCGCGGTAGCGACCGCGCAGCGACCACGCCGCAGTCGGCTTCCACAGGAAGCCGCCCAGCCACCCTTCCTCGACGATGGTGCCGCGCAGGAAGTCGCTGTCGCCCGACTCGAGGTCGGGCACGCGCAGCTTCTCCTGCGACCAGCCCCAGCCGCCGGACACCCACAGCGCAGGGTGTGCCTGCCACTCGAGCTCCAGGCTCGCCTCGCGGCGCCGCGAGGTGGTTCGCTGGGTGCGCAGGGTGTAGACCGTCGCGGTGGTGGGCACCGTCGGGTAGACGGTCGTGTCAGTCTGATCGATCACCAAGTGCTCGGTGTGGTCGAGGTAGCGCAAGTCCGAGTGCAGCGTCAGCGTCGGCTGGAGCTCATAGTCGATCGTGCCGTCGACCAGGTAGGTGCGCGCCGCACCCTCCGAGAACGATTGCAGGGTGGAGTTGAACTGTGCCGTGTCGAAGCCGGTGCCGCTGCCGCGCCCGACGATGCGGCGCTGCCGCTCGAAGCCGCGGCCGCGCAGCGAGATGTCGAGCGGCCCGGCGGTGTGGCGGATCGAGATGTTCCCACCCGGGCCCTCGAGAGTGCTGTCGGACACCGTGTCCTCGCTCTCGGTGAACGCGGGATTGGCCGTGGCGGCGCGCGAGTAACTCCACCGCGCGTTCTCTCGTTGGTTCAGGTAGTCGCCGCCGACGGACCAGGACGTCGAGCCGTGGTGGAAGCGGAGCCCCAGCTGTGCCTCGTCCTCACGCACGTGGCGTGGGCTGTCGACTCCTGGCACGCGCACCAGTGGGGTCAGGTTGCGATTGCCGATCCGGTTCACCAACCAGTAGCCGGTGCGGTCGGCGCGGCTGAACCCGGCGGTGAGCTCGACGTCATCGCCGAGCGGGATCTCCAGGCCGTAGCCGGTGATCCACTCCTTGCGGTCCACCCGGTTGAAGTCGCCGCTGGCGCGGTACTTGTTGCGCGTCCGCTGGTAGTCGAACCGAGCCTCGTACAACCCGTCCTTGGCGAAAGTGGCGCGGGCGCGCTCGTACGGGTCGGCCACGTCGTGGCCTTCGATGCTGATGCGATCGAGCACCGGGTTGTCGGTGTGGATCGTGCCGTCGAACCGCAACTCCGAGAGCCGGAAACCCTCGTGCAGGTTGTAGTCGGTGTCGAACCGGTTCTTGCTGCCGTCGACGTCGAGGAATCGGTAGCCGAACGTGTAGTTCGCGCGCCAATCGAATCCGCGCTGCGGCGGGGGCGGCTGGGTGGTCTGCTGCGCGGCGACCGCACTCGCGATCAGCCCGAGGGTCAGCGCCGTCCTGGGCACGGATTTCATCGGAACAAGTACCGCGAGAAGTTGCTGCCGTGCACCTGGGTGTGGCAGTTGAGGCAGTTGGTGAACACCGCGCCGGACGTCTGGTCGTGGAAGCTCGGGAAGTTGGCGTGGCACTGCAGGCAGTTCTGCTGCGCGTTGTGCTGCTTCAGCATCCTGCGGTTGGTGCTGCCGTGTGGCGAGTGGCACACCACGCAACCGTCGATGCGCGACGCCTGGTGGGCGTAGACGAACGGGCCGCGGTACTGCTTGTGGCACTTGACGCACGTGTCCTCGCGCAGCGATCGATCGCGGATCTTGGTCCGCGCGCTATGCGGTTCGTGGCAGTCGACACAGCCCATGCGGTGCTCGGGCACCGGATGGTGGTTGGGCAGCCGGAACTCGGTCGCCACCTTGGTGTGGCACTGCGTGCACTTCTGCGACGCGTCCTCGCGCACGCGGCCGCGCGGTGCGGCCGGCGAGTGGCAGGTCAAACAGGAGACCTCGTTGCGGTGGTGGGCACCGCTGCGCACGCCGCGCAGTGCGTGGTCCTTGGCGTGGCACTGCCCACAAGTCTGGTTCTGATGTTTGGCGTTGCTGCCGTGCAGGGAGTCGACCAGCGCCTTGCGGCCGCCCTGCCGCGCGTGCTCCGCGGCGCCCGCGTGGCAGGCCCCGCAGCCCTTCTCCAGCGGGATGTCACGCGCCGCCAGGCTCTGGTGGATCGTGCCGTGCAGCACCCCGAAGGCCGGCTCGTGGCACTTGGCACACGTGGCATTGGTCGGCTTGGCTCCGCCGGGCAACACCCGCCGCGCCGGGCTGGTGATCGCTTCGTGCACGGTGTGGCAGGTGGTGCAGGTCAGGTTGCGGCCGAGCAGCGGCGGGTGTGGGTCGTTCTTCCAGTGGAACGCGATCGGGTCGACTTCGCCGTGGCACTCGAGGCAGGTGCTCATCCCGCTGCGCGCCGTGTCCGGTCGCGTGATCAGGCGCGCGAGTCCGCCGGTCTCGACGTGCAGCGAGCCGTTCCCGTGGCAGGTCTCGCAACCCTTCTGGTCGGCCGCCGCGGCGAGCCGATGGTGGTGGCTGTGGCGCAGCAGCTCGTTGCGCAATGGGTGGCAGCCGAGGCACTTCTGCGCGCCGACCGGCTTGGCCTTGGCCAGGGTGTCGTTGCGCGCGGCGAACCGCAGGCCGGCATGCGGTGGGTCCTTCTTGGCGGTGTGCACCGTGTGGCAGCTGGTGCAGACCTTGCCGGATGCCAACAGGCCGGCGAGGTCGCCGCCGTGGTTGCGGATCCGGTCGGCGTGGCAGCGACCGCACAGCTTCTGCTGCGCATCGGCGTCGAGCTTGCGCGGGTGGGTGATGAGCCTCGGGTCGTTCTCCGAGTTCTCGGCGTGCGCCTTGCCCGGGCCGTGGCAGGACTCGCAACCTTGCAGCGCGGTGAGCTGCGCGACCTGCGCGTGGTGCCCGGCACCGAGCTGCTTGCCCTGCTCGTCGTGGCAGTCGAGG
The DNA here is from genome assembly GCA_020638695.1 of Planctomycetota bacterium. GTDB lineage: Bacteria > Planctomycetota > UBA1135 > UBA1135 > UBA2386 > JACKIB01. The sequence continues at coordinate 44,737 of JACKIB010000005.1, forward strand.
CAGGCGGCTTTGCCGGCGAAAGCCCCGTGGCGGGGGAACGGCGCGGTCTTGTCCTGGGGAGGCGTCAGCGCGATGCCGCCGGCCGCCAGCAGCAAGCCCAGCAGGACCCGTGGCCGCGAGAGGGGACGAGGTGGCTGTCCGGTCACGGAGCGGATGATCCGAAACCGGCTGGCGACGGGCAAGTGTGGGCCCATACAATCCGCCGCCCCATGACCCGCAAGGCCTTTTTCCTGCACAGCTACGGCTGCCAGATGAACAAGCTCGACTCCGAGCTGGTGGCGAGCAAGCTGCAGCAGGCAGGCTACCGGGCGGCGGCCAGCGAAGGCGAGGCCGACGTCGTGCTGCTGAACACCTGTGCGGTTCGCGAGCACGCCGAAGATCGGGTGTGGAGCCGTCTGGGCCGGTTGCGCCAGCGCAAGCGGCGCGACCCCGCGCTGGTGGTGGGGGTGCTCGGCTGCATGGCGGAGGAGCACCAGCGAACGCTCCAGGCGCGGATGCCGCACGTCGACCTGGTGGTCGGTCCGTCGGCGTTCGGCGACATCGACCAGAAGTTGGAACAGGTATTCCAGTCGGCGCGGCGGCGCGCCGGGCTGGAGCTCGGCGAAAGCTGGCGCCGCGGCGCAGGTGTGGTCGCCGCGGGCCACGGCGTCAGCGGCGACGTGGTGCACCGCGAGGTCGGCGTGCGACCGCAGCGGTCGCAGGCGTATGTCAGTGTGATGCGCGGCTGCAACATGCCGTGCACCTACTGCATCGTGCCGGCGACCCGCGGCAAGGAGATCAGTCGGTCGATCGACGACATCGTCGCCGAGACCCGTCGATTGTGCGACGACGGCGTGACCGAGGTGACGTTGCTCGGTCAAACGGTGAATGCCTACGGTCGCGACCTGGGTCGGGGGGTGACGCTGGCACGGCTGCTGCGCGCGCTGCACGAGATCGACGGCCTGCGGCGCTTGGCGTTCATCACCTCACACCCCAACTTCCTCTCGGCCGAGCTGATCGACGCCCTGGCCGAGCTGCCGAAGATCGCCCGCTACCTGCACCTTCCCGCGCAGTCGGGCAGCGACGCGGTGTTGAAGACCATGCGGCGCGGCTACACGGTGGCGCGCTACCTGCGGCGTTGGGAGGACTTGATGGCCCGCTGCCCGGACGTCGAACTGCATTCCGACTGGATCGTGGGCTACCCGGGCGAAACCGAATCGGACGTCGATGGCACCGTGGCACTCATGGAGCGGGTGCGGTTCGCGCAGAGCTACGTGTTCAAGTACTCGCCGCGGCCCGGGACCGTCGCCGCTGGGCTTTGCGACGACGTGCCCGATGCGGTCAAGGCGGAGCGCAACCAGCGGTTGCTGGCGGTGCAAGAGCGGCTGACCGCGGAGCGCAACCTGGCGCTGGTCGGCAGCGTGCAGGAGGTGTTGGTGGAAGGTCCGAGCCCGCGCGATCCCGAGCGGCTCACCGGGCGCACCGCGCACCACCGAATCGTGCACTTCCCCGCGGTGGGGCGTGATTTGGTGGGGCAGTACGTGCCCGTGCGGATCGATGCCGCCGCGGCGCACTCGCTGCTCGGCTCGCGGGTCGTGGAGTCGGTCGCGCGTTGAGCGACCCCTCGCCGGACGAGACCGCGGCGATGCGCGAGGCACTGGCGCTGGCGCAGCGCGGTCGCGGCTTGGTCGAACCCAACCCACGGGTCGGTGCGGTGGCGCTGCGCGGTGGCGCGGTGGTGGGGCGCGGCTACCACGGCTACTACGGTGGACCCCACGCCGAGGTGATGGCGCTGCGCGATGCGGCAGCCACCGGGGCGATTCCCGATGCGTTGGTCGTGACGCTCGAGCCGTGCAGCAGTGCGGCGGGGTTCGGCGGCAAGAAGACCCCGCCGTGCACCGATGCGATCCTGGCGGCCGGTGTCCCTCGCGTGGTGTTCGGCGCCTCCGACCCGGACCCGCGCCACACCGGGCGCGCCAAGGCCGCGCTCGAAGCGGAGGGTGTCGCGGTGCACAGTGGGGTGCTCGCCGACGAGTGCACGCGGATCAACCAGCCGTTCCACCGCTGGCTGTCGATGGCGGTGCCGTGGGTGATCGCCAAATGGGCGATGACCCTCGACGGCAAGACCGCGAGCCGCAGCGGTGACTCGCGCTGGATCTCCGGCGAGGCGAGCCGCCGCCGGGTCCACGAGGTCCGCGCGCAGGTGGATGCGGTGTTGGTCGGCTACCGCACCGCGGTGCTCGACGACCCCGAGCTCACCGTGCGTCACGTCGCCGGCGACAACCCGATCCGGGTGGTGGTCGATCCGCTCGCCGCGTTGCCCTTGTCGAGCAAGCTGGTGCAGACCGCCGTGCAGACGCCCACCTGGGTGCTGGTCGGTCCCGACGCCGACACCGCGGCGGTCGATCAGTTGGCGGCGCGCGGCGTCTCGGTGCTGCCGTGCGCGGGCGGTGGGCGGCAGATCGACGTGGTCGATGGCCTCACTCGGCTGCGCGCCGCGGGGATCCGCCGCGTGCTGATGGAGGGCGGTGGCCGGCTCACGGCCGACCTCTTGGCGCGCGGGTGCGTGCACCAGGTGATGGCGTTCGTCGCCCCGAAGGTGATCGGTGGCGCGGACGCCTCGACCCCGGTGGGCGGAGTCGGGCTCGCGGAGATGATCGGCGCCTGGCAGTTCGGCGAGGTGTTCACCGAGATGATCGAGGACGACATCGTGGTGCACGCGTTCGCCACGTGAATGGCGGTTGGAGCGGATCAGTTCCGTCGGATGCGACGGACTGGCGCGCGCTCCGGAGGTTCGCCTGCACCCCGAGTGTCGTTGTCGTGCGGCGAGGGCGCATCACCGCTCCCCGCCGGCTTGCCCGGCGAGGACGCGGCCCCGCCCAGTCACACTACCAGATGGACTGGTGCGTCCAGGTGCTGCCGTCGTTGCGCGTCAACGTGGCGGCGTGCTCCAGCTTGAACGGCTTCAGCAGCTTCGGCATCTTCTCGATCATGCCGACCAGCGGCTGCAGCGGGGGAGGCAGCTGTCCGGCTGCCATCTCGAGCTGCTTCGACGCGCTCAGCATCTGCGCCGCGACGTTGGTCCAGCCCATGCCGGTCCACTTCCCCGGCAGCACCCCGAGGCGTTGCATCACCGCGGCGGGCAGCGGGGTCGCCGACTTGCCGGCGGCCTGGTCGACCTGGCCATCGAGCGCTGCGCGCATTCCCTTCGCGCCGTCCTTGTCGATGCCGAGCAGGAAGAGGCTGTCGGTGACCGCGTAGTTGACCTCGACGAAGCCCATGATGTTGATCATGTGCATCTGGACGCCCTTGTAGTCGGTGGTCTTGCGACCGGCGTGCAGCCCGTCCTTGCGCAGCATGGTGTCGAGGGTCTTGGCCAGCTCCGCGCCACCGCGCAAGCCGAAGCCGAGGCACATCCCGCGCACCGCCGAAGCCGGGTTCATCGGGTCTGGCTCGTCCTCAGAATCCATGCTGAAGCTCATCAGTCCGCTGCCGAACTTGTCGATCAAGTCCTCCTTGAGCCGCAGGCCGTAGTGCTCCTTGAACCCTTCGAGCAGGCCGTCGAAGGTCATCGGCGCATCTGCGCCCAACTTGGCGAACACGCCCTTCACGCTGTTGAAGATCGGCTGGATGTCGAACGGGATCGCAGTCGCCGCGGCCGCAGCGCGCGGCAGCAGGTCCACCAACGTGGTCTTGGTCGGCTTGGTGGAGATGAACGCCTCGATCGCGCCGCGGTCGTTCTGGTTGAAGTGAAGGACGTTGTCGGAGACCACCGCCGGCCCGACCGCGCGGTACGTGCCCTCCATGTGGTCGATCGACTTGATGCCGGTTGCGTCGAGAATGTGCCGCCCCAGCTTGTCCCAGCGCGGGCCGAGGCTGGCCGCGGCGCCGGTCTCGACCAGCTTGATGATCCGCTTGACGTTCACCCACACGCCGATGCTCGCCTTCCGGATCCGATCGCTGCACGCGTGTGGCTTGGCCTCGCCGCCGAACAACCATTCGGCGGCCTTCTTCATGTCCTGCGACACCAGCGCCACGGCGTGGCCCTTGTGCATGAACGGAGTGCAGAAGGTCGGCTCCTTGTCGGCGGTCATGTACGACAGGGTGTGCGTGCCGTGCTTGAGGTCGGCGAGCCTGTCGCCGAGTCGCTTCGCCGCGATCTCACGGGACTTGGCGCACAGCGCCTCGAGGTCGGTCTTGCCGTCCGGGCTCAGCACCACCGCCACGACGAACAGGGGCGGCGCGGGGTCGTTGAAGTCGATCTTCTCGTCGAGCAGTTGTGCCGCCAACGTCATCCGGCCGGTGTAGGCGTAGGCCGCCTTCTCCACCGCTTCGACGTCGAACGGCGCTTCGCCGCCCTTCTTGATGTGCTCGAGCATCTTGGTGAATGGAGCGATCAAGTCCTGCCCCTCGGCGCTGGCGAACATGCGTCCGAGGTTGGTCGGCAGGAACGCGGCGCGCAGCTTGGCCGGGCCGTCGATGTGCATCGTGAACAGGGGCTCGGCCGGCAGGATCGAGGCGGCATCTGCCGCCTGCGCAGCCAGCGGGGCGCCCAACGCCAGGGCGAGTGGAACGAGCAGGAGTCGGTTCATGTCAGTCGTGGTTCGGCGCGGAGTCAGCGCTCTTGGTAGTAGATCAGCAGTCGGTCGTGGCAGAGCAGCAGCAGGTCGTCGTGGCCGTCCCCGTCGATGTCGCCGGTGGCCATGCCGTGCGGCTCTCCGCTCGATTCGCGGGAGTTGGTCTGGAACACCGGGAAAGACAACGCGCGGCGGAGCTTGTCTCGCTCGGCGACCAGCACGTGCAATCCGTTGAGGTGGGCGTCGGCGAGCAGCAGTTCACGCGTCCCGTCGCCGTCCAAGTCGGCGGCGAGCCCGGAGTAGTACACCGTCTTGGGGGTGGGTGGTTCGTGGCGACGCAGCGCGTGGAGTTCCAGGGACTTGCGCAAGGGCACGCGCAGGACCCCGGTGGATCCGAGCAACACTGCGTCGTCGCCGTGTGCCAACAGGTAGCGGGGGAACACCGGCGGTAGGTCGATGCTCTGGGTGGGCTGGTCGGCGCGCAATCGGTAGAGCTTGTTGGCCTTGCGGTCGAGGAACAGGCGGGTGCCGTCGCCGAGCACCGCGCCCATCGCCAGCGAGGGGTTGCCGTCCGGTCCGTTGTCCTGCGACAGGATGACCGGCTGCCCGGCGGTGTCGAAGCGGAAGCTCCGGGCATAGCGCTCGCGAACGGCCCAGAGTGCCCGCTCGGCCCCCGAACCTGTCAGGGAAAGCGCGCCGTCCTCCATGTTCTTGGTGAACCCGGCCGGGGTCTCGCCGGACGGGCGGGCGAACTTCCCTTCCCCCTTGGCGAACACCACTTGGAGCCCATCGTTGGGGAGCACGTAGGCGATGTCGGGACCGTGCTGTCCGTCGAGGTCGGCGCACAGCAGGCGCCGCGGGTCGCGCCGCAGCCGCCCGAGCGCGCACAGCTCGGTGGCCTTGCCGTCCTGGAAGCGGTACAGCGCCGCGTTGCGGCCCTCGTCGCGCAGGATCGCCAACACCGCGCCGGCCTCGACCGCGACCACCACCGGCATCCCGGGCTTGTCGCCCAGCTTGGGCATCGGGGCCAAGGGCTTGGGGAACGCGCTGCGGCTGCCCTTGCCGAGGATCACACCGATGGTCGCCTCCTCGGTACTCGCCAGCACGATGTCGTTCTTGCCATCGCCGTCGATGTCGCCGATCGCCACGCTGCGCACGCCGGCCAGGGTCGGGGCGTGCTCCACTGCGAACTCGCCGGCATCGTCGAGCAGGAAGGTCAGGCGAGCCCGCTCCGGGTCGGCGATCACCAAGTCCAGATCCCCGTCGTGGTCGATGTCGCCCTGAGCCAGCGCCCGTTCGTCATCGACCTTGACCAGCGACTTGAGCAGCATCGCCGGGCGCTGCGGCGCTTCGGACATCCGCAGCCCGTACTCCACGACCCGACGCGGTCGGTGGAGGATCGCCGCAAGCGATGGAGTTCCGCCGGCGTGAGTGCCGGGGAACGCGGTGTGCATGCGCTCGGTGTCGAGCAGGATCCAACTGCCGAACCCGCCCTTTCGCCCGAGCTTGATGCCGAGCTGCATCTTCTCCGCGGCGGCACAGACCACCACGTCCGCCCGCCCGTCGCCCGACAGGTCGAACAGGTCGAAGCTGCGCACGCTGGTGGCGAACGTCGGATCGGCCGGGCCGACGGTCGCCTGACCGGCGATCCCGGTGACCACCCGCAGGCCATCCCGCGTCAACACCACGGCGTCCGGACGGCCGTCGCCGTCCACGTCGGCAGTGCGCAGGCTGTCGCCGAGCACGCCGAAACCGACCTCGATTTCGTGCAGCGCCGGCTTGGTCGCGTCGCCGCGGCGCACCACCAGGCGACCGCGGGCGGTGAGCATCAGAAGATCCGTCTTGCCATCGCCGTCGAGGTCCGCGGCCGCCAGGCCGCGCAGGTCGCCATCCGTGCTGATCGTGGTGCTCTCGAGCTTGTCGCCGGCCTTGTGGAAGTCTTCGAGCCGGGCGCGGAACGGGTTGCTCAGGAGCGCGTGCACCGGCCCGTCGGCTCGGTGGCGTACCGCGCGCAACAGCCCGGTGCCGCGGCTGACCTTCTTGATGATCGGATCGAAGAAACCGAACCGGGCGCGCAGCGCAGGGTCGATCGGCGGCAGGCTGTCCTGGGCGTGCACCAGCCCGCAGAAGCCGAGCACGGCACACAACCGGACAATCGAGCCCGCGGTGGGTAGAGCGAGTGCTGACATGGGCGGTGGCGGACTCTACCCTTGTGTCGATGAAGCGCCACCTGTCGACGGTCGTTCCGCCCTGTGCCCTGCTGCTCGCAGTCGCTGGCGGTGCCGGACTCGCCGGCCAGTCCAAGACCGACGCGCCCGGGGTGACCGTGGAACCGCCTGCGGCGGGCTCGGCCAAGCCACGTCAGCGCGCCGAGAGGCTGTTGCTGGCGGAGGGCCGCCGGTTGGTCGGCACGGTGATCAAGGAGGCGCAGGGCAACCTGTTCGTGGACCTCGGGTTCGACATCGTCAAGGTGCCGTCGGCCAGCCTGCTCGGCCGCGAGGCGCTGGAGACGGACCCGGCTGCGTCGGGCAAGGTGATCGACGAGGCCGTGTTCCTGCGCGCCGATCGGCCGCAGCGGACCATCGCTGACAGCGCCGCGGAAGTCGGTGAAGCGGTGGTGAAGATCGAGACCTCCACCGGCCAGGGATCGGGATTCCTGACCACCAAGGACGGCTACATCGTCACCAACTTCCACGTGGTCGACGGCGACCTCGATGCCACCGTGACGCTCTACTTGAAGAGCAAGAACGGGTTCGACTTGAAGACGGTGCGCAAGGTCAAGGTGATCGCGGTCAATCCGCACGTGGACCTGGCACTGCTGAAGATGACCCCGCCGCCCGGCGTGCGACTGAAGTTCGTCTACATCGGCGAGAGCGATCCGGTGAAGGTCGGTGAGCGGGTGTTCGCCATCGGCACGCCGATTGGCCTCGAGCGAACCGTGAGCTCCGGCATCATCAGCGTCACCAACCGCACCTGGTCGGGGTTTACCCACTTGCAGATGACCACTCCGATCAACCCGGGCAACTCCGGTGGTCCGCTGTTCAACCTGCGCGGCCAGGTGATCGGCGTGAACAGTGCCGGCTATCTCGGCGCGCAGGGGCTCAACTTCGCGATCCCGAGTAAATACGTGGTCGATTTCCTGCGCAACCGCGACGCGTTCGCGCTCGACTCGTCGCGCGAGGAGAATGGCGTGCACTACATGCCGGGACCGCGCAAGCCGCCGCGCCCGAAGGTCGAGCGGCCGGCGAAGTAAGGGGGGTGGGGCTGCTGGGGACTTGCGGACTTGGGCTGCTGGGCTCCTGGGCTCCCTCAGCCTCGAGCTCTGAAGCCGTTGGGGCTCTTCCGCAGCCCCATCGCCGTCGGCATCGGTCCAGGCTCGCTTCGCTCGGCTAGAGCGACCGATGCCGACGGCGACGGGGCCGCGAATCGGGAGAGCAGGGTGGGGTCTGGGGATGGGTGGGCGTCATGAATGAGCGCTGATCGGTTGGAAGCCGTGCTGGTGACTGGGCGCTGTGGCGCGGTGCACGAGGTCGCGCGCGATCGTTCGCTGGAGGTGTGCGCCAAAGACGGACTCGTAGAGGAAGAGGGCTCCGGAGCGACACTGTCGGCGGATGATCCAGAGCACCGCTGCCGCGTGGTTTGGGTGGAAGGCCAACTCAGTCGCTCTGGGAACCGGGCGGCGTGTCACCCATGTGCCTGGTGTGACGGACCATGTTCCCGGTTGCACAGTGACTCTTGGGTGGGGGGCGTGGTGCTCGAGCTCTTCGGCTCACTTCTCGGTTTGGATTGCGGAACCATGCTCTAACAAGGTCGGGTGATGCGGATCGAACATGGGCCCTCGCATGAAGTGCGGAGGTCGGCGCCAAGGTGCGGGGTGCAAGCCGCGTGGCACATTACATGTGAAAACATTGAGTGATGAGTTGACTTGCGCCCGCTCGGTCGGTAGAACTATGCTCTAACAAGGGTGGGGTGATGCGGATGAAGCGATCGAAGGACAACACGGGCCTGCTGCCGTTCCCTCGCATGAACTGGGGAGGTCGGCGCAAGGGTGCGGGGCGCAAGCCGAAGGGGGACCGGGCTGGGGTATCGCACCGAAGTCGCGCGGCATTGGCCTCGCGCTTTCCGGTTCACGTGACCACGAGGTTGATGCGTGGACTACCGTCGCTGCGGAGCCAAGGCGTGTACGCGGTGCTGCGCGCGGCGTTCGCGAAGGGCTGTGATCGCAACGGCTTTCGCCTGGTGCACTACTCCGTGCAGGGCAATCACCTCCACATGATCGTGGAGGCGACCGACCGCACGCACCTGTCGCGCGGCCTGCAGGGGCTCTTGGTCCGCATCGCTCGAGCCCTGAATCGGCTGTGGCGTCGCGCCGGCAAAGTGTTCGCCGATCGCTACCACGACCACATCCTGCGTACCCCTCGCGAAGTGCGGCACGCGCTCGCCTACGTCCTCAACAACGCGCGTCGCCACGGTGTGCGGTTGGCGCAGGAGATCGACTACTTCACCTCGGGATGCTGGTTCGACGGTTGGCGAGAGAAGCTGACCAGCAAGCTCCCACCAAGTCTCACCCGACCGGTTGCACGCGCACGCAACTGGCTACTGAACGTCGGTTGGCGAAGACACGGTTTGATCGGCCAACGGGAGGTCCCGGGCTGACGCCCCAGACACTCCAAACACTCCACCCACTCCCCTCACGGCCCCGACGACGCCGCGGGAAATCACCCCACCCTCCTGTCTCGATGCGCCCCTGGCCTGGCAATCCTCAGACACAAAGTGTCCCCACCCGACCGACCCGCGAGTTCGCGGTCGAATGCGCCACCGGTCCGCGGGGCAGAGCGTGCAGCCGCGACCGCGCACCGCGGCACGGCTCAGCCACCCAGCCACCCAGTCAGTCGCCCTTCTTCGCCGCGGCCTTGAAGCGCACCACGAACAGCTTCTTGTCCTTGGCGCTGAGCTGCAGCAGCGGCCCGCTGCCGATGCCGCCCTTGCGGTCGGCGGACGCCGCCTTGCGCTCGCTGGCGAGCGACGACTTGTGCGCGCCGTAGATCACCGCTCGGCCCTTCTGGATCGATTCTACGATGCCGACGTGGTAGCCCCAGTTGCCGCTCTTGTATTGGAACCACCAGTGCACGAAGTCGCCCGGTTCGGCCTTGCTGGCGTCGATCGCTTCGCCGAGGCCTGCCTCGACCAGTGCGTGCTGCACTCCGGAGGCCCATGCCGGCAAGTCGCCGAAGCCGATGACCTTCTTCTTCTTGAGCTTGGCGGCGGCGACCAGCGCCGCCTGCACATCCTTCTTCTTGTGACCATCCAGCGACACTGCCTTCTGCAGCTTGTCCTTGGCGTCGGCCGCGAGCTTCACCCCGTTCTTGGTGGCCAGCGCCTCGATGGTGGCCACCACGAAGGTCGCTTCGTCGATGGTCTTCGGCGCCGGCTTATTGCCGACGTAGGTGTAGCCGGCGAACTTGCCCGCGGCGAGTTCGCGCGCCACCTCGAGGCTCTGGGGCTTCGCCGCGGCCGGCTTCGGCTTCTCGCCGTCGGCTTGCGCGCTCAGCGAAACGGCGAGGGTGGCGGTCGCCACGAGGGGGAGGATGTAGGCGGGCAGCGGAAGGTGGTTCATGGACGGATCCGAAGGAACTCGGTGGGGGACAGCGGCGAGATCATCGGGTCGGCTCGGCAAAACAAAAGGGGTTGGCACCGCCGGGGGGGATCTGACCTCCGTGCCCGTCGGCCGATGGGTCCTCGCGGAGGCCGGAGAGTCGTCGCGGCGCGGCGCGATGCGACTCTGCCCACCGCGGGTTCTCCCGCGATTTCTTGGCCGCGGCGCACGTGGTCTGACCGATGATCCGGGGACGATGAGACTCGTCCGCATCGGGCTTGCCAGCGTCAACACCAAGGTCGGCGCCCTGGCTGCCAACACCGGCACGGCGATCGAACTGGCGCACGCCGCGGCAGCCGACGGCTGCAATCTGGTCGCCTTCCAGGAGCAGTTGATCGGTGGCTACCCGATGGAGGACCTGGTGCAGTGGAAGGACTTCGTCCTGGCCCAGGAGCGTCAGTTGGCGCGGTTCGCGGAGGCCACGCAGAAGCTCGCTCCGGTTTTTGCGCTCGGCGTGACGGTGTTGTTCGACGGGCAGCGTTTCAACTGCGCGGCGGCGGTCCACCGCGGCACCGTGTTGGCGTTCGTCCCCAAGGAGAAGCTGCCCACCTACGACGTGTTCTACGAGACGCGCACATTCAGCCGCGGGTGGCCTGGGTTCTGCGTCGAGACCGCCTCCGGAGTGCCGTTGGGCGACGTGTTGTTGGCGTTCGACTTCGGCACCGTCGCACTGGAAGTATGCGAAGACATCTGGTCGCCGGACGGTCCGATGCGGCGGCGCGCCTACGCCGGCGCCGAGTTGATCGTCAACGTCTCCGCGTCGCCGTTCCGCGTCGGAATCCTCGCGACCCGGCGCGAGATGCTGCGCACTCGGTCCGCCGACTCGCAGGTGGCGATCGCCTACGCCAACGCGGTGGGTGGCAACGACAGCCTGGTGTTCGACGGCGGCGGCATGCTGGTGCAGAACGGCCGCACGCTGTTCGATGCGCCGCGCTTCCAGCAGGGGGTTTGGGCGGCGACGCTCGATCTCGATCGCACCGCCCGCCTGCGCGGCGAGAACTCGACGTTCCGCGCCGATTGGGAGGAGCACCGCAGGCGCTGCCCGGAAGGCCCGCGGACCCTGCGCATCGCTGCCGACACCGGCGACCGTTCCGCGCTGCGGCCGCCGACACCCAAGGGCCGCAGCTTCTTCCTGCCCTCGTCCGACCCTGTGCGCGGGCGACGCGAGGAGTTCTGTGAGGAGATCCTGGCGGCGATCGTCCTCGGGCTCGGTGACTACTTCGACAAGGTCGGCTGCTTCCGCCGCCTCGGCGTCGCGGTGTCCGGCGGCCGCGACAGTCTGCTCGCGCTGCTGATCGCCCATCGCTGCGCCGCGGCGCGCGGGGTGGCGCCCGACGAGCTGGTGCAGGCGTTCACGATGCCCTCGCCATTCACCTCGCACGAGACGCGGCAGGCTGCCGAGGCGATCTGCAGCGCGCTCGGTGTGCCGCTGGTCACGGTGCCGATCGACGACGCGTTCGAACGCGAACTCGAGGCGACGCGGCAGATGCTCGGCGGGGGCGATCCGGATCGGTTGACCCGACAGAACATTCAGGCGCGGATCCGCGGCCAGCGGATGTGGAACTGGGCGAACAGCGCCGGGGCCCTGTTCCTGCAAACCGGAAACATGAGCGAGAAGGCAGTCGGGTACACCACGGTCGGGGGGGACCTGGAGGGCGGCTTGTCGATCCTGTCGAACGTCCCCAAGACGGTGGTGGTCCACCTGCTGGAGTACCTCGCCGAGGTGTCCCCGGCGCCGGTGGGAGAGGCGATCCAACGCACTCTCGCCACCGTGGCCGGACCCGAACTCGAGGCCTCCCAATCGGGCGAGGCGGAGCTGATGCCGTTCGAGGTGCTGGACGCCTGTTTCTACCTGCACGCCGAGGAGAAGCTCGGCGCGGGGGATGTCGCAGCCACGCTCGTGGAGATGTTCCCGGATCGAGACTCCGCACAACTGCGGGGCTGGGCGCAGGAGTTCGGCCGCCGGTTCCGGCAGGCGATCTTCAAGTGGGTGCAGGCGCCGCAGTCGCTGCACCTCGGAAACCTCGATCTCGAGCGGGAACGGGCGCTCCAGCTCCCGGTGGTACAGGGCGACTGGGACGATCGTCCGGTGGACGGGTAATCATGCGGTACCGGGACGGGGTGGCCGTGGGCTAGCCCCGGGCAGGGGGAACTTCGCTCCACCCCGACTGCGGCGCGTCAGGCGGCGCGATACGATTCGGCGATCTCCTTCGGCCCCTGGGGGGTCGTCGTTCCGCACCATGAAACACCTCGCATCCACGGCTGTCGTCCTCGGCACGCTTGCAACCGGCGCATTCGCCCAGTCCTTCACATCTCCTGCAGGCCTGTCGTCGACCGAGGGGAATGCGTTCTTCTTCGCGTCCACCAACCGGCGCTACATGGGGATCGATGCCACCAACACCTCGCAGGTGGCAACCATCAAGAGCTTCGCGCTGCGCCGCGACAAGGGTAGCAGCAGCACTGCGGGGGCATCGACCGTCGACCTGACGTTGACCATCGGCGAGACCAACATGGCCGCGGTCTACTCGGAGATGGACCGCAACTTCCTTCCGGGCAAGCGCACGGTCGTGTTTCCGAAGACCAACGTGAACTGGCCGGACTGGGGCGGCGCGTCGACGACTCCTGCACCGTTCGACTTCAAGGTGTCGCTCACTACTACCTACTTGTACGTCGGCCTCAGCAGCGGCAACGCTCTGGTGTGGGACCTGAAGCTCGAGAACGGCACCAACACCGGCAACTACTTCGACCGGGACTTCACCTTCTACACCACCGGCACCTCCACGGTGCTCGGCTCCGGCTGCAGCGGCTACTCGCTGAGCACCAACTTCCAGAGCAACGGTCCGGCGATGCCGAAGTTCGGCATGCGGCTCCGTGCGGGCGTGACCAACGCCCCAGCCAGCAGTCCGGTGACGCTGAGCGTCGGCCTGGCGGATGCGAACGCGACGATCCCGGGCTTCTGCACCACGCTGCATGCGGTGCCGGTAGCCATGCTGCCAATGGGCGTCGCGGACACCAGTGGCCGGGTGTACGACGCGTACTTCAACACGCCGTACGACATGGCGCTGAACGGTTTCAACCTCTACACCCAGGCGTTCTCGATCTCCGGCGCCTCGCTCGCGCTGTCGAACGGCCGCAAGGACGTGATGCCGACCGTGACCACCACCCTCGGTCACGACGCGTGCTACCTCTGGTCCAGCCTGACCACCACTCCGAACAACAGCACGGTGTTCACCGGCGGTTCGATCCTCGCCGAGTTCGGCTACTGATTCTCCCGATCCGGACCGTTCCACGTGGAATGCTCCGGTGCGGCTCCGCGCGAAGGGGGCCGTCTACGATCTCCGGGGCCATGCCGCGCGACCAACGCCGCGCTGCCCGGCCCGGCGTCCGCTCCTGTTCCGTGCGGGAGCACCTGGTGGTGCGACCGCGAACTTTCCTCCTCAGATTCATTCTCTATGCAACACCTTCCCAGCTCGATCGCCGTGCTGCTGCTCTGCGGCTCGGCTATTGCCCAATCCTTCACGTCTCCTGCCGGCCTGTCCTCGACCGAGGGCAACGCGTCGTTCTTCGCGTCGACCAATCGGCGCTACATGGGGATCGATGCCAGCAACACCACGCAGGTGGCGACCATCAAGAGCTTCGCGATGCGTCGCGACAAGAACAGCACCAGCAGCGCGGGCGCGTCCACCGTCGACCTGACACTGGCGATCGGCGAGACCAACATGGCCGCGGTCTACTCGGAGATGGACTTGAACTTCCTGCCCGGCAAGCGAACGGTTGTGTTCCCGAAGCTGAACGTCAGCTGGCCGGATTGGAACGCTGCCTCGACGACCCCGGCGCCGTTCGACTTCAAGGTCTCGCTGGTCACCAACTACGTCTACGTCGGCCCGAGCAGCAACAACGCGCTGGTGTGGGACCTGACCCTGGAGAACGGCACCAACACCGGCAACGTGTTCGACCGTGACTTCACCTTCTACAGCACTGGTGTCTCCACGGTGCTCGGCACCGGCTGCAGCGGCTACTCGCTGAGCACCAACTTCCAGAGCAACGGTCCCGCGATGCCGAAGTACGGTATGCGCCTGCGTGCCGGCGTGACCAGTGCACCGGCCAGCGCCCCCGTGGCGCTGAGCATCGCGCTGGCCGACGCCAACGCGACGATCCCTGGCTTCTGCACCACGGTGCACGCGGTGCCGCTGGCCATCCTGCCGATCGGCGTCGCGAACGCCTCGGGTCGGGTGTACGACGGCTACTTCAACGTCGCGTACGACATGAGCCTCAACGGGTTCACGATGTACACCCAGGCGTACTCGATCTCCGGCGCGACCCTGTCGCTGTCGAACGGCCGTAAGGACGTGATGCCGACCTCCACGGCCACGACCGGCGCCGAGGCGTGCTACCTGTACAGCAGCACCGCGACCTCGCCGAACAACGGCACGATCTTCACCGGCGGTTCGATCATCGTCGAGTACGGGACGTGATCCGCATGCGGACTCGCCATCTCGGCGGGTCCGCAGTGATCCCATGGGCCAGGGGTCGATTCCCCTGGTCCGCCCGGACCATTCGTGACCGAGCTGCGGCGATCGCACAAGATCGACGCTGCTCCTGAAGGGGCCGGGCATGCGCAGCGGGTGGGTGGTCTGCGTCGTGCTGGTCGCGTCGCTGACCCACTCGCCGGCCCGCTCGCGGCGCTGTTCGCCGCGTGCTACCTTGGCGCGATGCCGATCTGCCGCTTCGCGTTCGTCGCCGCGCTCGTCGCCGCTGGCCCGGGTTGCGCGCAGGTGAGCCCGCCGCACGCGACGCCGAAGCGCCCGATGAACCACCTCGCCCGCGAGACTTCGCCGTACCTCCTGTCGCACCGCCACAACCCGGTCGACTGGTATCCGTGGGGCGCCGAGGCGCTCGCCAAGGCCAAGCGGGAGAACAAGCCGATCTTCCTGTCGATCGGCTACTCGGCTTGCCATTGGTGCCACGTCATGGAGCGCGAGAGCTTCGAGAACGCGGCGATCGCCAAGCGGATGAACGAGTTGTTCGTCAACATCAAGGTCGATCGCGAGGAGCGTCCTGACCTCGACGAGATCTACATGGCGGCGGTGCTGCAGCTCAACGACGGACATGGCGGGTGGCCGATGTCGGTCTGGTTGACCCCCGACCTCAAGCCGTTCGCCGGCGGAACCTACTTCCCGCCCGAAGACGCGCACGGCCGGCGCGGCTTCAAGGGCTACATCGAGCTGATCGGCAAGGCGTGGCAGGAACGGCGTGCCGAGCTCCAGGGCCATGGCGACAAGCTCGCGGCCTTTCTGGTGCGGAGCCTCGGGCGGCCGGCGCAGAAGGGCAAGCTCGACGCCAGCTTCCAGAAGGCTGCGCGGGCGGAGAGTCAGGGACGTTGGGACGCCCAGCTCGGTGGCTTCGGCAGCGCGACGTCGGGTTTCCGTCCCAAGTTCCCGCACGCCAGCGAGCTGTCGATGCTGTTGCGGCACCACGCGCGGCACCGAGACTCCGACAAGGACTCGTTGGCCCACGTCGAGCGCACCTTGGAGCACATGCGGCGCGGCGGGATCCACGACCAACTCGGCGGCGGCTTCCATCGCTACAGCGTCGATCGGGAGTGGCTGGTCCCGCACTTCGAGAAGATGTTGTACGACAACGCGCTGCTGGTGCAGATCTACTTGGAGGCGCACCTGCTGACCGGCAAGTCGGTCTACCGGCAGGTGGCCGCGACCACCCTCGACTACCTGCTGCGGGAGATGCAGGATCCGGCGGGAGGCTTCTATTCGGCGACCGACGCCGACAGCGAGGGTGTCGAGGGGAAGTTCTTCGTGTGGAGCAAGCGCGAGACCGACGCGCTGCTGGGGGATGACGCGGCGCCGTTCGCCGCGGTCTACGGGATCACCGAGCAGGGCAACTGGCATGAGATGCCGGGGCAGACCGTGCTGTCGATCCAGAAATCCGAGGCCGAAGTAGCGGTGGCGACCGGTGTCGACGCCGAGGCACTGGGTCGTCGCTTGGCGGCGGCGCGGCAGAAACTGCTCGCGGTGCGCGCCAAGCGCGTTGCACCGCACACCGACGACAAGGTGCTCGCGGCGTGGAACGGCATGGCGATCGCCGCGCTGGCGCGCGGCTACCAAGTCACTGGTGAGGTCCGCTACCTCGACGGCGCGCGGCGCGCGGCGGGGTTCGTGCTCGAGCAGATGCGTGATCCGAAGGGTCGGCTCTTGCGCACCTGGCGGCGCGGGACTGCCAAGCTGCAGGCCTACCTCGAAGATCACGCGTTCGTCGCCGACGGGCTGTTGCACCTGTTCGAGTGCGACTTCGACCCGCGTTGGCTGGCCGCCGCCAAGGATTTGCTCGACGCGATGCACGCGCACTTCCGCGACCCGAAGGCCGGGGACTTCTGGTTCACCGCGGACGACCATGAACAGCTGTTGGCGCGCAGCAAGAGTGTGCAGGAGGGTTCGATCCCGTCCGGTGCGGCGGTGGCGATCCAGGCGTTCGCCCGCGGCGGCATGCTGCTCGCGGACCCCAAGCTGACGGATGTGGCGCGCACCGCGCTCGAGGCGAACCACGGCTACCTGTCGCGCTACCCGTCGTACGTGATGTCGATGCTGGAGCCGGTCGACTTGCTGCTCCACGACCCCAAGGAAGTGGTGCTGATCGCCAATGACCTGGCGGCCGCGGAGACCCGCGCGTTCCTCGAGGTGTTGCGGCGGCGCTTCCCGGTCGGTCACGTGATCACGGTGGTGCACCCGGGCAACCGCGAGCGCCTGCTCGCCCTGGTGCCCGCACACCGCGGCAAGGAGATGCGGCAGGGTCGCTGCACCGCCTACGTGTGCCGCTTCGGAACCTGTCTGGAGCCGGTGACCCGGCCGCAGGATGTCCGCCTCGATTGAACGCGGCGGCGGGCGTTGGACAGCCCGCAGCTGCGGCGCTGTGATGGAGGGGTGAGCACCTTCCCGCCGTTCGCCGCGTTGCCGATGCAGACGTCCGACGCTGCCGAGGCGCGCGAACTCGCCACCGGGGCGGGGGTGCACGGCATCTACCTGGCGAATGCGCTGCACGCCGAGAAGCCGGGTCGCGTGCCCGCAGAAGTGGTCGTGGTGCGCGGTACCGAACGGTTGTTGGGGCTCGCGTACTTCGGACCGCGCGGCAACTTGTTGGTGGTGGAGCGCGAACCGGTCGAGCCGCAGAAGCTCGCCGGCGCGCTGCTCGATACCCACTGGCCGTGGCGCATCGCGCTGGGGCCCGCGGCGGTGGCCGAGCAGCTGGTGGTGTGCGGCGGACTGCGCACGTTGGTGGACCGCGAGCAGATCTACTACTCGATCCGTGACGCCGTCGCGCCGGATCCGGGGGTGCTGCGCCGCGCCGAGCGCGCCGACCTCAAGCCGCTGATGGAGGCGTCGCTGCGGCTGAACGAAAGCGATCTGCGGGTCGCGCCGTGGCGGGTCGACCGCGACTGGCTCCGTCGGGCCACCAAGCAGCGGATCCGTGAGGGAACGACCTTCGTGATCGGTCCACCGGGGTCCCCGTGGACCAAGCTCGACCTCGGTTCGGTCGGTCCGTCGGGTGCGATCCTCGAAGGGGTATTCACCTGGCCGCAGCATCGCGGTCGGGGTCTCGCCGCGCAGTTGGTCGCCGCGGTCGCCGCGGAACTGTTGCGCGACGTCTCGGTGGTGTGCCTGCACGTCGCTGCGGACAACGCTGCGGCGCGTCGCACCTACGAGAAGGCGGGGATGCAGGTGGCGGGGAGTTGTCGGCTGCTGCTGCGCGACTGAGAAGGGGGCCGCTCGGGCAGCCGGTGAGGCGCCGATGGCACGTCGGCGGCCGTTCGGACGGATTCCTGGGACTTGAATGAAGCGACGCGATCTACCGTGACCTCGTCACCGGGTCCCGTCGGTGGCTCAGTCTCGCTTGGTGGCCAAGTAGGCCAGCGCCCTGCCGGGCGTCATCAGCGGGTGGTCGCGCGGTGCGCGCTGGTCGAACGACAGCAGCAGTTGCTGGACTCGCGTCGACCACTGTTGCGCGAGGTCCTGCTGCCCGGCGGTCGCGAGCACCCGTGCGTAGCTGGCGTGCACCAGGGCCGTGCCCGAAGCCTGTGCCGCCCGCTGCAGCGCCGCCGCTTCGTCGCGCAGCTCGCCGCGCCGGTGGTGGTTGGCGGCGAGCAGCTGGCTGTGCCAAACGCTGTCGGTCGACTTCTCCAGCGTGGCCAGGGCCGCGCGCACGTCGCTGCCCCGTTGCACGTCGAGCAAGCCGCCGAGGAACGTGACGGCGTTGGCGAATGCCGGCGGCAGCTGCCCGAGCCCCAGGAAGCCGTCCACTGCGTGACGCAGCTCGGTCGTGGCCCCGAGCCGCGCCAGGACTTCGCCGTCTTCGGCTACCGCCAGCGTCTTGGCGGTCAGCTGGGAGCCGCGCCGGCGCACCCAGTCGAGGCTCTCCGTGAGCAGCCGGATGGCCGCGGCGCGATCCCCGGCCAGCAGCTCGTGGCTCGCCTGCATGCGCAGCACTTCGTGCTCGGCCGCGGTGCCGGCGACTCCGGGTTCGGCGCGAAGCCCGCTGAGGAACTTGCGCAGCTCGGCGTGTCGGCCGGCGTGGAACAGCGCCAGCGCGCGGGGCCGAACCAAGGCCCGGCGTGGCAGTCGCTCGCCGGCCGCCTGCAGTGCCTCGAGCGCGCCTTCGCCGTCGTTCCGCGCCAGCCTGGCGAACGCCAGTTGGTAGCACACCATCGGGTTGCTCGGCCAGCGCCGGCGCAGGTTCTCCAGCAGCGGTAGTGCGCGGTCGTAGTGCAGCAGCCGCACCTGGGCGAGCGCCTCGGTGTAGCGTCCGTGCGGGTCGTGTGGGCGATCGCGCCGGTAGGCGAGCCCCAGTTCGAGCAGCCCCGCATCGTCGTCGATCGCCAGGCGGAAGGTGCGGGCCAGTTGGTGACCGACCACGGGGGTGAGTCGGTCGGCGTAGCCGATCGCCTCGCGGGCGATTCGCGCCGCTTCGGTGCGGTCGGCCGCAGTCGGTCGGTTGGCCAGCGTGGCGGCCAGGTGCAGCAGGGTCACCGGACAGGCTCCGTCGTGCTCGCGAGCTTGGCGCAGCAGTCCCTGCGCCGCTGCGACCTTGCCGTCCATCAGCTGCCCGAGGCCTCGCTCGGTCAGCCGGACGCACGCGGCATCGTTGCTGTAGGCCAGCGTGCACGACACGGGGGCCGCCAGAAGCCCCGCCGAATCTTCGCCCAGCGCCGCGCGGGTGCGCCAGGCGAGCTCGTCGAGCAGTGCGCCGACCGCGCTCCGGGGTCCGCGCGCCGCGGCGACCGGGAGGTTCGCCTGGCCCTCGCGCATAAGCGTCGTGGTCCAGGTGGCGGGGCCCTGTGCCGGCAGGTCGGCGTGCAGTTGCAGCGCGTGGGCCGCTGGCCCGTCTTCGACCCCCGACGCGACGTCGAAGTGCGCCGACTGCTGCATCGCCACCCGCCACAGTCCGCCGACCTGAACCTCGGGTAGCGTCGTTCCGCTGCCCGAGGCCGGCAGCAAACGCAGCACGGTTCCGGCGGGGAGTCGAAGCAGCGCCGGGGGCGGCGAGCCCCAGGGTGCGCGCACTTCGGGGTCGGTCGGCGTTGCCGCGCAGCTGACGAGCAGCACGCACGGCAACCACTGCGCCAGGTCGAGACCGCATCGGCTTCGCTGCACCCGACCGCGCCACCGGCCACCCCGGCACCTGTTCGCCATGTGCGTCACTATGCCGAATGGCCCGCCCGACGCGAAAGCCGGACAGCTCGTTCTGCTACCCTGCGCTGCCGTGTCGCAGTTTGCGGCAGTCCACGGTGGCTCGCCGCGAGGGAACTCAGGGGCGAGGCCCCCCGGTGCCGATGGCACCGACGTGTGGAACCTAGTGCCCCGCGTCCGGAGTTCGCAGCACGTGTGCCCGGCCATTCGATCCGCTCGCTGCGTTGCTGCTCCTCAGCTTGTCCACCAACAAGCCGTGTCGTCGCAGCGCCTTGCGCGCGAATCGACTGACGCGGCCGCATTTGCTGCCAACTTCAGACGAGGGGCACTAGTGCCCCGCGTCCGGAGTTCGCAGCACGTGTGCCCGGCCATTCGATCCGCTCGCTGCGTTGCTGCTCCTCAGCTTGTCCACCAACAAGCCGTGTCGTCGCAGCGCCTTGCGCGCGAATCGACTGACGCGGCCGCATTTGCTGCCAACTTCAGACGAGGGGCACTAGTGCCCCGCGTCCGGAGTTCGCAGCACGTGTGCCCGGCCATTCGATCCGCTCGCTGCGTTGCTGCGCCTCCGCTCGTCCACCGATCAGCCGGGACGGATACTGCGACGTCCAAGTCGAAGCGCCGAGTGCTGGCTTGGATGTTGTGCACCTGCGTTGCAGCCCCGATCGCGACCTCGCAGGACAAGCCGCGGCCGAAGGCCCCGGCGCCGCAGACCGACTTCGCGGACCGCGCGCCGCCGGCGGGGTGGTCCTCGCCTGCCCGCGCCCCCGCCGTGACTCCGAATCCTGGCGCGTCGAAGTCCCCGACACCGAATACACCCAGCACACAGTTGCTCCCGCCGGCTTCCGCCAAACCAGCCGTCCCGCCGCCCGCGTTGCCTGTGGCGAAAGCCGAGCCACGAGCCGGTCGTGCCGGTGCGGCCGCGACGCCGCTGCAGCCGATCTTCGCCGGGGTCGGCAGTCCTGCCGACCTGCGTGCCCTGGGCGGCGCGATCGTACGCATGCAGATGCAGCTGTTCGGCCCCGAGGGCGCGGTGCTCGCCGATCTGCCGGTGCTGCACTGGGTCGATCTCGGTGCCCCGCGTCTGCGGGACCGGCTCGAGCTCAGTGGTGACGGTGCGGCGCGCCGGGTCTACGGGCGCCAGGACGGGACGGTGTTCGCGCAGATGTTCGGGCTCGCGTTCGCCGAGCTCACCGAGCAGGCTGCGGAGGAGCTCGAAGTGTTCGGGCTGCTGCTGCGCATGCCCTGGGCGTTCGACGGTCCCGGGTTCGTCGTCGAGGATCCACAGCCCATCACCGTCGCGGGGGTGCGGCGCATCCGCGTGCGCGTGACTCGACGCCAACCGCCGGCAGCTCCCGGGGGGACCGGCAAGAGCGTGCCGGCGGATCGGTTCGACCTGATCTGCAATGCCACCAGCAGGGTCCCCGAAGAGCTGCACATGACGCTCGGGCGCCGCGGCAAGACGGTGCGCGTCGTGCTGTCGGACTACGCGACGCTTGGCCGCATCCGCCTGCCGATGCGACGCACCTTCCTCGGCTCTGCCGGCGAGAAGGTCATGGAGCTACGGATCGTCGCGGTCGACCACGGGCAACAGCTCGGCGACGACTTGTTTCGACCGCGCCGCTGATCCGGCGGATCGCGCAGCGCAACCGGCCCTTGCCAGGAGCCGTTCGAACCGCGCTTCAAGTGGGTGGTCCAGGCGCAGCCGATACAGACCCAGCTTCATCTGCATGAAGCTCTACGCGCCACGCCGGTTCCTTGGGGAAGGACCGGTCGGCGTTGCGAGGGCAGTGCGGGGAGAAGGATGCTCTCGCGACTCGCCGTCCGATGATGGGGACTCGGGCGGTGGGGGTTCGTGTCGCGTGCGGTGACCTGGGGGGGTCGCCCGCGGCAGGCGCCCGCGGTGTCTCGCGCCACCGCGGGCGTTTTTTTTTCGATCGCGCCCTGACTTGTTGACGGCGCCGCTTCTCGTGAGGATGGGTCTTCACCGCGGGGGTGCCGCCGAGTCTCGTGCGGAGACGCAATGGCCGACGAATCCTCGACCCCGCCGCGGCAGCTACCGCGAGCAGCATCATGACTCACTCTCAGAAGTGTCCAAAGTGCAACAGCGCGATGGTCCAGGGTTTCGTGGTCGACAACACCTACGGAGGTAGGAGCGTCAGCCACTGGGCCGAGGATGCGCCGCAGAAATCGTTCTGGACCGGTGTCAAGTTGCCCCCTGGGCTGCTCATCCCGATCGGGACCTTCCGATGCGGGTCTTGCGGCTACCTCGAGCAGTACGCGAGACAGGAGTTCGCGGCCAAGTAGCAGCGGAAGCAACGCCGGGCGCGCAGCATCCGTAACCGAGCTGCTGTCGTACCGAGTCGCGGTATGGCCCAGGCTCGCTGCATCCACTCGGCCACTGCGCGGGTTTGGATCCCGCGTCGAGCACGCAATCGACCGTTCGAGCTACGAGAACAACCCCGCGTTCTTGTAGTCGAAGTAGATCTTGACCAGCGCCTTCATCTCGGCAGCAAAGCGCGCCCCGAACGTCAACACCAACACGTGCTCGGCGATGCTGTGGGTCGCGCGCGCCGCGGCGGGGTCGACCGCACCCTTGTTCTTCTTTCGTTCCTTGCGCTCCTTCGCGCTCGGCGGCCCCGCTCGCACCTTGAATCGGACGGTCTCGTAGACGCCACCACCCGCCTTGGCGAGCTCGGCGAAGGTCTCCTGCATGCGCTTCTGCGAGGCGGTGAACTCGCCGTAGCCCGGGCGGCTGCGGAACGCGGGGGGAAGATCGAGCACGACCCCGATCGCCGAAGTCAGGAACGGCCGCTGCTTGCGGCGCGGACCGGTGACCGGTTGGTTGGACCCGGAGACACTGTCGGGGTTCGTGAAGCCACGCTTCGCCAGGTCGATCGCCTTCGCTACGTCGGGCTCGTGCGGTGGCGCATCGCCGATGACCACCACCAGCTTGTTGGCGTCGGGGTTCCAACCGAGGCGCCGGCTGAGCGCCAGCTCGAGTCCGCCGGCGACGGCCTCGGGCAGGTCTCCTCCGCCGAACGCGCGCAGCTTGAGCAGCTTGTCGCGAGCGACCTTGACGTTGCGGGCGAGCGCCTGGATCAGCTTCGCGCCGGTCTTGCCGAGTTCGCCCGAGTCCTTGTAGTGGACGATGCCGAGCCGCAGCTTGGGTGAGATCCCGCCGAGGATGTCGACCAGCTGGTCGAGTGCGGCGGCGAGCGCATCGATGGTCGGCTGCATGCTGCCGGTCGAATCGATGCAGAGCACCAGGTCGAGGCCGGCGCTGTACAGGTCGAAGGCACGATCGGCCACGCCGGCGACCGTGCCACCTGCCTGCTTGTCGCCGCCGGTCCTGGGCTGCCAGGGCTTGGCGTTGTAGGTGGCTTGGCTGGCGCGCCACCAGCGGGTCCAGCCGCCGGAGTCGGTCGCCTTGGCGTCCGGGGCGATACGCTTCAGTGCTTCGAGAACTCGTTCGCGGTAGTGGGCATTGCGATCGCCGGACTGCTTGACCAGCTCGTCGACCAGGCTGCCCGAGGCGACGCTCGGCAGCAGCTCGGAGTCGGCGCGCAGCAGGGTTTCGACACCGAACGCGCGCAGCCGCTTGTCGCTGTCGCGGAGCGCGGCGAGCACCGCAGTGCTGCCACTCGGGTGCCAGTAGGTCCCGAACGACAGCAAGATGACCGCCTTCTGCACCCAGTGTTCCGCGGCCTGGAAGCGTGCGCACAGCGCCTCGGTCGCGGCCTTGCCGAGTGGGGCCGACGACGCCGCCGGAGCTGCGGCCGGGGCCTGGGAGACGATTCGACTGGCGAACAAGGTGGCGAGCAGCACGAGGGCTGCCGCGGTGGATCGTGGTGCGTGCACGGTCACAGTGTATCCGTCGAGGCAAGCGGCCGCGGCGACTCGCGGCGTGCGCCCACAGAACTCGACCCAGGTGCTCTCTCCGGCCGTGGCGTCGTGCGGGTCGCTTCGGCATGATCGCAGCGGCGTGTTCTGCCGACCGGCGCGGCGCCAGCATCCTCCAGAATGTCATCCCTTCCCGCTGCCGTCGTCCCAAGGAGCCTCGCGCGGCTGGTGCTCGGTGCGCTGCTCGCGGGTTGTGCGCTGCCGACCACGTTTCATCTGCCGCGGCGGTTCCACGACATGCCGCAGCACGGCGAACTCGAGGGAGCCCTGCAGGCGGCGCACGACCTGTCGCAGCGCGGCGAGACCGTCGCGGCCTTGCAAGCCGTCGAGGGGCTGCGCGCGGCGCATCCCGAGCACGTCGGGGTGCAGCGCTTGCGCCAGGATCTGCTGCGTGACCGCGGGCGACTCGCGCTGATCCTGCACGAAGCCGAAGCCCGGCTGCAGCGCGCCCCGCAGAGCGGAGTGGGCCACTATCTAGCCGGACGGGTGCAGCGCACCGCCGAGTCGCGGCGGGCTGCCTTCACGCGCGCGGTCGAGGTCGATCCCGAGCTGTTCTGGGGTTGGTTCGGGCTGGCATTCTCGTTGCGCGGCAGCGATCCGAAGGCCGCGCAGCGGGTCTACCGCTACCTGTTCGAGCACACCAAGGGTGAAGTGCGCACCGGCGTGGCGTTCGCCGCCAGTCTCGAAGCGACCGGCCGCTGGTCGGACGCGTTCGGAGTCTACGCGGAGCTCGCCAAGCACGACCGCGGGCTGGGGGCACTCGGGATGGCCGAGGTGCGGGTGCGCTCCGGCAAGCCGGACGCCGCATGGCCACTGCTGCTCACCGCCGTGCGGCATCGCCCGTTCGAGCCCGGCGTCGCGGTGCTGATCGACGGCTTGCTCGAGGACGGCTTGGCCGAAGATCGCGTCGCGGAGCTGCTCGACGTGCTGCGCCGAAACCCCGCCCGGTGGGCCGATTTCGGCAAAGCCCATCCCGGACTGCTGGCGCGGCTGGCTGCGCGCGCCGGTCAGGTCGGTGCCGCGCTCGAGATCTTGAAGACCCAGCTGCACCCGACCGCTTCCGAACGCGTCCTTCGTCAAGCGATGCGCATCGAGATCGGCGATGTCGCGGGGTTCCTGGCCGGGATACGTGCCGCGGCGGTGCCCGAGCTGTTGGCGGACGAAGCGAACCAGGCCCGCGGTCGCTGGCGCGCGCTGCTCGAGGGCCCTTGGATGGGGCAGTCGGATCCGCTGCGCCAGCGAGCGCTCGCGGTCGGTCTGGTGCGGGCATTGCGCGACGTGGGCCACCTCGACTACGCCGATCGGATCGCCACGCTGGCCGCGCGTCACCTGCAGGACGCCGAGTTGCTCGAGTTGCGCGCCGAGGTGCGGCGGGAGATCGCGTTCGAGTCGGGGCTGCGGCGCGTGGTGATGCGCGGCTACGCCAACTTCCAGCAGAGCGAGGTGCGCGGCTCGGTCGCGGCGACACTGCGGCAGCTGCGGCAACTCTCGCGCGATGTGTTCGGTGTCGACGTCATCGGTGAGCCCAAGGTCTTCTCGCTGCCGTTCGTCGGGACCTTGATGGACTCGTTCGGTCCTGGCCTGCCGCATCACCTGGCGAAGTACAACAAGCACCTGGTGCTCGGCCAGCGCAACGGCCGGCCGGTGGAGGGGATGATCCTGACGCGGCTGGCGGTGCGCCTGATCCAGCCGACCCCTGGCCTGCCCCTGCCGCCGCGCTGCGTCGAGGTGGTGGGCGAGCACCGGGAGCTGCAGCCGCTGGTGCAGGCGGACCTCGCCGGGATCGCGCTGCTGAACCACTACGTGGTCGACATGGACGAAGTGCGTGCGTGGGCCGGGACGCTGGCTCGCCGCCGCGCGATCATCCGCGCCGACCGCGGGGTGCTGCTCGACGATCCGCTGCCGACCGGCGGTGGTCCGTTGCTGGCGGCCGGAGTGGAGTGGCGTCTCGCGGCGCTGTCCCCGCGCGAGGACAGCGAGCTGGAATCGGTCGTCCTCGACATCATTCGCTGGCACGAACGCGGCCACATGGCCGACTTCCTCTACTTCCTGCCGGTGCTGCGGCGGCCATGGCGTTCGCTGGCGCTGGTGCTGCGGAACGGACTGGACGCGCTGCACGTCGGGGCGGAGATGGAAGGCCGGGCCGAGCTGGTAGCCTTGGCGCTGAGTCCGCACACCAGGCTGGTGCTGGCGCACCTCGCCGGGTTCGTCGACGGCGATCCCCGCGGCTCGCCCCACGCGATCGGATTCCGCAGCATGGTGGAAGCTCTGCAGGCGGAGCTGGGCAAGCGCGGGTGCGAGCATGCCGCGGTGCGCCAGTGGCACCGCGCCGACCCCGAGGTGGTGCGGGCCGCGGCCCGCGAGCTACTGGGCAGGATGTGGTAGCGGGCCGCGGCGCGCGGCCGAGGCGGGCACCGGCAAGGGAACGAGAATTGCACGGGATCCGGCGGCGGCTGGTGGCGTACCCGACCCCCGCTGCGTTGGGTCCGGCGCCGGTGCCGATATGATCCCGGGCAGGACCCACCGTCGGCACGCCGTGGAAACGGCCGAACCGCCGATCAGGAGACCATCATGACCGAATTCCGACTGATCCCCTCTACCCTCGCATTGCTCGCGTTCGCGACCCTGTGCGCTTCGTGCCCGGCGCAGAAGCCGGTGCCCGCCGCGGCGAAATCCGATCTCAAGGTCAAGGACCGGATCGGCCAGTTCCAGAAGCTGGTGACCGATCGCAAGGGCGACAAGGACGCCGAAGCGGTCGAACTGGTCAACGGACTCGACAAGGACTTTGCCAGCATGGTGGCGAAGGACAAGGTGGAGTACGCCAAGGGCATCGCGTTCGCCCTGTCGAGCACGCGGGTGAAGCGCGAACCGACCAAGGACGGCATCTACCGGACGGTGATCTTCGCGCTCGGCAAGACTGGCGACTCCGGCAGCAAGTACCTCGCGTCTGCGGTCGAGAACAAGGCGAAGTTCAAGGGCAAGGAGTGGCTGACGCTGCGCGGCTACATGCTCGACCACCTGGGCCGCACCAAGGATCCCAAGCAGATCAAGTTCCTGCTCGACACCGCGATCCGCTCGCCAGAGGACACGCTGATGGCCAAGGCGGGGGAGGCGCTGCAGCACTTCCACGGCGAGAAGCTCGCCGTGCGCAAGGAGATCGCCAAGGACCTCATCAAGAAGTTCGCCAACATCGAGACCAACGCGAACAAGAACATCGACCCGGGCGACGCGGTGACCAAGGCGTGGCGCGATCGTCTGGCGATGGTCGCGGACCCGTGGAACACCGCGCTGCAGAAGCTCACCAAGCAGAACATCCGCAAGCCGAGCGAGTGGAACACGTTCTGGAACAAGCACAAGGGCGACAACTGGGACAAGGCGGAGTCCAAGAAGAAGCGCTGACCCGAGTCGCACCGCCACCGTCGG
Source organism: Planctomycetota bacterium (assembly GCA_020638695.1). Classification (GTDB taxonomy): domain Bacteria; phylum Planctomycetota; class UBA1135; order UBA1135; family UBA2386; genus JACKIB01. The sequence goes on from JACKIB010000005.1 coordinate 71,967, forward strand.
CGCACCGCTGCCCCGCGGAATTCGGATCGGCCTCGAGCTTCGCCCGAGCTGCAGGGCCCGCGGATCGTGCCGGCACGCGACGAATCTCCTGTACCTTCCATGACACCTGGGCGGCTGGCGGCGTGTAGCGCCGCGCTCACCGAAAGCACTGGGTGCGGCGTTGACCGCGAAGGCGGTCGTGCCGCTCAGCGCACGAGGAACTTCCCGATCGGCTGTACGAGTCCGCGATCGAGATCGACCAGTGCGACGTCCAGCGACCCCGGCCTACCCAGCAAACGCTTGGCGTCTGCGGCGGGGAGCGACGCGGTGACCAGACCCTTGGTGCGGAGCGTGGTCAGCAGCCGATCGCCGAGCCGCACGTGGCACGAGTCGGCGAGCTTGCCCTCGACCTGCAGCCACAGACAACTGTCCCCCGAGGGTTGCGGGTTGAACGGTTTGCCCGTCGAGGTTTCCCGTGGCCCCCAGCCCTTGACCTGAGCCAGGTTGGTGTCGGGCTTCAGCGCTGCGGCGCGGCGCGGCCGCGGGCGGACTCCCGCCGGGGCTTGCGGGTTGCGAACCAAGTAGAAGCCCACCGCTGCAGCGACGGCGCGCGCGCCCTCCTCGTTGAAGTGGACGTCGTCGTAGAACGTGTGCGTGTCCTTCGGCAGCGCGGCGGCGAGGTCGACGCACTCGACCCCGCGTTCGCCCGCGACCTCTTGCAGCACCGCGTTGAAGCGCTGCATTCCAGCGGCCAGTGCGTCGACCGAGTAGTACTCGCCACTCGTGGTCGAGAAGAAGTCGCCGATGCCGCCCATCCACAACAACGCGCGTTCCGCCGCGGTCAAGTCGCTGCGCCACATGGTCGGCTGGGTGAGCAACACGAGTCGCGCGCGCCGCTGCGCCGCCGCGTCGCACAGGGCGTGCAGGTTGTTCTGGTAGGCGCGTAAGGATGCGGTGAGGTCTGGCAACTGCAGGCGCGCGGGCTGTGCCGCGCGTTTGGCGCGCAGCCGGGGGAACACCGCACCGGTCGAGTCCTGCAGCACCGCGCCGGATGCCGCGGCGACTTCGTGGTCGTGCCACAGTCGACCGAGGAAGCGCGTCAGCGCGAGGCCTTCGGGGCGCGTGCCGTGCACGAACGAGCGCGCGGCCAGCGCGGCACGCGCCGCCGGAACGCGCAGGTCGTCGGGCACGTACTCGGTCGTGCCGTACATCAGTCGCTTGTGCAGGTCGTTCACGCCGACCAACACCAACACCACGTCGATCCGCGGTAGCTCGGCGAGCAGCAGATCCACGTCGAGCACGTGTTGGTCTGCCGTGCGCCCGCTCTTGCCGACGTTGCCCACCCAGCAGTCGAGTCCCGTTGCGGCGAGGCGGCGCTGCAGCAGCGCTGGCCAGGCCTTCTGGTCGTCGAGGTACAGGCACTCGGTGGTGCTGCCGCCGACCGCGAGTATGCGCAGCGCGTGGTTGCCCAGCGGGTCGCCGCGGATCCCGTCGCGGTTGATCGAGAAGCGGGTCGGCGCCGAGACCCCGGGCATCACGCCCGCCGGCACGGTGAATGTCTGGTGCAGTCCCGGTGGCCAGACGTGGGTTCGGATGCCGCCTCGCGAGCCCTCCAGGGCGCGCAGCAGCAGCTCGGCCAGGCCCGCGGCCACCGCGGCACCGAGCAGGACCAGCAGCCCGCGGACCAGCAACTTGCGCATCGACCGGCGATTGCAGGACCGCGGTGGGGGAATTGCAAGAACCCGCCCCGGGGCACGTCTACAGTGCCCGAATGCGCCTTCTGCTGCTCCTCGTGACCGTGGCCAGTGCTGCCGCCGCGCTGTGGTGCCACAGTGAGATGCGCCGAGTGCAGGGGCGAGCAGCGGCGCTCGAGCGACTGCGGGCCGCGCCGCCGCCGACCCCGCGTTCCGGCGTGCCCGCCCCGGCCGTGTCCGAGCCGTCGCCCGAGTTGCGCGCGGCGCGCGAGCAGGTGCGTCGCCTGGAGGGCGAACTCGCCGCCGAGATCGCGCGCCGCAAGGCGGTGAACGCCCACATCGACCAGATCGCCGCCGACCTGCGCGCCGAGCGCGAGCGCCACAACAAGGAAGTGTGGCAAGCCAAGAAGTTCATGCCCGAGGGGGTGCGCCAGGCACTCCTGGCGGCCAACGAGTGTCTGCGCGCCGAGGGCCACTACGACCTGCGGTTTCTGCACGCGCGGTCGATCGACGACCTGACGCTGTGCGACGTCGAGCTGCTCGACCACGACCCGGGTGCGCTGTCGAGCGAGCTGTACTTGGCGGGCAAGATGACGTTCGAGCTCGACCGAGAGAAGGGCACCCTCACGCTGCGCTGCAAGGAGGGCTTCCGCCGCAGCCGCGAAGGTCGCGCGAAGTTCCCCGCCGAGGGCGAATGCCTGGTGTTGCGCGAGATCGACGGGCGGCTGTGGGAGCGCCGCCTACCGGCATTGATTCGCGCGCGCGGCGAGTATCCCGCGGTGCTCGCTAGCGCTCCGCGGGCGGCACCGATGGCCCCGACGCTGCGCGCGGCGTGGCGGGATCGGCTGAATGCCCTGCTGGCGGCGGCCGGCACCAAGACTCGCTACCGGATCTCCGCGTTCCGCACCCTGCAGGACACGCGCTTCCGGGAAGCACTGCTGCTCGGTTACGACGCCGGCAAGATCCTGTCGATGAGTGTCGAGGCGGAGCGGCTGTGGGTCGAGGTCGATGCTGCCGCGGCGTCGGTCAGTTTGGTGATGGCCGGCGGGCTGCTGCGGCAGACGGGCGGCGACGCCAAGCTGCCCGAGTCAGGCTATCGGATCCGGCTCGGGGGGGTGAAGCCCGAGCAGGCGGTGGAGGCGATGCTCGGCATGGTGGTGCGCCGCTGACCGTCGAGTGACCGAGCTTGCCCGGTCGCGGACCCGCGCCCGGACTCCATGCTCTTGCCGGCATGCTCGAGACTGCTCCGCAGTCCAGTCGGGTCTTTCACGCACGGGTCCGGGTCACCCGGTGACAGCGGCCCCGCGCCCGCCGATGATCGCGGCAAATGCCGCAGCCCGACACCTTCTCGGCGTTCGCCGCCCGCTGGCAGGAGCCCGTCGAGGCGCGGCTGCGCAGATTGCTCCCGCCGACCGACACCCCACCGGCGCGCCTGCACGAAGCGATGCACTACGTGATGTTCCCCGGCGGCAAGCGGTTGCGGCCGCTGCTGGCACTGCTGGGCTGCGCTGCGACGGGTGGGGATCCGGAACGGGCGCTCGGCCCTGCCGCCGGTCTCGAGCTGCTGCACACCTACAGTCTGGTGCACGATGACCTGCCGGCGATGGACGACGATGAACTGCGCCGCGGCCGCCCCACTTGCCACAAGGTCTACGGAGAAGCGCTGGCGATCCTGTGCGGTGACGCGCTGCTGACGTTGGCGTTCGAGGCGGTCGCCCCGGCCGGCGCCGAAGCGGTGCGGGTGCTGGCGGAGGCGGCGGGCAGCCGCGGGATGGTGGGCGGCCAGGTCGCCGACCTCGCGGCCGAGGGTGCAGAACCCGACCTCGCGGCCGTCGAGTGGATCCACGACCACAAGACCGGCGCGCTGATCCGTGCCAGCCTGTTGGTCGGTGCGCTCGCCGGTGGCGGAGCGACGCGCGATCTGGGGCCACTCGCCGAGTTCGGTCAGTGCATCGGTCGCGCGTTCCAGATCGCCGACGACTGCCTCGACGTCACCGGAAACCAACAGGATCTCGGCAAACGACCCGGCCAGGACGAGGCCGCGCGCAAGTCGACCTACCCCGCTGCCATCGGCCTTTCCGCCAGCTTGCAGGCCGCACACGCGCTGGTCGGGCGCGCCGAGGAACTGGCGACCGAGATAGGTTCCTGGACCGCGGGTGGGCTAGAATCCCTCTCTCCCTTGCTGCGCGACGCTGCGCGGTTCACCGTGTCCCGGTTCTCCTGAGCGTTGGAACCCAACCCGCTGCCCGAGTCGACCCCGCTGTTCGACCGGATCAATCTGCCGTCCGATCTCAAGCAGCTCGCACCCGAGCAGCTTCCCGAGCTGTGCGCCGAGCTGCGCAAGGTGATCCTCGACACCGTGAGTGTCACCGGGGGCCACCTCGGCTCCGGCATGGGGGTGGTGGAGCTGACCGTCGCGCTGCACTACGTGTTCGACTTCGCGCTCGACCGGCTGCTGATGGACGTCGGGCATCAGTCGTACCCACACAAGTTGTTGACCGGGCGAAAGGACCGCTTCCACACGCTGCGGCAGAAGGGTGGCCTGTCGGGCTTCACCAACCGATTCGAGTCGCCGTACGACGTCTACAACTGCGGCCACGCCGGAACCGCCACCTCGGCGGCGCTGGGGATCAGCCACGGCGATCGAATCGTCGGCGCGGACCGGCACGTGGTCGCGCTGGTGGGTGACGCGGCGATGGGCTGCGGGGTGGCGTTCGAGGCGATCAACCACGCCGGAGGCGAGCAGGACGACGGCCGGGTTCTGGTGATCCTCAACGACAACCGTTGGTCGATCGCCCAAACCGTGGGCGCACTGACCCGCTACCTCGGCAAGATCCGCACCGGCCCGCGCTACACCCAGGCGCGCGCCCGCCTGCACCAGATCCTCCAGTCGATCCCGATCGTCGGGAAGAACCTCGACGAGAACCTGGACCACGGCCTCGACGCGGTGCGCCACCTGATCCAGCCCGGCCACATGTTCGAGGCCCTCGGCATCACCTACCACGGCCCGGTCGACGGGCACGACATGCCCGAGCTGCTCGACATGCTCGGTCGGGTGAAGGACCTCGACGGGGTCAAGCTGCTGCACGTCCGCACCGAGAAGGGGCGTGGGGTGCCCGGCTCCGCCGAGCGCTACGACCGCGCCCACGCGCAGAAGCCGAACCTCAAGTCGAAGCCGCAGATGCTGCCGGTCGAGCCCGACGTGGTGCAGCCGGCGCGGCCGCGCAAGCCGGGTCGCGCCTGGACCGACTGGTTCGGCGAGGGCATCGAGGAGCTGGCGGCGCGCGACAAGCGGGTGGTGGCGATCACCGCGGCGATGCCGGACGGCACCGGACTGATGAAGTTCCGCGAGGTGTTCCCCGACCGCTTCGTCGACGCCGGCATCGCCGAGCAACACGCGGTGGCGTTCGCCTCGGGCCTGGCGGTCGCCGGGTTGCGGCCGGTCGCGGCCATCTACTCGACCTTCCTGCAGCGCGGCTACGACCAAGTGTTCCAGGAGGTCGCGCTGCAGAACCTGCCGGTGCTGTTCGCCCTCGACCGCGCCGGTCTGGTGGGCGAGGACGGCTACTCGCACAACGGCGTGTTCGACCTCGCGTACCTGCGCACCTTCCCGAACATGACGCTGATGGCCCCGAAGGACGGGCCGGAGCTGAAGGCGATGTTGGCGTTCGGACTCACTCTCGACGGCCCGTGCGCGATCCGCTACGCGCGTGGCGCCGCACCCGGGCTGGGCGACTTGCTGGTCGACGGGGTGCAGAGCGAGCCGATCGCGCTGGGTCGCATGGAGGTGCTGCGCGAAGGTGGTGACGGGGCGATCCTCGCCTACGGCAACATGGTCGAGATCGCGATCGCCGCAAGCGACCTGCTGCGCCGCCAGGGTGTCCAGATCGAGGTGGTGAACGCGCGCTTCTGCAAGCCGCTGGATCGCGCTGGCATCCTCGCGCTGCTCGATCGGCACGACCGCGTGCTGACGCTCGAGGACCACGCGGTGATGGGGGGCTTCGGCTCCGCGGTGCTCGAGCTGAGCGCGGCCGAAGGCCCGGTGCGGGCCCACGTCCAGTGCGTCGGCGTGCCGGACCGCTTCATCGCCCACGCCAGCCGCAACGAGATGTTCGAGGAATGCGGTCTGGATGCCCGCGCGGTCGCGGCGCGGATGACCGCGGACACCCGTTCCAAGGTCTGAATCGCCCGCCGTGACGCGCGTCCTGATCGTCGGTGACGAGCGCAAGGGCGGCACCGCGCAGGTGATCGGCGCGTTCGAGCGTTGGTTGCGCGGCCAGGTCGACGAGGTCGAGGTGGTGCTTGATCGCGCTGCTTCGCTCGCGAATTCGCGTGCCGACTTGCTGTGCGTGTTCGGCGGCGACGGCTCGATCCTCGCTGCCGCGCGCCGGATGGGCGCCCACCAGGTCCCGACCGTCGGCATCAACCTCGGACGGCTCGGCTTCCTCACCGCGTGCGGCCCGGAGCAGGCCGAACAGGTCACCCGCGCCGCGCTCGACGGGGCGCTGCACGAGGAGCAGCGCGCCATGCTGGAGTGCTCGGTCGAGCGCGCCGGCGGCGAGGTCTCGGACGCGGTGCTGGCGCTCAACGACGGCGTGCTCAACCGCACGTCCTCGGCCGGCATCGTCAGCCTGGTGGCCCGCCGCGGCGACCAGGAACTCGCTACCTACGCGGGCGACGGCCTGATCGTCGCGACGCCGACCGGATCGACGGCGTACTCGCTGGCCGCGGGCGGCCCGGTGCTCGCGCCGGACCTCGACGCCGTGGTGTTGACGCCGCTCGCCAGCCACAGCCTCGCCTTGCGGCCCTTGGTGGTGCCGTTCAGCGACCGGGTCGGCGAAGGGCTCGAGCTGCTGGTGCAGGAGGCCGGGCGCGAGGGCGTGTGCCCGTTCGTCATCGATGGGCAGGTGTCGATGCAGGTCTCGGTCGGCGATCGGGTGTGCGTGCGGCCGACCCCGGTGAAGTTCCGCCACCTCACGCTCGGCTCCGACAGCTTCTTCCGGCTGTTCCGCAGGAAGTTCGGTTGGGCCGACCTGCCGCGGGAGCGGTAGGGGCGGATTCGGGTAGCCTCGGGGGCGTGGGGCTACCGAGCAACGCGCGAAGGCGAGGACCTACCGTGTGGGCTGCGGGCGCGATCCTCGTGGTCACAGCGTTCTGGTGGTGGTCCTCGGTCCGCCCGTATGCGGTCCGCGCGCCTGAGGTGCCCGGCGCGGGTCAGCTACCGGCAGGATCCCAGGAGCTGGACGTGAGGACGGTGCCTCCCCGCGCGGCCCTGTCTGCGACGGCGGTGGCGGGATGAACACGGGCTCCAGCGATCAATTTCGTCCAGGTTCGGCCAGAGTCCTGCGGGGAACCAACCGGTTCGCGGGGAGACGACGGACCCGCTGTGTGCTGGGTAGGCGGACCTACCGCACCACCCCCCGCGCCAGCGACAACAGCACCTCGCTCAGCGTCGGGTGGTACCACGGCATCGCCAGCAGGTCGCGCCCCGTGCCGCGGAAGTGCATCACCGCGGACACCACGTGCACCAAGTCGTCCGCGCGCGGCCCGAGGATCTGAGTCCCGAGGATCTCGCCGGTCTCGGCGTGCGCCACCAGCTTCCACACGCCGTGCTGCACGTCCATCGTGATCGCCCGGCCGGTCTCGGCGAAGCGCTCGACGGCGCTGACCACCGGCAGGCCGGCACCGCGCGCCTGCAGCTCGGTGCGGCCGAGCAGCGCCAGCGGCGGATCGGTGAACACCACTTCCATGTGCAAACGACGGTCGATGCGATGGTCGCCGGGGACCCCGGCGGCGCCCAGACCCGCGGCGCGACCCTCCTGGTTGGCGACGTGCAGCAGCTGGGCGGTGCCGGTGGCGTCGCCGGCGACGAACACCCGCGGGTTCGAGGTCTGCATCGCGTGGTCGTGCACCACACCGTCGGGGCCGTGGGCCACACCGGCGGCGTCGAGGCCGAGGCCGTGCAGCCACGGCCGCCGGCCGGTCGCGGCGACCACCTGTTCGGCGGTGAGCACCTGGGCGCCGGCGTCGCTCTCGCCGTGCAGCCGCACGCCGCCGTCCACCCGCTCGATGCGCTGCGGCCGGCAGGGAGCGACGACTTCGAGACCGGGCTCGGCGGCGAGCGCCTTGGTCAGCTCTTCCCCGAGCAGCGGGTCGCTGTCGGCCAGCAGTCTGCGGCGGCTGACGAGGGTGACCGCGCAGCCCATGCGAGCGAGGAACTGCGCGAGCTCCAGGCCGATCGCGCCGCTGCCCAGCACCAGCGCGGAGCGGGGCACGCGTTCGAGCCGCAGCACGTCGTCGCTGGTCCACGGCTCGACTTCGCGCAGCCCGGGTAGTGGCGGGATGTTGGGCTGTGAGCCGGTGGCGATCACCGCGCCGCGGGTGAAGCGGTAGGTCGTGCCGTCGCTGGCGGCGACCGTATCCGGACCTGTGAACCACGCTCGCGCGTCGACCACGGTGTAGCCGTCGCGCTCGATCCGGCCCACCTTGGCCCGCTTGAAGCGCTCCACCTTGGCGCGCTTGTTCTCCATCACCGCAGGGAAGTCGACGTCCAGCGCGGCGTGACCGACCCCTGGCGTGTGGTGATGCGCCGCTTCGTGCACCAGATGCGCGGCGTGCAGGATGGTCTTGGTGGGCATGCAACCCATCAGGATGCACAGCCCGCCGAGTTCCCCGTCGTTGAACATCGCCGTGCGCGCGCCTGCCGCGTGCGCCGCGGAGGCCGCGGCTGTCCCGGCGGAGCCACCGCCGAGCACCAGCACGTCGAACACCCGTTCGCTCACTTGTTGCGCTCCGGACCCTGCGGAACCGCCGGTCGCGCCTGCGGCGCACGCTTCTTCAACTCGTCCAACAGGTGCTGCACGGCGGCCTCGAGGATCGGCTCGCGGCCCGCCTGGATCAGCGTCGGATCGTCGAACACCTCCAGATCCGGCGCCACCCCGACGGCCTCGACGTCCCACGCACCCTCCGTGTTGACGAACGCAAACCCGGGCACCGCCAGCCCGCCGCCGTCGACTAGCCGCGGGGTGCCCGAGTAGCCCACCAGTCCACCCCAGGTGCGCTTGCCGATCAGTTTGCCGAGCCCGAGCTTGCGGAAGTAGAACGGGAACGCGTCGCCGCCAGAGGACGAGTAGCCGTTGATCAGCATCGCCCGCGGACCCTCGAACGCGAACCCCGGGGTGGTGCCGAGTTCGCTGCCGCGCCGCGCCCAGTAGTTGAGCACCGGCTGGCCGAGCGCCATCGCCATGCGGTCGGGGATCCAGCCGCCGCCGTTGTAGCGGTCGTCGATGATCAGCGCCTGCTTGACGCGCGCCAGCGGGCGGAAGCCGCGGAACAGCTCGCGGTGGCCGTCGATCGCGGTGTTGGGCACGTGCACGTAGCCGATCCGGCCACCCGACAGCTTGTCGACCAGCGCCCGGTTGCGCGCCACCCAAGCGAGATAGCGCAGTCCGCTCTCGGACGCGATCGGGCGCACCACCACGCGCCGCGCGCCGGTGCGCTCGGGCCGCGCGTTCACCAACAGCTCGACCTGGCGCCCGACGGTGTTCTCCAGCAGTGCGTACGGCGACTGCGGGGCGCTGAGGTCGCGGCCGTCGATCGCCAGCACGAAATCGCCCTCCCGCACGTCGACCCCCGGCTCGGTCAGCGGGCTGCGGGTGCGCTCGTCCCAGTTCTCGCCGGCGAAGATCGAGGCGATACGGTAGTGCTTGCCGGCTTGCGCGAACTCGCAGCCCAGCAGGCCGACCGGCACCCTAGGCACCCGCGGCGACTCGCCCGGGCTGACGTAGGTGTGACCACAATTGAGTTCGCCGATCAGCTCGCCGAGCAGGAAGTCGAGATCGCTGCGGTGCGAGGCATGCTGCAGCAGCGGGGCGTACTTGGCGCGCATCGCCGGCCAATCGACGGCGTGCATCCGGGGGTCGTAGAACCAGTCGCGCATGATTCGCCACGCGTCGGCATACATCTGCGCCCACTCCTCCTGCGGCACCACGCGCACCCGCACGCCGTCGGTCGGGATCTTCTCGGCCCCGGCCTTCTGGCCCGGGGCGACCTTCGCGCGGCACAGCGCACCGCCATGGCGGTAGAGGAGTTGCTTGCGGTCGTGGGCGAGCCGGTAGCGCGTCACGCCTGGGAGCACGGACTCGGTCTTGCGCTTCTTCACGTCGTAGCGGTGCAGCCCACCGCCCTTGGCGAACAGCAGTCCGTCGGCTACGCCGGACAGTGCCCCGTAGTCGCCCGCTGCGCCCGGCAGCCGCACCAGGCGCTCGGCGAGGCCCTCGCGGTCGATCCGCCACCGCGCTGGTTTCGCGTCCTTGCTCGGCTCCTTCTCCTTCTTGCTGGGCTTCTCGGGCTTGCTGGCACCCGGCCCGGGCTCGGTGTCGTCGCGCGGCGCCAGCGGGTTGGCGACGTCGCGCCGCATCAGGAGCGCAAACAACTGTCGTTCGAAGCGGAACCCGTCATGGCGGTAGCTACGAGCCGAGGTGAAGTACAGGTAGCGGCCGTCGGGGTCGAAGGTCGGGCTGGCGTCGTCGAACTCGTCGCTGGTGACCTGTAGTGGAGCCGGACGCTCGGTGGCTTCGCACAGCCACACCGAGTGGAACCCGTTGCGGCCGAGCTTGACGTAGCTCAGCCACTGGCTGTCGGCACTCCACTCGACGCTGGTCGGCACCGCCTCGCTGCCGGAGTCGAGGTGAGTCGTGGTGCCGCTGGCCACGTCGACCACCTGCAGTCGGTTGCCCTTGTCGGTGAAGACGATCCGGCGGCTGTCCGGTGACCAGGCGTAGCCGAGGATCCAGGCGCCGGTGCCGCGGGTCAGCTGTCGCTCCGCGCCGCTCGCGGGGTCGCGCAGGATCAGCTCGTAGTCGTCGCCGACTTCGGCGAGGTAGCTCTGGTGTGTGCCGTCGGGCGACCACTCCGGCTGCCGCTCGCGGCGCTTGGGCGTGCGCGTCAAGTGCTGCGCTTGCCCGTGCTGCTCGGGGACCGAGAATACGTCGCCGCGGAACTCGACCAACACCCGCTTGCCGGACGGCGACGGCGCGAAGCTGCCGAACGCCTTGCTTCCGTCGTGCCAGGTCGGTCGCAGCCACGGTCGGTCGTCCGCCAGGGTGATGTCGAGCTGCCGCAGCTGCTCGGTGCCTTCGTCCATCACGTGTAGTGCACCGCCGCACTCGAAGATCACGCCGCCGCGGCCGCGGCTCGGGAACAGCACGTCGAACCCGCCGAACCTGGTGACTTGGGTGGTGGTCTTGTCACTCAGTTGGTAGCGAAACAGCTCGAGTGTGCCGGTCCGATCCGAGGTGAAGTAGATCCGATCGCCGAGCCACATCGGGAAGTTGTCGGTGCCCGGGAAGTCGGTCAGCCGCTCGAGCGCGTTCGCCTGCAGGTCGTAGACGAACACGTCCTGTGCTCGCCCGGCGCGGTAGCGCTTCCAGGTGCGCCACTCGCGGCTGATGATGTTGTACGCGAGTTTGCGGCCGTCGGGCGACAGCGACGCGTAGCCGCCTTCCGGGATCTGCAGCGGTTGCTCCAGCCCGCCGTTCCAGGGGTCGACCAGGAAGTACTTGCCGATCCGCTCGCCGTACGGCGTGCGGTTGGCGCGGATCAGGATCTTCTTGCCATCCGGCGTCCAGTCGAGCGGCAGGTGGTCGTAGCCGCCGCGCGGCGGCAGGGGACCGACATCGGGGTAGTGGGTGAGTTGGCGCGGTTGGCCACCGGTGTACGGCACCAACCAGATCTGTCGCGTGCCGGTGTATTCGCCGGAGAAGGCGATCCACTGGCCGTCGGGCGAGATGCGCGGGTAGAGCTCGAGGCCCTCGTCGAAGCTGGTGACGCGGTGGGCCACGCCGCCACGTGCCGAGGCGGTCCAGATGTCACCGCCGTGCACGAACGCGATGCGGTCGCCCTGGATGTGGGGGAAGCGCAGCAGGCGCGCGGGGGTGGGCGCGGCGGCGCGGGGTGACGCGGTGCCGGGGCGGGGTGGGTCTTGCTGGGCGGTGGCGATGGAAGCGCTGGGCAGCACGGCCAGCAGGGCGAGGATCAGGCGGGTCATGGCGCCATGATCGGTGGCCGCCTGGGCGGGGCAAGCCGCGGGCGTGGTTTCGGCCTCCCAGGGGTCCAGGTCGCACCGCAGTGCCGCGTGTGTCGGCGAACGTCTCGGTCGAGTCCCCTCCAAGCGTCCACCCTCGCGTGGCTGGTCTGCAGAAAGCCACCGATTCGCCGTCACGCCGACGACCTGCCTGTCCATCCGCCAGGCATGAGCAACATCCGAACCCTCCCTGCCCCGGTGCCGCTGCACCACGCGAACGCGAATCCCGGTCGTCGAGGCTGGTTCTCCGCACTGGCCCTCTCTGCACTGGCCCTCTCTGCGCTTGCCGCCCTGGCTCCAGGTCAGGGACCGCGGCTCCTGCACGACGTGGTCGCGGGGAGCGAGAGTTCCCACCCGTATGGATTCACCGACTTCTTCGGACTGACTTTGTTCGTCGCCACCACTCCCGCGCATGGTCCGGAACTGTGGGTGACGGATTCGACGCCCGCCGGAACCCGCATGGTGGCCGACATCAACCCAGGCGTGCCGGGCTCGCATCCCTCGGACATCGCGGTGGTCGGTGACTTCGCGTTCTTCTTGGCCAGCGGACCCAACGGCAGTGGGTTGTGGCAGACCGACGGGACCGCGGCGGGGACCCGCGAGGTGCGTGCCGGCTGGTCGGGTCGAATGCACGCGCTCGGCGAGAAGGTGTTCGTCGTGCAGGACTCGAGCATCGTGATGTGGCAGGGCGGGAGGGAGCGGGTGATCCACCAAACCGCTGACCAGTCGCGAATCACCGACCTCGGCACGTTCGCCGGCGGCGTCCTGTTCGGCACGCAGGAGACCAATGGCAACGTGGGCGCGGCGTGGTGGCATGACGGCACCCTCAGCGCCTCGCGTCAGCTGGTTCGCCTCGGGAAGGCTCCGTTCAGCGGTGAAGCAGTCGCCAACGAACGCGCCGCGTGGTTGCTGCTGACCCGTGCACAAGACCTGGCGCCAGAGCTGTGGCGGTGGGATGGTTCAGCCGCCCCGCAGATGGTGGCGAAGTTCGAGTACGCGGAGCCGTGGCGACTCAGCCGTCACCCGAGGCTGTTGTGTGCGGATGGCGGGCGGGTGCTGTTCAGGGCCTGGCAGCCAGCGACCGGGAGCGAGCTGTGGCGGGCGGACGGGTCTCCCGAGGGCACCAAGTTGGTGGCGGACATCGAGCCGGGTCCGATGAGCTCGGAGCCGCGGAACATGCTGCGGGTCGGCACCCGACTGATGTTCTCGGCGACGACCGTCGAACATGGCGAGGAGCCCTGGGTCACGGACGGTGGCGACTCCACCTCGATCCTGCGCGACATCATGCCCGGCCCGGGCTCCTCCCTGTCGGAGTTCACCGTGTTCTATCCGGTTGGCGGATTCACGGCATACTTCGCCGCGCGGGACCTGACGGGCAACCGCTTGTGGAAGTCCAACGGCTCGACGGTCACCAATCGACTCGGTGTGACCGACCCGTACAACCTGGGATTCAGCAACGGGATTCTCTACTTCCAGGCGTTCGACTCCACGCACGGCCGCGAGGTCTGGGGCCTGCAGCCGAACGTCGCGACCGTTCAAACGCTCGGCCACGGCTGCGCTGCGCTCACTCCCGCCACTCCGCCGACGATCGCTGCGTCGCTCCCGATTCTCGGTCAGACGTTCCTGTTGAACGGGACCACCGCCGGCAGTTCTGGCTTGAACGTCCTGGTGTTCGGCGCGAAGGCCGTGCGGCCGATCGCGCTGTCGAACGACTGCCGCATCTACTACTCGGCGGTCGACATCATGCTCTCGACCTATGTCACGGGGTCGCGCTGGCAGATCGGGGTGCCGGTGCCGAATGACCCCGCACTGCTCTACACCCACGCGGTTACCCAGGGAGTCTTGTTCGGCATGGGGCCCGGGGTCGATCTCACGCCGGCGGTGGCCTTCACGCTCGGCGGCTGAGGTGCGCGCGGCGGGCGGCCGGAGAATGGGATCCGCGGACCGTCGGGCGAGATGCGCGGGTCGAGCTCGAGGCCGCCGTCGAAGCTTCTGACGCGGTGGGCCACGCCGTCACGCACCGAGGCGGACGGCTTCGACCAGCGCTACGGGTACTCCCCATGACGAAGCCGAATGCGCTACGCCATCCAGCTCGGGTCGGCTCGCGGCGTGCCGCAGTCGCGCGGGGTGACGAAGTGAGACCCGTTCCCGACGTCGGTGTCAGGTGGCGAACCGCAGCCAGTAGGCAGGGTCGCAGGTCCGGTGAGCGTCGAGTGTGCTACTTCTTCTGCGGTTTGCCGACCTGCTGTGTTCCGTCAGGCTCGAACTCGGAGAGGAACTCGGGATAGCCGTCGCGATCCTCGTCGGTCCAGCGGGATTGTCGGCCGTCGGGATGAAAACGGATCACGCGATCGAAGAACCCGTCCTCATCGTCGTCGTGGTGTTCGAGGATCCGCGTTCCGTTCCGGTCGTACTGTTGGACCAGTTCGAACACGCCGTTCTCGTTGCGGTCCCAGTGCGTGAACAGCAACTGGCCGGCGCGGTTGTATCCCTTGACACATTCGTCGTTGCCGTTTCGGTTGCGATCCAGGTAGACGAATGCCACGTTTCCGGTCTCGCGCCAGATCAAGGTGCGCTCGTCGCCGTCCCACACGGTCCGGAACGGGGAGCCTTCTTCCTGCTCCCGCAGCTGCTGTTCGAGCCCGCTCCATAGGCTGAAGTACACCATCCACAACACGAAGAACACCGCAGCGATCAGCCAACCCAAACCCCAGCGCGTTCGGCGCACGGGTGATGGTGGATCGGGTGGGGTCGCGTCGGACTCTGGCAGTTCTCGGGGTTCCGCGGCCTCGCTTCGAGCCTGCGCGATCGCCGCGAGGGCATCCTCGACCCGGTCGGGCGGTACGCGGACATCGGTGCCGACGCGGTTGAGCAGCGCCTGGCTGATCGCGAAGTCGTCCTGACAGAGCGAGCCGTTGATCAGTACCGGAATCCCGGCGCTCCGAAGCACGCCCGCGACTACCTGGGCTTCGAACGGCGTCCGCGCCACGTCGATTCGCACGAACTCTGAGTTCATCACCTCAGTTGTAGGTGTAGCAGAACACCGGGTTGTAGGCGAACGACGCGCTGTCGACGCCCGTCGTGTTGGTCGTGCTGTAGGTGTCGCAGCTGGCCCGCTTGGCGTTGTCTCGCGGTGGTGCGGCGGCAGGCAGCTTCAGGTAGTAGGCCTGGGTCAGTGCCACCTGGTTGTACTGCGTTTCGTGCCAACCACCCTGGAAGGCGAGCTCCTGGTTTGCCAGCGACGAGGACCATGGAATCAGCCGGAAGAAGTAGCCGGTGTATCCGGAGGTGTTGACGCTCTTCGGGAAGGTGAGCATGGCACCAGCACCATCGGGCCCACCAGATGCAGCTTGTTGCAACCGGTGTTCAAGTCGACGCCGGTGTCGTTCTTGGCCGACGAGATCGCGTGGATGGTGGGGGTCTCGTAGCCGGTGAAGTAGCTGTAGTGGTAGAAGACCACCTTGTTCTGGTAGTTGAGCACCCCGTACTTGCCGCCGTACGCGATCGCGCTCGCGAAGATGTAGGAGCCGGACGTCGTTGTGCCGTGCTCCCCGTCGTTGCACCGCGTGGTCACTCCCGCCGAATTGTTGTCGAGTCGGGTCGAGGGAATGTAGGCAGTCGTTTGCGGCAAGGCGGCGTCGGTCGCGAGACCGAAGCTGTCGAGGTAGTAGGTGCGCGAAGTGGTCGTCCCCCACGCCAGGTTGTTCGCGAGCGTGCCGCCGGCGAACTCGTACTCCATCAACAGATCCGCGGTACCGTCGTGGGCGTAGTTGGTGGTGAACGGGAAGCGGTAGGCGCCGGTGGAGCCACCCCACACGTCGGGACTGGTCGGCGGGTTGCCGCTGAGGGTCGGCCACGTGACCGAGCCGCTGAAACACATAGTGAGCGTGCTCTGGCGATTGCTGGCGAACGTCGAGCCGAACGAGTCGAAGTCACCCTTGCCGCAGCTCAGGATCACGTTCGACCAGGACTTGCCGGGACCCGTGGAGGTCGTGTGGCTCCGGTAGTCGGCACGGAACCGCACTTCGCTGATGGTCATCTTCTTGCTCCGCACTTCCCCGTCGACCTGCTGCTGGCGGCCGCTGGGGTAGCGGAGGAAGTAGTACGCGTAGTACGGCCCCTCGGTCGAGGCATACTCTGGCGGAGAGTAGTAGAAGAAGGGTAGTAGAAGAAGGTCTGCGCGGAGGCCGAGGCGACCAGGGCGAAGAGTGAGAGGGTCGTGCAGATCAGTGTCTTCATGGGCGGTTCGGCTCGGGCCGCGGGAAGGCGATGCAGACGGACAGCCCGATCTGGCAATGCTAGCCGAGAAATCGGAGTCGTCGCCGCCGACCGTGCCCAGGGCCGATCGCCGCTATCCCGTTCCGGTGCCCGCGCGGTACTGCCCGGACGCCTGACGCGGCCACCGTCGGCGGACTCCGATAGCCGGACCACTCCCGTGCAGCCTCGCGAGATCCGGGACACGCGGCCGGCCGTGGACGACTCGGCCCGCGGGGTCAGGTCCGCGGCTCGCCGGCAGGTCTACGTCAGACCGCTGTGTCCCCCGACGACGAACCCTGCGCCTTCGGGGCGGTCGGAGCGCGGGTCGTGACCCGTTCCCCCGGACCGCCGCGCGATCACTTGGCTTTGCGGCGCGTGTAGGTGATCTTCATCGTCGACTTCATCTCGCCGGCGTCGAGCTTCATGTTCAGTACCCGCTGGTCCTTGCCCTCGCGCGTCAGCTTCTGCTCGATCTTCATCGGCTTGCCGTCCGGGCCGGTGCTGGTGCCGGTCAACGTGTAGGTTCCGGTCTTCTTGTCGCGGGTGCCGGTTGTGACCGTGAAGGTCGGCGACATCGAGTCGATCCACAGGCCGGCGTACTTCTTCTGCGTCGCATCCCAGCCGAGCAGCCCGTAGCCGGAGAACGGCTGGCCCATGAACTGACAGCGGAATACGGACCACGCCCAGCGGTTGTCGCAGATTGCGTGCACGTGCTCGGTGCCCTTGTCCGTGGTCTTCTGGCCGGCGTACTCGCTCTCGACCACCGCGTTCCACGTCCCCACGTCCTGCGTCACCGCCGCAGCGTGCACCGGCAGCTTCGCGTCAGGCTTCGCCTTGACCGAGGCGTTCATCAGCTTGGTGGGGCGGGCCTCCTTCGAGCGCGTCCGCTCCATCACCATGAACTGCTTCTCCTTGCCGTCGGGGCCGACCATGTAGAGGGTCTCGGTGAGCTTGTCCGCGCCGGAGAACTTGCAGACGCTCTTCATCTTGCCCTGTGGCGATTCACCGACCCATGTCCACGTTTCGGTCTTCTTGTCGTACGTGCCGGTGAGCGGTGTGAGTCCGGGGCAATGGTCGTCCGACGACACCACGTAGCTGACGTACTGCTTCTGGAACGGGTCGTAACCGACCAGCCACAGCCCGGTGGACCGCTGTCCGGCGCAGGTCATCTCGGACTCCCACTTGAGCCACAGCCCGTCGCACAGCAATTCGGCGTGCTCGTGGCCCTGCGAATCCATGGCTTTCTCCATGCCGGGGACACCGGGCATCGCCTCCATCCTGCCGGAAACCGTCCAGGTTCCGACGTATTGCTTGAGTGCTGCGTGGTGCTCGGTCTTGGGGTTGGGCATGCCCTCAACCGCTTTCTTCTCGGGTGCCTGGGCGCACAGTCCGGCGGTTGCGAGCAGTGTAGAAACGAAGATCTGGTGTGTTCTCATCGGGTTCTTCCTCGAGGGGTCCGTGTGGAGTCTCCTGAGGCTACGACACGTCGCCCGCGCGGCGGTCGCGAATTCCGATCCGGACTGCGTGCCGGTCGTTCGGTGTGCGCACGTTCTGGCTCGGGTTTCGGGGCGGGGTACGTGGGGTGCAAGGTAGATGCGGCTAGGCTGGTACGGGAAACCGCGATGGAACTTGGATCGCAAGAAAAGTTCGGGCGAGCACGGGTCGACGGCGCTGAGCCACTTCCCGCGCTTCGGATGCGTCGGGGACGAATGTGCGTGGGCGCGCTGCTCGTCCTACTACTATGCGCTCGAGACGCGGCCGCCCAGCACGATGCCCATCGGATCTTCACGTTCGAGCCACCGCGGGGGGAGACCTCGGGCTTCGGCTACGCGGCGGCAATCGCCGGAGACGTCGATCGCGACGGCTGCGCGGACGTGATCCTAGGCTCGCCGTACGCCAACCAGGGCAATGGTGCCGCGTACGTTTACAGTGGTCGGTCCGGAGCCCTGTTGCACACGCTGCGCGGCCAAGCGACCGGACAGCTCGGTTTCGCCGTGTCCACCGCAGGCGATGTCGACCGGGATGGGCACGCGGACGTGGTGGTGGGGGAGTGGACGCGATCACAGGCGTTGGTGTTCTCCGGGCGAACCGGAGCGCTATTGCTCACCCTCGCCGCGCCTGTGCGACTCTTCGGCTACTCGGTCGGCGATGCGGGCGACGTGAACCGTGATGGCTACGCGGACGTCATCGTTGGGTCGCTCGACAACCAGTGGGTCGGCTACGCAGCAGTCTTCTCGGGCCGCAACGGTGCACTGCTCTACGCGTTCCGGGGTGACTCGCCTGGGGATCAGTTCGGTATCTCGGTCGATGGAGCCGGTGACACCGACTCCGACGGCTACCCGGATCTGGTGGTCGGTGCGCCGCGCGACGACAACACCGGTACCGATTCGGGAATGATCCGCATCTTCTCCGGGAAGGACGGTTCGGTTCTGCGCTCGATCGACGGGCGAGCCGCCGGTGAGTTGCTCGGGTACTGGGTCAGCGGCGGAGGGGATGTCGACCGCGACTCGGCAGCCGATGTGGTGGCGAGCGCGGCGGGCGCGAACCGCGTCGACACGTATTCGGGGCGCAGTGGGCGTCGGATCTGGGCATTCACCGGCGACCGCGACTTCGGTTGGACGTGCTCGGGCGCTGGAGACGTCGACGCGGATGGGTACGCGGACGTCGTGGCTGGTCGCTGGCAACGCAGCAGCACGAAGGACCCGGGCAGTTGCACGGTGATCTCCGGCAGAACCGGCCAGGCGCTGCTCAACCTTGCAATGTCGGTGGCGGGGGTGACGTCAACGGCGATGGCTGTCCGGACATCGTCAGTGGTGGGTGGGCGCAGGCCTCCTGGGTCTACTCCGGTAGGCAGTTGGCGCTGCGCGGCGACGTCCACGAGATCGCGCTTCCCGCCGGAGGTACGCAGAACTTGCGACTCCATGCCGGGGCGGCGCACGCCCACCGGACCTACTGGATCGCGGGTTCGATCCATGGCATCTCGCCCGGCATCCAGCTGCATGGGATCCACATCCCGCTCAATCCGGACCGCTACACCGATCTCCTGTTCACTCATGTGGGGGCGCCGCAGCTGTCAGGCTTTCGCGGCGTGCTGAACGACGACGGTGCGGCGGTCGCGGCCATCCACGTTCCGGACCGAATGCCGCCGGGCTCGGTCACGCTGCACCATGCGTTTCTCGTCTACACGGCCAGCGGCGTGCACTGGGTCAGCAATGCCGTGCCGCTGTCGCTGAAGTAGTTCTGGCCCGTGCAATCCGCACCGGCTCCGCACCGCGGCGGTTGCTCGGTGCAGCCGCGCGCAGTGCAGAAGCGCGCCAGGGCTGGCGTCCGGGGTCCCGCGGGATAGCATGGGCTCGGCGCGCGGCTCGCGCGACCCATCGCGTCTGCACCTCTAGCACCTCAGGAGCCATCCATGCGCTTCGTCTCGCTGTCCACGTTTCTGTTCCTGGCCGTAGCAAGTCAGGCCGCGGTCGCCCAACACGACGCGCACCGGATGTTCACCCTGGTGGGGCCGACCGCCACCGAGAACTTCGGCGCGGCCCAGGCCGTCGCCGGTGACATCAACCTCGACGGCTGTGCCGACATCGTGATCGGGGCGCGTTACGCCAATGCCAACGCCGGCGCGGTCTACGTGTTCAGCGGCCGCAACGGCGCACTGCTCTACACCTTCAATGGCACTGCGGTGTCCGGGCAGCTCGGCTACGTGGTTTCCGGGGCCGGCGACGTCGACCGCGACGGGTTCCCCGACATCGTCGCGGGCGCGCCGTACGCCAACGGCAGCACCGGCCAGGTGGTGGTGTTCTCCGGGCGCACCGGCGCGGTGATCTGGACGCTCAATGGCGTGAGTTCCGGGGAGCGCTTCGGTTTCTCCGTCGGGGATGCCGGCGACGTGAACCGCGACGGCAATGCCGACGTGATCGTCGGGGTGCCGAGCGGCAACGCCGGAACCGGGCAGGCGGTCGTCTTTTCGGGGAAGGACGGCAAGGTGCTCTACACCTTCAACGGCGATTCGGCGGCCGACTCGTTCGGGCAGTCCGTCGACGGAGCCGGGGATGTCAACCTCGACGGTTTCCCCGACCTGGTGGCCGGCGCGCCGCTCGACGACAACAACGGGACGAGCTCGGGCATGGTTCGGTTGCTGTCCGGCAAGGACGGTTCGATCCTGCGCTCGATCGACGGTGCCGCGGGCGAACAACTCGGCTTCTGGGTCAGTGGCGGCGGCGACATCAACCGCGACGCGTTCGCCGACGTGGTGGCGAGTGCCTACGGGGCCAATCGGGTCGACACCTACTCGGGGCGCGATGGCACCCGAATCTGGGGCTACGTCGGTCAGGCCGGCGAGTCGTTCGGGTGGACCTGCGCTGGCGCGGGTGACGTCGACAAGGACGGCTACGCCGACTTCATCGGCGGCAAGGGCTCGGCCAGCAGCACGACCGACCCCGGTGTTTCGCGCGTGATCTCGGGCCGAACCGGTCAGGCCTTGCTGACCTTCCAGGGCTACCAAGTCGGTGGCGGTGGCGACATCAATGGCGATGGCTACTCCGACGTGATCGCGGGGACCTGGCTGCTGAACGGCGTGTGCTGGGTCTATTCCGGCAAGCAATTGTCGCTGCGCAGCGATGTGCACGAGATCCCGCTGACGACCGGCGGTACGCAGAACCTGACCCTCGACGCGGGGGTGGCGCAAGCGAACCGGAACTACTGGATCTTCGGCTCGGTCACCGGCACCAAGCCCGGCATCACCTTGCAAGGTGTGGATATCCCGCTCAATCCGGATCCCTACACCGACTTGTTGATCGCCAACATCAACGCGCCGAACTTCGTGCGCTTCCGCGGCACGCTGGACGCCAACGGGGCGGCGACCGCGGCGCTCCAGGTGCCGAACAACCTGCCGCCCGGGTCGATCACGCTGTACCACGCGTTCCTGGTCTACAACGGCAGCACGTTCTACATGGCGAGCAACGGCGCGTCGGTGTTGCTGAAGTAGTCGCGTAGCGGCTGCGATAGTCCGGGCAAGTGCCCCTCGTCTGAAGTTCGCAGCAACGCAGCGGCGGATCGAGCGGCCGGGTACATGTGCTGCGAACTCCGGACGCGGGGTACTAGCGACGCTCGGGCGGCTGCAAGTCCAGAGTGACTCGGTCGGTGCCGCCCCCGCGGACCTCGGCGCGGAAATCGCCTCGGCCGACATCGGCATTCACCTGAATGCGGTAGCGCCCGACGGGCAGGCCCTCGAGTTCCCCGTTCCCTCCGCGCACGCGCAGCCACTGCGGCACCGGAGTGCGATCGGTCTTGCCGTCGGCGCGCAGCCGCGCGAGGTGCACGTAGATGTCCTTCCCACCGGCGGCCGGGATCTCGACGTGCAGCGTGCAGCGACCGGGCGGCGCCAGCTGCATCGTGTGCGTGCGCCCCGCCTCCACGGCGAAGCGCGTGCCGAGCGCCACGTGCGAGAACGCGCCGACGCGGAACGGGTTGGCGACCAGCGTGTAGTTGCCCGCTGCCAGCTGATGGTCGAAGCGGAACCGCCCCTCGGTGTCGGTGGTGGTGCGCTGGCCGCGCTCCTGCGACTCGTCGGCGAGCTGCAGCTCGACTCCGCTCACCGGCTTGCCGTCGGGTCCGCGGAGCACTCCCTCGACCACCGCGCTGCGCGGCATCGTGATGCTGCGGTCCATGGTCTGGCCCGACGAGACCGTGAACGGCCCGTCCGTCGTGAGCGGCCACTTCGCGTGCTCGATCACCAGCGTCACGGTGCCAACCGGCGCATCGCGCAGCGCGAAACCACCGTCCTCGTCGGTGACCACCGAGCCGACCTTGGACCGGCTGACGAACGGGTTCGCACGGGGTGGGCGGTCCCCGCTGATGGCGCGGATCGTGGCCTTGGCGACCGGCTTGCCGTCGGCGTCGCGCACCTGGCCGCGCACGGTGGATCCACGCTGTAGCTTGACGATGCACATGTCCGGGGTCGGATCCGCGCGCAGCACCACGCGACGATCGATGCCGGGTGCGTAACCGGGTGCCACGACCAGTACCCCCAGCACGTTTCCGGGCGCGTTGCCGTACTTGCTGTGCCACTCGCCCGCGGGACTGCGGATGTCCTTGCCGGTGATGCCGAACCCCAGGCTGATCCCGGCGCGTTCCCCGGCCCGCAGCCGTGGGGCGGTCTCGTAGATGCGGAAGCGCTCGATCGGGGCGCCGGTCTCGGAGTCGATCACGCGTCCAGCGGCGAAGCCCGCAACGGAGAGTGCGATGCGCAGGTCCTCGCGCCCGACCACGACCTTGCTGTGCCACGACAGGTGGCCGCGCTTGGAGCAGTGGAGGTGGACCGACTCCGTGGTGAGCCCGTCGACGGTGAAGTGGCCGTTCGCGTCCGTCTTGACCGGCTTGGACATGCGGCCGGAGCCCGACGTCACGCCCAGCGACGCGCCGGCGAGCGCGGCGCCCGAGCCGTCGACCACCGTGCCACCGATCCGCCCGCTGTCGGCCAGCAGGGTCAGCGCGATGTCGTGCCCGGTGTTCGCGCCCGTGCTGACTTTGACCAGCGCGTCGTGCGGCGCGAAGCCCGGGGCTTCGACCCGGAGCTGGTGCGAGCCCGGGGTGAGATCGCCGAGGGTGAACGCTCCGGTGTCGTCGGACACGGTCCGAGCTTGGAACGGCCCCTGGTCGTCGAACCGAACCGTCGCACCAGGCACCGGCGCGCCGCTGGCTGCCGCCAGCACCCGACCCGACAGCGTCGGGGACGGCGCGAGGACGATCTCCTGGGGTGCGGTCAGGGTGGACTCGAGTGGCACGCGCTTGGGGGCGAATCCGGGTTTGCGCACCAACAGCACGTGGCGGCGCTGCGCGATGTCGAGCCAGTCCACGGTGAATGCGCCGTCCGCGCCGGTCTGTGTCGCGTGCCAACTGTCGGCCATCAGCGAAGTGACCTGTGCGCCGGCGATCGGCAGGTGGTCTTCGCCGACTACGCGTCCGGTCGCGCGTCGCGCGGGTTGGAGCCGCACCGTGACCGTGCCGCGCGCGCCCGGGACACCGAGTTGGACGCTGGTGTAGGTGATGCCGTACCCGTCGGCGACCACGCAGAGCTGGTAGGACGACCAACCGGGCGCCTGCAACGTGAAGGTGCCGTCGGCTCCGCTGCGGATCACGCGGCGGTTGGTGAACACCCGCGCGTCGGCGATGCCGCGGTCGGCCTGGTCGACCACCCGTCCGGATACCGTGCAGACCAGAGGGTCGGCGCGCAGCACCAGGTCTTGCGGTGCGGGTCTGCCGACCGGGACCGCGCGTTCGATCGGCGTGCCCGGCAGGTGCCCGGGGTCGGCGACGCGCAGCCGAAGGGTCACGGAGTGATCGGGCCGAGCGAGCGGCAGCCGCACCCGGCCGGCCGCGTCGCTGCGCAGGTCGGCGCGGTGTTCGGGTTTCCCGTCGGTGGTGAAGCCACGGAACACCTCGGCAAGCACGGCGACTCGCGGCGCGGGCTGCTGCTCCGCGGACTCGACGCGACCGGCCACCACCCACGCGGCGTCGACCTCGGCACGGCGTTCGGTCGGCGCCGGGGCTTCCGCGGCGGGCTGCCGCTCGGCGGCAGCGCGTGCCGGCTCCGGACCGGTGTCCCCCTGAACGGCGGCGCCGGTAGGCGCGGCTGGGGTGTCGGGCAGGTGGCCCGGCGCGAGCCAGGTGCAGTAGCCGGTAATGGCGAGGCCGAGCAGGCCGGCCGCGAGCAAGAGCTTGGTCTGTGCACTCATGAGCAGGAGGGGCAGGGAGGTCGCGGCAGCTGCTCCCGACCAGGCCGCGGGCAACAGCGGGGCGAGGAACGCGCGGCGGTCGACATGCTCGGCGTCGAGCCGGCGGCGCAGCAAGGCCAGCGCCTGCCGCTGCCGGTCGAACACCGTGTCGACCGCGATGTCGAGTTCCTGGGCGACGCGCCGCGCCGGCATCGCTTCGAAGAAGCGCAGCCAGACCACCGCGCGCAGCGCGTCGGGCAGGGCGTCGACCGCCGCGACCAGGCGCTGGCGGCGTTCCTCGCGTTCGACCAGCTCGGCCGACGACGGCACGATCGACGGCAGCGGGCCCGCCTGCTCGTGGCGCCTGCGGCGCGCCGCAGACCGCCGCAGATTGGCCGCCGCATGGTGGGCGATCCGCGCCAGGAACGCGCGTGGGGATCGGATCACGGCCGCTCCCCGGGCCGCGAGCGCCCGCACGAAGGTCGCCTGGACCAGCTCCTCGGGGTCGTCGGCGAGCAGCTGCTGGGCCAGCGCGCGCACGAAGGGCTCGTGGGCGAGCAGCTGCTGGACGTCGGGCGGCGCGGTCATCGGTGCACAGACACCGGCGCGGCGCGGCGTCTGGATGAGATTCTGCCGGAATCTTCGCGGTCCGGCCGAGCTACCCGAGCTCGAACTGGCGCTTGGCGTCGACCACGTCGCGGTTGATGCTCACTCCGGCCTCGGCCAACCGATCGTGGATCGGGTACGACTTACCCAACGCCGTGCGCAGCTGGCGCATCATCTGAACCGCCATCCGCATGGTGCGGACGAAGTCGCCGCCGTCCTGGCCGGCGAGCTCCTCGACGGACTCGATGCTGGCACCCCGGCTCCACGCGTCGGCAGCCGGTGCGATGGCAAAGCTCGGTGGCTTGATGGTGTCCTTGAACCCGGCGGCGGCCTCCAACGCGATGAACCGTCGCACCGCGTTGTCCACGTCTTGGCGCAGGCCCTTGAGCGGGTTGCCGTGGTTGCGTGGGGCGCCGAAGTCGCGGCGGCGGTCCTCGTGGACCAGCGCGGCGAAAGTCACCGCCAGCTGGTGCATGTCCATGCGATCGAGCACACCGGCAAACACGAGTTCGGTGACTTGGATCTCGTAGCCGTTGATGCGCCGCGCCAACCGGCCGCGTGGCAGCAGCCCGTCGGCGTCGAGGTAGCCCGCGTTCTCCAGCATGTGCAGTCGGGCGCGCAGCGCCGCGCGTTCACGGCTGCGGATCCGCTCGCGCTGCCGTGGGTTGCCGGCCTCGGCTTGGAAGGCGGCGAACGAGCGGTCGTACGCCTCCATCAGGTCGGCGCCGAGGTGTTCGTAGAGGTTCAGAATGGTCGAGTACGACAAGTTGAACTTCGACACGATCGGCTCGACCTTGCCGCCGAACAGGTCGGCCAGCGGTGCGTCCTCCAGGTCGTCGTCGTCGAGCACCGAGATCACCAGGCCGGCGTCGTCGAGGCCTTGGCGGCCGGCGCGACCGGCCATCTGCATGTAGTCGCGCGCCCGCATGTAGTCGAAGCTCACCCCGTCGAACTTCTTCAGGCTGTCGAACACCACCGTGCGCGCCGGCATGTTGATGCCGAGCGCGAAGGTCTCGGTGGTGAACAGCATCTGCAGCAGGCCGGAGGTGAACAGCCGTTCGACCACCTCCTTGTGGATCGGCAGCATGCCGGCGTGGTGGTAGCCGACGCCGCGCCGCGAGCGCTCGTGGATCTGGCGCAGTTCCTGATCGGTCGCCGGGTCGAGCTCGAAGGTCGTGCACAGCTCGGTGAACAGCTGGTCGATGCGCTTGCGCTGCGGCTTGCCGAGCAGTTGCCGGTGCATGTTGTGCTCCGCCTTGATCTC
The DNA here is from genome assembly GCA_020638695.1 of Planctomycetota bacterium. Classification (GTDB taxonomy): domain Bacteria; phylum Planctomycetota; class UBA1135; order UBA1135; family UBA2386; genus JACKIB01. The sequence goes on from JACKIB010000005.1 coordinate 97,566, forward strand.
GCACTCCTTGCGGCTGAAGCAGAAGTACAGCACCGGGGTCAGGCGTTCCTCCTGCAGGTGGTCGAGCACCATCGCGGTGGCGATCCGCGCGAACTGCGGGGCGCGCCGGCGGCGGTCGTCGCGGAACCGCCCACGGCCGCGGCCGCGCGGCTTCTGCTTCTTCTGGTCGCGCAGCATCCGGTGGACTGCCTGCTTGCGCTGGGCCATCTGGAACAGTCCGGTGCTCGGGTGCAGCAGTCGGTGCTCCAGCGGCACCGGCCGCTTGGTCTCCTCGATGATCTCGAGTTCGTGGCGCCGCACCTTTGCGATCCAGCGGCCGAATTGCTGCAGGTTGCTGATCGTCGCCGACAGCCCGACGAAGCGGATGTGGTCGGGTGCGAAGATCAGGCTCTCCTCCCACACCGTCCCGCGGTCCCGGTCGTCGAGGAAGTGGATCTCGTCGAAGATCACGAAGTCGAGGTCGTCGAACCGGGCCGGGTTCTCGAACACCGAGTTGCGGAAGATCTCGGTTGTCATCACGACCAACGGGGCGCCGGCCTCGAGCGTCAGATCGCCAGTCATCAACCCGACGTGCTGCCCCTCGGCCTTGAAGTCGCGGTACTTCTGGTTGCTGAGCGCCTTGATCGGGCTGGTGTAGATCACCTTGCGGCCGGCGCGCAGCGCTTGGTCGATGGCGTACTCCGCGACCAGCGTCTTGCCGGCCCCGGTCGGTGCGGCGACCAGCACGTTCTTGTTCGACTGCAGCGCTCGTGCAGCCTTGACCTGGAACGGGTTGAGCCGGTAGCCCTTGAAATCCATGGTTTCCGTGGCTTTTTCCAACGCGCTCATTGCACCGTCGCAGCCCGCCTGAAACCGAGCTTTGTGGAGGAAACAGGAGAATCATCCACGGCTTGCGTGCCGTGTGCCCGAGCCTCGTGCGTTGCATCGCGCTTGCTGCTCGGTATCGTGCGCCGGTCCACGGAGGCGGGCCCGCGAGGCGGTTTGCTCATCGGTTTGCCTTCGACGATCCAAGTCCAGAGGGCGCGCACGCGTGTCCCGAAAACAACGCCATCGAGAAAAGCCATCTAGGGAGGTGGTCATGGAAAAGCAAGCGGACGGCAATATCGGTAGCTTTCTGCATCGTCGGATGTCCCAGGTGAAGATCCTCACTCGCCTGCTCGAGCACGAGCTCAGCGCAGCCAAGGGCCAGGACCTGGTCCTCGACCGCGGCCTTGCCGAGAGCATCCTCGACGCGCTCGAGATCTACGTCGACGATTTCGAGATCGCCCGCGGCGGCAAACCGCGCGAGCGCCGCCAGGCGGTCGAGCGTGAGAAGCCGCAGGTCACCCGGCTGAACTGACCCGGACGCGCCGGGGCCCTGTGCCGAACGGGTCCCGCTGGCCGTTCCCCTGAGGGAAGGGCGGAGTTCGCATGCGCGTCTGGGTGCTTCGGATCGCGATTCTCGGGGCGTTGGCCCTGGTGCTGTGGGGATACGGTCCCCGCGCCTGGGCCCGCGTCGCCGCTCGGCTCGGCGTGTCCACACCGCGGATATCGGTCGATCTCGACAAGGTCGGTCTGGAGCGCGCACCGGAGTGGTTGCGTTCCGATCCCGTGCTGGTTCGCGCCGTGCTCTACGAGCTCTCGCCCTCGCTCCGCGGGCGGATCGACCACGGCGACGAAGCCACCGCCGAGCGCCTGGCACGGCAGTTGGAGCAGCTCGCCTGGGTTCGTGCCGTGCAGGTGCGCCGCGAACATCCGGCGCGCTTCCAGCTGGCGTTCGACCTCGAGCGGCCGGTGCTGGAGGTGGTCGCCACCGGCCCGATCGCGGGCCGGGTCGCGAGCGTGCTGGTGACCGCCACCGGGCACTGCCTGCCGAAGGCGCCGGGCGACGGGCCGAGCGCGTTGCCGCGCTGCCCCCTGCACGACGGTCCGCAGGACGGGATGCTGCCGCTGTGGCTGCCGGGCCGGCCGCACCCCGATCCGCGCGTCGTCGCTGCGGCGGGTGTCGCCCAGGAGTGGCGCGACAAGCTCGCGCCGCAGGTGCCCGACGCTCCCGCGCTGTGCGAGGTCGATGCCGGCAACCTCGGCTACCGCCTGTTCGCCGATCGGCGGACCGCGGAAGTGCGGGTCGGCCTGCGGCGCCCCGACGGCGTGGTGGCGCGGTTCGACTACGGCCACCCGCCCGATCAACCCTTGCCGCGGGTCGACATCGCCGACAAGGTTCGGGTGTTGCGCGCAATCCTCCAGCAGCACCCGCGGTTGGCCGGGGTCGATTCCGGTGATCTGCGGTTCGTCAACCTGTGGCAGAGCTGGCTGCGTCCGCAGATGGTGAAGAAGTAATCGCCGCGGTGCGCTGTCGGCCCGCCATCCTCGGCGACCCGAGTTCGACTCCGTGGGGCGACGCCGCGCCAGTGGGTTGTCGCCGAAGGACCGTAGCGACGACGCGGGGGCGCTGCTCGCATCATCGCGCGTCGCCGCGTCGGGTTGCTGGGCCCGCCGAGCTCTTCAGCGGGCGAGGATCCGCGATGCCTGCCAGGATTCCAGAATCCCGATCTCGCCGGCCGGTGGCTGCCCCGGTTGGTCCGGGAACCCGGCGCAGCGTGTGCTGCATGGCGACACGGAACCCCGCGCCCATCCGAGCATTTGGGTGCGAGCTCGGGCGTGATCGGCGAGAATCGACCGGTAGCGGCTGCGCGCCATGAAGATCTGTCTCGAGTGCGAGGGAATCACCGAAAGTGCCCAGCTGCACTGCTCGTCCTGCGAGGCGCCCCTGGTCGCCACCCAGGCGGTGCACTTCCCGCGGCGCCGCGGTGAAGAGCACGCCGGGCACCGGCTGCTGCGCACCGTCGTGGACGGCAAGTACCGGGTGCTCAGCGTGCTCGGCAGGGGTGGAATGGGGACGGTGTTCCGCGCCCAGCACGCCGTCTCCCACGCGCCGCTGGCGCTGAAGATCCTCAACCCGCAGTTCGCCGACCGGTCGGACTTCCGCGACTACTTTCTGGCCGAGGCCCGCCGCGCGGGCCGGGTGCTGCACGAGAGCGTCGGTCGGGTGCTGGACGTCGGCGAGACCCAGGACGGTACCGTCTACATCGCCATGGAGCTGATCGAGGGTGCGACCCTCGACGAGTACGTCCACGGACCGCAGCCGCTGCCCCCGGCGGTGGTGGTGGAGATCCTGGTGCAGATATGCGGTGGGCTCGCCGCGGCGCACGATGCACAGGTCGTGCACCGCGACCTCACGCCGCGCAACGTGATGCTGGTGGTTCGCGACGGTCGGCCGGCGGTGAAGATCCTCGACTTCGGCATCGCCGGGGGTGAGCCGCGCTCCGACCCCCGGCGACTCGACGGCCACGAGGACATCATCGCGCCCGGGTTTGCCAATCCCCCCTATACCGCGCCAGAGCAGTTGATCGGTGGCGCGGTCGACGCCCGCAGCGATCTGTACAGCCTGGGCGTGATCGCCTACGAAGCACTGACTCGGCGCCTGCCGGTCGACGGCGACAGCAATGAGGCGTGGGCCGACGCGACGGTGCGCGGCGCGATCCATCCGCTGCTGCCGAGTCCGGGAGTGCCGGTCCGACTGACCCGATTGGTCGACAGCCTCCTGGCGTTCGATCCGGCCCGCCGGCCGCCGTCGGCGCAGGCGGTGCGCGAAGTGCTCGAAGCGATTCGCCGGCCGCAGTCCCGACTGCTGCGGGATGCCGCGTTGCTGGTGCTGTTCCTCGCTGCCGTGGTATTGGTGCTGGCCTACCGGGTCGCGCCCGCGCCGTTCCTGCAGGTTCGGCACGGCCCGCTGGTGGTGGTCGGTCCGGGCGAGCCGCTACCGGCACTGCAGTACCTGCACCCCGATCGCCTGCAGCAGACTCGGTTCGACTTCTCGGCGCTGCGGCCCGAGGACTTGGTGGTGGAGCTGAGCCGCAACGGCGTGCGCGAACACCGCTTCGTCGAGGTTGGCAGCGCTGCCGACGACGGGACCCTGCAAGTGCGCTGGGAGAAGCTGCGGCCGGCGTTGGACGACGCGGGTCCGGTGCTGATGACCTTCCTGGCGCGCAACGTCCGCGCGTTGGGTAAGGCGCATGTGTGTGTGGACGGCGAGCCACCGCGGCTCGAGCTGCTCGATCCCGGCAGTTCGACCCTGTGCTCGACGAGCAAGCTGGGGTTTCGCGCCGAGGACCGCGCCTTGGCGGCGCTCGACCTGGAGTGTCGCATCGGGGGCGAGTTGGTGAAGGCGGTGTCCTTGCTCGGTGAGCCGCGGCGCGAGCTGCCGGTCGAGGAGCTGCTCGGCGATCTGCAGCGCGGCAGCTCACCGCTGCGCGAAGTCGAGCTGCGGCTGACCGCGCGCGATGCAGCGGGCAATGCGGCGCGTCCCGAGGTGCGCCACTTCGCCGCGCTCGACTGCCGAGTGCCCGGCATCGTCTCCCTGCCGAAGCGGCGCGCCTTCCTGCTCGATTCGCCGCGGAACGAGCGGGCGCGACTCAGCCTGGAGTTGAGCGACACCGAACCCGGCCTGAAGTGGTTCGTCGGGGCACCCGATGGTCCCCGGCACGAAGTCGAACACGTGGAGTGGATCGGCATGCAGGCGCACCTGACGCTCGCCGCGTCGTGGTTCGGCGGGTTCGACCGTGCCCGCCGCTATCCGCTCGTGGTCGAGCTGCGCGATGCCGCGGGGAACCGCGGGTCCAGCTCTTTCGAGCTGACGTTCCACACCGAGGAACCGGAATTGGTGCTCGTTTCCCCCGAGCAGGTCGCGCACGTGCTGCGGGTGATGGGGGACCAGTTGGTGTGGTCGGGCGGCGAGGTGGTGTTCGCATTCCGCTGCAATCCACTGTTCCGCCCCCAGCAGGTCAGCGTGCACCAGGGGGCGCGGCTGGTGGTGGGGTTGGCCGACCTGATCGGTTCGGAGTCCGAATTCGGTGGAGGCAAGGTAGCGCTGCGGATGCCGCGGGTGGCCGGGCCCGAAGACGGCCGCGCCGTGCTGCACGTGGTGCTCCACCCCGATGTCCCGGGCACACGTGACGTCACCATCGAATGGCCGCTTCGGGTGATGGCGCGGCGGATGCAGCTGCGTCTGCCCGAGACCAACCGGGTGCGCTACCTGAACGATCTGCTCGCCGCGGGGAGTGGCTTGTTCGAGCCCGGTGACGACGGACTCGGCTTGCAGCAGCCGCTCCGCTGGCAGCTGTCGCCGCCGGACGCACGGCTGCTGCAGGGTCAGGTCTACTGGGGGCACGGCGGGGGCGACATGGCGGCGCTCGACCTCGCGCCGCGAACCACCGCGGAAGCGCGTTTCGTGCCGGGGCGTGCCCTGACCCACCTGCACGGTGGAACCAATCTGTTCGCGCTGCGCCTGCGCGACCCGTTCGGTCGGCCGGTCGACGTGTCGTGTGGGGGGCGTCCCGCGGAAGCCCTCGGCGAAGCGGTGCTGGTGGCGCGCTTCGAATACCACCCGGACGATGCGCGCCTCGACAGCCAGCCCTTGCTGCTCGAGAACCAGCAGCCGACGCGCGTTCGGGTGCACACGCCGTACACCTTCCGCGCCGGCGACCTCGGCGGGCTCTTGCTGTGGGTCGGGCGCAGCAAGGTGCCGTGCGAAGCCATCCGTCGGATCGGCGACCGCGGCTGCGAACTGCGCTTCGCCGTGCCGTTCGAGGTGATGGTGGACGCGATCGGTCGGCGGCCGGGCATGCCGGAGCTGGCGCAGGAAGGCCACGAGTTCGCCGTCGAGCTTCGGCTCGAGACCCCGGCGTTCCAGCGCGCGTTCGGTGCCGTGTCGGCTGCCGGGGGTGCCAAGCGGGTCGCGGTGCGCACCATCCGCTCGTCGCTGGTACAGGTGCGGATCGGCACGCGTTTTCCCCCCGCGCACCCCGACCTCGCGGGCCTCGAGCTGGTGCCGGTGTTGCGGCCCCTCGAACGGGAGTTCGCCGACCCGGTACCGGCCGAGTTGCGGCGCGCCGGAGGGTTCGTGCGGCGCCGCGAGGTAGCGGTGAAGGGGGTCGCGGACTTCTATCTGCAGTCGACCGAGCTCACCGCTGCGCAGTACCGGGCGATCATCGAGAGGTTCTTCGCGCTGCCGGTGGCGATGCGCATTCCGGCGCAGATCGTGCACCCGTTCGATCCGCTGGGAGTGGCTCGGATCGCTCCGCCGGGCAATGCCCTGGTGCCGCACGCGTACGGTGGTGACCTTGCGGCGTTCAGCGCGGCTGCGATCCGCGCGCCAGCCGAGGCGGTGTCGGGAATCGACTTCTTCCAAGCCTACGCGGTGGCGCGGATGGCCGGGCAAGTGCTGCTGGGGGATCCGGAAGCTCTGCGGCTACCGTTCGGCGTCGAGCTCGAGCTGGCGGCGCTCGGGCCGGGCCGCGGCCGCCTGAATGGGGTGGCCGGTGGACCGACGCTCGCGGAACTGCGCCGCCGCGGGGACTCGGTGCGCTCGGCGCGCGGTGAGCTGGTCGGACTCGACTTCGGGCGTCGCGAGTGGGTGATGGATCTGCCGTGGCCGCGCGATGCTGCGGCACGCAATCTGGTCGGGGTGTGGATGCGCGACTTCGAGCTGCACCAGCGTTTGGCGGCCGGCGAGCAAGCGATCGAGGGGCTCGCTGCCGGCGAGGCCGCGGTGTTGCGCACCGTCGGCGTGGTGCGCGGCGGCGACCTGACCGATGCGCAGCGGTTGGTCGATCTGGAAACCGGACGCCCGGCGCGGCCCGACGCCCCCCTCGGTCGCGGCGTGCCAGGGGTGACCCGGGTGCTGTGCATCGACCGCGACGGGTCCGGGATCGGCGGGAAGACCCACCGGTTGTTGCGCGAAGTGGGGATGCGCCTCGCGGGTGGGCGCGTGTTCCTGGAGAAGGTACGGGCGCGATGAGCGAACGACTTCACCAGTTGCGTCGACCAGTTCGGGGGACGGTGCGCCGCCTCGCTGGCGCGTCGTGGGTGGTCTGCGGCCTGCTGCTCACGGGGTGCGTCACCGGAGTGGAGGACCTCTCGTCGCTCGCCGATCGGCCGCCCTTGCAGTGTGCGGTGTGGATCACCGGCGGGGCGTTCGTGCAGCCGGTGCGCGGTGAGGTCGCCGACGGACCGTTGGCGCGCACCTACGCGTCCGGGTCGAACACCGAAGTGGTGTCCCTCGATGCGTTGCGCGGCGCGCTGCAGCTCGGCAAGGTGTTCAACGCGACTCGGGTCGACCCGGCGTCGTCGCTGGTGCGTCGGGTTCTCAGTGAATTGGCTCCCGACAGTCCGCCGGGGGCGAGCCAGCAAGCCGCGCTGGAGGCCGCGCTCGACCGGGCGCGTCGGGCCGGGTGCGACTTCGTGTTGGTGGCCGAGGGAATCCAGGACGGTGGCGTGGTGTCACGGGGCATCAACGACCGCTGGCCGTTCACCATCGGCGCGTGGCTGTTCGCGCTGGGCGCGCTGGTGCCCGACCGCACCTACGAGTCACAAGCGCGCCTGCGCGTGTCGATCCGCGACGCCCACTCCGGAATGCGCGTGTTCCAACAAGTCGTCGTGCGTCCCGGTCCGGTGGACCTCGACATGTTCGACCGCTGTGGCGTGTGGGGATTCGTGCAGTCGATCCTGGTGCCGCCGTTCTTCACCTCCACCAAGGACTCCAAAGTTGCCGCGTCGGTGCGCGCTGCCTCGACCCCGCGGCTGCTGACCTCGTTGGTGCGCCGCCTCAAGTCGGTGGAAGTGGAGGAACTGCTGCAACGCGCCGGTCCGGCGGCGATCAGCGCCGTCGCGGTGCGTGACGGACTGCGGCTCGAGATCGACGCGGAGGAGGCGCTCAGCGCGATCGAACTGCGGGTCGACGGCGCGGTGTTGCCGGCCGACGTGGCGCGCGCATTCGAACGTGCGCTGCTCGCCTCCGAGCGACGCGATGGTGCGAGGTTCCGCTACGCGGCGATCGTGCGGCCGCCAACCTCCGGCCGACTGCTGCGCGTCCAAGTGCAAACCGAGGGCGCACGCGTGCGCTCGGCCACGTTGACCATCGGCAGCTGAATGCGCGCGCCGGAGCATGTCGAGATCGGCGTCGCGACCCATACCGGTCGGGTGCGCGGTGCCAACGAAGACGACTACTTGGTGTTCGCGCCCCAGACCGCCGAGGAATGCCGGCAGCTGGGTTGGTGGTTCGCGGTGGCGGACGGGATGGGAGGGGCCGCGGCGGGTGCCGACGCCAGCCGCACGGCAGTGCGCGCGGCCGTGCGGGCCGGGCTCGATGGCAGCGACACCGAACCCGATCAGCGCATGGCGGACTGCTTCACGGCCGCGGTCGGTGCGGTGTTCGAGCTCTCGCGCGAAGAACCACGCCTGCGCAGCACCGGGACGACGCTCACGATTGCGAACCTGATCGACCACCGGTTGTTCCTCGGCCACGTCGGCGACACGCGCTGCTTGTTGTTGCGCAATGGAGACCTCGGCCAGCTGAGCACCGACCACGTAGTGCAGGGTGATGGCAACCAGCTGACCCGATGTGTCGGTGCCGGGCAGCGCGAGGTGGAAGTCGACATCACCGAGCACCGAGTTCGCGAAGGCGACTGCCTGGCGCTGGTCAGTGACGGGTTGTGGGGGTGTGTCTCGCCCGCCGACCTTGCCGAGCTGCTGTCGAACAACCCGCCGCAAGCCGCGGCGACCGCGGCGGTGCGGATGGCCAACGCCAGTGGCGGGCGCGACAACATCACCGCCGTGATCGTGCGGATCCACGGGGTGGAGCCCGGCGCGTTCCGCGAAGTCGAGCTGCCGCGCGACGAGGAGCGCGACCTGCCGCAGATCCACCGGCCGGCGACCGGCCTCACCGTGCGCCGCTGGCCGTGGGTCGCACTGTTGGCTTGCGGTGCGGTGCTGCTGCTGGCGGGCATCGCGAAGGCGTTCCTCGGCTTCGATCCGGTGGCCTGGCTCGTGGCGCGACTCCGTTAGCCCGGACTATTCATGAGCAGCGTCGCGAGATCGTGCATGGTTGTTGCTGGCAAGGAGAACGGCAGGTTCTGCCCGGAGGCGGGGTGCCTCCCCGTCGAGGAGCAGGTTCTGACGTTCGACGAAGCCAGCAGCGACCCTGCGCGATCGCAGCAGCTCGGTCATGGATAGTCCGGGTTAGCGATCTGTCCGACTCGACGGTGCCGTGACGCGACCCGACAGGTGACCTCGAACGCGGGAGTCCGGGTGCTCGGCGGCGGCGAACCCGTGCGATCCGGTTGTGCGGGTGGGGCGGTGTTCCTCCTCGAGCCTCCTGAATCACCCTTCCGCGGCGCCGACTCCGACCAGTTTCGGGTGCGGCGTCGACCGCGACACTTGCCGCGTCGCGGGGATCCCGGCACGATCGGTCTGCCCCTCGCGGAGCTCGCCCCAGTCGAGCCCCGTTTCCCTGTCCAAGCTCGACCGGTCGGCCGCCACGGCCCTGCCCAAGATGCCAAAGAAGCTCCAGCGCGCGGTCGCCGTCAAGAAGGCTCCGGTCCCGGCTCGGGCGGCGGGTGCCGCCGCGTCCGGCTCCACCGGCCGACGCTCCCTGTTCGGCCAGCGGGTGACGCCCAAGGTCCTGGCAGAGTTCACCAACCAGCTGGCGGTGTTGCTCGACGCGGGGATCCCGGTGACCAAGTGCCTGCGCATTCTCGAAGGGCAGATGCCGCCCGGCGGGATGAAGCGGGCGTTGGTCGAGGTGCGCGAGGACGTCGAGGGCGGCACCTCGCTGTCGGAGTCGTTCGCCAAGCAGGACCACATCTTCGACCCGCTGTACACCAACATGGTCGCCGCCGGCGAGGCCGGCGGTGTGCAGGACGTCATCCTGACGCGCCTGGCCGACTTCATGGAGCGGCAGGAGGAGATCAAGAGCCGCGTGAAGGGCGCGCTGGCCTACCCGGCGATCGTGATGGTGATCGCGGTGGTGGTGCTGGTGTTGGTGTTCATCTTCGTCATCCCGCAGTTCAAGGCGATCTTCGTGCAGCAGTTCGGCTCCGAGCAGTCGCTGCCGAAGATCACCCGGCTGGTGATCGGGGCCGCCGACCACCTGCAGGCGTACTGGTGGGTCTACCTGGTGTCGGCGGGTGTGTTGTACGCCTTGCACCGGGTGCTCTACGCGAAGTGGAGCGCCTACCAGTGGAACGTCGACACCCTGGTGTTGCGCCTGCCGCTGTTCGGGACGTTGATGCGGCGCACCCTGGTGGCGCGCTTCTCACGCACCTTCGGCACCTTGATCCAGAGCGGTGTGCCGCACCTCGAGGCGCTGAACATCCTGCGCAGCGCGCTGCCCAACCAGCGGATGATCGACGCGGTCGAGAAGATCCACGGCAGCATCCGTGAGGGCGCGGGTATCGCCGTGCCGATGGGCAAGAGCGGGATCTTCGACGACATCGTGGTGAACATGGTCGACGTCGGTGAGCAGACCGGCGAGCTCGACCGCATGCTGAGCAAGATCGCCGACCGCTACGAGGTCGAAGTGCGGCGCACGGTGGACAGCACCTTCAAGCTGATCGAGCCGATCTTGCTGGTGGTGATGGCGGTGATCGTCGGCGTGATCGTGTTCGCGCTGTTCACCCCGTTGCTGGAGCTGATGAAGAAGATCGGCTGATGTCGCTTCGGGGGCGGCTGCTCGTCCTCATGGTGCTGCTGAACCTGCTGGTTCTCGGCGTCACCTACGCCACGGTGGTGGTGTTGCAGAGCCGCTGGCTGACCCGCGTCACCAAGCAGCACCTCGAGCTGATCTACCGCGACTACCAGCACATCCTGCCGTCCGGCATCGGGCTGTCGGAGATCAACGACCGTCGCCTGCCGGACACCGTGCGTGGCATCCTCGACGTGTCGTTCCGCGACTACCGCGACATCTTGATCGTCAGTGGGCCATGGTTGGAGATCAACCCGCTGGGCGCGGGGCACCGCGATGCGATGACGTTCCCGATCGCCGAAGTGCGCGCCGGCATCGCCGCGGCGATCGAACGCGACCAGGTGCTGGAGGTCGCGGGGGGACGTTGCGTGGCGATCAAGAGCGACGGCGGCGAGATCGAGGGCGGAGTGTGGTTCGTGCCGATCCTGCCGCCCGACCCCTCGCTGTCGTTCTTCGCCTACGCCGGTCCGGTAGCCGTGAGCGTGTTGCTGTTCGCGGCGCTCGCCGGCTGGGTGTTCGGCCGGACGCTGGGGCCGCCGCTCGCGCGGCTCGGCGCGGCGGCGCGGCGGGTCGGCGGTGGCGACTACTCGGCGCGGGTCCCGCGGATGGACTCCGCCCCGGAGCTCGGCACGGTGGTGGAGGCGTTCAACACGATGGCCGACAAGGTCGAGGGCCACACCGCCGAGTTGCGCCGCGAAGTCGAGCGCGCGACTGCCGAGGCCGCGGCCAAGGAGCGAGCCATGGTGATGTCGTCGCGGCTGGCGTCGATGGGGACCTTGGCGGCCGGGATCGCCCACGAGATCAACAACCCGATCGGTGGAATGCAGAACGCCGCGTTGCGGTTGGAGAAGAACCCGAACCTGGGCGAACGCGACCGGGTCTATCTGCGCCTGATCCAGGAAGGCCTCGAGCGCGTGGCACGTACCGCGCGCAAGATGCTCGACTTCTCACCCAAAGTACTCGACGCGGTCGCGTTCGACGTCGCGGTCGCGGTCGACGGCGCGCGCGCGTTGATCGAGCATCGGCTGCGCGCCGAGCACGTGACCTTGACGGTCGACCTCGCACCGGGCTTGCCCCGGCTGTCCGGCGACCCCCACGAGATCCAGCAGGTGCTGCTCAACCTGTTCCTCAATTCGCTGCACGCCATGCGGGGGATGACCGGGCGTAGCATCTCGGTGCGCGCCGAACAGGTCGAAGGCATGCTGCAGTTGACGGTGTCGGACGACGGTCCGGGGGTCGACGCAGCGACTCTCGAGCAGGTGCTCCACCCGTTCTTCAGCAGCTCGAATCAGCCGGATTCGACCGGACTGGGGTTGTTCATCTCCTACACCATCGTGCAGAACCACGGTGGCGAGCTGACGGTCGACTCGGCCCCGGGGCGCGGGTTCCACGTGCGCATCCGGTTGCCGGTGGTGCGTTCGGCGGGGTGAGCGATCGCGTGGCGCACTTCGCAGGGCGTGCGCGGGGCCTCGTTGGAGCGACGAGTCGCCCCACGACTACATGTTCACACATGTAAGACGCCAACCCAGGTCGAGTATGCGACCTCCCCTGGGCGCACGCATCGATCGGCCACGCGCCTCGCGGCGCAACTCGTCAATGCGGCTCGAGCTGATCGGTGCCCATTCACACCGCACGCCCAACGGCTCCATGCGCATCCGTACCCAACCGCCCTCCTGCGGCTCTGGAGTTCGAGGTCGAGGGAGCCCCGGAGTCGATCGCTCGAATGTGCGCTCGCGAATCGGGCATCGCGAGACGAAGTCGCTGCCCTCGACCACCGCGAGCGATGGCCGATACGAGTGAACCCGTCCGCCCGGAGGCGGCTCGGCTCAGAACCGGATCTCCTTGCGCAGGTCGTCGAGTCGCTTGCGCAGACCCACGTCGGACTCGGTGCGGTCGACTTCCCGCAGGAACTCCGCCGACCCGGGGCCGAGGATCTCGACCACGGCGTCGACCACGCGCCGCCGGAAGCCCGGATTCGGAACGCGACCGAACGCGCCGGACTTGTTCTCGCGGTACAGCTCCTGGATGCGTCGCGCGGCGTCGACGCACTTCATCTTGCCCAGCAGCACCACGCAGGTCTGCACGGTGAACGGCTCGACCTCCGGGCGCTGGATGATCCGCTGCAGCAGCTTGGCGACACCCTCGTGCCCGGTCGCGGCGAAGTCCTCGATGAAGCGCGGGTGCAGGTGCGATGGGCTGCGCTTGCCGCTGGCCGGGGCCGTGAGGTCCCTGGTCAACAGCTCGTGCAGCACCTCGCCTGCCTGCTTCTTGTCGGCGAGCAGGAGTCCGTTGGCCGCGATCACGCGGAGGCGGTGGCTGGCGTCCAGATCGTGCGACCGCAACACGCGGGCGTACAGCGCCACGCCGCGTGCCGGGTTCGCCTTGTAGACGGCCTGCAGCAGCCACTTGCGGATCTCGTCGTCGGTCGCAGGGTCGTCGGCGGCGATCGTCTTGTCGACCAGGATCGCCTCCAACCGCGCTGCAGCGTCAGCCTGCAGGCTGAGCATCTCGACGAGGTTCTCGACCTTCTTCTCGACCTCGAAGAAGCCCGCATCGCGGGTCGCGGTCTGCAGCTTGGGTGCCCAGTAGGTCAGTTGCTCGAGCAGCGCGTTCATCCCCAGGCCCTCGAACCGGCTGGTGCGTTCGAAGCGGTACAGATCGACCGCCTGCCGCAGCGCGCGCAGCTCGACCTGCATCGCCCGGTGCTCGGCGGCCAGGCGGTAGCCGAAGTAGCCCGCGGCACCCAGCGCGGCGAGGTTGGCGATCCAGACGACGGCGAGCGACCGGCTGTGGCTCATGCCGGTTCTTTATCCGGACTTTTCCAGGCCGTCACGAGCGTTCGGGACCGATCGCCGGCCGTGGCGTTTCGCTCACGTTCGGGCGGTCTGGGCGTCGTGGGGTTGCCTCGAGAGCCCGGAGCAGCGACGGAAGCCTCTATGCGAAGGAGACTTGTGCCGCATTCGCCAGGCCGCGTACGAGACGGCCGAGCCGAACGGCCTGGCACGGATCTTGAGCCGTGGACCCGGCGACCCTCGGGTCCCCGAAATCCCTCCCACGTGCGGCCCCAGAGCCTGCTATGTTTCTGGGCGTCCCGCTTGGGTTTTTCGGTCGGTCCGTTTCGCTCAACCAGCAGCGGCTCGGGCGCGGCCCGACGTCTGAACTTCCCAACCCATCCCCGACAACCACCCATGCAGCTCCGATCTCTGCGTCGTGCGACCGCGCTGGCCGCCACCCTGCTGCTAACTGTTCTGTTCCCAACTTGTTCCGGTGGTAGCGCCGGCACCAACACGGTCCGCCAGGACTGCGCGGGTGGGGGCGAGAACCTGTTCTGCCTCACCAGCTGCAACCTCGGGTGCAGCCTGTCGGGATGCAGCATCAACCAGATCGCCCAGAACGAGCCGGTGACGCTGTACTTCAGCCAGAAGGTCGATCCCTACACCGTTCCGCCGAACACCGCGAGCATCTTGCTGCGCACCGCGACCGGCGAAGAGCCGGTGGGGGAATGGGTGGTCGAGGACAACCGGGTGACCTTCACCCCGACGGTGCGCATCTCCGGCGCGTCGACCTACTACGGGTTCCGTCCCAGCGAGACCTACTTCCTGCACATGCCGGCTGGCGCGTCGCAGAAGGACGTGGTCAAGGCCGTGTCGGGCGATGCGTTGCTGTCGCCGATCACCTGCCCGCTGACGATCGGTGGCATCAAGGACCTCAACGAGGCGCCGCCGGAGGCGACGTTGATCACGCCCAACGGCACGTCCTCGGTCGAGCTCGACACCAAGATCGTGATCGAGTTCAACGAGGTGATCGACCCGGCGCTGTTCGTCGACATCACCGCCGAGACGAGCCCCATCCGCTACGGGGTCAAGGCGACGCAGAAGAACGCCAACAACGAGACCGTCTGCCGCACCTCTTCGGAGGCGACGACGCTCCCGGGTGTGCCGCGGATGACCATCAACCCGTCGCGCGGTACCAGCGTGGTGACCTTCGTCCCGCAGGAGGAGCTGCCAGGCAACCGCTGCATCGAGATCCAGATCACCTCGAACGTGCGTGACCTGGCCGGCGTCCCGGCGCGGGCCGCGGTGCTGTCGTTCACCACCAAGGACGTGGGCGTGCAGCTCAAGTCCAACGTCGAGGACTTCGCCAGCAGCCAGTACCTCGATACCGAGCTGTCCGCCGGCTCGTGGGGAAGCGGCAAGCTGACCTTCAGCCCGATCGGCGGCTCGGGCCTCCACGGCGTGTTCGACCCGACCTTCGGCAAGGACATCACGCCGCCGAAGAGCCCGGTCGCGATCTACGAGTGGAGCACTGACGACATCACCATCAAGGGCGAGCGGACCACCACCGGCAAGGACATCCGCGTCACCGATGGGCGGTTCTTCTTCCAGACGATGGAGATCCCCGACGGGGTCGAGGTGCGCTTCGTCGGCTCGAACCCGGCGCGCATCTGGGTGCGCGGCTCGGTGAAGATCGGCGGCATCCTGTCGGCGAACGGCGAGACGCTTGCGCTGGGCAACTTCACGCCGTGGCAGTCGAGCGGCCAACAACCCGGCGAGAAGGGTGGTGTCGGCGGGTGCTTCGGCGGCAAGGGTGGTGACGGCGCCGACCGTGCGGACGGACTCGGCACCAAGCCGGCGTTCGACGGCAAGACCGGCGACGACCTGTTCCTGCCCGCGGGGCACGCCTACTACGCGCAGCGGGTCGGCACCGGCGGCGCCGGGTCGCCGATCTTCCCGGCGTCCGGCCTCGACAAGGACCTGCAGTGGGGCTACGTGGGCGTGATCGCCCTCGAGCTCAACCGTGGCGGTGGCGGTGGTGGATTCATCAGCGCCGGCGGGACGGGCTCCGCGGAGTGGGTCGCACCCAACGTCGGCTACAACAAGTACGCGGCGACCGGGACGACCGCGGGCGGCAAACTGATGCCGTTCCCGCCCGGTTTCCCGAACTACACCAACGGGTTCACGCGGCTCGACCACTACCTGGTCGGCGGCTCCGGCGGCGGTGGCGGCGGCTCGTGCTCGACCGCTGCGATCCAGACCGCGTCGCCGAAGATCTGGTGGCGTGCCGGGCGCGCCGGGGGCGGCGGTGGCGGCGCGATGGCGCTGCGCGTAGGTGGCAAGCTCCAGCTGGAGACGTCCGGCAAGCTGCAGTGCCTCGGCGGTTCGGGTGCCCAGGATTCCGACTACTTCTCGGTGCGCGGTCTGCCGGCGCCGGGTGGTGGCGGTTCGGGTGGCAGCCTGTTCCTCCAGGTCAACCTCGAGACCGAGAACCGCGGTTCGATCAGCGTCGCCGGCGGCAAGGGCGGACGTTCGTTCGGCAACTCCGGCGACTCGATCTTCAACGGTGCCCGGGCGCAGGCGGGCGACGGCTCGAACGGCATTCTGCACTTCGAAGTCTCCGGCGACCCGAGTGCATACCCGGTCGGCACCACGGTGCCGGCGACTCCGCCGATCGCCAAGCTGGATCCGAAGGACACCGACGACCTGGTGACCGTGCGGTCGCTGTGGTACGCCGCGAGCCTGTTGTTCCCGCCCGACTTCCTGCGCTACGAAGTGCACGCGCTGGTCGACGGGAACCCGGTGATCTACTCGGACGACCCGAACGTCGGCGTGCTCGCCAACGGTGTGAGCGTGCCGGTGCGGTTCCAAGTCCAGGGCGCCAAGCTCGAACGCGATCCGACGGGCAAGCTCAACCCCAAGCCCCTGACCGCCGTGCCGCCGTTCCGCGACTACGTCGGACCGGTGGATCCCCCGGCGCTGTCGCTGTTCGACGATGGCGCGACCGGCTACCGCTTCGAGCTGACCCTCGACCGAAGCTTCAAGCAGTCGGTGGAGATCCAGAAAGTCATCGTGTTCTGGACCCGCTGACCCTCGCAACCCCGATCCTCGTTCCCTGACCGACCCCTCTCTGACCCAATGCTCAACCGTTTCATCCGTGTGGTCGCTCTGGCGATCCCCGCACTGGTCGCGGGTTGCAACAGTTCTGGCGGCTCCGCCTCGGGTGTGAGCGCCGACTGCGGCACCGGCACCGGTGGCAATTCGTTCTGCCTGGTGAGCTGCAGTCTCGGCTGCTCGGTCGGTGGCTGTCAGGTCACCGACATCGCAGCCAACCAGCCGATCAAGCTGGTGTTCAGCCAGGACGTCGACCCGAGCCTGGTCAACTTCAACACGATTTCGATCAAGACCGCAGCCGGGAAGGCGCCCGAAGGTCGGTTCGAGGTCAATGGTCGGGTGGTCGAGTTCATCCCGGGTGTGCGGATCAGCGGCGGGACGACCACCTTCGGTTTCGCACGCAACGAGACCTATGTGCTGACGCTGCCCGATTCGTCGAAGAGCGGGTTGGTGCTGCGCTCGACCTCGGGGGATTCCCTGGCGTCGACGCTGTCGTGTGCGCTGCGGGTTTCGCGCGGCATCGTCGACCTCGACCAGGCGCCGCCGCGCGCTCGCTTGGTCTCGCCGAGCGTGACCGCCGATGTGAAGGCCGATGCGGTGATCATCGTCGAGTTCAGCGAGATCATCGACATCACTCCGTTCCAGGGCTCGACCACGCAGACCAGCCCGGTGGAGTACCTCATCCGCAAGACCATGGCGAAGCCGGGTGGCAAGCCGAACGAACGCATCTGCGACCCGAACTTCAACCCGCAGATCCTCGAAGGACTGCCGGAAGCGGAGAACATCTCCGGTCCCGGATTGGCGTTCACCCGAGTCACGCTGCGTCCGTCGGTGCCGCTGCCGAGCCAGATCTGCGTCGAGGTGAACATCACCAACCGGATCAGTGACCTCGCCGGCACCGCCGCCGAGCCGCAGACCTTCTCGTTCACCACCGAGATCCTCGCGGTCGGCGAGATCGAGATCGCCGAGCGCTTCGCCTCGGACTCGCAGCTCGACAAGCAGGCCTCGTCCGGGATCTGGTCGGGTGGCAAGGCGCTCCCGCCGGTGATCGGCGGCAGCGGCGTGCTCGGGCCGTTCCAGCTGCTGATGGGCAAGGGCGACCCCTCGGATCCGAACCACTACATCTTCAACACCGAGTCGCACCTGATCGACAAGGCCTACACGCCGACCGGGCAGGACATCACGGTCACCGGTGGCGTGTTCGAATTCAGCGAGTTCACGCTGCCGACCGGTTTCCGCATCTCGTTCGAGGGCGCCAACCCGGCGCAGATTCGGGTGCGCGGGACCTGCGTGATCGAGGGCAAGATCGAGGCGAATGCGCCGGATGCGTCGTACTTCTTGGCGCACGACGGCAGCGCGGTCACCGCGCTCGGCCAGAAGGGCTCGCTCGGTGGGTGTGGTGGTGCGGCCGGCGGTGACGGCGGCAACAGCTGCCCCAACGCTGGCGCGTCGACCAACTACGACGGCAAGCCCGGCAACGACGTCGGCCTGCCGGCCGGGCACGGCTACGCGGCGCAAGCCGTGGGCACCGGCGGCAAGGGAAGTCTGCACTGGCCGCGCAGTGGCACGCTGGTGTCGACCGACTACTGCGCGCTCAACAACACGTTCTCGGGTACGACCGCGGGCGGCGGTGGTGGCGGTGGCTTCCACCAGGTCGGCTCGATCGGTGGGGTCACCCGGACGCCGTGCCAGATCACGGCCCACGCCGGCAACAGCAACAACACTGGCGGTGGAAACTTCCCGCTCGGGACCTTCGCACCGAAGACCTCCGGGCCGACGTCGGCGATCGACCACTTCGGCGTCGGTGGGTCCGGCGGCGGTGGCGGTGGCTCGCACGGCCTGCTGGTGCTGAGCTCGAACACCAGGTGGCCGGCCGGCAGCGCTGGCGCGGGTGGCGGTGGTGTACTGATCATCCGCTGTGGCCAGGACTTCACGATGGGCGGTTCCGCCGTGCTGCAGGCGATCGGTGGCTCCGGCTACCGGATCGACTCGGTGAACAACCGTCCGGGCGAGTCGCGTGACAACCTGTTCAACGTCCCGTCACCCGGTGGTGGTGGGTCGGGTGGCTCGATCGTGCTGCAGGTGTTCGGCCGACCGCTGCTCGGTGGGCTGTTGGACACCTCGGGTGGCAAGGGTGGCATCCTGGACAACACCCCCGGTGGCCAGCCCGGTCTCGTGGCGAAGGCGACCGGTGGTGACGGTTCGCCGGGCTACGTGCGCCTGGAGACCCCGGGCGGCCCGTCGGTGGTCGATGTCGGTAGCTCGGTTCCCGCTGCGGCGTCGACCAACATCGGGATGCTGACCGATCACGAGTTCACCGGCGTGTCGCAGTCGCGGTTCTACGCCAGTCGCTTGACCTTCCCGCCGACCTTCCTGCGCTACGAGGTCGAGGCCTACGTCGACACCGGTGCGGGTCTGGTCCGCAAGCTCTACTCGGACGACAGCGAGGTCGGCAACCCGAGCTCGCCGTACTACGACAAGGACTTCGCCGGCATGGCGTCGAGCACCGAGCCGGTGCACTTCGAGTTGCAGGGTGCCAAGGTCAGCGCGGTCAACGGTCAGCCCGACTTGACGACCCTCGGCCCGTGGCGCGAAGCCGCGGCGAGCAAGACCTCGCGCAGCCTGAACGACGACAAGGCGACCGGCTACCGGTTCCGCATGACCTTCGACCAGGACAGCGGCAAGACCAAGATCGAGGTGCGTCGCGTCTCGGTGTTCTTCATCGAGTAGACGCGTGCCCGAGAACGCGGAGGAACGTGTCCTCCGCGCCCGCATGGTCTGGCTCGGTCCAGGCCGGCACCTCGCGCCAGGCGTCGTGCGCATCGTCGCGGGTCGCGTGGTCGCGATCGAACGCGCTCGGGGCGCGGTGCCGCCGCGCGCGCTGTTCCCCGGGCTGGTCGACGCGCACGTGCACCTGCAGATCCCCGCGCTGGAGCAGCCGGAGCGCGACTTCGTGCGCTGGATCGGCGTGGTGATGCGGATGCGCGCCCAGGCGGACGAGGCGGCGCACCGTGCGGCGGCGGAGGACGCGTTGCGGAGGCTGTGCGCCGACGGGGTCACGGCAGTCGGGGAAGTGGATTCGACCGGATGCTCGATCGCTGCGCTGCGGCAGGTCCAGCTGGCCGGCGTCTGCTACCGCGAGCTGGTCGGCTTCGACCTCGCCGCGGCTGCTGCGCGGGCACAGGTCGATGAAGCCTCGGTGCACGGCACACGGCGCTGCCGTGCCGGGTTGTCGCCGCACGCGCCGTATTCGGTGTCGCCGGCGCTGTTCCGGTCGGCGCGACGCACCGGGCGCCTGCTGGCGATCCACGTCGCCGAGACACCCGCCGAGCAGCAGTTCCTGCGCACCGGGCGCGGTCCTTTCCGGAACCTCCTCCAGCGGCTCGGCAAGTTGTCGGCGGGGTTTCGAGCGCCTGGGGTCGGGGCAGTCGAGTGGCTGGACGGACTCGGCATGCTCGGGCCGAGAACCACGCTGATCCACGCGCAGTGCATCGATCGACGTGATGCCGAACGCGTTGCTGCGCGCCGGAGTCCGGTGGTGGTGTGTCCGGGGACCATTCACTACTTCCGACGCCCTCCGCCGCCGGTGGAGCAGTGGTTGGCGGCCGGGATCCGCGTGGCGTTGGGCACCGATTCGCGGGCGAGCAACACCGGGCTGTCGATGCGCGGCGAGATGGCACTGGCCCGTCGCCTCTGGCCGGCACTCGACGGCGAGCAGGTGCTGGCGATGGCGAGTTCGCACGGCGGCGCGGCTCTCGGTCGTCCGAGCCTGGGACGGATCGGAGTAGGGCGCGCCGCGGATCTCGTCGAGTACCCGATGCCGGACAGCGCGATGGAGTGCATCGATGCGTTCACCCGTGGGGCCGCCGCGCCCGACGCAGTGTGGCTCGCCGGTCGGCGATTCGCCGGGGCCGAGTTCGGGTGACCGGCTCCGCCTTCACTCCGCGTTTATGCTGGGCCCCCTTGCCCACATCCTCAATAATCCGCCGCACCGGCAGCCACCACCGTCGCGCGCCGGCCACCAGCCTGCCATGAAGCCGGACATGCTCGACCTTCTGGGGAGCCGCCAGCGGTTCCTGCTCAGCGGCCACGAGCACCCCGACGGGGACTGCCTCGGCTCGCAGGTGGGCTTGTTCCACCTGCTCGAGACGCTCGGTGCCGAGGTTTCCATCTACAACCCGGACCCGGTGCTGCCGAGCCTGGCGTTCCTCGGCGAGCAGACGCCGATTCGCAACCACGCGCACCATCCGGTGCCGTCGGCCGACGTCGTGATCCTCCTGGACTGCGCCGAGCTGTCGCGGCTCGGGTCGCTGGCAGCGGAGCTGCGCCGGCAGTCGCCGCGCATCGCGGTGATCGATCACCACGTCGGCAGCGAGCACGGGGACGGCAGCGTGTGCTTGGTCGACACCACCGCCGCAGCCACCGGGGTGTTGGTCTACGAGCTGTACGAGCACTTCGGGGTCGAGGTCGGGCCCGCCGCGGCGGAGGGGCTGTTCGTCTCGTTGGTCGCCGACACCGGGTGGTTCCGCTACTCCAACACCGACCCGCGTACCCTGGCGATCGCGGCGCAGTTGGTCGAAGCGGGCGCTGCACCGGACAAGCTGTACGACCGCCTGTATCGCGGCACCGATCCGCGGTCGCTCGGATTGCTGTCGGAGTCGCTGGCGCGCCACCAGCTGCGGCTCGGCGGGCGGTTCGGGTTCACGGTGTTCGATCAGCAGCTGATGCAGCGAGTCGGAGACGCCGGATTCGACACCGACACGGTGCTCGAGGCGATCCGCTCGGTGCGCGGCATCGAGGTCGCGGCACTGTTCAAGTCGATCCACGATGGCGTGAAGCTGTCGCTTCGTTCGATGGGGAGGGTGGATGTGCAACGCATCGCCGCCCGATTCGGCGGCGGCGGGCACACCAAGGCGTCGGGCGCGACCATTCGGCTGCCAGTGGCCGCCGCGGTGGCCGAGGTCGAGCAGGCGGTGGCGGAGGCACTCGCCGCCCTGCCCGGTGAGCCGAGCGGTCGATGACCGAATTCGCCATCATCTCCGACCTGCACAGCAACCTGCCGGCACTCGAGGCGGTGTTCCGGCGCATCGACGAGCTGGGGCTCGGTGAGGTTCTGTGTCTGGGGGACGTGGTTGGCTACTGCGCCGAACCGGAGCCGTGCGTTCGCTTGGTGATGCGTCGCTGCAAGTGGACCCTGATGGGCAACCACGACTGGGGGCTGTTCCACGACACTTCGGAGTTCAACCCGCTCGCCAGCGAGGCGCTGGTCTACAACCGCAAGCTGCTGAAACCGACCCTGTTTCGGCCGGGTCGCCGGGCGCCGTGGCGCTACCTGGAGGGGTTGCCGGATCGGATGGCAGACCACGGCTACCTGTTCTTCCACGGGTCGCCGCGCAACCCGATCATGGAATACGTGCTGCGCAGCGACGAGCACTTCGACCCGGAGAAGCTCGACGAGATCTTCCGCCTGATCGACCGCCCGACCTTCGTCGGCCACACGCACCACCCCGGGATCACGCGGGCCGATCGCCACTTCACCCCGGCGACCGACGACAACCGCGTGTTCGACCTCGACGAGCCTTGTGTGGTGAACGTCGGTAGCGTCGGGCAGCCGCGGGACGGGGATGCCCGCGCGTGCTTCGCGGTGGTCGCCGACGGCAAGGTCGAGATCCTGCGGGTGCCGTACGACTACCACCGCACGCAGGCGAAGATCCTCGCCGCCGGTCTGCACCCGGCGCTGGCAGACCGTTTGGGACGCGGCAAGTGAGCGACCCGTCGACCCCACCGGCATTCGTGGTGCTCTGCACGGTGCCCGAAGCGCAGGCCGACCAGATGGTGGATCGACTGCTCGAGGAGCGGCTGGTCGCGTGCGTCAACTTCCTCGGCCCGGTGCGGTCCCGCTACCGCTGGCAGGGCGCGCTGGAGGAGGCGCACGAGATGCTGCTGCTGCTGAAGACCAGCCCCGCAGCGCGCGAACGGTTGCGGCAGAGGATCGTGGAACTGCACCCCTACGAGGTGCCGGAAGTGCTGGAGCTCGGCGTCGACTCGGGGCTCCCGGCGTACCTCGCCTGGGTCACCGAGTGTTGCGATGGGTGAGGCGGGACTGGCGCACGACGCGAACGCGCCGCCCGGATCCCGTCCCGCGGTCCCCGGCGTCCCGGCTGGAGGTATGGGACGGGGCAGCCTGGTGTGGGGGCTCGCAGTCGCCGTGGCGGTGGGATTGGCCAGCAGTGCCTTGCCGTTCGCACCCGAACACAAAGCGTCGCGCGGGGCCTGCGCGGTCGCGGTCACGACCCTGACGATTTGGTGCTGGACCACGCGTTGCCTACCGCTGGCCCCGGCGTCGCTGCTGCCGCTCGCCGTGCTGCCCCTGCTCGGCGTGAGTTCGACCAAGCAGGTCGCGGGAAGCTACTCGCACCCCCTGCTGTGGCTGTTGTTCGGCGGCTTCGTGCTGGCGCTCGGCGTCGAGCGTTGGGGGCTGCACCGGCGGTTGGCCTTGCACGTCATCGCGGCGATCGGGCCCCGCCCGCGCCGGCTGGTGCTCGGTTTCCTCCTGGCGTCCGCCGCCCTGTCGATGTGGATCAACAACACGGCCACCAGCCTGATGCTGTTGCCGATCGGCACCGCGTTGATCGATCGAATCCGCGCCGCCAGGCTGCTCGACGCCGCGGCCTGCCCGCGGCTCGGCACGGCGCTGCTGCTCGGCATCGCCTACGGGGCCTCGGTCGGCGGACTCGGCTCGCCGATCGGCACCGCCCCCAACTTGCTGTTTCTGCAGCGCTACCAGGAGTGCACCGATCGCTTGGCGGCGCCCGGGTTCTCCTTCCTGCACTGGTTGGTGGTGGTCGGTCCGATCGCCCTGGTGCTCGCGGTCGCGGTCTGGGCGTGCCTGGTCTGGGTGGTGTTCCGGTTGCCGTCCGGCGATGCGCGTTCGGGTTCGGTGATCGCGGAAGAACTGCGCGCGCTGCCACCGCTCGGGTCGGCGGAACGGCGCGTACTGGCGCTGTTCGGCGCCACAACGTTGCTGTGGATCACCCGCCGCGACATCTCGTTCGGCAACGGCACGGTGGTGTCCGGCTGGGCGAGTCTGCTCGGCTTCCGTGGTCCCTCGGCCGACTTCATCGCCGACGGATCGGTGGCGGTGCTCATGGCCATCGTGTCGTTCCTCGTGCCATCCGCAGGGCCGGGTAGCCCGCCGCTGATGGACTGGCGCACGGCGCGGCGCGTGTCGTTCGACATCCTGTTGCTGCTCGGTGGCGGTATCGCGGTCGCCGCCGCGCTCGACGACAGCGGGGTGTGTGGTGCGCTCGCCACCCTCTTGCAGCCGCTGGTGCGCGGTGTGCATCCGCTGCTGGCGGTAGTGGTTGCCGTCACGCTGGTCACGTTCCTGACCGAGGTGACGAGCAACACCGCGACCACCTCGCTGATGCTGCCGGTTCTCGCCGCGGTGGCGTTGGCCGCCGGCCTCGACCCCCGGCTGCTGATGCTGCCTGCCACTCTCGCAGCGTCGTGTGCCTTCATGCTCCCCGTCGCGACCCCTCCCAACGCCGTGGTGTTCGCCTCGGGTCGGGTCTCGTTCGGCGAGATGGCGCGTGCCGGGCTGTGGCTCAACCTGATGTGCATCGCGGTGCTCAGCCTCGCCACCTGGTTCGTCCTGGTGCCGGCGCTCGGCATCGAGCCGCGGGTGGTCCCCGATTGGTGGTTGCGCAAGTAGGTCCGGTGGCCTGCGGCCCGGGCCGGTCACGGCCCGCCCGGGCGCGACCCACCATCGAGGGCCGGGAACCGGGATAGGGGGGTGCCGCTGCGGCGGTGGCGGGCGAGCCCCCGGTGGCATCGCCGGGTCAAGGCCCGGGCCCGCGTGGTCGATAGCACCTCAGTCCCCACCGCGAAGGATCCTCCGATGCTCAGCACCGCCCTGGCGCTCGCCCTCTTGCTCCCCCAGACCCCCGACGCGCCGGTCCGGCCCGGTGCGGCCCAGCAGGACGAGATCGAGCTCACCGGCGGTGAGACGATCCAGGGGAAGATCGTCCAAGAGGTGGGCAACTACATCGAAGTCCGCATCGGTCCCTCGACCGTGGTCGGTTTCGAGCGTTCGCGTATCGCGCGGATTCGTCGCGGGTCTGCCGCCGGCCCGACGGCGCGCCCGCCGGCATTGCCCGCCCGCGACGACTGGTTCCTGCTGCACGACGCCGAGGGGCGTACGGTCGGCTACCTGCACAGTGCGGTCCAGGTGCAGGAAGACGAGACGGTGCACCTCAGCGAGGAGTGGCTGTTCAACGGCCAACGTGGGACCACGCGGGTCACGCTGCTGGAGGTCGCGGAGCCGAACCTGCGCCCGCGGTCCTGCTTCTACCACGAGCGCGTGCTCGACCGCGCCGGCCGGGTGCGCAGCGAGCAGCTTCGGCTCGGCAAGGTGAACGCCGAGCGGCTGGTGGTCGAGACCCGCAGCTTCAAGGGCGTCGAGCGGAAGTCGTACGCCTTCCCCGCAGCGATGCAGCTGCCGCTGTTGTACCGCGAGCGGCTGCGGCGGCTGACCGGGGTCCAGGTGCACGCGACCCAACAGAACGTGTTCGACGTGCGCACCGGTGAGTTCTGCAGCTGCGAGGCGTCGGCCGGAGCCCGCAAGCGCGTGCAGCTGCGCGGTGCCGAGGTGTCGGTGCGCGAACTGGTGGTGCGGAACGCCACGCACGACAACGCGGAGTGGATCGATGGGCACGCCAACGTCGTGCGGCGGGAGATCAACGGTCCATCACTGGTCGCCGTGCGCGTGGACCGTGCCCGCGCCTTGGCGGCGGAGGGCAGCCGCGCTGCGTTGGGCTTCGGCCAAGCGGTGGCGGCGTCGAAGTCGGGACGCCTGGCGCTGTGGCTGCCGAGTCCGACGTGGCACCAGGCCCTGGCACGCGACGAGGGAGTTGCGATCGAGGCGCCGCTGTATGGCGCTACTGCGACCCTGTTCGAGCTCGACCAGCTCGGCGCGGGAGCGCAGCTGGAGACCGCCGCCGACGCGGTCGAGCGCTGGCTTCGGCTCGCCATCGACCGACAGCTGCGGATCGTCGAACGCGCACCAGCGCAGTTTCGGCGGGGCGCCGCGATCCGTCTCGAGGTGGCGTGGGAGACGCGCCGCCCCGGAGCCGTGGAGCACCATGCAGGTACCTGCCACGTGCTGCTGGTGGATGGCCGCTTCGTCGCGCTGCTGTGCACCGCGCCGCGCCGTCGGGTCGCCGGGCTCGAACGCGAGTTCCACCGCATCCTCGGCTCGGTGCAGCTGCGACCGGGCGAGATCGCTCCGCTGCCGCCGCCCGGTGCGGGCGACAGCGCGCCGCCCGTGGTCAAGCTCCAGCGCTGATCGGTACCCATCGTCCGCGCCGCCGTGGCGTCACCCGGCGTAGCCCCGGAGACGGGTTGCGGCCAACACGTCGTCCGGGCACACGTCGTCGCGCCCGTCCAGGTCGGCGAGGGTTCGCGCGATGCGCAGCAACCGTACCCGGGCGCGGCCCGACATCCGGTACACCCGCAGTACGTCGTCCAGCGTGCGATGGACGTCCGGGTCCCCGCCGACAGCGCGCTCCAACGCGTCGTTCTCCAGCCGTCCGTTCGGCACCCGTCCGGAGCGTCGGCGCTGTCGTTCGATCGCGGCGGCGATCCGCGCGCGGCTGGCGGCCGTACTCCAGCCGGGGTCGCGCGGTTGGCGCAGTTCGGTCGGCTCGAGGTTGGGCACCTCGACCTGAAGGTCGATCCGATCCAACAGGGGACCGGAGACCCGCGCGCGGTACCGGTCACGCACGGCGGGTGAACAGCGGCATGGCCGGGTCGGGTGGCTGGCGTACCCGCACGGACAGGGGTTCATCGCGCAGATCAGCAGGAAGTCGGCGGGCATGGTCACCGAGCCGCGCACGCGTCCGATCGTCAGCCGGCCCTCTTCCAACGGCTGCCGCAGTCCCTCGATCGCCTCCCGCCGAAACTCGGGCAACTCGTCGAGGAACAGCACACCGTGCTGCGCCAGCGTGATCTCCCCGGGGCGTGGGTCGCGTCCGCCGCCGAGCAGGCTGGGGGAGCTGCTGGTGTGGTGCGGCGCGCGCATCGGTCGCTGGCCGAACCGTCCGTCCGGTGCCCGCCCATCGACGGTGTGGATCTTGAGGATCTCCAACGCCTCCTGCTCGTCGGGGGGCGGCAAGAGTCCGACCAGCCGTCGCGCGAGCGCGGACTTGCCGGACCCCGGGGGGCCGACCATCAGGAGGTTGTGGCGTCCGGCCGCGGCCACCTGCAGGGCGAGCTTGGGCGTGGCGTGACCGCGGATGTCGCCGAGGTCGAGACCCATCGGGGCGGGATCCGGCGGCAGCGGCTGCTGCGGTTGAAGCTGCAACTCGCCCCGTCGCCACAGGATCGCTTCGCGGAGGTTTGCCGCCGCGTAGACCGAGATCCCCGGTACCAGCGCGGCGTGCCGCGCGCAGTCCGGGGCGGTCAACAGCTCGGTCCAGCCGCGGTCCCGCGCGGCGAGGGCGACCGAGATGATCCCCGGCGTCGGCAGGATCTCACCGGACAGCGACACTTCACCGGCGGCGGCAAGGCGCGCCGGCGGTGCGAACTCGCCGGCCGCACCGGCCAGGCCCAGCGCCATCGGCAGATCGAAGCCGTTGCCGGTCTTGCGGATCGTCGCCGGTGTCAGGTTGATGGTCGGAACGTCACGGGGCAGCGCGAGCCCCTGTGCCGCGAAGCCGCCCATGACGCGGAAATACGCCTCGCGCACGCCGGCATCGGCGAGTCCGAGAATGCGGGGAACCCCGGTACAGCTGTTGCCCAAGGTCACTTCGAGCGTCACCGGGACAGCATCTACACCGAGGATCACCGCGCAGCCGATGCGCACGGGACGGTGGGTCATGGCACTCACCCCCCTGTGCCCACGGCGGCGCTCCGGTGACGCAGGAATGCCGGGGCTTTTCAGTTCGGCCGGTGGTGCCTAGCCTGGCTGGTGATGAAGGTCGCCGAACTCGACACGATCCTGCTGGCCGAGGACATCGACAAGCGCGTCCAGCTGCACTGCCTGTCGTGTCGACGGCGGCTCGGTGGCGTCACCCTGGCCGATCGGTTCCGGCCGGACGGGAGCTCCGAGCCGGGACTCTCCATCGCCCAACTCACCCAGGATCTGCGCGACTTCCAGCAGAGCCGGAGCGCCGTCAGCTTGACCTGTGGCTGTGGCGTGCGCTCGACGTTCCACCTGATCTGATCCCCGCCGCGGGGCGAGGATCGACGGCTCCGCCGCTCGCCGGAGCCCGCGCACGGTGATCCGCGGGGTCGGACATCACCGTGCGCAGATCGCCTTGAGGATTGCGCCGACACCCGCACGTGATGCGGGGTGCAGTCCGCGCACGCGATGCACCGAGCCGGCCACGGACCGGCCGAGCTGTTCGCCGAAGGCGACCACCCGCAGGCTCGGGTCGATCGCGCGCAGCGACCGCACGACTTCGCGCGCCAGCCGCGCCGGTACGTCGCCGGGGATCACCAGGCCGTCGTGACCGCCGCACTCCAGGAACATCCCCCGTGCCTCCGCGAGCACACGTGCCGAGTCGACCCGGTGGCCTTGTGCACGCAGCATGGTGGCGAGGGCGGCGACGCCCGAAGCACCCACGAGGATCAGGAATTCGGCAGGTTCCGCCATGCTGTGGTGTTCATCGGCACGGCGGGCATCGAGTGTCAAGACATTCGCTAGTGGCTGCCGATGAGGGCGCCGAGGAAGGGGAGAACATGAACATCCACACGTCGCTTTGTCTGAGTCTTGTACTGAGCCAGGTAGCGGTGTCGCAGGGCTCGACAGGTCCTGGGGCAGAGCTGGTCCTGCCGCACACCCATGCCACCACCGAGGGTACGGGGTGGACCAACGTCCCGTTCGGCCGCGGCTTGGCCCTACGTTGCCAGATGGCCTACATGCCCGAGACCATGACGGCGGCGGCGGTGATCAAGGAGCTGGCGTTCCGGCCCGACGGAGGGTTCGACGGCAACGGCAAGCGCATCAGCATGCACCTGTTCCTCGGCACGCTGCCGTCGTTGGTGACCGAGCTCCATCCGGAGTTCGCGCGCAACCGCGGCGCGGACTACACGGACGTGTTCGGCTGCCGGTTCATCGACTTGCCCGGCAAGGCTTCACTGCCGAGCCAGGTGAGCTTCCCGGTGCGCCTGCCGCTGACGCGCAGCTTCCAGTACGACCCCAAGGTCGGCCCGCTGCTGTGCGAGATCGGCATCGCCGACCAGCCCACGGGTGCCTACCAGTTGGACGCGACCGGGGTCTGCTCGTCGCCAGTCGAGTACTACGGCCCGCCCGGGTGCGGCCCGCAGAACGGGCCGGTGCTTGAACTGCAGTCGATGACCCAGCAGATCGTGTGGGGCAACCCGGTCGTCTTGCGGGTGGCGAATGCCAAGCCGAGCGCGCTGACCTACGTGTTCCTCGGGCTGCAGGGCAGCGGCACCTGGCGCGGCATTCCGCTGCCGTTCGACGCGTCGGTGATCGGTGCGCCGGGCTGCTTCCTGTCGACCAGTGTGATCGAGGCGCCGCGGCGGTTCGCCAACGGGATGGGGCTCGCCGACTACGGCTGGAACCTGCCGCGCTCGACGCTGCTGCGCGGCGCCGAGATCCACGCTCAGGCGATCGCCGACGACCCGACCGCCAACCCGCTCGGCGCGGTGAGCAGCCGCGCGTGCCGACTGCGCGTGTGCGGAATGGAGCCGGTGGGGCGCGTGTTCGCCAACGGCCTCGACAGCACGGTGGGGGCGGTGGAGCACGGCGTCGCGCCGGTACTGCAGCTGGTCACCGAGTGAACGCGTCGCGCCGTCAGCCGCGGCGCGACCATTCGCGGTGGAAGAACTCGCCCGCTGGCCGGTCGACCCGTTCGAACGTGTGCGCGCCGAAGTAGTCGCGCTGCGCCTGCGTCAGGCTCTGCGGTAGCCGACTGCGCCGGTAGCTGTCGAAATACGACAGGCTGGCCGCCATCGCCAACACCGGAACCCCACGCGCGCACGCCGCGGCGACCACGCGCCGCCACTGCGCTTGGTGCTCCGCCAGGAACCCGCCCAGTTCGCCGTCGCGCAGCAGGTTGTCGAGACCCGGCTCGCGGGTGAACGCCGCGGCGATGCGGTCGAGGAACCGCGCGCGGATGATGCAGCCGCCGCGCCAGATGCGGGCGATCGCCGCGAGGTCGAGGTCCCATCCGCTCGCCCGGCCGACCTGCTGCAGCAGGTCCATGCCCTGGGCGTAACTGCAGATCTTGCTGGCGTACAGCGCCGCTTCCACGTCGGCGGTGTTGCACTCGACCGCGCGGCGCTCCGGCCCGCGCAGCGCCGCACTGGCCGCCTGCCGCTCGGCGCGCCGGCTCGACAGCCCGCGCGCGTCGACCGCGGCGTGGATGGTCGGCAGCGGCACGCCGTGCGCCAGCGCCAACTCCGCGGTCCAGCGTCCGGTGCCCTTCTGCCCGGCGGCGTCGACGATCACGTCGACCATCGACTGCCCGGTCTCCTCGTCGGTCTGGCCGAGGATGTCTGCGGTGATCTCGATCAGGAAGGACTCCAACGGCCCGCGGTTCCACCCCGCGAACACTTCGGCTTGCTGACGCGGTTCGAGGTCGAGTCCTTCGCGCAGCAGGTCGAAGGTCTCGGCGATCAGCTGCATGTCGCCGTACTCGATCCCGTTGTGCACCATCTTCACGAAGTGTCCGGCGCCGCCCGGTCCGATGTAGGTGACGCACGGCTCGCCCTCGGCCTCCGCGGCGATGCGCGTCAAGATCGGCGCGAGCTCGTCGTACGCGTCGCGCGGCCCGCCGGGCATCAGGCTGGGGCCGTGCAGTGCGCCCTCCTCACCGCCGGACACGCCCATGCCGACGAACCGCAGCCCCCGGGCGGTCAACTGCTTGCTGCGCCGCTCCGAGTCGTCGGGGTGGGCGTTGCCGCCGTCGACCACGATGTCGCCGGGGGACAAGAGCGGCAGCAGCTGCGCGAGCGTCGCCTCGGTGGCTTCCCCAGCCTTCACCATCAGGATCACCTTCCGCGGCCGCTGCAAGCTCTGCACCATCGCCGCGAGCTCGGCGTGCCCCTGCAGCGGCTCACCGTCGAGCATTCCGAGCAACTCCTCGGTGCGGGAGAACGAGCGGTTGAAGACCGCCACGCGGAAGCCGCGCCGGGCGATGTTGAGCGCCAGGTTCTGGCCCATGACCGCGAGGCCGATCAAGCCGATCTGGGCGGGGGCAGTGGGTGTGGTCACGTCGGTTCCTCAGCGGGTGGGGATGGGGGGGGAATCATGCCGCACGGGTGGGGCGGATTCCGCTGTCGTATAGCAGTGCGGAATGGTGAGCGGACGCGGAGCGGGCACTCGCGTCGCGCCTCACGCCCCCGTTCCCGACTCACGATCGCGTTGTTCCAGGGCCAGCTGCCGCGATTGCTTGGCCTTGGCCAGTGCCCAGTACTTGTTCGCTGTGGCGCGCGCGATCCCCAGCGCTGCGGCCATCTCGGTCAGCTGCATGCCGGCGAAGACCCGCAGCTCGGCGACCCGTGCTAGCTAGTGGGGTGTGTCAGAAGTTCGTTGCATAAGTCGTCGAGTCATGCGGTTCGCTCGCAAGGAGCTGCGACGACACGGCTTGTTGGTGGACAAGCTGAGGAGCTGCGACGCCGCGAGCGGGCCGTAGGGCCGGCGACTTATGTGACCAACTTCGGACACACCCCACTAGGGCGAAGTCGCTTGGAGCTGCGCCAGCGCAGCCTCGACGTCGAGCAAAGCCGCGAGTTTGGCCGCTTGACCGGCGACGTTGAGCAGAGTCTGCCGCTTCCGGTCGCCGCCCCGCTTGTCGGCGCGGCGGCGCCGCGCGTGGTCGATCAGTCCCTGCCGCATGGCACCCGAGCACCGAGGTAGAGGAAGTGCCGCCGGGCGGGGTGCGCGTCGCTCGTGTCCAGTGTCGAGACGTCCACCAGCTGCAGTCAGGCTTCGTGGACCAGCGCGGTCGGTTGCGGTCGTGGAGCCGCGACGCGCGGCGCTTCGCCACCGCGGCTGGCGGGAGGTGCTCGTGTGCCGTGATCCGCACCTGCGGATACGCCTCCGGCGGGCGCGGTCGGCTTCCTTCCGTCGACAGGCCACCCGCGGCGTTTCCGCTCGCCGCCTGGTGAGGAATGCGGGTCACCGGTGCTCCAGCGACCGGAGCAGCTGGGCGACCTTGGGATCCCCGGGACGTAGGTCGGCACCGCGGCGGGCATGGCGGATGGCGAGGTCGCGTCGACCGGTGTCGCGGTATGCGAGCGCGAGGTTGAGGTGGGCAATCGCCAAGTCGGGCTGGACCGCGAGGGCGCTCTCGAAGTGCGCCACGGCACGCTCGAGTTCGCGCTTGCGCAACAGCTCAAGGCCGGCGTTGTTGAGGTCGATGCCAACCACTTCGGGCGCGACCGCATGAGCCTTGGCAAGCAGCTTCTGCGCGCGCTCGCGCCGCCCCTCGGCAAGCAGCTCCTTGCCGACCTCGAGTCGTGCGAGTGCCAGGTTGCGCGCCACGGCAGGGGCGTTCGGCAGCAGCACGAGCGACCGTTCCAGGGCCGGCAGCGATTCACGGTGGCGGCCCATGAAGTTGAGCGCCTCGCCGAGCTTGAACTGTGCCTCGGCCGAGTCCGGGGTCGAGGTGGCCAGCGCCGCCGCCTTGTCCAGCGGGTCGACGGGCTGCGCCATGAGCCACAGGAATCCACAGGGCACCAGGAAACACAGCCACTTGAGCACATGCGCGGGTACGGCGCGGTTCTCGTGTCCGCTGCTGCTGTCGAGCCCCAGGGCTTGTCGCGTCGACTTCTCGCGGACCTTCCAGATGAACCCGTCGAAGTAGTAGTGCAGCAGAGCCGAGGTCAGAATCACCGTCGAGATCAGCGCTGCGGCGGTGTCCGAACCCGCCGCCGACCTGGCGATCGGGACGAACCCGCCGTACGCGAGGACCAACGCGATGTAGACCCCGATCATCCCCCAGCTGTTGCGGAACAGCGACCGCGCGAACCCGCCGACCTCGGGGTCGGTGTCGACCCTGCGGCGGTTGTACAGCCAGACGATGGCCAGGTACTGCACGTCGTGGAAGACCTCGAACATGATGAGCCCGAGCAGTACGTCCTGCATCGCGAAGTGTGCACACCACCACATGCCGACGCTGGTCAGCATCAACAGGTGCTTGACGTTGTTCGGCGGCGCGCCGGCGCGGGCGCGTGCCGCGGTGTGCCACAAGTAGGCCCCAGTGGCGATGGCGATCCACACCGCAGTGCCGATTCGCAGCGCGTGGATCACCCCGATCGTCATTGGCGGGACGCCGAAGTCGATCAGAATCTCCTGCACGTAGTACAGGCGAGTGTCCGACAGCAGCAGCGCGCCGCCAAACCAGGTGCAGCACATTGCGAAATCGAGCTGCGCAGTGCGTCGATCGATCGAGCCGACCCGAGCGTCGTAGATGCGGAGGAACCCGTAGACCTGCATCCACGCGTGCCACACCGCCCACAGCAGGGCCAGCAGGACGATCGCGTTGGAGCGCTGGAGCGCGAATGCCAGGGTGACGCCGAAGAACACCAGCGGAGCGAGCACGAACCGCCACCGGAAGCGCCGGAACAGCGCCCGGTCACCGTACGCCCGGAGCATCCCGGGGAGGTTGTGTCCCATGGCGCCGAACGCCAACACGAAGGTCCGGATCTGCTCGCTCTCGAACCGGAGCAAGGCGAGCAGCACCGCCGGAACGACCAGCACCGGAGTCGCGATGAACAGGGTCAGATCTTGGATCGGGCCGAGGATCCAAGCCGCGCGGCGCGACGGAGCGGGAACGGGGACCGAGGACATCGCGGCGTCAAGTTAGCACTGAGCGAGACCGGGTGCGCACCCGGAGGCGCGCACCCGGTGCTCCCGTCAGGGGAGTCGCTCAGTTCAGCTCGATCTTGGTCGAGTTCATGTTGGAGATGTCGACGACCGTCGATGCTGGGCTGCGGCCGAGCACCTGGGAGTCGATGCTCAGTCCGACCAGAGTCTGCTGGTTGGGAATCGCCAGCGGCAGCAGCAACTCACCCTGCGCGTTCAGCACCGCGAGGGTCTGGTAGTCGAAGCCGGTGTACCACAGGCAACGGGATTGGCCGAACCACCGGCCGATGTCGAACGGCGGAATCGGCTTGAAGCCGAGGACCAGCAGCGCCAGAGAGTTCGGGTCGCCCTCGATGGTCAGGCCGTAGTTCGCATTGCCCAACCGGGGCGGGCCGTTGACACAGCCGTGCCACAGACCCCACGGTCGGCCGAGCGAGCCCCAGGCCGCCCAGGTGGCGGCGCACCACTGCCGTATCTCCAACGGAGTCGCGGCGTAGTTGCACAGCTTGAACTCGTCGATGTCGAACGCGCTCGCCGTCGAGTCGCTGAGGTGTCGACCGATCGTGAAGTTCGAGGTGCTGGTCGCGACAGCGAACGACGTCAGCGTGATCGGTGAGCCGGACGCCACGCCGTCGAGGTACCACTGCGCCTGCACACCTGCCGTCGCGGAGTTCGACACCACCACAGCGACGCAGACGCCCTGCGCGCGCTGGGCCAGCGTGGTGAAGTTCGAAGTCGCCGGCAGGATGATGTCGCCCGGCGTCGAGCGGACGTAGAGACCCGCACCGGCGACGCCCCCGGTGAAGCACCGGAAACCGCCCGAGAAGCCACCCCACAGGTAGTTGGCAAGTGTGCCGGCCGGCTGGCGCTCCTTGCACCACCACGCGACGGTCATTTCGCCGGTGATCCCACCCTTCCAGCCGGTGTCGCAATAGTTGAAGCTAGTGGCATTGCTGGGGGTGCTGCCCTGCATCGCCAGGCCGAACCCGGGGCGCGTGCCGACCCAGCTGCTCGCCGGGGTGGTACCCTTGATCATCGTTCCGGTTGCCGGCGCGCCGCCCGACGTGCCCTCGTAGTTGATCTCCTCGGTGCCGAAGCCGCGGTCGAACTTGTAGTACATGATGCAGCCCGGACTCGCGCCGCTGGCGGTGACCAGCGTCGGGTGAGAGCCCTTGGGGGCGCCGTTCGGGTTGGCTTCGTCGCCGAAGATCTGCGCGCTCGACAGGGCCTGCAGGACCGCACCCTGAGGGGCGTTCGGGTTGGTCGTGATCTCGAAGCAGAACGTCACGCACACGTTCTTGGGAATCGGTAGGGTCGAGGACGCGCCGACCGAGGCGAGGAACCCACTGGCGGTGACCGTCGTACCCATGATCGCCTGGATCGCGCTCGTCGAGGTCGCGTTGGGTTGGAACGGGAACACCGGGGTGTTGTTGGCGAACTGCAGCGGTTCGCCAGTGGCGTTGTCGAGGATCGACGCGGCGACGACGCCGGTGATGGCGTTCTGGCTGACCGGCAGGCCGAGCCCGCAGGCGCAGAACGTCGCCTGGTTGCCGCCCACACTCAGGTAGCCACCGATGTAGATGCGGTAGACGTTGGGCGTGATGCAGACGACTGTGATCGGTGGCCGCGGCGGCGAGGTTCGCGGTCGCTTTGTGCACGCGAGGATGCTGGGCCCGGCGAGCAGAATGCTCAGGGCGAGGACTGGGAAACGCGTCATGAGCTCTTCCTCCTAGTGGATTCGAGACTTTGGATGGCAGGATCGTGACACACGCTAGGCGGTGTCGAAGACTCTCTGCCGAGGTGAGGCCGACGTTATCCCATCGCGCGGGTCGCGTCAGGTCCCGGGGCTGTGAGTCGCACGACCGTGTCGCTTCACAACCTAGGTCGCGGTGGGGAGCGCGTGCTGCCTGGCGTATCGATCCTGAAGTGGGCCGAACACGCGGCACGGCTGCGCCGCGCGCTTGCGATCGACGGCGAGGTGTTCCGGCCGGTGCGCGGGGTGATTCGTGCGCCCGGACGGCTGCGCCGCCGCGCAGGACCGGCGACACGCCGAGGTCTCGCGCTCTGCAGCCGCTGCGCGGCGAGGACCTGGCCGCCTGCCGCAGGCGTGCCGTAGCCGCCCGAGGAAGGAAAGGTCGCGGTGAGATTCAGGTTCAAGCTGCGTGTCCGCACCGCACGCAGCGGGCCGTAGAACGCTACGCCATGGTCCGGGACACACTGATCGTCCAGGCGAGGGCGGCATCGAGCCAGCGGCGCCGGTCGGCGTCGACGCCGGAGACGTGTGACGCGGCGGGCGCATGGCGACCGGTGGCCGAGCACGGCGTACCATGGTGGGCCGCATTGCGGGCTGCGAGCTTGGTGACGGTCGGCTGCGCAGTGCTCGCGGCGCGAGTCGCGAGTTGGGGACGCGGGGCACTGTGGATCAGGGACCGTGGATCGAAATGACGATCAGGGCCCGATCGAGAACACCAGCGCGTTGCTGAGATCGACATCCAAACCCTGCGAG
Organism: Planctomycetota bacterium; assembly: GCA_020638695.1. Taxonomy (GTDB): domain Bacteria; phylum Planctomycetota; class UBA1135; order UBA1135; family UBA2386; genus JACKIB01. Next base: position 133,361 of record JACKIB010000005.1, read on the forward strand.
TACACCCGCGCACCCGCTGTACCCCCCGGAACCGTCGCCGTGAGCGCGGCTACTCCCGTGGCGTCGGCGGACAGGAACAGTAGGACCGAGGGGATCGGGTCGATGCCGAGGATCCCCAGCGGCGGAACGGCAACCTTCAGCGGCCGCAGCGAGAGCATGAACGCGACACTGGCATTGGGGCGCGCGCCCTCGAGCCGCAGGGTGATCGGTTGCTGGACGCGTGCCGTGCCGCTGCCCTTCAGATCGAAGTTGCGCGGGCTTCCGGTGCGACGCCCGTCGTAGCGCGCGAACGCTCCCGGTGCGACGAACGGCGCGTTCGGTGTCGGAGTGTACGAGTAGAACAACTCGCCGCTGCCGTCCGGAACGCGGCCGTACGACCGGTCAGCCTTCTGCTCGTCGAACTGCACGCCGTCGAGGAATCGCCGGTTGTTGGCATCGGTGTCGAACAGCGCCAGGACCTCACCCTGCTTCGCCAGCTTGAAGTTGGCGTGTAGCGGCCCTTCCAACGGCTCTTCATCGCACCAGACGCGCACGAAGCCGCCCGCGGGCACGATGGTGTTGGCCGGGAAGCGCCACTTCGCGGGGTTCGCCGGGTCGTCGGTCAGGTAGTGACCGCCCAGGTCGTACGGCTGGCTGCCAGTGTTGTACAGCTCGACCCAATCGTCGAAGTCGCCCCCCTCGTCACGGTCGATGGTCTCGTTGTCGGCGAGGATTTCGTTGATCACGATCGGTCCGACCGCAGGGCCGGACGAGCTGCGTACCGACAGGAACACGTGTTCGGCCTCGAGCGGATAGACCTGCACCGTGTTGGCGGCGTTGCGTGCGTGCACGTAGTAGCGGTTGAGCTGCAGCGGTCCTCCGGCGGTGAACGAACCGCCGAACACCCCGTCGTTGGCGGCTCCGTCGCGGTGCATCCCGTCGTCGTACATCGTGTTGCCGGTGTACACGCCGGCCACGGCAGAGCGCAGCTCGACCGCGGTGATCGCCGGTGTGCCGGTGACCCGTGCAGTCACCCAGAACGGTTGTCCGGGGGCGACGGTCGGTTGCAGGGGCGTTACCTGGCTGATCTGGGGTTCTGGCTTGGTCAGGTCCGGCAGCGTCGACAGGTACTGCTGTCGGCCAATCGCCACCTCTTGCAGTCCGTGCACGTAGTGGAACGACAGGAACACGCGGCCGGGGAACGACGGGTTGAAGTACGTCGGGTAGAGCAGGTTCGGATCGGCGAGCACGTCGGCGCGGATGCGGTTCTGGAACTGCGCATTGAGCGGTCCGAGCACGTTGGTCCAGTCCATCCAGCGCTTCATGGCCGTGCGGTAGTGTGCGTAGTAGAGCTCTCGCCACTCCGGCACACCCAACAGCCGCTGCACTAGCGGGTAGGCGGTCGAAGACGCGTTCTGCAGCACGGAGTAGTTCCACGGGTTGGTCGACGGTCCATGCACTCCGAATGCCTCGTTCAGATCCCACGGGATCATGTTCATCCGCGAGTCGGCCGGATCGAAGTACATGTAGTAGTTGTGGCCCGCACCCATGTAGTCGTCGCTGTTGATCAGCAGGTTGTGGAGAGCGAAGTACCACAGCGCGCGATCGATGTTGATGACCTTCTCGGCCTCGGCCTTGAAGGTCGCCGCTGGAGTGTTGTTGAGCTTGTCGATCATGCGAATCAGATCGGTCCACACGTTCGGGTGTGTGGGCGTCTTGGCCTCGTAGCTCGACTGGTAGAGGCTCGGTGTGGCACCGAGCCAGTTGAGGCGCGACGTCCCGACGGATGCTCCACCGGGGCGGTCGCCCTTGTAGCGGGTACCCTCGTCGTCGGCGAACCACGTGCGGAGGAACGCCTTGTTCGGTTGCTCGACCAGGAGGTAGAGCCCCCAGTAGCTGCCGTTGAGGTGCACGCGGATGTAGTTGGTCCGTGGTGCGGGGATGTAGTGGCGCATGACGTGGTAGCTGATCGTCTCCCGGGTCAGCGTCGGGTCGACGGCGCCGTTGTTCAGATTCACGGTCGAGACGCCGTAGAGCTCTTGCCCCGGCACGAACGAGTCGAGCGTGAGATTGAACGGCATCTTATTGCCGCCCACGCTCGACGAACTCGACGCACGGATCCGGATGCCGACGTTCTTGTAGGTCCTGCCGTCGACGTCGAGATCGGCGGAGATGTCGCTCCCGGACGTCCTCGTGCCGAGCAGCGCCTGCCAGAAGCTCGGCTGGGCGAACGTGAACTTGAAGTCGCGGATCACGCTCTGGTCCCAGAGGTCTTGCGCCGCCAGTTGGGCCGGCGGAATGGCGCACAGGGCGAGAGCGGCGAGGAGAGGTCGGAACATGGGTGGGTGCGTCCGGGGCTCGGTTTGTGGCGCGCGGTGCCTCGCGGGATCCGTTCTGCGGGGTGGGAGGCAGGCGAGAGTCTATCGCCGCCGCCAGCGCGTGCGCATGCAACGGACCGGAGAACGCTACGCCGTGGCCCGGGACGCCCTGATCGCCGAGGCCAAGGCCGCATCGGGTGATCGGCGCCGGTGGGTGTCGATGCCCGAGACGAGCGACGCGGCGGCACGCAAGGCGACCGGTTGCGGATGGAACGAGTGGTGCGACCGGATCGATGCGTGGCCCGGTCGTGGCCAAGGCCATGCGGCAATCGCCAAGTACCTGGAGGGCGAGCACGGAGTCGGTGCCTGGTGCGCAGGGTGTCACGGTCGGCTACGAGCGCATCACCGGGGTTCGGCTGCCCGGGCAGATGGCCGACGGCACCTTCTCGGTGAACAAGTCGAAGACCGTGGTGATCGATGCGGCAGCGTTGCGTGCGGTGTTGCTCGACGACATCGAGCGGGCGGACCTGTTCCCGGGGCATCCGACGGAGTTGCGCTCGAAGCCGACGTCGAAGGCGATTCGGCTGGCGATCGGCGGGGGCATCGCGGTGCTCCACGTCGAGGCCCACGTCGACGGTCAAACCAAGGTGACCGTGCAGCACACAAGTCTGCCGGCGCCGGAGCGTGCCGAGGAGTGGCGGTTCTACTGGGGCGAGTGGCTCGATGCGCTCGACGCGCCGGCGACGCAGTAGCATTCCGAACCATGCTGCGCTGTCTCGTGCTCGCCGTGCTGGCGGCGATGTCTCCCGGTCTGTTTGCCCAGGGCACCAAGTCCGACTACGCGCGATCGCAAGGTCTGCGGAAGCGGTTTGCGAACGGGGTGTTCCGCGATGCGGTGCGGCCGACCTGGTTCGCGGACGGGACCTTCAGCTACCGGATCGCACTGCCGAACGGGGCGTCCGAGCACGTGCTCGTGGATCCGGTGAAGGGGACCCGCATGGTGGTGCCGCGGAGCGAACTGCGTGGCAAGCAGCGGGTGGAGGTTCCATCGCGCGCGGCACCTGGTCGGCGTCCGGTGCGACGGGAGTGGGGCTCGCCGGATGGCAAGTGGTCGGCGGTCATCCGCCGCGGCAACGTCGTGCTGGTCGACAGGGAATCGAAGGCCGAGACCCGACTGAGCGACGACGGATCGCCGGGCGACAGCTACGGGCGGGTGTTGTGGTCGCCCGACTCGCGGCGGCTGGTCGCGATCCAGACCAAGTCGGGTGGCGATCGCCGGGTCACGCTCGTCGAAACCGCGCCGCGCGATCGACTGCAGCCGAGGACCGTCACTTACCCGTATCGAAAGCCCGGCGACCCGATCCCGCACGCGCGACCCAGGCTGTTCGACGTGGGGAAGAAGCGGCGCATCCCCGTTGCGGAGCAACTGTTCGCCAACCCGTGGAGCATCGGCCACGAGCACTGGTCGAGCGACGGCCGCCGATTCTACTTCACGTACAACCAACGGGGTCACACCGTGATGCGGGTGCTGAGCGTCGACGCCGATACCGGCGTTGTCACCCCGATCGTCGACGAGCAGTGCAAGACGTTCTTCGACTATGCGAACAAGACCTTCGTCCGCTACCTCGACGCCACCGGCGAGCTTCTGTGGATGAGCGAACGCGATGGATGGAACCACCTCTACCTGATCGATCTGCGCACCGGGACGGTGAAGAACCGCATCACCCGCGGCCCGTTCGTGGTGCGACGCGTCGACGAGGTCGACGTGAAGGCCCGCGAGCTCCGGCTCCAAGTCCACGGGCTGTTCCCCGGTCAGGATCCGTACCACATCCACCACGTGCGGGTCCGCTTCGACGGCACGGAGCTCACGCACCTGACGGATGGCGACGGAACGCACGGTCCGCTGCGGTTCAGCCCGGACCGGGCGTTCTACCTGGTGACCTTCTCGCGGGTCGATCTGCCGCCGGTGACCGAGCTGCGGCGCGCGGCGGACGGCAAGCTCGTTCTGACGCTGGAGCGGGCCGACATCGGCGAGCTCGTGCGCGCTGGATGGCGCGCGCCGGAGCGTTTCCACGCCAAGGGTCGCGACGGGACGACCGAGATCTACGGCCTGATCCACCAGCCGACCAACTTCGACCCGGCGCGGAAGTACCCGGTCATCGAGTACATCTACGCTGGACCACACGGCCACCACGTGCCCAAGGCGTTCCGGCCGCTGCACAACCTGCCGATGGCGATGGCCGAACTCGGGTTCCTCGTCGTGCAGATCGACGGGATGGGCACCAACTGGCGGAGCAAGGCATTCCACGACGTGTGCTGGAAGAACCTCGGTGACAGCGGGTTCCCCGATCGGATCCGCTGGATTCGCAGTGCGGCGGCCAGCCACCCGCAGATGGACCTGTCCCGCGGGGTCGGCATCTTCGGCGGTAGCGCCGGCGGGCAGAGCAGCACTCGGGCGCTGCTTGCGCACGGCGACTTCTACAAGGTCGCCGTGTCGGATTGCGGTTGTCACGACAACCGCATGGACAAGATCTGGTGGAACGAACTATGGATGGGGTGGCCGATCGGTCCCCACTACGCCGAACAGTCCAACGTCACCCAGGCGAAGCGGCTCACCGGCAAGTTGCTGCTGGTGGTGGGGGAACTGGACCGGAACGTGGACCCGGCGAGCACCATGCAGGTGGTGAACGCGCTGATCCAGGCCGACAAGGACTTCGATCTGTTGGTCATCCCCGGAGCGGGGCACGGGGCGTGTGAATCGCGCTACGGGCGGCGGCGGCGAGCGGACTACTTCGTGCGTCACCTGCTGGGGGTGGAGCCGCGGGCCGAGTGATGGCGGGCGTTGCGGTTCCGTCCCCGTAACGGTTCCCCCGCGACACTCGGCCGAGCAGTCGGCATGCCCGCCAAACAGCGCTGTCCGTTCCCAGGCAATCCTCGGGCTCGACAATTGCGCAAGCCTCGTTCCAAGCCACGTCCCCTTCCGAATCCGCCGATGCACCCGATCCAGACCTGCCTGACCACCCTCGCAATCCTGGTGTGTACCACCGCCACCACCACGGCACAGTTCCCCAACTGGATGCAAGCGACACCCATCAGCTCGCCGCTCCCCCGCGCGGGCGCCGCGATGGTCTACGACGCCGGTCGGCAGGTCTGCGTGATGTTCGGTGGCAGCTACCGGCCGACCGCAACCAGCCCGCCGGTGTATCACACCGACACGCAGGAGTGGGACGGCACGAATTGGGTCGATCGTGCACCCGTGCAGTCACCGGGTGCGCGCCTGTTCCCGGCGATGGCCTACGATTCGATTCGCCGCCGTGTGGTGCTGTTCGGAGGCGCCAACCTGAACGACACGTGGGAGTGGGACGGCCGCAGTTGGACCAAGCGCTTGCCGGCGAGGTCGCCCGCGGTGCGCAGCGGCCACGCGATGGCGTTCGACTCGGTGCGACAACGGGTCGTGATGTTCGGCGGCGGGACGGGGGCGTCGGGGACCGGAAACGAGACGTGGGAGTGGGACGGCGCGAACTGGGCCGAGCGCAAGCCGTCGCTCTCGCCGCCGCCGTGCGCCTACCACGACCTCGCCTACGACGTGGTTCGGCGCCGGACAGTGCTGTTCACCGGGATCGAGACTTGGGAATGGGATGGAGCGTCGTGGGCGCGGCTCACGCCCACGAGGTCGCCGGCGATCCGTCGCTACTTCAAGATGGCGTACGACGCGGCGCGCCTTCGTACGGTGCTGTTCGGCGGGTTCGGCACCCAGACCTTCGACGACACCTGGGAGTGGGATGGTGCCACGTGGACGCAACTGCCACGGACCATTCTGCTCACGCCGCGTTCCGCGCACGTCATGGCGTACGACTCTGCGCGCGGGATGACGGTCCTGTTCGCCGGCGAGGGTGCTGGTTCGAGCCACGGGGGTCCGTTCTTCAATGACACGTGGGAACTCCGACGAGCTCGTTCCACCGTCGTGGCGACCCCGGCAACTCTCGCCTTGGCGGTCGGGGGTACGCAGACGCTCTCCATCGATGCCGGCATCGCCGGTGCGAATCAGCTCTACTGGGTCGTGGGTTCGATCACCGGCACGATCCCTGGCGTCGTGCTCACCGGAACCCACATCCCACTGCAACTCGACGCGTACACCGACATCACGCTTGTGGCGGCCAACTCGCCACCCCTGAGCGGGTTCCGCGGCACTCTGGATGCGACCGGCGCTGGGGCGGCGGTGCTTCGGGTTCCGGCGATGCTCCCGGTTCCTTCTGGGTTCCGGATCTTCCATTCGGCAATCGTGTTCGATGCGACCACCTCGCAGGTGCTGCTCGCCACCAACCCCGCGGTGTTGGTGCTACGTTGACGGGGTGGTCGCAGGAGTGACCGGAAGTAGGCCGCGGTCGATCCTGCGCTGGGCGGCTTCCCGCAGCCGGACTGTGAGCCCCGGTGGTGCTGACTCAGCCGGCGTGCTGGTCCATCAAGAGCGCGTTCACGTCGTCACCGCGCCGCCGCTCGAGGCGATGCGGCCCAGGAGGCGGAACCGGGCAGGCAGCTTGAGCACGAGGATGGCGTTGCCCAGCAGTCCGCCAAACCCCATCACCCTGGTGGGATGGCTCATTGGGCCGTGCTCCCGGTTGCGCGTCCTCCGTTCTGCGTGCCCAGTGTGGGGCAGCGCCGAACACTACCAAACCGGCGGGCTGTCGACCCCGCTTCGGCCCTTGGCGATCAGTGTCAGCAACTCAGCACCCATGCGGCTGATCTCCTCGGCGCTGCAGTCCGGGTGACGGGCCCGCAGCTCGGTTTCCAGGGCGTCGCGAAACTCGTCCTTGGCCTTGCCCGCTGCGTCACTGACCTGCTTGGCGGTGCACTCGCCACCATCCGACCGGATCGACGCGGCGATGGCGCGCGGTGCTTCGTCGTCGCGGTAGCGCCGGATCAACAGGTCGTGCGCGTTGAAACTCCTGCCGCGAGCGCTCACCGCCCGCTGCTTCACGTGCTCGAGTGCGGCGCGGAACAGTTCCTTGGCGTAGCGGCGGTCCAGGGTGACGCTCACACCGGAGTCGTCGGGCAGCTCGTGCGGCTCTCCTTCCTGCTCCAAACGTCGGCGGGTGTGGACTTCCCAGGCCCGCCGGCGGATGTTGGCCACGATCCCGAGCAGGAAGCTCTTGAAGTCGCGCGTAGGGTCGGCTCGCTGTAGCGCTCCGCCCTGTTTGAAGCACTCGACGAAGACTTCCTGGACCAGGTCGTCGATGACGTCCGGTTGTCCGAGGTGGCCCTTCAGATCGCGCTCGAGTGCGGCGCGGATCGTCGGTTGGAACGCCTCGACGAATGCTGCGCGTGCCTCGGGATCCCCGGCGGCAGCGGCGGCGATCATCCGCCAGGGTTGATCCGGTGTCATGGTGTGCGGAGCGACCGGGCCGCGCGCGCGAGCTTCGAGACCCGATTCCGGAACTCCTTTTGTAGCTTCCAGTCGCGCGTCTTGTGATCCCAGATGCGCGCCGCCCGCGCTGCGGCCGCGTCGCCTTGTCGCTCGAGCTGGTCGATGGCGCGCTCGACCCAGGCGTCCCGGGTTCGAGTCTCCCCCAGTGCGTGTGCCTCCAGCGCTGCGTCGAGCAAGTCCTCTTCGGGCACGCTCTCGCGACTCTCCAGCCAGGCGGTCCAGACGTCCAAGGCGCGCTTGCCGTGCGCGTTCGCATACAGCACGCGCGCCCTGGTGGGTGCGGGGAGTCGGTCGAAGTGCTCGCCGGCGCCGCGCATCACGGCGGCGATCCGCGCCCCACAGTCTTCGCCCGGACCGAGGACACTCGACGGCACGCACGTGCGCAGCACTCGGCTGTTCGGATCGAGTGCGACGAGTCGCCACCACAGTAGGGCTGCGCGTTGATGATCCCCGGCAGCCTCGAGTTGTCGAATGCGCCAGGACCCGAACTCGATCGGGCTTGGTGCGACCTCGTGGGCGTCGCGCAGCGCGACCGCGGCGTCCGCGTGTCGACCGATCTTCGCCAGGCTGTGGCCGAGATTGCGGTGCGTCTCGAACCTGTGCCATCCGAGGTCTGCCGCCTGTGCGTGGGTGGCGATGGCGGCGCGATGTCCTTGCGAGCACTGGATTGCGAGGCCGAGGTGGCTGATCGCGCGGTAGTGCTTCGGACGGATCGCGATCGCGGCTCGGTTGGCCTCGATCGCCTGGGCGAACTCGCCGCGATTCAGGTGGATGCGGCCGCGGTTGAAGTGCGCTTCCGCCGCCAGGGGGTATGCGTTCGTGCAGCGCCGGTAGCACTCGATGGCTCGTTCCGGCTCGCCGCGGGTGTCGAAGTGCAGGCCGAGGTGGTAGTGGCCGGTCGCGACACCCGGCTGCGCGCGGATGGCACGCTCGTAGCAGCGGCGGGCTGCCGCGGGGTCGGTAGCCCCGAGCACGTTGCCGAGGTCGACCCATGCGACTGCACTCTTGGGCTCGATCGCGATGGCGCAGCGGTACGCTATTACCGCGGCGTCGGCATTCGCGTTCGGTGGCGCAGCGTGGGCGACACCGAGGGCGAGTTGCGCGTCGAAGCTCGCGGGAGCGACCTCGGTGGCGCGCGTCAGCACACGAATCGCCAGCGCCTTCTGGGAGAGGTCGACCAGCGAGTTGCCCAGGAACACCAAGGACGGGATGCTCGCGGTTTCGAGCGAGGCGGGTGAGCACAGCTTGTCGAGGGCGTCCAGGTTCGGTCCCACCAGGGCATTCCGCATTGCGATCCGCCAAGGGTCTCGGTCGGCGGAGTCGAGCAGCGACCGGATCGCCGCTCGAGTGGCTTCGCTGCCCCTTCCGCGGCGCAGGGCTCGGTCCCACGCGAGCAGGCCGACGATCAAGTCCTCGTGGATCGGCGAAGCGCGCAGGGTCGCAACAGCGGTTTCGTGTGCACCTGGTTCGATGCCGTGCGCGTGGTAAGCCGCGCCGTATTCCTTCGCCTGGACCGAGGACAGCAGGTGGAGCGAGAACCGATCCCGGATCGCGGCCAGCTCCTTCAGCATGTGCTGGCTGGCGCCCATGCGCGTTGCCGCGGATGAGGCGCGCGACCATTGCGCGCTCAGGTCTGGCTGCGCGGCGTCTCCGAGCAGTGGCTCCGCGGCGGCGAGTCGGCCGCGCGCCGCGTGCAGGCTGCGCGTCACCTCGAGGTCGAGCAGGCCGTGCTCGCCACCCACGCGCCTGGCCCGGTCGAGTTCGGCAGATGCCTCGTCCAGCGCGTGGCGGACTGCCTTCGACGACTCGCGCTGCCGTGCGTCACGCGCCGCGATGCCCGACCACACCGCATAGGCGGAGATCGCGATGGCGACGCCGATCCCACAGCCGGCCACCACCGCCACACGTCGCGATCTCCGCTCGGCATTGGCGCGGTGGATCGCCGCCCGCGCCTCGGCCCGCGCCTCGATCACCCGGCCCTCGGCCCCGGCGAGGTAGTCGGAGATCGCATCGGCGACTTCGCCGGCGTGGGCGGGACGAGCGGTGGGGCTCAGCTCGGTGCAGGCCGTGACCAGTGCCCGGAGTTCCGGGGTGCGGTCGCCTCGCAACATGTGATCGAGCAGGCGGCCGAGGGAATACACATCTGCCGCGGCACCGACGGAGCCGCCCTCCAGCGCTTGTTCCGGAGCCATGAAGCCGGGGGTGCCAACCGGCTGGGCACCTGTTGCCACGAGGAAATCCGCTACGTCAGGGTCATCGGCGTCGAGCTCCTTGGCTAGTCCCCAATCGATGATCTGCACTTCGCCCCACTCTCCGCACATGACGTTGCTCGGCTTCAGGTCGCGATGGACCACGCCCGAGTCGTGGGCGTGCGCCATGCCTTGGCAGACGCGGAGGAACACTTCCAGGAGCTCCGGCACGCGTTCGCTCGCGGCCTCCAGCGCCCAAGCAAGGGTGCGACCGCGGACCAGCTTCATCGAATAGAACAGCACGCCATCCCCCTGATCGGAGACGTCGAAGACTGGGGCGATGCTGGGATGCTGGAGGCGAGCCGCGATACGTGCCTCGCGACGGAATCGAGTGCGGGCGCGGTCGTCGGATGCGAGCTCCGGGCGCAGCAGCTTGAGTGCGACCTCGCGACCGAGCACGCTGTCCCACGCCGCGAGTACTACACCCATACCGCCGTGTCCGAGGCTTCGGGTCACGCGGTACCGTGTCGCAGACCAACCGGGTGGCGGGGATTGCGATGCGTGCTCGTCGCGGATGGCGGTGAATCCGCCACGGATCAGCGCGGACCAGGTCTGCGATGACGGCATCGGATCCCGGCAATCACTTCGCTCCGACACGACGACATGAGAGCCGTGCGGGTGCTCGAGCGGAAGTCGGCGCGGGCTTTTTTTCGAATGCTCGCGGATTTGTGCGGTGTCGCCGGAACAGACCTCAGCCAGCGATCGCGCTGGTGCCCGGTACCACCCCGTCGAGACCCAACGCATGCACAGTACACGAGTCCCTTGGTCGCGTATGTTCGTCTTCTTACTCGCCGTGACTCTCGGTTCGGCTGTATCCGCTCAGTTGCCGCTGCAGGACCTACGCAGCATGCTGCACCCGGTGTACCGCGGCACGACGGGGCTGGCACACGGCGACTTGGACGGCGATGGTGACCAGGATCTCGTCGTATCCACGCGCGAGGGGCTGCAGTTCCATCAGAACCGCGGCAGCGGAGTGTTCGACGACGTCACCGCGGGGGGCGTGAGCGCGGGGGTCGCATACTTCGCGATCGCGGTCGCCGACTTGGATGGCGATGGCGACCCGGACGTCCTCGGCGTGCGGAAGAACGCGATCGACCTCTACGAGAACACCACGGTGGTGAACGGCCCGCTCACGTTCCAGTTGACGACCATTGCCACGTCCGTCGTCGGGACCGGGTCCGAGTCGCTGGTCGTTGCGGATCTGCTGGGCAGCAAGCTGCCGGACATCTACGTCGGCAACGAAGGTACGGTGCAGCCGGACCTGATTCTGGAGAACCAGGGCCGATCCACTTCCGGCTGGGTCTTCGTCCCACAACCGAGCGTGTTGGGAACACCGTACAACACCTCGTGCGTGGCCGTCGCGGACGTGAATTCCGATCAGAGACCGGACCTGCTGGTTGGCGATCGCCGAGGGAGAATCGCGGTCTTGGTGTGGCAGGGAACGCAGTTCGTGCAACAGCAGTTGCTGATCACACCGGGGAACGGCGTACCCGTCTCGATGGCGGTGGGGGACTTCGACGGAGATGGCCGTCCGGACCTGTTCGTGACCACCACCGATACCGTGCAGCCGAACATTCTGCTGCTGAACACCGGGTCGGCCGCCGGGTGGCTGGCGCAGAAGGCGGTGGCGTTCGCGCGGTCCGGCCCGGGTTACGCGATCGCGTTGGATGTCGACCGCGACGGGGACGTGGACGTGATCACGGTGAACAGCGAGTACTGCGTCGTGCCCAGTCCGGCACCCAGGAACTTCCTGTGGCGCAACGATGGATCCGCCGGATTCACGATCGTCTCGCCCGCGGTATTCCCCGATGACGTCTCGATTGCCTCGTCGGTCGTCGCGTTCGACTGCGATGGCGACGGAGATGCGGATGTCGTGGTCGGCAACAAGGTCTCGGCGAATACCCTGTACCTCAACGACGGCAAGCAACCGGCCACGTTCACCCGCGTCGCGCCGCACGACGCAGTAGACGAGGTGAAGGTCGCCTCCGTGACGGTCGCCGACGTCGACCGCGACGGCTCATTGGACCTCGTCTTGACCTTTCCAGACGCCGGGTGCCGCAACGGTCCGGCTCGGCTGTTGACCAACCGCGGATCCGGGCGGTTCGACACGGTTGCGTTGCCGGTGCCCCTCGGCACGGCGGGGTACTGGACGACGTCGGATGCCGGCGTGGGGGATCTCGATGGCGACGGCTGGGAGGACATCTTGGTCGCCACACCGGATGCGAGCACGCCCCTGCTCATGTTCTCGCGGGTCGGCAGCGGACCTTGGGTGCGCGCGTTTGCCGGGTCGCTGACCACCCAGACGATGAATGCCTACTCCATCGCGTTGGTCGATGTGGACGGTGACGGGGACCTCGACGTCTTCATCGGCAACAGTGGACAGGACGAACTGTATTTGCGCACCGGCACGACGTTCACGCGGTCCACCAGTCTCCCCGTGCTCACCGGGACGACGACCTCGATCGCGGCCGCCGACTTCACGGGTGACGGCAACGTCGACCTCCTACTGGCTACCAACACCGCCCCGCGGTTGCTCGCCGGGAGCCCCAGCGGTGTGTTCACTGATGTGACGAGCACGTACTTGCCGTCTGCGACCGCCTTGCGCCGGGTGGCGGCCGGGGACCTCGATGGGGTTCCGGGGGTGGACTTCGCCGCGGTCACGCTCGCAGGAGACGTTGTGGTGGGCCGCAACGCCGGCCCGGGGAAGCCCTTCGTAGTGACCCCGATCACTCTCCCGGGGAAAGCCAAGTGCGTCGCGATCGGGGACATCGACGGGGACGGGGCTGCGGACCTGGTGGTCGGCGGTGAGGTGGCCGTTCGCACGGTGTTCCTGCGCGGCAACGGAAGCGGTGGGTTCACGATCTGGCACACCCTGGATCAGCAGGTCGTCATCCCGGTCGCGGTCCGTGCCGCCGCCGTGCTCGACTTCGACCGCGACGGGGACCTCGACGTGGTGCTCGCGTGGGGCGACGATCCCGGCAGCGGGGTGACGTACGGTGGTCCCCTGCGCTTCTTGACGAACACGACGCGCAACCTGTCCGCACGCGGTCCGATCCGCGAGGGAAAGACGTTCCACATGCAGTACCACGGCCCACAGGGCACCGCGATCACGGCGATCGCCCTGTCGGTGCTCGCCATGCCGGTGGACCTCGGCGGACTCGGAGTGCTGCAGATCGACCCGGCGCGGATGATCCTGCTGCCGGGTGTCGCGATCCCCGCGTCGAATGCGGCGGCACTGCGGGTGCCGATCCCGGCGAACACCATGCTGCTCGGTCAGAATCTGCACTGGCAGGCGATCGCCGGAACCCGACTGACCGGACCGGAGAGTACGCGGATCACCGGGTTCTGACGGGTCGATCGAGATCGCGTTGCCGTGGCCGGGCTGTAGACGATCCCGGATCCCTCCATTGCTCTCGGTGGTCGGTGACGCGGCACAGGCGATCTGCCGCGAAGCGCAGCTCGCGCTGCGTGCGGCGGTGGGCGGCCGGGTGCTCGACAAGGTTCTCAGGACAAGGATGCGATGGCTGGCGACGTGCTGAACGTCGTGCAGCGGCGGGCGGCGCAGTTCGGCGTCGCCGTGCGCGGCATCGGCATCCGCGACGTGATCGTGCCGGGCGACATGAAGACGATCCTCAACCAGGTGATCAAAGCCGAGAAGCGGGCGGAAGCCAACCTGATCAAGCGCCGCGCAGAGACCGCGGCGGCGCGGAGCCAGGCGAACACCGCGCGCATCCTGGCGGAGAACCCTTTGCTGCAGCGCATGAAGGAGCTCGAGCTGCAGGAGATCCTCGCAGGAACAAAGGCGACCTTCGTGCTCGGCCAGGGCGACCTGGCGGAGCAGGTGCGCGGTCTCGTGACCGGACGCGAGTCCTGAGTCCGGCATCCTCGCCGGTGCCCGGGTGGTGCGTTTGCTCCACCCGGGTACCGGTCATGGACGCTCCAATTTCGACGCGTCGACCGTGTGCACCCGTCGTCCGGCGCGCCGCCACGCCCGAGGGCTTGGCTATACGCAGAATCGATGTAATCTACGTATAACCGTGATCGACCGCCTGCCCGAAGACACGCAGACTCTCTACTCGGAATTGCTCGCCCTGTTGTTGGCACGGGCGGGTGAGCGGGACCTGTCTCACCTTTCCGGCACGTTCACGACCAAGCGGGTCAAGGGTGCTGACTACGTCTACTTCCAGTACTCCGACCCGGGTGGAACCAAGCGGCAGTTCTCGATCGGGCGGCAGAGCCCGGAGATCCATGCGATCGTCGTCGGGTACAAACGTGGGCGGAAGAGGCACAGCGACGATCTCGATCAGATCTCGCGTCTGTCGGCGCTTCTTCGCGCCGCGGGTGCGGCGATCGTGCCCCACGGTCCGACCCGCGTGATCCGCGCTCTCGTCGACTCTGGACTGTTCGCGGTCGGTGGTGTCCTGGTCGGATCGTACGCGTTCCAGGTCATCGGCAACCTTCTCGGCGTGCGGTGGCCCGGGGCGGCGTGGCGGACGCAGGATGTCGACATCGCGGTCCAGCTGCTCGTTGCGGTGCCAACACTCGAAGCCGACGTGCCAAAGGTGCTCGACTCGCTGCAGATGGGTTTCGTGCCGGTTCCCCAGCTCGATCCGAAGCAGCCCTCGACTTCGTTCCGTGTCCGCGGCAAGTCGCTGCGCGTCGACCTGATCACTCCCGGCGGCGAGCGAGATGTCGATCCGGTGTTCATTCCTCGGCTGCAGGCGGCTGCTGCGCCCATCAAGTTCCTGTCGCTCGTCATGCGAGAAGCGCAGCCTGCGGCGATCGTCGACGGCACGAGCGGCTCACTGGTCGTGGTGCCGGCGCCGGCGCGATTCGCGTTGCACAAGCTGCTGGTCAGCCAGACCCGATCAGTCATCCAACAGACCAAGGGTGGCAAGGACATCCACCAGGCGGCGTTGTTGCTCGAGACACTCGGAGAAGACCGACCCGATGACCTCGAGCACGCGGCAGCATCGTTCGCGGAATCGGGTCCCACCGTCGTGCGCAAGGTGATGCGAGGATTGGAGACGGCAGTCAGGCGGTGGCCTCGAGCCGCGGTTGGGGCGGCCCTGGTGCGGTCCGCGCTCGCGGAGTGACCGGCTGACCCGGGCAGCAACGGCTGCAAGTGCGTGCTGGGGAACTGACGCCGGGCGCGTCGGCACGGCACCTCACCCGCCCTCGGGTCTGTCGCCGAGCTCCGACCAGAACGTGTCCACGACCGCGCCGAGCTGCCGCCGCAGCAGCGCCTTCCCGCGGTGCGCACGCACGTGCAGCGCCTCCGGCGTCGCCCCGGCGATCACGGCGATCTCGGCGTACGGCAGGCCCTCGACCACGTGCAGCACGAACGCCTCGCGCAGCAGGATCGGCAGACGGTCGAGCGCGAGCGCGAGCGCTTCGGCCGATTCGCGCGCGACGACGGCGGATGGCACGCTCCGCCGTGCGGCCGGTGCGACGACGTCTTCAACGCCCGGTGTCGCGGCCTGCGGCGTGCGCGCGAGCCTGCGCAGGTGCGCCCGGCAGGCGTTGACCGCGATCGCATAGACCCACGACGACAAGCGCTCGGGATCCTGCAACTGCGCCAGCCGCTCGAACGCGAGCCGCATGCACTCCTGCGTCAGGTCGTCGGCCGCGTGGCGATCACCGACCATCGTCGCGACGAAGCGCCCGATGCGCGGACCGTACTCCTGCGCGATCGCGGCGCGCGCCGTGGCATCACCGGCGCGGGCGCGAGCGACGGTTTCGGCTGCGTCACCCTCCACCGCAACGCTCCTTCACGAGCCGCTGCAACGGCGCGGCGGCCGGATCCCGCAACTCCGTGGCGAGCTCGCGCAGCGTCGGCAGCTCCGCGGCCGGCAGTGTCGGCGCGGCCAGCCGACCGGCGAGGTAGACCGAGAGTGCGAGTTCGCCGTCGCCGACGACGCGCGCCAGCTCCAGCGCGGCTCGGCCGCGGGGCTCGTCACCCGCGCCCGCGGCGATCGCCGCCTCGAGTACGTAGCGCAGTGGCACGGTCCGGTCGACGTCGCTGAGGATCGCTTCGAGCGCGATCATCCGGTCCGGACCGGGCACGCGCACGGCCGCGAGGATCCGGGACGCCACGTGATCGGTGTCGCTCGGAGCAACGCGACTCGTCCGGATCGTGGAGCCGGCGAGGGCACACACACTCTCGAGCACCAACACGTCGTCGTCCGGCACGGCGATCCGCGCGAACGCCGCGCTCGCCGCTTCGAACTCGTTCTTCGCCATGGCCTGCAGAGCCAGCTCGAGATCGGCGTCGACCCCGGCCTGCAACCGCAGCTCGTGCGGAGCACACAGAACCTCGCCACCCGCGACCATGCGCGGCAGGAGCCGATGGCACAAGAGCCACGCGATCGCCGCCGGGACGCCAGCGCCACGCACGCCCGCCGCGTGCGCCGTGGCGAGATCACGCTCGGCGCCGAGCAGTGCGCCGAGTCGCTGACGTGCCAAACCGCGCCAGAACAGCACATCGGGTGACGCCCGATCGGGGATCGCGGCGGCCGCGGCGGCCAACGCTTCGCGGTCGAACGGGCGCGACCCCGCGACCATGTGCTCGATCGCGGCCGCCGGCGTCGCGAGCGCCGGTGCGGACACCGCCCCGTCACCGGTCCGGAGGAACCGCCCGACGACGACACCCATCGCCAAACAGACCACGAGCGCGACGACGAACCGCGCGGTGCGGGGAACGGGCCGCGGCGATGCGGCTGCCGGCTGCAGCTCGCGCATTCGCCGCGCGACCGTTCGACTCTGTGCCGGTCGCTGCTCCTTGTCCTTGGCGAGGCACTCCATCACCAGTGCATCTAGTGGGGTGTGTCCGAAGTTCGTTGCATAAGTCGTCGAGTCATGCGGTTCGCTCGCAAGGAGCTGCGACGACACGGCTTGTTGGTGGACAAGCTGAGGAGCTGCGACGCCGCGAGCGGGCCGTAGGGCCGGCGACTTATGTGACCAACTTCGGACACACCCCACTAGCGCCGGCGGGATGCCCGCACGCAGATGCGACGGCGGCTCCGGTTCGAGGGCCTCGACGTTCTTGAGGACCTGGAACAGGTTGTTACCCGCGAACGGCGAGCGACCAGTGAGCAGCTCGTACAGCACGACACCGGTCGAGTACACGTCGGTACGCGCATCGACCGCCTCGGGCACGTCGAGGATCTGCTCGGGTGCCATGTACTCCGGCGTGCCGAGGATCTCGCCCGTGCGCGTCAGCCGCTCGCCGTCGGCGAGCGCGTGCGAGATGCCGAAGTCGAGCCCGCGCACGCGACCGGTCGTGTCGACCATCACGTTCTCGGGCTTGATGTCGCGGTGCACGATGCCGTGCTCGTGCGCGACCTGCAGCACGTCGGCGAGCTGCGCGATCTTGTCGAGGGTCCATGCGAGGTCGCGGCGCTCGCCTTCGATCGCCTGCCGCAGCGTCGCCCCCTCGACGAGCTCCATCACGAGATAGAGCCGCCCTTCCTGGCAGTCGTGGTCGAACACGCGCACGACGCCCGGGTGTGGGATGCGCCGCCATCCGTGCTTCCCGCGCGAACCGCTCCGCCATCGACTCCGGTCCGATGTGTGTCTGCACGGTCTTGATCGCGACGAGCGTGCCGAGCTCCGGATGCCGCGCGCGATACACGGCGCCCATGCCGCCGCGCTGCAGGAGCGTGAGCTCGCCCCAGACGCCGAGACGCGTGGGATGGGCGAAGTGCTGGCAGTGCGGACAGACGTCGCCCGTGAACGCTTCGAGCTGGCGATCACAGGCGGCGCAGTTCACAGGCGACGGAACCTCTCGATGCGGGAAGCGACGATGCGCCGATACTGTTCGAGCACGTCGTGGTTCTGGCGCAGGTCCACGTCGTCGGTGTCGCGGTAGTTCGCGCGGAAGAACCGCAGCGCCCGCTCGGCCACCCGCTCGGCCTCCCCGTAGCGCGACGACTTGCCGAGCTCCGCGACCTCGTGCGTCGCGCGAGCCAGGACCGGGATCGTGAAGTTCTTGCGCACCTCGTGGTCGATCAGACCCGCCGCGCGCAGTGTGTCCATCGGGTCGAGGAATGCCGACTCCAGATCGACCCGTCGCCGCTCGCCGTTGCCTGCCGAGCGCCAGGTCAGAGCGGCCTTGACCCAGGTGTCACGCCCGCCGTCCGCGGCGCGGTGGACTTTCGCGAGCACGACGCTGGTGAGACCGTGGTTGAGGTCGTCGAGCGGGACGGAGAAGCCACCGCGCCGCATCGCCGGCCGGTAACCGAAGACCTCGTCGACCTCGATGTCCCGACCGTGGCGCACCTCGAGCCTGACGTCGCGGGCGACCGCGCCGGACAGGCTCTGCGCCTCGTCGACGAACACCTTCTCCACTTGCTGGCGATCGCTGACGAAGTGGAACAGCCCGTGTCCTGCCTTCGCCAGCCGCGCCAGCAGCTCATGGTTGAAGTCCTTGCCGACGCCGACCGTCGTCAGGTCGATGCCACGCTCGTTGCATCGGCGCGAATCCCTCGCGATCTGCGCGCTGTCCGTGACGCCCTTGTTGGCGATCCCGTCCGTCAGCAGGATCACGCGGCGCTGGCGGCGCGACGCGGTCCGCTCCGTACCGGTGTCACCGCGATCGCCACGGTCACCATGATCACCGTCGTCGCGCGCGAGCTGCTCGTAGCCGAGCATCAATCCGCCGTGCAGATTCGTCGAACCACCGGGCTGTAGCGAGCGGATCGCCGACAGCGCCCGATCCCCGTCGCCGACGTCCCGCAGGCGCAACACGACATCGGCCGCATCCGCGTAGCCGACGATCGCGATCCGATCGTCGGGGCGCAGCTTGCGCACGAAGCGCTCGAGCCCCGCCTTCACCCACGTCATCTTGTCCTCGGCCGACATCGACCCGCTCGTGTCGATCACGAGCACGACGTCGATCGGCGTGAGGTCGCGCGGGCTGTGCACGCGCGCGGTCGCGAGCCCGATCTGCAGCACGGATGCATCGCTCCGGCTGCCGAACGGCGCATCCCACCGCAGGTCGAGCGCGACCTCCTGCCCGGCCTTGGGCAGCGGAATCCCGTGGCGGTGGTAGTTGACGATGTCCTCGATGACGATCGCTGCCGGATCCGGCGGCTCGCCCAGCTCGGCGAACCGTTTCGCCACGGCGTGCCCCGTGGACGAGGATCCATCCTGGGCACCGACGCCCGGAGCGAGGCCGGCGAGCAGCGACGTGAGCAGGGCCGTGGCAGGACCCGTGCGGGAGAGGAGGAACATCGGACGTGTCGAGTGGACCATAGAACCGACCAGTGTGGGAAATGCCTCCCGGGATTCGCGACCCCCGCCGTCCTTACCGGGATTCCGACGATTCCCGATCGGCGCATCGGCGCGCTCGCCCGTGGCTGCCACTCTCGCCTTCGAGCGGGGAGCAGCACGATCCGCGCCGACGCCCGGGTTGGCGAAATCACCGACGTCGGGCGGGACACCAGCGGCCAGGCGATCCCGACCGCCGCGCCGCGGTATCCTCTGGCGTAGGAGGTTCGAGTCATGCCGTCACGTCCGCTCGCCGCCCTGCTCTTTTCCTCACCACCACGGATACGATCCAGCTCAACGTGCTGCTTCTGAACACCGGTCCGGCCGGCGGGTGGCTGGTGCAGAAGGCGGTGGCGTTCGCGCGGTCCGGCCCGGGTTACGCGATCGCGTTGGATGTCGACCGCGACGGGGACGTGGACGTGATCACGGTGAACAGCGAGTACTGCGTCGTGCCCAGTCCGGCACCCAGGAACTTCCTGTGGCTCAACGATGGATCCGCCGGATTCACGATCGTCTCGCCCGCGGTATTCCCCGATGACGTCTCGATTGCCTCGTCGGTCGTCGCGTTCGACTGCGATGGCGACGGAGATGCGGATGTCGTGGTCGGCAACAAGGTCTCGGCGAATACCCTGTACCTCAACGACGGCAAGCAACCGGCCACGTTCACCCGCGTCGCGCCGCACGACGCAGTAGACGAGGTGAAGGTCGCCTCCGTGACGGTCGCCGACGTCGACCGCGACGGCTCATTGGACCTCGTCTTGACCTTTCCAGACGCCGGGTGCCGCAACGGTCCGGCTCGGCTGTTGACCAACCGCGGATCCGGGCGGTTCGACACGGTTGCGTTGCCGGTGCCCCTCGGCACGGCGGGGTACTGGACGACGTCGGATGCCGGCGTGGGGGATCTCGATGGCGACGGCTGGGAGGACATCTTGGTCGCCACACCGGATGCGAGCACGCCCCTGCTCATGTTCTCGCGGGTCGGCAGCGGACCTTGGGTGCGCGCGTTTGCCGGGTCGCTGACCACCCAGACGATGAATGCCTACTCCATCGCGTTGGTCGATGTGGACGGTGACGGGGACCTCGACGTCTTCATCGGCAACAGTGGACAGGACGAACTGTATTTGCGCACCGGCACGACGTTCACGCGGTCCACCAGTCTCCCCGTGCTCACCGGGACGACGACCTCGATCGCGGCCGCCGACTTCACGGGTGACGGCAACGTCGACCTCCTACTGGCTACCAACACCGCCCCGCGGTTGCTCGCCGGGAGCCCCAGCGGTGTGTTCACTGATGTGACGAGCACGTACTTGCCGTCTGCGACCGCCTTGCGCCGGGTGGCGGCCGGGGACCTCGATGGGGTTCCGGGGGTGGACTTCGCCGCGGTCACGCTCGCAGGAGACGTTGTGGTGGGCCGCAACGCCGGCCCGGGGAAGCCCTTCGTAGTGACCCCGATCACTCTCCCGGGGAAAGCCAAGTGCGTCGCGATCGGGGACATCGACGGGGACGGGGCTGCGGACCTGGTGGTCGGCGGTGAGGTGGCCGTTCGCACGGTGTTCCTGCGCGGCAACGGAAGCGGTGGGTTCACGATCTGGCACACCCTGGATCAGCAGGTCGTCATCCCGGTCGCGGTCCGTGCCGCCGCCGTGCTCGACTTCGACCGCGACGGGGACCTCGACGTGGTGCTCGCGTGGGGCGACGATCCCGGCAGCGGGGTGACGTACGGTGGTCCCCTGCGCTTCTTGACGAACACGACGCGCAACCTGTCCGCACGCGGTCCGATCCGCGAGGGAAAGACGTTCCACATGCAGTACCACGGCCCACAGGGCACCGCGATCACGGCGATCGCCCTGTCGGTGCTCGCCATGCCGGTGGACCTCGGCGGACTCGGAGTGCTGCAGATCGACCCGGCGCGGATGATCCTGCTGCCGGGTGTCGCGATCCCGGCGTCGAATGCGGCGGCACTGCGGGTGCCGATCCCGGCGAACACCATGCTGCTCGGTCAGAATCTGCACTGGCAGGCGATCGCCGGAACCCGACTGACCGGACCGGAGAGTACGCGGATCACCGGGTACTGACGGGTCGATCGAGATTCCGAGCGTCGTCGACGGCCCTCGACAGCTCGAATCCGTTCACCGGCAAGCTGCTCGGCAGACTGGTCACGATGTAGCGAGTGCTCTGCTACGGATCAATTGGTCGCCGCGCCCTCCTCGAGCAACGTCCGGAACGCCAGTCCCCACGGCGGCCGCAAGAACCCCAGCGCGCGTACGTCCTCGAACCAGTGGCCGAACGGCGAATGGCGTGAGAACGTGCTTCCGCCGAGCACCCGACATACTCGTGTCAACAGGCTCTCGGCCAGCTCGGCAATGGCGGTCTTGCCGAGCAACACCGCGCGGCGTGGGTCGTCGCTGGTCTCGACCGCACGGAGCATTCCGTCGAATGCCTGCTGGATGAGCCAGTGCTCGATCTCGGCGCGCGCCCACTCGACGCGTTCGAAGTCCGCGGCTGCCGGCGCGACCTGTGCGCTTGCCGTGTGCATCGCCTCGTCGACGATGCCGACCACGACGCTGGTGAACAGGCAACCGATGTACCCGCTGACGCGCGCGGCGACCTCGCGGAGGTGACCGCACCAGGCCATCCGGGTCGCGGGGAAACGCTGGAACTCCAGGGCGTGGCTCTGGGTGGCGGTCATGCCATGACCATCCCACGGTGCGAGGATGTTGACGCCCCGCGAGCCGTCGAGCGGCACGCCGCGTAGGTCGACGAAGAACCAGTCGGCGATCGTCTCGCCCTCGGGGACCGCGGTCGTCACCATGAACGACATCGCTCCGGTACCACTGCCGAAGTGCTTTCGGCCGGAGATCTGAAACCCCAGTGGCCCGTCGTGCGGCACGGCGGCGGTCGTGCTGCGCGTCACGTCGCCGCCGGTGCCGGGTTCGGAGGTCGCGGTACCCCACCAATGTCCCTGTTGCACGGAGCGGAAGATCTCGTCGCACTGTCCGACGAACTGCGGATCCGCGGTGGCCTCGGCGGGCGCGGTGAGCCAGTACGAGAGCACCGCAGGGTGCATGGCCGAGACCAGGGTGACCGAGGAGTCGCCGCGGGCCAACAAGCGGAAGCACTCGCAGATGCCACGCGTCGACTGCCGCACGCTCGCGAACAGCCCGCCGCGCTCGACCGGCAACCCGGTGCGTAGGAGCCCGGCATCAGCCAGTGTCCGCAGGTCCGCGGGATCGAGGCTGCGGCGTGCCTGCCGCTCGCGCCGCTGTTGCGCGAATGCGTTCGAGATGGTCGCGAGGGACGCATGTAGTTCGCCGAAGTCCATGTCGATACCCGGTGCGGAGCGGCGGTTCTGGGGGTTGGCAGCAGCAAACTCGCCTGGCCGCGCGACCACGGTACCCTGACCCCGCACGGGCGCAACGACACGGCGCACGTAGCCGCGTCCGCGTAACGGATCGCAGGTGCTACAGATCATTGGCTTGTTCATGGGCGGGCTGCGGAGTTGCGACGCAGCGGGCGGGGCGTCGGGCTCCGACACATGTGCGGAAACTCGGCGGCGCCCCACTAAGCTCACCGTGATGCCGTTCCCGAGCGCATGGGATCGATGCTGGCCGTCGCGCGTCGAGCGATGGCGAACGGTCGGCGGCCGCGCGGAGTTCGCGGAATGCTCCCGGTCCGAGTGGGGCGGTCCAGCGCGGCGGGAGGACCCCGCCCGGTCGATGACGCGCCGGGCGTTTCTTCATCTCTGCGGGGCACTGGCTGCCTCGGGTGGAGTCTCCTGTGCTTCGCTGGGCAAGCGCTCCACTCCGCGGGTGGAGCGGATCGCGTGTTGGGGCACCCGTGGGTCGGGTCCTGGCCAGTTTCGCTCGCCGATCGCGATCGCGGTCGACCATGCGGATCGCGTGTTCATCACCGATGTGCACAACCACCGTGTGCAGTGTTTCACCGGTGAGGGCGGGTTCGTCAGTTCGTTCGCATTGCCGACCGACCTGCCGGTGCGCAACACCAAGGTGGGGATGACCCTGGCTGGCGGCATCGCGGTGGATCGCCGCGGGTACGTCTACGTTTCGCTGATGAACAGCGACGTCGTGGTGGTGTTCGATCGTGGCGGGGTGCTCGTGCGCAAGCTCGGCCGCTCCGGCAGTGGACCCGGCGAGCTGCACGAGCCCGGCGGGTTGGCAGTCGATCGGGCCAGCTCGCTGTTCGTCGCCGACCAGTGCAACCGCCGCGTCCAAGTGTTCGACCACGCCGGGCGGTTCGTACGCGCGTTCGGACGCTACGGGACCGCGCTCGGTGAGTTCGATGGCGTCGAACCAGCGAACTCGCGTTTCGGTGGACCCCACTACCTCGCGCTTGACGGGTTCGGACGTCTGTTCACCACCGAAGGTGCGCGCGGGCGCGTCCAAGCGTGGTCGTTGGACGGCTCACCGATCGCGTCGTGGGGCGACAAGCGCGATGGGCCAGGCGGTTTCGGTGGCCGCAAGACCCCGTTCTCCAAGAACACCCTCGGTCCACTCGGAGTCTGTGCCGACCGGGCCGGGCGCGTATGGGTGAGCAGTCTCGACGGCCGGGTGCAGTTGTTCACTGCGGACGGCGCCTACGTGGTTGGCATCGGGGGTGAAGGCGCGGGCCCCGGGCAGTTCGTGACCCCGCATGGGATGGCGATCGACTCGAACGGCTGCTTGTACGTGGTGGACTCGGGCAACCACCGAGTCCAGAAGTTCGCCGTGACCGGTTGACCGCGAGTGCCTGACCGAGCTGCGGAACCGCGCAAGGTCGGTCCCGGGGTTCCTCGTGCGGTGGCAACAGCCCCTGGCGCGGGGATGCCCTGCACCGCAGCCAAGCCGTGCCGTCAGTGGTCCGGGGTAACTCGCGGGGTGGTTCGCACATTCGCCGGGTCCCGTACGGACCGCTCGCGGCGTCGTAGCTCCTCAGCTTGTCCCCCAACAGCCTGTCGTCGCAGCCCCTTGCCAGCGAACCGCACGCCTCGCCGACACATGCAACGGACTTCGGACGCACTCCACTCGCGATGGCATGCCCCGCCGGGTTCCGCAGCAGCCGCTCTACGCGTGCTGCGGGAGCTATCGCCCGGCGGGCTGACGGGCGGCGAGCCACGCTGCCCAGCGACTCGGGTCAGCGCCGGGGTCGGCGCCGGACACCACTCGGGCAGCGTCGCGAAGGGCGCGCACGATCTGGACCCGCTCGGTGCGCACCTGCACCACGGTGGTGTCGAGCACCGCGCCGCTCTGGATCACGTCGACACGCGGGTTGGCGATGAACGAGGCCATCGCCACCTCGACATCGTAGTCGCGCAAGTAGCTCTCTTGCTGCACCACGGCGACGTTGGCGCGGGTAGACCCCGCGGGGGGTGCCTTACGGCGGAAGGCGGCCGCGGCAGGCCCGGCGGCGATCAGGTGGGGGAGCGCGGACGGGTCGCGCAGCATGCCGAGCGCCTCGGCCGCACGCACGCGGCACTGCGCCTGGTCGTGGTGCAGCAACTTGGCGAAGAACGGCACCGCCGTAGTGCGGCCGCGCGCCGCGGTGTGGGCTAGCACTGCGGCTTGGCGCACCGCGGGGTCGTGATCGAGGATCGCCGCGAGCAGGGCGGTGGGGACCTTCGGGTCGGACTGCCGGATACTGAGTGCTCGCAGCGCGGCGATGCGGCGTTCGGGGTGGTGGTCGCCGCGGGCGCGACGGCGCAGCAGCGGCTCGGCGTCGGGAACGCGCGCAAGCAGGGTGGCGACCGCGAGCGACTTGGCTTTCGAGCTGCGCCGGTCGAGGCGCAGCATGAGTTCACGCACCCGCACGTCGGGGCTCGCCTTCCACCACTTCCGTGGCAACACTTCGGGTTCGAGTTCGCCCAGGAACGCAGCCATTCGGGGGTGCCCAGCGCCTTCCGAGGAGCCGGTGTGGCGTAGTGCCGCGTCGAGCAGCCGCCACATCTCGTCGGTCAACCCGAACCCGCGAGCCACGCGGGCCAGTTCGAGGCATGCATGGACTCCGCGCACTTGCACCTGCGCCTCGAGTCGGTGCAGCGCGTCGCGCAGCTCGGCATCCGTGCGGATCCGCGCGATCTGCGCCTGCGGTACCAGGACGGTGCCGCCGCGGGTCTTCACTTCGAGCTGCGTCCCGACCACGCGGGTCGTGCCGACGTGGACCGTGCCGTCGCGCATCCGCACCTCGTCGGCGGGGAGCGCTGCGGTCGCGAAGTACAGGGAAAGGGCGTGGACGATGTATCGAGAGCGCATGTGGAGTCGCTAGCGGTTGGGGGTCCGGGGGGCTTCGTTCTTGGTCTCGGTGCGCCGCGCGAGCCAGTGCTCCCAGGCCGCGGGATCCGCTCCAGGGTCGGCTCGGGCGATGCGCCGAATCGCGTTGCGCAGCGCGCCGACGATCTCGACCCGTTGGGTCTGCACTTGGATCACGGTCACGTCGAGCACCACACCGCTCTGCACCACATCTACCTTGGGGTCGGCGATGAACGATGCCTGGGCGACCTCGACGTCGAAGTCGCGGATGTAGGCCTGTTGCTGGATCACCGACATGTTCGCGCGCGTCGAGCCGCCGGGCATCGCGCGGCGTTTGAGCGCCATCGCCGCCGGGCCGGCCGCGATCAGGTGCGGCAGGGCCGCCACGTCACCCAGCTCGCCGAACGCCTCCGCGGTGCGGATGCGGAAGCGGGCGTTGTCGTGCACCAGGCCGGGGGCGAGGTACTGGATCGCCGCGGTGGTGCGGCCGAGATCGCGGCTGACTTGCAGCGCAGCCTGCCGCACCGACGGGTCGCGGTCGAGGATCGCGGTGCGGTAGACGAAGCGGTCGTTGCCGTCGGTCGCGCGCTTGGCGATCGCGCAGACCGATGCGACGCGGCGCCGCGGGTCGTTGTAGCGCCGCGCGGTGCGACGCAGGTGGGTGTCCGCCTCCGGCACCTGCGCGAGCAGTTCCGCGACCGCCGCGGACTTGGCCGCCGGGGTGCGTCGGTCGATGCGCATCAACAGTTCGCGCACCTTGATGTCGGGGCGCTGCTTGCGCCACTTCACCGGCAGGACTTCCCGCTCGAGACCGGCGAGGAATTCGTTCAGCCGCCGGCGCACCGTAGGGGACTTGGGCTCGGCCCGCAGCACCTTGGCGAGGTACAGCCACATCTCGTCCTGCAGGCCGAAGGTCCGCGCCACCCGCGCGAGTTCGAGCTGGGCGTGTGGACTCCCCGCGCCGCTGCGCATCGCAAACTTCTGCAGGGCCTCGCGCAGTTCGGCGTCGGTGCGGACTCGCGCGACGTCCTGCAGCCGCACCCGCACCGGTCCATCGAGGGTCGTGATCTCCAGCGATTCACCGACTCGGCGCGTCTTGCCTACGTACACCGTGCCGTTCTGCAGCACGACCTCGTCGGCGCTGAGGGTCGCGGTGATCAGTCCGGGCAGAACGAAGTACAGCAACAGTCGAGCGCGCGTCATGGTGTCCTCTTCGGTGCCCTTCCGGGTAATGTCGCGGGTAGCTGGCGAGCGGGGTCCGGATCCGAGACACTCCCGGGTGCCCGGCCACCCCTGTTGCGGTAGGGGTGTTCATGTCGAGGCACTCCGGCAGCGGTACCGCTCGTTCATTCTGTCGACGCCCACAAGCATGTTCCATACCACGCACGCGGGATGGGCCACGGCCTGCCTCGCCCTGCTTCCCCAGGCTCCGGCCCAGGCCCCGAGCAAGCCGGCCGACGCGTCGCAAACCTCCGCTGTCAGCGAGATTGTGCGGCGGCTAGAGCAGCGCGAAGCGCGCCTGAAGAGCCTGAAGCTCGAGCTGCGGACGGAGGGCAGCTACCCGAACGGGGTGTCGTTCCGCACCCAGGGCACGCTGCGTGTCTCCGGTGGGACACACTTTCACATTCGTGTGGCAAGCCACTTCGGCGCGGCGAGCGACATCCGCAGCGAGGTGGAGAAGGTCGTCACCCCCAAGGGCGTGTGGACTCGGCAGAAGGGGCCCGTCGAGGAGGCCTACACCACCATGACCGCGGAGCTCGCCGAGCGGCTGCGGCGAGCCCGACGCGAGCTCGCCGCGCGGCGCCCGAGCCGTCCCGAGGAACACCTGCCCGGGGGCTTGGCCGATGACGGCAAGGCCGCGCTGGGCAGCCAGCTGCTCGCCGGGCTCAACCGCCAGTTCGACCTGGCCCCGGTCGATCCACCGAAGAAGCTCGGCAAGGTTGCGTGCCGCGTGTTGGCTGGGGCCCGCCGGCGCGCCGGTGGCGAGAAGAAGGACGCCGGTGCGGTCGACCCCACCGCGGTGCAGCGGGTCGAGGTGTGGCTGCGCGCCGCGGACGAGGTGCCGGTGCAAGTCGTGCAGTTCGCGAGCGACGGCCGCGTGCTGCTCAAGCTGACCATCGAGAACCTCGAGATCGACCCGGTTCTGGACCCGAGCTCGTTCAAGTTGGTGCCCCCGGCCGGGGTGACGTTCCAGGACGTTCGCACCCACCGGCCGTCCTGGGCGCAGATCCAGCGGTTGCTGGACGACCACGCGGCGATGCTGGCGGAGCAGGCGGCGAAGGACAAGGGACGCGAGCCGGAGAAGGACAGCAAGAAGCGCTGAGACCGTCAGCTGTGCGCGCCGGACCAGTCGATGGCGGCGAGCAGTTCGACCAGGCGTTGGGCGCGGCGCGGGTTGACGTGCTTTGCCCACGCAACGCGGCCCGCCAAGTGGTCGCGCAGCCACGCGACGCCGTGCTGGTGATGCACCGGCGGTCCGCGCCGGGCGCAGCGGAACAGCTCCGCCTCGAGCAGTTCGAGCTGAGCTCGGGGCAGTGTCGGTGCCTCGTTCACGACCATTCCGAGCACCAGCTGGCACTGCGACCGCCGCATGACCCGTGACTTGGCAGTGTTCAGGCGAAACCCCTGTTCGACGGCGATGGTGGAGACCGTGGCGAGGAAGCCTCCACGGCCGAGGACCGCGGGGCCGGAGAAGATCAGGTCGTCGGCGTAGCGCGTGTAGGTACCACCCAGCGAGCTCGCGAATCCGGCGAGTCGAGCATCGAGGTGGAATGCGCACAGGTTGGCGAGTGCGGGGGAGGTCGGCGCGCCCTGAGGAAGGTGGCGTGCCCGGTAGAGCTGCGCCTGCCCTGGCGTAACCTCGTGTTCGGCCTTCGGCAGCGTTCGGCAGCGCGTCGTGCACATCCTCGTCAGGAAGCGAGCCACCTCCTCGGGGTAGCCGACCCGTTGAAACATCGCGTGTACCCGCGACACGCGAACCGAGGGGAAGAACGCGGTGAGGTCGGCGACCACCAGGACCTCGCGCCCGGCGTGTGGGTGCACGGCGCTGAGCACAGATCGACCGCGGCGGAACCCGTGCGCCGCTTCGTGCGGCGGAATCGCAGCGAGCAGTTCGGCCGCGATGCGACGCTGCGCCGCCTTCAGTCGCCGGCGCGGAGCTTCGATCAGCCGTGTGCCCGACCAGTATCGGTCGTAGTGCCGGGCGATTCCGCGCGGGTCGGTCAGCCAAGTGGCGTCCGTTGCGGTCAGCCCGAGCCAGGCCCCCGCGGTCGCCGGAGTGTCGAGTGGGAGCACGTCCCACGCGCGCGGTGGGGGCACCATCTTCGGTGCGTCGAGGACGGTGCCGTAGGTGTTTGTCCGTGCGATGCGGAAGAACGCCCGGTGTGCCGTGATGGCCGCGGCCAGGGTCGCGCGCCGTCGCTCGTGGGGTCGATCGCGCAGCTCGAGCCAGAACCCGAGGATCATCGACGCGAGGGACTTGCTCAGGCGGTCCGGGTGGATCAGCCTCTGGGTGCGGCTCCGCATTCCGGCCAGGGTCCAATCCCCGGACAGCCAGGCATCGGCGAGGGTGTCGGCGTCCATGGGAACCAGGCGCGGAAACGGGCGAGAATAGTGGCCGACGTCCACCGCGACCTACGTGTGGGGCGCGACTCGGGAGCGGCGTCCGCCGCTGAGCTGTCGTGCTCGAGATGCGTCAGTCAGATTTGAGTCCCCGGGGAAGCCCCGGAGCGGTGTGCGCCATGGGCGCACACCAGTCTCGCAGCGGGACGTCAGCCATTAGCAGTATGGGAATCCGCGGCAGGGACGCCGCGGGTTTTCGATCTCGGCCCTGGGCCCGAGCGCGTTCACCCCTCCTCTTCCGCCGGCGGATGCTCGAGCAACTGCAGGTCCTGATAGCGCTGCAAGGCGAAGTCGATCTCGAAGTCGCTGTTGAACAGTGCCACCGGCCGGCCCGCGTCGTCGGTGACCACCATCGGCAGCATCTCCAGAAGGTTCGGCGTGGTCGCGACCATCCACCGCGCCCGCGTGAAGCTCTTGCGCTCCACGCGGATCGCCACCCCGTACTCACTCTCGAGCCGCTGTTGGAACACCTCGATCTGCAGTTCACCCACCGCACCGAGCACGGGATTCCGCACGCCGACCCGCGGGTAGAAGATCTGCACCACGCCCTCTTCGCCAAGCTCGTCGACGCCCTTGCGGAACCCCTTGCTCATCGAGGGATCCTTGGGTGACACCTGGGCGAAGATCTCCGGGGCGAACCGCGGGAAATTGCGCGCTTCGATGCGACGACCGGACGTCAGCACGTCGCCGACTCGGAACAGCCCGGGGTTGACCAAGCCGATCACGTCGCCGGGGTAGGCCTCGTCGATGGTGACGCGCTCCTGGCCGAAGAACCGGTGGGGGTGGGACAGCCGGACTTCGCGTTCGAGCCGCAGGTGCTTGGCGGCCATGCCGCGTTCGAAACGCCCCGACACGACCCGCAGGAACGCGATGCGATCGCGGTGCTGCTTGTCCATGTTGGCGGCGATCTTGTAGACGAACCCGGAGAAGAAGTCCTCGTCGGGGCGCACCTCGCCGTCCACCGTCGGCAGCGGACCCGGGCACGGGCACAACTCGAGGAAGCGTTGCAAGATCGTCTCGACACCGAAGTTGGTCAGCGCGCTGGCGAAGAACATCGGGGACAGCACGCCGCCGCGGAACAGCTCCATGTCGAACGGCTCGATGCACTCCTGCACCACTTCGAGCTCGGCGGTCAAGTGGTCGTGGGCGGCGGTGCCCAACAAAGTCTGTAGGCGGGGATCGTCG
The DNA here is from genome assembly GCA_020638695.1 of Planctomycetota bacterium. Classification (GTDB taxonomy): domain Bacteria; phylum Planctomycetota; class UBA1135; order UBA1135; family UBA2386; genus JACKIB01. Next base: position 163,650 of record JACKIB010000005.1, read on the forward strand.
GGTCCGGTCAGCTCGACCCCGGCCTTGTGCGCGTTGTGCTCGGAGCGTTCGAACAGGTGCACCTGGCGGTGCTGCATCTCGAACACCCCGCGGAAGTCCGGGCCGCTGCCGATCGGCCAGGTAAGGGGCACCACGGTGATGCCGAGCACCTTCTCGACCTCCTGGATCAGGTCGAGCGGGTCACGCGCCGGCCGGTCCATCTTGTTCACTACCGTGACGATCGGCAGGCCGCGCTCCCGGCACACCTTGAACAGCTTGATGGTCTGCGCCTCGACGCCCTTCGCGCCGTCGATCAGCATCAGCGCGCAGTCGGCGGCGACCAGCGTCCGGTAGGTGTCTTCGGAGAAGTCCTGGTGACCCGGGGTGTCGAGCAGGTTGATGCAGTGTCCCGCGTATTCGAACTGCAGCGCAGAACTGGTGATCGAGATGCCGCGCTTCTGCTCGATCTCCATCCAGTCCGAAGTCGCGGCGCTGCCCTTCCCCGCCTTGGCCTTCACCGAGCCGGCCTTGACGATCGCGCCGCCGTACAGCAAGAGCTTCTCGGTGAGCGTGGTCTTGCCCGCGTCGGGGTGGGAGATGATCGCGAAAGTGCGGCGGCGGGCGATCTCGTGGGCGAGGTCGTAGGCAGGCATCGAGCGGGAAGCGGGGAGAAGGGGGCGGATGGTAGCCGCCACGCGTCCGGGATCCCCAGCGAGAACCCCGGACGGGCGGAGGAACTGGCGATTCGGGGTCGGTCAGTCCGCTGGCGGCGACCACAGCGACTCCAGCGCCGGCCAGGTGCGGTCGAAGCGGGTTTGGTCCGCGGGGATCAATTTGGCTCGCATGCCGCGCAGGTGGTCGATGTTGCCGAGCGCGACATCGATCAGCATCGCCGTCTCCACATCGCCGAGGCCGACGCACCACCCGTTGCGGCGGAGGATGGAGTCGCGCACCCGGCGGAGTTCGGCGAAGTGCGTCCAGTACGGCTGCACCAGCTTGTTCACGAACGGCAGGATGCGTTCGACCAGGTGGCGTGGATCGTCGTCGAGCTTGCAGAACCAAGGCCCAGTGTCGACCACGGCGCCGACGCGACGCCAGCCGAAACGGCCCGGTCGCCCGCGCAGCGCCGCGGCGTTGATCGAGTCGCAGCCGGCATCGAACCCGCCGTGCGGCAGTCCGGCACGCTGCCGCAGCTCGGTCAGTCGTTCGTGCTCGACCCCGAACGACAACGAGACGTGCGTCGAGTGCGGCTGGCCCTTCTTCGAGGTGCGCAGATACATCCCGACACGGCCGAACTCGGTCGGGCGCCCGATGAACGCCCCGCGTTCCGGATCCGGCGCGAACTCGTCGCCTAGCTCGTGTGCGAGAGCCGCGCAGGCGTCGGTCGAGAAGCGCGTCAGGGCTGAGGGTGCATTCCTGGCCATGGTGGATCCTGGGGACAGGGTCGACGAGTGAGGTGTGGGATCGAGGAGAGGGTGTCGCCTTGCACCAACGGTGTATCTGAACTCGCGAGCCGCGCCGAGCAATCCTGGCGCTCGGCACAGATCCCGCCGCCCGGACGATTCATGCGCGCCGTTGCGAGATCGTGCAACGTGGTTGCTGGCAAGGAGAACGGCAGGTCGAGCCCGTACCTGGCGTGGGTTCCGCCCGCAGGACGGACGGTGACCTTCGTCGCGGCCCGCGGCGACGGTGTGGGATCACGCCAGCTCGGCCACACGGTTCGGGCTAGCATCTCGGCGTCCACGCGGGTCGCACGACCCGACCACGGAAACCCCCAACACCATGTATCGAAGCCTCACCACTCTCGCACTCGTCACTCTCGCCAGCGCGCCCGTCGTCGCGCAGACCGGCGTCATCGAAGCCAATTCCTCCACCAAGGACCTCGTCCGCGGCATGCAGACAAGCAACGACGGCGTGGTCGCCACCGCCAACGGTACGCTGTGGGCGCTGGTGTGGGAACGCGTCTCCGCGACCGGGATCGGCTCGCTCGAGCTGCGCTACTCGACCGACCAGGGATCGACCTGGGTCGACAACAACATCAAGATCCAGGGCGGCGCCATTGCGCACTCGAGCCTGGGCACCATGAGTCTGGCGCGCAACGGCCAGCGGATCCACCTGCTGTGGTCGGCGCTGACCGGGCAGGGCGGGGCGAACCTCTACTACAGCGCCTGGTATCAGGCGTTCGACGTGGTCGCCAAGACCTTCGTCGGCTCCCCCGAGCTGATCGCCGACGGCTACGGCACCAACAACCAGTTCTACGGCCACGCGATCGCCGAGACCGGCGAGGGGCACCTCGTCGCGGCGATCACCAGCCATCGCGCCGGCGGTCTCGGGCTCGCGGCATGGTCCTGTGGTCTGTGGATCAAGCAGAAGGGCACCACGACGTGGCCGACCAACGGCATCCAGGTGAACACCGGCAGCGGCCAGAACCCGGCCATGGAGGTGGTCGGCGAGCGCGTGCACCTGACGATGCGCGACACCACCGGCGGGTACGGTCCCATCTACCGGCGCTACAACGTCAAGACCGCGAGCTTCGAGGTCGGCGTGGTGCCGTGCTGGCCGTCCAGCCAGGGTACCACGGTCGGTGCCGGCAACCTCTACAGCTTCGTGCTCGACGACGACGGCGGCAAGTGGCTGCTGTGGCCCGAAGGCGTGGTGAGCGGCAACACCAACGCCGCACTCAACCTCAGCTATGCGGCGCCCGGCAAGGGTGACGCGCAGAACGACTGGGCCAAGAACGAGCTGTTCAAGGACTCCGGGATCACGGGTGGCAACACCGCGGAACGCTTCTACGGACTCGCCCGCACCACCGGCAGCAACGTGTACGTGTTCTACAGCAAGCCCGCGGACGGCTACAACACGCTCTACTACGAGGTGTGGAGCGGTGGCAAGTCGGTGGTGCCGCCGATCAAGCTGTCGTCGACCACGACCACCGATCGCTACACCTGGGTCGCTGGTGTGCATCGCCGCCACAACGGCCACGCGCCGATGGTCGTGACCTGGGGGCTGTATGTCGCCAGCACGAGTTCCGGCCAGGTCGACTTCTGGCGGGCGGGCAACCGCGGCTTCTACACGGTGTACGGCAGCGGCTGTCAGGGATCGCTCGGCGACGAGCCCACCGTGACGGCGAACTCCTACCCGACGCAGGGCACGACCAACATGATCACCTGGTCCGGGATGCCGGTGAGTTCGTTGTGCTACCTGGGTCTCGGCTTGAACGCGGCGCCGCCGCTTCCGCTCACGTTCATGGGCGCACCCGACTGCACTCTCGACCACGACCTGCTGCTCCCGGCGTACGCCGGCACCACCACGTCGACCGGCACCTACGTGTTCAGCGCCCCGGTGCCGAACGCACCAAGTCTGGCCGGCTTCGGGATCCAGTTTCAGATCCTGTCGGTCGACACCGGTGCGCCGGGTGGCGTGATGACCTCACCGGCAGTCGCCTGGCGGTTCTGAGTCGAATCGCCCGCGGACCGAGCCCATCGACCTGTGGTGCGATGGGCTCGGATCGGGCGCCCCGAGTTGGGCGCCTACTTGCCCGGAATCAGCCGCAGGCCCGGGGTGAATGACACCCCGTTGGCCGCAGCGCTGTCGAGCTGCAGGAGCTGCAGGTGCACCGGCGTGCCGCAGAACACCGAGGCCGGAGGGATCTTCACCGGCAGCGCCAACCCCGCGCTCGAGATCGTCGTGTAGATCCCGATGTCCACCGAAGTGCACAGCGTGCCGCCGAGGAATGGCACGGAGATCGCCGACAACCCGACTGCGACCAGGCAGTTGGTTGCGTTGCCCGAAGAGTTGCTCCCGGTGATGACGATCGTGCTGTCGTTGACCGGATTGGCGCTCGAGATCAAGGTCGGGATCCCCGCGGAACCCGCGAGGCCGCTGCAGTAGTTGCTCCACGATGCCGGAGTGTTGCATCCACCCAACGAGCACGCCCACCGGGTGATGTTGTTCGCCAGCTTCTGGTTGTCATTCCGCCCGATGTAGGAGTCGGTGAAGATGTTGTGGTCGCCGATCACCAACACCCAGCCGAGTCGCGTGCTGCTCGGCGGCATCAGCGCGAGGAAGTTCGAGCTGCCGGCGTCGACGCCGAGTAGGGTCGAGCCTGGCGGGTTGCTGAAGGTCGCGCCGAGCGCCGCGTAGTAGTCGACGATCCCGGCCGTGATGGCATGCACCGCGGCGGTTGGCTTCCCCACGCCGGTCCGCCCGGTGGTCGCCCACGTGTAGCCGAGCCACGAGGTGAACGAGTCGTAGGCCGGCAGCGGGCTGTTGTCGCCGGTCACCACCAGGACTCCACCCGCGTTCACCCAGTTCTGCAATGCCGTCTGCTCCGGTGCGGTGAGCGTGCCGGCTCCGCCGGAGCTGCGCAGCAGCGAGGTGTAGAACACCGAGACGCCGGCCAAGTAGGTCGAGGTCAGCGTGGCCGTGGCGTTTCCGACCACCCCACCGTTGGTGGCGATGAGTCCCCGCAGCGTCGAGTGTGCGCTGCCGGTGAGTTCGCCGCCGCTGTAGTTGATGCGGGTGCTGTCGAAGCTGCCCCAGACGCACTGTGCGGATGTGGGGAGGGCCAGGGCGAGAGTGGCGGTGAAGCCGGAGAGCAAGGTGCGGATCATGGAAGACTCCTGTCTTGGCGGAGGGGTTGGGTCACTCGCGGACCCGAGAGATCGGAAGAGGGGTGACGCGACCCGTCGTGGAGCGCGTGTTCCGGGGAGGTTCAGCGACCGGGGACGATCTCGCCGCCGGGCGTGAAGATCAGCCCCAGCGCGTTGCCCAGGGTCGGAACTCCGTACTGGCAGTGCACCTTGAACCCGACCAACAGCGGGTCGTTCGGCAGGGTCACGCTCTGCGCGTAGAAGCCGGACGCGTTGGTCTGCCCGCCGAGCAGGAACACCGGGTTGGTGTAGAGGGTGCAGCCCGGTGCGCCCGCGGGGTCGAGCGCGATGCCGGTGCGGCCCAAGCCCACGGCCAGCAGGCAGTTGGCACTGGCGGTGCCGTTGGTCAGGTCGATGGAGAACGACTTGCCGATCGTCGGCACGCCGTTGTTGCCGATCGCCGGGACGCCCGAGCCGCCACAGCACAGCACGTTGTAGTTCCACGCGTTGCCGGTGAACGGCCCGCTCCAGGTCGGCGGTCCGTTCCAGTAGTGGGTCTCCGACTGGCCGGTGCCGATCGGTAGGTTCAGCGCGACGCGGTTGTCGAACGCGACGAAGAAGTCGGTGTTGGCATTGATGAGGATCGGCACGCTGAACGTCGCGGTGTACAGCTGTTCCGTGGTGTTCACCGGCATCGTGCTGGAGCCGAGGATGTTGCCCGGCCCACCGGATGGTGCGGCGTCGTAGATCCAGACGTTCATGTTGGTCGAACCGGCTGGGCGGGAGCAGCGCAGCTCGAAGCCGCAGATCACCCGCAGGGTCGATCCGCTGTTGACCTTGATCGCGAAGTTCGCGAACGAACCGGTGAGATTGCGGATCGGCGAGCCGATGTTGGAGGACAAGCAGCCGATTCCACCTCCCGCACTGCAGCCGCTTCCATAGGTGGTGAAGCTGCCGGTCTGGGCAGCGGACTGGGCCTGCAAGCCGAGGGCGGCGGCGAGGAGGAGAGCGGGGACGGCGAGGTTGGTGCGCATGGTGGAGCGAAGCCGTGGAGTGAGCGGAACGCGTCCGGATCGTAGCCGAGTCCCCGGAGGGTGAGATGCAGCGCGCGGGGCTGTGCATCTTCGGTACCTCGCCGCCGGCGCGGCACCTCGGAGTCATGGGTGCGCACCGGCAGTTCGGTCGCCGCGGTGCGCGCTGCTCAGCCCTCGCGCGAGTGCTCGACCCCGCGAATGCGAAGCGGCGCGTCGGCGAGGAACGAGTCGTGGCCGAACGACGGCGGGGTGCGACTCAGCCGACCAGAACGGTCGACGACTCCAGGGCACGAGTGCCACCGCACCGAAGCGGGATGCAGCCGTCCCTCCCCCTGCGCCGTCGCCGCGCGGGCGGCGCAAGGCTCTCGGGTAGATCTGTCCATTCGCCCAGCGCGCAGTCCTCGTGGGCGATCCTGCTGGCGGCGCCGCGAATCATCAGTCGTGCCCCGATTCTACCGGACCCACTGTCGTCCACCTCGGCCAGCCCCCGTCGCGCCGCCGCGGTGGCTCGCCCGACGCCGCGAAACGCCGCACGAAAGTGTGCCGCGTCACCAGGTTGTAGACGGGCTTCACGAATCGCCGCCACGCGCGCGACAGCCGCCGTGGCTTCGGCACGTCGCGCGGCGGCGCCGGGGCGCCGCCCATCCCCCGGACGTAGACCGAGCGGTGCTTGCGCACGTGGCGGATGTCCTCGGCGATGCGCAGGGCGAACTCGCGGCCGCGTCGAGGGTGTACGCTTGCCAGTTGGAAGTCGACCAAGCACGGCAAACCGTCGTCGCCGACCAAGATGTTGGCTTCCTTGTGCAGGTCGTTGTGGCAAACGCTCCGGTCGTGCAGGCGCTCGACGAGTTCCTCGAGCCGATCGAAGAAGTCGGTGCGCAGCGTGTCGACAGCCGACAGCGGTGCACCGGGCAACCAACTGCGGAACGCCTGGCGGCCGCCGCCTTCCACCTCCAGCACCGCGGGAACGCCGGCGATGCCGGCCAACGCGCGCAGTGCCCGCTGCTCGCGCCGGATCAGCAGGCGGGCCACTGCACCGAAACCCGGCACCTTGGAAGGTGTGCGGCGCACTGCGTGCACGATGTCCGCGCCGGAAATGCGCACCAGGTGCACGCTGCCGAGCAGATCGCGCTTGAGCTCGCGTTCCACCGTGGGGTCGTGCGGTGGGGGATGCGACGGTTGGCGCATGGTGCGTCATCCTACGGGGCGCCTTGCCGGCGCGCCTTGGAATCCGTGACGCATGCCGAGGTGCGCGGATGCACCCTCGCGTGCCTGCCGCGCGCCAGACCGCGCGAGCGGGCGGGGCCTCGACGTCGTCGAACGAGAACTTCGACGTCGAGCCGCCGACGCCGAGGGCCTACTGCTCGTGGTATTGCTCGGCGATTGGCGACTCAGTCCTGCGCGAGCGGCGCGCGGCACGCCGGCTTCTCACCGAGGGATCAGCGGAGCTGGGCCGACGGAGTCTGGGGTGAAGTGCGCCAGGCCGCGCAAGTTCGATCGGATTTCGGTTGCCGCTCGCGCGTGAGGCCTATCCTGTCGGCGCCCGAGCGGGAGCCGATTCGATGAAGCCGAAGAACACCATCTGCCTGTGGTTCGATCACGACGCCCTCGACGCCGCGCAATTCTACTGCGCGACCTTCCCCGACAGCGAGATCACCGCGGTCCACCGGGCCCCGGATGACTACCCCAATGGCAAACAGGGCGACGTGCTGACCGTCGAGTTCACGGTGCTCGGCATTCCCTGCCTCGGCCTCAACGGCGGCCCCCTGTTCCAGCACTGCGAGGCTTTCTCCTTCCAGGTGGCGACCGATGACCAGGAGGAGACCGACCAATACTGGGACGCGATCCTCAGCAACGGCGGTCAGGCGAGCCAGTGCGGCTGGTGCAAGGACCGCTGGGGCTTGTCCTGGCAGATCACTCCGCGCACCTTGACCGAGGCGCTGGCCGCGGGTGGCGCCGAGGCGCAGCGGGCGTTCCAGGCGATGATGACGATGGGCAAGATCGACGTCGCCGCGATCGATGCCGCGCGGCGGGGGTGAGGGGCGGGGAGGGGCTGAGCCGTCGGTTGCGGGCTCAGCCAGGGAACGGCGTGACTCCTGGGCTTTCCTCCGTGGTGCTACTGATCTTACGGAAGGCGGTCGCATCTTCGCGCCTTTCAGCACGCGTCACCCCCCACCCTGAATCGCCCTTCTGTGGCGCAGACCCGAGTGGCTGTGGGAATGCGACCTGCACGGCAATGAGTGCGGCATGAACCTCTGGCAGCAGGCTCGGCTCGATTCCACACGCGACCGCCGCGTCCATCGCGCCGCGGGACGTCACTTGGTCGACCACCATCTCGACGAAGCGGATCTGCGGCGGCGTCAGACCTCGGTCCGAGAACGAACTGCGTGAGGACGGACTGTGGGTTGGAAATGCCTCCGTGCCACGTCGTGCCCCAGATCTGGTCGACCTTCGCTCGAGTCGCCAGTGATCACGTGCTTCACTGTGTTGGTTCGGGCCGCGGATTCCCCGGGTCATTTCCTCGAGCATCTGCCTCCTGGAGTTCCTTGAGCGTGCGTCCGCGGTCGTCCTTCCACGCGACGCGGCCGTTCGCGGAGTGGCCACCGATGATGCCTGCCGCGGTGGACGGGGAGTTGAAGGTGTAGTCCTGGGAGAAGACGAGGTCGGATCCCGCGGAAACGAGGACCTGCTGGTCGATCAGGTCCTGGCGTAGGCGCTGGAGGTAGTCATGCATAGACGGTGAGGTCTCACCGGCGGCGTTTGACCCGGACACGACGACGAATCCCTCCGCGTCTTCGAAGCCTCGGGCCTCGAGGCCCTTGGCGCGGAGCGTGAGCAGCTCCTTGGACTTGCGCGCCTGCGGCGCCTTCTCGAACACGTTGAGGCCGACGACGGGCAAAACGCTGAGGATGTCCTCCAAGAACCCGTCGACGTCGGCCTGCTCGGCTTCGGTGAGGCCGGGGGGCTCGGGGAGCTGCTCGTTGTCGAGGATCGCGCGCTTCGCCTCCCGAGCGAGCTTCAGGAGGCGGGCTTCCAGGTAGAGGACGTGGGCGCGGTTCAGGCTTCCGTCCTTCGAGGTGAAGAACACGGCGCGGTCCCAGAAGTCCTTCCGCTGGTGCTGGGTCAGGCGGGTGCGGATCTCGTCCGTCTGGCCGACGTTGATGGTGGGGAGGCCGCCGGGCTCGGGTGTCCCAACGAGGATGTAGACGCCGGTGCGGAGGAACTCGGGCCGACCGCGCTTATCGGTGAGCAGTGTGCGCGGGCACACAACTCCCTGCCCCGTCCAGTTCGACTTCTCGATCAGCTTGAGGCCGTCCGGGGTGCCGTCAGGAAGGAAGATTCGGATCGTGTACGGCGGGTCACGGTCGCTCCTCGGCAGTCGGCGGCGATGGCGACCTGAGCGGGAGGGCATGGGGAACGACCTTCTGCTCGTTCGTCTTCCTCGTCTGCGCGGTCATGCGTCTGACATCCGGTGCGTCTAGTGGACGCCGAGACCCGGTCAGCATGAGGGAGGAGAGTTTCCCTGTCGAGCGTGTCGAGTGAACTGCGTCCCGTCCTCCGGCGTGGCTGTCGGGCGACACGGTTCGACTAGGGTGCGGGGGCGGGCGTGAGGGACCGTCCGGACCGCTTCGCTTTCTCGCTAGCCCGAGAAGGTCCGCGCTAGTGGGGTGTGTCCGAAGTTGGTCACATAAGTCGCCGGCCCTACGGCCCGCTCGCGGCGTCGCAGCTCCTCAGCTTGTCCACCAACAAGCCGTGTCGTCGCAGCTCCTTGCGAGCGAACCGCATGACTCGACGACTTATGCAACGAACTTCGGACACACCCCACTAGCTATCCGCCCTATCGACGGTCGGTCGTGGTGGTGGAGTGTAGGAGAGTCGAACTCCTGACCTCTACAATGCCATCAAGGCCGGGGCGGTTTGCGCAACCCCGGCGGAGAACTCGGTTTCGACCGTAACTCGTGCTCGCGTATGTTGCAAGAGCGCACAAGTAGTTGCGCGCGCTTCGCGCTGGAAAGCACCAAAACGCGCAGAAATCCCGGACAGTCCGGCCGAACTGCTGACTCCAACAGAGTGCCCCCCACCTGTACGGGATGCGCGCGCGAGCGGCCAGGAGCAACGCGTGCAGGTGCGAGCGGGTGTAGAACCTCGCGGTATGGACTTCCCCGATCGACCGCGCGCGCCACGCGACATCCACAGCGACCTGCGGCTCTCCCCTCCCATCCCTGTGTCGGCGAGTCTGGTCAACCTCTACGACGCCGCGGTGAACGTGCTGCGGTCGGTCTGGTGGACGGCGACCCGCCGCGCGCACCAACCGCACAGGCGGTAGAACGGCGGCATGGACCAGCAGCGCCGGCCGAAGATGCGCCACGACACGATGCCCGAGATCGAGACCGTGCTGCCGGCGTGCCCGCAGTGCGGCGGCCCGGCGAAGGTGGTCGGCTACTACGGCCTGAAGCGCATCCGCTACCACTGGTGCGAGCCGTGCCGGCTCAAGTTCCGGTCGCGGGAGCGGCCGTGGACACCGCCAGCGGCGAACTAGTCGACGAGCCCGCGCGCCCGCACGAAGTCCGAGAGCGTCCGCGCGACGCGCTCGTCGATCAGTTGCTGAACCTCGCGGGGGTCCCGTCCCTGGAGCGCGCCCGCGAGCGAGCGCCCCAGACCTCGGAACGCGCGCCGCAGGTCCGCGGCACGGGCCAGGAGCATTTGCTCGACGCTGGCGCGCTCGACCAGTGACTCGCGCAGCCGCTGCAACGACAACTCCTCGCGGGCCGCCTTGGCGGCGCGGTAGCGGAGCGACGCCGGATCCCGCGCCGAGAGCCCGTGCCCGCGAGCAGCCTCGCGCTTCTTGGCCGCCTCGGACAGCGACTGCCGGCGCCGCGCCGCGGCCCAAGCGGAAACAGCATCGGGGTCCCACGGGCCGCGAGGGCCGCCGGGGAAGTCGGAGAGGCGACGCCACGAGCGAACCGTGCGGGAGTCGACACCCTCTCTACGTTTCGCCGCGGGACGGACCCGCGCGCGGTTCTTCGCCGGCAGCCGGTAGCCGAGCGTGCGGTTGGCGAACCCGAGCCGGAAGCGCCCGATCATCTCCGCGTCCTCGAGGCCGCGGCGCGTGCCAGGCGGGCGGGTCGGTGATCGACTGGGTGATGCGGGCCGAGGGCGTGAGAGGGAGAAGCTCAGAGGGAACGGGACGGGGTAGGGAGCGGCTGCCAGAACTTCAGGTGCCCGCAGTGCGATGTGGGAACGCGTCCACGATTCCCTTCAGATCGGAGTGCGTCTTCGTCAGGAAGGAAAGGTCGGACTCGAAGTTGAAGGACAGTTCAGCCCCGCCCCCGCTCCAAGCTCGCGGAGCTTCCCGACCACCGTTGCCCGGCCAGCACGATCGACCTCGATGCGGAATGCGAGCGCCTCCTCCATCGTGTTGAAGGACGCAGCCGCGCTCTCCCTAGCCATGAGCCGGTCCATCTCCGAGAGAAAACGCGCGAAGTCGTTCGTCGTGAATGAGGCGTCCACGTTGCCCCGAAACGCCCCCTGCTCGACCTCCGCAGAGCACCGCAGCCAGTTGGCATCGTAGGGGTCTTCCGCCGCGCATCCCGGGTGCAGTTCGTGGGTTAGCGAGGCGGAGACCCCGACGTGGACCTGCTCGGCGAGGTCCAAGGTCCAAACGCGAGTTTCGGCGCCGGCGACCGTGCTCGCCGACGTGCTCCCAGGGATGAGCAAGCTCGCCAAGACGCAGAGGAGCATGAGGATCGGCCAGCGACTTCGCATGCCCAACCAGTATCTCTCATCGCGGAGCCGGCGCCAAGCTCGTTGCTCCCTGGAGGGTGGGGGCCCGCGGTCTCCGTGCTCGCGCCGCGGCCGCCTTCGGCGGCCTCCGCTTGCTGCGCGCGGAGCCCACGGACCACCACCCTCCGGGGACAAGAAGCCCCAGGACACCCGGCTCTGGCGGAGGTTCAAGCAGGTCGAGAAGCTGCCCGCCAAGGAGCGCAGGCAGCTCCTACAGCTCATCGACGCCTTCCTCGAGAGGGAGAAGCTCAGGGGGAATGGGTCGGGGTAGGGACGGAGCTCGGCTCCGCGGGACTACGTCCCTCTCGCTTGTCCAGCCCCGTACCTGGCCGGACTCGACCCGCCCTCGCTCGCGCCGTTCTCGGTATCGACAGAGAAAGGGACCTCTCGATTCGCAGGCGAGTCCCAGGCCGTCCCTCGGATCATGGACGCCGTGACCGCGGTGACCTTCAAGTCGTCCCAGGACAGATCGTCGGTGAGCCACTGGAAGCCGCTCGGGCCGTACGCCGCCAATCTCGTATGGTCCACGAAAACTAGCTTCGGCTCTCCCGGCACCACAAGGACATCCTGGATGGGGATCGATCGGATCATCTCGTAGCTTGCAGGAGCCTGCACGGGGATCCAGAAGCCTTGCCCCTTCGCGACAACGCAGAGCGCCGTCGGCGATGGCGTGGCGAACAGGCCCGTTGCACCTCCCGGTCCGCACTCGAAGCCTCCAACCCAGGGCTCACCGTTCGCGGGGATCACCTCGAACCACAGGCTCCCCGAGTCAGTCTCAAGGACAAGCTCACCTGCTCCGGCGGCACGGCGAGGGCGACGAAACTCACGCACGCTGCCCGCCGGACGGCCTTCCAGCTGCTCCACGCGGTAGCTCGCTTCGAAGCCAAGGTTCGCAAGTTCCACGGGTTGCTGCCTCATCGATCTGGTCTGAAGAAGCGGTGTGTGATGACCTCCGTCCCCCCGGAAGCAGACGGCCGGACTCCGATCTCAAACGTCCCCTCGACTCCGTTGATGGCGCCGCGCTGGGTGTACAGCACGTAGTCGTCGCTGATCACCTGGCGATTGCCGCTGAAGATCGACTTGTTGAAGGACTCGGGGAAGTTGTGGAACGAATCGCCGGCTTCCGATCGCCTTACCAGCTCCCGGGCGGAATAAATCCGGTTTGGTTCCTTGCCTGCCGCTCGCGCTCCCCCCCTTGCGGCAAGGAGGGAATCGGACGCGAGTTGATCGTACGTCGGCGCGCATCCCGGGCGCAGTTCGAGGGTTAGCGCGCGCTCGACCCCGACGCGGGTCTGGTCCGTGACGTCGAAAGCCCAGACGCGAGTTTTTGCGACGGAGGCCGAGCTCGCCGACGCGATCCCCGGGACGAGCAGGCTCGCCAGGATGCACAGGATCGCGAGGAAGGGCAAGCCGATGCGTCTGCCCGAAAGGGACGTCATCAAGGACTCACCCTCTGCTGCAGCTCGCTGGTGATCGTGGTTGGACCAAACTTGGGGGCAAGGTCACGACGCCTCGCGGACGAGATCTCAGCCTCTCGCAACTTCGCGGCGCTTGCCCCCCACGGTAACACGAGGGGCATCGTGACAGCACTGTCCTGCGTTGATCAGCCCAAGAGCAGGAAGCATCCTGCATATTCAGGTTCGTACTCGCCGACGCGATTTCCGGCGCGAGCAGCACGGCCAGGAATTTGGGCTCCACAGCCACGACACGGCCCTACTCGGCGACGAGATCAAACTCTCGCGGACTACGAACTCTCGCAGTCAGCCGGGCACCCGACTTCAGTTGCTGCAACGCCTCTTGGCCGACGTAGTACGACTTCGTCTTCTGGAAGACTCTGCGGATGATGCGCGCGATGGTGCCGTAGGCTTGCACTGCCCACGGGTCTTCGGAGACGGTCCCCACCTGCCCTGCGATCAGCACGCCTGACCGCAGAACACCACCCGCACGGAGCATGACACTCGCTGCGTTCGCGGTTTGATCGACGACGATCCGTCTCCCTCCGCGTCTCAGAGGCACTTCTCGTGTTCGTGGCTCCTCGGTCGCTGGAAGGACGAGCAGCGCTCGTTCCAGAGCCTGGTCTCCTTCACTCGCGACACCGAGATCCGGAATGTCCGCGGACGTAGACCATGCCAGCGGCTCCCCGGAGGGCTCTACGTCACCCACCCGGACATACCGCACCGCTAGCTCGCGCTCGACATCTTGTAGCACGGAGCGGATGTCGAGCGTCGTCGCAAAGAAGGGCAGGCTCTTGGTCTTCATTTCTTCGGCTTCGGGATCAAGATGAGGTGGTCACCCGGAGTCTTCGCTCGAATACTCGCAGCGGCAGCTGCCTCGCGTTTCGTAGGAGTGATTCCGTCGGCGTAGGTATCGACAGTATTCACACGCACCGTACGACCATCTCGCGTCGCAGTGATATCGGGGAAGTTCGAACCCCGGCGGCTACCGCCAGGCCCCGGCAGATACTCCTCCGGCAATCGTCCACCGCCCCCGGTGATGTCGAAGCCTCGCGACTCTAGTTCGTCCGCCACTCCGGAGACATGGTCACGTGTGCTCTGCTTCCCGAGTCTTCCCCCCCTTGCGGCCTTCGGCGCCTTGACCTTGACTTTCAAGCACTTGACCACACGGCTTCCGGTCACGAGACCGATCCCAGTCTCGGTCGCGATCTTGGTGAGCTTCCGCACATCACCCGTGACCACGGCGTCCTTGACCTCTACGGCCGCGTCGACCAGTCCGGTACCGATCGCCGCACCGGTGTCGACTACATCCTTGCCGTAGTCATGCGCTGCGATCAGCGCACCCACGCCGTCACCTCGCGCTGCGGTAACCGCCAGGTCAGCCGCGAACTCTGCAGTTCTGGCGACCCCGCGCCCAACCGCGACGGCACCGTCTACGACTCCCGTGACGGCTCCCGACACGCCATCGACAACCCCCATACCAACTTTGCTGAAGAACCCCCCTACCGACCGCCAGAATCCTCCCTGCAGACCAAAGGGATCGGTGGCAGAGAACGGGTTGCCCCCTACGAAGTCGTACCCATTGCCATGGTTCAGCGGATCTCCCCACGCCCCAATCGGATCCACCGACACGAACCGCCCCAACTCCGGGCTGAAGTACCGGTGCCGGCTGTAGACCAACCCAGACTCCGGATCGTGCCGCTTGCCGTGCCACGCGTACGGTAGTCCGACCGACGACACGTTGCCGTAGTACGTCCACGTCGAACCGCTCTTGGTGAAGACATCCGGCACGCCGGATGCCCGGTACTCTACGCGCTCGACCTCGACACCCTGCTCGTCCACCACCACGTGCGTCGAGTCCGCGCCCGACTGATGCACGAAGTACGATGTGTGCCCACTTCCATTTGGCACGATGTAGGCGAGCAGCTCATCCAGCCGGCTGCCCCACACGAACGACTTCGTCGGTGCTAGCGACGGCCCGGACAGCTTCATCTCCTGAAGCTCCCGCCAACCCTCATACGTGTGGAAGTACGTCTCTGCCCCCCCGATCCCGTCGTACACCAGGCGCACAACTCGGCGGTCGTACGGATCGTACGCGTACAGCGCCACCAGGCTCAGCGTCACTGACTGCGACGACGAGCTCGACGATGACTTCGACGGCACGTTGAGCGAGTACCGCAGCTTCCCCTGCTGCTGGAGCGAGCGGCTGTACCGCAGCAGCTTCTCTGGACCCTCTACCTGCTCCCAGATCTTCCGCCGTGCGTATTCGAAGTCGAGCTTCGACAGCGGCGCCACCTGCTTCGTGCCGGGCGACGACTGCGACTGCTGCTGCGCGCCCTCCGCGGCGGTGTACACCTCCGACAGCCGGTTGAAGATGTCGAACACGAAGTACCGGTCGCCGATCCGCCGCAGGTTTCCCGCCGCGTCGTGCTCGACCGGCGTGGTGATCCCGGACTGGATCATCGCGTCGTACCGGTTGGAAACGTCCTGGCCACCCTGGTCCTCCAACGAGTACGTCCGCACGTAGTTCTCGCTCGATGACAGGAAGTCCAGACTGCTGCGGTTCGCGCCCTGGTCCAGCGCGTACACCGTCCGGTCCTTGAAGTTGTTCGACGGGGTCGGCGGATTCGCCGACATGCCGGCGCCGTCGAGCCCCAGCCAGGCCTCCGTGAGCCGATTGAACTCGTCGTAGAAGAACCGGTCGCCGCCGGTTGTCCAGCCGCTCGGGGTGCTGGGCCGCCGGTACGACTCCTTGACCAGGTTGTCCAGCAGGTCGTACTCGAAGTCGATCTGCGCCAGCACCGTGGAGCCGATCTCGTCCTTGATCTGCGAGCCCCGCCCGAAGTGGTCGAAGTCGAACGAGGTCAACCCATTGGTGGTCGCGCTGTAGTGCAGCCGGCGCTGGTTGGCTCCGGAGCCGAAGTTCGCGTACTCGACAAGCAGCCTCGAAGACTGGCCCGCTCCGGCCAGCTTCAGGCTCATGCTCGACAGCCGGCCGAGCACGCTGTCGAAGCCGTGGTCCAGCTCGAGGCCGTCGGCGTAGGTCAGCTTGGTCTGGTCGTCGAGGTTGGTGTAGGTACGTTGGACCGTCGCCGGAGTCGCACCGCCACCCTGGTACAGGAAGCTCTCCGACCGCACACGGCCGAGGCTATCGAGCACCCGCGTCTGCGCGTTGTTCAGGGTCATCGTTGCGCCCAGCGATCCAAGAAACGTACCGTTGGCCGCGATCCTACCAAAGTCGTCGCGCTGCAGTACGTCACGCACCGTCAGCTGGGACACCTCGCCTGCGTAGGTGGCCACATTGGGCGACTCGCGGACCAGTAGACGGTCAAGGGCGTCGAAGTAGAAGTCGACTTGGATTCCGCGCCCGTCGTAGGCGTGAATCTGCCGGTTGCCGGCGTCGAACTCGAACCAATACGCGTGTGCCTTGTGCTTCGACGACGCGCTGGGTGGATCGCTGAGGTTGGCACCCGGACGCTGGAGGGCGATGCGGCGGCCGAGGGCATCGAAGGTCGCGCGGGTCACGAACCCCTTGGCATCGACGCGGTCGACGCTCGTCTGGCCGCCGGGCCCCGGGCTGTCGTAGTAGGTCGCGGATGTGGTCAGGTCGCGGGACGGCGTGGTACCGCGCCGCACGTGGGCGACAACGCGGCCGGCAGCGTCGAAGTACGTCTGGTGGACGCGCCCCATTGAATCCACCTGCTTGTCGATCTGCCGCAGGCTGTCGACGAAGCGGTCGAGATCACGCCAGGATGCCGTGGTCCCGGTGTCGCCCTTGTCCCGGACCTTGGTCAGGACGCCGGCCTTGCCGTAGGTGTACTCCGCCCGGTAGGTCTTGGTCGTCGCAGTCCCGGTGAGCACGCCGCGCTGTGCGCTGCTCTCCTTGGTGGCCACGTAGTCCGTGCCCGCGAGATAGGCGATCACCGTCGAAACGAGGTTGCCGGTCGCGAGACCGTCGTCAACCCGCTCGAGCCGACCCTTCGTGTCGTACGCGTACCGAACCTTCCGTCCAGTCGCGTGATTGGTGACCAGCGTCGTCTGGGATCGCTTGTTGAGCTCGTACAGCAGCTTCCGTTGTGCCGGCTCGCCACCGCCCTGTCCGCCGATCACCTCGTCCCGAACCTCGACGACGCGGCTCGCCTCGTCACGCACGAGTGTTCGCTTGCCCACCTGAACACTGGCCTTGGACAAGAGCTCGGTCGTCAACAGGCTGCCGTCATAACGGTGGGTGAAGCGCAATTCCTGGCCACCGACATCGACATTGTATCCTTGTGGCTTCGCGACCTCGGGAATGTGGACCTCTCGCACTAGACCCGCGAGATTTCGGACGACGTCGTACTGCAGCATGGTTGTTCCATCGCCGACCGGACGCTTCTTGGCCTTCACTCGCAAGGCATTGTCAACATAGAAGCGCGCCTGCTCGTGCTCGGTCGAACCTGGATCGGTGACCTTCACCTTGAACGGGGTTTGATATCCGTCCCACACGATGTCGACCGATGAACCGTTCGGTCGATGCGCACTGATTACGTCGCCCATCGCGTTATGCAGGTAGACGGTCCGCTGAAGCCATGGGTTGACCCCACCTAGCGGATTTGCATTGTCCTCCGGGTCGTGCAGTGGCCGTCGGTCGGCAAGCGTGGCGAGCAAGCGGAAACTTTCCCATTGCCACTCACGGCGGATCCAGTCCCGACCTGATGCTGTCCCGCTGGGCCCCTTCTGTTGCTGGCCAGCTGAGTTCAGATTGCGAGTCCGCTCCACCGCGACGTTGTCCCAAACGTCGTAGTGAAGGAGAACCTCCTCCTGGAACGAGTCGCGCTGAGTAGCAACCTTGGTCGGGAGTCCTAGTGGGTTGAGAGTCCACGTCGTGTGCGTCTCTGCGGTGGCACCAGAATCGGACCAACGCTGACAGAGCCGCCCCAGGTCATCAAACTCGAATTTGGTTTCGGTAGCGGTCGCACCCTGTTGGTACCCGACGATCTCTCGGTGCACGAAGTACTGGCCCCACTGCGTAGCGTCGAAGAACCGTCGCGTGTCGGTTCCCTCGGGATCGATGTGCTTGTAGACCCGACCAAGGCCGTCAAAATGACTTGTCTCAGTGATCCGGAACGTGCTCCCAATTAGTTCGGACTTGCTGGTAAGGGACAGCAACTTGGATCCATGGTTCGGGTCGATTCGCGTGGCCTGCGTGTCGTAGGCGTGGTCATACTCAAGCGTCGAACCATCGGGGTTGATGACCTTCTTGAGTAGGGAGAACCGAGGTGGCGTGGTTTCCCATCCAGTTTCGTACTGGTAGGTGTAGGTCACCTTGGCGTCTGACCCGGCGCCGGATGAAGGTGCTGCGGGGTCGTGCACGGTCTCGCTCAGCAGCAAGGATCGGCTCTGGTCCCACGTGTATTCCCACACTCGGCCCGATGGTTGCTCAGTCACCTTGGTCGGGTGCATACAGGTGCACGAACCACCGTTGTACTCCATCGTCCAAGCAACACTGGTGGGCTCAGGCATGGTCGGATTGTCACTGGATTCATACTTGCGAGGCAATCCAGAGGCAGTGTCGGACGGTGTGATGGACAACTGCAACACACGACCTAGCTCATCACGATTATAGACGGTTTTCGTCCCATTCGGGGCGTCATGCGTCATCTTCGTCACATAGTACTTGTAGTGCGTGAAGCCTGGGTATTCTGGTGGCCCACCTACGACACGGTCGCCCAGTTCGTAGGAGAACGAATCTACGTTCCCCCAACGGTCGGTTTGCTGGACGACTCGATAGAGGTCGTTCGCAGCAACGTATCCCGGCAGAGTGTTCGTGTGATTCTTGCTGTAGACGAACGCGGTGACGACGGTTCCTTGATTGAGTGATGGGTCCGGCGGCACCGTCGATGTGAGGTGATATTCACGCATTTGCGTCACAAGGCGATCACCCTCCGGAGTCGTGCTCCAAACGTATTGCGTGACATAGTACAGGTCTGACTCGTTCAGTGAGTAGATTGGGCTTGGGCAGTCGCCTTCGACGATCGGTACGGTCCCAGGTCCATTGCATCCTGTGATCACCTTTCGCTTGGGATTCCATACGTGCAGCAAGCGGCCATCGCTCTCCATCCGATAACCCCACTTGAGGTCGTCCGCTACTACACCGGACGGGCCTTGATAGTTGGGGTAGCTGATAACGCAGTCGTGGTACGTCTGCCCGGTGGGATCGTTGTATGCGTGCTGTTCCTGCAGACCATTGGGGTATGTGACGCGGTACGGGCGGACCTGACCGTTGACGGTGACCCACTCATAGGTAGTCTGGTTGTCGAACGCGTCTCGCTTCCAGACCGCTAGGAACTGGTTTCCTCCCTGCGATTCGAGACGGTACACCGTCCCGTCTACTTCGTAGATCTCGTACGCTTCCGGGCTTGGCGGGTTCGCCGGGAAGTGCCTCAGTCGGCGAGGGTCGATGTTGTGGGTGTACCAGCCATTGCCGATGGAGTTCCAGTTGCCAAGTCGCTGTGGGCCGAGCCCCAAACTGGGGTTCGAAGGGCCGCCGCCGCCGATCTCGGGGCCGCCTGCGCCGCCTCAACCAAAGGGGGGCTGGCCTCCACCTCCGCCGGGGGGGCCACCAGGTCGTCTACTGATCTTGTTGGTGTCGCATCCCCAGTCGTGTTCGGCCGCGATGTTGTCTATCGGCGGTCGTACGTCAAGCCCGAACGACCACCCTTCCCCACCCGGGGTCTTTGGGCCATCCAACATCAGTTGACCGGATGGCGTCATGGGCCCGCCGGGAGCAAGGGCACCGGGTGCGAACGGTCCTGGGGTGATTGGACCAGGAACCGCCGCGCAGCAGACCTTGCCTTGGTTGCGGACCTTCGACCCCACACCCTGGCAAAGGCTAGGGACCTGGGCTTGCGCGACGGACGCGACAACAAGTGCCCAAGCAGCGTACAGAGATCCGAAACGCGGAAGACCCTGACGGACTGAAGCAGACTCCATGGAACCTCGCAACGTCCGCATCGCAACGGACGACTCCGGATCCCTCCCGACATGCCCGCGAAACTCTATAGTCCGCGTGCGAGTCTCCGGTCAAGAGGCGCTTCACCTCTGGGACCATGAAGGTTTGCTACGGTCGGGGACATGGACAGAGGGACTCAGGAGTCTTCCCTACGCAGTATCACTGAGCCCGCGTGCTCGAACGAAGTCAGATAGAGTCCGCGCGACGCGCTCGTCGATCATCCGCTGCACCTCGCGGGGGTCCCGTCCCTGCAGCGCGCCCGCGAGCGAGCGCCCAAGGCCCCGGAACGCGCGCCGCAGCTCGGCCGCCCGGGCCAGGAGCATCGGCTCGACGTCCTCGCGCGGGACCAGCGACTCGCGCAGCCGCTGCAAGGACAACTCCTCGCGGGCTGCCTTGGCCGTCCGGTATCGGATCGACGCGGGGTCCCGGGACGGAAGCCCGTGGCCGCGCGCCGCCTCGCGCTTCTTGGCGGCTTCGGAGAGCGACTGCCGCCTCCGTGCCGCGGCCCACGTGGTGACAACCTCGGGGTCCCACGGGCCGCGAGGGCCGCCGGGGAAGTCCGGCAGGTGACGCCACGAGCGGACCGTGCGCGCGTCGACGCCAACAGCGTCGGCGAGGTCTCGCGTGCGCTGACCGACGTCGTTGGGCATGGTTCGCGGTGGAAAAATGGGGATAGAAACGGGAAATGTCGGCCGCCTTGGCCTCTCTACGTTTTTCGGCGGGAAGGACCCGCAGCGCCCCCAGCGGCCTCCGGGTGCGCGTGGCACGCACACACCGACGCGAAGAAGAGCAGAAGCCGACCACGTCTGCCGCCGTGGCCCGCCTCACCCTACTGCGACGGCTAGGGCCACGTGTAGTAGCTGCGATCGAACGCGACCCGCTCGCGGTGGAGCCCGCGCCGGAACGCCACCCAGCCCTTCACGTCACGCACCCCGAGGTCACGCTTGACTTGGGGCGCGAGGATGCGCCACTCCATTGTGGCCGCGAGCTCGACATCGGCCTCGGTCTCGAGCTTGGCGAATACCTCGTCGATCGCACTGAACCTCTGCTGCACTTTCGCTGTCATGACACCGAACCTCCAACTGCCTCGAGCGCGGCCCGCAGCTCATTCTGCCGCTCGACGGCCGCACGCCAAGGCATCTTAGCGGCGGGTAGGCCCGCGTCATCGCCTCGTGCGCGGCACTCGTCAACGGCGCGACGGGTGCGCTCCACCTCGTCGTCGGCTTCTCGAAGATCGGCAGCGAGCCGCGCGGCACGTGCCTCGGGCGTCGCACCAACGTCGATCGGGCGGGAGCGGCGCGCGTTGTGCAGCCGGATCTCAAGCTGCCGCAGCTGCCGCTCCTGCTCTTCGGCGGCGCGGTGCTGCGACTCGGCGACGCGGACGGCGCGCTGCAGCGCGGCGTGCTGTGTGCGCCACTCGGCCTCGGCCGCCTCGTGCACGCGCACGTGCTCCTGCACTTCGGCCAGCGCGGCGCGAACGGCGCGGTGAGCGTCCGTGACCGCGGCGGGGGCACCCTGGTGCTGCCGGTGCTGGCGCAGCAGGTCGACGTGCGCGGTCAGCTCGTCCAGGGTCCTGCCGGTGGCCGCGAGCACGCTCTCGGTCTCGTCGACCGTCTTCGGGGTGGGCTTGGCATCATCGCCAGTCAGAGCCTCGACAAGGGCCCAGTACCGGCCCTCAGCGTCAAGGTGCCGCTCTTCTCGGCGGCGGCGGAGTGTGTCAAACAGTTTCATGTGGTCGGCCCTCCTGGGCCTCGGTGGTGATGGGGACTTGGCCCCGGGGAAGGGGGGAGCGCGACGCAACGGCGCCGACCTCCCCGTGGTTGCGGTCGAACGGCAGCCTGCCCGACTCGTCCCTGCGGCGGCGAGCGTCGGCGGCGGTGGCCAACGAGGCTGCGCGGGCACACTCTGCGGCGAACTCCTCCATAGCGCAGAGCACAGCCGCGCGGTTCTCTCGGCCGCGCTCCTGGCGTGGGACGCTCGGCGGCAAGCCCTGAGCCTCCGCGGCGAGGATGTCGCGCATCCAGCGCCCCGCGGCTCGCGGCGACAGGCCGGTACGCTTCGCGAGGTAGGGGAGCGGCGGTGCGATCAGGGTCGGCGCTTTTGTCCGTACGGCCCCAATAGCTAGATGCCCCTCTGTCCCTTTCTCTTTACGCGGCGCAGACGTCTGCGCCGGCAAAAACGCTAGAACTGACTCGCCCGGAGAGGGGGTCGGCGATTCCGTCCGGAGAGCCTCAAACGCTAGAACCGCGAGCACTTGCTCGACGGCGTACTTCGAGAGCCCGGTGCCTCGCGCAATGGTGCGAATCGACGGCGGAGCGCCTCGGGAGCGCACATAGTCGCGCCAGAACTCGCCGACCACGTCCGCGCGGTGCTGGTCCTCGGCGGCGCGCCGCTCCTGTTCGGCGGCGCGGTCGGCGACGGACCCGCCCGGCACGTCGAGGTCGAGGACGAGGTCGAGCGTCAGGTCGCGGAGTGCGAGGACGTCGTGCACGCGCACTCCGCCGAACGGGATGCCCGCGAGCACGATGATGAGCCGCGGAGTCGTCGCCGATAGCGGCCGGCACCGGCCGACGGCATTGAGCTGCTGCTGCTGCTCGAAGAAACCCGCGACATCCCGCGCGAGTGGGTCGAGGTGCACGTGGCACTCGCGGTGCACAGGGTGACCGCCCCACCCGCGCCACTCCTGCGCCGTGGCGTGGTAGTCGCCGGGCTCGAGCGCGAGCATGCCGGCGAGCACGCGCGCCTGCGCCGCGACCTCGGCGGGCGGCAGCGCGAAGCGCGAGACCACCAGCACGTCGCGGTCAGCGAGCAGGTCGGTGGACGCGTGCCCCGCCCCGTAGTGGAGGACGCCCTCGTCGTCGGCGAGTCCAGCGCGGCCGGCCTTCCTCAGCACCGCGCCGGCGGCGCCGAAGCTGTGGCCGCGGTAGGTCAGTCCGCTGGTGCGGCAGCGGTCGCGGATCGCCTCGAACACGTGGCCCACATGGACCTCGTCGCGCACGCCGAAGACGCGGTCCGACACGGCGAGCACGGTGGCCTGCGCGGGGTCGGCGTCGAGGTGCTCGCGGCGGGCGCCGAGCCCCTCGGCGAGCGTCGCCGGCATGCGGCCGACGGACAGCCACACCATGCGGCCGGCGCGGGCCCGCGTGATGAGCCCGGGTACCGGCACGGCGACGGTCACGCGGTCGCCGTCGCGCAGGATGGTGGAGCGGTGGCCGGCGAGCTGCGCCTCGGCGACGTCGAGCGCGAGGCGGGTGAGGTGCGGGAGAAGCCCGTGCTCGTCGCGTGTGGCCTCCCAACTCCAGCCGGCGCGCGGCGGGTGCACGCGGCCGGCGGCGATGGCATCGCGGAGCGGGCTCGCATCGACCGCCGCGGCGAGGGCGGCGTCATCGCCGCGGTGGATCGCGTCGAGCACGTCGGCGACGAGGTCGGCCACGAGCACGTCGGGGATCGTCGAGGGGTCCCGGTCGAGCGCGGCACACGCGGTGCCGATGTCTGCGGCCGCGCGTGTGCGGTCCGCTGCGTCGGCGGCGGTGTGCACGTCGTCGACGGTGTGCTCGACGCGGCGCACGAGCCCGAAGTCCGCCGATCCGATGTCGTCGAGGACGAGCACCGCGGTCGCCGGCAGCGTGCGAGCGAGGTCGGGCAACTTGGCCAGCGTGGTGACAAGGAACACGGGCCGCGACTGCGACGCGCCGCGCAGGCGATCTCGCACTTGGCCGTCGTCGAAGCGGTAGCAGCCCGGCTCTGAGGTGCACACCGCGCGCAGCGTGGTGGGGCATCCACGGCACGACCAGTGACCGAGCGACGCACGGCGCTGGCGGGCGCCGAAGTCCGCGCAGCGGAACGGCTCGCCCTCGGCGTCGCTGGCCCCGAGGGCCGGCAGAATAGGCACGTGGATACCCTCGGCGAGGGCGAGGTCAGCCAGCCGGCCGACCTTCTCGCGCACCAGAGCGCGACTCGGGAGGGCGAGCACCGCGCACGCGAGCAGCCCGCACCGCATGCGCCGAAGCATGTCCATGGCGGCGGCGGTGGTCTTGCCCGAGCCAGGGAACCCCGACAGCGCGAGTGACTGCGTGCCGGGCCGCCAGTCCGCGAGGATGGCGACAACGGTAGTCGTGGAATCATCTATCGTGCGCACGGGTGGTCGCGTGGAGTGCGGAAACGGGTCAACGCGCGCCGCGCGCCAGTGTGCGGGCTCACCGTCGCGCCACCGCCAGAGCGCGAGGTAGTCATCGAGCTCGACGTGCTCGAGCGCGGCGCCGGCGACGAGGGCGTCGTCGAGTCCCTTGCCGCGGGCCGGGTCCCAGACGGCCCACGTCACCTCGGCGCCACCGACCGCGGCGAGTCGCTGCGCGAGGTGGCGCCACTGACCGAACACCGCGCGGCGCACGTCGTCGCTGCGGTCGGGGTCGACCAGGTCCGCGAGATCGGGCGCGAGCACGATGCGCGCGGGCTGCGCGAGACGCGCGGCGGTGATTGCCTCTGCCAGGATGCGCTCGCCGAAGCTCACGCCGGGCACTCCGAGGCACGCGTGGCCGGTGAGCCGCTGCGACTCGTTCGCCTTGCGAACCCCCTCGGTCACGTACAGCGTGCTCGCGCAATCCTGCCAGCGCAGAGGGTGGTGCAGCTGCGGCGTGCCGTGAGCTTTGGACTTCGCATCGGCGGCGCCGATGAATCGCCACCGCATCTGAAGCACCTCGCCCGCGGGGCCGAGGACCCACTCGAGATAAGCAACCTCGGGGTCGCGGCGGGCGCGGACCAGGTAGCGCGTGTGCGGGTTCCGCGCGACGCCGGGAAGGGCATGCCCCTCGCCCGGCAGTCCGGCAAGGATGGCTCGCTCCTCGGCCCTCGTGGGCGCGATCGAGTAGGCCAGCGGGTCCCACGCCGCGCCGCGCTCGGCGAAGAAGGCGTGCACGGCATCGGAGTTCGCGAGGTCGGTCTCGGCACACCGCCGGCGGATGTGCGAGTAGGCAAGGTCGAGCACACCGTCGGTCGCGGCCGCAGGTGCTGGCTTCGCTCGCCGCGGCGCGCGCGGTGCCGGTGCAGGTCGCGGCGCGGCGTGCGGGATGAAGTACGCCTGCGTGCCGAGCGCGCCGTCGCCGAGAACGCGCCACGCTGCGGGCGCGGCCTCGGGCGATAGCGAGCGGCAGTGCAGCACCGTCCCGCCGTCGCCGGGCCGCGAGCGGCAGAGGCGGTGCGCGGCATGGCCGCGCCGGTCAGCGTAGCCGGCGGTCACGCACCCCGGGCAGGGCTGGCGCGTGTAGCGCGTCCAGCGGGCCGAGGTCACGCGGTCCTCGGCCACCTCGGGCGAGTGCCTCCGCTGCGCGGCGGCAGGCGGCGACCAACGGGCTCGGGTGGGCGGTGCTGCGGGACGATCGCGCCGCGCTCGACCAAGTCGGCGATGTCGGCGAGAGCACCACCGCGGAGGCGCAGGTGCGCGAGCCACGATGGCGGCGGTGTGTCGTGTGGGCTATCCTGCGCACTCACGGGCCTGCCTCCTGCTGCGGCCATCAGTGCGATCTCGCGACCCGCGCGGGCCCCACCCAGCGCGGGTCGCACCATGTACGCGGGTCACGTGGCCAGCCCGTGCCGGCGGAGCACGGCGTCATCGGCCTCGGTGGTGCTCGCTGCGGCCCGGCGCCGACGAGCGGGCGCGGGCGGCGCTGGGGCTGCGGACACCTCGCGCGCGGCCCGGCGGGCCGCATCGACGGCCAGCCAATGCTCCACCAGCCACCGCGCGCAGGACATCTGCGTACGGCCCACGCACACGGTGCGCAGAGTCACGCCGAGGACGCCGCGGCGTGCGTGCCGCAGTAGCAGGGACCGATGCGGGCGGCGACCGGTCAGCCGCTCCATCACGGCCGGGCCGTCAGACAGGAGCGGCCATAGCCGGTCGCGGTCGGCCTCGGGGAGAGCAAGAAGTAGCGCGTCTGCGCGCGGTGTCGTGTCCATGGCGCACACGGTGCACGGGTGTGCGCGCCATGCACGTCGGCGCCGATCGGCACCTCGTCGGCGCCGACGCCGGATGGACTACAGCAGCAGCGGCGGCGGCACTGGCCTGCCCTTGTCGATGAGCCACTGTCGCACCCACCGCTCGAACTCGACCACGTCCAGCAGCACGCCACCCGTCTCCTCGTCGTAGCGCCACGCGTAGGGCGACGGTTTGGGCTCCCGCTCGCCCTTGCGGCGGCGGGGCTGCCGCCAGGAGTCCTCTGTTCCCCGGCTCACGCCGTAGTAGTCGATTGCCTCGATGCGGCGGAGGTAGCGCCGGCCGTCCCGCTCCACAGTCTTGGACCTCTCGCCCTTCGCGGCCGCGC
Source organism: Planctomycetota bacterium (assembly GCA_020638695.1). GTDB lineage: Bacteria > Planctomycetota > UBA1135 > UBA1135 > UBA2386 > JACKIB01. The sequence goes on from JACKIB010000005.1 coordinate 189,801, forward strand.
CCTCGCCCCCTCCCTCCGCGGCGCCCTCGATGTCTCGCAGCACCCGCACCTCCTCTCGCGCTGACGCCCAGCAGTCCCGGCACCCGGTCGGGCAGGTCGCCAGGTAGGCCAGGCTCGGCGCTGCGTCCGAAGGCGCCGGGGCATCCATCGCAAGGGCCGCGGCACAGTCTTGTTCGCCACACGTCTGCCCCGGCAGCGGCTGCCGCAACGTGGCCAGATCCTTTGCGCGCACCAGGCGGTCGACGATCTCCTGCTCGACTCCCGACAGTAGCACACACAGCTTTCGACGCTGCACGCGCGCATGAGCCTCTCGCACCGGTCGCCGGCTCGACGCCTCGGGAGACCCCGGCCACCAGTGATCGAGCACGTCGTCTATGGCGCGGAGCCGGTCACCCCATCTCATCGTTGGCATGCCCGCTATGAGATCGCCGCGCAGCATTCTCTCCACCTCGCGCTCGCCGTCGCCCGTGAGGTGTACCGTGCCGTCGATACACCGCGCGTTGCCGTTCGCCACCATCCGCGCGACGATCTCGTCGACCGGCGCATCGGCATGCCGGCGGCGCAGCTCGTCGAGCGCCAGCGTCTCCGATTCATATATCGACAGGGCGAGCTTGTTGGCGCGGTGCGCGTGGAGCACCAGCCACCCCTGCTCGCTGCGCGCCTGAGCCTCGGCCTTCTCTGCCTTCTTCTGCGCCGGTTCCGGCGCGCTTGCTTCTTCGCTCATATCACCGCCTGCTCCTGCCGGTCGCAGTGTGAAAGAGCGGGCTGGCGCGGCACCGGCGGTTCACGCCGCGCCCGGGCCAGGTGTACGGCCTGGCCCGTTGCCCGCTCGGTATCCTACCCCATGTCCGCCGCTGCGCGCCGCGCGAGTTCGCGCTCCGCGTGTTGGCTATAACCTTCCGTCATCAGGGCGCTCGCGTGCCCGCCCACGGCCTTGGCCACCTCCAGTCCCTGGGCGAGCCGGATGCGCGTCAGCGCCGCATGCCGGAGTTGGTACGGCGTCCACACCGGCAGCATCGGTAGTGACGGTTGGTGACCTTCGGCGTTCTTGGCCTTGCGCTCGCGGTTTGCCCGGCCCACGGCCCGCTCGATCGCTCTGCGCAGCACCCCTGCCGTGTAGCGATCGGCGAACTCGCGCGGCTCCCGGCGGCCTCGCTCCCGCTCATACCGCTGTTCGTGCGACGCCCATAACGGCGTCTTCCTTGCTGCGCGAGCCTCGGCCTGGTGCTCCGCCATGGCCGCCGCTGGCGAAAACAGAGGGCGATCCGCGTGTGGCTTGGGAACCCGATCAAGGAACGGGCGCAGGACCGCCTGCGCATTTGGCCCGAATCCGAGTTCACGCACCTTACCCTTCCGCGCTGTCTTGTGCTCCCGTAGCGAGGCTACCCACACGTCGCCGCTTCGGTCGATGTCGGCGGGTCGCAGGCCGAACACCTCGCTTGGCCGAGCGCCCGTCCACCATAACAGCTCGACCAGCGCCGCGGCGACCGGGTGAAGGTGTTCCAGCGTCTCCCGCACCACCTCCTCAGCCACCGGGCCCCTTGTCCGCCCTTCCCTCACTCCGTACTCCCCGCGCCGCAGGTGATCCACCGCCGCGAGGCCATGCGCGACGGTTGCCGGAACCAGCTCTTCCGAGGTCGCCCACCGGAACGCCTGCCGCATCACCTGGACGCGCGCATTGATCTCGCTCCGGCAGAGGCGGCCGCTCGCGATCATCGCGTGACGCACACCTTTCAGCTTGAGTGGCGAGAACCCGGCGGCGGGGTCACCGCCATGCAAGCGCAGCAGCGGCTCCAGTGAGTACGTCAGCCGAGGACCGTTGTTGCGGAGCCACTGCTCGTCGTACTTGGTTTCGAGGTGGGCCAGGAAGCGCGCGACCATCCCCTTCACCGTCAGCCCCTGATCAAGCGGCGCCTCGGGCTGCCGGCCGCGGGCGAGCCACTGCGCGAGATGCGCCTCGAAGCGGCGGGCGGTGTCCGGATCGTCAGCCTTCCCGAACCACACCTCCACGCCGCTGAACGTGGCGTAGCACCGCCCGCTCCTCTTGTGTGCGCGCAGCTCCGGGAGCCGCCTCCCCGGCGCCTTGGCCGACTGCTTCGCCGTTCGCTTGCTCTCGTTGCTCCGCCTGTTCTTCTTCATCGCGTCAACCTCGGTTGTGGGAAATCCCGGACTGTCCGGGATTCTCCGCCAGGCTGTCGCGCTGCTCGCCGGAGCAGGTTCGCGCTAACTGCGCGATCGACGGTCGGTTGTGGTGGTGGAGTGTAGGAGAGTCGAACTCCTGACCTCTACAATGCCATTGTAGCGCTCTACCAACTGAGCTAACACCCCACGAGGGCCCCCGCGTCCGCCCACGCGACCGCCGGGGGTCGAGGACTCTACCGACGGTGAAGATCCGTTCAAGGCCTCACCGCACAGATCCACGCGAACGCTGCCGGCGCGGAACTCGCCTCGCCACTGGCATCGCGGGCCGTTCTCCACTAGACTCTCCACAGCACCTGCACGGTCAGCACGGGTCGTGGCGATCCGCGCCGCGGGTGCACAAGTGGCGAATCCTGCGCGCTCTGGGCCCTCGTGCCGAGCGGGCACACCTCATCCCCTAGGGAGACAACACCCGTGGTCAAGAAGAGCACGATCCTCGAGAAGTTCGTCGGCCGTTTTCGGTCGGGGCCCGTCCGCGTCGCGTCGGACCGGACCGAGACGGTCGAACCGGTGGAGGCCGACGAACCGGTCGCCGAGAGCCGCCTTCCGGTTCAGCACATTCCGGAGGAGATCAACCCGCGGTCGCGGCGCAGGCTGTCGCCAGCGGAAGACCTGTCGATGGCGATCAACGAGAGCTTCACGGAGCTCAGCAGCTTGATGCGTGGCGTGCAGGTCCGGATGGAGGACCAGGGAACGCGCCTGTCGAAGATGGGCGAGGACATGCACAAGCTGCCCGTGGTGGCCGAGGCGCAGCTCGTGGTGCTGCGGCGGCTGGCCGACCAGCTGGACAAGCAGCAGGAGATGCAGGGCACGATGGTGCGCGCGTTCGGCGATTTGCCGGAAGTGATGAAGGGGGTGCAGCGGTCGCTGGAGCGGTCCGCGGCGACCGACGACCGTACTGCGTCCACGCTGTCCGAGTTCAAGCAGACGATGGCGCGCATCCAGGGCACGATGGGTGAGATGGTCGATGCGGCCAAGCAGCAGGCGCAGGCCGCGGGCTCGCTGGCGAACGGTCAGGCAGCCACCGTCAAGCAGCTCGAGACGTCGACCCAGGGTGGCCTGGAGGCGCTGCGCTGGGCGCAAGAGGACCAGGCCAATCGCCTGGCGAAGATGGTGGGTGAGGGTTCGCGGTGGAACCGCGCGGTGTTGGTGATGCTCGTGCTGAGTTTCGCGGCCCTGGTCGCGATCTTCGGCGCGGTGATCAGCCGCTGACCCTGACCACCACGAAAGAGCTGCCGCGATCGAGTCATCGCCGGTGGCTTCGTCGGCTGTCAGGCGTGTTCCTCGGCTGGGATGCGTCGCGTCTCCGGTTGGAGCTGGCCTGGCGCCTGTGCCGCAGCGGCCGCCCACGTTCTCGCTGCGCTGCTCAGCGCGAGCTGGCTTCGTCGTCGGCGTAGCAGGTGCAGGCCGTCGAGTCATGACAGTCGCTCGCACGGACTGCGAAGACACGGAAGAGGCGCTGAGGGGCAGATGCGGAGCGAAGGGTCGCGGTCCTGACGACCTCCGTGTCGAGGTTCGGTGATCCTCGCTTGCCCAGTGGGGCCCGCGCTCGGTGGGCGTGGATATCTGCGCGAGCCGAGGCGCACGGCTTTTTGCTCGCGACGTGCAGGTCCGGCTCGTTCGATTGCGCCAGTGGCGGCGCGCTGCTCGTCCCACCCGCCAGACTTTCAGCAACCCGCGTTGACCCGTTCCGCGCACAATCGCCTCGATGTCCGACCCTCGCCGCCTCTACCTCGTTCGGCACGGCGAGACAGCCGGCGAGTCCTCGATCCGCTTCCACGGCCGCAACGACGTGCCGTTGTCGGATCTCGGGCGGCGGCAGATCCGGCGCTTGGCACCACTGCTGCGCGAGGTGCGGTTCGCGGCGGTGGTCCATTCCCCGCTGTGCCGCGCGGCCGAGTCGGCGCGGATCCTGATCGAGGGGTTGGCGCGTCGACCGGACGTCGTCGAAGTGGCGCCGGGGCTGACGGAGATCGACTTCGGTGAGATGGAGGGGTTGACCGATGCGGAGATCGCAGCGCGTCGACCGGATTGGCATGCGGAGTGGAAGGCCGGCCGGGCGAATGGGTTTCCCGGGGGCGAGCCGTTCGCCGAGTTCGCGCGGCGGATCGAGGGTGCCTTCGCCGAGTTGTTGGCGCGGCATCCGCACGGCGACGTGTTGGTGGTCGGGCACAAGGGCACCATCAAGCGGGGGGTCCGTTGGCTGGTGCCGGTGGGACACGAGCAGGACGAGTGGGCGGACCTTGCGCTCGGTAGCGTGTCGGTGGTGGCGTGTGGCGATCCGCGGCTCCTGGAGCTCTGGAGCGTCGTTCCGCCTACCGATTCGGGATAGCCAGGACCACTCGTGACCGAGCTGCTGCGCTCACGCAAGGTCGCGGCTGGCTCCGTCGAACGTCAGGGCCCGGTCTTCGACGAGAATGCGCCCCGCCTCCCGGGGCAGAACGTGCTGTTCTCCTCGCCATCGACGTCCTCGTGCGGTTTCGCGACACTGCTCACGAATCGTCCGGGCTTGGGGTCTGCGCCACAGAATGACCCCCACGCGGTCACCCCCGACAACCTCGCCGAATCCACCAATTCGCCGGCGTCCACGGGGCGGCGCACTGCGCCAGAATCCACGAGTGTCCTGATTCGCCCTTCCGTCGCGCGGACTCCTGGCCAGACGCGAGCGCAGTGCCCGCGGTGGAGTCGGGCGCGCGGTTCGGTACACTCCGCGACCCAACCCACGCGCCGCGCCCCTGCTCACCATGTCTGCCCCGGTCACTCCTCGACTGCGCTTTGCCCCCTCGCCGACCGGACCACTGCACATCGGCGGGGCGCGGACCGCGATCTACAACTGGGCCGCGGCGCGGGCGCTGGGTGGACGCTTCTTGCTGCGCATCGAGGACACCGACCAGGCCCGTTCCACGAAGGCGTCGCTCGAAAACATCCTGGAGTCGTTTCGCTGGCTGGGGCTCGACTGGGACGAGGGGCCGGAACACGGCGGCGACTTTGGGCCGTACTTCCAGAGTGAGCGCCTCGACATCTACGCGCGGTACGGTGCCCGATTGCTGGCCAGCGGCCACGCCTACGAGTGCTTCTGCACCTCTGAGGAGGTCGAGGCGGGGCGTGAAGCGCTGAAGGCTGCCGGTCGTTCGCCGATGTACGACCGGCGGTGCCGCGACCTTTCGGATGCGCAACGCGAGGAGCTACGCGGGTCCGGGCGGGTTGCGTCGCTGCGCTTTCGCATGCCACTCGACGAAGATCTGACCGTGCACGACCTGGGCAAGGGTCAGGTGGTGGTGAACCTGCGCGAAGTCGATGACTGGGTGATGGTCCGCGCCGGTGGCATGCCGCTCTACAACTTCGCCTGCGTGGTCGATGACCTGGAGATGGGGATCACCCACGTGGTGCGCGGCGAGGAGCACTTCGTCAACGGCGTCAAGCAGCTGGTGATGTTCCGGGCCCTCGGGCAGCCGGCGCCGCAGTACGCGCACATTCCGCTGATCCTCGGCAAGGACGGCAAGAAGCTGTCGAAGCGCGACGCCAGCACCGCGGTGCTCGATTATCGTGATCACGGTTATTCGGCCGACGCGGTGTTCAACTACATCGCGCTGCTCGGTTGGAGCTTCTCCGGCGACCAGGACTTGTTCACCCGCGACGAGATGGTGGCGCGCTTCGCGATTCCCGACATCGGCAAGAGCGGCGCCAAGTTCGACGAGGAGAAGCTGCAGTGGATGGCCGGCGAGTACGTCCGGCGCGCGGCGATCGACGACCTGGTGGCGTGGACCAAGCCGTTCGTGTTGGCCGCCGGGGCGGTGCCGGAGTCGGCCTACGCCAGCCACCCGGATCTGCTGCGCAATCTGGTGCGCTGCAACCAGGAGCGGATCCGGCTGTTCCCGGAGCTGCCGCCGAAGCTCGGCTACTACTTCACCGACCCCGAGCCCGACGACGCGGCCCGCAAGAACCTCGCGAAGTTCCCGGACGCGCCGCAGTGGTTGGCTGCCTATGCCGAGCTGCTCGGCGACTCGGCGATCCCGCCGTCCTATCCCAAAGACCGGGGCGACGCCGACCGGGTCGCGGTTCTGCCCACCGACCGCAATGCATCGTTGCCCGACCGGAGCGCGGTGCCGTTCCTGCTGCCGGCGCACCTCGAAGAGGACGCGCGGGCCCTCGCCGATCGGCTGGGGATCAAGTTCGGCAACCTCGTGCACCCGCTGCGTGCCGCGCTGACCGGCACCGACAAGGGCCCCGGCCTGTTCGACATCGTCTACCTGCTGGGTCGCGAGCGTTGCTTGGCGCGGCTCAGTGCTTCCAGCCGTTGAAGGTGTCGCGGATCTTCCGACTGAAACTCGGCTGCTCGTAGATCCACTGACGCAGGCGGACGCCCGGGATATCGGTCTTCGGCGGGTGCTCCTCGATCCACTCTTCGTCCGGCGCCAGCCGTTCGTAGCCGATCAGGTAGCGGCGCAGCACCTGCTTGCGCTGCGGGTCGGTGGCGGCGAGGTACTGCTTGTAGTTGAAGTCGAAGCGCAGCACCGGCTGCATTTGGTACCACAGCAGCGCCAGCAGCAGCGCGACCCAACCGGCCTGGATCACCCGACCGACCGCGTCCACCCGCGTGCGCCGGCCGGTGTCGAGGAAGCAGAACACCAGCACGAAGCCGCCGCACAACCCGCCGACGTGGGCCGAATTGCTGACCACCGGGATGAACAGCCCGACCGCGAGGTTGAGCAGGATCATGCTGATCAACCAGCGCGCGGTGTGGTTCTCCAGGAAGTCGAGCAGCGTCCGACCGCCGCGGATGTTGTAGGCGACCGCCGCGCCGAGGATGCCGAACAGGGCCCCGGAGCCACCGACCAGCGGCACGTGCTCGTGGTTCACCGTCATGGCGGAAAGCGCCCCGCACAGCGCGCCGACCACGTAGAGCAGCGAGAACCGCCACCAACCCATGTACCGCTCGATCGGCGGCCCGATGTTGAGGAGGCAGTACGAGTTCAGCGCCAGGTGGAGCAACCCACCGTGCAGGAATGCGTGGCTGAGCAGCCGCCACGGCTCGCCATCGGCGACCAGGATGCCGACCGCAGCGCCGTGATCGACCAGTTGATCCAGCGTGGGCTGCATCGGGTCGGTCAGGAACGCCATCGTGACGTAGGTGATCAGCACCGCGTAGCTGACGGGGGTCCGGTCGATCTGGTCGAACCACGATTCGCTCATGCAGCACCTGTTCCTGTTTCGGTCGGCGTTTGGCCGGAGCGCAGCACGGTGACGCGGGCCTGGGCGCGCGCCAGCGCTTCGCGGGGTTCGAGGCGGCGGTTGTCGGACGGCGGTGCCTTGGCGGCCGCCAGCTCGACGCGGGCGGCGGGGAGGTCGCCGGTGTCGGCGAGTGCGCGGGCGAGCAGCAGGTGAGTTTGTCGACTCCCCGGGAACAGCTGCTGGTGGCGGCGCAGCACCGGAATGGCCGCCCGGCTCTCGTGCAAGCGGAACAGGCAGCGTCCCAGCAGGAACAGCGCGTCGCCGAAGGCGTGTTGCTCGTCGTCCCGGACCACGCTGTGCAGCAGCTCGACCGCCTGCGGCAGATGACCGAGATCGACCGCGAGGGCGCCGAGTTGGAAGCGGCTGCCGACGTGCTGGGGGTCGAGCTCGACGGCCCGGTTCAAGTTCTCGAACGCCAGCCCGAACTCTCCGAGCTGCCGTGCAGCCCGACCCACCCGGAGCCGATCGTCGTGGGTCTCGAGGTGGCGCAGTCGCGACAGTCCGTCGTACAGCGGCGCCCGATCGCTACCCAGCCGCCGCCAGAACTCGCCGAACCGGACGCGCAGCGCCGGGATCACCGGCGGCCAGGCGAGGGCGACCAGCACCGCGAGCACCGAGAGCGACCACAGCACGGGCGGTCCCCAATCCGACACCCGGGCCGCTGGGGCGAACACACCCGCCGGGGACATCCGGTAGCCGACCTGCAGCGCGACCAGCATCGCGACGCTGATCCACAGCAGCACGGCGAACGACTTGCGGACGGAGAAGGGCATCGGCCGGGACTATTCATGACCGAGCCTTGGCGATCGCGCAAGGTCGCGGCCAACTTCGTCACCGGACCGCGCTCGAGTCCACAGCTGGCCGCACCCTCGAGATCGCGCGCCGGCGCGGTCCGTCGACTCATCCGCCGGCCGGGCTCCGCGATCTGGTCAAGCTGGTCGATTGGCCCGGCAGGTTCTGCCCGGAGGCGGGGTGCCTCCCCGTCGAGGAGCAGATTCTGACGTTCGACGAAGCCAGCAGCGACCCTGCGCGATCGCCAAGACTCGGTGATGAATCGTCCGGGTTCGGGCCTGCTCGACAACGCTGAGGTCGACACGCCACTGGACTGCGACGCCGCGAGGGGCCGTTGACTGGTCACCCTGCACGATCTGCGCGCCAGACGGCGATCCGCCGGTTCGCCAGGAACCGCACTCTCGGCGGCTCCAACCGGCGCGCTTCGGGCTTGGCACACCTGTTCCGATCCGTCGCGCAACGCCCGAGCGCCTCGCTCGCGCGCAGCGGCCTGGCGGGGCGTCATCCGAAGGCCGTCGCCGCGCGCCACCTTCGAGGCGGCCCAGGGAGGGTGCGGACCTCTGCCCTTGGGTGACCGAGCCGCGGACCGCCGCGGTGCGTCCTGACCGCTCCGGGAACTGCCGGTCCCGCCGGCCGGAGCGCGCTCGCGTACCATGCGGCAGTGAACGTGCTCTTCGATTCGCGCGGCAGCAGGTCGTTCCGGGTTCTCGCCGTCGCGTCGGTCCTCGGCGGCGCCCCCGCCGTCGCGCAGGTGCCGGACCTGTTCGAGCGCGCGGTCGACGCGGTGGCGGCACGCCACTGGGATCGCGAGTTCGTGCAGCGCGAGCTGCCGGACCTCGTCCGGACCTTTCGGCGGGCGGCGCGAGTGGCGCGGTCGCTGGCCGAACGTGCGGTGGTGGTGGACAGCTTGCTGTCGCGGGTGCCGAGCAGCCACCTGGCGCTGTTCTCGCGGTACACCTTCGACGCGCTGATGGCCGAGGTCACAGCGCGGCCGCACCCGACTCTCGGTCTGAAGCTCGAGCAGCGCGGCAGCCGGTTCTTCGCCTGCGAAGTCGTCGCGGGCGGGCCGGCCGAACGCGCTGGCGTGCGGCGCGGGGACCTCGTGGTCGCAGTCGACGGTGTGCCGCCACCGCGCGCGGCGCGGCTCGACCGCCACGACGACGACGCTCACCTGCGGGATCCGGTGCGGCGGGGTTTGCGTGTCACCGCGGGAGAACGCGTTCGGCTGGTGCTGGAGCGCACGCGGGGCCGCCGCGGCGAAGTGGAGATCGAGGCGCAGGCGCGCAGCACGGCGGACACGGTGCGCGCCAGCGTGCGCATCACCGCGCGAGATGGCCTGCGGCTCGGGTCGCTCCACTTGCCGTTCGTCCACGACGACTGTGCGGCGTTGGTCGCCGAACTGGTCCGTGGTCGCTTGGCAGGTTGCGACGCCTTGGTGCTCGACCTGCGCGGCCGCGGCGGCAGTGCCGGCGAAGCACGTCGGTTGGTGCGGATGTTCGGTGGATCACGGCGAATCTGGCGCCGTCCGCTGGCGCTGCTGATCGACCGGTCGACGCGCAGCGCGAAGGAGTTGATCGCCCTCGAGCTGCGCCGCCGCGCTGCCGCGTTGTTGGTCGGCGAACGCACCGCGGGCGCGTTGGTTGAGGCCGGTTTCGAAGACCTGGGGGACGGCTATGTGCTGATGGTTCCCGTCGGTCGGTTGCGCGGCAGCAGCGATCAGGTCGAGTTGCGCGGCGTCGCGCCCGACTTGTCGGTTGCCGACTCCCTGCCGTTCAGCCGCGGTGCGGATCCGATTCGCGACGCCGCGTTGTCGTGGCTCAGCAGCGAGTGCCGAGCGCGTCGCGCCAGTGGCGTGCCGCGTGCTGCGGCGTCACGGCGTTGATGTACATGTCGCCGCCCAGCTCCAGCGCCGCGACCTGACCGACCCGCGGTTGGGCCTCGAAGTGCCAGTGGAACGGTGCCTCGGGGATCCGGTGCAGGTAGCTGTTGAACGGTCCGCCGCCGAACGCCTGCTGGAGACCGCCGAACAACACCTGCAAGGTGGCGATCAAGTCCGCGTCTACCGCCGCATCGAGGAACTCGGCGCGGTGGTCGAGCGGCAGCAGCCAGGTCTCGTAGGGCAGCTTCGGGGTGCTCGGCGCGAGCACCACGTGGTGGGCCCCGCGGTGGATCAACCGATCTTCGGCTTGTGCAGTCTCGATCTCGGCGCAGTGCAGGCAGCCGTGACGGTTGCAGGCGTCGAGCTCGCTGGCGAGGCGCGGTGGCACCATCGGCAGGCCGAGCATCTGGCTGTGGTTGTGGGGGATCGACGAGCCGGCGCGCGACCCGACGTTCTTGAACAGGAACGCGCATGCCACGTCGTCGTGCGCTTCCAGGGCGACGATGCGGCGCCGGTACACGGTGAGCGCAGCGCCCAGGTCGGTGCTGTCCAAGGCGGCCGGGTGGATGGTGTGCGCCGGACCCTCGGCGATCACCTCGTGGTGGCGAGCCGCCGGGTAGAGGTTGGGGAAGGCGCGGGCCCGCCAGCCGGGTGCGTTCGGTCGCGAATCAGGTCGTCGCACGGCGTCGACTTCCGGGGTGGTGTGCTGCTCGTGACCTTCGCAGAACGGGCATACCGCGGCATCGTCGTCACCCGAGTCGTTGAGTTGTGGGCGCTTCAGCCGCACCGGGGACATCAGGATCGGTCGTCCGGTCCCACGGTCGAACAGCGTGCGGTGGTGGTCGTCCATCGGCAGGTCGGTGCCGGTCAAGCCCGGACTGTCCATGGCCGAGCTGCTGCGATCGCGCCAGGTCGCTGCTGGCTTCGTCGGACGTCAGAACCTGCTCCTCGATGGGGGAGCACCCCGCCTCGGGGCAGAACCTGTCGTTCTCCTTGCCAGCAACAACCTTTCATGATCTCGCGACGCTGCTCATGAATGGTCCGGGCTAGGAGTCTGCGCCACAGAAGGGCGACTCAGGAGGTGCGTGGATTTCGGCGCAGGTCGCCGGCCGAAAACGCAGCCGAATTGGTGGATTCGGCGAGGCTTTCGGGTGGTGACGGGTGTTGGAAGGCGCGGATCTCAAGGGTTGTCATTCTGTGGCGCAGACTCCTAGTGGGGTGTGTCCGAAGTTGGTCACACAAGTCGCCGGCCCTACGGCCCGCTCGCTGCGTTGCTGCTCCTCAGCTTGTTGGTGGACAAGCTGAGGAGCAGCAACGCAGCGAGCGGATCGAATGATGGCCGGGCACATGTGCTGCGAACTCCGGACGCGGGGCACTAGTAGTCGTGGCAGCTGCTGCAGATCTTCCGCTTGCGGCCCATCAGCAGCACGAGCGCCGCTCGGTCGCGGCGCTCCGCCGCGTTCGCCAGCTCGCGGAACCAAGTCTCCGCGAGCTTCGCGCCGACGATCCGCTCGGTGCGGCGCAGGTACATGGTGTGGCCCGGGATCGTGGCGTCGCGGAAGTAGCCGGCGATGCGCAGCGCGGCGCCCTGGATGCTCGGGTAGTCGACGGCGTTCGCGTCCTTGACCAGCTCGAGCGGGAGGCGCTTTTCCACCAGCGGGTCGACCTCGGCGTCCATCGTCTGCGACAGTGTCCGGAAGCGCGATACCCCCGCGAGTTCCAGCGACGGCGGGACGGTGCAACCGAGGATGCCCGCCAGCAGCGCGGCAGCGCTCAGTGTCAAGCGGATCGAACGAGGGGCGCGGGGCATGCGCACAGGCTAACGGGTCATGCCGGCTCGACTCAAGAGAAGGCGGAGCTGCGCCGCCGCGCGCCGCTGCAGTGCTTCGTGGTCGAGGTCCAGCAGCACGCCGTCGCGCACCCTCGGCGTTCCGGCGACCCAGACGTGCCGCACCGCGTCGCGCTGGGCGGAATAGACCAGCCGCGACACCAAATCGCCGTCGAGCGATCGGGTCGGGTCGCCGAGGTCGAATGCGACCAAGTCGGCGCGCAGGCCGACCCGGATGCTGCCGAGTCGGTCGGCGAGGCCGAGCACTTCCGCGCCACCGCGGGTCGCGGCGTGCCAGGCGTGTGCGGCCGGCCATCTACCCGGACCGGCGGACAGTGCCTGGAGCAGCGCCGCCTGCCGCACCTCGGTGAGCATGCAGAGTCGATTGTTGCAGGGTGCACCGTCCGCACCGAGCGCCACCGGAATGCCGCGTGCCTGGTATTCGGCGATCGGTGCGATGCCGGAGCCGAGCTTGAGGTTGGTGCTGGGGCAGTGCACGACCCGCGTCCCGGTTTCGACCAGGATCGCGCGTTCACGCGCCGTGGTGTGCACGCAGTGTGCCAAGGACGTGCGCGGTCCGAGCAGCCCCTGGTCGTGCAGCACTTCGATCGCGTCGCGGCCGAGCTGCGCGCGCACGGCTGCGCCTTCGTCCGGGTGCTCGTCGGCGTGCGTATGGATGCGTAGGTCGTGGCGCACCGCGTGGGCTGCAGCGGCGCGCGAGAGCTCGTCGCTGCACGACAGCACGAACCGCGGCGACACCGCGTAGTCGACGGTCGGCAGGCTGCGGCAACGGTCGCTGAGCTGCTCGATCGCGGCGAGCGCCGCGTCCGCAGTGGTGGTCAGCTGCGCGGGCACATCAGGCCCGGCTCGGTCCATCAGGCAGTTGCCGAGGATCGTCGTCATGCCGCTCGTCGCCGCCACCTCGAGCGATACCTCGGCGTGGTGCACCGACTCCATCACCTGTGCCGCGGTGGCCCCGCCGCGCAGCAGTTCGGCGACCGACAACTCGGCGGAGGCGCGTGTCGACTCGGGGTCGTGCGCCGCTTCGAGCGGCCAGATCCGCCGGACCAACCAGTCGAGCAGCGGCAGGTCGTCGGCCAGCCCGCGGAACAGAGTCTGGCAGTAGTGGACGTGCCCGTGCACGAAGCCCGGGGCGAGGACCAACCCGGCGATCGACTGGACGATGTCGTCGGTGGTGGGGGTGATCTGCCCCACCTCGGCGATCCGACCATCGCGAATGCGCACGTCGCGCGCTGCGACCGTGCCGAGCGGTTGCTCGGGAGGGCCGTCCATCGGCACCACCGTGGCACCCTGCAGGATCAGATCGGGCATCAGCGGATCTCGTTCTCGACCACCCGGCTGGCCCCGGGAAACAGCTGCTGCGGGGTCGGCCACGGGCGCTCCTCGCCGCGCGAGGCCCGCTCGCGGAACAACCGCAGGCGGCAGAGCACGCGTGCGGGCACGTGGTCGGCTGGCAGGTGCAGGTGGCGGTGCTCGGGAGTGAACGACTGCCGCAGGTCGGGCGGTTCGGCGGTGAGTTCGAGCACCAGGATGTCGGGAGTGGAGACCGGGAGCGGGACCGCGCGCGAGCGCTCGGCGGGTGCGTAAAAGGCGATCACCGAGAGATCGCGGTGGTCGCGCGGCGTCCAGTTCGGCACGACCGAGCACCCGCCGAGGCTGGCGAGCAGCGCGTTCAGGCAGAGCAGCGCACGCCGGGTGGCCCGAGTCCCGCGTCCGCTTTGCCAGCTGGCGCTTTCCGTGCCGGATGGTGCGCGGCAGACTCTGCCCGCCGACCGGCTCCCACCGGTGGCAAGAGCGTGGCGCGACGCGGCGTTCCGCAACCCTTCGAACTCGATCGCATGTACGGTGGCATCGCAGTAGCACGCAACTTGCTCTGCCTGACCTACACCACCGACCGCGGGCGGGTGTTCCTGGTCGACGTCGAGGACAAGCGGCCGGTCGACTTCTGGGAGTTCGGGGACGGCGCCGACGGCTATGCCGATGCCGGGGGCGTGGCGATCGACGAGTCGTTCACCATCTACGTCGCGGATACGCACGGCGAAAGGGTGCGCCGCTTCACCGCGTTCGGCAAGGCCCTGTCGAGCTTCGGTCAGCCCCATCGTCGGGCTCCCGGGGCAGTCAGCCGCGACCGCACGGGTTTCCTCGACCGGCCGCACGCGGTCGCCGAGCACGACGAAGTGGTCTACGTGGCGTGCGGCGACCAGCACCTGCGGCGCGGCGTGCAGCGCTTCTCCTACACCGGCGAGGTGCTCAGCCCGCTGCACGCGTTCGGCGACCCCGAGGCGCGATTCGGGGCGCCGCGTGGGATGTGTGCCGGACCGGGCGGGATCTTCGTCGCCGATACCCTCAACGGTGTGGTGCAGCGGTTCACCAGCGCGGGGCGGTTCGTGCACGAGTTCGCGACCGCCCGGGGGGTGGGCGGAATCAGCCGGCCGATCGCGGTGCAGGACCTCGGCGACGGCACCGTGTTGGTCGTCGATCAGGGCGACCAGCCGGGCTTGTACCGCGTCGACCTGAACGGCCGCGTGGTCGAGGCGCTGTCCGGGACCCGCGGCATCGTCGACGCGGTCGACCTGGCGCGCGACGACGCCGGGCGGGTGTACGTGCTCGATCGGGACGGCGAACGGGTCCAGCGTTTGCATCCCGACCTCACCCCGGATACCGAGGTGCTCGACCTCGCGGAGTACCTGCATGACCGATGAGCCGCGGCGGGAGCCGACTCGATTGGGGCCGTTCGACATCACGTGTGTGGTGGTCGGTGGGATCATCGGCATCGGGATCTTCTTCACGCCGGCGAAGGTCGCCGCGGTGGTGGGAAGTTCGGCGCAGGTGGTGGCGGCGTGGGGTGTGGGCGGCGTGATGGTGCTGCTCGGCGCGCTGGTGTACGCCCGTCTCGGCCAGCTCGCTCCGGGTGACGGCGGGGTGTTCGCCGACCTGCTGCGGGCCTTCGGGCCGCTGCCGGCGTTCGTGTACGGCTGGTGCAACCTGCTGGTGATCCAGTCCGGGGCCCTGGCGATCGTCGCACTGGTGATGGTCGACTACCTGGCGGCCGCGCTCGGCCGCGGGCCGTTCGGCGGTGGCGCACGGGTGATGCTGGCGATCGGCGTCATGCTGGCCTTGACCCTGCTCAATGCGCTCGGGCTGCGGTTCGGGCGGGGTGTGCAGATCGTGCTGACCGTGGTGAAGACCGCCGCCGTGTTCGGGATCGTGGCGGTTGCACTGTTCGCGGTCGGTGGCGATGCGGCAACGGCCGAACAAGTCGTCGCCGCGCCCCGTCAGCCAGTCGGGTTCTTCCGTGCCATGAGCCTGGCACTGCTGCCGGTGCTGTTCGCGTGCGGCGGCTGGCAGCAGGGTTCGTTCGTGTCGGCGGTCGCCCGGCGGCCGCAGCGCGACGTGCCGATCGGCACGGTGGCTGGCGTGGTGGTGGTGGTGGTCGCCTACCTGACGGTCAATCTCGCCTACCTCGACACGCTCGGAATCGAGGGCACGGCGAAGTCGAAGACCGTCGCCGCGGACACTGTGCGGGTGGCGCTCGGCGGCTCGGCGTCGGCCGAGGGGATCGCACGGGTATTCGCGGCGGTGATCGTGGTGTCGGCGCTGGGCATCATGAACACGATCTGCATGGCGCCGCCCTACGTGCTGCACGCGATGGCTCGCCGCGGTCTGTTCTTCGCCCCGGTCGGTCGGCTCCATGCGCGGTTCGGCACGCCGTTGCTCGCGATCCTGGTGCAGGGTGGCTGGGCGGTGACGCTGCTCGCCGGAACGCAGGCGGTTGCGTGGTCGCTGAAGCGCGTCTACGGCTACGAGGTCGACTCGCTGGGCTTCCTGCTCGACGGAGTGGTGTTCGTCGACTGGCTGTTCTACGGCGCGTGCGGGGTGGCCCTGTTGGTATTGCTTCGCCGGCGGACCGCGCCCGCGCGAGGCGACGCGGCGTACGCAGTCGCGGCGGTGCTGTTCGCTACGTCGGCGCTGCTGGTGGCGGTGGGGGCGGTGTGGTCGTCGCGTTTGCCGAGCGCGGTGGGGCTCGCGGTGGTGGCGGTGGGCATCGCGGTGCACCGCTTGCGAGGGCGACGCGAGTCCGAAGGCTCGTAGCGGAACGACTTCACGCCGGTTGGCGTCACCGCGCCGTGTTGCGCGAGGCCGCCGCGGCCGGGTCCCACGGCGGGTGACTCTGCGCAGAGCACTGGGTGCCTCGGTCGGGCCAGCGTTGCGCCTCCACGGGGGATCATCCAAGATTGCGCCGACGCATGACCGACCCTGAGCCCTCGATGGAATCCGCGATCCGCCGCCTTCTCGCCGAGCTCGATCCCGATCCGAACCGGGAAGGGCTGGTCGACACCCCGCGCCGTGTCGAGACCGCGCTGCGGTTCTACTGCCGCGGCTACGCGGAGGACCCGCACCAAGTGATCGGGAACGCCTTGTTCGAGCCGGAGACCGACGAGATGGTGGTGGTCAAGGACATCGAGGTCTATTCGCTGTGCGAGCACCACCTGGCGCCGTTCTTCGGCCGTGCCCACGTCGCCTACATCCCGCGCGACAAGATCGTCGGGCTGTCGAAGATCGCCCGGTTGGTGGATGTCTACGCGCGCCGGCTACAGGTGCAGGAGCGGTTGACGCAGCAGATCGCGCACGCGCTCGACAGCGTTCTGCAGCCGCGCGGCGTCGGCGTCGTGGTGCAAGCCGCGCATCTCTGCATGATGATGCGGGGCGTGCAGAAGCAGAACTCGTCGACCGTCACCTCGTGTCTGACCGGGTTGTTCCGCCGCGACGAGCGGACGCGAGCCGAGTTCATGTCGCTGGTGACGGCCGGGGGGCGGTCGTAGGCGACGGCGGGCATTCCACCTGATGACGTCGCGTCGGGGGCGGGGATCGGCTGCGCTGGGAAGCGTGTACGACACCCCGCGGCGAACGGACTCGCCCCCCGGACGGACTACTCTCGCTGTATGCGGGTGCCCGGTCCCCGGGCTTCGCACTCTGGGGTACCGCGGTGCCCCCAAGCGGGCGCCCAGTTGATGGGCGCGGGCGTAACCACGCGATCAACAGGGACTTAGGTGGTAGCGAGACCCGGACTTGAACCGGGGACCTATGGCTTATGAAGCCATCGCTCTAACCGACTGAGCTATCTCGCCTCGCCGAAGGGGCGGGATTCCAGCAGATCGTCACGGCAAACTCAAGACGTCGGTACCGGGAACATGGGGCGAACCCGCGCTGGTAGCGGGGTCAAGGAAAATCTCGTGTGAAGTGCCTGGTTGCGAAACTTTCGAGGGCGGCTAGGCTACTTGGGTGTGCCGACGGACAGCATGGGTCCTCGGCACGAGACGAGGTGGGTTCCCTGGCTGGGTTTTCCTTCCTTTGTTGCTGACTCTCCCTCCCTTCCCCACGAGAGCATTTTCCAGCCAGGGAACCGTTTCTCTCCGCGGCGCGACGCGCCGCACCTCGTGGGTCGCGTCCATTCGTTCACGCGCTCATTCGTTGGCGCCCTGATCGTTGGCGCCCTGATCGTTGGCGCCATGCGGTTGAACCCGCACTCGGCGCGTTCGTTGTTGGCGCTGTGTGACGACCCGCCGAAAAAAGGACGCGCCCCGGGGTGCATGACCCCCAGGGCGACCGTCGCCGAGACAGGTTGAGAGGTGGGTGGATCCGTCACTATCGCGGTCGGCAAGTTGCCTCCGCGAACTTGAGAACGCGCGCCGCTTCGGCGAGCCAGCGTCGCATTCCGTCTGAGTGACGGGTACCAGGATGGTGCATGTTCCGTGGTCCGCGCCGATTTTCCTCCGGCGCCGCCGCGGTGGAGCGCATGCCAGGGACGTGCGGTGTGCGATCAGCCCGACAGTGCCGAGAGAAGCGCGCCGCGACGGTGGAGTGCGTGCAAGTCGTCCAGTCCCCCGAGCGGTCGGTCGCCGACCACGACCAGTGGCACGGTGGTGTGGCCGGGAAGGATGCTGGACGTGAAGGCGCGACGGTCGGGGTGGTCGTCGAGGCTCACTTCTTCGAACTCGACCCCGAGCTCGCGGAGGAAGCGCACCGCCTGGATGCAGAACGGGCAGTAGGCGGTACGGTACACCGTCACTTTGGGCTTGGTCGTCATATCGTGGGGACCATGCTGCGGGGGCTGCTCGCAGCGACGATGCGTAGCGGTGCAGCCTCGCCGAGGTCCGGGGGCCGCGGGGGAGCTTAGGACCGCGGCTACGTGTCGCAAGGGCTGCCCCGGCGGGCGATGGTCCCGGGTTTCGGTGGCGGTCGAACTGCCGAGGACTCACGCGGTGCGGGAACGGAGGTGCAGATCCGCGCGGTCTTGACCGCTCGCGGGTCGGCCGGTGAGCTGAGTCGATGGCAGAACCCTTCGACCCCGATGCTGGCGCGCGGCCCGACTCCGGGATCTTCGGTCTCGACCACACCCGAGCCGACGCCCACTTGGTGCTCGTTCCGGTTCCGTTCGATGCCACGGTGTCGTACGGCTGCGGTACGGCGGATGGTCCGGCGGCGATCCTGGAGGCGAGCCACCAGGTGGACCTGTTCGACATCCAGACCGGCCGGGCGTGGGCGCGTGGGATCCACATGCTCGAGGAGTCCGCGGCGATCCGCGCCGCGAACCAGAAGGCGCGCGATCTGGCGGCGCCGTTGATCGCACAGGGAGGCGCGACGGCGGCCGACGCGGCCGTGGTCGCTCAGGTCGATGCGCTGTGCGCAGGGGTCCACGCCGAGGTCGAGGCGCAGGTCGCAACGATCCTCGGCGAGGGGAAGATCCCGGGCGTGGTCGGCGGCGACCACTCGGTTTCGCTCGGGGCGCTGCGTGCGGTCGGTGCGCACCGCGGCGAGTTCGGCATCCTGCACGTCGACGCCCATGCCGATCTGCGAGAAGCCTACGAGGGATTCCGCTACAGCCACGCGTCGATCATGCACAACGTGCTCGCCGAGGTGCCCGCGGCGCAACGGTTGGTGCAGATCGGGATCCGCGACCTAGGTGAGCGGGAGCTGCGCCGCGCGGCGGAAGACCCCCGCGTCATGCTGCACCACGACCAGATCTGGCGCACCAAGCTGATGTCGGGGGCGGTGTTCGCCGGGTTGTGCGAGGAAGCGATCACCGCGCTTCCGGACCACGTCTACGTGAGCTTCGACATCGACGGGCTCGACCCCGCGCTGTGCCCGGGGACCGGCACGCCGGTCCCTGGGGGGTTGTCGTTTGCCGAAGCGTGCCTGCTGTTGCAGATGCTGGTCGAATCGGGACGGCGGATCGTCGGCTTCGACCTGTGCGAGGTCGCGCCGCGTGGCGAAGACCCGTGGGACGGCAACGTCGGGGCGCGCATCCTCTACAAGCTCTGCGGGTTCAGCCTGCTCTGACCCGACGCTGTCCGGTTCGTGCTCGCGCTTGCTGCGCGGGGCTCAGTCTCGGGCGGTCGGTGTCGGCGCGAGAGTCGTGTGCACCGTGGATCGGATCCAGGAGCGGAAGTCGTCGAGGATCGCGTAGGCGACCGAGACCGCGGGCGCGGTGAACAGGGTGCACAGCGTGAGACCGCCGGAGACGGTGATGGACAGGCTGACGTAGTTGACGCCCTGGCCGGAGGTCTCGCCGAAGATCGCCATCGGCAGCAGGCCGACCACGGTGGTGGCCGCGGTCATCACGATCGGTCGCAGGCGGATGCGGATGCCCTGATCGATCGCGACGTCGCGGGGCACGCCGTCGCGGCGCAGCCGTTCGATGCAGTCGAGCAGCACGATGCCGTTGTTGACCACCACGCCGGCCAGCAGGATCAGCCCGGTGATCGCCATCGGGTCGATCGAGCCGTGGAACAGGTAGAGCGACCACTCGCCACCGAGCGCGGCGAACACGATCGTCACCAGGATCGCGAGCGGCAGGATGAGCGACTCGAACAGGATTCCCATCAGGAGGAACACCAACACCACCGACAGCAGACCGGCTTGCATCAGCTCGGCGATCTGTGCGCTGGTCTGCTGGGTCATGCTGTCCTCGCTCCACTCGTAGCCGCGCGGTAGGGCGAACTTCGACATGATGCCGCGCAGTGTCGCGGAGAACTGCTTGGGGCCGATCCCCTCGGCGCGCCGCCCGAGCACCGTGACCGTGGTGCGCCCGTTGTCACGCGCGATGTTGTCCATCGTCTTGCGGAACTCGATGCGAGCCATGTCGCCGAGGCGCTGCCGGCTGCCGCGGTTGCTGAACACCAGGGTCTCGCGCAAGTCGTGCAGAGTCGGCGTCTCGTTGTCGTCGAACTGCGCCACCAGGGGCACTTCGTGACCCTCCTCTTCGAAGCGGGTCAGGTCGCGGCCCTGCAACCCACCGCGCACCGTGCCGAACAGTGCTTCCGGCGCGACGCCGAGCTCCTGGAGCCGGTTGCGGTCGACGTCGACGATCGCCTCGGCGTTGTCGGTCACCGCGGCGACCTCGACCATCTCGACCTGCGGGTGCTTGGCCAACAGTCCCTGCAGCTCGAGTCCGAGCACCGCCAGGTGTTCGCTGTCGCGTCCGCGCAACCGTACCACGAAGTTGCGCATGTCCTGCTCTTCAGTGCCGCGGTTGTCGTTGGCGTCGCCACCGACCGTCTGCTTGATCCCTGGGCGGCGGGGCAGGCCGGCGCGGATCCGCCGGGCGAAGTCCGCGTGTTGCGCCGGCTTCACACCGCTCTGCAGCATCAGGTTGAGCTGAATCGACCGGCGCCCGTAGCGGCACGAGATGCTGTCGATCTGCCACTCGGCCTTGTGGTCCAGCAGGCTGCGCTCCAGCAGCAGCACCTCGCGGTGCACGTCGGCGTCGTTCAAGCCCTTCGGCAGCTCCAGATGGATCGTCACATCGCTGCCGCGGAACGGGTTCTTGTCGCCGCTCTCGAAGTCGAGCTTGGGCAACGGCAGCGGCAGCACCTTGGCGGCGATCAGTCCGACGTAGAGGACCGCCAGTATCAGGATCGGGTAGCGGAACCGCAGCGAAGGGTTGACCACGCGCAGCGTGGCCGCGGTCAGCAGGTGCACCGGCGACCAACGCCCGAAGCGGAACTCGGCTCCGGGTCCCACGCCGCCGATGGTCCGCACGCCGGATGGCAGCAACAGCAGGGCGACGAACAGACTGCTGAGCAGGGCCACCGACAGCGGCACGCCGACCGACGAGAACATCGCCCGCACGCGCCCGCTCGCGCCCATGAAGATCACCGGCAGGAACACCACCACGGTGGTCAAGGTGGCCATGGTGACCGCCAATCCCATTTCCTGCGCCCCGGTGATGCACGCTTCGCGCAGCGCCAACCCCTCGCGCCGCCGCCGCTGGATGTTCTCCAACACCACCACCGAGTTGTCGACCACCATCCCGACGGCGAGCGTCATGCCGGTCATCGTCAAGATGTTCAGGCTGTCGCCGGTGAAGAACAGGTAGCCCGCCACCGCCAGCAGCGTCAAGGGAATCGACAGGCCGATCACCAGCGTGGAGCGGAAGCTGTGCAAGAACAGGAACAGCATCACCAGCGCCAGCAGGCCACCCTTGAAGGTCGACTGCAGCAGGCTGTCGAGGCTGCTCTCGATGAACTGTCCTTGGTCGAACAGGTAGCGGAAGTCGATCCCCGACAGCCGCGGGTCGGCCTTCAGCTCCTCTGCGGCGGCACGGATGCGCGCACTGGTCGCCACCGGGTTGGCGTCGGAGGTGCCGCGGATGGAGCCGGTGAAAGTGAAGCGCTCGTTGAAACGCGAGAACTGCGACGAGCTGCGCCGGTCGCGCACCACCCGCGCGATGTCCTTGATCCGCACCCCGGGCCGCACTGGATACTCTTCGATGTCGACCAGCGAGCGGAAGCGGCTGTCGACCCGCAGGATGACCCGCTCGTGCCGGCCCTCGAGTTCGCCCGCCGGCTCGGTGACGTTGTCCTCGGCCAACCGCCGCAGCAGGTTGCGGTAGTCGATGCGGTGCGCGAACAGCTTGTCGCGGTCGAACCAGATGCGCACCGACTCGGAGCGCATCCCGAAGATGTCGACCCGGCCGACGCCGTCCACCGCCTCGATCCGCGGCGTGATCACGTTCTCGACCTTGGCCTGCCACTCGGAGTTGTCCTCCGGCGTCAGGATCTGGAAGAACACCAGGGGGGCGGAGCTGCCGTCCTCGCGCCAGGTGAAGTAGCGGTCGACCCCTTCCGGCCACTCCAGCATCGCCCGCTGGATGCGGTCGCGGATCTCGGCGGCGGCCAGGCTCGGGTCCAGCCGCTGGTCGAGCTCCACGCGGATCCGCACCCCGGAGCTGTGGCACTGCGAGCGCACGCGCCGGATGCCGGGGATGGTGCGCAGCATCTCCTCGGTCGGGCGTGCGACCTTGTCCTCGGACTCGCGCGGCGAGCGTGCCTGGGTGATCGGCACCCAGACGTTGAGGTTGGGGGTCGTCATCCCGTCGCCCATGAACGTCAAGGGCAACCGAATCAGCGCCAGCGTGCCGACCAGCACCAGGGCCAGGGTCAGCATCGCGGTGAGTACCGGCCGGTCGACCAGCAAGCCGAACAGTCCGCCGCGCGGGCTCGTGTCGTTCGGCGAGTCGGTTGCGGGGTTCATGCCTTGCGGTCGGTGAGCGAGTAGACCACGGGAATGACCACCAGGGTCAACAGCGTCGCGACCGACAGGCCGGTGACCACCACGACCGCCATCGGTGCGCGCAGCTCGACGCCCTCGCCGCTGCCCATCCAGCCGGTCAGCGGCAGCAGCCCCAGCACGGTAGTCATCGTGGTCATCAGCACCGGCCGCAGGCGTCGCGTGCTGCCGTCGACGATTGCCCGCAGCTTGTCCTGGCCGGCGGCGCGCAGCTGATTGATCTGGTCGATCAGGATGATCGCGTTGTTGACCACGATACCCGCCAGCACGATCGCGCCGAGGAACACGATCACCGACAGGGGCATCGCCAGGGTTTCGAGGGTGAAGATCACCCCGACGAACGCCAACGGCAGCGTGAGCAGGATCACGAACGGCTGCACCAGGCTCTCGAACTGGCTGGCCATCACGATGTAGACCAGGAACACCGCCAGCAGCAGCGCCATCGTCAAGCTGTGCAGGCTGCGTTCCTTCTCCTCCTTCTGCCCGCCGACCCGCAAGGTCACGCCGCGCGGCAGGTCGAGGCCGCTGAGTTCGACCTCGAGCGCCTCGTGGGTGTGCCCGAGATCGAAGCCGCTGAGCGTCGCCTGGACCTCTGCACCGCGCAGGTTGCCGATGCGGCGGATCTCGCTGGGGCCTTCCCGGCGGTGCAGCTCGGCGACGCTGGCCAGCGGGATCGGTGGGTTGCCGTTGGGGTTGACGTTCAGCTCCAGCAGCTGCGGCAGGGTGTGCAGGCCGGCCCGGTCGACCCGCACCAGCATGTCGATCTTGCGCTCGCGCTCGGCGAACAGCGTGGGGATCGCACCCTGTACCTTGTTCTGCACGAGCCCCGTCACCATCCGCGCCTCGAGCTTGAGGGCGGCCAGCTTGTCGCGGTCGAGCTTGATCGAGACCTCGGAGTTGCCGCGTTGCAGCGTCGAGCGGACGTCGCGCAGGCCGGGGACGCGGGCCATCACCTCCTGGACGCGGTCGCAGACGCGGCGCAGTTGGAGGATGTCGCGGCCGAACACTTCGACCACGACCGGGGCGTTGAACGCCAGCACGCTGGGGTTGGCGAACCGGAAACTGCGCACGTCCGGGTGCAGGCGGACGATGCCGCGGATCTGCTCGCGCACCCGTTCCTCTTGGGTGGCGCGGTCACGCACCTGACGCAGAGTGACCAGGATGCGCGCCGAGTGCTCGCCCTGGTCCGAGTCGTTGAGCTCCTTCTTGTCGACGCCCGAGGCGAGGAACGTCCGCTCGACGTCGGCCAGCGCGTGGATCGCGCCTTCGATCTTCTGCAGCACCTCGTCGGTGCGCTCCACGGTGGCGTCGCGCGGCAGGAACGCGTCGAGGTAGAACTCACCTTGGTGGACCGCTGGCAGCAGCTCGTTGCCGAGTCGTCCGGTGCGCCAGGCTGCCGTCACGAGCAGCAGCAGGGCGCCGAGCAGGATCGGTGCGCGCAGCCGGAGGGCGCGGGTGAGGATCCGCGGATAGAGGGCCTCGAGCGCGCGGTACGAGATGTCGAACAGCTTGGTCAACGGCCACAGGAGCAGGCTCGCGGCGCCGAGCAGCAGAGCGCCGAGCAGCAGCACGGTCCCCAGCCAGAACCCGAGTACGCGCTGCGAGAAGCGGCCGAAGCCGGACAGGGCGGGATCGGGGCGCGGTCCGAGCAACAACGGCAGAACGACCGCGAGCAGCGGCACCGCGCTGGCGATCGCGGTGCGCATCGTCCCCTGGCTGCGTGCTGCAACGAACCCGAGGCCGGGCATCACGAGCAGTGCGATCAACCCGACTCCGTAGCGGCGCAAGAGAGTGCGCAGCGTCGGAGGCGAGCGGGTCTCGTCGCCGCGCGCCGCGAGCATCGGGATGACGAACAGCGCCACCAGCAGTGACATCAACAGCGCGAACACCACCGTCAGCGCCTGATCGCGGAACAGCTGCCCGGCCACGCCTTCGACGAACACGATCGGGAAGAACACCGCCACCGTGGTCAGAGTACTGGCGATCACCGCGCCGGCGACCTGGCCGACGCCGCGCACCGCCGAGGACTGCCGCGCCATGCCGTCCTCGCTGCAGCGGGTGATCGACTCCAGCACCACGATCGAGTTGTCGACCAGCATGCCGACGCCCAGGGCCAGGCCACCCAGCGACATGATGTTCAGGTCGATGCCCGACATGAACATCGGCGCGAAGGTCGCCACCAGGCTGATCGGGATCGACACGAACAGGATAGCCGTGGCACGGAATCGGCGCAGGAACAGGTAGATCACCAGCATCGCCAGCAGGCCGCCGCCGAGCGCGCTGTCCCGCACCTCGCCGATCGACTTGCTGATGAACTTCGACTGGTCCTGCAGTAGCGCGATGTCGGCGCCGGCGGCGGCCGAGCGGAACGCCATGTAGTCGGTCATCGCCCGCACGCGCGCCCGCTTGCGGAACTCGGCCAGCCGCGCGTTTGCCTTGCTCCCCTTGCCGCCCTTGCTGTCGCCGCCGTCGTCCTTGGCGACCGGCGCTTCGACTCCGGCCGGCGCCGCCGCGGTCGCCTCGCGGTGCTTGCCCTCGGCGACGAACTTGCGCTGCTCCGCGGTGCCGAACACGCGCGCCTCGAGCTGGTTGCACAGCAGGACGATGTTGGCGCCCGCCTCCTTGTAGATGTCGAGCAGGACGCAGGGGCGTCCGTCGATGCGGCTGATCACCTCGCGGTCCTTGGCGACCCGTCGCACGCTGGCCACGTCGCGCAGCCGGATCGACACGTCGCCGCGGCGCAGCACGACCACGTCCTCGATCTCCTTCAGGGTCTTGAACTCGTTCAGCGCCCGCACCAAGTACTCGGTCTTCGCTTCCTCTACCGTGCCGGCGGCCGAGTTCAGGTTCTCCGCCTGCAGGCGGGCGCCGATGGTCTGGATGTCGATCCCGTAGAGCGTCAGCGCCTTCTCGTCGACCGCGATGCGGATCTCCTCCTCTTCGCCGCCGCGCACCTTCACCGCCGCCACGCCGTCGATCTCCGACAGGTCCTGCTCGAGTTCCTCCTCGGCGATGCGCCGCAGGTCGATCAGCGGCATGTCGCCGGTCACCCCGAGCGTCATCACCGGGTCGAGACTCGGGTCGTAGCGCAACACCAACGGCCGTCCGGCGCCGGTCGGCAGGAACACCCGGTCGAGGCGTTCGCGCACGTCGGACACGGCGAACACCATGCGGGTGCCCCAGGCGAAGGTCAGCAGCACGTCGCTGACCCCGGGGCGGCTGATCGACACCACCCGCTGCACCCCGCTGATCACCGCGACCTGTTCCTGGATTCGCTCGCTGATCCGCTCCTCGATGTCCTGTGGGCTCGCGCCCGGGAGCTCGGTGCGGATGGTGAGGATCGGGTGGGTGATCTCCGGCAGGAGGTTCACCGGCAACCGCGCGTAGCCGACCGCCCCGAACACGACCGAGGCGGCGACCAGCATGGTGATCGCGACCGGGCGGGTCGCGGTGAAGCCGAACAGGGAGCGCCTGCTGTCGGTCATCGCCGGGAGTCTGCGCCACAGAAGGGCGATTCAGGGGGCTCGTGGATTTCGGCGCAGGTCGCCGCCCGAAAACACAGCCGAATTGGTGGATTCGGCGAGGATTTCGGGGGGTGACAGGTGCTGGAAGGCGCGGATCTCATGGGTTGTCATTCTGTGGCGCAGACTCCTAGCCCTTGCTGATCTCGACCTCGGTCTGGTCGCGGAGATCCTGGTGGCCGCTGACGATCACCAGGTCGCCGACCTGCAGTCGTTTGGCGCCGCGGTTCTTCACCTCGATCGCGTCTTCGGTCTCGATGCCGGCTTCCAACCGCAGCCGCCGCGCCTTGCCCTTGTTGCCGTCGGGCTCGCGGACGAAGAACACCACGCGGTCGTCGCCGTCCGCCAGCACGGCGGTCTTCGGCACCAGGATCGCGTCGCGGTTGTCCTCGGTGAGGATCTGCGCGCGGATGTAGAGGCCCGGGCGCAGGTCCTTGGCATCGGCCTCGACCACCCGCACGCGGATCTTGAACGAGCCGGTGTCGCGGTCGACCACCGGGCTGATCAGGTCCACCGTGGCGTGGAACTTCCGGTCGCCGTAGGCATCGGTGGTGAACACCACCCGCTTCGCCTGCTCGACCAGCCCGAGTTCGCGCTGCGGGCGATCGAGGTACGACACCAACCGCGAGGTGTCGGTGACCTCGAACAGCGGGTTGGTTGTGCTGATCACCTCGCCACCCTTGACCTGACGCTTGGCGACCACCCCGGAAATCGGCGCGAGGATGCGGTGTTCGGCCAGCCGGATCCGCACCTCGGCCTGGCGGGCTTCGAGCTCCTGGATCGCCTGCGCCGCCGCGTCGATGTCGAGCTTGGCCTTGCGGGTGTTGAACTGCGCCACCCGGTGGGCGTCGATCGCCCGATTCTTGGCATAACGGGCATCGTCGAGGTCCTTGGGTGAGATCAGGTCCTTCTCCAGGCCCTCCAGTCGACCGAGGTCCGCGATGGTCTTCTGCAGCTCGAGCTGCGCCTGACTCTCGCGGTGCTGCATCGCTTCGTGCTCGAGCTTGGCGAGTTGGTGGCGGACGCGCTTCTCGGCCAGCTGCACTTCCACCTGCCGCAGGCTCGCCTTCACCTCGGCGTCGTCCAGCTCGGCGAGCAAGGCACCCCGCTCCACTCGGTTGCCCTCGTCGATCTTGACCGGCAACACGCGGCCCGCCACGCGGGCGAACACCGTCACGGTGTGCTCGGCTTCCAGGTAAGCGGTCGTCTCGATCTTCTGCTGGACCGGGACCATGCGGACCGGCTCGCAGCGGACCAGCGGTATGCGCTCGGGGTCGGCACCCTTGACCTTGGCTTCGACCTTGGCGGTCGTCCCGGGCCGGCATCCGGCGACCAGCAGCGACAGCGTCAGCACGGTCAGGCAGCGCAGTGGGGGAAACAGCTCGGGTCGGGGCATGGGCATCGGGGCACGGGCACGCGGGGGCACGGCGTCATCCGCACGGGGGCGTGTCCGCGAGGCGAACGAAGGTTGCTGCCGGCGCGCGGCGCCAGGCGCTCTCGGCGGAACTTTGCGCGATCGCGGCAGCTGGGTCATGAAGAATCCGGGTCGACTGTCGACGCTCCGACGTGGCCTGACTACGTCCCAGGCCGCTGCGCGAACGGAAGTTTCCCGTGCCGCGGGCGGCCGCCGCGCTACGGTCCGGAGATGGCCGAGCTGATCACCTTGGAGCAAGCCCGACAACGGGTTCGCGCCGCCGCCGACACCCTGGTGGAGTTCGCTTCCGTGTCGCTGCTGGATGCGGTCGGTCACCGCCTCGCGGAGGACCATCACGCCGCCGGCCCGTGGCCCGCCACGGACCGCGCAGCGATGGATGGCTACGCGGTGCGGGCCGGTGGCGGCGGGTTGGCCGAGGGTACCCGATTGCGGGTGGTCGGCGCCTGTCCTGCGGGGCAGACGTTCTCGGGAACGGTAGCCGACGGACAGTGCATCCGGATCATGACGGGCGCCAGCGTGCCAGCCGTGGTCGACGCGGTGGTTCCGGTGGAGGCCACCAGCGGGTATGTCGAGGTCGGCGGCGAGGTCGAGCTGCGCGGGACGGCGCGGCGCGGTGCCAACATCCGGCCGGCCGGCTCCGAGGTCGCCGCCGGCCAACGGGTGCTGCGGAGTGGTCAGCGCATCGGTCCTGCCGAGGTGGGCGCGCTGGCCGCGCTCGGCGTGGATCCGGTGCCGGTGTTCCGCCGCCCGGTGGTGGCGATCCTCGCCACCGGGGACGAGGTGGTGCCGATCGACGTCGAGCCCACACCCTGGCAGGTGCGCAACTCGAACGCGTACGCGCTGGCCGCGCAGGTCACCGCCGCCGGAGGCGCGCCGCTGCTGCTCGGCATCGCCGCCGACACCGAGGAGGCGCTGCGCGCCAAGTTGACCGAAGGGCTGGAACGCGCCGACGTGCTGTTGACCATCGGTGGAGTGTCGAAAGGAACCCACGATCTGGTCCATCGCCTGCTCGAGCAGCTCGGGGTGGAGAAGGTGTTCCACGGCGTGCGGCTGAAGCCGGGCAAGCCGGTGTTCTTCGGCACGCAGTGGCGGCGCGGCGCCGGCGAGATCACGCGCTTGCCGGCGCGCCGGTTCGTGTTCGGCCTGCCCGGCAACCCGGCGTCGACCTTCACCGTGTTCGACCTGTTGGTCGTCCCGCTGCTCGGGCAGCTGGCGGGCGCGTGCGATGTGCCCGAGCCGCTGCGCGCGCGCGTCGGCGGGTTGCCATTCCGCCAGGATGTGCGGCTCCAAGCCGTGCCGGCGCGCCTGCGCACCGACGGCGAAGGCGTGTTGTGGGCCGACCTCGGTCCATCCAAACCGAGCGGCGATCCGTTCGGGTTGCTGGACGCGACCGGCTACGCGCTGGTGGCGCCGGAGCATGCTCCGAGCGCGGACGGGACGGTTGAGATCTGTCCGTACGGCGGCGGCGCATGACGGTGGGGCCCGCGGTCGTCGCGGTGGCGTGCCTTTGCGCCGCCGCGCCTCCGGGGTGGTTCCCCGGCGCCGGGCTGCTGGTGTTCCCCGGCTGGATGGCCTTCTACTGGCTCGTGCGGGCCGAGGGGCTGCGTCGCCGCGGCCTGGCGATCTACGTGGTCGGGTTGGTGCACATGTTGGTGTTCTCCGCCTCGGTGCGCTTCGTCCTGCTGCCTGCCTACCTGGCGATCGGGTTGGTCGGGGGGCTGTACTACTCGGTCTGCGCGGTGTGGACCCGCAGCCTGGCGAGGGTCGTGCCAGGGCCGTTGGCGTTCGCGCTCGCGCTCGCCGGAACGCACTGGGCCCGGGCACACTTCACCGAGATCCAGTACCCGCACGGCCAGCCGGTGCACTGTCTCTATTCCATGCCTTGGCTGCTGGGCAGCTTGCAGTGGGGTAGTGAGCTACTCGGCAACCTGCTGATCGGCGCACTCGCGGCGGCGGGTGTCGACCTGCTGCGGCGGCCGGCGGGTGGGGCGTCGCGGCGACGCGCGGCGTGGGTAGCCGCGGGGGTCGTCGGGGTCGCCGCACTCGCCAGCAGTCTGTCGCCGCGCGGCGCCATCACCGCGGACGCGCCGGAGAAGGTCTCCCTGCTGCTGCTCGAGCCGCGGTTCGGAGCCGACGTGTTCTTCTCGCGTCGGTTCGAGCCGCTGCTCGCACCTCGGGTCGTAGTGGCCACGAACGCCGAGCTCGCCCGCGGCGCGCCGCCCGATCTGGTGGTGTGGCCGGAGTCGATCCTGATGCACCTCGCAGTGTTGGAGGACGGATTGCCGCGGGTGCGCTGGCGGCCGGAGGCCACCGAGTTGCGTTTGCCGCCCGCCACCCGGCTGCTGGCGGGCAGCATGCTGCTGCGCGAACCCAGGGACCCTGCGCCGTGGGTGCTGGGCCTGCTCACCGATGCGCGCGGGAACTACCTGGACCACCACGAGAAGCGGCGGCGCGTGCCCGGTGGCGAGCACGCGCCGTTCCTCGACCTGCTGCCGGGCGCGGTGGCAGATTGGATCCGGGCCAGCTTCGAGAACGCGTTCGGCGTGCCCGTGCAGGAGATCTCGCCGGGACGGAGCCGGCCGCCCCTGCGCACCGGATCCGGTGTGCCATTCGGCGCGATGGTCTGTTTCGACAACGCATTCCCGGAGCCGACGGAAGACCTGGTGCGGCAGGGTGCACGCTTTCTTGTCGTGCTGTCGAACGAAGCCTGGTACCGCGGGGGCGCCGAGCTCGATCAGATGGTGGCGATGACCGTCTGCCGAGCGATCGAGTGCGGCATCGGGATCGCCCGCTGCACGGTCGATGGCGCGACCGCAGTGGTCACCCCGGACGGGCGGGTCGCGGCGTCGTTGCCGTGGCCCGGCCCGCCGGAGGCCAGCGGATTTCTGCGCTACGATCTGCCGCTGCCCCCGGTCGGCCAGCCCGCGGTGCCACCGCTCCATCGCCTGCTGGTATGGCTGCTCGCGGTCGCGGCTCTCGCCCTGCTCCCACCGGTGTGGGGATCGTGCGGTAGACTGTTCCGGCGCCGGTCTGAGCCGGCGACAACACGCTGACTCGAAGTGGACCGAGCGGTCCTTGACGGGACAGGGTAAGCAGTTAGCATCCAGGCTCCCAGTCGGGGAGCTTCTCGCACTGTGAACCCCCCGTCGATTCGTGGTCGGCCGACCTGAATCCTTGCACCTGAAACGTCCCAACCCCCGGCTCGCACGCCGGCCAGCCCACCCCTACTCGGAGTCACGATGAGTCCTATTGGTCGCGTATTCCTCGTCCTCAACCTGGCTCTCGCCGGCGGCTTCGTCTTCTTCGCCGGCACGTACCTGCAGCGCGACGACGACTTCAAGAGCAAGTTCGAGGCCGAGAAGAAGCAGCACAACCTCGACAACGAATCGAAGGACAAGCTGATCTCCTCGGAGAAGGACAAGTACAACATCAGCCAGCAGGCCAACAACGGTCTGCAGACCAAGTCGACGCTGCTCGAGGTCAAGCTGAAGGAAGCGAACGACGCCAACACCCGCCTGCAGGCGCGGCTGGACGACATGCAGGCGTTCGTGCGCAAGGTCGAGAGCTACAACTCGAAGATCGACTCCACCATGGCCACCCTGGTCGCCAATGGCGAAGCGTCGCAGAAGATGGCGATCGCCTCGCAGAAGGCCAAGGACGACATGGAGACGCGCATGAACAAGGCGCTGGCCGAGCTGGCCGACGCCAAGAACACCATCGCCAACCAGACCAAGGGCCTGGGCGACCGCGATGCCACGATCGCGATGCGCGACCAGACGATCCGCGAGAAGGACGTCCTGCTGGACATCGTCAACGCCCGCTACCCCGGCATCTGGACCACCCTGACCCCGCTCGTCACCGGCTCGGTCAGCGCGGTGGGCGCCAGCGGCAAGCTGGTCACCATCGACCTGAAGAGCGGCTCCGAGAACCTCAAGGTCGGCCACACCTTCGCGCTGTTCAGCACGCGTGACGGCTACAAGGGCGAGGCTCGGGTCACCGAGATCGACGGCGGCAAGAAGTACGCGTTCGCCCGCCTGACCCTCGACAAGGGCAAGAAGATCGAGTCCGGCGACAGCGCGTCGACCGACCTGTCCCGCGCCGGCGGCAACTGATCTCAGAGCACACGGAGGCAACCACCACCATGGCACGCAAGAACAAGAGCAGCAGCCCGGCCCCCAAGGGCCGCGACAAGCGGGGCGCCGTCGCGGCCGAGCCGATCCTCGAAGAGGTCAAGACCGGGGGCGCCGGCATCGATGAGGGCATCGTGTTCACGACCTTCTTCCTCCTCGCCGGGGCGCTCACCCTGATGTGGATGATCGTCGAAGGGCGCTACCCCAGCCCTTAGACCCACGGCGATTTCAGGTCGTTGGACGTTCCGAGGAGTGGTGTGATCCACTCCTCGCGTCATGTACGGACCACGCGGTACTTCGGTCACGCTGAAGCGCCACACCCCTCGGCGCGGTTCTCCACAGCATCCCACCGTATCGATCGGGCGCAGCCCGCCTGAGACGGGCGATTGCGGGGGATTCCCCGCGACGCCGCGCTTCCCTGGGGCGGATGCCGCCGCTACCCTCCACCGGGCAGCCCGCGGTTGTGCAGCCCGTTCCGCAATCGCACTAGACCTGGAGGGGTCGCGCATGTTGAGGCCGTTCGAGTGGTTCATGAGGCGGTTCTCGGAGGACCTGGGAATCGACCTCGGTACCGCCAACACCCTGGTCAGCATCCGGGACCACGGCATCGTGGTGGACGAGCCCTCGGTCGTCGCGGTGCGTCGCGGCACCAACCAAGTGCTGCTGGACGGCATGGCGGTGGGCAACACCGCGCTCGAGTATCTCGGGCGAACGCCGCCCGGGTTCGAGGCGATCCGCCCGATGAAGAGCGGCGTCATCGCCGACTTCGAGATCACCGAGAGCATGCTGCGGTACTTCATCCGCAGGGCGCACGGTGGCCGGCGGTTCATCAAGCCGCAGGTGGTCATCGCGGTGCCGTGGGGCATCACCAAGGTGGAGAAACGCACCGTGATCAGCTCGGCCGAACGGGCCGGGGCACGGCGCGTGTTCCTGGTCGACGAGCCGACCGCCGCGGGCATCGGGGCGAACTTGCCGGTGCACGAGCCGCACGGCTGCATGATCGTCGACATCGGCGGCGGCACTTCGGAAGTCGCGGTGATCTCGCTGGCGAACGTGGTGGTCGCGGAGTGTCTGCGCGTCGCGGGCGATGACTTCAGTGACGCGATCGCGTCGTACATCCGCAACAAGTTCAACCTGCTCATCGGGCAGATCACCGCCGAGAAGCTGAAGATCGCCGCCGGATCGGCGACGCCGCTCGAAGAGGAGATCGACGTCGAGGTGCGCGGCCGCGACTCGCTGACCGGACTGCCGCGCCGCGCGATCATCAGCTCGATCGACGTGCGCGAGGCCCTGCTCGAGCCGATCCGCAAGGTGATCGCGTCGATCAAGAACGTGCTCGAGCGCACCCCGCCGGAGCTCGCGTCCGACTTGGTCGGCAGCGGCATCGTGCTGTGCGGCGGTGGCAGCCTGTTGCGCGGCCTGCCGGAGTTGATCGAAGCCGAGACCGAATTGCCGACCCGGGTCACCGACCACCCGATGGAGGCCGTGGCCCGCGGGACCTGCATCTTCTTGGAGAACCTGGAGCTCTACGCGCAGTTCCTCGAGGGCGGCGAGGACCTCGCCTAGGAGTCTGCGCCACAGAAGGGCAACCCATGAGATCCGCGCCTTCCAGCACCCGTCACCCCCCGAAAGCCTCGCCGAATCCGCCAACCAGGATGCGCTTTCGAGCGGCGACCAGCGACGAAGTCCACGCACCCCCTGAATCGCCCCTCGGTGGCGCAGACTCCTAGTGCCCCGCGTCCGGAGTTCGCAGCACATGTGCCCGGCCATTCGATCCGCTCGCTGCGTTGCTGCTCCTCAGCTTGTCCACCAACAAGCCGTGTCGTCGCAGCGCCTTGCGCGCGAATCGACTGACGCAGCCACATTTGCTGCGAACTTCAGACGAGGGGCACTAGTGCTCCGCGTCCGGAGTTCGCAGCACGTGTGCCCGGCCATTCGATCCGCTCGCTGCGTTGCTGCTCCTCAGCTTGTCCACCAACAAGCCGTGTCGTCGCAGCGCCTTGCGCGCGAATCGACTGACGCAGCCACATTTGCTGCGAACTTCAGACGAGGGGCACTAGTGCTCCGCGTCCGGAGTTCGCAGCACGTGTGCCCGGCCATTCGATCCGCTCGCTGCGTTGCTGCTCCTCAGCTTGTCCACCAACAAGCCGTGTCGTCGCAGCGCCTTGCGCGCGAATCGACTGACGCAGCCACATTTGCTGCGAACTTCAGACGAGGGGCACTGGCCCGGACGACTCATGGGCAATGTCGTGCGGCCGTGCAGGGTGGAGTCCGCCGACTCGTGGATGACCCGCGGCTCGCGGCTTCGCCGGTTCTGCTCGGGCGCGGGGATGCGCCGTTCCTTGGCCTCGATCTGCCAGAGCTCGGCTACCTCCGCACCGAGCACGTGGCCCCCGACCGCGCCACTTACGTGGTGTTCGAGAGGCGTGGCTGACCCGATGGCGGGTGGCTCGGGTGTCGCGGGTGTGCTGCCGAACGTGGTATTGCCTCGCCGCGCTCAGAGGTGAGGGTGCGGCAGAGCACCGGAAGCCGACTGTTTCCCGTGGGGCTCTATGCGACCCTGTTGGTCGGGCTGTTCGGCATCACCTTCCCCGCGTTCCTGGCGCCGTTGGAGAACACGGCGCGCGCCGTCGTGTGCCTGCCGCTGCGCGCGTACGGCTGGATCCTGGGATCCGGCACCGTCCACGCCGCGGGTGGTGCACCACGGTGGAACGATGCGTTGCTCGCCGCGGAGGCGACCCGCGCGTTGGAGTCGGCACGCGGCCCGGTGGGCTATCACCCGCGCATCTGTCGGGTGCGCGATCGAGAAGAGGGGCCGTCTGGACGGGTCGACGTCTTGGAGTTGGCGGCTACCTGCGGAGCGCTGCGCGGCGCGGCGTCGCCGGTCACCCTCGGTCCGGCGCTGGTCGGGTTTCTCGAACTCGGCGAGGATGACCGCGCACCGGCGCGGGTGCGGCTGCTGCACTTCCAGCCGCGCCGTCGCGGTGTGCCGCTGCGGGTCGGGGCGCCGACCCTGCCGGTGCGGGTCGCGGCGCAAGTCGAATGCCGCGAGCTCGACGCGCGCGGCGTGCTGCGCTTCCTGGTGGAGCCGGCACGGCGCGTCGACCCCGGTGCGCTGCGCTGCACCGCGCTCGACGATGCCTATCTCGCCGCGCGGCTGCGACACAGCGGTGATCTCGCCACCACCGACATCCAGCCGGGGGACGCAACGGTCCCGTCCGGACTGCAGCTCGGGCGCTTGTTGGTGTTCGGCTACCCGCGCCTCGGCATTCCGGTGGGGTTGTTCGTCGAGCCGCTGCACGACCCGCGTGCGATCAGCTCGGTGGTCGTCTGGGGGCGGCAGCGCGCAGGCGTCGAGGGACCCCGCGCCGCACCACTGGCGGGACGCTTCGAACCGGTTCAACTCGTTCGCTACCCAGCGCCGCGGCCGGTCGGGGAGCGCTGGATGATTCGTTGTGGCCGGAGTCTACCCCTGGCTGACGGAGCCGCGTTGGTGGGTGGCGGACATCTGCTCGGGGTGCTGCGCACTCCGTGGACCGGCCAGTCGCTGGTGACCCCGTTCGCCGCGTCGAGCCGGATGTGGGCGCTGCTGCTCTTGGGGCCGCGTGGTCGGGTCGCCGAGCTGGTCGGTCGGGTGGTGGAGGCGCGCGGCGGTGAGGTGCGGATCGAGCTGTCGGGCCGGCCCGCCGAGTTCGCCGGGACGCTGTTCACTGGCGCCAACGGGCCCGCGTGCCCGGCCGGGCTCGCGCTCGGTCCTGCCACTCCCGATGCAAGTCACCTGCGCATGCAGCTTTCGCCCGAGCCGTGCACGGACCCCCAGGTGTTCGTGCCCGACGCGATCGGCACGGGAGACGGCCGATGATGGTCTGGGCGCTGTGGTGGTTCGGGGTCCTGCACCTGCTGCTGCTCGACGGCTACGTGTCGCGCCTCACCGGGTGGCTACCTGCACCCGCGTTGGCGGTGCCGCTGTTCTGCGTGCTGTTCGCCCGCCCCGGTGCGTTGCCTGGGTTGCTCGCCGGCGCCGCGTTGGCCCGTTCGGTGCTGCTCGAGGGCAACGCCGCGGTGCACGTCCTGATCCTCGGGGTGCCGGTCGCCGCGCTGTTGCCGTTCCGCACCGTGTTCGCGCCCGGGTCGATCCTGTGGCAGGCGCTGGCCTCCGGGTTCCTCGCGTTCATGCTGCCGCGGGTCGCCAGTCTGTTGTTCCGCATCACGGGTGAAGGCGCGCCGGTGTCGCCGGCGACCAGCCTGGAGATTCTCCTGGCGATGTGCGTGGTGCCGCTGTGGACGCGGTTGCTGCGGGCGGTGCCACCGATGCGCACGTTCGAGGACGAACAGCCGTGAATCCGTCGCAACGGCGCCTGCTGGTGCTCGGCGTGTGTCACGCCGCGGCGCTCGTGGTGGTCGCCGGTCACCTGACTTTCACCATGGTCGGCCAGCACGAGCTGTGGTTGGAGCGCAGCTACGAGAACCGCTGGGCGTTCCGTGATGTGCCGACGCGGCGTGGCGCGATCCGCGACCGGCAGGGCGTTGTGCTGGTGCGCGACGTGCCGTGCTCGCGGCTCGAGCTGCACTACCGCACGTTTCGCCGCCGGCACCCGTGTGGCGTGGCTCTGCACTGTGCGGAGCTGCTCGGCGCGCCGGTGGGGCCCTACGGCGAGGCGACGCTGCTCGACGCATTCCGCCGTTGCCTCTACGCGCCGCTCGAGGCACTGCGTCGCGACGCGGGCGCAGAGCTGGCGCGGGACCGGCGCTACTACCTGTGTGCGCTGTTCGCCGGATTGACCGACGGCCCGGGGTTCCGCGGTCGGTTCCGCGTGTTGAGCCAGCGCCTGATCGAACGGTTGCGCCGCGGCGCGCAGGGTGTGGTGACCACCGCGCTCGAGCTCGACGCACAGCGGTTGGAACAGGTGTTCCGCGCCCGGCTCGCCGAGCTCACGGCGCTGGATCGGCAGCTTCCCGAGCGCGGGGGGCGGCTGTGGGGAACGCTCGAGGCGACCCGCTTGGCGGCCGGCAAGCAGCGCGCGGCCGGCAGTGAGCAGCCAGCGGTGGAGCGGCGTCCATTGGCGTTGCACCAGCGGCTGCCGTACGACCTGGCCCGTGACCTGGCGAGCAAGCCGGAATGGCATCCTGGGCTGGTGGTCCGTCCGTCGGTCGATCGGCCGGTCGCCGAGGGTCTGGCACACCGCGCCGGATCGCTCGACTCGCTGCTCGGCGGCGTGAGCCCGGAGTGGGCGGAAGACCAGGAGCGGCGCGAGACCATGATCGAGCAGGTGCAGACCGACCTCGACGAGATGGCTGCAGCCGACGGCGAGTTGAGCGAGGAGTTGCGTGCGCGGGTGCGCGGGGGCCTCGAACGGCAGCTCAATGCCCACCTGATGGTGCACGGCCGGGTCGGGCGCACCGGTGTGGAGGCCGACCAGGACCCGGTGCTGCGCGGCATCGCCGGCATGCAGTGGGTGCTGCACCGGCGCGGCGCACGCGAGGTGGGTTTGTGGAGCAGCCTCGACGTCACGCCGGGCGAGGACGTGCGGCTGGCGATCGACCTGCGGCTGCAGTCCCGGCTGGAGAACGCGCTCGATGCCGCGCTGGTGGAGTATCCTAAAGGCCAGGTCGCCGCCGCCGCCGTGGTCGACCCGGTGAGTGGCGATGTGCTGGCGCTGGCCAGCCGGCCGCGGCTCGCCGACCGCCCCGCGGAGCACAAGACCGACCCGGCGCTCAGTTGGTGGACGTCCGGACACATCGGGTCGCTGGCCAAGCCCCTGGTGCTGCTGGAGCACCTCGACGCGGTGCGCCATGGCCGCTCCACGCACGACCCGCGGCAGTTCGAGGCGTGCCGCGGCAGCGAGCCGATGGCCCAGGGCGACGCGAAGTTCAAGCGCTTCCGCCTCCGCTGTGATCACGTGCACGGTGAGCTGGCCCGCGACTGTGTCGCGGCGCTCGGCGAGTCGTGCAACTACTTCTTCTACCAGGTGGCGGAAGGCCTCGGGTGGGCGGGGCTACAGCGCGCGTACGCTCGGTTCGGCTTGTGGCGTCCGCCACGTGGTGCATCCGAGCCGATTCCGGATGGCTTCCAGGCGCACGTCGCCGGCATTCCGGCGGCAGCGTTGCCCGATCCGAGTTGGGACACCACCTCGCGCGATCTGCACCGTCGCGCCATCGGTTACGGGCTATCGGCCAACGTGCTGCACCTCGCCCGCGCGTATGCCGGGATCGCCACCGGTCGCCTGCCGGAGCTCAGCCTGGTGCGGCGCGCACCCGAAACGTTGCGATCCGTCGCGCTGGGGGTCCATCCGGACGACTTGGCGTTGGTGCGCGAAGGACTGCGTTACTGTGTCGAGCGCGGCACCGCCGAGCGGCTGCATCTGCGCGGTGTGCTCGCGAAGACGGGCACCGCCGAGGTCGGGCAGAGCAAGCGCAACAACGCATGGCTGGCCGGCTACGTGGATGGAGCGCGTCCGCGACTGGCATTCGCCTGTGTGCTGTACGCGGTGCCGCACGGTCGCTACGGGGCGGCCGCCGCCGGACCGATTGCCCAGCGGTTCTTGCAAGCGGTGCAGGACGACCCGAAGTTGGCGGAGGAGTTTCGGTGACCGTGCCAACGCACGGTGCAGTGCTGCGCCAGCTGGACTGGTGGTTGGTGCTGGTCGCGACGGCGCTGTCGCTGGTCGGATTGACGTTCATCCACTCGGCGACCCGCTACGACCCGGAGTTCAGCGGTCAACACGTGCGCCAGGCGTTGTTCCTGTCGGTCAGCGCCGGCCTGGGGCTGCTGGTCATCCTGGTGCCGTACACGCGCTTTCTCCGGTTGGCCTGGTTGCTGTACTCCGGCACGGCTGCCGCGCTGCTGCTGTTGCCGTGGTTCGGTACCACGATCAACGGGGCGCGGCGGTGGTACATGCTGCCCGGCTTTGCCGTGCAGCCCGCGGAGTTCGCCAAGGTCGCGGTGATCGCTGCGCTGGCTGCGTGGCTGAGGTTCCGCACCCAGCCGCGGTGGATGGACCACGTCGTGGTGCCGACCTTGATCACCGCCGTGCCGGCGCTGTTGGTGATGAAGCAGCCGGACCTCAGCAGCTCGTTGGTGTTCTGGCCGATCCTGCTGGCGATGGTGTACGCCGGCGGGGCTTCGCTGCGCCAACTGCTCGCGTTCGGGGTCGCCGGTGCCACCGTAGTGGTGCTCGGCTACTTGCTGGTGCTGCACGACTACCAGCTGGAGCGAATCGAGGTCTGGCGACAGCACTTCGCGTGGACCGGCGGGGCTCCCGAACTCGACCCCGGGCAGCGGATCGCCTTGCGCGATGCTCTGCGCGGGCCGGCGTACCAGCCGTGGCAAGCGTTGATCGCGATCGGTTCGGGTGGCGTGACCGGATTCGGGCTCGGGGCGGGGCCGCAGAACAGCCACGACTTCCTGCCGTACCGCAATGCCGACTACCTGTTCGCAGTGGTGGCGGAAGAGACCGGATTGCTCGGGGCGTTCGGTCTGCTCGGCCTGCAGATGGCGCTGGTGTTGTCGCTGTTGCGGCTGGCGTGGCGCACGCGCGAACGGTTCGGTCGGCTGCTGATCGTCGGGGTTGCCGGGTTCCTCGGTGCGCAGTCGCTGATGCACGTCGCCGTGTGCTCGTGGCTGGTGCCCGCGACCGGGCTGCCGCTACCGTTCCTCAGCTATGGCGGCAGCTCGACGATGTGCGCGGTCGTGGCCTTGGCCCTCGCGCTGAACGCGGGGGCTCGTCGGCTGCCGGTGCTGGGCGGCGACGGCTACCGTTGAGCTGCCAGCGGCGTCAGCGATCACCTTGGGCTACTTGTCGTCGTCTTCGCCGAGGTGATCCCAGGCGACTTCCAGGATCACCTGGTCGTTGTCGGGGTCCACTTCGAGCGCGAGCTGCCGTAGCCGCTTCGCCTTGTCGTCCGGCTTGTGGCCCGCGCTGATGCAGCGACCCTTGAGGATGTAGAACATCCCGTTGAGCGGGTCCATCTCGATCGCCTTGTCGACCGATTTCGTGGCTTCCTCGTACTTGCGCTTCTGCAGCTGCGCCTTGGCCAGGTACGCCCAGGTGGTGGGGTTCTTGCTGCCCATGTCGATCGAGATCTGGAACAACCGTTGCGCCTTGATCGGCATGTTGCGCGACAAGGCGAACTGGCCGGCACGGTGGTAGCCACGCGCCGATGCGGCCTTGAGCGAGAGGATGTAGCGGTACCACTCCTGTTGGAGAGCCTTCAGGTCCTTCACACCGAGGTACTGCTTGAGCACGCGAATCTGCTCGTCGGGCTCGACGGTGCGCATGTTGTAGCCGCCACGGGCCAGCACCTTCTTGACGCGTGGGCTGCGCGCCAGGTCGATGTAGAAGCGCTTGAACTTGCCGGCGTATTGCTTGTTGGACAGCAGGAAGTGGACGAATGACCAGCCCCAGGCGTAGTGAATCGCTTGGAAGCGGGGAATGCGGATCATCTCCTCGAGCCCCAACCACTTGCCCTTGTCCGTGGAGTTCGAAGTTCCCTTGCCGACCTGGTTCGCGCCGACCGCGTCCTGGATCACCGCCAGTCGGCCTTCTTGGATCCCGCCGACCACCATCCTCTTGGACTTGGGATCCCATTCGCTGGCGCCGTAGTACTCCGCCAGCGATTCGTTCACCCACGACGGGTAGTGGAACTTCGGGTCGATCAGGTAGGTGAGGTAGTGGTTCGCCTCGTGGAACATCACGTCCTGGGTGAGCTCCGGATCGAGGCGGTCATAGAAGAAGTTCAGATCGATGGGCTGGACGAAGCGGAAGTAGCCGAGCACACCCTCGGGCACACCGCCGACCTGATGGAAGTAGTCTTCGTTGTGGTAGAAGCACACTGGCAGCCGCTTCTGTCCCGCCGGTTTGGTGATGCGCCACTCCTTGGTGAAGACCTTGTAGTAGGTCTCCATCAAGTCGATGTAGCTCTGCATCAGCTCGGGGTCGAGGGTGAACTCGAACTGGAAGTTCTGGGTCTTCTTGATGTGGCGGTTCTTCCACAGTCGGCGAGTCTTGGCCTCTTCGATCGCCTGCTTGCGCTTGGCGCGGAGCTTCTCGAGTTCCTGGTCGCGGAGTTCCTTCTTGATCCAGCGACCCTCGTGCAGCACCAGGCCCTTGTCCGCCTTCGCGCGGTCCTCGGCCGACATCGGGCCGGCCTTGCCCGCCTTGTCGAGCGCCGTCGAACTGCGAATGCGGTCGTGCGGGATGAACACGTCGCCGTTGGTGTAGTGGATCGTCACGCCCTTCTCGTCGCGTGACATCCGGTGGTCGATGACGAATCTACCGTCCTTCAGCTGCAGGCTGTCTTGGGCGGCCGAAGTGGTGGCCGCCAGAAGCACCGCGATGGTGGTTGTCGCTCTCATGGTTTCCGTCTCCGTCTTGGGTTGAGTCCGAGGGAAGCGCCGGCGCGCTCATGGTGGGTTTGCGCCCGTCCCGCGAGCGGGTTGCCGCCGGGATTCGTCGCATGAGTCGGCGAGCAAAGCGGGTCGCGGCCGGCGACACCCCATCAGAGGTACTTGAGCTTCCGCAGGAAGTCCTGGTAGGCCTTGTTCAGGCCCTCCCAGTCCCCGTCCGACCAGTTGCATACCGCCTTGTTGACGGCCTCGCAGATCGCGGTGCGCGCTTTCTCGCCGGACTTGTCGTCCTTGCGCGCACGGGCCTCTTCCTCTTCCTCGGTCTCGGCCTCCTTGCGCGCCTTGGCCGGGTGTGCGTCCTTGTACTGTTCGGTGGCCCGGACGCTGGCGCGCAGGTAGTCGAGCAGGAAATCCCGCCCGCGCAGGAGCTTGTGCTGCCGCCCGGGCCCCTCGAGGAAGCGCAAGAACGTCACGATCTGATGGTCCGGCGCGAGTTTGGAGTTCCGCGCCTTCGACATCGCATCGGCGGTCACCGACATGATCTCCTTGGGTGTCATCAGCTTGGCGTCCTTGCGGCGCAGCTCGCGAAACGCCTCGGGCTCGTACTCGTTGATGCGGAACTCGATCTGTCGGCCCTTCACCCGGGCACTGGCGCAGTAGTCGCTGAGTGCAGAGGTGAGCCAGTACGGCGTGTTGGCGCTGAGCAACTCGTCCTTGTCGCTCATGTAGTGCGAGAAGATGGCGTAGGGCAGGTGGCCCCAATCGCCGGTGTTGCCCTCACCCTTGTCCTCGTAGATCGCGATCTCCTTGTCGTCGATGCTGTACGCGTCGGACGAGCCGGTGCGGTAGGCCTTGTACTCGTCGTAGTTCTTGCAGACTCGAATCAGGCCGCGCGAGACGTACTCGTCATTGAGCTTGCTGAAGCGCTTGTCGCACCAGTTCCAACACGTCTCGGCGGCTTTGCACAGTCGAGCGGTGTACTTCGGCGACGCGTGCGTGAGCACCGTGATGTTCTTGGTCTTGATCACCGTCCAGCCCTCGGGCAGTCCGGCGATTGCCTTCTTGATCCGGGCTTGCTCGATCTCCTGCCGAATCTTGAGTCGCTCGGCGGCGGTCTTCTTCTTCCAGTCCAGGCGGAGGATCTTCCCGAACGTGGCTGGGGTCTGCTTGCCAGCCAGCGACGTGTTGGCGTTCTCGCGGGGCAGGAACTTGAACGACTGAATGCTCCGCAGTCCGGTGGAATCGAGCTTCTTGTAGTGGTGCATCAAGAACTCGAACTCGACCGCGAAATCGACCCCTTCGGTGCCGTGGAACACGTAGGCGAGGAAGTGCTTGCGACCGCCGTAGGCGAGCTTCTCGACCTTGACCTCGTAGATGGTCACGGGCACGCCAGCGAGCTTGTCCTTCTTCTCGACCGCGAAGTGGAAGCCTCCCTGGCTGAGGTTGCGCTTCACGTAGTCCTTGTAGTCGCGGTAGGGGAGCCGCAGCGTACGGACCGAGGACTTCTTGTCCTCGCTTCGCTCCACGGTGACCATCTTCTTGATCACCTCCTTGTCGAACTGGATCACGCGCATCACCGGGCGGTGCGACACGAACCCGCCGTCCAGCTTCACGTGTCCTTCGTACTCCCGGTTCGATTGGAATTGGGCGACGATCCACTTCTCGTCGACCTGGATCGGCACCTGCGTCCAGCGCTGCGGCACCTTGATCTGGAAGCCGAGCTTGGCGTCGGTGTAGATGCCGCGCTCCAGGGTTCCCTGACCCGGCAGCATGCCGAACGAGAGGGTCAGGGCTGCGGCGATCACGCTGCACCGCCAGGCGCCTGAGTGCGGGAAACGAGTGTGATTTTGCGTCATGACGCGCTGCTCCTTCGGGTCGTGGGGATGGTACCCCGCCTGCGGTTCTCGTGCACCGGGGGCTGATGAGAGATCGGATCCGTGGATGGGTGACGGTCCCTCCGGGCTGGTCGGCTCCCCGGGCTGGGCGATCGGCCTGTGGTGGCCCGGGCGAGGGGACCTGCGTTGCGTCGGGCACACGAATCCGGTGGATTCGGGAACCTCACGGAGGTTCCGACGCGGTGCCAAAAAACCGCAGCCCCGCGAATTCAGTAGGGTCCCGAGAAAGGTGGGTGCGGGCCGTCGTGGTTGCAGCGGGTGCGCGCCGCGGCCGACCTACTTGCCGCCCTTTCCCTTCTGCTGCTCTTCCGACTTGGGTGGGTCTGCCTCGC
Source organism: Planctomycetota bacterium (assembly GCA_020638695.1). GTDB lineage: Bacteria > Planctomycetota > UBA1135 > UBA1135 > UBA2386 > JACKIB01. Next base: position 232,983 of record JACKIB010000005.1, read on the forward strand.
CTTCCTGCGGTGGATTGAGCGCGCTCTCGATCTGCTTCTTCAGCTCCAGGAAGATCTCGGTCACCTTGTTGTGCCGGTGAGCCAGTCGCTCGAGCAGCGCCAGATCCACCTCGGAGACGTTGTCGCCGCGGGTCTCGATCAGCTTCTCCATGAACTTGGTCCGCCGCAGCATGTCCTGCTCCATCTGCTTGAGCATCTCCAGCTCGGCGGTGATCGACACCAATCGACGGCGTTGGTTCTGATTGTTCTGCTGGTCCTGCTGTTGCTGCTGCTGTTGCTGCTGCTGCTGTTGCTGCTGTTCGCGGCGCTGTTTGGCTCGGCGCTGCTGCTCGCGCTTGAGGGCGTCGAGCAACTTGCGGGTCCGATCCTCGACATCGCGTTGGAGCACCACGGTGACCTCGTCGGGTAGCGGGCGGCTGCCGGACAACCGCTTGCGGACCTCGTCGAGGTCCTGCTCGTTGGAGCGCAGGGCGTGGCTGAACACCAACACCGCCTCCTTCTCCAGCGCTTCCCGCATGAACGCGCTCTTGTCCTTCAGGTCGCCCTCCTCCTGGCCGAGCTCGTTGAGTCGGCGCCGTGCCCGGCGGGTCAGGCCGGACCGACTCGCCATGGTCTTGCCCGCGGCTTCGGTGTGCTTGGTGATCGGCTCTTGCTTGGCCAGCATCTGCTTCAGCTCATCGGCGATCTTGAACAGCAGTTCTTCCTGACGGAGGTCTTCGTAGCGCTCCCGCTCCTCTTGCAGGGCACGCTTCGCCTCGTCGAGCTTCTGTCGCGCTTCCTGCTGCTTCTGCTCCGCCTGATCGTTGTCGCCCTCATCGAGCTTCTCGGACGCCTGCTTGGCGGCCTGTGCCGCCTGATCGAGGGCCTGTTGGGCGCGCTGGTTCTTGCGCTCTTCCGCCAGCTTGGCGAGCTGCATGATGTCGTCGGCGAGCTTCTTCTGCTCCTTGGCCTGTTCCTTCAGCTCCTGGCGCTGCTGTTGGTCGAGCGGTCGGTTGCGCTCGATCTGCTCCTTGGCCTGCTGCAGTGATTTCCGCGCCTCGTCCTGTTGGCGCGCGGCCTCCGCTTGACGGTTGTTGCGCAACGCGGACTCGGCCTGCTGCATCTGCTGTTGGGCACGCTGTACCTGCTGGTCAGCAGCGCGCTGCTGCTTGGGTGCCAGGTCGCCGTTGGCCTGCGCCTTCTGCATCTGCTGGCGCAGTTGCTGCGCGTCCTTCTGGATGTCCGCCTGACGCTGGGCTGCTTGATCTCGCTGCTGCTGCGGTGAGCCGACCTGTCCGAGTTCCTTCTCGATCTGTGCCTTGGCCTGTTGCAGCTGCTCGCGTGACTGCTGGAGGCGTCGGTCGAGGTCCTTCGTCTCCTGCGGGTCGGTCGGTTTGCCCGGGTTGCGCTCTGCCTGCTGACGCAACTGCTCGGCGGCGCGCCGCAGCTGCCGGTCCGCTTCGTCGAGCCGCTGGGCGGCCCGGTTCTCGGCCGGTCGTTGTTCGTTCGTCGGGCTCGGCTTGGCGCTGTCTGGCTTGCCGCTGTCCGGCTTGTCGGCGGTGCGCGGTTGGCCTTCCTTCGGCTTGCGCGCGGCATCCGGGCTCGCCTCGGGCTTGGCGCCCGGCGATTCGCGCAGCCGCCTCGCAACCTCCGCGGCGTCACTCGCGAGTTGATCGGCCCGCTTGTTCGGTTCGGGGTCGCGGTTGCGCATCCCCTCACGCGCCTCGGCCAGCTTGCGCATCGCCTGAGCGAGCAGCGAAGTCAGTCGCTGCGTGGAGTCCGGCTGGGGTGCCGCCTTCTTGGCCTCGGCCATCGCCTTGGCGGCCTTCTGCAGGTCCTGCTCCGGTTGGCCGAGCGGTGCCTTGTCGGCTTGCCGTTGCTCGGTGGCCTGCTTCGCGGCGTCACCGACCTTGCGCTCGAGCTCTCCGATCTTCCGGTTGTTGGCTGTGCGTTGACCGGCGAGGGACTCGTCGGCCCGCTTCTGCGTCGCCTTGGCCACGTCGCCGAGCTTGTCCGCGGCCGCCGCGTCGAGCTGCTTCTGCAACTCGTCGAGTTGCTTCTGCAGCGCGGCGTCCTGCTTGTCCTTGGTCTGTTCGAGTTCGCTGCGCAATTGGTCGCGAGCCTCTTGGGTCTCGGCGCTGTCCTTGCGTTGGGTCGCCTGGTCGAGCCGCTTGGCCGCGTCGGCGACCCGCTCGAGCCCGCGCTGCTTGCTGAGTTCAGCCATCTGCTGCTGCAACTCGGCTCGCAGGGCACCGAGTTCGAACGCGTTGCGCTGCGCCTGGCTGCGCGCATCGGGGTCGGTGCGCCGTTTGGCGACCGACTTCTCCAGTTGACTCTGGCTGCGCAGCAGCTGATCGATGCGCCGCAGAGCCTCCTCGAGGAACGGCTGGCGGGTACCGGCATCGCGCTGGTTCTGCTGGCTCTCCTCGGCCTGCCGGCGCGCGAGATCACGCAGCTTGTCGGTGAGTTCGCGCTCGGCCTGTGAGACCTGGCGTCGCGAAGTGGCTCGGTTCTTCTCCAGCAGCTCCGACTGGCGCTGCGCCAGCTGGGACGCGGTCTGCTCCATGCGCCGGGTCTCGCCGATCTCCTCGTTGATCTTGTCCATCGAGGGGCGTTCGAGCAGGATCTGCAGCAGCTCCTCGAGGTCCTTGATCACCTTTGCAGATCGGGTGTTGGCTTGCGCCAGCGCCTTGGCGTCGAGCGCGTCGCGCACCCCGGCCACGGTTTCCAGCAGCCCGATCTTGTTGAGGTGTTCGAGCCCCTTGTCGAGCAGCTCGACGAAGCGCTGTTGACCTTCCTTGGCGTAGCGGGACCGCAGGGTGACCATCAGGTCCCGCAGCCGTTCGGCCTTGCGCAGCAGGGTCTGCTGATCCTTTTGCGCTGCGGCGAGCAGGTCCTGCTCGGAGGTCGTCTGGGCGCAGATCCGTGGGGCGAGGAGCAGGAGCGAGCCGAGGGCACACGCGAACAGGGCTGTTCTCATTTCTTGTCTCCCTGAAGCTTCTTGGTGCGGGTCTGGATCTCCCGCTGCTGATCTAGGATCGATCGGGTGTGGGTGATGACGTCCTGGAACTCGTTCCACTTACGTAGGTACGCCTCCAGTTGCCGCAGCGCCTCGAGCATCGTGCGCTGGTTGGCGTCCACCTTGCGCAGTGCTTCGACCGCGCTCTTGCTGTTGGGCGCAACACGCGACTGCGCGAGCAGCTTCATCGTCGCGGGTGCGAGGAACTCGGCCACCCGATCCGCCACCTGCACCATCTGCAGCAGCGGGTCGAGCGCCTTGTCCATCGCCCCGAGGCGGCCATCCCGCCGTCGCTTCTCCAGGTCGCGGTAGAATGCCGGGTGGAAGCGCACCGCGCTGGTCACGGCCTCGTGAAAGGTCCGGTACAACTCGAGCACCGTGTTGGCGTGGACGGACGGCTCGAGCCGGTTGAACAGGTGGAAGTCGAAGGCCCGCATCAGCTCGATGTGGATCCGCTGCACCGCGCCCAGCACCCGGCCCTGGGCGACCTCGACGTAGGTGATCGGAACCTGCTGCTGGGCCAACGGCTTGCCGCCCTCGAGTGCGTCGAGGATGTCCTTCAGCCGCTCGTTGCGGTCACCGAGCAGCTTGAGATTCTGCTCCACGTCTTCGCGCACGCGGCGGAAGTGGCTCGACACCGTGCGCAGCAGCTCGGTTTCGCCGACCACCCGCACCTGGCGCGGACCGATGTCCTTCGCGCTGGGCCCCGGCTCGCGGTTGTCGGTCAGCTTGACCATCACCACCAGCGTCTTCGGCGGCTTCGCGACCCGGTCCTTGAACTCCGGCTGGGCGAGATCGACCAACGCGAGCACCGCGCGGGTCTTCACCGGTTCGGCCGCGGTGTCACTGGATGCCTGGAACAGCGGGCGGGTCAGCTGGTCCGTGCCGCCGAATCCGATCGCCAGACTGGCCGAGGTCAGTCCGAAATCGTCGGTGGCGTGCACCCGCACCGGGACGATCGCATCGGGGAGCGCGAGGTTGAGCGAGTCGTCCTCCGGGCAGAGGATCCGGCCGACCGGTGGGTGATCGGGCGTCGCGGCGATGTGGTAGGTCCCGGGGTTGGGGTTGTGTAGCCCCTCCTTGCCGACCAACAGCACTTGGTAGCGGTCCGACTGCGTAACCTTGAGTTTGCCGGTGTGCGCGACCTTGCCGCTGTCGTCGTCGATCCGTACCGGCGTGAGCTTCAGCTGCTGGCCCGACTCCAGGAACTTCAGCTCGGCTTGCTGCACTTCCGCGGTCGCCGTGACGTGGAACTCGATCTCGCTGCCGATCAGCGCATCGATGCTGCCACCGTCCTGGATCGCGGGTGCCTTGCGGGTGTAGGTCGGAAAGCTGATCTTCGCGCGGACCATCTCCACCCGGGGCGCGTGGATCACCCGGACCGACACCTCGGCGTCGCCGCGGTCGTCGTCGCCGCCGCGGGCGCGGAACGAGAACGGACCGGAGACGCGCCGGAACGTGTGCTTGAACAGCCCGTCGCCGCGTGCCGACATCGTGCTGCGCGGCGCCAGGCCGCGCCCGCCCTGGACCAGCAGTTCGACTTCGCGCGGCACCACGCCGTGCGCGCGCACCAGCACCGCCAGGTCGCCGCCGGCGGCGAGGGTCACGGTGATTCGATCGCCATCGCGCTGGACGCGATACGCGGCGCTCGATTCCTCACTGCTCGACGGCCGCTCGATCACCAAGCGGGTGTCGCGCGGGTAGGGGACATCGAACCCGAGGGCGCGCTGGAGGAACACCCCGGTGCCCTTGGGGTTGATCGCCGCGAAGCCGAGGCCCAACGCCAACAGTGCACCAGCCGCTGCCCACACACGGGCGGTGCTGCGCGCCGACAGCAGGTCTTGGTAGTCGATCTTCTGCGCGTGTCGGGCTGCGTCCGCGACCACATGCTCGATCATCGCGCGCGACTGGTTGCGCAGTGCGTCGTCGTCGCCGGTGGTCGCCTGGTGGCCGAGCTGCAATGCCGAGATCAGTTTGTGTCGAAGCTCGGGGAAGTGCTGCTCGGTGGCCAGCGCCACGTCCTGCTCGGTCAGGCTGCGGCGCAGCGGGTAGCGGATCCGCCGGTCCAGCAGGAACACCCCGTAGCTGGCGATGCCCAGCGTCAGCAGAACGCGCACCGCGCGCGGGAGATCCAGGTAGCGGTCGAGCGGGTAGTAGACGAGCAGCGCCAGCAACACGCCGACCAGCACGCTGCCGATCCCGTGGATCAGGAAGCGCCGGCGGATGCGGCCGAGCTGGCGACCGAGCAGGGCGTGGATCTGCCGCTCGAGCTGTTCTTGAACTTGGGTCACGTCAGCGCTGGAAGATCGGCAGGTACTGGTAGGGGATCTGCAGGATCAGCGTCGCTACCGCGGTGGAGAACGCGGTGCCGGGGCCGCACGAGCACGGCCACGAACCGTCGGCTCGCTGATTGCGCAGCAGTTCGCGCCGCATGGTGGTGAAGTACGAGCGCCAGTGCGAACCACCGGCGGTGAAGAACGCCTGCACGGCGTAGTAGTGCCCGTAGTAGAAGAAGTAGTGACCTTCGCGCCCGTATTGGTTGTTGAAATGACCGAGCTGGCTGCGCAGGTACTCGAGCGCCGGTTCGATCAGGCGACTCTCGTAGTTACCGGCGGCGTACAGCGTCGTCACGCCGGCGGCGGTGAGCGGGAAGGTCGCGCGGCTGTTGCCGCGCAGCTGGTAGCGGAACGCGCCGCCGCCTTCGAGGCCGCCGTAGTGACGGGGGCGCCGGCGGCTTCCGCCGTGCACGCTGCTCTGTTTGACGTAGTTCTCGGCGCGCGTGATGGTGGAGCGCGGCACGGTGATTCCGACGTTGCGCGCCGAACGGAGCGCCATCACTTGGCACACCGTGATCGACATGTCCGATTCGCGCGCAAACAGCTGGTAGCGCCAGCCGCCCTCGGCGTTCTGCGAGTCGACGATCACCGTGATCGCTCGCTGTAGCGCATCCCGCACGTCCCGCCGGCGGGTCATCCCGTAGACTTCGGCGAGCAGCAGGGTGGCGAACGCGTGGCTGTACATCCGCGAGCCGTTGTCGTTGATGTAGCCGTTCTCCTTGACGCAGGCGAGCATGTAGCGCAGTCCGCGGCTGATCGAGTCGCCGTACTTCCCGCGACCCGGCGCGTGTCCACCGGCGAGGAAGCTCATCAGCGCCAGCGCAGTGACACCGACATGGCCGGACCGCGCACTGGTCACTTGGTAGTCGGTGTTCAGTTTGAACCCGACGTCCTGCGCCCAATAGCCGTTCGGGCTCTGCTTGGCGGCCAGGAACTGGAGGCCTCGATCGACGGCGCGCTCGAGGTTCGGGGTGATGAACGCCTGTTGGTCGGAGGTGCGGCGTTGCCGATTCGGCTCCTGCGCGCACAGCGGTGCGGCGAGGGCCAACGACGCGAGCAGCAACCGGTCGAGCACTCGGCGTGCTGCGGGAGATCGATGCGGAGTCGGGATCGTCATGGGTCTCGGGTCACTTACCGAACACCAGGATGCCCTTGGGCGTTCGGCACACGGTGAAGCGGTCGTAGGCCGTCATCGTGTAGGGGTTGCTGCGGTCCGGCATGGTGCGGGTCGATTTCTGATCGGGCAACGCGCCGCGGCGGTTGCGCAGGTCGATCACCAGCATCTGCATGCGCACGCCGTGTGGGTCGAGCAGAAGGGCGGCGAGGAAGTCTTCACCTACTACCGGATGACTCCAGAACACCGGGGTGCGGCGGGTGTCGAAGCGAAACGAAGGTCCGGCGCCGTCGATCGAATAGCCGACCAGGGTCGTCGACGACGACCCGTAGCGCTCCTCGATGAGCAGCAGGTCCGGTGCGGTGGGGGATGGACGTTCGTTGAGCACCTTCGCGCGGCCGCGCAACCGCACTCCACGCAGCCGCGTGCCATTGGAGCGGTCGAGCACCGACAATTCGGTTTGGGTGCCGCGCGAGCCGGAGGAGGTCTCGACCACCACCACACCGGACGCGTGCAGCGTACACAGTGCCATCGCCCCGACCCGATGTTCGCTCGTCCAGGTCCAGTGCAGCCCACCGTCGTGGCGCAACGCGGTGACGAAGGGCTCGTGGGCGCCGCGGTAGTCGTCGCTGGTCAGGTACACGTGTTCGGCGTCGACCAGCAGCGCACGCTGTTGTCGGGCCAGGCGGAATTCGCCAGGCCCGAGGCTCGGCAGGCCGAGCCGTCGTACCACCGCATCGGGCACCGTGAAGCGCCGCAACAGGTGGCCGGTGATACCGTCGAACCGCAGCACCTCGACCTGGCCGGAGCGCGGCGGGTTGTGCAGCGTCCACAGGTCGTCGAGGAACGACCGCGGCGCGAGTGTCTCACGGGTGCGGGCGAACGTGTGTTGGAACAACCGTGCGCCGCGCACGGCGTCGATCCCGACGATCTCCCCGCCGTCCCCATCGTCGACCATCGCCGCGTGCACGTGTACCACGCCGTGCGCCACGCCCAGGATGCGGAAGGAGCGCTTCTGGTCGGCGACGACGGTCCACAGATCGGTGCCCTTCCGGAAGTCGATCGCGCGCAGCCGTTGACCCTCGTTGAGCAGCAGGCGGTCGCCGCACAGCCAGAGCGCGGCATCGTCGTGCGCCCAGTAGTGGGACAGGTGGGCATCGATCGAGAAGATCGGCTTCTGGTGGTCGCCCCCTAGTTCGAACGCCAGCAGTCGATCGCGGTCCTCGGCGACGTACAGCGGTCGTTGCGCTGCCCGTCCGAAACCTCTGGCGAGGCGCGTGGTCAGCACCTCGAAGTGGCTGCGGCGGCTGTCGCCGATCGCGGCGCCGATCTGGCGCGCCGGGAGATCGGGGCGCACCCCGGCGTCGCTCGGTAGGCCCGGGATCTGCACCGCGTCGCGCATCGTCTTGCCGTTTTCGCCGAGCAGCGTGGACACCGCCGAGGCGTGGTCGCGCAGCAACCGCTGCCCGAGTGCGGCAGCCAATGGCAGATTGCCGGCCTTCTCCGCGGCGACCATCAAGCGGCGCAGCATGTCGGCGCCGGGCACCGCACTGCCGCGGCAGGTCATCGCCGCAGCGGTGCCGAGGTCACCGCGCAGCACCGCCGCGTCGAGTACCTGGCGGCGTGCCTGTGCCCCGGCCTCGCTGTGCGGGAACCGCTGGTCCACGTCGCGGAGCGCGGTCAGCTCGGTGCCCGCGGCGCGCAGTGCTTCACCGGCCCGCGCCTCGATCGCCGCGTAGACCTCGCGACCGTGGGTGCGGATCTGCTCCGCGATGCACCGCTCGGCGAATTCCCGCGCCGACTCGCCGTCGAGCACCACGCGCGGGAAGTTCTCGAGCAGTTCCTGGCAGCGGCGCACCACGGCGCGGGGATCCTTCTCCAGGCGGCTGCTCCGCCACAAGGCGAATGCCCGAGCCGGCATGCGTCCCAGCCGGGGGAATCGGTACTCGACCGAGCCATGGGTCGTGGTCAGGCGATCCAGCTCCGCCAGCGCCTTGTCCGGTGCGCGCTCGAGCAGCCCCAGCAGCTCCAGCTGGGCGGTGATCCAGGAGTCGGGATTGGGTGCGGTGTCGCGGGCCCGCTCCAACTGCTGGATTGCCTGTGCAGTGAAGCCCTGCTTGGCCGCACGGGTGGCACGCAGCATCGAGATCTTGAACAGCTCGCCCGCGAGGTTCTGGTAGAGCGGCGCGTCCTTGCCCATTCCGGCGCGCTTCGCCGCGGCGAGCCCCTTGCGCAGCAGTTCGATGGTGGCGGTGCCGCGGATCCCGTACAGGTCCTCGCCCCCGGAGCCGCGGGTCAGGGTCGCCATCCGCAGGTAGTTCGCGGGGTCGTCCGGCGCAGCGCGGATCGCGTTCCGGGTCTGTTCCAGCAGCCGCTCGCGGTCGAGGAACACCTGCACTTCGTTGGCGCGGGTCGTCACCAGCATGCCATCGATCATCAGCAGGTTACCGGGGTTCTCGACGGTGAACGGGCGGGGAGCGGCGTTGCCCTGCGCGTCGAACGCGTGCAACCCGGACGGCATCGGTTGCAGGATGTAGCGCTTGGTAACTGCGCCGCGCGGGATGCGCGAGCTCAACGTGTGGCCGAAGTACTGTGGCGGCCGGATCTGTCGGACGCGCGGCGTGCCGCTGCTCTTCAGTCCGACGCCGATCACCCCGGAACCCGACAGGATCACCTCGTCGCCGAGTACGCCGAGCAGCCACTTGATGCCGTTCTGGTGGCGGGCTTGGCTGCGCCAGTGCAGCTTCCAGCGCAACGCTCCGGTGTCGATGTCGTGGGCCAGCACGAACTCGGAGTCGAGCGGGGTGCTGACCATCACGCCGTCGGCGACCAAGATCGGGTTGTTGGCGAAGAACACCGGCCGGCTCTGCTGACCTTGCAGCCGGGTCCGCGGCAGCGGGATCACCGGGTAGGCAGAGCACCAGCGCACTCGGCCGGTCGCAGCATCCGCGGCGTAGCACAACCCCAGGTTGGTGGTGCCGTACAGCACTCCCTGGTGGATCGCGACCGGTGTCGCCGCGTACTCGACGCGCGCATTCCCGAACATGTTGACCTCCAGCTGGCTGCTGCAGATCAGGGTGCGCCAGCGCGGTGCGCCGGTGCGCAGGTCGTAGGCCGAGAGGTAGTACGTGACCGCGCCGGTGTAGTGCTCGGTGGGGACGTACACGGTGTCGCCGTCGATGATCGGCGGTGCCGGGGCATTGTGCGATGCGAAGCGCTTGGCTACCGGGCCGCCCTCGTAGTCCCAGTGCATCCACAGCCGCTTGCCGGTGTGCCGGTCGAACGCGAACAACCGCCGGGTGGGTAGCTTGTAGATCAGTTCCAGCTGGTGGAACGAGGCGGCGCGGCTGGAGTTGGGGACCTGCAGCGCCGCGACCACGATGTCGGGCGACACCGCGGTGGTCAGCAGCATGCTGCGGCTCAGGGTGTCGTAGTCGGTGTCCTCGTTGAGGCCGACCATCGGTCCGGCGGCCTTCCACGCGATGCGTCCCCCGACCGGGTCGTAGGCGACGACCTGGTGGCCGGTGTTGAAGAACAACCCGTCCAGCCCGCCGGTGGCGTGGCTGACCAGCGGGTACTGCGACGCGTAGCCGGGGCTGGCGAGTTGCAGCCGTTGCACCGAGCGGCCGAGGTTGTCGGTGAAGTGCATCGGCCGGGCGCCGTCGCGGCCGCCGCCGTACGCCGGCCAGCCGGTGGAGCGCTGTGCCGGGGCGGCGACTGCGGAGAGATCGCTGTCGCCGGTTGCACGCCCGGTGAGCGTCATCGCCGCGGCCAGGCGTCGGGACACTTCCGTGCGCAGCGGGTGGCGTGGCGGCAGCGCGTCGAGCAGGGCGCGGTACTCCGGGATCGCGCGTTCGACCTGGCCACACTCGAGCCACAGGTCACCCAGCCGCAGGAATGCGCGACGGCCGGCGGCGGTCGTCGGGAAGCGTCGCGACAACAGCTGCAGCGCTTCCGGGTCGTGACCGCGGAACGCGCCGTGGAGCAGTGCCCCGGCCTCGCGGGCAGCGAGCTTCTCGTAGGCCTGCTGCGCCGCCTCGGGGAGGTCTCGGAGCACCTCGACGACCGCGTGGCGCATGCCCAAGTAGCGCCCGGGTTCGACCTCGCAGAGGCCCGGGCGGCCGCGTTCCAGCAGGGTGTGCAGCCGTTCCACGGCGAATCCGAACCGACCCGCGGCGATGTCCTCGCGGGCGGTCTTCAGCGCGTGGATGTCGTCCTGCGAGCGGGGGATGCTGAACAGGCTCTTGTCGTCCTCGACCTCGCCCCACTGCGCGGGCAGCCCGGCGGCGAGGAAAGTGAGGGCCCAGCCGCACAGCACCGTAGTGCGCCGTCGGCGGGGTTTGCGGGGCTCCAGAGGAGGGGCTGTCGTCTGCAACCCCGGGTGCACGCGGCGGCTCTCGGCCTGTCCGGTGGTGGCGATTGCGGCTCGGAAGTGCTGCATCGATTCGGTGTTATCGGCGCTGAAGCCCTATTCGATCACATCCCACGGAGCGACGCAGGTGCCGGCCGGGGATTCCGGGCCGATCGGACCTTGCTACGGACAGCGGTGGCGGAACGAGAATGCAATCCGCCGCATGCCGTCCATCGGCCTCGGGCGAACCTCGGATCGAGCCGCGGCACGACCCGTCCGGGCTGCGGCGACCCGGTTTTCGCACGGTCGAGGTCAGACCAGCCGTGCCCGCTTGCGCAGGATCCACTCGAGTGCCAGCAACCCGATGACCGCAGCGAGCATCCACCAGTGGTCCCACAGGGTCCGCACCTCGCGCCGCACTTCGGTGTCGGGTGCGCGGCGATCCTTGAAGTCGGCGGCGATCTCGGCCGCGTTGCCGAGGAACACGTATCGGCCGCCTTTGCTGGCCTTGGCGGTCAACTGCAGCGTGGCCTTGTCCTGCGAGGAGTGCTGCATCTCGCGGTCGGGGATCTTGACCAACACGTCCTCGCGCGCCAGCACCTTGTCGCTGGGGTTGTCGTTGGCGAACACCAGCACGCTGATCGACGCGGGACGGTCCAGGGAGAAGGTGCCGCGGTAGGTGCCGAGCTCGCCGGGGATCGCGCGCAACACCCGGCGTTCGGGCTCGGCGTTGGCGCGGCGCAGGAACACCACGGCTTCCTGTTCGCTCGATGGGTGCAGTTCGTCGTCGTGCTTCAGCAGGGTGATCTGGATCGGCTCTCCGGTCTCGGCGACCACCTTGCTGAGCCGCAGATCGACTCGGTCGTCGCGGCGGCGCAGGCGGTTCTCGGCGAGGTAGCGGACCACGTTGCGCCAGAATGTGTCGTGGTAGACCTCGCCGAAACTCTTGCGCCACAGCCAAGTCTCGTCGGTGCCCATCCAGAAGGTGCGGCCGCGGGCGTAGTTGCCCACCGCTGCGATCACCCGCTTGCCGAACCGGTTCTCGTCGACCGGGTGGCGCAGCAGCACCTCGGCGCCGGCCTTGGCCTGTTGCACCGGGTGATAGACGCGTAGCGGCGACAACTCCTGTTCCCACAGGCGGGCGTTGAGCGGCAGATCGCGGCTGAGCAACGCGATGTCGTGCGGGGCGCCGGGGTTGTTCAGCACCGGCCGAAACTCGTCGATGCGGTTGATCTTCGAAACGGCGGCCTCGAGGTCGGACTGCCGCTCGAGCACCACGGGCAGCAGGTCCTGCAGCACCGTGCCACGGTATGCCTCGGGCATGAACCCGTCGCCGAACATGAAGCCAGCGCCACCGCCGAACTCGACGAACTCCACCAGCAACTTGAGCCACGCGTTGCGTTGCTCCTCGGTTGCGCCGAGCCGCAGTGGGTCGACGTCGCCGACCAGCACCACGTGGTAGGCGAACAGTTCCTCGCGGGTGCGCGGGATGTCGCGCAGCGGCGCCAAATCGCGGCTGTGCTCCTGCGGGAAGTCGCCGCTGGCGTCGAACAGGTACGACTGCATGATGATGCTGTCGTCGACGCGCTTCAGGCCCTCCTTGACGTAGCGGTACTCCCAGCGCGGGATGTCCTCGACGTACAGTACCCGGATCTTCTCGTCGTTCACCCGCAGGAAGCGGACGTCGACGTTGTCGTCGAGACTGGTCTCCTCGGGGAACTCGGTGACTTTGAAGCGCAGCGTGTAGTCGCCGGGCTCTTGGAAGGCGTACACCGCGCGCACCCGTTTGGGCTCACCGTCCTTGGCAAGCCGCGTCGGCGGCTCGTTGTGCACCGGGACGAACGGTCCGCCGTCGCGCGAGGCCTCCACGGTGACTTCGACCGACTTGTCCGCGAGACCCTCGGCGACCAGCTTGATGTCGAACACCACCTCTTCGCCGCGCAGCGCCTCCTTCGGCCCCGAGGGGCCGATGATGCGCACGTTGCGCGCCGGGTTGGGATCGCCCACGCCGATGGTGTAGAGCGCCAGGTCGGCGGTGCGGTACTTGGCGGCCACCGCGGCCGGCTCCAGACCCTTGTTGTTGCGCCCGTCCGACACCAGGATCACCGCGTCGACCGGGGCCGCTCCGATTCCGGACAGCAGGAGTTCGAGTGCGTCGCCGATCGGGCTGGTCGGGCCCTTGGCAGTCAACTCGCCGAGGCTGGAGATCGGCAGCGGTTTGCGCACGAACCGGAACAGGCGCACGTCGTGGGTCGCGGCCAGTTTGGCCAGCAGACCGTCGCTGCGCTCGAGCACCTTGGCGACCAGCTCGGCGCGGGTGTGTTGGGCGAGCTCTTCCACGTCGGCCGCGGCGCGCAGCGCGGCCTGCTGCTGCGCGTCCGGGTAGGTGTCCTTGCGCTGCATGCTGGCGCTGTCGTCCACCAGGACGTGCACTTGGCTGCGCAGCTGCGTGTAATGCCGCGTCTCCAGCACCGGTTGCGCGATCGCCAGCAGACAGACCAGGATCGCGGCGCCGCGCAGGATCGACAGCAGCACGCGGGTGCGCGGCTCGAGGCGGCTGATGCCGCCGTACGACCACCAGGCGAACGCGACCACCAGCGGCACCACGACCAGCCCGACGACCCATGCCGGCGGCATGTTCTGGAACTGGTAGTGGTACTCGGGTGCGGTTCCCGCGGGGTTCGACGGATCCGAAGCCTGGGGCAGGGCCCACAAGGATGTCGCCAGCATCACGTGCGCCTCCGGCTCACGAAACGCGCCCAGCACGCTTCACCGACCACCAACAAGAGCACCAGATACAGGAGGAACGGGCCGATCTCGCCGATCCCGGCGGTCTCGATCGGCGCGCTGTCGTCCGGCAGCGCGGTGTGGATGCGCTGGATCCCCAAGCGCTCACGCACCACGGCGTGCGCCAGGTAGCCGAGCTCGCCTTCCGTCGGGTCCGGGTTGACCGCGAACGGCAGCCGCAGCTGTTGCGCGGTGCCCGACTCGCCTTGTTCCATCTCGAAGGTGTAGAAGCCGGCGAAGTTGGTCTGCGTGAACGGCGGCAGTGCGAACAGGTTGCCGCGCAGCGGCTTGGCGTCCTGGGCGACCGGCACCTTGCTGCTGCCGGCGCGGTCGCACAAGACCACCGCCATGCCCTGGGGTCGCTTCGGCACCACAGCGCTGAGGCTGCCGCCGACCAATACGTTGTACGGGTCGGTCGCTGGGTGCGACAGCCAGTGGGCGAGCGGGTGGAACAGCGGGATCGAGTGGATCTGCGCGTCGAGCGTGTTCCACTTCTTCGGCTGTGCGGTGATGGCGCTGGTCAGCAGCAGGGTGCGCCCCTCGCCGAATCGGCCACCGACCAGCAGCGGGGACAGGCTCGGGTTGCTGATCTGCCACAGCACCGCGTGGTTCTTCGCCAGTGTCTCCCGGTCGGTGGTGAAGTAGCGGTAGATGCCGGCGAGCTGCAGGTACTGCAGCAGCGACTCGTCCTCCTTGAAGTCGTGGAACACCGGGTGCTCCAGGTCGACGACCTGGCTGCGGTAGTAGCGCTGCCCGCCGGGATCGAACCCTTCGTGGCGCCGCAGAGCGATGCCCAACGGGCCCTCGCCGTTGCGGTACAGGTGCGTGTTGTAGCTGTCCGGATCACAGCGCGGCCCGAGCATCACCAGTAGTCCTGTGCCGGCTTCGACCGCCGCCACGAGATCGTCCGCGACCTGCTCGTTGAGCCGTTCGACCCCTGCCAGCACGACCATGTCGTAGCCCTGCGGCTTCTCTTGCCGCGCCAGGAACTCGGTGCTGTCGATGACCTTGGTGGCGAACTCGGTGACCGTGGCGTCGCCGCGACCCTGGGTCGGATCGAGCACCACCCGCAGCCAACCGGTGTCCATCAGTCGCCACTCGGTCTCCGGCGAGCCCTCGACCAACAGCACCTTCAGCTGCTCCTTCACGTCGACCACGTGGTAGACCGCGTTGTCCGCCTCCAGGCCGTCGGTCGGGATGCTGGCCTTGAGTTGGCGCAGCCCGGTCTGCCGGAACACGACCGGGAACGGGATCTCGGTCTCGGCACCCGCCTCGACCTGCACCACCTTGCGCACCGGCTCGCCGCTGTCCTTCTCCAGCGTCACCTCGACCAGCTGCTTGCTGGTGGAGAGGTTGCGGACCGTGACGTCGGCCTCCAGCGCGACTCCGGTGACAGCGTGTGCGCGCGACATGCGCAGCTTGGTCAGCTGCACGTTCTCCAGCGTGGTCCCGGCGCTCCCGCCGACATCGATGAGCGACACGCTCGCGAGTTTGGCGAGGCGGGCCATCACCTCGCGCGCGGTGTCCGCCAGGGGGTCGGTGCCGGCTCCCTTGGTCTGCTTGGTCGGCTGCTTCTCGGTCGGCCGCGCCGCCGGCCCGGCCGGTTGCTCCCCGTCTCGCGCCGTGGGCTTGCCGGCTGGCTGCAGCGTGTCCCCGAAGCAGCTCTTCTGCAGGTCGGTGAAGATGTAGAGCCGCGTTTGGCCGGCGATCACCGGACCGGGTTTGGCGCGCTCCTCCTCCAGCATCGCGGCAACCTGGGTCAGCGCCGGCAGCATCGATTCCGCGCTGTCGGGTGGGGGGCCGAGTCGCGCCAGCCGAGCCCGTGCGGTCGCCAGTGAGACACTACCTCGCACCGGAAACTCGGGGCGCACGCCCGCCAGAACCAGGGTGATGCGCTGGCCCGCCTGTCCCTCGAGTTGCTCGAGTCGGTTGGTCGCGATCCGGAGCGCGCGGTGGTGCGGGCTCTGACTACCGGAGGGCTGGTAGCCCATGCTGTAGCTGCGATCGAACACCATCACATGGTGGGTGGTACCGACCGACGGCAGCATGCCCGGCGCGTCGCGGAAGAACGGCCGCGCGATGGCGAGGGCCAGCACTACCGGGAGCAGGCAACGCAGCAGCAGCAGGATCAGGTTCTCGATCCGCAGCCGGCGCCGGTGCTTCTGGTAGGCACGCAGCAGGTACTCCATCGCGGCCCAGTCGCGGCGACGGAACCGCTGCCGATTGAAGATGTGGATCAGCAGCGGCACGGCGAACAGCAGTGCGCCGGCGACCAGGGCTGGAGTGATGAACTGCAACGGCGGTGGTGGTGGTCGCTACTTCTTGCGCTTGGCCTGGGCGGCGCGCGCGGCGAGGTAGGACGAGAGCACCACGCCCAGCTCCTGACTGTTGACGATGCGGAAGTAGTCGATGCGGTTGCGCAGGCAACCCTTGCGGATCTCCTCCTGGAACTGGTTGATCTCCTCCAGGTAGGCGTCGCGCAAGGAGCGCGGGTCGACCAGCAGCTCCGGCATCTCTTCGAGGCCCTCGAACAGGGTCATCCGCTCGAACGGGAACTCGACCTCGTCGCGGTCGAGGATGTGGAACACCACCACGTCGTGGCCGCGTTGCGCCAGCGACCGAAGGCCTTTCAGCACCGCCGCCGGTTCATCGAACAAGTCCGACAGGATCAGCACCATGCCGCGGCGCGGCAGCTGGCTGGACAGCTCCATCAGCACCGACCCGATCGAGGTCTTCGAAGTGGGGCTGGCCGCTTCGAGGCTCTTGAACAGGTTGCCGAGGTTGGCTCGCGTGTTGCTTGGTGGCACCGTGGTGACCACCGCGTTGTTGAACAGGTTGAGCCCGACCGAGTCCGCCTGCTGCTGGATCGTGTAGGCCAGCGAGGCCGCCGCGGTGGCGGCGTAGTCGTACTTGGTCATCCCACCCTCGTGCCCGTAGGCCATCGACTCGCTCTGGTCGAGGAACAGGTGGGCGCGGAGGTTGGTCTCCTCCTCGAACTCCTTGATGTAGAAGCGATCCGACTTACCGAAGATCTTCCAGTCGATGTAGCGGATGTCGTCGCCGGCGACGTACTCCCGGTGCTGGGCGAACTCCACCGAGAAGCCGCGGAACGGCGACTTGTGCATGCCGGTGACGAATCCCTCCATCACCAACCGGGCGCGCAGCTCGAGCCGCGCGACCTTGTTGAGGACCTTCGGATCGAGGTAGTTCTTGGCAGCGGTCGGGGCCATGGAGCGGCTACTGGTTGATGACCTTCGGCAAGTTGCCGTCGTTCAGCGCAGCGCTGTCGTTCGGCCGAATCTCCTCGAGCAACCGATCGACCACGGTGTCCGTGGTGATCCCCTCCGCCTCGGCGGAGAAGCTGGTGACCAGGCGGTGGCGGAACACCGCGTGGGCGACCGCGCGGATGTCCTCACCGGACACGTAGAACCGACCCTGCAACAGCGCGCGCGCCTTGCCGCCGAGCACCAGGTTCTGGCTGGCGCGCGGTCCGGCGCCCCAGGTCAGCCACTCCTTGATCCACTCCGGGGCCTCGCTGCCGGTGATGCGGGTCGCGCGAGTGAGCCGCATGGCGTACTCGAGCACGTGGTCGGCGATCGGCACGCGACGGACGATCTGCTGCAGGTTGCGGATCTCCTCGCCTTGGAGCACGGCGCTCACCTTGACGTTCTGGGTCTCGGTGGTGCGGCGGAGGATCTCGCGCTCTTCCTCGAGCGTCGGGTAGTCGACCTTCACCATGAACATGAACCGGTCGAGCTGGGCTTCGGGCAGCGGGTAGGTGCCCTCCTGCTCGATCGGGTTCTGCGTGGCGAGCACGAAGAACGGGTCGTCGAGGTCGTGCCGCACGCCGCCGACCGTGACGTGGCGCTCCTGCATGGCCTCCAGCAGAGCCGCTTGGGTCTTCGGCGGGGTTCGGTTGATCTCGTCCGCCAGGATGACGTTCGCGAACACCGGGCCCTGCAGGAACTTGAACTCGCGCCGACCGGTGGCCTTGTCCTCCTGGATCACCTCGGTGCCGGTGATGTCCGACGGCATGAGGTCCGGGGTGAACTGGATGCGGTTGAACTTGAGGTGCAGCACATCCGCCAACGTCGAGATCATCAACGTCTTGGCCAGACCCGGCACGCCGACGAGCAGGCAGTGCCCGCGGCAGAACATGGCCATGAACAGCTCGTCGACGACCTGGTCCTGACCGACGATGACCTTCTTCATCTCGGTCTTCATCGCGGCGTAGGCCTTCTGCAGCTTTTCGACCTGCTCGAGGTCCTGGGCGGACGGCTTGTTGGGTTGATCGCTCATCGTCGGATGGGGGTGGCGGAAGGGGTGTTGGAAGAAGCGTGGCGCAGATACGTGTGGACCGTGGCGCCTACGAGTACCGGATGGCCGGGCCAGCCCGGCTGGACGCCCCAGCAGGATAGCGGTGGACCGACGACGCGGCACGCGGCCCGCGAACTTCGCGAAAAACCGCTGAGAGGCGCCTTCGGTTCACCGCGGATCGGCAGGTGGCACGGCCCCGGCCGGCGGCTCCGACAGCAGCGCGCCGGCGAAAATTCCCCGGTGGTCGAGTTCGACCATCAGACTCTGCAGGTCGAGGTCGAGCGCGGCGCGCTGCCGCGCCTCGTCCTCCAAGGTACGCCGCAGCGTCGCCTCCCGCGCCTGGCGGGCGTTCTCGACGAGGCGCAGCGCCCGTTGCTCGGACAGGGCCGCGACGGTAGTGGAGAAAAAAAGCAGGAGCGCGCCGACCGTGCTCAGCAGGGTGACGACCAAGGGGAACGGGCTGCCGCCGTCCGCCTGCTCCGGTGTGTTCGCGCTGACCGCCGAGGACACGTCCTCATGCTATGCCATAGACCGCCGCCGCACCCAGGTTTTCTTCGATCCGTAGCAGCTGGTTGTACTTCGCCACCCGGTCCGATCGGCACGGCGCACCGGTCTTGATCTGCCCGACGTTGGTGGCGACCGCCAGGTCGGCGATGGTGGTGTCCTCGCTCTCCCCGGAACGGTGCGACATCACCGAAGCCAGGCCGTTGGCCTCCGCGAGGGCGATCGCCTCGAGGGTTTCCGTCAGGGTGCCGATCTGGTTGACCTTGATCAGGATCGCGTTGCCGGCCCCTTCGTCGATGCCGCGCTGCAGCCGGGCGGTGTTGGTGACGAACAGGTCGTCGCCGACGAGTTGCACCTTGTCGCCGATCGCCTGCGTCAGCGCCTGCCAGCCGGCCCAGTCGTCCTCCGCCATGCCGTCTTCGATGCTGAAGATCGGGTACTTCTCGCACCAGCCGCGGTACAGCTGCACCATCGCTTCCGGATCGAGGACCTTGCCCTCGCCCTCGAGGTGATACTTGCCGTCCCTGAAGATCTCGGTGCTGGCGACGTCGAGTGCCAAGTAGATGTCTTCCCCGGCGCGGTAGCCGGCCTTCTCGATCGACTCGAGGATCACCTCGATCGCCTCCTCGTTGGACCGCAGGTTGGGCGCGAAGCCACCCTCGTCACCGACTCCGGTGCCCAGGCCCTTGCTGGCGAGCACCTTCTTGAGGTGGTGGTAGACCTCGGCGCCCATGCGCAGCGCCTCGGCGAAGGTCGGTGCGCCGGTCGGCATGACCATGAACTCCTGGAAGTCGACGTTGTTGTCGGCGTGCTGCCCGCCGTTGAGGATGTTCATCATCGGGCAGGGAAGCCGCCGCGCGCCGACCCCACCGACGTAGCGGTACAGCGGCAGCTCCGCTTCCATCGCGGCCGCCTTGGCGGTGGCGAGGCTCGCGCCGAGGATCGCGTTGGCCCCCAGCTTGCTCTTGTCCTTGGTGCCGTCCAACTCCCGCAGGGTGGTGTCGATCGCCACCTGGTCCTGGGCGTCATGGCCCAGCAGCGCGTCGAGGATGTCCTCGTTGACGTGGTGCACCGCGTTCTGCACCCCCTTGCCGAGGTAGCGTGGCCCCCCGTCGCGCAGCTCGACAGCCTCGTGGGCACCGGTCGAGGCGCCGGACGGGACGATGACGGCGCCGACCGCGCCGGATTCGAGCTCGACTTCGACTTCGACCGTCGGGTTGCCGCGCGAATCGAGGACCTCGCGGCCGTGGACACTGGTGATGATGCTCATTTCTCGTTGGAACGCGTGGCTGTTGCTGGGCGGCCCCGCCGGCGGCCATCATGGCCGGGCCGGGGAGCGTTCAAACCCAGGAGTTGGTCAGGATTTCGCCGATTCCCCCCGCACCCGGCACGATGTACTGGTGTTCGGTCAGTCCACGCTCGCGTTCGGGGAAGGCGCCCGGGAGGGTGTCCAGCACCTCGGCCGCCGACAGCCCGCGGTCGAATCGACCGGCGTGGATCCGCAGCTCCGGGTAGCCGGCGGTGAGGCGTTGCAGCGCTTCGGGAGTCACCATCAGGTGCGCCGCGACGAACCGCGCCGGCGGAGCGCCTTCCATCGCGTTGTAGATCTCGATGGTGCGGGCGATCGTCCCACCGGTGGCGCCCATCGGATCGGGGATCAGTACCACTGCACCGGCCGCGGACCCGCCGATCTTCGAGCCCTCGGTGCGTACCCCGGTCACCCGGCCGTCGCCGTCCAAGGTGCGCGACATGGTGAGGAAGTCGAGCCGGACGTTCTCCGGCGGCAGCACCTGGCAGGCCGCCTCGTAGCAGACCTGGGCTGGCAGGATGCCGCCACGCACGATTCCGGCGACCACCAGCGGGGTCTCCGGGCACAGCGCGGGCCCGGTGTAGACCCCGCGCGGTTCGCTGGCGAGCATCCGTGTCGGGGCGCGCACGTCGGTGCGCGGGAACTCCGCGCCGAGTACGTCCGCGGCGAGGAAGCGGTAGGCCGCGCGGACCAGCTCGGCAATGTCGCGGAGCGGTGTGTCCGGCGCGCCGATCCGCACCAGCAACGAGCGCAGCCACAGGTTGTCGGACAGGTGGACGTGTGGGCCGTACTGGTGTTCGAGGGCCATGAGAGTCGGGTTCGGACATGGTAGCCCGCGAGGCCGGCCAGGTCTCTGCTCGACCCGTTCGCTATAGTCCCGGGCCCCCGCACGCGACCCGATGCATCAATTCCGGACCCTGATCGCCGCCGACGCCGTGCAGCGCCGGATCGGCGAGATCGCCGCCGACCTCCGCAACCGCTACCCCGACACCCCCCCGTGCGTGATCGCCGTGATGGAGGGGGCACGCGTGTTCGCCGAAGCCTTGTTGCGGCACCTCCCCTGGGACGTCCCGCTGGAGGGCATCCGGGCCAGCAGCTACGGCAACGAAACGACCAGCGGCGGCACCGTCCACGTCGACGGGGACCACGGAGTAGACGTCGCGGGTCGGCCCGTGCTGTTGCTCGAGGACATCGTCGACACCGGCCGCACCGTGGATCGATTGCGCGGCATGCTGCTCCAACACGGGGCGACCGAGGTCCACGTGGCGACGCTGCTCAGCAAGCCCTCGCGCCGGGTGGTCGAGGTCGAGCTCGAACACGTCGGCTTCGAGATTCCCGACGAGTTCGTCATCGGATTCGGCATGGACTTCGCCGGGAACTTCCGCGAGCTCGACCACATCGCGATCTACGAACCGTCGGCCGACTGAAGCCGAGCCCGGTCCTCGGTGGGGGTCAGCGGCGCGATCCGGCGCGCGATGCACCCGCGCTCATCTCTTGTAGCAGGTGCTTGGCCGGCACCACCTGCTCGAGGAACCACAGCACGTAGCGGATGTCGACGCTGATGTTGCGCGAGCGCTGTTCGTTCCAGCCGTAGTCGCCGCTCACACTCTCGAATGCGCGATCGAAGTTCAACCCGACCAGCTCGCCCTTGCCGTTGATCAGTGGCGAGCCCGAGTTGCCGCCCGTGGTGTCACCGTCGGCCAGGAAGCAGACCGGCACATCGCCGATCGCCTGGTCGAAGTAGGCGCTACGGTCGCGGTTGCGCGCGGCCTTGCGCAGCGCCGCCGGCACCGCGAACGGATCCTTGCCGGTGTCCTTCTCCAGGATTCCGGACACGGTGGTGTGCGGCGGATACCACACTCCGTCGCGCGGCTGATAGCCCTTGACCGTCGCGATCGCCACCCGCAGTGTGCTGTTGGCATCCGGGTAGAACGACTTGCCGCGCCACTGCTGCTGCGCCGAGATCCACCGCGGCCCGACGACCATCCGCCGGCCCTCGTCCTCGGTGTGCCGGCGGCGGTAGTCCGCCAGCTCGCCGGCGAGTGCGCGTGCCAACGCGACCGTCGGGTCGGTGTGGTCGGTGAGCCCCTGCATGCCGCCCTTCAGCAGCGCCTTGCGGCCCTCGGGCGAGGCCAACGGCGAGGCGGCGAGCAGCTTGCGCAGCCCGGCGAGATCCTTCGCGTCGAACGCTTCGACCCCGCGCAAACGCTGCGACTCCGGCAGTCGGCGCGCTTCCGCGAGCAAGTAGAGCAGCACCGGGGCCTGCACCTCGGACAGGTCGCGGTCGGTGGTCTTGCTCTGCACCGCCCGCGCCAGTCCGCGGCTGATCTGCACCGGCTGGCCTTCTCGCTGGCCGTGAATCGCCGCCAGCAACTGCACCGAAGTGCTCAGCCACGGCAGCACCCGCGACGACATCAAGTTGACGAACAGCAGGTCTCGAAGCGTGGTGGTCGCCGCCGTCGCGTCGAGCTCGCGCAGCTCCTGCAGCACCGCGCCGTACTTCTCCTTGCGCTGCGGGTCGGCTTCGACCCAGCGGAGGAACTGTTCCTCCTGCTCGCTCTTCAGCTGCACCGTGGCGTTGCGTGCCAGTCCCTTGACCATCCCGAGGGCGTTCTTCTGCACGTTGGCCAGGCTCTTGATCGTCGCCGAGTAGCGCAGCTGCATCGCTGCATCGCCGCCGCAGGCCTTCTCGATGCGTTCGATCACCCCGGTCAGCAGCTCGTGACGCATCGGGTAGTAGATCCCCTGGCGGTCAGCCACCGCGGCCGCCGTCAGGTAGCGCTCGGTGCTTCCGGGGTAGCCGAGGATCAGCACCAGGTCGCCGCGGTGCACGCCCTTTTGCGACACCGTGAGCCAGTGCTGCGGGCGGAACGGCACGTTGTCGGCGTGGTAGCCACGCGGTTTGCCGTCCGGCGCCACGTAGGCGCGGAAGAACGTGAAGTCGCCGGTGTGCCGCGGCCACTCCCAGTTGTCGACCTCGCCGCCGAACTCCCCGACGCTGCGCGGTGGGGCGTAGACCAGCCGCACGTCACGGATCACTGTGCGGTAGTACAGGTGGTACTCGCGGCCCTCGAAGAACGACGCCACCGAGCAGGTGGTGTTCGGATCCTTCTGCTCGGGGTTGGCGGGGTCGCGTTCTCCTTCGGCCTCGATCTGGCGGAGCGTGGCGGTGGTGACCCGCACCCGCTCGATCGGACTCCGCGCTGACGCCTGGGCGGCGTGGACCCGCGCGGTGACGTCCTCGATGCGCCGCACCACCGCGAGGTGCATCCCGGTGCGTGCTTCACCGGCGCGGTCGGCCGCGACGAACCCGTCGCGCACGTAGTTCTTCTCGACGCTGCTCAACTGCTGGATGGCGCCGAACCCGCAGTGGTGGTTGGTGATCACCAGCCCCTGGTCGGACACGAACGACGCGGTGCACCCCCAGCGTCCGCCCGTGCCGATCTGGACCGCGGCCGACAGCACGCCGCCCTTGGTCGGGTGCCAGAATTCGTCCTTGGTCAGCTTCATGCCGCGCGCTTCGAGCGCCTTCCAATCCATCTCGCGGACCTGACTCGGCAGCCACTGTCCCTCGTCGGGCAGGGCGGTGAGGCAGAGGCAGGCGAGCAGGCCGAGCAGGGGTTTGACGATCATCGGATTGCGGGGCGGGGGTCGGGGCGCAGTGTAGAGGGGTACGGGCCCGGACCACTCACGGCCGAGCTGCTGCGGGCGCACAAGGATCGCACGGCTCGATCGACAAAGTCCAGGGCTGGGGAGTGCGGGGCGGTGCGTGTGGTAGCCCGCGGGGTCCTACACTACGGCGATGGTGCGCCTCGTGCTGATCTCGGACACGCACAATCGGCACGGAGACCTCGAGCTGCCTGCCGGCGACGTGCTGGTGCACGCGGGCGACGCCACCGGCCGGGGGACCCTCCCCGAGTGCGCCGCGTTCCTCGCTTGGCTCGGCGCGCAGCCGCACCCGCACAAGGTGCTGATCGCGGGCAACCACGACTTCCTGGCCGAACGCGAACCACAGCGGTTCCGCGCGCTGGTTCCGCCAGGAGTCGTGTATCTGGAGGATGAGTCGGCAGCGGTCGCCGGGCTCACCTTCTGGGGCTCGCCGATCACCCCGTGGTTCTTCGATTGGGCGTTCAACCGCCAGCGCGGTGCGGAGATCGCGGTGCACTGGGCACGCATTCCGCAGGGCTGTGACGTCCTGGTGACCCACGGGCCGCCGTACGGAATCCTGGACCGAACCACGCGCGGCGACTACGCAGGGTGCGAAGAGCTGCGTCGGCGGGTCGATGTGGTCGCGCCGAAGTTGCACGTGTTCGGTCACATTCACGAAGCGCGCGGCGTGTTGCAGCAGGGCGGTACGACGTTCGTCAACGCCTGTGTGCTGGATGCGGAGTACCGGCTGGCGTCCGAACCCGTGGTGGTAGACCTCTGATCCGCGACAGTCGCTCGCGGTCGGTCCGGGCTACTGCGGTCGCCGCTTGGCGACGTAGTCCTCGATCAGCGCCAGAAAGTCCTCGGCCAGCGTTGGTCCTTGGAGCGTGGTCACGTGCGCCCCGTCGATGTAGACCGGCGATCGCGGCGCCTCGCCGGTGCCCGGCAAGCTGATCCCGATGTGCGCAGCCTTGCTCTCACCGGGGCCGTTCACCACGCACCCCATCACCGCGACCTCGAGCTCGGCGACGCTGGGGTCGGTCTTGCGCCACTCGGGCATCCGCTGCTCGAGGAACGCCGCGACCCGCTGCGACAGCTCCTGGAAGTACGAGCTGGTGGTGCGTCCGCAACCCGGGCAGGCGGTGACGCTGGGCAGGAACGGCCGAATGCCGAGGCTCTGCAGGATCTGCTGGCAAACGCGCACTTCCTCGGTTCGCGCGCCGCCGGGTGGTGGCGTGAGCGACACGCGGATCGTGTCGCCGACCCCCTGCTGCAGCAGGATCGACAGGGCTGCGGTGGACGAGACGATCCCCTTCACCCCCATGCCGGCCTCGGTGAGTCCGAGGTGCAGGGCGTGGTCGGTGCGCTCGCTGAGCAGCGTGTAGACGCGCACCAGGCGCTGCACGTTGCTGATCTTGGCGCTCAGGATGATTCGGTCGCGGCCGAGCCCCAGGTGCTCCGCAGCGTGTGCCGACTGCAGCGCGCTCTCGACCATCGCCTCGAGCAGCACGGCGTCGCTGTCCTGTGGCGTCGCACTGCGTGCGTTCGCTTCCATCCGGTCGGACAGCAGTTCTTGGTCGAGCGATCCGGCGTTCACGCCGATGCGCACCGGACGGTCGAAGTCGCGTGCCACCCGGATCATGGTGGCGAAGTTCTGGTCGTGCTTGTCGCCGCGCCCGACGTTCCCCGGGTTGATGCGGTACTTGTCCAGACAGCGGGCGGTCTCCGGGTGCTCGGTGAGCAGGAGGTGGCCGTTGTAGTGGAAGTCACCGACCAGCGGCACGCGCAACCCGAGGTCGTCCAGGCGCTGTCGGATCTCGGGCACCGCCGCCGCTGCGGCGTGGTTGTTCACCGTGATGCGCACCAACTCCGAGCCGGCACGGAACAGCTCGGCGACCTGGGTTGCGGTGGCCGCGGCGTCCGCGGTGTCAGTGTTGGTCATCGACTGGACGACGACCGGATGGCCGCCGCCGACCAGGACATCGGCGACCGGCACGGGAACGGTTGGACGGCGCTTGGGGATCAGCATCTGCGGTGCGCACTCTACCGGACCGAGGACCGGTCGGTCCTCGCCGTGTTGCGGCGGTGTGCTCCGAAGGGCCGGCGGATGCCGCGGGGCACGCCCCGGCACGCGGACGGGACCGTGCTGCGGTGGCTCGGTGGCGGCCGGGCTGGAGTACTGTGGGGCCCGATCAGACCGGTGTCATCACAGCGATCTGGCGGGTCAGCTGCTGGAGACGCGATTTCGGCGCGGGCCCGGCTACTGGATCGTGACCGCCAGCGTCGGAGTGAACGCGGGGGAGGCGGTGCGCAGCGACTGCACCACGCCTTGCAGGTGGAGTGTGCCGATGGCTCCGTTGGCTGGGACGGTGAGCGACAGCGTGTCCTGGCCGATCAGGCACACCGAGATGGCGTTGGGTCGCAGCGTCGTGCCGGCGAGGAACACCAGGATCGGAGGGCCGAGCATCATCTGGTTGGCGATGCCGGGGATCGGAGTGCAGCTCGGCGTCGGGGTGCCGAGTGCGAGCAGGTACGGGCTGTTGATCGCGCCGTAGACGTTGATGGTCAGCGCGCCGCCGCGGAGCACGGTGATCGGCAGCGCCGCGCAGTTGACGGTGGCGCACAGGGTGCCGGCGCGCGCACCGGTGGTGGAGACCACCAGGCCGACGTCGGCGGCCTGGGCTCTTACCGAGACTTGGGCGAGGCACGCAGCGAGCGCGCACAGGAACGAGCGAGCGAGGATCTGGATACGCATTCGAGCCTCCACGAAAGTGTGCCTGCGAGCCTACTCGTTTGGCTGGGGGCGAGCCAACGCCCCCGTGGCGCCCGCGATCAGTACTTCATCCGCACGACCGGCATGTAGGTCTGGTTGAGCGATCCGCCGGAAGTCGCAGTGACCGGTGCGGCCCAGGTCCACTGGGTCCCCTGGAGCACGATCGGCTGGGCCAGGAAATCGGCGTATCCGGCGCGGGTCAGCTCGAACTGGTTGCGCGTCGGCTCGGTGTAGGCGGCTTGCGTGTAGAGCGTCAGCCCCACCGCGGCAGGGACGTACGGCGTGTAGAGCTTCTGGCTGGGGAAGTTGAACGAGCCGCTGTTGGTCGCCGGCGTGGTACCCAGCAGAACCACGAAGATGCTCGGCCCGAGGTAGTAGAAGTTGCACGGGTTGCCGATGTCGACGCCGGTCTTGCTCCCGGTCAGGCTGACGCCGAACGCGGTGAGGGTGTTCGCCGGGTAGCGATACAGCCACCAGTAGAACTCGAACTTGTCATCGGTCGTCGGGTTGCCGGAGTTCTTCGCGTAGGTGCGCAGCACCGGCACGCAGAACGGTCCAGAGGTGTGCGGGCTGTTGAGGCAGTTGTTGGTGCCGACGTTCACCGAGCCGCCGCCGACACTCGTGGTCGAGTAGACGCCGTCGAGGTAGTAGGTGCTGTAGCCGGTCCAGGCTGCGTTGTTGGCCAGCGTTCCGCCACTGAACTGGAAGTCCAGGACGATGTCCTGGGTGCCGGTGTACAGCCAGGTGCTGCTGAACGGCATGTTCACTTCGGTGGCCCAGGTGTGCGGTGAGTTGGTCGCTCCGCTGTAGGTCGGCCAGGACATCTGTTGGTTGAATACCACCTTGGCGTTGGTCGACAGGTTGGCGGCGAACGTCGGGCTGGCCGAAGCGTAGGCGACCTCGTCGACGGTCAACTGCACGTTGCTCCAAGTGCGGCCGGCAAAGTAGCTGCTGCCGGAGCGACCCCCGTCGAGGCGGAACGACGCCTCGCCGAACACCCGGACTTGTGCGTTGTGCTCGTTGTTGAAGATCTGCGCGCGCATGGAGTCGCGCGAGCCGAAGTACAGGCTGTAGCTGCTCGATTCGGCGGTAAGCAGTCCACCGGGGATCGTCGCGTAGGACTGTGCGGCAGCGGTGGTCGCGAGGGAGAGGAGTGAAAGCGATGTCGTGAGTGCGAGCGAGCGGTGCATTGGAGACTCCTGTCTCGAGGGGGTGGGGCGTCGGGGCAGCGGCCCCGACAAGCCGGTTCAGGCTACCGCGCCGCCTCTGCGCCAGGAAGGTCCGGTGTGGGCGGTGGAAATCGCGACCCCGTGGAGATCGGCGCGCTTGGGCTGGCCGCGCAGCGCGCATGCGGCGAGTCCAGGAAAACTCTGGATCCCAGTGTCACCTCCAGCCGTGCCGCGGCACGGGGGGATGTCCGATGCCGTCGATTCTCCACGAACTGCTGGTCGCGCTGTTCCGCGGCTCCCCGGCCCTGATCGTGCGCCTGTTGGCGCGAGTCGGTGTGGCCGTGCCGGACCACTCCGCCGTGGAGCTGCGCGACGCCACACTCCCGGATCCGGTGCCGCCGGAGCGCCGGGCCGACGCGGTGCTCGCGCTGCTCGATGGCGGGGTCGTGTACGCGGTCGTGGTCGAGGTGCAGCTGCATCGCGACGACGACAAGCCCTGGGTCTGGCCGGTCTACCTGACGCATGTGCGCCAGCGGGAGCGGTGCCCCGTGCTGTTGGTGGTCGTCGCTCCGGATCAGTCTGTGGCCGACTGGGCGCGGCAGCCGATCGTGCTCGGTCCGGCGACACAGTTGCGGCCGTTGGTTCTGGGACCGCGCGAGATTCCCAGACCGGACGATGTCCAGTCCGACCAGGGGGAGCCGGCGCTCGCCGTACTCTCGGCACTGGCGCACGCCGCGACCGATGGGTCAGGCGAGGTTGCGAAGCTGGGGATCCGCGCCGCGCACCTGCTCGACGATGGGCACGGGTCCGAGTACGCTGACCTGATCCTCGCGTCCCTAGGTCCCCGGCTGCAGGCAGCCGTAGGAGAATGGATGAAGACCGACTACCCGTACCAGTCCACGTTCGCCAAGGAGTACTTTGCTCGTGGGCTGGAGGAAGGTCTCGAGGAGGGTCGCGAAGAAGGCCGCGAGGAAGGTCGTGAAGAAGGCCGCGACGGCGCGCGCAGAGAGGCCGTCCAGCTGCGTCTCCAGGCACTCGGGATCGAGCTCGGCCCGGTCCGTGCCGCCGGACTCGCCGCGACGCGTGGTGCGCAGCTGGAGGCCCTGGTCGCCGCGGTGCTCGCTGCGCGGGAAGGGTCCACGCTGTGCGCCGTGCTGGATCGTCTGCTGCCCTGATCGGCGCGACATCCCTGCGCGACATCCCTGCGCGAATCCCCAAGGGCAGCGCGCCGGCGAGTATCCCGCCGGCGCGCCGCGTCCCGCCGACTACAGGTAGAGCCGGGCGCGGTTCGACAGCGCGAAGCCGCCGACTGCCGCGGAGTCCAGGATCCCGTACTGGAAGTAGACCCAGGTGGTGCACCCGCCCGGACCGAGCACGAACGTGCGCTTGGCGTTGCAGCACGGGTTCACGATCACCGGCGGCGGCATGTAGTTGTTGGCCCACAGGGTCCCGCAGGCGAACGGCGAGGCGAAGGTCGAGCTCAAGGTCCACAGCAGGAAGGCCGGGGCGCCGGGCCGAGCCTGCTCGACGCCGACCTCGACGGTGCGCAGCACGGGGGCGCACGGCACGCCGCCGACCGTGATCTCGGGGACACCGCAGGTCCCGGGGCAGCCGACGAAGTCGATGTCCATCGCGGTCACGTGCAGGCGCTGGTGCACCAGCTCGTAGCTGCTACCGGAGGGGCGGCGGAACGAGACATCGAGGTACTGGAACAGGCCGTTGCCCTGTGGCCACAGCGTGCTGCGGACGTTCGGCAGGTAGTAGTCGTTGAGGTCGGAGCTGGCCGGGCGCATCTCGGAGTAGAACTGGAACGCGGAGGCGCCGAACTTGCGCTGCTTCACCATGAGCCGCCCGGAGCAGTACTCCCGGTAGATCGCGAACACGCTGCGGCCGGCGGCGAGCGCGTAGCTGTTCTTCGGCTCGTTGCTGCCTACGTCGGTGCTGGAGAACGCGTAGACCAACATCGGTGCGCTCCAGGCGGCATTGTCGAGGCGGTTGCGGTAGAGCAACTCCCAGTTGGTCACGCCACCGCTGACCGACACCAAGTGCTTGTAGAGCACGTGCACGTAGTTGAGCGAGTCGGACGCCAGATACCCGTCGTCATCGCGCGGAGAAGTCGGCACACCGATCTGGTCCTGGGCATACCAGGTCGACGGCTGCTCGAACACGCGGGTGGCGTACTGGCCGTTCCCGGTGTTGTTGTAGAACGACATGTGTACCCGTCCGCGCATGTCGATCACCATCCGCACGTTCTGCGAGCTGAAGGCGTTCTGCGCGATCGAACCGTGGTTCGTCCAGGCCGGAGCGGCGCCGGTCGGGAAGCTGACGAACGCGCTCTGTAGCAGGCGACTGCGCCAGTTCTCGGTGCCATTCTGCGCCGACATGAACACGTAGTCCTTGGGGCCTACGGCGATCGCCATCGAATCGGTGCGGGTCAGCGTTGTGGCACCGACGTAGGCGGTGATGTCCTGCGGCGCGTGGGTGAAGCTCCCGGAGGTCAAGTCGTAGCAGCGGTACCACTGCTGGAAGAAGCTCGGGTAGTAGTAGCGTCCCCAGGTGATGTGCAGGTGCCCCGAGGCGGACACGGCCATCGACGCTGTGGTGGTCGGGTTGGTCGTCCCGATTCCCGAGGCCGAGTCGTTGACCGCCGTGACGAACGTCACCCACGGTGCGGTGGAGGTGTCGTCCGGGCGGCGGCGCAGCACCACGCTACCGTCCTGCAGCACGACGGCGGCGAACAGTGCCGTGTTGTGGCGGGCGATGTTGCGGCGCGAGCCCTGCTGGTAGAAGCCGCGGTTGTTGGTGGCGCCGGACAGGTTGAGGACCTGGCCCTCGGCCAGCGACGGCAGGAACAGCAGCGCGGCGGCTGCCAGGGTGCGGGCGGGGGAGACCAGATCGGTGAGGTGGTTCATCGTTAGCGTCTTGGGGTTGCAAGGCCGCGGCGGCTTGCCCCGGCTCGTCTCCCTCACCGCCACCCGAGGGGCTGACCGGACAAGGCATGGAGAGAAAATCTCGAACGGGGCTGCTCGGGCTCGAATTCGCCGCCGCCCGGGCCGCCCCCGGACCCCCGTGGCATGGGTGCGATCGGTGACCCGCGCCCCTCGACTCGGCGCACTTGGGCCTCTCCGTGGGACCGAAGGGTCCGTTCCGGTCCCTGCCTTTCGCGCGATTCGACCGCGAGCCACCTGGTTGCAGGTGTCTGCGACCGCACGCCAGGCGACGAGCCCGCCGAAGCGCACAGGGTCGCAGACGCGAGAGGGCGATCGACTCTGACGCGGCGGGTAGGTGCGAGCCATCGCGGGTCGGCCCAGGTCGGTCGAGCGTGGGCGCCGGATCCCGGTCCGTCAGTCCAACCGCCCGCCGTCGCAGTACACCCGTCGCCGCCCCTGCCGCAGGAACCCGACCAGGGTCGCCCCGGACGCCGCGCACAGGTCGTGGCTCAGCGCGGTCGGTGCCGAGATCGACAGGATCACCGGGATCCCCACCCGCAGGCACTTGATCACCAGGTCGTAGCCGGCCCTCCCCGACAGCAGCGCGATGCCGCGCCGCAGGTCCGCACCGCGGCGCGCCGCCGCGCCGATCGCCTTGTCGAGAGCGTTGTGGCGACCGACGTCCTCGCCGGCTCCGAGCAGTGTGCCGTCGGCCGCGTGGAGTGCGGCGCCATGGCATGCGCCGGTGGCGGTGAACAATGCCTGTCGCGCCTCGAAGCCGGCGCGCAGCGACTCCAGCGCTGCGGCGTCGAGGCGTGGCACGCCGGGTAGCAGCGGGAGCGTCCCTTCCAGCAGTTCGTCGGCGTCCGTCAACCCGCAGATCCCGCACGAGCTGCGGATCTCGTGGGTTCGGGTCAAGCGGCCGCGCACCACCGCGTCGAGCGGGCCGCGCAGCGTGAGCTCCAACGTGTCGGCGCGCAGCGCCGTGGGGTCGCCCGGGCTGAACCGGTGGGCGAGCACGGCGTCGTGGTTTGCGATCACCCCCTCGCCGAGCAGGAACCCGATCGCCAGGTCGAGGTCTGCGCCGGGCGTGCGCATGGTCAGCAGTCGATGTTCGCCGACCACCAGCTGCAGTGGTTCCTCGCGCACCAGCAGGTCCTCGCTGCCGTCCGCCAACCGCCGAGCGGTCGCGCCGGTCGGAATCGGGGGCTCGCTCATCGGGTGCACGCTACCCCCCGAGGACCCACGCAGGAATCGGGGCGGAGCGAATGTGCTTGCTGGCCGGGCAATGCGGCCAGGGCGCCATCGGGTTGCTGCGATCGCGTGCACCACCTCCCGGGTGGCTCGGCCCCTGGCGTCCACCGGTTGCGACCGACTCCCGGATCGCGTGGACAGGTCGGTGTCCGCCACGAGGCGTCGCCCCCGGTGCGATCCAATGGCAGGCCCCTGACCGGCCACGTCGGTACACGACTGCGAGCGCCCGACCACCTGTCCCGATTGTTGCGCTCCGACGGTGCCCGGCAGCGAGCCGCACGCTACCTTCGGCGCCCGATGTTGCGCCTCGTGTCGCTGTCCGGCGTGTTGGTGATCCTCGCCATCCTGCTGGTCTGCTCGAAGAACCGCCGCGCGATCCGGTGGCGTCTGGTGGGCACCGGGTTGGCGATCCAGCTGGTGCTCGGGTTGACGTTCCTGTCCTGGCAGGGTGGGCGTGACGGGGTGAGCTACCTCGGCGACAGGGTGAAGGAGTTCCTCGGCCAGTCGGCCGAGGGGACCAAGTTCATCTTCGGGCCGCTGGCCGACTTCAAGATGGTCGAGGGCGCGTTCACTGCCAACGACAAGGTCGACGCACAGACCGGCCTGAACTACGCGGTGTACCGCGACGCCTACCTGGAGCGGAACGCGCGCGGCAACGCCAAGCGCGACATCGGGTTCGTGTTCGCCACCCAGGTGCTGCCGACACTGATCTTCTTCTCGTCGTTCATGGCGGTGCTCTACTACCTGGGGATCATGCAGCGCATCGTGCAGCTGATGGCTGCGGTGATGGCGCGGCTGCTCGGCACCTCGGGATCCGAGTCGCTCTCGGCTTGCGGCAACATCTTCGTCGGGCAGACCGAGGCGCCGCTGATGGTGAAGCCGTACCTGCCGCGCATGACGCAGAGCGAGATCCACGCGGTGATGACCGGGGGCTACTGCACGATAGCCGGTGGGGTGTTCGCGCTGTACGTCGCCTACGGGGTGCCCGCCGGCCACCTGATGGTTGCCAGTGTCATGGCGGTGCCGGCGGGGTTGGTGTGCACCAAGATGATGTGGCCCGAGACCGAGGCCAGCGAGACCATGGGGAAGGTCGTCACCACGGCGCGCAGCGAGTCGCGCAGCGTGGTGGAGGCCGCTGCCAGCGGGGCGGCCGACGGGCTCAAGTTGGCGCTCAACGTCGGCGCGATGCTGATCGCCTTCCTCGGGTTGGTGGCGGTGATCAACTGGGGATTCAGTGCGGTGCAGGTCGGCGGCGCGCCGCTCACGCTCGAGCGGATGCTCGGCTGGCTGTTCTTCCCGGTGGCCGCAGTCATGGGGGTGCAGAGCAGCGAGATCGGCATTCTGGCGGAGCTGCTCGGCAAGAAGATCGTGCTGACCGAGCTGCTGGCGTACAAGGATCTCGGCCCGATGATCCAGAAGCACGAGATCTCGCCGCGGACCGGGATGATCGCGTCGTTCGCGCTGTGCGGGTTCGCCAACCTCGGGTCGATCGCGATCCAGATCGGTGGATTGTCGGTGATGGCACCCGGGCGGCAGAGCGAGATCGCGACGCTGGCGGTGCGGGCGATGTGGACTGGTGCGCTGGCGACCTGCATGACCGCGTGCGTCGCCGGAGCGTTGGGCAGTGAGGCAGGCGGATGAGGGCCGAGACCGAGACTGCGCGACTCGACGCGGCGGCGCGGGCGCTGACCCAGCTCGACCTCGCCGGCGTAGGGATCGCGCTGGTGCTCGGCAGCGGCTTGCGTGGCTTCGTCGCACGCCTCGCTGACGCCGTCGAAGTGCCGTTCCACGACGTGCCGCACTGGCCGGTGCCGCGTGTCGAGGGGCACGGTGCCAGCCTGGTGGTCGGGGTCGCGGCCGGCGTTCGGGTCGCGTGCCTGACCGGGCGAGTACACCTCTACGAGGGCTGGCAGGCGAACGAGGTGGTTCGGCCGGTGCGCACGTTGCGGCGCGCCGGGGTGCCGCGCTTCGTGCTGAGCAACGCGGCCGGAGGAATCGGCGAGGACCTCGTCGCGGGCGACCTGATGGTGTTGACCGACCATCTCAACCTGACCGGCCGCTCGGCGCTGTGCGGTGCGCACGAGCCGGAACTGGGGCCGCGCTTCCCCGACCAATCGGCGGTGTACGACGCCACATGGCGGGCGCAGATCCGAGCGCTCGACCCGGCGGTCCGTGCCGGCGTGTACGCCGGGCTGCTCGGCCCGAGCTACGAGACGCCCGCCGAGGTGCGGATGTTGCGCCAGCTCGGCGCCGACGCGGTGGGCATGAGTACCGTGTTGGAAGCCACCGCGCTGTCGGCGATGGGTGCGCAGGTGGCGGGCATCTCGTTGATCTCCAACCTCGCCGCCGGGATCTCCGATCGGCCGTTGAGCCACGACGAGGTGATCGCGGCCGGCACCGCTGCTGCGGCGCGCTTCTCCGAGCTGTTGTTCGGACTGTGCGGGAGCGCAGGAACCCGAGACCATGAGTGACTACACCATCCGCGGCTACCAGCCGGGCGACGAGCGCGCGATCCTCGAGACCTTCAACCTGGTGTTCCGCGAGGTGTGCGGCGAGAGCTACGTCGACCGCGAACTGGACTTCTGGCGCTGGGAGTTCGAACAGTGCCCGTTCGGACATCGGATCTCGCTCGCGTTCACCGACGACGGGGTGTGTGCCGCGCAGTACGCCGGCGTGGTCTACCCGATGGCGACCGCGTTCGGCGACACCACGTTCGTGCACATCGTCGACTCGATGGCCCACCCCGAGCACCGCCAAGGACTCAAGCGGCCGGGGCTGTTCGTGAAGACGGCGTACCCCTGGTTCGAGCTGTGCCACCGCATGGGCGACGCGGTGATGTACGGCTACCCGGTGCCGATCGCCGAGCGCATCGGCCAGCGCTACCTGGAGTACCACCGGCTGCGGGTCGTGAACTACCTGACCCTCGAGCTGGCGAACGCGGCGTTCACCGCGCCCGCCGGAGTCGCAGTGCAGCAGGTCGGCGAGCTCGATCCGGAGGTCGATGCGCTGTTCGCGCGCCTCGCGGCGACCAAGCAATGCCTGACGCGTCGCGATCGCCGCTACCTCGATTGGCGCTACCTGCGCATGCCCGGCGACGCCTACCGGCTGTTCGAGGCGCGGCGCGACGGCGCGCTGTGCGGGTTGCTGGTGCTGCGACCCCAGCACGAACTCGTGCCGGGGTCGTGCTCGATCGCCGACTGGCTCGTCGCCGAGGGCGATACCGAGACGATGGACGCGTTGCTCGCCGCGACCGCCGATTGCGGCCGCGCGCACGGGCGCCAGCGGCTGTTGGCGATCTTCCCCGACCCCAGTTCGGAGTTCGCCGCGATGGTAGCGCGCGGATTCGTGGTGATGCCCTCCGCGGATACCCTCGAGCGCCGGCTAACCCACCGGATCTACCACCCGCAGATGACGACCGAGTGGTTGCAGCAGCATTGGTGGTACACCCTGGGTGATTCCGATCTGATCTGAAGCCATGGAGTCCTCCGCTGCGGCGACGACCACCACCGGTCGCGGTCCGCGCCGTCGCCCGCGTTTCGTGATCTACCTCCTACTGCTGCTGACCGGCTTTTACCTGCTGCTGTGCGGCGCGGTGTACTTGCTGCAGGGTTGGCTGCTGTTCCCGGGGCGTGCCCGCGAGCGTCGGCCGGTCGAGCCTCCCCACGGTGTGGTGGTGGAGCAGCGTATGCGCCAGGCGGGGCAGCGGTTCCGCGTCGCGGTCGGCACGCCGGATGCAGTGCGCGGGGTCGCCGCGTTCTTCCTCGGCAATGGCGAAGACCTGTCGAACGGTGTGTGGGTGGCGGCGGTGCTGCGTGAGTACGGGCTGCTGGCGTTGGTCGCCGAGTACCCGGGCTACGGCGAAAGTGAAGGCACCCCGAGTTTCCGCTCGTTGCTCGAGGTCGCCGACCTGGTCGGTGCCGAGGCCGGCAGGCGCGCGCGCGAGCACGGCGTTCCGCTGGTGCTCGGTGGTCGATCGCTCGGGACCTTTTCCGCCGTGCACCTCGCGGCGCGCGATCGCACCGCGCCGGACGACGTCGTGTCTCGATCCGGCAAGCAGCCGTCGGGTCGGGAGACGCGGGTGGTGCTGTTCGCGCCGCCGACCAGCATCGCGGCGGTGGCCCGGCTGCGCTTTCCCGTGCTGCCGACTGGCTGGCTGTTGCGCCACCCGTTCGACAACCTCGGGAAGGTCGCGGAAGTGCGCGCGCCGGTGCTGATCGTGCACGGTGAACGCGACGAGGTGGTGCCCAGCACGATGGGGAGGGCGCTCGCCGAGGCTCTGCCGCGGGCCACCTATCACGAGGTGGGTGGAGTGGGGCACAACGACCTGCCGCTGCAACGCAGCGGTCCGACCGGTGAACTGCTCGCCCGATTCCTGCTCCAACGCTGACGCGCCGGCGGTCCCGCGCTGGGCGTCGTGGGTCGCCGCGGCGGTCGCACTCGGGGTGGTCGCCGGCCAGTTGGCGCGGCTGTGGCCACTCGACGTGCACCTGCGCGACGACGCGTTCTACTACTTCGCCTGGGCGCGCAGTTTGGCTGCCGGTCAGGGGCCCTGCGTCACCGACGGGGTCCCGACCTCCGGAGTCCACCTCGCATGGGCGGTGCTGCTGAGCGGGATCGCGGCGCTGGCCGGGGTAGCGTCGCTCCCGCCGATTGCGGTGGTCCTCGGCACCGGCCTGCACGGAGTGGCAGCGGCGCTGATCGCCCGCGCGTTTCAGGCGCCGGTGCGCGGAGCGGGTGCGCTCGCCGGACTGCTCTACCTTGGTTCGGCGCCGCTGACCAACGAGGCGATGAACGGTCAGGAGACCGCGCTGGCCAACGTGGCGTTGGCCGGGTTGTGCGCCGTGCACCGCCGTGGAACGTGGTGGTTCCTCGGCGGCACGATGCTGGTCGCGGCGGCGCGCAGCGATCTGCTGCTGTTCGCCCTTGCGCTGGCTCTCGCGGTGCCCGGCGCGCGGCTGCGCCGAATGTTCGCGTTTGCGGTCGCGATCGGCTGCTACGCACTGTGGAACGTTTGGCTGGCCGGCACGCCGCTGCAGGATTCGGCGGCGCCGATACCTTGGCTCATGGCCCAGGAGCGTGCGGCCGCCGGCGAGCCCTGGGTCGACGGCCTGTGCGCCCGCGCGTTGCCGACACTTCTCGGGACGAGGTTCCGCACTTGGTCGACCCCGCTCGCCGCGGCCTGGCTGCTCGCCGCGTGGTTCGGGTTCCGTCGCGGCGACCGGGAGCTCGCCTGGCTGCTCGCCGGGGGTCTCGGTCTGGTCGTGGTGCACGATCTGTGGCGCGCGTACCCGCGCGACTACTACTTCGCTCCGCTGGCCGTCGGTGGCGCGCTCGGACTGATTCGCTTGTTCGCACATGCACCTCGGTTGGCGTTCGGTGTCGCGGCGCTGGCGTTGCTGTGGAACATCCGCCACGCTGCGGACCCGCCGCGCCTCCACGGGGCCCAGCGCGAGATGACCATGGCCGGGCGGCTGCTCGATCGCTTTGTGCCGCCTGGCGACCGAGTTGGGTGTTTCAACGCGGGAATCGTCACCTGGCTGCGGCCTGGGCAGGTGGTCAACCTCGACGGCGTAGTGAACCGCGCGGCGTTCGACAGCCTTCGCAAGAGTGAGCTGGCGCGCTACCTCGCGGAGCATCGGGTGGCATGGATCGCCGACAACCCGGTGCAGTTGGCTCACCGCGGTGTGCACTCGTGTGGCCGCTACTTCGGCGCGGCGTTTAGCCCTCAGGACTTGGTCGAGGTAGCGCGGTTCGTGTGGCCCGGGGATCCCGGGAGGGGCTGGCGCCGCGCCGGGACGGAGTGGCTCGGGTTGTACGCGCGGGATGGCCACCGCTCTATGTTGGCGGCCACGGAACGGATGTCGGACCTCGGGCCCGCGCCTCTGGGCGATCGGTTCATCCTGTGGCGTGCCCGCATGGGCGAGGTGCTGCGCGACCGGCAGGGCGAAGTGTGGCGGGCGGACGCCGATCGGGTGTTCGTGTTGCAGGTGGCGCGGCGCGGGGTAGGGCCCTGGCAGCTGTTCGCGGGGGCGTCAGCGCTGCCCCTGCTCACCCTGTCGGATCGTTGACTCGGCGCGGCCGTTTGGTGGCGACGCGCCAGCGGGTAGCCTGTAGCCACCCGTTCTCGCTCAATCCCGACCGATGATTCGAACCACTCTCGCCGAACAGATCGCCCACGACCAGGCCCGCAACAAGGCGTCGGGCGAGCTCTCGCTGCTGCTCAACCGCATCACCCTGGCGGGCCGCATGATCGCCGCCGAGATCATGCGCGCTGGCCTGCACGGCAAGCTGGGTCGCACTGGCGAAGTGAACGTGCAGGGCGAAGAGGTGAAGGCGCTGGACGTCATCGCCAACGAGATCTTCCTCCAGGTGTTCGCCAACATCGAGGTGGTCAAGTCGATGGCGTCGGAGGAGATGGAACACGTGCACACCTACGAGGGAGAGCGGGCCGGCAAGTACGTGCTGTTGTTCGATCCGCTGGACGGCTCCGGCAACATCGACGTGTGTGGCTCGATGGGCACGATCTTCAGCATCTTCCGCCGCCTCGAGCCCGGCGCCGGCACCTCGGCGAAGGACTTCTTCCGCCCCGGCCACGAGCAGATCGCCGCCGGCTACGTGCTCTACGGCCCGGCGACGATGTTCGTCTACACCGCCGGCAACGGAGTCAACGGGTTCACGCTCGATCGCTCGATCGGTGCGTTCTACCTGACGCACCCGAACATCCAGTTCGCCTCCGGCAAGGGCAGCTACGCGGTCAACGAGGCCAACGAGCCCAACTGGGACGACAAGACCAAGGCGATGGTGCGCACCTTCCGCGAGGGGCGAACCGCGTGTGGCAAACGCTCGGCGCGCTACGTCGGGGCGCTGGTGGCGGACTTCCACCGCACCATGATCCAGGGCGGGGTCTACATGTACCCCGGCGACAAGAAGAGCCCCAATGGCAAGCTGCGGTTGCTGTACGAGTGCTCCCCGCTGGCCATGGTGGCGCGGGAGGCTGGTGGCGCGGCGAGCACCGGGACGATGGACGTGCTGGACGTCGTGCCCGAGGCGTTGCATCAGCGGGTGCCGCTGTTCATCGGTGCGAAGGACGACGTCGCGGAGGCGGTGCGGCTGCTGCAGGGGTAGTGGGCCCCCGCCCGGGCGCTGTCGCCGCTACCGGTACTGACCGATAAGCGCGTCGTCGATCGGCGCGTGCGTGAGGTGGCCGGAGTAGTTGGCCATCACGGACAGTGCCAGCCGCGCGATCAGCTCGAGCGCCTGGGCTCGCGAGAAACCACCAGCGAGGAACTCGGCGACGTCGGTTGCCGCCACGGCACCGCGCTGGCGGAGAAGCTGGCGAGCGAAGCGAATCAGCGCGGCGTGGCGGGGATCGGTCGGGTCTTGCTTTGCGCGCACCCGGTCGATGGTCTCGGTCGGCAGTCCCAGTTTGGCGCCGAACGTCGCGTGGATCGCCGTGCAGTAGCGGCAGCCGTTCTCTACCGCGTTGAGCAGAGACACCAGCTCTCGCTCGGCCGCCGCGAAAGTGCCACGTGTTTCGAGTTGCTCGCGCAAGGTGGCGAACGCTTCGATGAGCTGGGGAGATTCGGACATCGCCGCAGCGAGGTTGGGGATCATGCCCACGCTGGCCTCGAGGCGCTCGAGCGTCGGTCGTGAATCGGCTGGTGCGGACGCCAGAGTATGGACGGGGAATTCGGTCGTCATGATGGTCGTGGGTGTGGCAGCGGACCATTCCGCCGCGACACGGGCGCCGATTCTGGGCTTCGCGCGAGGGGTGCCAATTCCCTCACAGGTAGTAGCCGTCGCGATGCCCGACGGAAGAATCCAGGCATGACCACTCCGGTTCCATCGCCGTCGTTCGGGTCCCTGCTGCGCAGTTGGCGCCGTCGCCGTGGTCTCAGCCAGATGGCATTGGCGCTCCGCGCCGACGTGTCGCAGCGACATCTGAGCTTCCTGGAGAGCGGCCGATCCAACCCGAGCAGGGAGATGGTGTTGCTGCTGACCGGCAACCTGCAGGTGCCGCTGCGGGAGTGCAACGAGCTGTTGCTCGCCGCGGGCTTCGCACCCGAGTATCGAGAGTCGCGGCTGGACGGACCGCAGCTCGCCGCCGCCAACGCAGCGATCGACCTCATCCTCGGCAACCACGAGCCGTACCCGGCAGTCGTCATGGATCGACACTGGAACCTCGTGCGCGCAAACGGCGCGGCACAGCAGCTGTTCGAACGGCTACTCGGCAGACGAGCCGCGAGTCAGCCCGCCAACGTGGTGCGGTTGCTGTTCGCCGAGGATGGTCTGAAGCCGTACCTCGCGAACTGGCCGCAAGTGGCGGTGGCGATCGTCGAGCGGGTGCACAACGAGGCGGTGGGAGGCGTGGTGGACGAGCCAACCGCGTCGCTTCTGGCGGATATCCAGGTCGAGGTCGCCCGGCTGAGGAATGTGGGAGACGTGGCCGATGCCTGGCCCCTGGTGCCGTTGCGCTTTCGCAAGGGCGATTTGGCGGTGGACTACTTCTCCATGGTGACCACGCTCGGCACGCCGCGCGACATCGCGCTGCAGGAGTTGCGGATCGAGTGCTTCTTTCCGGTGGGAGAAGGTGACGTGCCGGGCGCGGGGTGAGGCACGTGCGGTGCGCGTGGGCGGTTCAGGTGCGCTTCGAGTGCACGGCACGCCTGGGAGTCTGCGCCATGGAAGGTCGATTCAGGAGGTGCGTGGGTTTCGGCGCAGGTCGCCGCCCGAGAACGCCGCCGAATCGGTGGATTCGGCGAGGCTCTCGGGAGGTGACGGGTGCTGGAAGGCGCGGATCTCTGGATTGTCATTCTGTGGCGCAGACTCCTGGGTCCACGGGGATCCGGGGTGGCGCCTGCGCCGCGGATCACTTCGCAAACAGCTTCCGATCCCGCACCTTTCGGGGATCGGTCCAGTGCTCGAGCCACCAAGGATTCTCCCCCGACTTGCGCGGCGGACGGGCCAGGAACAGCTTCTTGCGGGCCTTCTTGCTCTCGGCCTGGGTGACGCGGAAGTGGTAGTGGTCGAAGATGCGCAGCGCCTCGATCATGAAGGACACGGCCACGCGCCGGTCGCGAATCAGCAGCAGGTTCTCGCCGTTCTTCCGGTCGGCGGCACTGGAGAAGTTGTAGGAGCCGAACCAGACGCGCGCCGACGGCTTGTCGAAATCGACCACCACGAACTTGTGGTGCATGCGGTTGCCGGCGCCCCCGGTCGGTTCGGACTTGAACGGTTCCGGGACCTTGCTGCCGGTCAACGCGGCGGCGTAGACCGGGCTCACGTTGCCACCCGGCACCTGCACGTCGAGGCCGTCCTTGGTCTTGCGGTCGGAGACCCCGTACACGAAGCGCTTGGCGTTCTTGGTCAGTGCCTTGATCGCGTCGCGCATCGGTCCCGGCGTCTGATGCAGGAACGCCAGCGAATAGAGCAGGCTGGACTTGGCTTTGCCGACGTCCGCCGCGACGGCGTCCAGCTGCGCGTTGGTGGCATCGTGTGGCGAGAAGGTGACTCGGGCGTCGATCGAGCCGAGGTCGAGCTTCGTCCACCCAGCCGGCGCCGCGCCGCCGAAGCCGCTTGCGGTCGAGTTGGCCCAATATGCGTCGAACGCGTCACGGAACGGCTTGGTCGCCTTCTTGCCGCGCACCACGACCGCGTGGTTCGACTGCACGTACAGCCCGCGCCAGGTGAAGTTCGTCGAGCCACACACGGCGGCCTTGGTCTTCGGCCCGTGGACCACGATGGTCTTGTTGTGCTGCAGCCCGCCCATGTGCTGCCGCCGGACGTTCGCCTCGCCGGCGGACTTCTCGAGACGCTTCGCCGCCTTCGACTCGGGCGAGTTCGCGTCGGCGTGGTGCGCACTGTCGTCGATGAGGACCTTCAGCCGCTTCCCGAGCTTCTCGAGACGGGCGACGACCTCCGGTTCATTCAGGTCATAGGCGACCACGCGGACCTCGGCCTTCTTGTCGGCGATCGCCTGGTCGAGCACCTCGAGGATTGCACTCCGGGCTTCGAATCCCATCCACGCGAGCGCCGTGGCCGAGTCGACGTGGGTGGGCACGAACGTCAGCCCCTTGTCGGCCTTGGCCGGCAAGAGCTTGCTGATCGGACCGTGTTGCTGGAAGCGATCCACGAACGCCTGCGACGACACGAAGCCGCGCGTGAACGCGATGTTGAGCTTGCCGGGGTAGGTGTCGCGGCGCAGCTCGAGCGCCGCCGTCTGGCTCTCGCCGTAGCTGAGCTCGTCGGCCGCGTTCATGAACACCGGCGTGACGCGGTAGGTGAACTCGCCCGCGAGTTCGGCGTTGCGCGGGAAGTGCACCCAGCGGAACTTCTGGATCGGTGCGCGCAAGGTCGACTTCGCGTTCGGATCGATCGCTCCGTCGGCCAGCGGAAAGGTGAGTCGGTTCTTCAGCGCGTAGAACTTGCTGCCCTGCGGCTCGCGGTACTCGATGGCGAAGCCGACGAAGTCGTTCGGCGGCCTGCCCTTCTTCCAGTTCATCGCGAGCAGCACCATTCCGTCCCCACGGTGGATGCGTAGGGTGAACAGGGCCGTGGCGTTGCGCCCCGAAACCTGAAAGTCGTCGCTCATCGTCGCTTCCTGCCGCTCGCAGTCTCCAGTCGTGGGTTCGGGCCGCTTTCGGACTCGGGTCGGATGGTCGCGCATGTCGGCGCGTCGGGCAACGGCCGTTCGGTACGGATGCGATTCCGGGCGTGGGGGGCGCCAGGGCTATCCTGCAGCACCGGCTTCGCTCCCGCGGCGCAGACTCCTAGGTGTTGCGACCGACTTGGCGCGTCGCCGGACCGACGTCGGTTGGCGGCGGAAGCCCTTGCCTCGGTATGAGTCTTCAGCGTGCGGCGCGCGGTCGGTTCGCGAGACACGCGTGCCGAAGACCGCGCTCCGCGACAGACCGCGGCCCGCTCGCCGGCTCCACGGTGCCGCGACTTGTCGCCTCAATCCGTGCGCACCCGGGCCGGAGCGACCTCGACCCCATCTTCAGGGACATAATACTCGTATGCCCTTGAAGGCCCGGTCCGCACATTCAGGCGGAAGCGCGGTGTGAACCCGAACTCGTACCGCAGCGAATCCCCGGCGCGCACCCGATCGACGTAGAGCACCAGCCTGCCCTCGTCCCGCTCGACGCGCGCCGGCTTCGGCCCCTGCAGGCTGCGCTCGTCCACGGTGCAACCGGGCGGCAGGCCGATTTCGGCCACCACGTTGACCGCGTTGTGCGCCGCCTCGTTGCGCAGCGTGAACGTGCACCGCGCGGGCTTGCCGACCGCGACCGGCGCCGCGGGCCAGACCACGCGCAGGTCGAGGCGGCGGTTCGCGTTCGCCAGCGCGGCAGGCGCCGTCCAAGAACTCCAGTCCGTCAGCGTCAGACAGGCACGCGGCGTGCGCTTGCCGTCGACCCGCACCGCCACGGTGTGCGGTCCAGGCGGCAGTGCCGCCGCGAGAAGTACGCGCAGTGAATCGCTCGACCCGGCGGTCAACTTGCGGCGCGCCACCGACTTGCCATCGAGCACCACCTCCACGTTGGAGTTCGCGTGGATCGGGTCACGCGCCTCGGCGCGAGCGAACGCCGACAGCGCGAGGACGGTCGAGAACGTGCTGCCGAACCGTCCGTCGGGTGAGCGTTGCGCGGCGAGCCAATCGAGTTCGGACTTGGCGTCGAGCCCGGCAGCCAACAACGCGTTCGCCGCCAGCGCGGTGGTCTCGATGCGGGCCCCGCTGCCCCGGGCGCCGAGCCAGGTCTCGCCGAGCGGTGCACACGATCTGCCGTCGGCATCGCGTCGAGCACCTGCCTGGACGCGGTCCATCAGCCACCTTCCGAGCGGCGCGGTGGCGGTGCCGTGCAGCAGCGCGAGCGCGGCGAGCGAACGGCCGTAGTCGTCCTGCACTTCGCGTGCGCGCTCGACCAACCACGCCGTCGCCCGTGGGGAAGGCGTTCCGGTGGCGGCGAGCGCCCACGCCACGTACGCGGTGGTGCGGAACGCATCGGACTTGGCGTTCCGCAGCGTGCCGAACGCCGACGGCTCGAACGATCCGTCGGCACGCTGCCGTGCCAGCAGGAAGTTCCGGATCCGCGGGATCAGGCTCGGGTCGATGGGGTGGACTCGCGCGATGTCGTGGAACTCGAGAAGCCCGTACGCGGTCAGCATCGTGTTCGCCGGGGCGCGGCCGAACAACTCGAAGCCGCCGGAGCGATCGCCGA
Source organism: Planctomycetota bacterium (assembly GCA_020638695.1). Lineage (GTDB taxonomy): Bacteria > Planctomycetota > UBA1135 > UBA1135 > UBA2386 > JACKIB01. Next base: position 276,688 of record JACKIB010000005.1, read on the forward strand.
CTTCGAATTGGAGCAAGCGCCGGTAGCCGTGCGCGACGCGTTCCCGCGCCTGCGCGGCGAGCGCTGCCGCACCGTCCTCACCGCGGGCTTCGCGCCGCCCGAGGATGTCGAGTGCGAGCACCATCGGGTAGAGGGTCGACGAGGTCTGCTCGAAGCAGCCGTGGGGTTCGCGCACCAGACCCGCGAAGCCCGACAGCACCGTCGCGAGGGCATCGGGCAGGATCGTCAGCTCGAGCGACGCCGGCGCCACGCCGTCGCGCGGCACGTTCCACTCGGTCCGCCACGGGGCGGTCGCGGTCACCGTCGCCTGGCGCGTCGTGTGGCGAGCGCGGCCATACGGCCGCACCACGACCTGCCGCTCGACGGCATCTGCCGTGGTGCCCGTACTCCCCGTGACGCGCACCACCGCGGTGCCCGGATGCGTCGCACGCAGGCCGAAGCGGTGCGCTGCGGCGCTCGTCGGCCCGACCTCGAGGATCCGGGCCGCTGGGCCGACCACGGCGAGGGCGGCGCCCCGTACCACCACTTCGAGTTCCGCGCGCACCGCCGCGTTGGCGCCGTTGCGCACCAATGCCGGGACTTCGATACGGTCGCCAGCGGTCAGCTGCGGCGTGATCCACGGCTCGACCTGGAACGGTTGGGTGACGAGCAGCGACGTCTCGCCGACTCCGGTGTGCCCGCCGAGCGTCGACGCGACGGCGCGCAGCTGCCACGTCGTGGTCGAGTCGGCGAGCGGGATCTCGAGCAACGCCTCGCCGGTCGGTCCGATCACCCGCTCGGGGACGAAGGTGAGCGTGGGCGGGAAGTCCTTGCGCAGCCGCGGGGGCGCGCTCGCACGGTTCCGCCGTGTGGTGCGGCGACCGCCGGTTCGGCCGCCAGAGCCGCTGCCGAGCCCGACGGTGACGTTCCACTGGTTGGAGTCGAAGGCCGACTCGACGACCTCCTCTTCGTCGACTTCTTCCGCGACGAGGACTTCTGCCTCGTCGCGACCGAGCGCCTTGCGCGCGGCCCGCTCACGGCGCACGAAGCGAAGGAACTTCTTGGTCCGCTCCGGAAGGCCCTCGAGCACCGGCTTGCCCATCCAGTCGCCCCACTCGTCGTCCGGGGTGTCGACCACGCCGTCGGGACCGGCGCACCGCCAGGCCCGATTCCGCGACCAAACCTCGAGTGGCCGGCCCCACGGGCCCATGAGGTCGGACACCTGCAGCCGCTGGCGTTCCAGCAGCCAGCGCACGGTGTGGTGGAGTGATTGGGTGAGCGGGAACTCGCGCAGGGGCACCGCGGAGAGTGCGCGAATGACCGCCTGCCGCAGCGCGACGATGCGGGCCGCGGCGAGTCCTCGGGCGCGCTGTGTGGCCCAGCGACGGCGGTTCGCCAGCCAGTCGAACCGGAGCGAGAACTCCTGGGCCGCTCCGGCCAGAGTGGGAGCCACCCCGAACACGGCGAGCGCGTCGCCGGCGGTCGCGGCGAGGCCACTGTGCAGCAGTTCGAGGTGGTGCGGTCGTGCGCGCTCCGGGGTGAGGTCGAACACAGGTTCGCTGGACCGTTCCCAAGGAGATTGCGCGAGCAGCCCGCGGTCGACGGCCCAGTAGCCCAGTACCCCAGCGGTGGGAGCCCCGGCGGCATCCCGGACCGACACCGCCACCCGCGCGATCTCCCCGGGCCGGTAGCTCTGGCGCTCGGGGCGTGCCGTCACCTTCAACTCCCGATCGCGCAGCACGAGCACGTTCTGCGCCGTGCCGGAGATCCTCTCGATGCCGTCCAGACGGTAGGCCCGCAACGTCAGGAAGCCGGCGAGCGTCTCGTCCACCGCCAGCGACAGCCGCGCGCTGCCGCTGGCCGCGATCCGGCCGGACAGCATGCGGAGTGGCATTCCATCGCGGTACACGTCGAGCAGAACGGGACCCTCGGTGCCCAGCACGTCGATGCCGAGGGTTCGGCCGGCGCGGGTCACGAGTGCGTCGGGGACGACGACCGGCGCGCCGTTGCCGACCACCCGGCAGGTGATGTCGAGGGAGGCGTTCGACACCCCGGAGCCTCCCGTGACCGTGGCGTCGACCCGCGTCTGCGCCGAGGTCGGCGTGAAGGGGAACGTCGCCGTGCCGCGTCCGTCGAGGTCGAGCGAGCACTCGCGGGCGACCCCGGTCGCACGCAGGGTGATCTTCCCCGATGCGGGTCGACCGTCCCGCGTGCGTCGTGCCGTGACGCCGACCCGAAGCGGGCGACCGAGGATCGGCACGTCGAGCAGCGCGAGGGAAACCCGGTGCTCCGCGGTGAGGCAGCGACACGGCAACTCGAGAGTCTCGCTGCATCCGTCCTGGTCGGTGACCACGAACCGCACCGAGCGCTCGGCATCGTCTGCGGCCAAAGTGCACACGGTGCGGAATCGACCGGCTTCGTCCGTCGAGCCGCTTTGCCCTTCGGTGCGCTGTCCGCCTCCCGTGACCCGTACGCGCGCACCCTTCACCGGTGCACCGTCGACGTAGCGTACCTGCAGGGCGACGGGAACGCGCTCCCCTGGGCGGCCGACCAGCTGGTCCGGCGAACACCCGAGCAGAAACCGCGGCAGCTCGAATGCCTGAACGCGGAAGCGCGCGGTGGTCGCCGCGTGGGACGCCTTCGCGGTGATCGTGTAGTTTCCCGCCGCTGCCCGCTCCAGGGCGAATGCCGTGGCGGCGATTCCGTGCTCCGAGCTGGTCAGCGTGCGCCGCGCGACCACCGCTCGCTTGGGGTCGCGCAACTCGACGGCGACCGCGTCGCCGCGGGTCGGCCGGCCGGACGGATAGTGGCGCAGCAGCAGTCGAACGTGCACCGTGTCGGTGGGGCGGTAGAGCGTGCGGTCGCTCACGGCGTGCATTCGGTCGTGCCGCTGCAACTGGATGGGCACGGACGCCAACCCCACCCGGAGCGTTGCGGGTCCGGCCGCGATCTCGTTCCCGAGGTGGAGCCGCGCGTCGAGGGTCCCCAGTGCGTCGGTGCGTGCGGCGGTGGATGCGAGGTCCGTGCCGCCGCGCTCGATCGCCACGCGGAGCTCCCGACCGGGGATCGCCGTCTTGCGCTTCGTGTCGGTCACCAGCACGCGCACCGACCACGCGCTGCCTACGTACGCCCGCGTGGACCCGAGCAGCGTGACATTGGTCGCACCGACCAACTCCTCGACGGTCGGCGCGCGCCGAATCTCCACGCCGCGCGAGTACCACAGCAGCTGCAGCCGCGTACCGATCGGGTCGACGTCTGCTTCGCGGCATGGCCCGCGGACCGTCGCGAGGCCGGTCTCGCTGCGCACGTTGCGCCGCCACAACACCTTGCCCTCGAGATCGACGAGCGCGGCGTGGACTGTGGCGCGCTTCGCGCCCGGATGCCGCGGTGTGGTGAGATGGACTACCAGGTCGTCGGCGTCGCGCCGAGCGCTCCGGACGGCGAACGGCTCGCCGTCGAGCAGCCGCAACTTGGCGGACGACCGGATCAGGAAGCGGAACAGCGCCTCGCGGATGGCCGCGTGTGCGCGCGCCTCGCGGGCACGCTCAGCCGAGGTGTCACCGTGCGTGAGGAAGAGGTCCCGTCGTGCAGTCGCAAAGCCGACCACGCGACCGTCGAGGACCAACACCTCGAGGTCGCTGGCGACGTCCGCAGACATGCCGAGGCTGCTCGCAGGTCGCACCGCGGCGGACCCGAACACGGCGCGGAGGAGCTTCGGGCTGCTGCGTTCGAGCAGGATGATCCCGCCGCCGCGCAGGTAGGCGTGCAGGAGTCGGAACTCGTACGCGTTCCGCGGGCCGCCGGGACAAACCACCAGCGGCAACTCCGCGCAATCGTCCGCCAACACTTCCGTGGCGCGGCAGATCACCCGACCGATCGGGGTCGGGTCTACGAGCCGGCGTTCGACCCACTCCTCGATGATGCTCTCGACCTCCTGCGGCTCCGGTCCGACGGCTGCGACTTGGCCCCGGGCCAAGAACTGCTTCAGTCGCTCGGGGGCGACCAACTCGGCGAGCGGCCGGCCGGTGCCGCTCTTGGCGAGGACCCCGATCAGGAGCTCGCCGTCGGCCGGCCGTGCTCGGTCGCCGACCAGGAAGCTCTTGGTGATCGGCGGCCACTGCGCGGGGATCGTCGGTGGGGACACCGGAGCGGCGACGACCGTGCATGTGGCGAACAGGACGGTGGCGTGCACCGCACGGCGGAACGGCGAGAGCATGCCCCGCGGAACGGGCGGGGCACCCCGGGGTTCACCGTGGCTGTGCCGCGGGGGCGCATTGCGCCGGAGGGAGGCCGAGCTTGCGCAGAATCGCCATCATCGGGCACCAGTTCGTGCCCGCGGACTGCAGGAGGTTTGCGCCGACGAATGCGGTGAACCACAGCCAGCTCGGGGTCGCGAGGTCCACTTGGCCCAGGCCCCAGGACAGCCCGAGCGAGAGGAGAATGAAGAAGCCGGCGATGCCGCGGAGGGTGCGTTCGATGGTCATGGTTTGTGTGGATCGGGACGTCGGAGCAGAGTCCGCGTCCGACCCGCGGGTTCCCGCGGCGTAGTGGCGCGTGCATGTCGGTGGTAGCCTGCGCAGCGTGAGCGGCGCCTGCAGCATCTGCCGGGGACCCGGCGCGGACTTCGATCCGCGGGAACTCCTGCCGAATCTGGACGCCCGGGAGCATCGATTGCTCGATCGCGCCATCCACTCCAGGTGCCTTGCCAGTTGGGTCTACCGGCGCCGGTTCATGGCCGAGTTCCACGACGCCGCGCGCATGTCCGGACGTCCGGAGCCGACGCTCACCGAAGATGGAACGCTCCACGAGGGGCGCCCTGCGTCGCGACTGCCCTCCGTGCGCGCTTGGTGGGTCGAGCGACTCGGCCCCGTTCCCTCGCGGGGCGAAGGGGATCTGGCTTGGTTCCTGCACGGTGCTCGCATCGTCGGCGTCGTCCGAGAGCTGGTGTTCGCGCTCGCTCTTGCTGGACTCGGTATCTGGATCGCGATCGCCGTCTGGCCGCTCGGCGCGCTCATCGGCGGCATGCTCGTTCTGGTCGCGGGCGCATTCCTGTCCCACACGTGGCGTCGATCCACCCACTTCGCCGCACCGCGGTCTTCGCGGGCGCGCGGTGCCGCGGACGCCAATGCGTCCCCGGGCGCTCGCCAGCGGGGTTCACAGCTCCTGGAGTTCGATCCCGGGCAGGGAGAGTGAGGCGCGATGGAGCTCGTTCCCGCAGACCTTTCGCCGTCGGAGCGCTACAAGCTGCTGATCGGTTGCATCGTGCCGCGGCCGATTGCCTTCGTGTCGACCGTCTCCGTCGATGGGCGGCCCAACCTGGCGCCGTTCTCGTTCTTCAACGGCGTGGGATCCGATCCCATGACGGTGGTGTTCTGTCCCGCGAATCGACCCGACGGCGGCGAGAAGGACACGCTGCGCAACTGCAAGCCCACAGCGGAGGGCGGCACCGGAGTGTTCGTCGTGAACGCGGCGGTCGAAGCCTATGCGCGGCAGATGGCGGGAGCGGCGGAGCCGTTGGCGTGTGGCGACAGCGAGTTCGAGTTGGTCGGCCTCACGCCCGCGCCCTCGGTGTGCGTAAAGGCACCCCGCGTCGCCGAGAGTCCGGTGTGCTTCGAGTGCGAGACCGTGCACATCTACCGTACCAACGCGGGTGTCGCGGGGGGTGGCAACGCCGTGTTCGGCCGGGTGGTGCACGTCTACGTGCGCGACGACTTGCTCGACGGACGAATGCGGGTCGACCCCGACCTGCTCGCGGCGATCGGTCGCATGGGTGAGCAGAGCTATGCGCGAACTCGCGATCGCTTCGAGCTCCCGCGCGGCCAACTCGGCCTCGACCCCGGGAAACCGACGTAGTCGCTGCGACCGCCCGGGTGCGCTGTAGCATCGTTCGCCCCGGCCCGGCCGATCGAGAAGCTGCTGCGCATGACCCAACCCGCCACGGCCGAGAGCCGGCCTTCGAACTGGCTCCCGTGGGGGGTCGCGGCGCTGTGCGGGCTGGTGTACCTCGGGCTCGGCCAGGGCGCGCTGTACGGCGATGGCGTGGGGATCCTGCTGGAGCTGCACGAACACCACGCGCTCGACAGTCGGGCCCACTTCCTCTACGGGCCGATCGTCGTCGGACTCTGGCGCATGATGGAGCCGTGGGGGGTGTCGCTGTACCGCGTTGCCCTCGCCGCGAGTGCGCTGGGGACCGCGGTCGGTGTCGGCTGCCTGCTACAGGCCTCCCGCGCGTTGTTCGACGGCTGGCGCCCCGCGGTCTGGTGTGCGGTGTTGGTGGCGACATGTCCGTCGGTGTTGTTCTACGCCACCGTGGTCGAGCATCACGGCGTGTTCTTCGCGTTCGCCGGCCTGGCCTTGTTGGCGATGGTGCGACTCGCGGTACGGCCGGGAGTCGGCCGCGCAGTGTCGTTCGGCATCAGCACCGCGCTCGCGGCGCTGACCCACGCCACCGCGCATCTGCTGCCGTGGGTGGGTGTCGCGTTGTTCCCGCTGTTGGTGCGCGGCGACTCGCCCAAGCTGCCGCTGCGCCGCGTCCTGTTGCTCGCCGCGGTCGTCGCCTGCACGCATCTCGCCGTCGCGACCGGTACCCTCGGATTGTTGCGCGCCCTCGGGCTCGCCAGCGCATCGGTCGGGTTCGCCGCGGAACGTCTGGTGCAGCTCGTGGAGCGCGACCTCCCTCGCCTGGTCCACACTCCGGACAAGGTGCTGCGCGAGTGGTTGTGGCCGTTCCTTCCGGTGTCGATCGGTTGTCTGCTCGCGTTGCGTCGTCGCAGCGAGCGCCGCCTGGCTGTGGTGCTGCAGCTTCTGGTGCTACCGTACGCCATGCTGACGGCGGTGTTGGTGTACGACGACGAGTTCGGCGCCTACATCCTGCCGCTCGCATGGCCGGCGGCCGTGCTGACGGTCCGCACCATCCACGGCCGCTGGCTGCCGCTGCTGCTGGTGGCCGCCGCGCTGGTCGGCGGTGTGCGGCTCTGGCGACATGAGACGATCTCGTGCACCCGCCAGGCGGCCCGCGCGCTGACTGCCGAGCGTGGCGAACGCGATCTGTTCCTGTTGCCGGTCACCACCGAGGACTTGGAACTGTGCTTCGTCGGGTTGCCCGGAGTGCCGTTCTACTACTTGCCGCAGCTCGTGCGGTATCCGCGCGAGGCCGTGCAGGCGTTCCTGCCGCAGCTCGATCAGCGGATCGATGCGGAGCTGGCCGCCGGCCGCACCGTGGTGCTTACCGAGAGCGGCCGTCTCGCGTTGCGCTCTGCCAGTGCGGCGACCGTCAGCGGTGCGCCGCGGCTCGTCGCCGATCACCTCGAGGCGCGTTACCGGACGGATCCCATCACGGCACCGGGCTTCTCGGGTTGGCGGCTCGTCGCGCGGCGCGGTCCGTGAGCTCGGAATGCTCCGGGCTGCCGCTCCGCGGTGCCGAGGCGCCGAGCGAGCCCGGTCTCAGTCAGGCACCGCAAGACTCAGGATCGCGAGCCCGTGGTCCTTCTCGAGCAACGCGATGAAGTGTTCGCCGTCGACCGTCGGGAGCCAAGCGTGGAGCGACCGGCAGCCGATCCCCGCTTCGACCACGAACCGCGCGATCTCCCGGCGCCAGAGGTTGCGGTGCAGGTGACAGAACAGCCTCTCGCTGAGGCGATCGACGCGCCGGCGGATGCGGGGGTAGCCCCATACGAGGGCCAGGGTCATTCCCGCGGACGCTGCGACGCCGAGCAGCAAGGACTTCGTGCCGCCGCCGACCAGCAGCCCGGGGACCAGGACCGCTGCAGCCAGTAGCCTCGGCCCGAAAGCGAATGTGTGGAGCAAGCCACCCGCGGCGCTGCGCGAAGCGAGCTCGGTGAGTCGCACGACCAGCTGCTGGACGCGGATGCGCGCGAACGCGCGGGGCGGTGCTGGTGACGAGCGCGCGGCCTCCGGGCGGAGCAGTTCGAGCAGCGAGCACGTCGCTTCGTGCGCTGCCGTGCCCGGGAACGGAAACGCGGCGAGCACTTCGTCGGGCGATTCCATCATGCGTTGCCGCAGCTCGGTGAAGAGCTGGTCTGCCTGCGCCCGTTCACCGCGCGCCAGCGCGTGGAGTGTCCGATCGATTGCCGCGGGCACCGCCGTGCCGTTGGCAAGGGTGTGGCGGGCGCGCCCGTACTCGCGCCACAGCTCTTCGCGACGCAGTTCGTCGTCAGCTTCGACACCGCGCCGGCGCACGCCGTCCAACAGATCGCGCCACTGCCCCTCGAGCCATCGCTCGTCGGCCGCAAACGTCCCGACGCGAAGCACGAGCACGCGCAACTCCGCGAACGCTGGGTGCAGAGGATCGTCGAAGGACTGGATGCACCGATCGAACAACGCTTCGAGCTCCGGCCACGCCAGCTGGGATCGGCACGCTTCCCAGATCGAACGGGTCCGGTCGACGAATGCTCGTGGGTCGCGCAGTGTGGCGAGCAACGGCAGCAATGTCGTCGCTTCGCACACCGCTGCCGGGGTCTGGCAATGCGCGTCCAACGGCTGGGTCAGCGCCGGTGCCCCAGGGTGCTGTCGAAGTCCCTCCACGAGGGTTGCGGCGAACGGGTTCGGTCCGACTGCCGGTTCGAGCACGTAGCTCAGCACCGCCTGGCGCAACCACCCGTCCACGGACTTCTCAGGCTGGGATCGCAGCAGCGAGAGTTCCTCCCGTGGGTCATCGCAACGTCGCGGTGGGGGCACCGAGCGAGGGACGACGGGCGAGCCCGCTGCAGCCGGGGGACGTTGCGGCGTCGGTTCGGGGTTCCGTTCGGGATCGACGGCTCGCTCGGGCGCATCGGCTTGCATGCGCAGCCTGGTCTCCAGCTCCTCGAACGCTGCACGCAGCAGCTGGAACTGCTCCGGTGCGCGCTCCGGCCGAAAACGCCGCAGCAGGCGAGTGTACCTGCGGCGCAGCTCCGCGCGGTCGAAGTCGGGATCGAGGCCGAAGAAGGCCAGTGGATCGTCTGGCAATCGTTCCCACGGTGGATCAGCGTCGTTCAGCATGGGGCGGACCCGAGCGTCGCGCGAGCCGAGACGCACGATCTCCCGCCGGTGCGCGTCTCACCGTTCATTCCACTTGCCGCCAGGGATGCCCGATCAACTGGAGTACCTCGAGCAGTGCGCTGCGGGCTGCCGCGAACGTATCGCGGTCGCTGTCGTGCAGGGCGGCCTCGTAGAAAGCGAGGGCTTCGTCGTGCCACTTGCGCTGCTGTGTCGAGACCTCACCGATCACCCGCTCGGCAAACAGCAGCAGGTCTTGGTTGGCGAGGTCATCGCGCGGGTAGAACTTGATGCTCCGGAGGCGCTGCCGCGCGGCCTCGATCTCACGGGCCGTCAGGTCGAGTGTCTGGTGGTTCAACAGCGCGGAGAATCGCCGGCCCGTCGCGTCGACGATCGCTTCCACCTCCAGCATGCCGTCCACGTCGTAGGTGAAGCGGACGACCACGACCTGACCTGCGGGCCCGGGCGGAATGCCGTCGACCTCGAGTCTGCCGAGCAGCAGGTTGTCGCTGACCCGCCGAGCCTCCCCCTGGTACACGTTCAGCGCCATCTGTCGTTGGTTGGCGTGCAGGGTCGCCACGTGCTTCTCCCGCGACACGGGAATCGTGGTGTTGCGGTCGATCACCGGCAGGAAGTACCCATCGCGGTGCCGGTCACCGAGTTGGTGGCTGACTTCGACGCCGAGGGTGAATGGGCACACGTCGGTCACGACGACGTCCTCGATCGCCCGATCCTGTGCCAACATCGCCCCCTGCACCGCGGCGCCGAGCGCCACCACCTGGTCGGGGTTGAGCGAGCACCGCGGTACCCGCCCGAATTCGCCCTCGACCAGCGCGCGAACCAGGGGGTCCCGCGTGGCGCCGCCCGCCAGCACTACTTCGTCGACCTGGTCCCGCGTGGTGCGTCCGTCCCGCAAGGCTCGGTCGATCGGTTGCCGTAGGCGGGCGAGGAGCGGCTGCACCAGCTCGGCGTAGTGCGCTTCATCCAACACCACCGACCCTGCCTCGGCGTCGATGGACCCGTCGGGACTCGCCAACGGAATGTGTTGCGGAGTTGCGATCCCCCGCTTTCCGCGTTCGGCCAACACGCGCTGGCGCTGCACGCGACGGGGATTCCGCACCTCCTCGATCTCGAGCTGGAGGCCCGCCTGCTCGAGCCGCCACTGCACGATTCGGTCTGTGAAGTCCTCACCGCCGAGACGGCTCTCGCCTGCGGTCGCGACGATCTCGAGCGTGCCCTCGAACACGTTCATCAGCGTCACGTCGAAGGTCCCGCCGCCGAGGTCGATCACCAGCAGTGTCTTGTCGCCGGTGGGATCGACCACTCCATAGGCCAGCGCGGCGGCGCTCGGCTCGTTCAGGATTCTCGTGACCTCGAGTCCGGCGATATGCCCGGCGGCACGTGTGGCCTGCCGCTGCAGTTCGTTGAAGTACGCCGGTACGGTGATCACCGCGCGAACCACCTCGGTGGCGAGCGCGCGTTCCGCATCCTCCTTGAGGCTGCGCAGCACCATGCTCGACAGCTCTTGGGCGGTGAACGTGCGCTCGCCGAGGGTCGCCCGTCGATCGGTGCCCATCCACCGCTTGAAGAACGCGCACGCCCGCTCCGGGCGCAGCACCATGAGCTCGCGAGCCGGCTCACCGACGACGTGCCGCCCGTCGGGGAGCAACCCGACGGCAGACGGGGTCAACACGCTGCCGAGCGGATTCCGCAGCAAGCGCGCGGCTCCGTCTTCGAACACGGCGCACAGCGAGTACGTCGTGCCCAGGTCGACCCCGATGATCGGCGGCATCGCGGTATCATGCGTCCGGCCTTCGAGTCGTCAACACGGGTGACCGCCGGCAAACTGGCCGTTCGATGAGTGAACCGAACCGCGCGGAGCTCAACACGAGAATCCTGGTGGGCATCTGCCTGGCGATTGCCGGGACGGTGGCGAGTATCACACTGCTAGACCACGGTTTGTTCGCCGTGGGCGCGGTCATGGTGGTGGGGGTGGGCGTGACACTGGTGTTGTCTGCCAAGCGCGAGTTGGACGTGGCGCGCGCGACCAGATCGGAAGTCGACCGCGCGCACGGCGAGTGGGAGGAACTGGAACAAGGGGTGCGGAGGGCGCGGCGCAACGGGGAGAGCGTGGCGCGCTACCTGCAGTCCATGGGGTACCGGGACTTCGCGGTGCGTCGATGGCTGGCCGCGGAACTCGGGTCCGGGGCGGGGCGCTCCGGTGGTCCCGGCGCCTCATCGCGCGACACGTCGCGCGATGGCGTGGGACTGCCGCCGGACGGGCTCCGCCCCTCGAGCATCCGCACGCAGCCGGGCTCGGACGATGCGGTCGTCCCGCTCGCGCAACTGCTGGTCGACCTCTTGGAGGGACATGGCGTCGCCGCCGAGTTGCGCGGTGGATTGGTCTACCTGCCGGGGCTCGACCGGTGGGCGAACCTGTGGATGTACCGTGCGGCGAGCGGCGTTCCCCTGATCGAGGTGCGGGCCACCGGCCCCGACGGGGCAGCCGTCGCGGATCGATGCGCCGGCATTGGATCCACGGTCGAGGCCGCGCGGGCCGATGGGGCACGGTCGTTCAGCGCGGGCACCTTCCACGTGCTGCTTGCGGCATTGTAGGGGGTGCTGGAGCGCGACCAGGTCGACCACGAGGTCCGGGTCGTGAACGAGTCCAGCTGGGACGTCTACGCGGGTCCGACGACCACTCGCGTCAGTCGCGGAATGGCGCCGCTGGCTCTGTCGAGCGGACTCGCGGAGCGCGTTCTCACGCACCTCGAGCGGGTCTTGGTCGACGGGCGGGTGCACACCGCGCGTTGCTACCTCGCCGTCGTGGAAGGCGCGATCACGGTGGAAGGTCTGATCGACGATGCGGCGGACGCCACGTTGGCGAAACTCGTCCATCGCGCGGACTGGGTGCTTCCGGAGCGCGGCTTCTCGTCGATCCGCTGGTTCATCGCCGCATGTCCGAGGGCGCTCAGGCCAGCGGAGTTCTCGGTACGCGGGACCTGTGCGAGCTGATGGATCCACTCACCCATCCGCACACAGCCCGTAGTAGTCGGGTCGATCGGTGTGCGGCGCGTGCTCGGGTGCGAGCAGCATGGTGCGCGCGGCCCACACTTCCTTGAACACTCGGTAGTGCAGCGCGGTCTGATCGAGGTACTCCACGCCCGCCGATCCGCCGGTGCCGACACGGCGGCCGATCACCCGCTCGACCATGCGCGCGTGGCGCTGCCGGAACACGACCATCGCCTGCTCGACCTCCACCAGCCCGTCGATGACTTCGCCCGGCCAGGACAGCAGCGGAAGTTCACGGTTGCTCTCGATGAACAGGATCGCCGCACGGATGCGCCGCAGCCGTGCGCGTTCCTCTGGGTCGTCGACTTCGGCAGCGGCCAGGTAGTTGCGTGACGCGTCCAGCTCGTTCTGGTAGCGCTCGCGCAACCGCGCGACGTCCTGCTCGGTCAGCGCCTGGCGGGTGGCGATTTCGCCGACCAGTGTGTGCTTGTGCCGCTGCTCGCACTGCAGGCATTGGTCGAGAAATGCATCGATGACCGCCGCGTCGCCAGGTTGGTCTGGGGTCGATCCCTGGATCGGGGTGCGGTAGAGCCACGCGTACACCGCGTCCTTGACCGAGGCGTTCTGCTCGATCCGGCGTTGCACGCGGGCCAGGGCCGGTGACTCGCCGTCCTCCGACGCGAGCGCGGCGAGGAAGCTGCCTTCGTAGCCGAGGTGCAGCCGCTCGTCGGCGTCCAGTCCCAGCAGGATCTCCATTTCGCGCATCTGTGCCGACTGGAAGCCGCTCGCCGGGGACAGCTTGTCGCGGAACGTCAGGTAGTCCTGAGTCCGCATCGTCTCCATCAACTTGAAGTGCTGACTGGCGAGTTCGAACATCAGCGCGACGCGGTGCAGGGCGGCGCACGCCTGCGCCAGCGCGGTCTCCGGGACCCGCTGCTGCACGAACAGGTCGCGAACCCCGCCGAGTTCGCGCAGCACCAGCTTGAACCACAACTCGTCGATCTGGTGGATGACGATGAACCGGACTTCGTCGTTGCCGAGTTCCGTTTCATCGCCGGCGATCCCGTTCTGCAGCTTCAGCAGCTGCTCGACCTTGATGTAGTCCCAATAGGACGTCTTGGGTTGCACCATGCGCGGATCATCGCACGTGCACCGGCCGTTGCCAGTGCGTCGTGGTCGCCCGGACCACGTCGGACCTGTTCCTCGACGGGGAGGCATCCCGCATCTGGGAGGAACCTGCCGGGCACGATCTCGCGACTCACGAATAGCCCAGGTGAGCCCGCGGGCTCTGCCGCGCGGGGCAGGGTCGGCGCGACGATGCGGGACCTTCCTGTCGACCGCGGGGGCGGGGGCACGGCGTGCCGGCCCCTGGGTGCCGCTGCGCGGTCAGTTGTCGAGCTTCGGCACGTCGATGCGCAGCTCGAACTGCTCCTGCCCGGGCGCGATGGTGAACGACTTCTTCGACTTGTTGAACTGCACCATCATCAGCAGCGGGTTGGCCTGCACCTGCGACGCGGCCATCGCCGTGTAGCGACCCGGCTTGAGGCGCTTGCTGAGCAGGAACGCCCCGTCGTTGTCGCTGATCGCCTCGCAGCTGAACGGCTGCGGGTTCTTCGGGTCGTTCTCCGCGCTCACGTTGACCTTCACCTGACCCTTCACCGCGCCAGCCACGGTGGCGAACCCGGACACCAGGCAGCCGCGCGAGATCTGCACGTTGCCGAGGTCGTTGGTCTTGCCGACCTCGACGATCACGTCCTTGACCACGTCGGTGCAGAACTCGGGGTGTTCGAGGCGGAGCTGGTACTTGCCCGGGAACATCATCGCGAAGTGGACGCGACCATCCTTGCCGGTACGCGCCTCGCGCTTGGTGATCGTGTAGGGGACCTGGAACATCTTGATGAACGGGTTGTCGATCAGACCCTCGGGCTCGGTCTTGACCTGCACCCCGACCGCCGGCGCCCCGCGCGAATCGGTGATCACCGCGACGATCTCGCCGCCGCGGTTCAGCTCGACGGTGACGTGCGGCGGGTTCTGCATCGCCTCGGTGATGGTGAACCGCTCGGAGAAGTTCTTGGCGAACCCGGCGGCGTGCACCTCGGCGACGTAGGTCATCGGGTTGACGCCGGTGATCTTGACGGTGCCGTCGGTGGCCCCCTTGACCGGCTTGCTCACCAGCGGGTTGCCGAACGAGTCCTGGCCCTTGAACGCCGGCTTGAGGTTGACGTGGAAGTTCGCGACCGGCCGCTTCTGGTCGTCGAGCACCGTCACCAGCACCGCGCCGAGCGGCTCCAGCGTGATCTTCAGCTCCTTCTCGCCGGCGTTGATCGGCTTCTCCTCGACCCGCTGGAAGCCCTCGGCCTCGGCAGCCACCGAGTAGACGCCGTCGCGGATCCCGGACAGCAGGAACCGCCCGGCGTTGTCGGTGCGCGTCTCCTCGACCAGGCGCGACTTCTGGCTCAGTGCCGCCACCGTGATCTTCGCGGCGACCACCGGCTTGCCTTGCGGGTTCACCACGGTGCCGCCGATGTCGAGTCCGGGCGGCAGCCGGAAGTCGAGCTGGTGGCGTTGGTCGGCGGTGAACTGCAGCTCGTGCCGCTCGTCGCGCGCGTAGCCGTCGGCGCTGGCGGTCATCGAGTACATCGTGCTCGGGTCGAGGTTGCGCAGCTCGTACTCGCCGTTCTGGTTGGCGGTCGCCAGGATCCCGTTCTCGCGCCCAGGGATCGGTGTCAGGTTGAGCATGCCGGTGCCGTCCTTGGCGGTGATCAGCGCTTGGGCGATCGGCTGGCCACCCTCGGTGGTGACGCGCCCGTAGACCGCGACTCCGGGCTTGAGCTGCACCCGACCGGCGTCGTACCAGTCGCGTGGCTGCACGTCGATGTTGGGGATCCGGTGGTCGCAGTACTCGTCGTGCTCGATGCGCACTTCGTACTTGGCGCCGTCTTCCCACTTCTCGATGCCGAGCCGGAAGGAGCCGTCCGCCCCGGTCTCGGCGCGGGCGATCGGCGGGAAGCGGACCCCCTTCTGGTGGTCGCGCCACATCGTCATCACCTTGAGGCCGAGGCCCGGCATCAGGTAGACCCGAGCACCCGCGACGGCGCCGCCGGCCGGGTTGACGAGGACGCCGCCGACCCCCTGGGCGAACTCCTTGCCCGATCCGGTCGCACTGTCGATCTTGGTGCGGACGACCTCGGGTGGGTTCTGCTTCGCGGTCTCGCCCTTGCTCTTCGACTTGCCGGCCTGGAGTTGGGATGGCGTCGTCGCAGCCTTCTCCTTGGTCGGGGTGGAGCCGCCTGGTGTCTGAGGAGCTGCGGGCGAGAGGTTGCCCAGGAAGAAGTACGCCGCGCCACCGAGGATCGCGACCAGGAGAATGCCGAGGAGAACGCGCATGATTCAGTGTCGAGGTGTGAGGTCTTGCGTCAGGGACTGACCGCTTGGGACTTCGACCGAGACGCGGGTCGCCGCCCGAGACTCCGCCGCCGCGCTCGGCGTGTCCCGGTGGGGACGGTCATAGAACAGCCAGTGCGCGCCAGGGGAAACCGCGGAGAAGCGAAACGAGCCGTCGTTCCCGGTGGGTACTCTATCGGCATCGAAAGCGGCGCGCTGGCGGCTGGCGGGTTGCAGGTACACCATGGCACCGGGAACCGGCCGACCCGCGCGGTCGCGGGCGACTCCTTCGACGGTGCCGCCCCGGACCAAGTGGATCGCCCCGAGGTCGCCCGCGGCGCCCGTCGCCGCGTCGAACGGGTCGCTCAGCGCCGCTGGGAACCCGGTCGCGCGCACCACCACCCGGTGGCGGCCGCGCCGTAGGCCGTGGGCGACGAAGCGGCCGTCGGGGCCGGTCTTCGTGGTCGGAGCGCGACCCTGCCCCGGCACCACATCGGCGGTCCACCCGGGAAGCGACAGGTCGGCGCCGCGGAGCGGGTAGACGTCGATCATGGCGTTGGCAACTGCCGCACCGCTGGGGTCGCGAACCACCCCGTGCACGCTGGCGCCCTCGTCCAGCTCCAGGATGCAGGGGCCGGGCTTGCGCCCCGGCTCGACTCCTCCCAGCAGCGCTGAGCAGAGTCCCTCCGACGAGGCGTGCACGGTCCATATTCCCGCGGGAATGCCACGAAAATGGAACTTGCCTTCCGCGTCCGTGCGCGTCTCTGGCCGGTAGATCCGGCCCTGCCGCAGGATCGGCCACCCGGCAGCTGCCTCCAACCGGACCCGCGCGCCGGCGATTGGTTCGGCGGTTCGGCCGTGGCGCACCACGCCCTCGATGCCGTACCCACGGGGCAGGTGGACGGTCAGGAAGTCCGTGGTATCGACCGCGTCGCGGGTCGAGCAGCCATGCAGATAGCTCTCGGCGGTGACGTGCACCGGGCGCGCGGGCAATCCGTCGATCCGGAAGGTGCCGTCCGACTCGGTCTGTGCCGTCAGCCGCACCGCGCTCTCGTCGCCCTCGGCACGCGCCGCGACCGAGGCGCCGGCGACCGGCCGGTCGTCCGCGTCCAGGACTCTGCCGCGCAGCGACCGACCGGTGTCCAGGCCGATCGCGGTGCGGGGGGCGCTGCGGGGTGCAGCCGGCTGTGTGTATTCCACTTCGCAGGTCGCCAGGTCCTCGGCTCGAGCCCGTAGCAGGTAGCTCCCCGGTGCGACATCGAAGAACGTCGCCACGCCCTGGGCGTCGGTGGGCGCGGTGCGTTCCTGTGCCGCGGCGGCGAACGACGGCAGATCGGCCTGCTGGACCACCGGGCGTAGCGACACTTGCGCGTTGCGCACCGGTGGACCGTTGCGCTTGGTCACCGTGACCAGCAGACCAGCGGTCTCCGTGAGCACGACATCGCCGAGGTCGAGCACCGCGCCGTTCCCGACCGTCAAGTCGCGGGCGACGAGGCGGGCCGCGAAGTGCGGATGGCGGGCGACGAGGGCGAGCGGGGTCGCGGGCGGGCACGGGAGCGAGAATCGCCCGGTGTGGTCGGAGGCGGATCCAAGCATCGCCGAGCGCGCCGGGTGGCTTTGGAGCGTGACCGCTCCATCGTCGGGTTCGAGGGTGAGCCGGATGCCCACGAGCGGCGTCCCCAGTCCGTCGACGGTCCGACCGACGATCCGTGTGGTCGCCCGGTTCACGGGCGTCGGCTCGTCTTTGCGGTGCGCCGGCGGCGCCGTCGGGGTCCCCCGTTCGGAGTGCCGCGGCGCGGGCGCGGTGGTCGAGCAGCGGTGGAGGTCGAACAGGAACGAGGCGGCGAGCAACGCTGCCAGCGCGGTGAGCAGCCAGATCGTGGATCTCACTGGTCGTCCGCCGCTCCGCCCAGCGCAGGGCCGCCGTCGGCCAGGAGCTGCAGCAGGTCGTAGTGGCAGGTGCCACAGCCGGTGCTCGCGCCGGTTGCGTACTGCAGCGCTTCCACCGAACGGGCTCCACCGCGGATCGCCGCGAGCAGGGTCCCGCGCGTCACCCGCATGCAAAAACACACCAACTCGTCCGCGGAGTCGGGTCGATCAGGGCTCGCCGCTGAAAGCCCGTCCGGCTGTGGACAGCACACGTCGGCAGAGTATCGTCTCGCGCCCGTTTTTGCTCCACCGCCGCCGCGGGTGGCTCACCGCCTTGAACGACCTCGAAATCTCGCGCTCCGTGCAGCTCAAGCCGCTCGCCGACGTCGCCCGCATCATGGGGCTGGGCGCCGACGAGCTGGAGTTCTACGGCACTGCCAAGGCCAAGGTGAAGCTCGACGCGCTCGACCGCGACACCGGCCGTGCTCCCGGCAAGTACGTCGTGGTCACTGCGGTGACGCCGACCCCGCTCGGCGAGGGCAAGACCGTGCACACGATCGGCATCTCCCAGGCGCTCAACCGGATCGGCAAGCGCACCGCGTGCGTGATCCGGCAGCCCTCGATGGGGCCGGTGTTCGGCATCAAGGGTGGTGCGGCGGGTGGCGGCTACTCGCAGGTCGTACCGAGCGAGGAGTTCAATCTGCACCTGACCGGCGACTTCCACGCGGTCACCTCTGCCAACAACTGGCTCGCGGCGCGGATGGATGCGTCGCTGCTGCTCGACAACCCGCTGGAGCTCGATCCGGAGTCGATCACCTTCCGCCGGGTGATGGACATGAACGACCGCGCGCTGCGGCAGATCGAGATCGGTCTGGGCGGGCCGAAC